>NZ_QUHR01000021.1 GCF_003479605.1 Roseburia sp. AF12-17LB
AAGGCTGGTATCGGTTAATCCAATCCGTGATACAGTATTTGCCAGTAATCCGGCTCTCTATTATTTAATAGGAAATGTATTGACAATCGCTGCTTCTCTGATACTGACAGGAGGAATGGCAGTATCGGAGAAGCAGTGATAAGCACAGGAACATCCGTAAGCAGGGCAGTAGTGACAGAGTATGTCAAGCAGGGACTGACAATGGCAGCCAGCAGCTATGTGGAAAAGAGCATGACAGAAGCAACCAACAGTCCACTGGCAGGCTTTGTAGTTGGTTCACTAACCGGAATAGCAACATATGGAACGCTCAGTGAGCTAGATTCCATGGCAAATGTAAGTGGATTACACAGTTCTTTTGCAGAAGGAATGTCAAAGGAAGATGCCCAGAAATATCTTGATTTTCTTGAGAATGGAAGCAAGGAAGGGCTCACAGAGGCAGAAATAAGAGGAATCGGAAAGGTAGACGAAGCACTTGCATTAAAGAAAGTAAACCCGGAGGAGCTGTTGGAACTTAGAAAACAGCAACTGGGGAATGTGGGAGTGAGTGGTAGTACTTCTAATACTGGAGTTGGGAATCCTGTGAAAGTAGAAGGAAGAGGTAGTACAGGAAGAACAATTCCTAATAATTTAGAAGAACAAATGGCTATGCATCAAGTACGGTCTGATCCTTTGGAAGGTGCTACTGAACTTCCGATTAAATTAAATGATACGAGGTGGAAATCATCAGATGGTTGGGTCAAAATGCAATCTGTTGTAAAGACAGCTGATGGAAATAAAATTACAATCCATTATGTATATAATAAAGTGACAGGCACATTCGATGATTTTAAATTTAAGTAAAGAGAGGAATTTTATGGATAATATTATTTTTGAAAGAATATGGAAAGATTCTAATATTATAGAATTGAAAGTGATGGCAAGCTCAGAATACATTAATGTATTTCAGAATTGTTATGTTGAGGATGTTTTATTAGAAAATGCTGCAGATAAAATAAATAATTATATCAAAAATTCTAATGAGGTATGTTATTTGGAATTTGGAAATAAGATTGGAAACTATACACCTGCTTTTTCATTAAATATTTTACCCAGTGATAATCATGGACATGTAAAAATTGAAGTAGATATAGAAATTGCGGATAATGACAGACGTGCCCATAGATGTTGCTTTTATGTTAGCTGTGAGTTGGGACAGATTGAAAGATTTGGACAATCATTAGTATCATTAATATCAGAGGATGAAGGAGTCAAAGTTTCCCTGGTATAATTTATTAGGGTTATACTTTAGGACTTCCAATTCCTTAAATCCTTTGTTCGAAAAAGTAACTGTATCACCTATCTGCTCACGAAGCGAATGTCA
Organism: Roseburia sp. AF12-17LB; assembly: GCF_003479605.1. GTDB lineage: Bacteria > Bacillota > Clostridia > Lachnospirales > Lachnospiraceae > Roseburia_C > Roseburia_C amylophila. The sequence continues at coordinate 1,361 of NZ_QUHR01000021.1, forward strand.
TCATGCTGATAAAATTAGATACCAATGTTTATACATCAAAGGTACAGTCTTTTTCGACGGTATCCGGTGAGGTAGAAGGAAAGCAGCTTACAGTTCCGGATTTAAATGTATCAATGGATGCCATGACAGCGTACAGGGCGGACTTTTCACAGTTAATTGGTCTGATGAGTTATTATCAGAGCCTTCTGACGCAGGATGCCGGGAAGCTTCTCACACTGCGTGATGAATTGGTTGATGCAGAAGCTTCTTTGATGAAAATGATAAAGACAAAATAGGGGGAGAGGAGAAAGTTATGGGATTTCAGGTAAAGTACGAGGAGATTACCAGCATCCGTGAATTAATCCAGGCACAGCTTGACCGGTGGATAGAGTAGATAGATGCGGTAAGAAGCAGTATTGTAGAGATTGCTACCATGCCGGAGATGCACGGAGGGGCAGCAGAGCATGTGAGAAGCTATATGTGGGATTATCATATGAATCTTGCAAATATGATAAAAGATACGATAGAAACCTACCGGAGCAGCTTTATACTCTATACAGACTGGTATTATAACATTGATTCTGACCAGATGGCAGAGATGTCCCAGAATTCCATGGAGGGATTGGAGGAAAATATTCAGGGGGCCAGGTCAGACTTTGATGCGGTAGCAGAGGAAGTGGCGGATATTGAGAGGGAACTGTCTGCTTATCTTGATGTGGGCAGATTTTCTACAACCTGTATGGAAAACTGCTTTGATAATGCACTTGCCGGAGTGCAGAATGTCCGCACACAGATAGGGGAATATGAAGAGGCGCACAGCCATGCAGATATGTATCCCATCGATATGATGGCAGGCTATCTTCGCAGTATTATTGGTGGACAGTTAGGTGGCAGTAGTGCTACAATCAGTGCATATGATGCATCGGTTGTGAATGCAACAGAGTCCTTCCAACTGGCACAGATGATGGATGGAATGTTAAGTACATATCTCGAACAGGTGAAGGACAGGGTAAACTCCTGTGAGGAGTTCTATGAACTGCAGCAACAGCAGTGGCAGCAATCCATCCGGCTGAGAACAGAAGAAGGCATTGTGAAGACGATTGCCGGAGTCGGAACCATGATTCTGGGAGGAATGCTTGTCGTAGCAACCTGTGGTATGGCACTTCCACTGGTGACTACCGTTGGAGTTGTAGCAATTGGATTAGGCACAACTGCATATGGTTGTGCGAATGCTATAGAAGGTAGTCAGGATGTTTATGCAGGAGTAACAGGAGACCCAAGAATGGTATCGGTTAATCCAATCCGCGATACACTATTTGCCAGCAACCCAGACCTTTATTACTTAATAGGAAATACATTGACAATCTCAGCATCCCTGTTATTAACCGGAGGAATGGCAGCAAATGCAGCAGTAAGTGCAGGAACATCCATAGGAAGGGCAGTAGTAACAGAGTATGCAAAGCAGGGACTGACAATGGCAGCGAGCAGCTATGTGGACAAGAGAATGACAGAAGCAACCAACAGTCCACTGGCAGGTTTTGTAGTTGGTTCACTAACCGGAATGGCAACATATGGAACGCTCAGTGAGGCAGAGCTGGAAGTAGTAAATAACGTAAAAAGACCGCAGCAGTTGGGAAATGTTGGAGAGAGTAGTATAAATTCTTATGCCGATTTTAGTAAAGCAGTAAGCGATATTGGTACGAGAAGTGATTTGACTGATGCACAAAAGATAAAGGAATTACAAAAACTGTTTAAAAACTCAAATTACAAAGCTGATATAAATGTGCCAAGTGATATTCAATATGTAAAGGGTTTTGATGTGAAGGGAAATGTAATATATGATTGGCCGCCTAAATTAGGCTTTGATGAAAGCACAATCAAACCTATTACCAGAACAGATGGTTTGGCTGATTCTTGGGATAGATATGGATATATGGGTGGTTCTAATTTCGCAGACGTTCCATCAACGGGTAAATACACATATAGTGAAAGAGCAATTCCTTATGTAGAAAATGAAGCAGCTTATCATACAGGAACTTTTAATAATGTAACGTATTTTGATAAAATTGATGCAATAAAAAATAGAGATATAGATACATTTAATGCGTTGCTTCATAATGAAGGGATATCTAGGTGGGATTTGGATGATTTTGAAGAACTATGTGATAGTTATGATTCGTTTATATCAAAAGCCAATAAGGAATTGGGAGATAGTGTAGATGCAACCTATGGTATAAAAGGCCAAGCAGCAGAATGGGGAGATATGACTGGTGGAGCGGGACAAATTGTTACCCCTTTTGGTGGAGATGTATTAGAAAAAATAGGAATATTAAAGGAGAATTAAGTGTGGATAAAAACAAATTAATTTCTAGTATACTATCATTTAAAGATGGCATAGGCATGTGGAAAATAGTATTAAATCAAATTACAGAGGCAGATTTTGTTATAGGATATGGTTTTGATAATAATGAAAAATTATGGAAGGTTTATCAAAATAATGAAAGAGGAATGAGGGCAGAATGGACGTTTAAGAATGAGGAAGAGGCATTGGAGAAATTATATAAAAAAGTAAAATTTCAGTGTAAATTAATAAATTAAATAAGGCCTTTTCAAAATCTGTTTGTCGGAACCATGATTCTGGGAGGAATGCTTGTCGTAGCAACCTGTGGTATGGCACTTCCTTTAGTGGCTACAGTAGGAGTAATGGCAATTGGCGCAGGAACAGCAGCATATGGCTTTTCAAATACAGTAGAAGGTGGTCAGGATGTTTATGCAGGAGTAACAGGAGACCCAAGAATGGTATCGGTTAATCCAATCCGTGATACAGTATTTGCCAGTAATCCGGAACTCTATTATTTAATAGGAAATGTTTTGACAATTGCTGCTTCATTGATACTGACAGGAGGAATGGCAGCAAATGCAGCAGTAAGTGCAGGGACATCCATAGGAAGGGCCGTAGTAACAGAGTATGCAAAGCAGGGACTGACGGTGGCAGCCAGCAGCTATGTGGAAAAGAGCATGACAGAAGCAACCAACAGTCCACTGGCAGGCTTTGTAGTTGGTTCACTAACCGGAATAGCAACATATGGAACGCTCAGTGAGCTAGATTCCATGGCAAATGTAAGTGGATTACACAGTTCTTTTGCAGAAGGAATGTCAAAGGAAGATGCCCAGAAATATCTTGATTTTCTTGAGAATGGAAGCAAGGAAGGGCTCACAGAGGCAGAAATAAGAGGAATCGGAAAGGTAGACGAAGCACTTGCATTAAAGAAAGTAAACCCGGAGGAACTGTTGGAACTTAGAAAACAGCAGCTGGGGAATGTTGGAGAGACCAGCTATGGGAAGTCAACACTTAATTCATTAAAAAATACAGAAAATTTTACAGACTCAGCTATTGAACATATATTTGAAGGGCAGGTAAATGCAAGAGGTAAAGCAGTTGGATATCATTATGAAGGAATAGAAGGCACCTCTGGTAATGTAATACCAGGGACGGAATCATCTACTAATAACTTTGGAATATATAAAGCAAAAGTTGAAGTGAATGGCATACCGAAGACTGCAAATGGAGGATTTTCGACATTTTATTCAAAGAATCTGAGCCCACAACAAGTGGTTGATGCAATTAATGAGGCATATAGTAATTGTGAATTAAAGCTTGGTACAAGAAATACATATCAGGGAGTAGCTAATAATGGTATGAAAATAGATATGTTTTTGGATCAAAGTGGTAAAATTATTTCAGCATTTCCGGAGGAATAGAAATGAAATACAGAATAGAAGAATATAAATTAAAAAATGGTATTGAGGATATAAGTATCATATTTGATGAGAAATATCAGTTGTTGACAACTTTTATGTCATGCGATGTATTGCCCTTTGAAAAATGGATTAAATCAGGTTTTGATAGAGTACTGTCAGGGAAAAGTGAATATGAAGAAGTAAATGGAAATGTATGTTGTGCGGAAATAAGTCCTAAAACGACTAAAGTATATGATAATCTGGCAGAGGATGCTATGGGGAATTGGTGTGAAGTTGATACAAAAGAACTTCGTCAATTAATTGATGAGTGGTGTGATAAAGTTCAAAAATTTAAAATGAGCATCACAACTAAGCCACCCACCGGCAGGCTTAATTCGTAGTCTCACTACCATATATTAACAGAATTTCTTAGGTTCATAAGGCTTACCATCCCGAAATACGGCGTAGATTATGGTGGTAAGCTTTCTTGCCACTGCACCGGTGGCAGTAAGATGGTGTTTGCCCTGTTCACGCTTCTTTTTGTAATAGGCATTTAAAGGACTGTTGTGAAAAGAACAGGTGGTTGCAGCAAGGAAGATTGCATGTCTCAGGTAAGGTGACCCCCGTTTGGACATGTGATTATGAGTGCTGCTAAATTCACCGGATTGTCGTACAGTTGGATCAATACCTGCAAAGGCAACTAAGGCAGATGAACTCTTAAATCTGTTTATATCACCGATTTCAGCAAGAATGGTTGCAGCAGCAATCATGCCTATCCCGGGAATGGTATGAAGATAACAATCAAACTTCTCGTAGTACTCAAGAATCTGGCAGTCAAGAGCTTCAATCTGCTTATCAAGAAAATTCATCCGATCAATGAGCTGTTTTAACTGGAAAGAGAAAGCATCCTGTGCTATCTTAATACCAAAGGTATCAGATGCAGCTTCTCGGATAGAAATCGCTTTTTTCATGGTAAGCTTATTGTGGCTCTTATCTTTTATGATTTCAAAGAGCTCATCTATTGGTGCATTCTCAATGTTCTCAGGGGTGAGGTATTTTTCAAGAATGCCCATGGATGTGCTCAGCCAAAGAGAAGAAAACTGTTTTTCATACTCTGGGAAGATCTGCTCCATAATCGTGCTGATGCGGAGTTTTATTTCGGTTCTGGAAGAAATCACAGAATCACGGTAACGGCATAACTGCCGCATAGCAAGAATGCTTTCGTCTGCCATAGAAGTGGTGGTAAACTGACCGAATCGTATCACTTCTGCAATCAGAAAAGAATCTATGGAATCGTTTTTTGTCTGCCAGATATACATCTTTCTGAGGGAATCAGACTGGATGGGATTGATTACATAGATGGTATATCCTCTGGCTTTGAGGAATGAATAAATCGGATACCAGTAATGCCCAGTGGCTTCCATGCCGAAGATACAAGAGGAATTGCCGATATTATTGAAGATAAAACTCATAAGAGAATCAGCACCTTTGTGTGTAGTTGCAAAACGAAGCGAATGTCCGATTTGTTTCCCTTCAGGAGAAACAATGGAAGCTTCGTGATGATTTTTGCCAATATCAATTCCGATAATGTACATAAGAAAACTCCTTTTGTGTAAATGGTATGTAACAGGTAGAATCCTCACTTCAATGCGGGTTACAATCTGGTTAGATATACGAAGTACAGCACATATGCTGCCAACATCCAGCTAATACGCAAAATCCTGCAAAGCAGAGGGAGCAGTCTCAATGAACGAAGTCACAAGTGCTTCAAGAGTGGTGACGCACACCTCTATCTATTACAGGATAATTGTGGTATAGGAATGAAATAAAAGCAATAGATAGAAAAAGACTGCTTTGATTCCTATGTGTTTAGCATACCAGAGTGGTAGTAAGGCTGATGTATTAGTTCAGAATAGGACAAATGGAAGAGCTTTTGAACAACAAGAATTTGCAAAATTTAGTTCTCAAAATAATAATGCAGTTGAACAGATTACTGTAAAAACATCTTCTGGTGTTAAAACAAGAGTTGACGCAATTGGATTAGATGCAAATGGAAATGTTGTAATAAATGAATATAAATCATCATTGACAGCACCGCTAACAAGTAATCAAAAAATTGCATTTCCTGAGATTTTTGAAAGTGGAGCAACTGTTGTTGGAAAAGGAAAAGGTATATTCTCTGGAGGATACCAGATTCCGCCAGGTACAAAAGTAACAATAATTCGACCAGAGTAGGAGGTATTATGTCGATAGTTGATAATAAAACGGTAGATGGCATAGCGTTAACGGATGATAATAAAGGAATAATTTTACTGATAGCTGACCATATGGACTGGAGAGATGAATATCAGCATTTAGTAATGTTGCAAGAAAAGATTAATGTATATATCACCTTTCTTGAACAGAAGCAGTATGAAGATATCTACAAAGGAGAAAATATAACATATGGAATTATAGAAATTCATTTCTTATATAGTTTAACCGCTAATGCAGAAAAGTTTTTACAGTCAGTTCAAAATCAAGTTGCCGAACTTGGTGTAAAGATACAATATTGTGTTTCACAGGAGGGAGCAGATGAAGCTAGATAAAAACCAACAAAAGCAATTAATTAAAGCAATATATATATCTTCAGATAGAAGAGGATATAAAACAAAAACAAATACCATTTATAGTGTAAAGGATGATACATTTATTCATTGTGATTTTCTTGTTGTAAATTCGCAGAAATTAGTTTATAGAATCTATATTAAAAATTATAACTATGATGACATTTTTTGGAAGGTTATGCAAATGCCAACTAATAGCAAAAAGAGTAATTCATTAAGGGCAAGTGGTGCTTTTAAGGCTCCTTCGATTTTATTAAAAAAAGGGGAAGTAGACCTTACAGATAAATATGATGAGCAAGCGGAATACCTTTTGGGATTAGTAGATGAGTGTAGTCATAATTTTATGGAAAAGTATGATATTGATGAGTATATTATTGATTATGAAGATGGTATGGATAAGGAAGTACTAAAGTGTTTAGCCTACATTAATATGAATAACATTGAGGAGGCTAAAAAAATAGCACAAGAATCAATTAATAATGGTAATAGAGGGAATTATGAGAATGGAGGGAAAGCTTTTTTTGATTGGATATTGATGCTTTAATAAGTATATCTAATTACATCTCTA
>NZ_QUHR01000022.1:0-354 GCF_003479605.1 Roseburia sp. AF12-17LB
CGTATAAGGTAGATGTCGCAAGCGACCGCCGCAGGTGCGAGAATGTGCCAAGGTACATTCTTTGTTGTGGGTATTAGGATACTTTGGAGAGTCAAGTATTAGAGTCTATAAGAAAACAAGAATGGAAGAGTAAATAGAAATCTCCCTTTTTACAAAAGTGTGTCTGATGCATACTAACTCATAATTATACGAAACACCACTCTTTTATTCATTTTTCTATTCACTTCTTACTAATGGCTATTCATTTTTACTTTAAGTTGTCGTGCAATTTATTAGAATGGAATTTTTGAAAGAGCCAGCATCTTGAATGGGCTGACTCTTTCAATGTCACCTGTAATTGACAAACTGGAATTT
>NZ_QUHR01000022.1:364-8197 GCF_003479605.1 Roseburia sp. AF12-17LB
ACTGGAAGTTATAAACATCTTTGCAAATATACCATATCTATTAACTGTACACCACACTCATAAATTGGGTGGTCATAATTGTCCGTAAAGAAATTCGGAATATTGTGAGATCGGACAAATCCGCATTTTTCATAAAACGGTACGGTCAACGGGCTGTCACCTGTTCCAACCTGCAAAATAGAATATTCATCTGAATATTTACTTACAAGGAAGTCAATCAATGCTTTCCCATAGCCCTGTCCTTGATTCTGAGGATCAACTGCAATATTTTTAATTTCAAGTATTCCATTATCTTCATCAGTAACGACACATTCAGCTTTTACATTACCATCTTCAAGTACATACATAGTACCTTTTTCAAGATAGTGATCAATCATATTTTCCTGCTCATCAGCTAATAACAATAATGCTATAAATTGCTTTTTATTCTCATTCACTTCTCGGATTTTCATATCTATTACTCCGTCAAACTAGAATTTTACGGTCTATCAGACTTTTTATTTACAGTTGTACTATCGTTTCATTTTTCGTCTTGCCTTAATCTTTCCTAAAAGTCCAGAAAGATACATTGCAAGGACTATTAACATACCACAATCTAACCCAAGACCTGCACTTGCTACTCTTTCATAGACACTTCCAGGTGTATCTAGTCCTGTAAATTCAATAATCACAAACGCAATCATTCCTATTATTGCAATAACCGTAAGTACAAATAACTTTCCTTTAATTTTTTGATTAATTGTCTCTGTATAATCAGATAATTTCAATACTGTTTCTTTTATTTCTTCATTCATATTCTCGCTTTTCCTTTCTCCACCAATGATTTCAGGTATACTAACATCATAAAAATCAGCCAATTCAGCCAACAAACTAATATCAGGCATATTAGAACCTGTTTCCCATCTAGAAACCGTTCGGCCTGAAACTTTTATCTTTTCAGCAAGCTGTTCCTGTGTAATATTCTTTTCTTTCCTAAGTTCTTTTAAGAAACGTCCAATCTTTTTCTGATCCATACTGTTTCCTCCTTTCATTGACAGAGTAATATTATTCTACTAAACATAACACGACACAAAGCGAGAAAATGCCGTATTTACGCTATTGGACAAATCTGTCTAGTATTATTTATATTGGCTTTAGCCCCAAGAACTTCAAGTTATCTTTTTCTTCCTAAATATCGGCATACTTTTGATTTGTATTGCAGGTACTCATTTCCGAATGCTTCTATCAAAAAATCTTCCTCTACATTGACTATCTGCAAATGAAAAAATACCACTGCAAAACCTGTGGCAAAGCAAAGGAACCAATTAAAGAACGAAAACAATATTCCTATATACATTAAATCAAAACCCAAAAATGCAGGATTTCTGCTAATAGAATAGATGCCCGCTGTTACCAAAATGGTCCTTTCTTCTTTTTGCACACCTGCTCTCCAATTCTCCTTCATCTGTGTAACAGAAACAATAAAAGCAAGTACACCGAACATTGTTATTACAACTCCTGTAAATTGCAACACAATATGTGCTGTTCCCGAATAAAACACAATACTGATAATCTGTATTACAGGAAGCAAATATGTGATTATTTTAAGAGCCACTTCTATAAATTTGACAAATCCCTCTTTTCCTTTTCCTAATTGATCTGTCTTTATGCCTTGCTTTTTCTGACTAATCAGCTTTGCAAAATAGCAGATGTAGAACACTGCCATCAGTGAAATTGTAACAATTTTTATTATCATCGTGTACCTCCAAACTCCGATTTGTATAACAGTAGTCTAACACACGTTGTTAAAAAATACTACAGCCAAGCCAATGTCTGTAATTTGCCCTAAAATTTCATTTTATGGAATTTGGACTACTTGATTTTCTAATTGCATACGTAATTCGTGAAATGTATAATTATACTGTTGATACATCAGACACACAAATGTAAATAGGGACATAAAAATTAAAAATTTCACTTTACGTGATAATTAAATTGAAAAAGACATAATTATGGTATAATTAGACCATAAATAGGAGGTGCACATTATGCCACAAATAATTCCAATTAAAGATTTGAAGAATACATCAGAGATATCTGATATGTGTCATAAAGCAGAGGAACCAATTTATATTACGAAAAATGGATATGGAGATATGGTAATTATGAGCATGGAGACTTATGAGTCAACCATGAGACAGATTGCTATGTACAGAGATATTGAAATATCTGAAAAGCAAATAGAGGAAGGACAGGTAAAGGATGCCAGAACTGCGCTTAGAGAAATGAGGGCGAAGTATGGCATATAAAATAAATGTTGCGGAGCATGCGGATGAACTACTTGATAATCTTATGCATTATTTAATTTACTCCCTTTTTACAAAAGTGTGTCTGATGCATACTAACTCATAATTATACGAAACACCACTCTTTTATTCATTTTTACTTTAAGTTGTCGTGCAATTTATTAGAATGGAATTTTTGAAAGAGCCAGCATCTTGAATGGGCTGACTCTTTCAATGTCACCTGTAATTGACAAACTGGAATTTTCAAATTAGTCTTTGCAAATAACCTTTGAATCTTCACCATCAATTACAATTCCCTGACGGTTGTTAATTGGGCATAGATTCAAATCCGAAAACTCAGTCATTATTTTCTCGGTAACTTTCTTAAATGGTGCTGTAAGATAATGCGGAAGAACATAGAAATCAATCAAATCAATCCCTGCATCATCTTCTTGTGAGTAGTCCTCCGGCTTTTCATCCATTTGCTCGATATATTGGATGTTTGGAGCGCATATAATTGCGCCTGCCGACTCGCCGATCATCAATTTTCCATTTGCCAATTCCTTTTTCAGCAGTCCATCAGTTCCCGTTTTACGGAGCTGGTCCATAAGAAAGAAAGAATTTCCACCGGTAAAATATATTACATCTGCTTCTTCAAAAACAGACTGTATCGTTGAATAAGCCTCCGTTGAAATATCAATTTCAGTTATGATCGCTCCCAACTTTTTGAATAATTTTCGAGCCGAGCCGACATAACCGGTGTAGCCTTCACGCAGTGAAGCTGTTGGAATAAATGCGACTTTCTTATTTTCAATTTCTTCCTTTATCAGACTTCCTACACTTGAAAAGTGCGAACATAAAAATAATTTCATCAATATTCTCCTTTATAAATTCCGATTTGTATAACAGTAGTCTAACACACGTTGTTAAAAAATACTACAGCCAAGCCAATGTCTGTAATTTGCCCTAAAATTTCATTTTATGGAATTTGGACTACTTGATTTTCTAATTGCATACGTAATTCGTGAAATGTATAATTATACTGTTGATACATCAGACACACAAATGTAAATAGGGACATAGAAATTAAAAATTAAAAATTTCACTTTACGTGATAATTAAATTGAAAAAAGACATAATTATGGTATAATTAGACCATGAATAGGAGGTGTACATTATGCCACAAATAATTCCAATTAAAGATTTGAAGAATACATCAGAGATATCTGATATGTGTCATAAAGCAGAGGAACCAATTTATATTACGAAAAATGGATATGGAGATATGGTAATTATGAGCATGGAGACTTATGAGTCAACCATGAGACAGATTGCTATGTACAGAGATATTGAAATATCTGAAAAGCAAATAGAGGAAGGACAGGTAAAGGATGCCAGAACTGCGCTTAGAGAAATGAGGGCGAAGTATGGCATATAAAATAAATGTTACTGAACATGCGAATGAACTGCTTGATAATCTTGTGTATCATTTAATTTATTGCTTAAGGAATGAACAGGCAGCAAAGCATCTGTTGGATAGTATAGATACTATCTGTGACAGGCTAGAGGTTAATCCATTTCAGTTCGCAGAGTGCAGAGATGCATATCTTGCTAAAAGAGGATATCGTGAGGCAGTTGTGTCACAGATGAATTATATTATCGTTTTTGATGTGAGAGCGGATGTTGTAAATGTAGTTGGTATTTTTCATCAGTTAGAGGATTATCAAAGTAAATTATAAAAAATGTGTTGTATTCATCCTACAAATTAAATTTAGTATAATAGAAATACTGCAAAGTAAAATTTAGTAATGGAAGATATTGCAACTAATAAAAATGACAGGTCTGTTAGTTCCGTATAAATAAAATTCAAGTCCCTATTTACATTTGTGTGTCTGATGTATCAACAGTATAATTATACATTTCACGAATTGCGTATGCAATTAGAAAATCAAGTATTCCAAATTCAAATACAATACCATAAGGCTTTCCAGATAATCTGGGAAGCCTTTTTATATTCATAGGGTGCATTTAAGGGTATGAATTTTGTTTATGCAAGGAGGTTCATGCCATGGCACTCACCAATGAAGAGCTACAGTATTTGATCGTAATGGTCCATATCTTGCTACCAAGAAGATTGGAAAAAATAATCCCAAAACTGAACAGATTGAGCAGGATAATAAACTGCGGATGGACTGGAATCGGGAGGTTGACAGAGCAATCATAAGTGATGTTCCTATGGATGAGATTTTACAGAAAAAAAGGGAACATATCACAGAACCGATAAAAAGGTCGATTGAACTGTATGGAAACAAACCACAACGATTAGCATTGATACTTAATATGGCGATTACGGAACTTGTACTACTGATATCGAAGGTGCTTGAAGCAGCCAGAACTATTCGGAATAAGATACTGCATACAGATGTTGAAAATGATATAATCATAACTTCTTTGGATTGAAATTGTAATATTTAACATAGTGCAGAGGGGCTGTAAAAAAGTCCCATTGTTACGAACATAATGCCGTATCCGGCATAACCTTAAATGCGACAGCATTTGTATAAGTCACGCATCATCATTCAGAACTTTGCCCAGTTAAAGGCACTTTTCAAAGATACCTGGGAGACAATTCCCGGCAACTGCGATACTTTCATTTATCTTGGAGGCAATGAGCAGAGTACACACAAGTATGTCTCGGAGCTTTTGTGCAAAGGGACGATTGATAAGAAGTCAAGCGGGGAGACAAAGGGCAGACAGGGAAGCTCTTCAAGAAACTATGATGTATTAGGAAGAGAACTGTTTACACCCGATGAGGTCAGAAAGCTGGATAACAAAAAGTGTATTATCTTTATCCGTGGTTTTGTTCCTATCATGGACAATAAGTTCATACCATTCAATCATCCGATGTTTAACCAGACAGCAGATGGCAAGGGAGAGCCTTATGTTCATCAGATAATGGGAGCAGATAATCTTATCGGTCCACCATTTGAGATTCTGTCAGATAAGGCAGTTAAGTATTATGAAAAACTGAAGGATAAGGGCGAGAATGTGTATATAGATTCTCTTACCTATGAGCAGTTTATGATGCTTGGTGATGCGGAATTAAGCAGAAGATTCTCAATGCAGGATGAAGCAGAGCAGAAGGCAAAGATTGACAGGGAGCAAGCAAATGAGCTTGAGTATGTCGATGAATCGCAGAAGTCTGATGCTGCAGAAAGTGCCAATGCGTCTAATGGAAGTACTGGAGCTAAGCCTGTAAGGAATCCTGAGAGGGAAAAGCCTAAGTGGGAGGATACCATCACAAACAGAATGCTACACTGGTCATATACACCGGAGCAGAAGGAAGAGGTGAAGAAAGCACTTGCTGCAGGAGTTCCGAAGGCAACGATTCTTACTTACTTTTATGCGGAGGTAACTGTGGAGAAGATGAGTTCATATCGGAATAAGCATTAAATGATATCGCATAGGCACAGGAATTATGTTATACTGTGTCTATGTAAATGAAAATGATGTTAAATTCGTTGATATTTTAGGTAAGTAAAGCGTACAACTAAATTTAAAGAATAAGTAGAATGAACACATTAATTGTTGTATAACGTTTTTATGCAATTAAGGGTTACAATTTCGATAGGAGATATTTATGAAAAAAATTATTTTTACTGTTTTTTCAATACTAATTATATTGACTACTATATTTTTTATTGCTATTGGAACAGTTCGTGATTCACGATACTATATATTGATTTTAGTTTATATTATTGTGTACAAAATTATTTTGTCATTTACAAATAGAAGCAAAAAAAAGTAAACAATATTTTTCAACATTAGAATTAAATTTTTTTGTATAATAATTATTATGGTTTTTATACAGAGAAATATATGAATAACTAAATGAATATATTATGCATGATGAGAGGTGAGAACAATTTGAAAGTTTACTATTTAGCGCTATCATTATTTTTAACGTTCTTCTTCGCACATCAGATAACGCATGTAATGTGCTTTGGCAGATATAGAGATAAAAAATGCAAAAAGAAAAAATTTTATTTTATCTATGGATTTTGGGTGGTATTTTTTGGAATATTGTGTACAATGATGGGTTCGGCATCAGGGGTGGATCATACATTTGATTATGGAATGAACTCCTTAGAATTGTATTTGGGCAAAAAAAATTATTTTGAGGGTAATGTTATTTATGCGGAAGATGACTATAAGCATAATGGTGATTTTATACTAGAGTATTATGTAAAAAATACAGAAGACATAGAAATAATATCAAAACAAATTGTGGAAGAAAATGTATTTATATTTAGAGCTTACAATTTAAGTGATATAAATGTTGTATGGAAATCGGTTGATGATGAGCTTTATGTTTATGGAGGTGATGAACTTTATGCAACTATAGATGTGGAAAGAAAAGGCTTGCTAGTAAAATTAAGTTTTTATTGGAATCAAGAAAAACTGAATCAAAACATGGGAGGATAAAAGTATGGCAAAAACAAAGATTGTAAAATTTATGTGTTCAATTGTGCTTGCGGTCAGTCTGGTACTTTCTCAAAGTTATACCGCAATGGCTTCAGGTTCGTCCACAATAACTGAGCAACAGTTGGGAGTTCTATTTGATGGGATGGAAAGCATAGTAGTACAGTTGGAAGAGATGGGATTGACAGAAGAGGATATAAGTGATTTATTTGGTGTACTACCAAGAGAAGACTCTTTTTACCATGGAGAAGATTGATGAATTGCATCAGGAAATTGAACAGCTTAAAACAGAAATACCGCCAGAAGATAATTCTTCCAGTAAGTTTGAGACACAGTTAGAAAGTATCATCAATATGGAATCTTTTGACAGAGAGAAAATCCAGAAGGTAATCAAAAAAGTGATTATCAATGGAGAGGACAATATAGAGATTGTATGGAATACAGATGATCCATTTTTCAGGTAAGATGGATGTTTAAAGAGTGTGGAGTGCCGAGAAAATGTGGCACTCCTTTCTTATGCAGGCATAAATATTGCTTTCAATATACTGCAATAGCAGGTATAATGGAAAGTGATATTTGAGGGTACAAAAAAATTAAATTTTTTTTGGTCTAGGGTTGACACGAGCAGGTTTATCAGTTCCAGATTCGGATATGCTGATTACATTAGCAGATGAATTGGATACTTCTGTAAGTGTATTGCTTGGAGAAACTGTAATGGAGTCAATGACAGATGACCTAAAAGCAATCTCTGAAAAATTAGAGGTAATTAATTTACAGTTGGCAAAGAGAAACATGGTCAAAGTAAAAACGATCCGTTGGATATTTATCTCGCTATGTGCGTTTATAGTGCTTGTTTTTATTGCTCTTGCGATTATGAAAAGTTCTTATCTAGGGTGGGATTATAATAACCCGGAATTTGCAGTTGCAGGAACAATATTACATGGATTTGAATTTGTCTTTGTGAGATTAGCGCCATTTGCTTTCATTGCTTCTGTTATTGGAATCGTAATTACCTATAAGAAGCGATAAATTCAAGTTTTGATTTGACTTAATTCATAACATTTATTAACTGTTATATCTTATCCTC
>NZ_QUHR01000023.1 GCF_003479605.1 Roseburia sp. AF12-17LB
TTAACATCATGGATTCTTAATTGCTTCACAACAGCCATGATGATTAATTAATAAACATGCATGAGTTGTAGGTTGTTGGAAGTCCGAAAGTATAACCATAATAAATACTATTAGTCAGAAACATAACTGGTTTTATTCAAAAATAATCTGCACCGTATTTTCATTCATACTTTTCTGTACTTCTTGAATGATTCTTTCCATCTGTTCTTTACTAATTTTCTCATGTGGTGGCTCCCATGTTTTCATAGTGTCCATATACGCCACAAACTTTCTCCCTACAAGCATTTCTCCTTCCGCTTTTATAACATACCCATTTTCTAAATCAAACTTAACATAATTCATACTACCTGTGATTTTCATTTTCTCACCATTAAATCAACAAAATATTCCTCAACTTTTTCACAATATCGCAACAGCCCTAATAGTTAATTAATAGACATAAGCGTTTTTAGGTTGTTTGGAACTCGAAAATATAACCACAATAAAGTTTATTTTTTATAGTGAACTAAATCATATGGATAATATGGTACATCCTTTAAACTACTATCATCCAAATTTAGTATCTTTGCAATGGCACCTGCTTCAAAGCTCCAGTATCCATAATACACTTTTTGGTTTGATTTATGACTATCATACCAAGCGCATTCTCTATGTATTTCATACCAGTTCTCCAATAAATACTCTTTCAACTCTTCACAAGCCATCTCTCTATCTTTTTCTAAAATTTGTTTTAAACAATCATACACTTTAAATTCAAATGTTTCCTCTTTTCTTTCCCATGTCGAATCAATTTTTTTAATCCAAAAATTTACCAAATAGTCATCAAACCTTTCTGATATAATTTTTTTCTCTAATTCAAATATATCACTCTTATCAACTTTGAACAGCACCGCCAATGAAAGCACTTTTATCAACTCAATATAACCATATTTTCTATTCCACATCTTACTATAATAAAACAATAACTTTTTATAAACTTCTTCAATTATTGCCAGATCTTCTCCTAAAGAATATAGTAGATTTATTTCCTTTTCATAAGAATTAATCAAAATATTATATCCATTACGGGTACCTCTATCTGATTCTCCCTTTTCAAGAGTTGTTTTTTTTACGGCATCTTCAAACATTTTTATACTTTCTTTTTCTTTTTGAATTAACAAATTAAAATAATGTTCATCTTTTATTCTATCTCTCATTTTTTTCTACTCTCCTATTGCTTGATTCCATCAATTAATTTTGTTATATCAATACCACCATCTGGCAAGACTTGCACCAATGAAGAGCCTACATTATCTGGATTTAAAATCATTTCCATTTTAATGTCATTGGCAACTTCCTCACCAACAGCATTTTCCAATCTATCAATTATCCATTTATCACTCATCTGTGGTGTTCCATCCGCAAGTGTCGACAACCTTGAACTACCATACTTTGCTTCACCAATTATATATTGTGGATAATCATCTGGATTATAATACACTCCATCAATTCCTTGATGAGTTGGTGTATTTAAATCGGTTACTCTGTCGAGATTTATTCTCTCATATCCCTGACTTTCGAAATATGTATCCATCTTCATCTCACCATAATTACCTTTTTGAATATTATTGCTTAATGTAACATCTCCATTCTCTACTCCTTTTATAATGTCTTTTACAGAGTTTAGACCACTCTCCCCCACATTCCCCAGTTGCTGTTTTCTAAGTTCCAACAGCTCCTCCGGGGTTACTTTCTTTAATGCAAGTGTTTCGTCTACCTTTCCGATTCCTTTTATTTCTGCCTCTGTCAGCCCTTCCTTGCTTCCATTCTCAAGAAAATCAAGGTATTTCTGGGCATCTTCTTTTGACATTCCTTCTGCAAAAGAACCGTGTAATCCACTTACATTTGCCATGGCATCTATCTCATTGAGCATTCCAGTCAGCGAACCTGTTAAGAAGCCTGCCAGTGGACTGTTGGTAGCTTCTGTCATTCTCTTGTCCACATAGCTACGCAGAACTACAACCCCTTACAATTACCGCAAAAAAGATGAAAATGTCCAATTAAATTACCGCTTTTTTGACCGATTTTTATAATATAAATACCGCTATTCAATGCAAAAACACATCATCTCCACAGCACCAAGCGCTATGAAAACAATGCATTTTAAGTCTAAAAATACAATGTACAGTTTTGATTTCAGATGTCAAATTTCGCCCTAGGGTCTTCAAATTAATCTACATGGATTACATCACCTTCGGCGAAAGCCATTCCGATTAATTTAAAGACCGAAGATTTTTGTGGTGGTTGTCCTTATGTGGAGACATAATTAAAATAATATATTACCATTTTTGACATTCTTTGCTATAAAACAAATCCACATCAGATGCCGCATCGTACAACGCTTTTATAGTTGCCAAACTGTCATATTCTGAAATCCCTCTCATTGTACCAATAAGTCCACCTTTAGAAGCAGGTAATGTACCATCCCGTAATTTTTTTATTACGACTTCAATTCTATTTTCATAATTATTTAAGTATTGACTTTTTTCATCATCTACTATTTCCTTGGCTTTATCAATTTCTTGTACTAATAGTTCCAATTTTTTTAATAATTCTTGTCTTTTATCCATAATAGCAATCTCCTTTAATTTGAAAAACTTCTAATCTCTGTTATCCAATCTGTATCAAATTGATTAAATAAATATTGAACTCCACCACCTGGTCTAGGGTCTGCAATCAATACATCTTTTTGGAAATCGTAATAAGCACATTTTCCATTAACATATTTAAAAATCTCTCTTCCCGAGATTTATTTGTTAGTTCTTGAAAATATACCCCTCTTCTAGTTTTCAAATAGGCTCTGACATTAGAACTTTCATAATATGAATAATCATCCACTAATTGCATACTCTTTAAAACTTGCGAAGAACTAATAAACAAAGATTGCATAGCATTCATTATATCTCTATTTTTTTCTAATCCAACAATTGCATCACCATTCCCCCAGATATATGTGTATATTTAATCAAAAAACTAATGCCAAAGTTTTGTATGTCCATATAAAATACCACTTTCTGTCGGAATATCAAAAACAGCAATATAAACCTGCTCATCATTTTCTAATTTCAAATTCATATCAGTATTTGTATACTTCAGTACATTTTCTCTATATTCCAAATATTTACTTACCACTCTTTTCTCCTCCATTTAATAACTCCCTTATGTCTTTGACTCTTTTTATACCCTCAGCATTCTTCCTGTATAACTTACCATCTTTATGAAAATAAAAATTAAATTCATTTTTTAACAAAACAGACTTTAGCAAATTAATTGCTTCTTCAATACATTCTGTACTCAGATGATTTTTAAATTTACAAATTCGCTGCAAAGAATTAGATGCTTGTTCATCATCAAAAATTGATATATCAAATAGTGTTATATCATTTTCTATCACAATTCTATAATTATGAGGATAATACTTGTATTCTAATCTAAAAAAAACTCTGTTTTCAAAACTGCATATTGCTTCTGTTTTTTCGATATCTGTACCAAATATTTTACACATATATAAGTCAAACAGCTCAACATATTTATTATAAAAACTACTATCTAACCGCATGCCAAATTCCCCCTTCATCAACAAACTTATAACCATTATATCGTACCAGTGAAAAGCAGGGATTATCCGATTATGGCTACGGTACTTCACTTATGGGAAAGTATCTGGAAGATTTCCTTCTTACTACCAGTATGAATGCAGGAATACTTATTATACTTAACAGTATTTGGTTTTTATTTTCAGTAATAGAAACTACTGTCAGTATTATTTGTAATTGTCTGTGTTTATGAGACCTATGCGTTTTTATTTCTCTAATGCTCATAAATCATCTGAAAGTGAAACTTAATTACGAATTAAATCTTGAAAACACTGGTATTCTTACGGATTTCATTGAGCATCTGACAGTTACGGAAAGCAAACTCAATGAAGCCTATAGTTCATGATATGGATACAGATAAATGGATTTTTTTGCTGGAAACCTCGTAACGAAATTGAAGGGCAATTTTTAATACATTTTTCTCAAATCTATCGAATATGAGATTTCCCAGCTTTATCAAAACATCAGTTCTGCGGAAAGCATATTTTTCTTTATCAACGGAAATAATGATACTGTAAGGCTTTCCTACATTGTATGAAAACTTTGTCCGACATTTTGGTTTGGATAAAATGATTAGGATACGCAGAACTACAACCCCTACAATTACCGCAAAAAAGATGAAAATGTCCAATTAAATTACCGCTTTTTTGACCGATTTTTATAATATAAATACCGCTATTCAATGCAAAAACACATCATCTCCACAGCACCAGTGCTATGAAAACAAGGCATTTTAAGTCTAAAAATACAATGTTCAGTTTTGATTTCAGATGTCCTTAAGTAGATACATAACTAAAAATTATAATCTACTTTTTACTTGCGTTAGTACGCTCCAATACACTTCCATATCACTATCCTCAAGATTATTTACGCTATCTTCTCCTCCTAGAAACAACGGAACTTTATAACCAGCACATCTTCCATAAACAATCGACCTACCAAAGTTATTCATCCATTCATCAAAAAATGATTTTGCTAAACATGCATCAGCATATAATGGAATTTCCTCATTAAGAAATTTGTCAAATGTACAAGGAATTTCTAATACATCATTAGTTCCTATTTCAAACATCAAAATATTTCCATATGTACTTTTCCTTAAATCAATTCCAAAACAACGTCCAAGCCAATCATAACCAAAAATTTTAAACAAATTCTGGAATTCTGGATATGCTTCACTGACAATTTCTGTCCATTTCTTTACATTATCCTTTGAAAATGAATTAAACAGCCCTTGTCCAAATCTTTTTCCACCTAATTGCATGATAAAATCATTATACAAATCTTCTGAGTACTCAATCACGATGTTCTCATTAAAAAACAACAAGAAATCTCTAATCATATCATTCTCCTTACTTTATCGTAAATTGTCCGAATACCGTTCCATCTGGATAATCTTTAATAGTATTTTTTATTTGCACACCTAAACTTCTATTAACACTCATATCTAATGGATTCATATTCAATATATCATCTGCTCCTCCCAATTGCAAATCAATAGTATGGTCTACATCATATCCACTTGGTACAGATGATTTACCATACGCTGATTTATACCTTGAGGACGCCGATGTTCCTCCTCTATTGGCAGGTGTTTTTACTGTCGTGGCATCTGAAAGTGCCTTTACTTTTGCATCTGCCTCTGCCTTTTGTGCTGCAGTCCAACCATCTTTATATTTCAATTCTATATCTACAGAATCAGTACCACTCTCCCCTACATTTTCCAACTGCTGCGGTCTTTTTACATTATTTACTACTTCCAACTCTGCCTCATTGAGCGTTCCATAAGCACTTTCTCTTTGTGAGATGACCAAAAGGCAGACTCTGAGCACGATATTCGAAAGAAGTAGACTGATATCAGCAGTCTGGAAAAGAATTTGAAAATTAACATAGAAAAAACGCATTATCTCCATAGCACCAAGTGCCATAAAAACAATGCGTCCTAAATTTTAAAGAAAAAATATTCGGTTGTGATTTCGGATGTTCTTATACGAAGAAAAAAGCCAGTAGATTTTTTACGTCTACTGGCTCAAAGCATTACATCTCCATTATATATTTACTTGGTATTTCATCAGCCAACCAAACTTTTTCATTTCCATAATAAAATATTATGCCTTCTTTCCATGCCTGTTTAGCATCAATTTTCAAGATACAAGGTTTCATATCATGTCTCATACCGACACTATGGGCAGTTTCAACATCCTGTGACAAATGAACATATTGCCTTCCATTAGGTAACAACCCCTTTTCTCTAATAGAATTTAAAAATCTTCTAGCTGTTCCATGGTACAATACTTCTGGTGGTACTTTTTCCTCTTTTGCAATTTTAATTGGAATAGAATGTCCATAATGAGCTTTTATTTTTCCACTAAAAATCTCATGTCTTTTCTTTTCTGATTTTTGAATCATTATAACCAAATCGTTTTCAGATATATTTCTCCACTTCTCTTCCTTATGCAAAGCATCCAATAATTGCTCCACTGGCACCCAACCTTCTTCATCCATTTCTAATTCATATTCCCATGGAGCATGACGAAGTGCATAAGATATTTCTTTGCTTAATTCTGTTAATTTATCCATTACTTTCATCCTCTTTTATCATTTCTTCAACGGCATCCTTAAACCAATCCCAAAAGCAATCATATTCTTTTCTTTGCTCATATCCTGCACTAGCAAAATCATGAACAATCTGTACTTTATTACCTTTTCCGATTTCAAAGCAGGCTATATCATCACCATCATCCCTTCTGGCAAAAGGTACTAGTTGTCTTTCAGGATATCTATTTTTTAAACCTATAATTCTAATTTCTACCTGTTCCTTAGTCATTAAATACCATAAATCTAAATCCACTAAATTTAAATCTACAATTTTAAGAAACTCTTTAGGATAACTATATCCCTTATATATTTCTCGAACATTAAATATTTCCACTTACCTTTATCCTCTCTATTAATATTCAGTTGCAGGCGTTGGTTCTAAACTCCAAAATCCGCCATTTTTTCACCAATCTATATAATATAATCTCGCCTTCATATATAGTTGGTGTTGCTTTTTCTCCCTTGAATCAAGGTTTCTCCAAAGCAATGATTTTTACCACCTAAAATTTTACCGCTGACTTGAAATTAAAAATTCCTGTGCAACGGTAAATTCCATCACGCCCAAAAAAGCTTTGAGATAGTTACAAATTAAATATCGTTATATGGATTTTTTTTAAGAATTTCTTCTATTTCTTCATCTTTTCTTTTCTGAAAATCATGTCCAAACAACGAAAAAATTTCTTTTTCTTTTGCAAAAAGAGCTCTGCGAAAATCCTTTCCCTTTTCTCTATTGCATATTGCAAAATTTATTATAATATTAGTAGAAATTATCTCTACTGCATTCCATAAAACTTCTCTCTTTTCATCTGTAACAATATCACTTCTTATTTTTCCTTTTTCAGTAAAAAGAATATGATATTCATTGTTCTTATTAAATATATATGTTCCTTCTACACTATTATCTGTTCCTTCAGCAAAGAACAAATTTCCACAAGAAACCTTTCCTAACCGCGTTTGAATTTCATTATATACATAATTTTTTAATTCTTCTGTCGATAACATCTTACACCTCTTCCTTACTTGGGTACAATATATCCTTCTTTAATCAATTGTAATATTGGTTTTGGAAGTTCATATTGTAAACCACCGCCTGCCGAACCACCCCACGGTGCAATCTCTGCTTGTATCGTTCCTGGTATCTCTTTTATTACTTCAAATTCTTGATAAATAGCAGGATTGGTATTCGGTGGCAACGCTAATTTACTGGCATCTGCTCCTGTTTGTGTGACAAAATTACTCTTTTCTCCAATATTTCCATACCTTCCCAGTGTAGTTCCTGGTTTTAAAGTTATATTAACTTCTGTTCCTGGCACAGCACCATTATTTGGCGGATAATTGATTGAACCATCTGGTTTATACCAACTTGTATCTATACCACTCTCTCCAACATTTCCCAACTGCTGCGGTCTTTTTACGTTATTTACTACTT
>NZ_QUHR01000024.1 GCF_003479605.1 Roseburia sp. AF12-17LB
ATTTTTAGCGGTAATGAAGATAGTTTCATTGCCGCTTTTTTCATGCAGAATTGTAATTTCAGTGACAAATTTGTCAGCGAAGCAGGACTGAAAATACTGATTTTGTCAGCGGGAATGGATGCTTGTCACCGATTCACATTTTCTGATTTGTCACACAAAGGGATTAACTACAATGTAGGATGAGCTTTGGGGTGTAAAATTAGGAAAAGAAGTGAAAAAACACTATATTCTTGAAAGCCTTGTTTGTTACGAAACTTTTTAAGCATATTAAGAAATAAAAGAGATTGTGTTTAAAGATGGAAAACTTGTCTGAGACGCAGCGAAGTAAATAAAATGAATAATATAGGAAGTCAGTAGTGCGTGAATAAACTGCTGGCTTCTTTTTTGATAGATATAGTCACTCCCAGAGAGTGTGCAGGATAGTAAAGTAATAATATCAACATGACGATATAGAAAATGCAGGGAAGCATTGTATTTCAAAGAGTTTGAGATACAGTGCTTTTGTGTATTAACATGGGTAAATGGTTTAATGCTTTTTTTTAATCGTATTTCGTGTTAAAAAATTGTATTTGGTGAAGAAATACCGTAATATTTTGTTTCATGTGATATCTTTTATAGGTGAGATTTGAAACAGAATAAAGATTGAGCCGATATATAAATGAGAAAGAAGGTGAGTGCTATGTTGGAAATTGTTGTCTGTGATGACGATATAGCAGATCTTGAGCGTGCAGTGACTATGCTGCATAAGATTTTTACAAGCCAACAGATTGCTTATCATATAGAGCAATTTGTGTCTGCAAATCAAATGCTTGAAAATATCAGCAACATTGATATCGGAATTTTAGATATTTCGATGGAAGAACTGAATGGTATTAAACTGGGGAGAACATTGAAAGAAAAATTTCCGGATGTGAAATTAGTGTATATTACGAGTTATGAAGAATATTGTATGCAGGTCATTAACGAAGTTCATGCATTTTCATTTCTATGTAAACCACTGGAATATGATAAATTGGAAATGCAGATGTTGGAACTACTGGATCAACTGCCGGATACCGGAGCAGAAAAGGATTTTTATAAAGTGACGGACAGCAATGGGAAAGAGTATCTGTCAATCAAATTGAAACTCAGGGACATTTTATATTTTGAATACATAAAAAGATCAAGAAAAGTACTGATAGCGTTGTCTGATATCACATATGAGTATGACTGCATTTTTGAAAAACTGGTTGAAGAACTGCAGCCCTATGATTTTGTTGTGAATTGCAGGGGAAATCTGGTTAATTTAAGGCATATTGAAAAAATAAAAGGCTTTACCATTTATATGGATAATGGAAAAGAACTCCAGATTGCGCAAAAGAGAAGCAGCGATTTTAGAGAAGAAGTAAATAAATTTTTGCAGAAAAATTCATAGGAGAAACGATGAATACGATTTTACTGATATTATGTAATGCTCTTTCCTGTTTTATCATAAGTAACATACTGTTCCAGTTTATGAATGGAAAGTATAAAAGGAGCAGTCAAAATAGATATGCATATATTGTGATCGAGGCTGTCACAGTGATTTTTACAACCTGTATCAATATGCTCAATCATTCCATATTAAATTTGGTGGTCTGGGGCGTGTTGACGGGGATAATAGCATATGCTCTGTATTATGAGGATATGGATAAACCGTTAAGACGTATCATTGAATGTGAGGCATTGGTATTTTGTATGTCTGTTTGTGAATCATTAGGAGTGATTCTTTTACAATGTATTTTGCAGGCAGCAGATATAAAAAATGTGAATGAAACGATGCTTTACTGCCTTGAGGTAACATTTTCAAAAGTAATACTTATTTTTTTGTATTATACATTCATAAACAGGTTTGTGAAAAAGAGCGATATTCCTTATGCAAAGACAAGGTACATCATGTATGGAATTATACTCCTATACAATCTGATTAACATGGGTGTAATTGTAGAGAATTTTAAAAATGGAGAAGAAAATTATTTATGTGCAGTCAATATGGGGTGTATTGTTCTGGCAGATCTATACCTTTTATATTTTGTTAAAATGGCAGATGAAAAGAACTATTATGAAAAGCAGCTCATCGCTTTAGAGCAACAGGCAAAGGTACAATACGAATACTATTTGACGCAGACAAAAAAATATGATCAAACCGTCCACATATTACATGATGTAAATAAGCATATTAAAGCAATCGAAGGATTATATGGTGCAGAGCAGGGGAATACGGCAGGAGAATATGCAGCGGAAATCAGAGAACTGTTAAAGCCGCTCATTCCGGTTCAATACACAGAAAATCCAATATTAAACATTCTTCTTACCGATAAAGAATCCGTTATGAGGGAAAAAGGTATTTCAGTAACCATAAAGGTGGATAATGTGAATCTGAATTTCCTTGCACCAATCGACATTACAACTATTTTTGGAAATTTATTAGATAATGCGATTGAGGCAGCAGAGAAGCTGGAAGGAGAGAAATATATTTCGATTAAGATTGGCTCATACCATAAAATGATAGCTGCCAGCATCGAAAATAACTGCGGGGAAGTAAAGTGGAAAAATGGTTTTCCGGTATCAGCGAAAGGAAAAGGCGGTGGAATAGGACTGCTGAATGTTCAGAGCAGTGTAAAAAAATATGATGGAAATTTAATATTGAAAAGTGATGGAAATAAATTTATTGCTGAGTTATTCCTCAATTCATAAAAAGAGCATTCGTGCTCTTTTTTGGTAAAAAGTCTTACTTCGTGCAAAAAAATCGTACTTGGTGCAGAAAAGGTAAAATATTAGAAGTGGGTTGTCGATAGAAAAAGAAAAATAAAGCGGATGATAGATATAAAAAATTTAATGATGGGAGGTTTCGATTATGTCAAGAATTACGGACTACGGTTTTTTATTTCAAACGACATTTGGAACATCAAAAACAAATTTAATCAACAATATTCAGTTGTCCCAAATGAATAGCAGTTCTGTACAGAAACAATTAAAAGCAGCAGGGATCGACACAAACAGTAAAAAGTATAAAGCAGCACTGAGTGAGATGATGAAAAATGGAAACGGTGCAATGTTTACAAATGTTCAGGCAATTAAGAACCTGATGAGCCAGTATGACAAAAATGGAGACTGGATTGATCCGAATACCGGATTAACAGGACTTGCTGTAACGGATGAGAACAGAAACAGTTATAAACATATCATTTCTATTCCAGAGAGCAGCCGGGAAGAAATGTTTGAACTGGCAAAGAAAGAATTCTTAAATGAAAATGGTACTTTAAATGGTGATACTACCAAAAGGGAGAGTGTATATAACAATTTATACAGAAAAATGGATAAGGATGACCGCTTATCAGCAGGCTGGACAATGGAACAATATGAACATCAATACAGACAGGCATTTGCAGAAGCTGCAAAAGTCGCAGATCCTACATGGAGAGCTGGTAAACCAATACCGGCTGGCGCATTGGATGGTATTACAAGGGAGTCGGCGGAAAGTGGCAGGAAGTCAGTAGATATAAAGTTATAGATAGATTTATTTGTGAGCCACGAGGTGAAACTAAGATAATGGGTTTTAAGGAGGAAAAATAGGATATGAAAATATCTAATTACATGAATAATACGAATTCAATAATGGAAAAAAATACTGATAAAGTACAGAAAGGAAATAGTCAGACAAACGAAAAACATACAGTGGGGCAATCAGTGAAGCTTTCGATTTCTAATGAGGGATTGGAGTATTATCGTAATCGTATACAGCAGAGTGGACAGGAAAAATATGATGATGTGGTTCAAAGAAAGGAACTGTTAGCGAGTAAAAAAATCAGTGATATTGATTATAGTTATGAAATTCAAAAGAAGGCAGCACAGCAGAATCAAAATGTTGATACAGGAAAAAGTGCCTTAAATATTACTGACAAGGCAAATAATTATGTTAAAGCATACGCAGAATTATATGATGAAATTGTGAAGGGCTATGAAAATGGAACCAGAGAAATATATGTAGCTGATGAAAATGGACCTCGTAAGCTTACAAAGGATGAAGAGTTAAGCAATTTAGATGTAGCATATAAAAAAACAGTGGATGATTTTGTGACAATGGAGACAACCAATCAGCATGCCCGTGGAATTATTGGTGAAGAAATGAATAAAATTTCAAAAATTACCACAAGGTCAACTTTGGCATCGGCTTACATTGAGGAGCAAAAAACCAGGGGAAAGGACGAAATCCCAGAAAATTTAACTGAGAAAATGTATGGTGCAATTACCTCATTTAAGGAGAAATATACAATGATTCAGCCTAATAGAGAGCAGTTATTGATGAGCATTAAGATTTGATGATGTTAGTACTATGATTTACAAATAAAAATAGTAATTACATATCATATTGAGGCTGAGAGAAATTAAATATCCAAGTCGTTCAATATAATAGAAATTATTTTAAGTTTCAATAACAGGGAGGTAGGATTATGGCAATTACGGGTATCAATAACAGCAGTTACACATCGTATTATGCTTCAAATTATAAGAATACTGTAAAAAAACAGATAGTGAAAAGGATAGTACAAATACAAAAGATGGCAACGTGACAACAAGTACAGTTGAATTAAAAACATCACGTCCCGGTGTGACAAAAACAGAGCAGATTAAGACAGGGTATAGTAATGTAAATGATTATTCAAAATACTTGCAAGGAAAATACCATTATATGAATATAGGGCTGACTTCAATGCAGGGCATTCCGACAACGGTATCTGTTTCAAGTGCATTTTTACAAAAGTGCATGAATGATCCGGAAAAAGCAAAGTATTTGGAGGAAAACTTAGCAGCCATTCCGGATTGTACAAAAGATACGATTAATGGATGTTTGGGCACTGTGACAAATCAGAGTTATATGATTGATGCAAACGGAAATATTATAGAGACAGTATCTGGTACAAATGATCCAGATGGGAAAATAGCGAAAGAGAATGCTGAACGAAAGGCAAAAGAGAACAGAGAAAAAGAGGAAAAGATAAAAGAAAAAAGAGCTGCTAAAAAAGCAGAGGAAGAAAAAGCTGCAAAGCAACGTGCAGAAAAATCGGCAGAAAGAAAAGAAACGGGTGATTATACCTTATCCGTAACTGGTAATGATGTAAAAAGTATGACACAGAGCCTTGTAGCAGAATCTGTGAGTATTTCTGCACCTGATAGATCAAGTTTTGATATTAAGGCATAAGAGGATTCGATAAAAGGAAAATATCAAATTGGTGCATTGGATGGCATCACCAGAGAGTAGAGTGGCAGAAAGTCAGTAGATATAAATCGTTTTATTGGTTCATTGAGCAATGACAGTGATGTAGATTACCTGAAAATAGATGCAGGTTCTTTGACATCGAGCAAGATAGATAAAGAAGTATAGAAAGTGTGGACTAACTTAAGGAGGTTGCTATGAAAGTTCAAGGAAATAGGTATATTAATAATCCAGAGATGATAAAAAATAAGGTTGAGAAGAAAACAACTGTTCCTCAGAATATTATTTCGGAGGATGATGTGAAAATCAGTGATTCAGCAAGAAAGTTAGTTGAGACTGCTCGTAATAAGGTATCGGATTTTCATACAATGCATTTTTCATCTATTAATGGAGAGATAAGAGAGATACCAGCAGAATATAAATGTGAAAATTTATTCAAATTAGATTTGAAAGCAACTTCCATTTCTGGAGAACAAAATGCGTTTGAAGGCTGTTCGGAAAATCAATCAGAGGTTTTTGAAAAATGGCTGGACGAAAATGCTTCTGAATATTTGACAGAAGATGAAATGAAAGATTTAAAAGAGAAGATTAATGCAATGACAGCAGATGTAGATTCTTTGAATGCTCAGGAGGGATATAGAGGAACTTCTTATGAATCTGTATTTTTGTTAAGTGCAAGTGAAGTGGGGCTAAGGAAAGTAAATGAAATGTATGTTCCAGAGCAATTTCAAGCTGGTTTTTCAGACATGATTGACGAATATGTTCATTTTAATGATTCGGCACGTAATTCTATCATGGAGAAAATGACACCAGATTACATGGTTGTTGGAATTGGAAGCAAAACAGAATCTTATAAGTACAAGTCAGAAATAATCTCAGATGAGACAGCTTTTTATACAAATGAGAAGAAAGAGATAAGTGGTATCTGCAATCAGTTTTTAAATGGTAAAACAGATCAAAAATTATTTTGTAATGAGATGAAAGACCGTTTAAATGATTACTATGGAAGCAGGTATGAATTAAGGAATCAGCCAGAAGCTGTTGAAGGCAGAGTAAATAATATGCTGGACAAATTGCAGCATATGTTTGGCGTTTAATGTTGAAAAAGGGTTTGGAGA
>NZ_QUHR01000025.1 GCF_003479605.1 Roseburia sp. AF12-17LB
CAAACTTGAATTTATCTATTAACTCTCTTAACTTTCCCCTATTTTCAAGGCTTCCCGCCATTGAAAATTCTATATATGTATCCTTTTCCCTTGTTTTTGCCCTTATGGGATAATTACAAGGGAAAATTCATTATTCAGTTGTTTAATCGTTGCCTGCCACTTTATCAAGAAGTCTTGCGGAAGTCCGCTTTGCTTCCCTTGTAGCATGGGCGTAGACATTCATGGTGGTACTCACGTCTGAGTGTCCTAACAGTTCCTGCACATCCTTAGGCTGAGCCCCGTTGGATAAGAGGTTTGTCGTGTAGGTATGCCTCAGTGTGTGGAAATGGAAACCTTCAAGCTCCGGTACTTTTCTTCCTGCTGTCCGGCAGGCTGTTTCTATGGTTGCCGGAAGTTCCAGACAACCATCCTCCCTTAAGCATACAAGGAAGATTTCGGTGTAATCTTCCGGCACATTCTCTGTCATTCCCAAATGATAATACTCGTAATGCACCCGATTCTTTTCCATTACTTCTCTGTAAAAATTCCGCTGGTAGAGTTCCCCATAATGAAAACGGTTTTTGTGCTGTTCCTTTTTTGCATTCCTCAAAATATCTGCGAGGGTATCGCCAAAGTCAACAACCCTGATCTTTTTCCACTTTGTCGGACCGATTTCGTGCTTATGGGTAGCACCATTGTAGCGGATGCTCCTGCGTACAGTGAGATACTGTTCTTCAAGGTTGATATCCTGCCATGTCAGACCTGCTACCTCTCCAAGTCTGAGACCTGTAAAGTATGCTATCTGAACCGGAAGAATCGCATCCCCACTTCGTTTTCCAAGCTGTTCAATCAGTTTCCGGTACATTTCAAAGGAAAGCGGTTTAACCTTGTCTCTGTCTGTGGCTGTTTCATCCGCAAACAAATCCGTTTCTTCCTTTTTATGCCTCATCACCACATACTGCATTGGATTGAAGGTAATAAACTGTTTCGGAAATACCGCAAACCGGAATGACTGTTGCAATACTGCTGAAAATGACCTTACATAATCAATGGAATATCCTTTTGATATAAAATCTCCCACAGTGCCTCCAAATGAGAGCAAATCCATAAACTCCTGCAGGTGTACCGAAGTCACCGTTTTCAGTTTCCTTTTGCTGATAGGGTGTTGTTTGATTCTCCCAATTGTCTGAAGATAATTGCCAACCGTTCCATTACTCAATGTGCCTGTCTTTAATTCTTCCTCAGCCCACAGGTCAAGCAACTCTCCGAGTGTGATGTTTTCAGCCTTTGCAACAAACCGCTTGGCTTCATAATCCTCCATTGCCTGCCTCAACAGCTTTTCCGTTTCGCTTTTGTTTTCCGTACCTGCAAATTCCTTCTGCACCAGATTACCGCTTGCATCTTCCACATAGAAGCGGTAGTACCATTTCTTGCCTTTCTTTCTTACAGAACCTTTTGCCATAATCGTTACTCCTTTCGATATCGACAATCGGAACTGATGAAATGCTTTCTGCGTGTAAGTATATCATAACTCCGGTTGTCTAATCTATACCGGTTCGGAGTCTTTCTCTGAAAGAAGATTTGCAAGCCTTACGGCTGCCGTTTCGGGATTCTTGGAATAGAGCCTTACAATGTCGCCCATGTCGTTCAGTGCGTTTACCGTATGGGTGATTTCCCTAAGGAACATAATCTCATTATATTCCTGATTGGATTCAAACCCCATTACTTTTGCAATTGTGGCATCTTCCGTATTCCCTTTAAAATTCTTACAGGCATATTGAAAGGAATCAACGAATAATTCGTATTCCTTCAACATCAGCAGCAGTAAATCTTTGGAAAAATCCGCTTCGTCTGCCTTCATATCATAAGGCAGTTTGGAGAGAATGGAAGTCATGGTATCACGAATCTGTAATTCCCTTTTATCCGTAACATCACTTGTCATTTCTTCCGTCTCGCCCTTCAGCCACTCCACTGATACATGAAGTGCTTCCGACAGACCATCCAGAACAAGCTTCTTGGTGTTGTCAATCGTTCCTGCCTCATACCGCTGTATGGTGGAAGCGGTAACTCCCATCTTTTCTGCTATATAAGGCTGGTTGACACCTAATTCCAGTCTGCGTTGTTTTGCCCTGCTACCGATTAACTTGCGTAATTCTTTATCTTTCATTCTGATACGCCTCCTTTTTCGGTATGGCTAAAGTATAACACAGTAAAAGTAGCATTGCAATATGCAAGTTAATAATTGCTTTTAAAATTTCGTAACGCTTGACAAGAAGATATAAAAGTTATATAGTAGGCATAGTCACAAAATTGCATTATGCAATTCAAGAGGAGGTGTTTTAATGACAGAAGTGAAGATTGCACTGTCCATTGAGGAAGCTGCCGACTATACGGGTATCGGCAGAAATACCCTGCGGAAACTGGTAGAATGGAAAAAGCTTCCGGTATTGAAGGTAGGACGGAAAGTCCTTATCAAAACGGATATGCTTGAAAAGTTCATGACCGCCAATGAAGGCAGGGACTTAAGGGACAAAGGAAATGTCAGAGCTGTCACAAGAAATGTGACAAATTAAATAGGGACAGTCCTAAGACCATCCCTAAGGTATGTATCTGACCGAAGCCATGATATACCTACACGCAAATAGATTATACCATGTGCTTCCTCTAAGATACAACCGGAAATTTAAGAAGTGGGGAAGAAACTTTTTTATACAAGCCCTCGGCGTTTGAGAGCGAAATACACCCCTCGCACAAATCTTACGATTTGTACTCTGTGTATTTCGCCCTGCTGGGAGCTTTCGCCGACAGGCGGATATGTTCGTAGACAGGCTACCTATGTAGCCTACTCACTTTCACATTAGAAAGTTTCCCATCCTCATTTCTTGCAGCTTCGTACTTGGCAGATACGGAAAGGAGGAAGCACATGCCAAGAAATTCATTTATTCAGATGACGAAGCTCCACAATGTCCGGGGAAGAATTTATTATATTTCAAGCCCAAAGAAGCAGGAAAATCTGTATGCGGTATATGAAACCACAGACCGTAATTTTTGGACTGACCTTGCAAAATATAATCAGGCAGAATTTAAAAAAAGCGGTACGGAGGGGAAATGTATTGAGGCAAGGGAATTGATCATAGCCCTGCCGGAATCTTTTACGGAGTATCCTCCAGACAGACTGTTGCAGATATTTACAGACCATTTCAGACAGACTTACGGAACGGACTGTATCGCAGCCCTGCATCACAATAAGCGGAAAACCAACTATCACATCCATCTCATTTTTTCGGAGCGTACACTCTTGGAACAGCCCATAGAAAAGGTTGCCACCCGCAATATGTTCTATGACGAAAAGGGAAATCATGTACGCACCAAGAAAGAGATACTTGATGAAGAAGGAAATATCCGTAAAAGATGTAAGGTGATTCACAAAGGTGAGGTATACGAAAGACAGATTTTCTCCATTAAGGATAAACACTTCAAGGCTGAAAATTTCCTTGATACCGTCAAGCAGGATTATACCAATCTTATCAATCAGTATGTGTGGGATAAAAGCCAGCGGTTAGAAGTTTTTGAGCGTGGCGGTATGTATCTTGCCACCAAAAAGATTGGTAAGAACAATCCGAAAGCCACCGAGATTGAGGCAGACAACAGTAAACGCACCTTGTGGAATCAGACTGTTGACAGAGCGATTGTAACGGGTGTTTCCAAGTCAGAAATCATGCAGATAAAAAAGGAACGGATAACGGACAAGATTGTGGAATCCGTATGGCTTTACGGAAACAGACCGAATCTGTTATCTTCCATTATCGGTACTGCCATTGCAGTATTAGAACTGTTAATCTCCAAAGTATTTCTCAAAACTCTGGAGCTTGCAGATAAAGTAATTTCCAAAGAGCTTGAAGCAAGACCGGAGAACACAGATTTCAAAGAGCAGAAAGCTGTACCAGAAGAAAGCAGAAAGCAGACAGATACACCAAAGCCTGCCATACCGCCAAGACCACAGCCATCACCGGAAGCAGTTTCTTACAAGCACTTATGCGAAATTTATCAAAAGCTGCAAGAACAGAATAAAGCAATTTTTGCACTCGAGAAACAGCGAAGTGACCTTGAAATTGAACTGTCCGACAGCAAAGGTATCTTCAAAGCAAAAAGGCGTTCCGAACTTTCAACAGAGATAGCCGGATTGGAGGAACGTATTTCCCGAATGAAAGCCCGATTATCCCATATCGTAAAGGAATACGGGTATCAGAATGCGGAAGCCTTCTACAAAGCATTTCATAAGTCAGAGACAGCTTATGGGGATTATCAGGACAGCCTTAAGAATTGGAAACAACGGTATGGAGAAAAGCCGCAGTCTCTACACGATAGGCTTATATCTAAGAAACAGGACATAAAGGAGCGAGAGTTAACAAGACCATATTCTCCACCAAACCGTGGAAGGAGTAGATAACAAACGAAGGGAGGCAATTGCCTCCCTTCGTTTGTTATCTCTCCGTAAAAGACTGGAATTTCACCCTCTCGCATAAAGATACAAATTATTTTTTTATTTCCTTATCATATATCTTTTTTGAGTATACCACAGTTACAATTGTTGCTAATAATAAATAAATCAACATAAAGATTGTGCCAGTCATCCCACTTGTAAATACGGTTGTAATGATAGTCAATAACCCCGTAATAATAATACATATTGCACCAAAGCGGTTACTCTTTCTCCATGTATTATCATTGTGCATACTCCAAACGGTTCGAACTCCCACTACTGCATTTCGTTTTGCCTTTGTCATAAAATTTCCTAATACAATAAATATAATACCACACAAAATACATGAAACTTTTGCAATGTCAATAACCGCATGTTCACCACCTGCATTTGCCTGTATCCAAGAAGAATAAAGAATAAAATAATGCATAATCCCGAACATGATTGCTTGCGAAATTCCTACAACACATAATACCTTTGCAGAAGATTTTGTTTCCATCTGTTCCTTTTCTGTATTTGCATTTTTTGATTTTTTCTCAAACACATAGATTAGCAAGTGCCAAAACAGTGTAATAAACAAAATAATTACCGGAAAAATAAAGCTTTCTGTTTTACTTCCCCATCTGTCAGTGTTTCCCTCCAAGTCATGATGCATAGGTATAATATCAGGCATAAACTGTAGTACAACACTTGTAACTACAACTGGTATCATTGCTACTATCCACATTATTTTTTTCATACTTTTTTTCCTCCAAACTGGTTAACCCATATAATTAATTCATCGAAAACCGTAGTGTTGATTTCATAATAAACAAAGTTTTTCTCTTTATATTCAGATATCAAGTCTGCGTTTTTAAGTAATTTTAAATGATAAGAAAGAGCAGCCGGTGTAATCTGTAATTTTTCAGCAATCTCTCCGGCATTTAATCGTTCATTTCTCAACATAATAAGAATGTCTCTTCGCTGGCTATCTGCCAATACTTTAAAAATGTTAGTTTCTCCCATATCTTTTACCTATTTAAAACTTTCTTTAAATAGATTTTAGCATGCTATTTGTTTTTGTGCAAGAACTATTTAAAAATAATTTTAAATAGAGGGGATACACTGAAAAATCAATGTGTCCTCTCTATTTACCTTAAGGCAAAATTCAAACATCTAGAAACTTAAGATTCCTGCCTCTTATTATGGAATAACCGTACGTTCTATATATTTTTCTGGAATTTTTAGTACTAGACCTCTATCATGATATTATATTAGCAAAATCACCACGTATCTAAACGATCCTCTGCATCAACCCATACTTGCATTTCTCCATCCAAGTATAATCTTGCATATTCTAATGGATTATCAATAGCCAAAGCATTCAACGAACACTGGGAGCCGGGAGTAGTTCTCAATCCTTCCTCTGCCTTATTGCAATCAATTCTAAGCACTACATTTTCAAACGTGGTTACATCTATGCTATTACATTGCGGATTATATCTTGCATAAATCAATCTCATATCTTATCTGTCCTTTCCTTAATTTTCTAAAAGTTTTGAAAGCATTTCAATCCGTTCTTCCTGCCATTTTCATTTCATGTTATAATTTGTTACTGGATTTTCTTTCCCTTAATTTTGCCCTTGTGAGCATTCGTAACATGAGGGAAAAGGATATAACACAAGGGAAAGCATAAGGGCAAACTCACTCGCTACAAATTTAGCATTTTCAAGGGGTTGCGGACTTCACGAGGATAAGATATAACAGTTAATAAATGTTATGAATTAAGTCAAATCAAAACT
>NZ_QUHR01000026.1 GCF_003479605.1 Roseburia sp. AF12-17LB
TGGATAATAGGAGATTATCCATCGTTTTTGATGGTGATTCATATCCTGTTATAGACTTTTTGTTTGAGGAATAGTAATATGAGAAAATTAGAGTGTGTAGATCGTGAAAAGTTTTGTGATGAACTTTATAAATTAATTTTTGAATCTCAGTCAAATTCTTTTCAGTTTGTAGGAAAAAATGGAACTGGTAAGGAATATGTTTTAGAAAATCTAGAAAAAAAATTAAGAAAAAAAAGTGAAATATACAGAATCTTTTCTGATACACTCATTAGAAAAGGACAGCGCATATCTACGCATACAATTAGTGTAGTCTTTTCATTAAATGGCTTAATAGGTATGTCATTATCTCCAACAAAAAATGATTCTCATAAAATCAATTATATAATAGCTAATTTGAAATCTCTTACTTTGAAAAAAAATATATTAATTTCTGCAACAGACTATGATATACTTCCACCAGAAAGCAGAGATTTTATTAATATTTTGCTCTGTAACAAGAATTTTATTGAAAAAAAAATTAATAAAAAGATATCAATAATTATAACTAGTAATGAGGATTACTTTAATGGTAAGTACAATGTAGAAACCGTAATATTTAGGGATTATGATAGAGCAGATATTTATAACTATTTAATAAATGTTTGTGGTTATACGGCTCCACAAATTACAAATACACAATTAACCCAAATATATAAGCTTTGTGGTACTAATCTCAATTTAGTAAATAATTATGCAAAATTAATTATAAGTAATGATGAAACTTCTACTTCGATTGAAAGCATTATAGATACAAAATTGAATTATTATATTCGTTCTGGAGAAAAATATAATTTATCAAAAGAAGAATTGCAATCTATACTTTTAACATCATCTATGAGTATACATATGCTTACAACTAATATGATAAGTTACATTAATAGCATAAACGAACAAAGTGTACAAAATGGATTTTATTGTGCCCTGAGCGAAAAGTTTATAGAAGAAGAACTTGTTTCGCAATTGCATAAAACTATTAATTATTCATTTGTTTCAGAAGAAGAAAAAAAGTACTTGTATAATTTAGCACAAAAAACTTATAAACAAAAAACACTTGAGTATTATATATATTTATCAGAAGTTGCTGAAGATGAATATTTCGAACGCTCACAATATTTATTTCGATATTATGATGCTATTAACAAGAATGTCTTTGCTTTAATTATGCTTGGTATATCCAAAAGTTTTATGTTAAACGACATTTTGCAAAGAGACAAAATTACCTCTTTCTTTTTAAAAAACAATACTAATGAACGCTATAAAGAGCTTTTTAACAAAATATGCGAAGCATATATTAATCATTATCAAGGTTATTATCAAAAAACTTTAGAAATTCTTGAAAATATTGATTACTCAGAAATAAATATTGTGCTTGCAGCAGAACTGCGTAGATTAATATTTAATAGTGGTTATATTGGACATAGTTTGACACCGACTTTCCTTAATGAAGTAGCTCAGGAATTGCATGCATATTTAGACCAAAGAATATTTTTAAGTACAAATTTTGCTCCTAAAAACAAAGATGAAAAAATACTATCACTGAGAATTATTTTTGAATTAGCACCTTATGTATTAGATACTTTAAATGATAAAGAAAGTTTTTGTAAACTATATGATGATAGTTTACTATTGACGAATTATATTAATAACCATTTTATAAAAAAGAATTTTTCGGAATATATTATAAACGTTTTCAATAGAAAAGCTTTTTTATTTGCAGTACCATCACAAGCAATTGTGTATTACGAACAAGCTGTTGCTTATTTTAAGGATAATAAAATTTGGGATGAATATGTTATAGCTTTAGCCTCCAAAGCAGGAAATGAAATTGCACTTCAAAAATATTCACTAGCTATAAATAATTGTGCAAAGGCAATAACTACTATAAAAGAGTTACAATTAGAGATTTCGCAAGAAGAAAAAATATATAATAATTTATACATAGCAGAATTTCTATATTTTGAATCTAATGAAGATAATGGATTGTTAGAAGTTCAGAACAAAGCTATTAGTATTTCTGAGAAATTAGAAAAACTGTTAACTGCTACACCTTGTGGAATGAATCATGTTATTTTGACTAATATTGCTTCATTGTATTTATACGCTGGTAAAGAAGATAAATATCTATATACAAAGCAACGATTAGAAACATCCTTAGGGTGTGAAGATGTATCTGCAGTAAAAGATGTAAAAATAAATGACTTTTATAGATATCACTTTGCATGGTACGAATTTTATTTAAATTTAATGCATCATAATTGGAAAAAGTGTTCACAAATTATTAATTTGCTAGACACATTTTACCCTTCAGTATTTCATAATACTGAAAAAATGGATTTGCGAGTTCAAGCTGCACGAAATCTAGTAAAAGGGAAAATTTTTCCGGATATTAAAAAATATGGACTAAATATGTTACAATATGCACCATCAGATAAGAAACTTTACATTTCTAGAGGTTTGCCATTATCAGATTTGCAATTTACTTCATGGGAATAATTTGTAACAGTTATAGCTGCAATCAGTAAAAAAATATCCGAATATTTTAATCCGAGTAATTGAGTGAACAAATATTCAACAGAACTATGTCTTGTTAAGTATGGACTACCTGCAATATCTATTAAAAAAAATTCGCCGTTCTTTCTTACTCTATAATCAAAACGGGCATAATTTTTTATATTCAGTAAATCTGCTGCTTTTTCAGCAGATTTCTGAATAGAATTGCATATCTGACGAGAAAAACATTCATATAACGGAGAAAAAGTATAATCATATTCATCAGATATGCGTGTTGTAATAATAGATGAATTGTTTATATTAACACTTATTGGGGGAAATGAATATAATTTACCGCCACATCTAATTACAAACACTTCACATTCATTTCCATGAATATATTCTTGAATTAGCAAATTATCACTTTGCATTTTACTATAAAACTTTTCCATCTCACTATTCATGGTATCATAGTCTGCAACATTGATTATATTAGTTTCATCTAATCCTATACTTGCAGATTCAAAAATGTTTTTGATAATTAAATCTTTATCTTTTATTTTATTAAATAAATCATTAGTAATCATTTTACTGCAAGTAGTGAAAGGAACTTTTATGTTTAAAGAACTTAAAAATTGAGTATATACAAACTTATTACGTAACAGAGAAATTACAAATGCATTTGAACTTACATATTTTAAACCATATAAATCACAAAAGGCTGGGATTAATGATTTTTTACCTTCTAAAAAACCATCTCTTGTGAAATTAAATACAATAATATCTTCCTTGGATAATGTCTTTGTATTGCCTAAAACATATTGCATAAACTCAGTTTCTGAATAAAATATCCTAACATATCCAAAAAGTTCAGTTATTGCTGATGCAATACAAGCAAATTCTGCTTTCGAAAAAAATTCGGAAAAATTAGCATGATGAATGAATGATTCTTCATTCTGAATAGTATCATTAACATTTGCTAATATCCAAATTGTATAATTGAATTTCTGGGGTTCAAAGCAATCAAGTAATTTAATAATTTCATGTCGATTCATTTTATTCATCTCCTGGTATTAAGATTGTTTCTTCATAATAACGAGAAATAATGCTTCCCCATTTTACAGAATTCATAATTTCGTTATATGATGGTAAATTTTCATTAAATAAAAAATGTGATATATACAAATCCATATAATTTAAAGATGACAACGCAGATGCAATCATTGTTGCGGCTGCTCTCGGATTAAGTTCTATAAAATAAGGTTTATCATCAACAATAAATTGGATATTTGAAAATCCCGGAATACAATATATATTGTATATTTTTTTGCATATATTAATTAATTCTTGCTGATTTTCTATTTCGCACTTAAAAGTTGTTCCATCCTTACTTGCTATTTCTTTTCGAGGAATGATAGAGCAGGGGCTTCCACTTTTATCACAAAATACATCTACGGTGTATAACGTTCCGTTTATGAATTTTTGTGTTATGTATTCATTTGAAAAAAAACTATAATTCTCTGTAATTTCGGTTCTATCAAATATTGTAATACCTCTACTACAACAAGAAATTCTTTTTCGTTTGATAAATTTTGTGTTATTAGTATTAATAAATTCACTATAATTCAAAATATTATGAGGAACATATATTCCGTATTTACTCATTTCTTGTGTTGCAAAATATTTATCTTTAAATGTTTCAAAAATATGTTTTTGTGGGATATACTTATATATTGCTTGGCTGATTTGACAATCTTTGAATTTGAGTAAATCATCTTCTTCAGCAGAAATAATTACATTTATTTTTTCGTTGTGTACAATTTTTTTAATTGAATCTATATAAGTTTCAGCGTTATCTTCACTAATATGATAAAATTTATCAACAAGCAAACTTCCACTAGAAAAGCCTTTTTCTATACTATCGCATCCTACAATATAACAATGAAATTTGGAGGAATTACGTAATAATTTAATAAAACTACCTGTTGATGCTTGATATGAAACATGCGCAATTAATATGTTAAGTTTTTTCATAATAATATCCTCTATAACCAAAAGATTTTATCATTCAACCTATAAATGCTTACTGTTTACAGGATATGAATCACCATCAAAAACGATGGATAATCTCCTATTATCCA
>NZ_QUHR01000027.1 GCF_003479605.1 Roseburia sp. AF12-17LB
TTTGGTCAAGCCCTCGACCGATTAGTAACAGTCAGCTCCACACGTTACCGTGCTTCCACCTCTGCCCTATCTACCTGATACTCTTTCAGGGGTCTTACTGTCTTATAGACAGGGACATCTCATCTTGGGGGGGGCTTCACGCTTAGATGCCTTCAGCGTTTATCCCTTCCGGACTTGGCTACCCAGCTATGGATTTGGTATCCAGCTGATGCACCAGTGGTCCGTCCAGCCCGGTCCTCTCGTACTAAGGCCAGCTCCCCTCAGATATCCTACGCCCGCGCCGGATAGGGACCGAACTGTCTCACGACGTTCTGAACCCAGCTCGCGTACCGCTTTAATGGGCGAACAGCCCAACCCTTGGGACCTGCTACAGCCCCAGGATGCGATGAGCCGACATCGAGGTGCCAAACCACTCCGTCGATGTGAACTCTTGGGAGTGATAAGCCTGTTATCCCCAGGGTAGCTTTTATCCGTTGAGCGATGGCAATCCCACTTTATGCCACCGGATCACTAAGTCCTACTTTCGTACCTGCTCCACCCGTCGGTGTCGCAGTCAAGCTCCCTTCTGCCTTTGCACTCTTTAAATGGTTTCCGACCATTCTGAGGGAACCTTTGAGCGCCTCCGATACCCTTTCGGAGGCGACCGCCCCAGTCAAACTCCCCGCCTGGCATTGTCCCACCGCTGGTTCACAGCGGCTGGTTAGAAACCCAATACTGCAAGGGTGGTATCCCAACAGCGACTCTGTTAAGACTGGCGTCCTAACTTCTTCGTCTCCCAC
Organism: Roseburia sp. AF12-17LB; assembly: GCF_003479605.1. Lineage (GTDB taxonomy): Bacteria > Bacillota > Clostridia > Lachnospirales > Lachnospiraceae > Roseburia_C > Roseburia_C amylophila. The sequence goes on from NZ_QUHR01000027.1 coordinate 780, forward strand.
CTATCCTGTACATGCAGTACCGAATCCCAGTACCAAACTGGAGTAAAGCTCCATGGGGTCTTTCCGTCCTGGCGCGGGTAACCAGCATCTTCACTGGTACTTCAATTTCACCGGATGTATTGTCGAGACAGTGCTCAAATCATTACGCCTTTCGTGCGGGTCGGAACTTACCCGACAAGGAATTTCGCTACCTTAGGACCGTTATAGTTACGGCCGCCGTTTACTGGGGCTTAAATTCAAAGCTTCGCTTGCGCTAACCTCTCCTCTTAACCTTCCAGCACCGGGCAGGCGTCAGCCCATATACTTCACCTTTCGGTTTTGCATAGACCTGTGTTTTTGCTAAACAGTTGCTTGAGCCTATTCTCTGCGGCCTGATTTCTCAGGCACCCCTTCTCCCGAAGTTACGGGGTCATTTTGCCGAGTTCCTTAACAATACTTCTTCCGTCGGCCTTAGGATTCTCTCCTCATCCACCTGTGTCGGTTTACGGTACGGGCACATATGGCACAATAGCGGCTTTTCTCGGCAGCCGGTCCGCATGCTTCGCTACTCTAGTTCGCTCCACATCACAGCAAGGACTTTCGTGTGCGGATTTGCCAGCACACCATCCCCTCTGCTTGTACCAGTCTTTCCATTCCTGGCTCATGCTTTCCTTCTGCGTCCCCACAGTTCTGACCATATGTGGTACAGGAATCTAAACCTGTTGTCCATCGGATACGCCTCTCGGCCTCTCCTTAGGTCCCGACTTACCCAGGGCAGATCAGCTTTACCCTGGAATCCTTGGATATTCGGCCGGAAGGATTCTCACCTTCCTCTCGCTACTCATTCCGGCATTCTCTCTTCTTATCCCTCCACTGCTCCTTATCGGTACAGCTTCGTCGGTCTTAAGAATGCTCCTCTACCAATCATACTAGGTATGATTCCACAGCTTCGGTGTTGTGTTTCAGCCCCGGACATTTTCGGCGCAGGGACTCTCGACTAGTGAGCTGTTACGCACTCTTTGAATGAATGGCTGCTTCTGAGCCAACATCCTAGTTGTCTTTGAATCCCCACATCCTTTTCCACTTAACACACACTTTGGGACCTTAGCTGGTGGTCTGGGCTCTTTCCCTTTTGACTGTCCAACTTATCTCGTACAGTCTGACTCCCGTTCATCATCTTAATGGCATTCGGAGTTTGATATTCTTTGGTAAGCTTTGACGCCCCCGCGGAAATTCAGTGCTCTACCTCCACAAGACTAAAACGAGGCTAGCCCTAAAGCTATTTCGAGGAGAACCAGCTATCTCCGGGTTCGATTGGAATTTCTCCCCTATCCACACCTCATCCCCACCCTTTTCAACGGATGTGGGTTCGGTCCTCCAACGCCTTTTACGGCATCTTCAACCTGGACATGGATAGATCACCCGGTTTCGGGTCTACTCCTACTGACTATAACCGCCCTATTAAGACTTGGTTTCCCTTCGGCTCCGGACCTTAAGTCCTTAACCTCGCCAGTAAGCGTAACTCGCCGGACCGTTCTACAAAAAGTACGCGGTCGCACATATAAAGTGCTTCCACAGCTTGTAAACACAGGGTTTCAGGTTCTCTTTCACTCCCCTCCCGGGGTCCTTTTCACCTTTCCTTCACAGTACTATGCGCTATCGGTCACTAAGTAGTATTTAGCCTTACGGGGTGGTCCCCGCTTATTCCATCAAGGTTTCTCGTGTCTCGATGTACTCTGGATACCGCCATGTCAGCTCTTCTTTCGCTTACGGGACTTTCACCCTCTCTGGTCTGCTTTCCCAAAACAGTTCTGCTGGAATTGCTGAATCAATTATGCGGTCCGAACCCCGGAATGCACGCACTCCGGTTTGGGCTCTTTCCATTTCGCTCGCCGCTACTTTGGAAATCGATTTTTCTTTCTCTTCCTCCGGCTACTTAGATGTTTCAGTTCACCGGGTTCCCTTCCATACGTTATGGATTGGCGTATGGATACATGAGGTATTCTCATGTGGGTTTCCCCATTCAGACATTCACGGATCAATGGATATTTGCTCCTCCCCGTGACTTTTCGCAGCTTATCACGTCTTTCATCGGCTCTTAGTGCCAAGGCATCCACCCTGCGCTCTTCTTCGCTTGACCTTGCTTCCTGTCATCTATAGCGTTAGTGACAGGCGTCTTTTGCGTTTTCACGCTTGTGTTTGTTGATTCTTTTGAATCGGTTTGTTTCTCGGATGTCTTGATATCTTAGGTCTATCATTTCTAAAATGATAGTCTTTTCATCAATTCTGTATGAAGTTTTCAAGGTACGTTTTTCTGACTGTTTTACCAGTCATTAGAAAACTCAATCTTTTGAATCCTCTAATCACGGGTAAAAACCCTGTATCTTAACAGCACTTCCCTGCTGATATAGGTTAGCATCCTTCGGATGCCCGTTTTATGTTGAAAACAGCATAGCTGTTGTTTTCTTTTTTTAATCTGGCAGCCACCTACTCTCCCATGCCGTCTCCAGCGTAGTACCATCGGCCGCTTAGGTCTTAACCATCGTGTTCGGGATGTGGACGGGTGTTTCCCCTAAGCGCATCGCCACCAGAAGCATTGAACACTTAGCGAGGTTCTTTCGAGCTTAGTGCGAAAGCTGTTCTCTGAGATTAGTAAGAACAAGCTTTAGCGCTGTTCGAACTTAGCGAAGAGAACTTCCTCTCTTGTGTTGTTATCTTTGATAACTCAACAGCGAAATAATCTCTACTCGATTTCCTTAGAAAGGAGGTGATCCAGCCGCACCTTCCGATACGGCTA
>NZ_QUHR01000028.1 GCF_003479605.1 Roseburia sp. AF12-17LB
TTGGCTAAAAGCCTGTCAATATCATTTTCCTCAACACCAGCCATTTTTGCTATCGTTAGCTTGGATATGCCATGATAGGAAACAAGCACTTCCAACTAATGCATTGATTTGATATTTTCCTTTTACCGAACCCTCTTATGCCTTAATATCAAAACTTGATCTATCAGGTGCAGAAATACTCACAGATTCTGCTACAAGGCTCTGTGTCATACTTTTTACATCATTACCAGTTACGGATAAGGTATAATCACCCGTTTCTTTTCCTTCTGCCGATTTTTCTGCACGTTTCTTTGCAGCTTTTTCTTCCTCTGCTTTTTTAGCAGCTCTTTTCTCTTTTACTTTTTCCTCTTTTTCTCTGTTCTCTTTTGCTTTTCGTTCAGCATTCTCTTTCGCTATTTTCCCATCTGGATCATTTGTACCAGATATTGCCACCGAAATATTTCCGTTTTCATCAACCTTATAACTCAGATTTGTCAAAGTGCCCAAACATCCATTAACCGCACTTTTGGCACAATCTGGAATGGCTGCTAAGTTTTCCTCCAGATACTTTGCTTTTTCCGGATCATTCATACACTTCTGTAAAAATGCACTTGAAACGGATACTGTTGTCGGAACCCCTTGCATTGAAGTCGTTCCCGTATTCACATAATGGTATTTTCCCTGCAAGTATTTTGAATAATCATTTACATTACTATACCCTGTCTTAATCTGCTCTGTTTTTGTCACACCGGGACGTGATGTTTTTAATTCAACTGTACTTGTTGTCACGTTGCCGTCTTTTGTATTTGTACTATCCTTTTCACTATCTGTTTTTTTAACAGTATTCTTGTAATTTGAAGCATAATACGATGTGTAACTACTGTTATTGATACCTGTAATTGCCATAATCCTACCTCCCTGTTATTGAAACTTAAAATAATTTCTATTATATTGAACGACTTGGATATTTAATTTCCGTTGATGTAAATTCATCTTCTGCCGAAACATTGATATGCCCACTGCTGTCAATAGCATACTCTTTACCATAAACGGAAAACGTATCTCCTTCTTTAAATCCGATTTCTATCCAGTTTATATCATTTAACTGTTTTATCTTTGCGTCAACATTTATGGTCTTTCCTGATTCCTGCAATAAATAAGTGTGTTTTCCTGCTCCCGCTTCTATAGAAAAGAATCCCGGAGAAATCCCGACTTTCTCACAGACGGACAATACCTCCTCATTGCTGTAAAGATACCCCCACACACTCTTTCCCTGTGCCAGATCAGACAGGATATTGCCTGCCTTACACATTTCCCACTTATAATTTGTCCCTTTTTGATTTGTATTCTCTGCAAGCAACGATTCCGAGGCTGCCCAGCCTATCCTTCCATTGTTGACCGTCCATGTATATTTACCGCCACTTGATGTTGTCCATGAATAATAACTTTTATTACTTAATACCAAAGAATTATTTGCAGCACAAATGCCTGACATGGTGCTTGTATTCATTTTCGGTACTGCATAATTAGGTACTACCTGTCTGCTCCCATTAAGGTCAAAGGAAATAACCCCGTACTCCTTAAAATCAGAATTATATCCACAGGAAACATTCTCCCCAAAATTGATTGCATTCAAAATAGCACTTGAATTATTATAGTTTGCAAAATAATAAGCCAATTCACTGTTAGAAATATTCGCATTTTTATCTATCAGTGCAGCTATTGATTGCTTTGAAAAGCCTCGTGCAGCATCAGAAATACTTAAACTGTCCTGTTT
>NZ_QUHR01000029.1 GCF_003479605.1 Roseburia sp. AF12-17LB
CCGGATTACTGGCAAATACTGTATCACGGATTGGATTAACCGATACCAGCCTTGAGTCTCCCGTCACTCCATGGAATCCTGGGATATATCCGGCATAGTAGCAATTTCTACAATACTGCTCCTCACCGCATCAATCTCTTCTATCCATCGGGCAAGCTGTTCCTGGATTAATTCACAGATGCTGGTAATCTTCTCGTACTTTACATTGTTGCTAAGAGCACGTTTATATCAGCGTATTGGAACTAAATATTCTATTTTGATTTTGCAATGTCCTTTCGTATACCCGACTCGACAAAATTTCGCTAGTGTCTATTAATTAACATCATGGATTCTTAATTGCTTCACAACAGCCATGATGATTAATTAATAGACATGCAAGAGCCGTTGGATGTCCGACAGTATAACCATAATTAAAATATAAGTTTCTCTCCGGTTTCAGATTTTACAAAATATTTTTGTGAGCCATCATATTCTAAGGTTAATTCTGTTCCAATTGGTAATTCAAAAATTGGAGCAATTGCAGGCTCTATTTCAAAAATTGTGCCCCAATCACAAATGACCATGTTTTTTGAATCTGCCAGAAACTCATCTGTATCTATTTCCGAAAGAAATCTCCACCCATTATCAATATTATTTACACTCTCTTCTCTAAAACACCATTTTACTCGTCCCCTTCTTTCTAATATATTTTTTGAAACAACAGAACCTCCTAAATTCATTGTGCTATGCATATTTTTCCTCCAATCTTTTTTTTAATTCATCGCTTCCCCTTTCCATAATTAGTTTACGAATGGTAAATCCATTCTTGTTTTTCTCATCAACATCTGTTACTTGTTCAAAACATTCTTCAATAAAATTCATTGTACTCTCTGAACGTTCCTTAAAAGCTTCCATGCATAATGAAAAAAAGGCTGTATTACCATACTTTACATCTTTTTGCATTACCGAAGTACCTTTACTTAGCAATAATTTTCCGATTTCAACTGCTTCAATACAATTTATATTTGGAGCCAAAAAATGAAATTCATTATTACCTTCTTTTGACACTATGTTTACTTTTGCATTGTTATCAAGTAAAAATTTTGATATTTCAAATTTTCTGGATACTAAGCTTCTTTCAAGAATACTCATTCCACTATCATCTACCCAATTAATGATATCAGATACATTATCATTTTTTAACTTTATTTTTTCATGTAAATCTTTTAATGTACCAAATTTAACAATTGTCCCATAATCTGCTTTCTCAATATTCATTTTTATTTCCTCACTCATATTTATGACTTCTATTTGTACTAGGTAATTCTGGTCTATAATTTCTAGGATTACGATACTATTCTAAAAATTCATCTTTTGAAATCACATCATCCATATATAATTGATGCATTTCAGAGTATTTCTCACTAGGAATATGTCCCATATCCCATTGACCATTTCTCGGTTTAGTTTTATCCCATGTAATTTCAACGCCAGATGGGTCATAAACTTTTCCTGTAATAGGGTCTTTCGCATTCTCCCAAACTTCATTTACTTGATTTTTACCATAAGATGGGCGACTATTTGTATATGGTTTACTTCCACTACTACTCTCTCCAACATTCCCCAGCTGCTGTTTCTCAAGTTCTAATGACGCCTCCAGATTCATTACTTCCAGATCAGCCTCATTGAGCATTCCATATGTTGCTATTCCGGTTAGTGAACCAACTACAAAGCCTGCCAGTGGA
>NZ_QUHR01000003.1 GCF_003479605.1 Roseburia sp. AF12-17LB
TATTTTCAAGGCTTGAAAGCGGTTTTCATCAACACATTTTGTCCTATAACTCTAAAAATAGAATATCTTTTAATAACGTATCAAATTTTTATATCTGCTTTTTTCCAAATGTCTACCTGCAGTGTGCATCCTCGCGGAACGTTTTTACTTTACAGGAAAGCAATTTCCTGTAAAGCAAAAAAAAGGACTGTTGCAACCGCAACAGTCCCTGTTTATCCTTTTCAATATTATTTCATCCTTAATTTTACCATAAACTACAAGAAACACGCTTTGCGAGTTTCTCGAGTTATCGCGGCGCTCGCCAAATCTGCATGCAAGCATGCGATTTTTCTCGCTACTCGCGTAAATCAAATCCGGACATCCTAGAAAATACGTCTTACAGAAAGAACTGGCTTATAGTCAATCGGTGATGTAAATTTGATTCCTGATGACGGTGTGCTGGCATGTACGATTGTGTTGTTACCAACATAAATTGCAACATGTCCACTGTAGCATACGATATCGCCCGGCTGCATCTGGTCTGTACCAACTTCATATCCGCAGCCTCTCATTGCTCCTGAAGAATGTGGTAATGATACTCCAAACTGTGCATACACACTCATTACAAATCCGGAACAGTCTGCTCCGTTTGTTAAGCTTGTTCCACCTGCTACATATGGATTACCAGCGAACTGGCTTGCGAAGTTTGCAACTGCTGCTCCATCAGATCCGGATGGTGCATTGTATGTAGATGTACCACCAGATGTAGTGGAAGATGAACTGCTGTTCTTAGCAGCTTTTTCTGCTGCTTTCTTTGCTGCTTCTTCTGCTGCTTTTCTTTCAGCCTCTTCTTTTGCAAGTCTAGCCGCTTCTTCTTCTTTGGATTCTGCCTGAACGAATTCAGTAGATAATGTTACATAATCAGCGGATACATATCCCTCGCCCTCTTCGATGGAAACTTTTACCCATCCATCTACGGACTCATCTGTAACTGTCAAATCATCCAGTCCTGCAACCATTCCAAGTTTCTTAGAATCGGTAGAAGGCTCTGTTCTCACAAACAAAGTAACTGCATCTTCATTTACCGTTGCCACACGACGTCCGACGGAACGGGCCAGTTCTTCATTGCCGACTACTACATATTCGCTCTTAACGTAACCGGTAACGGTACCGGATGTAATCTGATACCAGCCATCTACGGTCTGCTGGACGGTTGCTGCTGAATTATTATAAAGCTTACCAAGCACCTCACTGTCTTCTGATGCTTCGCTTCTGATATTTACATAGTTATCAACCTGTGCAATTGCCACATTTGCAAATGGATTTTCTTCTACCGGCTGTGCCTCTTCTGCTGTATCCTGCTGCGCTGCATCCCCTTCTGTAACAACAGGTGTGTCATTATTCTGTGCAGTTGCCACATTCGCCTTTGCTACAAGCTCACTGCTTGCCATATAATTGCTGAATGTCAAAGAAAAACCTGCTACTAATGTGTCATTGGAAGCCCCCACTTCCATTGCTGAAGTAACACCTGCGACTGGCGCTGCATATGTTGTTGCATTGCTTCCAGTGATTAATAATGCGCTTGCGAGTCCGCAGGCTGTTAATCTTAACGCTTTCTTATACATAAAAACCTCCAAACCTAACGATTTGTTACAAATTTATTACATTTATTACAGAGTCATTATAGCGCAGCTAACCTGTCATGTCAACCTAAAATTCCCGCTTTTTTTACAACATTCTTTCCTTTCTTTTACGAAATCATTCCATCACTTTCCATAGAAGCAATGGCATTGGCGCCATCTGCTACTGCAGTTACCACCTGACGCAGCTGCTTGGTTCTGACATCCCCCACTGCATATATGCCAGGCACACTGCTCCTTCCATCCTCTCCGGCTTTGATATATCCTGTATCATCCAATGCCAGATGCGGTATTACTTTTACGGTATTCGGCACCATTCCCACAGCAACAAAAATGCCATTTACCGGAAGCATTTTTTCTTCCTGTGTCTTCTTATTTAATATTTTGATTTTCTCTACCATTCCTTCACCGCAGATTTCCTCTACTACGGTATCATATAAAATTTCAATTTTTTCATTTGTCTGCACCTGCTCCGCTAACACTTTTGCGCCACGGAAACTGTCTCTCCGGTGAATGAGGTATACTTTTTCACAACCTCTTGCCAAAAAGAGTGCATCCTCTAACGCGACATCACCACCGCCTGCCACCGCAACAGTCCGATTCCGGAAAAATGCTCCATCGCAGGTAGCACAATATGAAACTCCCATACCGGTAAGTCTTTCCTCCCCCGGTACCCCAAGCTTCCGGTAAGACGCTCCTGATGCAATGATTACTGCTTTTGCTTCGTACTGGTTCTGATTGGTTGTTACTAGCTTCTTTTCCTGCTTATCCTCTACCGATACGACCTGTTCTTTTACAAAAGTCACGCCGCTCTTTTGGGCATGCTCCCGCATCTTCTGTGCCAGTTCAAACCCCCCCACTCCTGGCAGTCCCGGATAGTTGTCCACTTCACTGGTATTTACAATCTGACCTCCGCTCATTGGCTTTTCTTCTATTATAAGTGTATCAAATTTTGCTCTTCCTGCATAAATTGCCGCCGACAGCCCTGCAGGACCGCTTCCTATTATAATCACATCATACATGTTGTGGCTCCTCCATTTCTTCAGTAGGATAAGTATACCACCTTTTCCAAAATATATGAATGTTTCCTTGCTTTTTCTAATCTGCCATGCCATAATGAAAGTACATATCAAAGCAGAAAGGATGTGACTGATATGGATATTGCAGCATTAAACAATACTGCTTTAAGTGCACTCAACAGTGCCTCTACTCCAACCAGCGAAGCGATTGGAGTTGCAATGCTGAGCAACCAGCTGGATGTCAGTCAGAGTATGAGTGACAGCCTGATTCGTGCCATGGAATTGTCTGTAAATCCTGCTGTTGGCGGTAACTTTGATGTCTCCGTATAATTAGGGCAGCATGCTAAGATTACAGGTGCCATCACAGAAAAAGAGACTGGAAATTGCAGTTTGGATTCTTCCTGATTACAACTTTCCAGTCTCTTTTTTACGCAGATAGTGAAATTCACATCCTGCTATTTGATTGCGATTGCTTCGATTTCAAGCATAACGTCCTTTGGAAGACGTGCTACTTCTACGCAGCTTCTTGCCGGGAAATCGATGGTAAAGAATGTCTTATAAACCTCATTAATTGCTGCGAAATCATTCATCTCTTTGATGAACACCGTCGTCTTAACCACTTTGTCCATATTTGTGCCTGCTGCTTCTAAAAGATTGGAAAGATTGGTCAGTGCCTGTTTTGCCTGTGCTACCGAGCCTTCCGGAATCTCGCCGGTTGCCGGTACAACGGGAATAATACCAGAAGTATATACCATTCCATTTACTTCAATTGCCTGTGAATATGGTCCGATTGCTGCCGGTGCTTTTTCTGTTGCGATTACTTTCTTCATGTCTCGTTCCTTCTTTCTTTATTTAAATAATAACTATTCGCGGTGCTCGCCAAATCTGCATGCAAACATGCAGTTTTTCTGGCTGCTCGCGTAAATTAACTGTTTTTACGGATTGCATGCTCGCTGAGGGTTATCTTTCTCTCCTTATAGAGTCTGCCTATAGCGCGCTTGAATGCTGCCTTGCTGAGTCCGGTTTCCCTCATGATTACTTCCGGTGATGCCTTTTCTGTAAATGGCAGTACGCCGGCATAGGAATCTATCACTTCCATTACCTTCTGTGCATCGCTGTCCATCTGAAGGTAAGCTTTTTCCCGAAGGGTAATATCCAGCTTGCCATCCGGTTTTACATTGACTACTCTGGCAGCAATTACATCCCCTATCCGAAGATGGCTGCTGTCCTCATGCTTGGAAATCATTGCAGAATATTTATCATCCACCGCTGCAAAGGTTCCAAAATTATCACTGAATTCATAGATTCTTGCTTCTACTTCATCCCCGGCTTTATATGGAGAATCTTTGCTTAAAAGGTCATAAAGATTCTTCATGCTGGCGCAGAGTCTGCGGCTCTTATCAATATATAAAGTTACCATGACTTCATCCCCGGCATTTACCCTGCGGGTCATCTCCTTATAAGGAAGGAATAAATCCTTTTCCAGTCCCCAGTCTAAAAATGCTCCTATTTTACCAACTTCCAATACCGGAAGCACTGCAAGCTTTCCCAGTACCAATTTCGGTTCATGGGTGGTTGCAATCAGGCGGTCTATGGAATCCCGGTATAAAAAGATTTCTACTTTATCTCCGATGCGAAGTCCCTCCGGCACCTGTTTTGCCGGCAAAAGCACTCTGGTCTCATCCTCCGGATTTTCTGCCAGATACATTCCAAATTCAACTTTCTTTACTGCTGTCAGTTCCTGTTTTTCTCCAAGATTCATATTTTCCTGCTTTCTATTGTTCAAATTCTACAATGGCATATGGTTTCTGCTCTTCATCCGCCAGTGATACCAGATACATTTTATCATCTGCATATACAAATGGGAATACCTTGTCTCCTAATACTGCTGCTTTCCGGTATTCTGCCCGCATTTTATGGATATTAAAATTCTCAGGCAGATAATTCTTTGCCATGGCAATATACTGTTCATTATTTACATGATGATTGGTATCAATCTGCTCCGGGCGAATCTGAAAGCTTTCCTTTTCCTGCATTTTCTCCGGAAGTTTTATCTTTCTGTCCGCATAGTCCATTTTGAAAGGCTCTTCCATCTGATATTCTTCTAACATCTTATCAGAAATCCGTGCCGGTCTTTCCCTCTTTAAATCCATAAAAATCCACTGGGAATCCGCATAAGCATAGATTTTTCCCTCAGCATCCTCTATGGTAAAATTACGATAACCATAAAAACCTTTAAAGTTATATGGCCAGGTCTTTACTGTTATTTTTTCTCCAAGAACCGGCAGCCGTTCTACCACAATCTGCCAGGATGCCAAAAACCATGCCTGTGCATGCTCCTTCAAATAGTCCACGCCAATTCCAAGATCCTCTGACTGGAATATACAACAATCCTGCAGATAATTAGTCAATGCCTGAAATGTCATCTTCTGTCCGCTGTCTGTTTCACTATATCTTACTCTGCTTTTCATGGAATACATAGATGTGTCCTCCTTGTAAATGCCTGGCTATTAGAAAGAATGTGCCCTGGCACATTCTCGTGCCTGCGGCGGCCGCTTGCGGCATCTACCTTATGCGCCGCAGTGCGCATCCTCGCGGATCGTTTTTACTTTGCGGGAAAGCAATTTCCTGTAAAGTAAAAAAACACCACGCTGCTGTGGTGTTTTCATGAGCAGGGCTACAAGGATTCGAACCTTGAAATGACGGAGTCAGAGTCCGTTGCCTTACCGTTTGGCGATAGCCCTTTGTTGTGTCAACAATGGGTATTCTACATGAAAACATTCCATTCGTCAAGCACTTTTTCGATTTTTTTTCGATTTTTTGCAAAAAGTTTTTACAGGTCATCAAAAAACCTTGATTGTACCGTTCAAATCTGCAAATTCAATGGTCTCTTCCCACATCAGCTTTGCCTTTCCACTGGTGGAATCCGTAAGTTTCTTTTCTAATTCCAGACACTGTTCTAACGGTACTGCTGCATCCAGTTCCACACCTTCTGCATATTCGGTATCCATAATCGTAACGCCCTGTTCTGCCAGAAGATACTGTATCTTGCCAAGTCCTGTATAATCCGTACTTATCTTAAGACGCTTTCCCGGTCTCTTTTCAATGATGGTACAATTCTTTAAACCCTCCTGTACAGCACCCTGATAAGCACGCACCAGTCCACCGGTTCCCAGAAGTGTTCCACCAAAATACCGGGTTACTACTACCACTACATCCCGGATGCCCTCCCGTAAAAGTACGTCTAACATCGGACGGCCTGCTGTGCCGGAAGGTTCTCCGTCATCCGAGCAGCGGGTCAGCTCCTGATTTCTTCCTATTATAAATGCGGAGCAGTTATGTCTTGCATCCCAGTATTTTTTCTTCATAGTATTGATATATGCTACCGCTTCCTCTTCTGTGGTAACTGGTGCAATATTTGCAATAAACCGCGATTTTTTCTCTTCAAGCTCACCACTGCCGCCTTCATATATTACTTTTCCGTTTGAAACTTCTGACATATTGCATTGCTCCTGCCTCTTTTTTCGTTTCCTTATTGTAGCATGATTTCCATTTTTCCTGCAAGGAAACCTTAAGAATTTCTTATCAAAACCTTGCGTTTTTACTTTTTTCTTTATTATATGGTATCTTTTTGCTATAATAAGAAAATAATGTTATTAATCCAAAGGAGGCACATTATGAATTATGGAAAGAAGAGTACCGCCAGGAAGGAAAAAGAGCTCACTTCCAAAGGTACTATGGTCCGTAAGAAGTTTTCCGTAATTTTCTGCAAGACTCTACTGATCTGCTTTTTCTTAGTAGCTGTCGTCGGTATTTGTGCAGGAATCGGAATCTTCAAAGGAATCATTGATTCTGCACCAGATATAGATGATATTGATGCAAGTCCTACCGGACAGCTCTCTACCGTTCTTGACGATGAGGGTAATGAAATTGCCACTCTGGTTACTTCCGGTACAAATCGTGACCCGGTAACCATTGATAAGATGCCGATTAATCTTCAACATGCATTCGTAGCCATCGAAGATGAACGTTTTTACGATCACAACGGAATTGATATCAAAGGAATCATCCGTGCCGGCTTCAAAGGCATTGCATCCGGTTTTCATTTTAATCAGGGAGCCAGCACAATTACACAGCAGCTTCTGAAAAACAACGTCTTCACCGATTGGACAAGCGAAGACAGTATGGCTGATAAGTTTGAGCGTAAAATACAGGAACAGTATCTGGCTGTACAGCTTGAAAAAAGAGAATCCAAGAACTGGATTCTGGAAAATTACTTAAACACCATTAACCTTGGTCAGAATACCCTTGGTGTCCAGGCTGCATCCAAACGATATTTTAACAAAGATGTATCTGACTTAACACTTTCTGAGTGTGCAGTAATTGCAGCGATTACCAAGAGTCCGACAAAGTATAATCCGATTACTAACCCGGATAACAACGCATCCCGTCGTAAAGATGTCTTAGACAATATGTTAGACCAGGGTTATATTTCGCAGGAAGAACACGACGAAGCATTAGAAGATAATGTCTACGACCGTATTCAGATTGTAGATAACAGCACTTCTTCTACTGCAAATGTCAACTCCTACTTTGTGGATACCCTTACCGACCAGGTAATGGATGACTTAATCAATGAATTAGGTTATACCGAGACACAGGCTTTCAATGCACTCTATGGTGGTGGTCTTACCATTTACTCCACCCAGAATGCTAATCTCCAGCAGATTTGTGATGAGGAAGTCAATAACTTAGATAACTACAACGGTCAGGTGGAATATTCTTTCTCCTATCGTCTTTCCATCCAGAAAGCCGATGGTACACTGCAGAATTACAGTGAACAGACCATGCTCACCTACTATCGTGAAAAAACCGGTAATAACAGCTACAACATCAACTTCAGTTCCAAAGAAGATGCCCAGGCTGCCATTGACCAGTATAAAGCAGATATTATGGAAGAGGGAGATACCATCCGGGGCAGCGGCGAATCCGTTACCTTTACGATTCAGCCACAGGCTTCCCTTACGCTGATGGATCAGGCTACCGGTGAAGTGAAAGCATTAGTTGGTGGCCGTGGTGATAAAACCGCAAACAAAACCTTAAACCGGGCTTCTGATACCACCAGACAGCCGGGTTCCACCTTCAAGATTTTAGCTGCTTATGCACCTGCTCTTGACAGTGGTGGAATGACCTTAGCCTCTGTAGAAGATGATGCTCCTTATTCTTATACCAATGGACGTTCTCTTCGTAACTACGATGACCAGTATCGTGGATTTACTACTTTAAGAGAAGCAATCTGCCACTCCATCAATATTGTAACCGTTAAGACCCTCACTGATATCAGTACCGATTTAGGTTACAGTTACTTACAGAGCTTCGGATTTACCACCTTAGATGCTGAACACGATAATAATCAGGCTCTCTGCCTTGGAGGTATCTATAAAGGTGTTACCAACTTAGAATTAACTGCCGCCTATGCGACCGTTGCAAATGGCGGTACTTATACCAAACCAAGATTCTATACCAAGATTTTAGACCATGACGGAAATGTTTTAATTGACAATACTCCGCAGACCCATACTGTATTAAAGGACACCACTGCATGGCTCTTAACCAATGCCATGGAAGATGTTGTTACCTCCGGTACCGGTACAATCGTTAACTTCGGTTCTATGCCGATTGCCGGTAAAACAGGTACTACAACCTCTGACCGCGATGCTCTTTTCGTAGGATACACACCATATTATACCTGTGGTGTATGGGGCGGATATGATGATAACAGCGAACTTTCCAGCACCAGATATCCAAAGTTAATCTGGAAAGCAGTTATGTCCCGTGTTCATGAAAATCTGGAATATAAAGACTTTACTATGCCAAGCGGAATTACTTCTGCTGTCGTATGTAAGAAATCCGGAAAACTTGCCGTAGAAGGTTTATGTGACTGTGATCCGCGTGGCAGCATGGTTGAAACAGAATATTTTGCAACCGGCACAGTTCCAACAGAAGTATGTGACCATCATGTCAGCGCAACAATCTGTACTTCCTCCGGAATGCTTGCAAATGAATATTGTCCGAACGAAACAAGACAGACTGGTATCTATATCGTTGGCGGTTCTGAAGGTACGGATGACTCTCCATATCTTATGACAGATGAATTATCCAACAGCACCTGTAACGTACACACTTCAAGTTCCGTTACACAGCCTTCCACACCATCTACTAATACAACAGATACTTCTAATCCAACCAGTGGAAGTCTTACCGGTGGTGGGGATAATACTACACCAGATCATGGTAATACCGGAACCAGTACAAATACCGGTGGTGATACCGGAACCAATGGTGGTACAGGAACCGGCGACAATACAGGAACCGGTGGTGGTACAGGAACCGGTGGTGGTACAGGAACCGGCGGCAGTACAGGAACCGGTGGTGGTACAGGAACCGGCGGTGGAAGTTCCGGTACCGGCTCTGATGGAAACACTACGAATTAACCAAATCATTATTCTATAATCAGACACCTATAGAAGCTGCCAAAGGCAGCTTCTATTTTTTCTATCTGATGCCGGGCACAGACAACAACAAAAGCCCTGACATACGCCAGGACTTTCGTTGTTGATGTATATACTACTAAGGGGATTAGATAATTACTAACCTAATCACAATTAGATTAGTACATGATTAGTGAAGTTCTCTTGTTACAAAATCCGGGTAAGCTGACTCTAAGCCATGCTCAGTAGAATCCAGACCTTCTAACTCTTCTTCTTTTGATACTCTAAGACCAATTGTCTTCTTTAATACGATAAATACAATGCTCATGGTTACAATTACCCAGCCTGCGATGCATACGACACCAAGTGCCTGAATAGCCAGATGATGAACTCCGCCACCATAGAAGAGGCCATCTGTATAATCGAAGAGACCTACCATCAATGTTCCAAAAAGACCACAGGCACCGTGTACGGATACAGCGCCAACCGGGTCATCTACTTTTAATTTGTCTTCTACAAAGTATACTGACATGGTACAAAGGATACCAGCTAAACCACCGATAACGAATGCTCCTACTGCATCAACATTTGCACATCCTGCTGTAATTGCTACCAGACCTGCCAGGGAACCATTTAAGGACATGGACACATCCGGTTTACCATTCTTAATCCAGGTATAAATCATTGCTGTAACAGTTGCTGCTGCCGGTGCAATGGTTGTTGTTGCAAAAATCTGTGAAAGCTGTAAGGTATCAGTTGCTGCTGCACCATTAAATCCATACCAGCCAAACCAGAGAATAAATACTCCCAAAGCACCAATCAAAATGTTGTGGCCCATAATAGGTCTTGATTTACCATCTTTGTCATATTTACCAATACGAGGTCCTAATAAAGCGGCTCCGATAAATGCGGTAATTCCACCTACCATATGAATACATGCAGAACCTGCGAAATCTGTAAATCCAAGGTCTGTAAGCCATGGAGTTCCGCCCCATACCCAGTGTGCTTCTACCGGATATACAATCAGGCTGATTACAAAACTGTAAATACAATATGTAATGAATTTGGTACGCTCTGCCATTGCTCCAGATACAATTGTTGCAGCTGTTGCACAGAATACCAGGTTAAATACGAAATTGGACCAGTCTGTTGTTCCAAAATTCTTCAATGGATTTAAACCCCATCCTACAAATTTTCCATCACCACAAAGAATATTATATCCTAATAAATAAAATGCAACGGTACCAATACAGAAGTCCATCAGGTTCTTCATTGTAATATTACCTGTATTTTTGGATCTGGTAAAACCAGCCTCTACCATTGCAAATCCACATTGCATAAAAAATACTAACGCTGCTCCCATCAGGAACCAAACACTCATATCCATAATCATTTCCTCCTTTACCAAAATAAATATTAAAGTAAAAAAATAGAGATATCAAACAAGGCTCTCTCCTCGTCTGCTTATCTCCTTCGATAATATTTATTTGCGATATTCTTTTTTCAATATCCACAAGACAGTTTCCTATCTGTGCCTTACTCCTCTTTGCATCTTTTATAATGCTTTGTCTCCATGTTCGCCGGTACGGATACGAACGGCATCTTCTACATCATACACAAAGATTTTACCATCACCAAAGTTACCGGTATTAATCTCATCTACTACCTTATCAATTAATCCTGGCGCAACTTCATCTGAGACAACGGTCTCTACTTTGATTTTCGGAAGTAATGTTACATTATAAGATGCTCCACGGTAATTCTTGATAATACCCTTCTGATTACCATATCCCATGCTATTTACAATGTTTAAACCATTAACTTCACTGCTTTCTAAGACTGCTTTCAAGTCTTCAAGCTTTTCCGGTTTAATAATAATTTCCAGCTTTTTCATATCATCTCGTCCTCCTTCTTATTATTGTTCACAATTTATTCACCTGGCATTCAAAGATGATTCACTTTATCAACACGCTTTTTTCAAATTAGGCTGATATAGTATAGTCATAAGCAAAAGAAAAACATAACTTTAAATATTCTTTTTCATAATCTGCCAGGTAACTTAAGTTGCCTGGCATCCTCCCTTTTATGCCTCTTTTTCCGTCTGTTCTAAGGAGAATGCCCTGCAATTAAAGTTCTTTTTTATACTTCGAAGATTAAATCTCCATAAGATGGCATTGGCCATATATCTTTGTCAACAAGCATCTCTAACTTGTCAACCGGAGCTCTTAATGCATCCATTGTTGTTTTTACAACATCTCTGTAATATACAGCCTGATCTCTTCCCTCTTCCATTGTTCCACCTTTTTCTGTTACTTCTTCCAGTTTTGCCAAAGCAACCTTGGTCTCAGATAAGAGGTCAGATACTTCTGCCAGTAATTCTGTCTGAACACTGATGTCTGCATCACATACAGATTTTACAGCTGCTGCAGAAGTTGCAAGCTCTGTTGTATATTTGATAACTGCCGGGATAATCTGTTTTCCTGCAATATCAATCATAGCTTTTGCTTCGATGTTAATCTCTTTTGCGTAGGTCTCATATTCGATTTCTACACGGGAATCCAGCTCCGCTTTGGTAAATACACCAAAACGCTCGAATAAAGAAACTGCTTTTTCTGTATTCAGTGCCGGGATTGCATCTACCATGGACTTGATGTTTGGAAGTCCACGACGCTCTGCTTCCTCTACCCATTCATCAGAATATCCGTTTCCGTTGAATACGATTCTCTGATGCTCAGTTGCATATTTCTTAATCAGATCATGTACTGCCATATCAAAATCGTCTGCTTTTTCCAGTTCATCACACGCCTCAGAAAATGCTTCTGCTACGATTGTATTCAATACAACGTTTGGCTGTGCGATGGAATCCTGGGAACCAACCATACGGAACTCGAATTTGTTTCCGGTAAATGCAAACGGTGAAGTTCTGTTACGGTCTGTTGCATCTTTCATGAAGTCAGGCAATGTCTTAACACCAGTCTCTAATTTAGAACCAGCTAAACTGTGTGTAGCTTCTCCGGTGCAGATAAGCTGTGATAATACATCCTGTAACTGTTCTCCAAGATAGATAGAAACGATTGCTGGCGGTGCCTCGTTTGCTCCTAATCTGTGGTCGTTTCCAACGTCCGCTGCAGATTCACGAAGCAGATCTGCATGTTTATCTACTGCTTTTAAGATACAGGTAAGCACTAATAAGAACTGTACGTTCTCATGAGGTGTTTTGCCCGGCTCTAATAAGTTAATTCCATCATCTGTTGTGATAGACCAGTTGTTATGTTTTCCAGAACCATTGACACCTGCAAATGGCTTCTCATGAAGCAGACACTGTAAGCCATGACGACCGGCAACCTTCTTTAAGGTTTCCATTACTAACTGGTTGTGGTCTACTGCTACGTTTGCTTCGGAGTAGATTGGAGCTAACTCATGCTGTGCAGGAGCAACTTCGTTATGCTGTGTCTTTGCAGATACACCAAGTTTCCATAATTCTTTATTTACATCTCTCATGTATGCTGCAATTCTCTCACGGATGATTCCGAAGTAATGGTCATCCATTTCCTGTCCTTTTGGAGGCATTGCTCCAAATAAGGTACGTCCGGTAAAGATTAAATCTTTTCTCTTTAAATATTTTTCTCTGTCTACGATGAAATATTCCTGCTCCGGTCCAACGGAAGGAGTTACTTTCTTAGATGTTGTATTTCCAAATAATCTTAAAAGCCGGAGAGACTGGGTATTAATTGCTTCCATGGAACGAAGTAACGGTGTCTTCTGGTCCAATGCTTCTCCTGTGTAGGAGCAGAAAGCGGTAGGAATGCAAAGAGTTGCTCCTGCTGCATCCTGTCTTACGAATGCCGGCGAAGTACAATCCCATGCTGTATATCCTCTTGCCTCAAAGGTTGCTCTTAATCCACCGGATGGAAAAGAAGATGCATCCGGCTCACCTTTGATTAATTCCTTACCTGAAAAGCTCATCAAAACTTTACCGTTTGGCATTGGTGCTGTAATAAAGGAATCATGTTTCTCAGCAGTTACTCCTGTTAATGGCTGGAACCAGTGTGTATAATGGGTAGCTCCTTTTTCGATTGCCCACTCTTTCATCTCATGTGCCACTACGTCTGCTGTCTCAAGGTCTAATTCTTTTCCCTCTTCGATTACTTCTCTTAACTTTTTGTAGGTCTTTTTCGGAAGACGTTCCTGCATTACTGCATCATTGAATACGTTCTCGCCGAAAATATCTGCTACATTGAAATATTCTGTCTCACTCATACTATACATCCTTTCTGCCTCTCACCATAAATCCCCTGAGAAATATGATTTTTATTTTCTGCAATCAATGTATGACTTCTCTCCTCCGGTAATTCCCCAGATATAGAAAAAAGGGCATTCCAATTCCTTTGGAACACCCTTGTTCGTCACGCACATTTCATCTGCTATATCTAAAATACATGAAACTTTCTAAAAAATCAAGTCAAAGTTTATATTTTTTTTATTTTTGATACATTCTACAAATTTGTGCAAAATAATACACATTTTTTGTCGATTTTATCAATCGCCGGTTTCGAAATCAGTTGCTGCCAGGCGGTACTGCATACCCATTCTCATCTGCAACTACTTTTTCCGTGCCCTCTTCTGTACTTTTTAATGTACGCATTCCGTGGTTTCCAGCATTTCAGGCAAGAAAGAATATGAAGAGTCTCTGAACTGAAATTATTCTTATCAAAGGCTAAGGAAGAAAACCTCAATGCACAGTACTTCTTATCATTAGTAAAGAAATATGCTGAATTTACAGAATTAAATGCTGAGATTATACGAGAATTCGATGACAAGATTATTGTATTCAAAGCAGAGAAAATGGATGGTCGCAGACAGCAGGAAATCCAAATTATCTACAACTGCATTAGTGCAGTTAATCTTCCTGCAAGCAAAAGAAAAAAATGGCATAGCCGGATTTCTCCGAAACTATGCCAATTTTTCAAAGGATAAAAATCCCTTACTTGCACCCTCTAACGGGCGGCCCTTATAAAAATCATTCTTATTCTGCTTTTCCAACAGAACCAAATAATTCCATTTTTTCTTTTACAGTAGCTTTGATTGCTTCTGCACCCGGAGCTAATAATTTACGTGGGTCAAATCCTTTGCCCTCTAAGTCCTTACCAGCTTCGATATATTTACGTGTAGCATCTGCGAAAGATAACTGACACTCTGTATTTACATTAATCTTAGATACGCCAAGAGAGATAGCTTTCTTAATCATATCTGCAGGAATTCCTGTACCACCGTGAAGTACTAATGGCATAGTTCCTGTCTTCTGCTGGATAGCGTCCAGAGTCTCGAAGGAAAGTCCTTTCCAGTTTGCCGGATATTTTCCGTGGATATTACCGATACCTGCTGCAAGCATATCTACACCAAGATCAGCGATTGTCTTACACTCGTTAGGATCTGCGCACTCGCCCATTCCAACTACTCCGTCTTCTTCTCCACCGATGGAACCAACCTCACACTCGATAGAAAGTCCAAGCTGATGAGCTACATTTACAAGCTCTGTAGACTTAGCAAGGTTCTCTTCAAATGGATAAT
The DNA here is from genome assembly GCF_003479605.1 of Roseburia sp. AF12-17LB. GTDB lineage: Bacteria > Bacillota > Clostridia > Lachnospirales > Lachnospiraceae > Roseburia_C > Roseburia_C amylophila. Next base: position 14,701 of record NZ_QUHR01000003.1, read on the forward strand.
GAGAACCATCAAACATGATAGATGTAAATCCAGCTTTGATACATTTATAACATCCTTCATATGTTCCATGATCTAAGTGAAGTGCTACAGGAACTGTGATTCCAAGTTCTTCATCCATAGCTTTTACCATAGCTGCAACGGTCTTAAAACCTGTCATATATTTTCCTGCACCTTCAGATACACCAAGAATTACAGGGGATTTTAATTCTTCTGCAGTTAACAGTATTGATTTTGTCCACTCAAGGTTGTTGATATTGAACTGGCCTACTGCATAATGACCAGCTTTTGCTTTTTTTAACATTTCTGTTGCTGATACTAACATTTTGATTCCTCCATTGTTTTTTTTCATTGTACCATGGCTTTTCTCAAAAATAAAGTTAAAAATATAACAATCATTTTACAGATGTTTCTTTATTCTTGACCATAATCTCCAAAGCCTGGTGCATATTTCTTATTTCCACTTCCTTATGGTCTCCCCCAAACTCACCATCTAAAGTCCATGGAATAATTTCTTCCGGATAAAACTTAATATTGCTGCTCTTAAATGAGTATACCAGGTCGGTATCATCCTTGCGGCTGGTTAATGCTGCAATAATCTCATTTAACTCCAGTGGATTCTTCGGTGCTTTAATCAGTGTCACCTCAAAAACACCGTCATCCAGGAGTACATTTTTACCTGTCAGGTTCTTAAATCCCCCCACAGAAATAGAATTGGTAATCATACCATAGATAAATTCGTCCTCTAATACCTCATCATCATATTCTACCCGCATCTTATAGACCGGAATGTCTAAAAGCTGTTTCATTCCTTCTAAAATATAAGCTGCGTGTCCTAATACATTCTTTAACTGCTGGCTGGTCTGATAAGATACTGCAGTAAACAGTCCAAATGCTGCCACATATACGAATGAATCTCCATTAAAATATCCTATATCTACCGGAAACCGTCTTCCCTTTACCGCTACATTTGCTGCCTTTAGCATGCTTTTAGGTATTCTTAAAGAATTGGCAAAGTCGTTGGTACTTCCTGCCGGAATATAACCAAGCAGTGTCTTTTCTTCACTTTCCATCATTCCGCTAACTGCTTCATCCAAAGTACCGTCTCCACCACTACAGACAATCAAATCATAATTCTTCGCTTCTTCTCTGACATGGTTCTGCGCATCCCCTTTGCTCTGTGTCGGATATATGGTTACTTCATAATCTGCCTTTACCATAATATCTACAATTTCTAACAGTTTATTCTTAATCAGTCCCTTGCCGGAATGTGGATTAAATATAAAAAGTAATTTCTTTTTCATTTTTTACATAACCTCTCTTTTCCTTCTAGCCCTCAGACAGGAACTGTTCCAATGTATCCAAGGCTTCCTTCTCGTCCTCACCCTCAGTAACAACTGTTACCATATCCTCATAATTCATTGCCAGTGACATCATACCCATAATGCTCTTCACATTTACTTTTTTATCTCCGGATTCAATATAAATACTGCTGGAAAAACGATTTGCAGTCTGAACAAGCAATGCAATGGGACTTGCTTCGACACCATTGACAAATTTAATGGTCACCTCTTTCTTCATCATATGTATTCCTCCTCATCCTTTTCATACTCTCATGTTTTCAGCAATTTCACTTATCTTTCTTAACCTGTGATTCACACCGGATTTTCCCACCGGTGGATTTAAGTATGCCCCCAGTTCCTTAAGAGGCGCTTCCGGGTGCTCCAAACGTACCTGTGCCATCTCGTAAAGATTATCCGGCAATTCCTGCAGTCGTCCCTTTTCCTGGATAAACTTAATATCTTCAATCTGCTTTACTGCAGCATTCACTGTCTTATTAATATTGGCAGTTTCACAATTTACCTGCCGGTTTACACTGTTACGCATCTCTTTCAAAATGCGTACATTTTCAAGGTTCATCAGTGCCACATGTGCTTCCATGATATTTAACATATCCACAATCTGTGCACCTTCTTTTAAGTATACCACATGGTGCTTCTTACGTTCCACCACTTTCGCATCCATGCCAAAGTCACTGATTACCGTCCTGAGCTGTTCTGCCTGTTGTGGCGTTGCACATACAATTTCAAAATGATAGGATTTATGCGGGTCACTCATGGAACCCGAAGCCAGAAATGCTCCTCTTACAAACGTCCTTCTACAGCAGGACTTCTGCAGCAACATTCCATTTACTGCCTGTCGGAACGGATGCAGTGAACCGTCCTCTTCCCAAAATTTAAGTGCCATTAATACCCTGCGCATGGCATCCTGTTCTTCTATATATAACACACCCGGATTCTGTTCAGATAACTCTGCACTGATGTCAAATGCCCGCTTCAAAAGCGTATAGCACTTTTTTGCCAATCCGGCATGTTCTGTTGCAATTTCCAATCTGGGATCTGCTCCCGTCAATATCATTCTTCCAGAAAAACTTATAATTGCTGCAAGTTCTGCTAACTGACAGTGTCTGCTTTTACTTATATGCTTCTCCAGTTCCGCCTTTACTTCTCCTGAAAAAGACATCTCATATCTCCATCTAATGCCGCATCGTATCCTTTTCAATGTCACGATGCTCTATCTTAATTCCAAACTGTTTCTGTTTCTCCAACCGTTTAAACAATTCATTGGCAAGGGTTACGGAACGATGCTTGCCTCCGGTACAGCCAATTGCAATTACCAGCTGGCTCTTTCCCTCTGTTATGTAATTCGGTATCAGGAATTTTATCATATCTTCTAATTTATCCAGAAATACGTGGGCTTCCTTATATTGCATCACAAAATCCTGAATCTCTTTATCATTACCATTCTTTGGGCGTAATCCTTCCACATAATACGGATTTGGCAGAAAACGTACATCAAACACCAGATCTGCATCTGCCGGAATTCCATACTTGAATCCAAAGGATAAAATTGTGATAAATAAATTCTTAAACTCCTGATTCTCTACAAATATTTTATTTAATTCTGTTTTTAATTCTCTGGTCAGAAGATGACTGGTATCTATAATGTAATTTGCCTGTTTCTTTAAGAATTCCAATCTTCTTCTTTCTTCTTCGATGCCTTTATCGACACGATCGCTTCCTGCCAGTGGATGACTTCTTCTGGTTTCTTTATAACGTTTTACCAGCACACCATCCTCTGCATCCAAAAACAGTACATCAAATTCTTTTCCTTCACCTCTCAGGTGGTCAAGAATATCCTGCAAATCTTCCAATGCCTGTCCGCTTCGGATATCCACACCCACAGCAACCTTCTGAAGCTCGGTATTTCTCAAATCTGCTAACTCTATAAACTTTTCAATCAGCGGAATCGGCAGATTATCGACACAATAAAATCCGATATCCTCCATCATCTTAAGTGCTGTACTCTTTCCCGCCCCGGACATTCCTGTCAGAATTACCAGTTTCATGAAAATTCTCCTAACCTTCTTACTTCCGGCTCCAGTCTTACCTGAAACTCCTGTTCTACTTTTTCCTGCACCCTGCGCATCAGCTCTTCCACTTCTGCTGCAGTTGCCTGCCCACGGTTTATAACAAAGCCACAATGTTTCTCGGATACCTGAGCATCTCCCACACGATAGCCTCTTAACCCGGCATCCATAATCAGCTTTCCGGCAAAATAGCCTTCCGGCCGCTTAAAGGTACTTCCTGCACTTGGGAATTCCAACGGCTGCTTCTCCTGCCGTTTCTGGCGGAGTTCCTGCATGACAGCTTCAATTTTCTCTTTTTCTCCGGATACTAATTTTAACGTTACACCCAGCACTACTTCCCCGGTCTCCATAACACGGCTGTGTCTGTAACTTAAGGAAATCTCTTCTACCGGAACTTCTACCACTTCACCATCTTTGGTCAAAAGATCCGCAGATACTAAAATATCCTTCATCTCTCCGCCATAAGCACCGGCGTTCATCACAACTGCACCTCCGATGCTTCCCGGAATTCCTGCTGCAAATTCCATTCCGCCTAAGGATGCTTCCAGTGCCTTGTGCGCAACCTTCGACAGCAATGCTCCCGCTTCGGCATGAATCATATTTTCCTTTACTTCAATGTAAGAAGCATTTGCGCCAAATTCAATGACCACTCCGGGAATTCCCTTATCGCCCACCAGAAGATTGCTTCCGTTTCCAATAATCGTATACGGAATCTTCTTCGCTCTGCACAATGTGATGACATCCACTGCCTCTTTGATGGTCGGCATCAGAAAAATCTCTGCCATGCCCCCAATCCGGAATGTGGTATGACGGCTCATCGGCTCCTGCAAGCGTATTCTGCTTTCATCTACAATTGTCTTAATGGCTTCTATCCAGTCTTCTCTCACAATTTGCTTCTCCCATTTTTTATTTCTCTATGAAGCCAGAAATGCTACATAACCTTTATATGCTTCATATAAATCTGCTTTACTGATAATCTCCCATGGTGCATGCATATTTAAAACTGCCACACCACTGTCAATTACCTGCATTCCATAATTTGCCAGAATATACGCGATGGTTCCGCCGCCACCCTGGTCTACTTTACCTAATTCTGCAGTCTGATAAAATACATTACCATCGTCCATCACTGCACGCAACTTTCCAACATATTCTGCACTGGCATCATTAGAACCTGACTTTCCTCTGGAACCGGTATATTTATTAAATACCATTCCTTTTCCAAAATATGCTGCATTTTTCTTATCCATAACGGACGGATAATTGGGGTCAAATGCCGCACTGACATCAGAGGATAATACATGGGAATTCTGCAATGCACGACGCAGTGCAAGTTCTGTATACTGTCCTGCTGCTGCCATCACTTCTGCTGTCATATTTTCAAAAAATCTCGACTGCATCCCGGTTGCTCCCACGCTGCCGATTTCTTCTTTATCTACCAGGAGACATACACTGGTATATTCCGGTGTTTCATTTTTTGCCAGCATTGCCTCAAAGGATGGATACGCACAGACTCTGTCATCATGTCCGTACCCCATAATCATGCTCCGGTCAAGTCCATAATCTCTTGCTTCTCCGGCTGGTACTACTTCAATCTCTGCGGACAGGAAATCTTCTTCCTCAATTCCATATTCCTCTTTTAAGATTCCAAGGATATTTTCTTTTACCGTATCCTTGGCATTTTCTTTTTCTTCACCTGCAAGCGGAATACTTCCAATCAGAAGGTCTAAGTTTTCTCCTTCAATAACCTTTGCTGCTTTCTTTTCCATCTGCTCACCGGCAAGATGAATCAGTAAATCACTGACACCAAATACCGGGTCTCCCGGCTTATCTCCAATATTTACCTCTACTACACTTCCGTCTTTCTTTGCCACTACACCATGCAATGCCAGCGGAAGTGTTACCCACTGGTATTTCTTCACACCACCATAATAATGGGTATCTAACATAGCAAGCCCGGTATCTTCATAGAATGGATTCTGTTTTAAATCCATTCTTGGAGAATCCACATGTGCGCCGAGAATCCGCATGCCCTCTTCCATTGGTTTCTTTCCTACAATGAACATAGCAAGTGCTTTTCCATTATTATCTGCATACACTCTTGCACCGGATTCCAGTTTTATTCCTTCTGCAATCACTTTCTTTATATCAAGATATCCTGCTGCCTCTGCCCGCTCTACAAAAGTGCGTACACATTCTCTTTCTGTCTTACATGCTGATATAAATTTACGATACTCTTCTGCAAATTCAAAAACTTTCTTCTTCTCTTCTTCACTGTAATGATTCCATGCTACTTCTCGTTCCATATGAATGAATCTCCTTTTACTCTTCTTCCTCGTCGTCCTTCTTGTTCAGATTTGCCTGTACACGACGATACAATTCCTGAGCTGCATTGTAACCCATCTTCTTCTGTCTGTGGTTAACGGCTGCAGCCTCGCAGATAACTGCCAGATTTCGGCCTGGACGGATTGGAAGGGAATGACATACTACTTTATTTCCAAGTAACTCTGTATATTCTTCCTCAAGACCAAGGCGGTCATACTCATTATCCTTCTTCCAGTCTTCCAGTTTAATTACAAGGTCGATATTCTGTTTCTCTTTTACACACTCAACACCGAACAAAGTCTTTACATCAATGATTCCGATACCTCTTAACTCAATGAAGTATCTGGTGATATCCGGTGATGTGCCGGTTAAGGTATGCTCATTAATTTTACGGATTTCTACCACATCATCTGTTACCAGACGATGTCCCCGCTTAATCAGTTCCAGTGCTGCTTCACTCTTACCGATTCCGCTTTCACCGGTAATCAGAAGTCCCTCACCGTAAACGTCTACCAGCACACCATGGATGGTAATACACGGAGCAAGCTCTTCACTCAAAAGATAAATCAGCTCCGCCATGAATTCTGATGTGCTTCTGCCTGTTCCGAATACCGGAACATTATTTTCCTTTGCCCTCTGTAAGAACAGGTCATCCGGCTGTAAATCCCTGCAGAAAATAACACATGGTATATCATATTTTAAGAACCGGCTGTAAATGCTGTCCTTTTCTGAATCATTCAAATGCTGCAGGTATGTATATTCTACCATACCGATAATCTGTACACGGGACTGCTCGAAATGTTCAAAATATCCGCTCAGCTGTAACGCCGGACGGTTTACATCCGCAAGTCTGATGCGGTGTCCCTTTAATTCCATATCCTCAATATATTTCTTTAACTGCAGTTTTTTTACAATTTTCTCAATTCCTACACCTTCCATGGCATGACTCCTTCCTTATCTTCACCCCTGTATTTTTATAATTCTTTACTGTTCTAATAATTTGAAACGTTCTACCAGTTCATCTAAAGAAGTTGCCTCTGCAGACAATTCTTCACTGGTTGCTGATGCTTCCTGGGATGCTGCAGAATTGGTCTGAATAACATCATCAATCTGTTTTACACCATCTTCAATTTCTTTTACTGACACTGCCTGGCGGTCAGATGCAATTCTGATATTAGCAACTTCTGTAATAATAGCATCCAGTTCTGTAATAACCTTATTTAATGATTCCGATGTCTGCTGTGTTACTTCGTTTCCATGTTCTACTTCTACCTGGTTTGTCTCCAGTAAATGCTTGGATGTCTCTGCAGATTCTGCACTGCTTTCAGCCAGCATACGAATCTGCTCCGCAACAACTGCAAATCCCTTTCCTGCTTCTCCGGCTCTTGCAGCCTCAATGGATGCATTCAGGGAAAGAAGGTTGGTCTGGCTTGCAATACCATCAATTTCAGTAATAACTCTTTCCAGCTCTTTGGATGTTGTCGAGATACGTTCCATTGCCTCCATAAGTTCCCGCATCTTGTTCTGGCTGACATTTGCTTCTATTCCTACGCTCTTTGCACGGTCATGTACAATATCTGTTGACTTGCTGTTTGCAACAACCTGTTCTGTAACCTTTGAAACATTCTCCACCAGATTATCTACTGCAATAGACTGGTCTGTTGCACCCTTTGCCAGATCCTGGGAGCTGATTGCAAGCTGTTCAGAGCCGGCGGCTACCTGATTAGATGATTCCTTAATCAGACATAATGTACTGCTTACGTTCTGGATGGTGCTTACCAGTTCTTCCATCACTGTTTCAAATTCTCCCACATATGCTTCTTTGCATGAAGAACGTACGGTATAATTACCCTGTGCAAATTCTTTTAAAATATTCTGTAAATCGCCAACAATTTTCTGTAAAGTATCTTCCATATTACGGAACCGGTTTGCCAGTTCTCCGATTTCATCTTCAGACTGATAAGTTACTTTCTCATGCAATTCTCCATGGGAAAGATGCTCTGCTACATCTTCTAATTCCCGGATTGGTTTTACAATATAATAAATTAACCACTTGGATTCCCGGCCAGTTAAAGTAACACTTACTACTACAATTGTCAGCATAATCACAATGCAGATAACCAGAACCGGAATACGGAACGCATCCGGCACCACTGCCAGCAGAATCAATCCCAGACTGGCTAGTGCTACTGTTGCAAAATACAGCCTGAATATCATGTTAAATGCATCATTAACTTTTTTCTTGATACTTTTGTTTTTGAATTTTTCTTCTTTGGTCATAGTGATTCTCCTTTTTCTTTTTATTTTTCCTCTCCCCTGTGGAAAAAGCGGAATACTTCTTCCGCTGCTTTTTCGTTCATCGCTTCTGTCCCAGACAATTCTTCTATGGATGCACTGCGAATTGCGTCTAAGGACTGGAACCTTCGCATCAGCGCTTTTCTTCGTGCCGGACCGATTCCCGGAATATCATCCAGCACAGAATGTACCTGTTCCTTACTTCGTAAAGAACGATGATATTCTATAGCAAACCGATGTGCTTCATCCTGTATTCTTGTAATCAAATGAAATCCTTCACCGGAAGTGTCTATCGGTATCTCTATATTCTGATAATATAATCCTCTCGTCCTGTGATGATCATCTTTTACCATTCCACAGACCGGTATGGAAAGATGCAGTTCATCCAGCACCTGAAGAGCAATATTTACCTGACCTCTTCCACCATCCATCATAATCAAATCCGGGAATTTTGTAAATCCCCCATATTGGTCATCCAGCCCTTTTTTTTGTAAAATTTTCCTTTCTTCCTGTCCATGGGTAAATCTGCGGGTCAGAACCTCATGCATGGATGCATAATCATCCGGTCCCGTGATAGTTCTTAACTTAAATTTCCGGTAATCACTGCGCTGTGGTTTCCCCTTTTCATAAACCACCATGGAACCTACCGTTTCAAATCCATTGATATTGGAAATATCATAGGCTTCCACGCGTTCTAACTTTTCTAAATCCAGCCAGGATGCAATTTCTTTCATTGCACCGATTGTCCTGCCTTCTTCACGCTTTAGCTTTTCCCTGTCCTGGGACAATACCAGTGCGGCATTTTTCTCTGCCAGCTCCACCAGTTTTTCCTTCATTCCTTTCTGCGGTACCCGGAGTACTACCTTCTGACCACGCTTCTTAGTCAGCCAGTCTTCAATAACTGCTGCATCCTCCACTGCATATTGCAGCATGATTTCCTTCGGGATATATGGTGTTCCGGAATAGAACTGCTTTAAAAATGTCGTCAGGATCTGTTCCTTACTGTCTTCATTGGCAATAGTTACATAAAAATGTTCTCTTCCTATAAGCCTTCCGCTCCGGATAAAGAATACCTGGACTACTGCATCCCGGTCATCGGCTGCAAGAGCTATTATATCTTTATCTTCTCCATCGGAACTGGTGATTTTCTGCTTCTGTGCCACCTGTTTTACACTGTTTAAAAGTTCCCGGTACTCAATTGCCCGCTCAAAATCCATATTTTCCGACGCCTGCATCATCCGCTCTTCTAATTCTTTTAAAACCGGCTGATAATTGCCATTTAAGAAATCTACTGCCTGATTGATTTTCTCCCGGTACTCCTCTTTGGAAATATAACCCTGACAGGGTGCCTGACACTGATGAATATGGTAATTAAGGCACGGACGTTCTTTTCCAATATCTCTTGGCAATACCCGGTTACAGGTTCTTAAATGATAAATTTTTTTCAACAAATCTATCGTATCTTTCACCGCACCGGCACTGGTATATGGACCAAAATATCTGGATTTGTCTTTTTTCAGCTGACGGCAAAAGAGAACCCTGGGGAATTCTTCCCCCAGAGTCACCTTTATATAGGGATAAGTCTTATCATCCCGGAGCATGGTATTATACTTCGGTCTGTACTCTTTTATTAAATTGCATTCCAATACCAGTGCTTCTAATTCCGAATCAGTGATAATATATTCAAACCGGGTAATCTTCTTTACCATCTGGTCTTTCTTGATTCCTTCGTCATGACACGCCTGAAAATACTGACGTACCCGGTTCCGAAGGCTTACTGCCTTACCTACATAGATAATGGCATCACTGGCATCATGCATGATATAGACCCCCGGCTGATCCGGAAGCTTCTTTAATTCTTCTTTAATATTAAACGTCATTCCCGTTCTCTTCTTTTTGGTCTTCTTCCTTCTTTTCCTCATCCGGATCCGGCAGCCCTTTTAACTCACGGAATATCTTCATAAATTCTTTACCCGTAATGGTTTCATGTTCATATAAATAATCCGCAATATGGTCTAATACCTCGCGATTCTCTTCTAAGAGCTGATATGCCTCCTGATAGCAGTTATGAATCATGGTACGGACTTCTTCATCAATCTGTGCCGCTGTCTCATCGCCGCAATTCAAATGTGCTGCACCATCCAGATATGCATTATCTACAGAAGCCAAACTCATCATGCCAAATTTATCTGACATACCAAACTGTGTAATCATTGCCCTTGCAATCTTGGTCGCATTTTCAATATCATTTGCTGCTCCACTGGTTGCAGAATGGAATACCAGTTCTTCTGCTGCACGGCCTGCCATATAAGTCGTTATCTTGGCAATTAATTCATCCTTGGTCTCAAGAAATTTCTCTTCTTCCGGTGTCTGCAAGGTGTATCCCAATGCCCCCATGGTTCTTGGTACGATAGTAATTTTCTGTACCGGTTCTGTATTCTTCTGTAATGCAGTAACCATTGCATGACCTACTTCATGATAAGAAACAATCTTCTTCTCATGATTACTCATGGCACGGTCTTTCTTCTCTTTTCCACCAACTGCCACGATTTCAAAGGCTTCAAACAAATCACTCTGATTTACAAATTTACGGTTATGTTTTACTGCATTAATAGCAGCTTCATTAATCATATTTGCAAGATCGGAGCCAACCAGTCCTGCACTTGCCAGAGCAATTGCTTCCAAATCTACGGATTCATCCATATGCACATCTTTGGAGTGTACCTTCAGCGTCTCAAGACGGCCCTTCAAATCCGGTTTGTCTACAATAATTCTACGGTCAAACCGGCCTGGGCGAAGTAACGCTTTATCCAGTACTTCCGGACGGTTTGTTGCTGCCAGAACCAAAAGTCCCTTTGAAGTATCAAATCCATCCATCTCTGCCAGCAGCTGGTTTAAGGTCTGCTCGCGCTCGTCATTTCCACCGCCGAATCTGCTGTCACGGCTCTTACCGATGGCATCAATCTCATCAATAAATATGATACATGGTGCCTGTTTCTGGGCATCCTTAAACAAATCTCTTACCCTGGATGCACCGACACCTACAAACATCTCTACAAAGTCAGAACCGGCCAGTGAGAAGAACGGAACATTCGCTTCTCCGGCAACTGCCTTGGCAAGCAGAGTTTTACCGGTTCCAGGAGGTCCTACAAGCAATGCTCCCTTCGGAAGTTTTGCTCCGATTTCACGGTATTTTTTCGGATTATGCAGGAAATCTACCACTTCCTGTAAAGATTCTTTTGCTTCATCCTGTCCGGCAACATCCTTAAAGGTTACACCGGTTGTCTTTTCTACATATACTTTGGCATTGCTCTTGCCGACTCCCATCATTCCGCCGCCGGCCTTCTTCATGACTGCGCCAAAAATAATCCAGATAATAATTAAAGGCAATACAATACTTAAAATATTAAATACCCATGTCGATGTATTATTCGGAATATATCCGTCAATTTCTACATTGTGTTTATTTAAGAGATCTAATAAATTTTCATCTTTAATAAATCCGGTATAATAGGTCATCTTTACCAGCGTCTTATCATCTGACTTTGGTGTGATATTATACTGGTTTGCACCTACTTCGACCTTTTCTACCTTGTCATCCTTTACCATCTGGACAAATTCCGTATAGGTAATCCGCTGGGAAGTCATATCTGCACTGCAACGGTTTAAAAGACTCATAAAGAACAGCGTCACAAGAGTAATGATAACAAATGCCAGTATCATCTGACCATTACCGCCCTTTTTATCGCCGTTCTGATTATTATTCCCATTATTCTGGTTATTATTTCCACCATTCTGATTATTATTTCCATTATTAAACAGGTTATCCATTGTATCCTCCGTATATGATTCTCGAAACTCTCCCAAAATATAGTTCTTATTATATGTAATCTGCCCGGATAAATCAATAATAACTCTGTTAAGTTTTCCTTTCTTTTCTAAATATTTTATAAATTTTTGTGGATTTATTTTTACTGTCGTTGTATAATAGACTAAGTTTGAGAAAAAATGAGACCGACGGCGCATTCACTGTCGGTCTATCTAAGTTTTAACCATATACACACATTTAAGGAGGAACTACCATGCCTGTAAAATACGTCTTTGTCACCGGTGGAGTTGTTTCCGGTCTCGGAAAAGGCATTACTGCTGCATCACTTGGCCGTCTGTTAAAAGCCAGAGGCTACAAGGTTACCATGCAGAAATTTGACCCGTATATCAATATTGACCCGGGTACCATGAACCCAATCCAGCACGGTGAAGTTTTCGTTACCGATGATGGAGCAGAAACCGACCTGGATTTAGGCCATTATGAACGTTTCATTGACGAAAGTCTTACCAAGAATTCTAACGTTACTACCGGAAAGGTTTACTGGTCTGTACTTCAGAAAGAACGCCGTGGAGACTTTGGTGGAGGTACTGTTCAGGTAATTCCACATATTACCAATGAAATCAAGAGCCGATTCTACCGTAACTTTACTTCCAATGATACCCATATTGCCATCATTGAAGTAGGTGGTACTGTCGGAGATATTGAAAGCCAGCCTTTCTTAGAGTCCATCAGACAGTTCCAGCATGAAGTCGGACATGAAAATGCAATTCTGATTCATGTAACACTGATTCCTTATATCAAGGCATCCGGTGAATTAAAGACCAAACCGACACAGTCCAGCGTAAAAGAATTACAGGGAATGGGTATCCAGCCGGATATTATCGTATGCCGTTCCGAGCATCCTTTAGACCAGGGTTTAAAAGATAAAATTGCTTTATTCTGTAATGTGCCAAATGACCATGTGCTGCAGAATCTGGACGTAGAATATCTCTACGAAGCACCACTTGCCATGGAAAAAGAAAATCTGGCAAAGGTTGCCTGCGATTCTCTTCATCTTCCATGTCCGGAGCCGGATTTAAAAGACTGGACCGATATGGTAGAAGCATTACGCAATCCGATTCAGGAGGTAAATATCTCCTTAGTCGGAAAATATACACAGCTTCATGATGCCTATATCTCTGTTGTAGAAGCATTAAAACATGGTGGAATTGCCGAGCGTGCAACCGTTAATTTAAACTGGGTAGATTCCGAATTATTAAATGATGAAAATGCAGAAGAAATTCTTGGTAATTCTGACGGAATTATTGTACCGGGTGGTTTCGGTGACCGTGGTGTAGAAGGAATGATTACTGCTGCAAAATATGCAAGAGAACATAAAATTCCATACCTTGGTCTCTGTCTTGGTATGCAGGTTGCTATCATTGAATATGCAAGACACGTCTGCAGACTCAATGACGCGCACAGCATCGAATTGGATCCGAATACCACACATCCTGTCATTGCTCTGATGCCGGATCAGGATGGCATTGAAGACATCGGTGGAACCTTACGTCTCGGTTCTTACCCATGTGTTCTGGATACTGATTCCCTTGCTTATCAGGTTTACGGAGAAGAAACCATCCACGAAAGACATCGTCACAGATACGAAGTGAACAATGATTACCGTAACATTCTTACCGAAAACGGTATGAAGCTGTGTGGTCTTTCTCCAGATGGACGTATCGTAGAAATGGTAGAAATTCCTGGACACCCTTGGTTCGTTGCAACCCAGGCCCATCCAGAATTAAAATCCAGACCAAACCGTCCACATCCTTTATTCAAAGGCTTTATTAAAGCAGCAACTGAAATCAGAAAGCAGAAATAGACTTTATTTTAAAAACAGCCTGTGATTTTCATGATACATCATGAAAATCACAGGCTGTTTCTGTTTTACAAATATAACCAAAAATCAAAGCAGTACTGCTTACTTTCTTTCTCCGTCTAAGAAACGCATCTCGCCCTCTTCCCCTTCTTCCGGTTTTGAGAAGCCAATCATTCTGGCCTTTTCTCCATTTAAAAGACGCAGGCACTGTGGACAAAGTGTTCCAAAGGAAACCGGCTGTCCGCACCGGGAACAATAATTCGACATAATACCTGCTTTATCCTTTTCTTTATATTCAATTCTTCCCTCTTTAATCCACTGCTTTACCATCCGTACCGGAATATCAAAATACTCTGCCACCTGATATTCATTTACATCATTGTTTCGTACAAATTCCCGCACTTTATCAAAAAGAAGCAGTTCCTCACAGGCATAACAGTATTCCCTGTCTGACAAAGGCGGCAATGCCTTTCTGCACATCTTACAATACTTAACTTCTGTCTCCATTCTTCCCATCACCTGCTAACTGTATTTATTCTGTATCCTCTGAAGATATGTCACATAGTTTTCTCTCATCTCTGCCGGCTCAATAATCTCAACCTTTTCTCCAAGACCACAAAGCCAGCCGTAAAACTGTCCGCTGACTGCCACATGAAGTCTTGCTCTAAAATGCATATCATCTGCTTTTCTGACATTTACTTCCTGCCCAAACCGGTCAATCACCACGCCAATCATATCATTTTCACAAAGCAGTGTCACCGTTTCTTCCTCACCGGCAAACATACCAAAAGTTTTCTTTGAATAAGATGCAATATCAAAGGTTTCAAACTGCTTAAGACCTTCCCGTTTCTTTCTGGTCAGTGAAATCTTAAGCATCTTATCCACGCGGAAATGCTTGATAATCCTATCTTCCTCATCATATGCTATGAGATAATAATTCTCGTCATCCCAGGAAAGCACCAGCGGACTCACCTCGTAAAATGCTCCGTCCCGTCGAAGCTCCATTTCTTTTTCGATATTCCACGAAAAATACTGAAAACGGATTTTTACATCTCCGGAAATTCCATTGTAAATCATATCAATGTTATAATAAATATTCTCATTAATGGTCTTATTCCGGTTGGTTACCACTACCTGACGCTGAAGCTGTTTTGCCTCATAGACGCTGACCAGCTTCTCCAACTTATGTATCAGCTCTCTTGATTTCTTCTGTGTAATGAACTTCGATGACTGCACCGCATCCACCAAAAGTTTCAATTCTGCCAGTTCAAAATCACGGCTTCCGATATAATATCCGCCTCGGTACTCCTGTTCCCTTAAAATATCCACACCAAAGTCCTGCAGCATCTCCAAATCCCGATAAATACTTTTGCGTTCTGCCGAAATACCTTTCTGATTCAGATATGCTATAATATCCCTCATCCTGACAGCATGCTTCTCATCCGTCTGTTCATACAGCAGTTCTAATATATATAATATTTTCAGTTTCTGATGCTCTGTTTTTCCCATAGTTCTAGTATAGCATAGGGCAAAACTTTGTGATACCTGTTTTTCAAATTTTCTGACATTTTCTCGTCACTCGCCTAAATTATGTTTTTCATTTTACTGTAAAAAAGGAATTGTCACCCATTCCAATTCATGTTATAATATGCATAAATAAAGATTGAATTACCAAGAG
Organism: Roseburia sp. AF12-17LB; assembly: GCF_003479605.1. GTDB lineage: Bacteria > Bacillota > Clostridia > Lachnospirales > Lachnospiraceae > Roseburia_C > Roseburia_C amylophila. The sequence continues at coordinate 30,116 of NZ_QUHR01000003.1, forward strand.
ACGAGAGCAAGGTAAAGAAGAGCGAGAGCATCGCTTTTATTTATCTTGCTTTTTTTGTTGCCAGCAGAAAGGAGTTTTATATGTACGATATTGCAATTATTGGTGCCGGAGTCACCGGCTGTGCCATTGCCAGAGAGTTATCCCGCTATCAGGCAGGCATCTGTGTCATTGAACGGGAAGAGGATGTCTGCTGCGGAACCTCCAAAGCCAACAGTGCCATTATCCACGCCGGATTTGACGCAAAACCGGGCACACTGAAAGCAAAGCTTAATGTAGAAGGAAATGCCATGATGGATACTCTCTCTAAGGATCTGGACATTCCTTTTGTACGAAACGGTTCTCTGGTGGTCTGCACCGATGAACAGGATGCCAGCGAATTGGAACGTCTTTTGGAACAGGGGAAAGAAAACGGGGTCAAAGACTTACGCATTCTTGACCGCGAAGCCTTACACACCATGGAGCCAAATTTAGACGACCATGTCACAAGTGCTCTCTACGCACCCACAGGTGGTATCGTCTGTCCGTTTCATATGACAATTGCCTTCGCGGAAAATGCCGTTGCAAATGGCGTTGAATTCTTTTTAAATACTGCTGTAACTTCTATCACCAGCCTAGAAGATGGATACCTGATTTCCACTGATAAGCAGGATATCACCGCAAAAACTGTTATCAACGCTGCCGGTGTATATGCAGATGTTTTTCACAATATGGTAAGCAGCAAAAAACTTCACATTACCGCCCGGAAAGGTGAATACCAGCTTCTTGATAAATCTGCCGGAACTCATGTATCCCATACGATTTTCCAGCTACCGGGTAAAATGGGAAAAGGTGTCCTGGTTACTCCTACGGTTCACGGCAATCTTCTCGTTGGTCCGACCGCAGAGGATACCGACAACAAAGAAGGCATCAATACCACCAGAGAAGGACTTGCTTCTCTTTCCGAAAAAGCCTCCCACAGCGTTAAGAATCTTCCGATGCGGCAGGTCATTACTTCTTTTGCAGGGCTGCGTGCCCATGAAGATAATGGCGACTTTATCATTGGCGAAGCAGCTGATGCTCCCGGCTTCTTTGATGCCGCTGGTATCGAATCTCCAGGACTTTCCTCCGCTCCAGCCATTGGTGTCATGATGGCCAGGCTGGTGCAGGATAAGATGCATTTAACTGAAAAAGAAAATTTCATTGCCACCCGCAAAGGAATTTTAAGACCGGAAGCGCTTTCCTTAGAAGAAAGAAATGAACTGATTAAAAAGCAGCCCGCCTACGGTAATATTATCTGCCGCTGCGAGATGATTTCAGAAGGAGAAATCCTTGATGCCATCCACCGTCCGCTGGGTGCCCGCTCCTTAGATGCCATCAAACGTCGCACCAGAGCCGGCATGGGGCGCTGTCAGGCAGGTTTCTGCTCCCCACGCACCATGGAAATTCTTGCCAGAGAAGTTCCTATGGAAATGACGGACATCAGCAAATGTGGTGGCTCTTCACAGTTTGTCTATGGATATAACAAAGAGATTCAGGAGGAAATGCCATGAAATCATATGATTTAGTAATCGTTGGAGGCGGTCCTGCAGGACTTGCAGCCGCTGTATCCGCAAAAGAAAATGGAATAAATGATATTCTCATTCTTGAACGTGACAAAGAGCTGGGCGGCATCTTAAACCAGTGCATCCACAACGGTTTTGGACTTCATACCTTTAAAGAAGAACTGACCGGACCGGAATATGCTTCCCGTTTTATCGAAAAAGTACTCTCCCTTGGCATCTCTTATAAACTGAATACTATGGTAATGGACATCTCACACGAAAAGAAAGTAACTGCCATGAACCGGAAAGATGGCATGTTTGAGATTCAGGCAAAAGCAATTATCCTTGCCATGGGCTGCAGGGAACGGAGCCGTGGTGCCCTGAATATTCCGGGCTATCGTCCTGCAGGTATCTACTCCGCTGGAACGGCACAGCGTCTTGTCAATATGGAAGGCTATATGCCGGGCAGGGAAGTCGTTATCTTAGGCTCCGGTGATATCGGACTTATCATGGCACGCCGCATGACTTTAGAAGGTGCCAAAGTAAAAGTCGTAGCTGAACTGATGCCTTATTCCGGCGGTCTCAAGCGTAATATTGTACAATGTCTGAATGACTTTGATATTCCGTTGAAATTAAGCCATACCGTTATTGATATTGAAGGAAAAGAGCGTGTCACCGGTGTTACCATTGCAGAAGTCGGTACCGATGGAAAGCCAATTCCCGGCACAGAAGAATATTATTCCTGTGATACCCTGCTCTTATCCTGTGGTCTGATTCCAGAAAATGAATTAAGCCGCAGTGCCGGTGTCACTTTAAATCCGGTCACCTCCGGTCCTGTTGTAAATGACAGCTTAGAAACCAGTATTTCCGGTGTTTTTGCCTGTGGAAATGTCCTGCATGTCCATGACCTGGTGGATTATGTTTCTGAAGAAGCCGGTATCGCCGGAGCGAATGCTGCACATTATATTTTATCCGGCAATACTGCTGATGCATGTAATACCAACAGCCAGCATTCCGATGCATCCGTTTCCGAATGCAGCCAGCCATCTGTCGAAATTATTCCAACCGGTGGCGTCCGCTATACCGTTCCAAAATACATCCGGCCGGAGGCTATGGCAGACAAAGTTACTGTCCGGTTCCGTGTGGGACAGATTTATAAAAACTGTGGAATTGCTACTTATTTTGGTGATGAACGTATCAGTTTCCGTAAACGCCCGGTAATGGCTCCGGGAGAAATGGAATCCGTTGTCCTTACCAGAGAACAGCTTACCAACTGCCCTGATTTAGAGCAGATTACCATTTGTATAGAGGAGGCGTAAGAGGATGGAAAAACGTGAATTAACCTGTATCGGCTGCCCTTTAGGCTGCTCTATTACCGTAACCATGGAAAATGCAGAAATTCTTGATGTTACCGGCAACACCTGCAAACGCGGCGATGCTTATGCCCGTAAGGAAGTTACCCATCCAACCAGAATCGTAACTTCTACCGTCCGGGTATCCGGTGGCACGATTCCGATGGTGTCCTGCAAAACCAAAGAGGATATCCCAAAAGAAAAGATTTTTGCAATTATCAATGCTCTCTGTGGCATCACTGTTCCTGCACCGGTCTCTATCGGAGATATTCTGGTTCAGGACGTTGCAGGCACCGGCGTGGATATTGTTGCCACAAAAAATGTTCCTGCAAAATTATAATCTCATTGTTATCAAATGATTCACATCATTCTGATAAATATTTATTCCAGGGGAATAACTGTTTTGGTGCGCCAGTATCTGATTGAGGGGTCAGATGCTGGCGTATCTGTTTGTTTTTCTTTATGATTTTATAGTTTTCCTTTATCATTTCCGGAAATGACGGTATAATATTTATAAATACGAAAATACGATGCGTAGAAAGGCGGTTTTACTATGCTTTCAAATTGTAAAGATGCTATAGATAATTCTCCGATTATTGCAGCCATCAAGGATATGGCAGGATTGAAAAAATGTCTCACCTGCGACAGCCAGGTTATTTTTATCCTGTTTGGAGACATCTGCAATATTGCAGATATTGTAGATAAGGTCAAAGCTGCAGGGAAAACGGCTATGGTACATATCGATTTAATCAATGGCCTGTCCGGAAAAGAGATTGCTGTGGATTTCATCCGCAAATACACCCACGCCGACGGAATTATCACTACAAAACCAGTCCTTATCAAACGAGCCAGGGAATTAGAGCTTTCCACGATTCTGCGATTCTTCGTCATTGATTCCATGGCTTATGACAGCATTGAAAAGCAGCTTCGTTCTGTAAAACCGGATTACATTGAAATCCTGCCGGCACTGATGCCTAAGGTTGTATCCCGCATATGCCGGCTTTCAAAAGTTCCGGTTATTACCGGCGGACTCATTTCCGATAAAGAAGATGTAGTTTCCATGCTGAATGCCGGAGCAGTCTGCATCTCATCTACGAATCCGGATGTGTGGTTTTTGTAATATGATTTTCAATTTATTTTATACAATTCCTATTTGTAACGAATCAGGAGGTTTCCTATGACAGAATCAGAAAAAATGAAGCTGGGACTTTGGTATGATGCCAATTATGACCAGGAATTATCAGAAGAACGTGAGAAAGCCGAAGATTTATATTTCACTTTCAACCATACTGCACCAAAGGAAAAGGCGCTGCGGGAAGATATTCTTAAAAAACTGCTTCCAAAAATGGGTGAACGTGTTACCATTCTCTCCCCATTTTATACCGACTATGGTTATAACTGTAACATTGGCTCTGATTGTTTTATCAATCACAATGCCTATCTGATGGACTGTGCTCCAATCACTCTTGGCAGCCACTGTTTTATCGGTCCAAACTGCGGCATGTATACAGCCGTTCATGCTACCATCGCCGAAGAACGCAATCTTGGGCTGGAAAAGGCGCTTCCGATTACTATTGGCGATAACGTCTGGATGGGCGGTGATGTCACCATTCTTCCAGGTATCACCATTGGTGGAAATACCATTATCGGTGCCGGAAGCGTCGTCACAAAGGACATTCCTTCCAATGTCGTTGCCGCCGGCAATCCATGCCGTGTTCTCCGTCCGATTACAGAGGCCGACCGCATTGCAAAGAAATAATGCATTTCATTATAATTACTTCTTTCTTCAAAATATTCTTCCTTTTTAATCTACCTTCTTATTCTTCTTATCAACACGCCATTTGACAAAAGTGTGGAATCAATGTAGTGGCGGGCAAGCAGGATTTCTCCCTGCTGTTCCACTTCAACATCTTCTTCACAGCAGTTGATGATTACCTCCACATAACAATCCGGAAAATCCACTTTCCGGAACTGGATAACACGCTTGTACTTGGCATAATCATTTGGGAAATGGAAATTGCGGCTTTTTAAAAGTGGTTCCTGCCTGCGCAGGTGAATCAATGTTGCAATAATTTTGCTGCGCTCAGCATATTTTCCAGCCTCAATGTCCTTCCAAGGCATACAACGTCTGCAATCCGGGTCATAGCTTCCCTCCATTGCAATTTCTGTTCCATAGTAAATGCAAGGACTGCCCGGCATTGCAAATAATACTGCAATCTGTGCAAAATACTCATCCAGATTTTTCACATCCGAGCGGAGCCGCTTTGTATCATGAGAATCCAGAAGATTGAAAAGCACATCATTGGTCTGCTGCATATAGCTTGTATAGCAGCGGTTAATCGTATACTCAAAATCCTCATTGGTCAGGCTTTTATCTATCCAGAAATCCTTAATACTTTGTCCCAGTGGATAATTCATAACGGCATCAAATTCATCCCCGCGTAGCCATGGAAGTGCATTGTGCCAGATTTCTCCTAAAATATAAATGTCCGGGTTAATTTCCTTTACTCTGGCATGCAGCTCCTTACAGAATCGATGAGATACCTCATTTGCCACATCCAGACGGATTCCGTCAATACCATAATGCTCCACCCAGTTTGCACAGATATCGACAAAATATTTTCTGACCTCCGGATTATTGGTATTGATTTTCGGCATTCCATCATAAAAGGCAAAGGTATAAATCTGTTTTTTCTTTGCAGCTTTTCCTTTCCGGTCAAATGGCCATTCATTTATCATAAACCAGTCATAATATTCTGATTCCGGTCCTTTTTCAAGGACATCCTGCCACGGTGCAAAATAATATCCGCAATGATTAAACACGCCATCTAACATTACACGGATGCCACGTTTATGTGCTTCTTCCACCAGATGAATCAATGTCTCTTCATCTCCAAACCGTGGGTCTATCTTTGTATAATCCGTCGTATCATACTTATGGTTGGATGGTGACTCATTGATTGGTGTCAGGTATAATCCATTGATTCCAAGATTCTGCAGGTAATCCAGCTTACTTGTGATTCCAGCCAGATCTCCGCCAAAGCATTCCTCATTTTTCACTCTGCCATGCTCACGCCACGGCACTACATCCTCCGGGTCAATGGAATGGTCGCCGTTACAGAAACGGTCCGGGAAAATCTGATACCACACGGTATCGTTTACCCATGCAGGTGTACGCGGCACATCGCACGGATTCATCCACGGAAATACAAAACACTGGCGGCTTCTGCCTTCCAGATGCATCTGCTCATCACTGACAAATCCATCCTCAAAATAGAACCAGCTTTCATTTTCTGTCTGTAACTTAAAATAATATTTCAGACGTTTATACTCCGGTCGGACGGTTGTTGTCCACCAAATCTGATTTTTCAGACGCTTCTTATAAATGATTGCCTCTTCCGTTCCATCCCAATTCTCTCCGCCACCTAAGATACCAGCAGCAAATGGGTCTCCTGATATGATGGATACCGATTGCACATCATATCCCGTCTTAATATTAATAATTAACTCATCTTCATTCAACGGATAACAATAATTGTCACTCGCCTGATGATAAACTGCATTAAAATCCATTTGTTTCCTCTTTCTCTTTGCGATGTATTTGTCTTTAAATTATAACATATTTCTTTTCATTTCTCTTTATCATTTTTTTCAAATACAGGTATAATAGTTACAAAGATTCAGAAAGGCGGTTATATTATGCTTTCCAACTGTAGAGACGCTATGAATAATTCACCGATTATTGTGGCAATTAAAGATATGACAGGATTAGAAAAATGTCTGACCTGTGACAGCCAGGTTATTTTTATTCTGTTTGGAGATATCTGCAATATTTCAGATATTGTAGACAAAGTGAAATCTGCCGGAAAAACCGCTATGGTACACATTGATTTAATTAACGGTCTTTCCGGGAAAGAGATTGCCGTGGATTTCATTCAGAAATTTACCCGGGCTGACGGTATTATCACTACCAAACCATCCCTTATTAAACGAGCCAGGGAATTAGAACTTTCCACGATTCTGCGTTTCTTTGTCATCGATTCCATGGCTTACAGCAGCATTGAAAAACAACTCCGCTCTGTTAAACCGGATTACATCGAAATCCTGCCGGCACTGATGCCTAAGGTTGTATCCCGCATATGCCGGAGCTGTCTGCATCTCTTCTACCAATCCGGATGTGTGGTTTCTGTAAACTCCAACTGAAACCGGAGATTTATTCTTTCTATATTGAATTAGTTCGCTTCCAATACTTTTTTATTCTATATATGCGCAAAGATGTTGACTATTCAACTTTTAACTGTTATGCTTTTATATGTTGAGTATGCAACATCTTTTTTTTTTGCAAATAACGGAAATTTATACCTTTTTCCCGTAGCTTTATGGAGGCAGCTATGATTGAACGATTTGAAACCTTTACCACCAATATTGCATCGATTTACAAAAACATTGTAAAAATAAAGAAATATGAGATGAACAAAATTGGTCTTAAGGGCACTCATGTTACATGCATGAATTTTCTAAACAATTCTCCGGAAGGTCTTACTGCCGCTGAAATCTGTGTTCTCGCCAAAGAAAACAAGGCTGGTATTTCCAGGGCGCTTGCCGACCTCCTAGAACAGGGGCTGGTAGAATATGTCAACGCAGAAGATACGTCCGACAAGCGGAAATACCGCGCCAAGGTCATCCTGACACCCAAAGGGATTGCTTATGCCCAAAAAGTAAATGCCGCAATCAACAATGCGGTATCTTTTGGCGGCTCAGATCTTTCCGATGAAACCCGGGCTGTTTTTTATTCTGCATTAAAAACAATTTCCACAAACTTAGAACAATATTGTAATGAATTAGAAAGGAATGATGAGCATGAATAAATGTAAAGCTGCATATTGCAGAATTTTTCAGAAATGTTTTAAAATTGCAATCCCTTTTTTGCCTTACAGACATCCGGAAGTTTTTTACAGCACTTCCAAACTGACCGGGCTTTTTGAAGAAAAAGGCATTGATACTATATTAATCATTACAGATGCCGGTATCCGCAAATTTGGTCTTTTAGACCGGATGCTTATGCATTTTGACCACCATAACATCCATTATTTTATCTATGATAAGACGGTCGCTAATCCAACTACAACAAATGTAGAAGAAGCAAGAGTGCTTTATCTTGAAAAACATTGTGATGCTATCATTGGTTTTGGTGGTGGCTCCAGTATCGACTGTGCCAAGGCCGTCGGTGCAAGAATTGCAAAACCTAAGCAGTCTTTATCCAAAATGAAAGGTATCTTAAAAGTGCATAAAAAACTGCCTTTATTGGTTGCGATTCCGACAACTGCAGGAACCGGAAGCGAAACCACTCTCGCTGCTGTTATCACAGATGCCCAGACAAGACATAAATATGCCATCAATGATTTTCCTTTAATTCCTGCATATGCTGTATTAGACCCGAAAGTAACCATAAGTCTTCCGCCATCTCTTACCGCCACCACCGGTATGGATGCCTTAACCCACGCCGTAGAAGCTTATATTGGCGGTTCTACTACAAGGCATACCAGAAAATATGCTAAAAAAGCAACTAAATTAATTTTTGACAATATCTACAAAGCATATGACGACGGTCAGAATATAGAAGCAAGAAAAGAAATGTTGAAAGCCTCTTTCTTTGCCGGATGTGCTTTTACCAAATCCTATGTCGGCTATGTCCATGCCGTAGCCCACTCCCTTGGCGGCAAATATAATATTCCACACGGACTTGCCAATGCGACAATACTTCCGATGGTATTAGAAGATTATGGTTCTACCATTTACAAAAAGCTCTACCAACTTGCTGTTTATGCAGGTATTGCTGACGAATCCGATGATTATGAAGTAGCTGCTGATAAATTTATCTCTGCCATCAAAGACATGAAAAAATATTTCCAGATTGGTGATACTTTTTCCGAGATTCAAAAAGAAGATATTCCGGAGCTTTCCAGATATGCCGATAAAGAAGCAAACCCGCTTTATCCGGTTCCAGTTCTGATGAATGCAAAAGAGCTCGAAAAATACTATTATATGCTTATGCCAGAGGAGGAAAAATAATGACTGAAGCTGAAATAACAGAACTTGTTTCTACGCAGCGCAATTATTTTAAAACCGGTGAAACATTATCAGTTGCTTACCGGATTGCCGCTTTAAAAAAGCTGAAAAATACTATTTCAAACCATGAAAATGAAATTTTAGCAGCGCTTAAGGCTGACCTTGGAAAATCAGCCCACGAAAGCTATATGTGCGAAGCCGGACTGGCTTTAAGCGAACTTACCTATATGATAAAGCACACCAGAAAATTTGCCAGTGAAAAAACCGTTCATACGCCCCTTGCACAATTTCATTCCAGAAGCTACAAAAAACCGTCTCCATATGGTGTTGTACTGATTATGAGCCCCTGGAATTATCCTTTCCTGTTAACCATTGACCCATTAATCGATGCAATTGCCGCAGGAAATACTGTCATTTTAAAGCCAAGCGCCTACTCGCCTAACACAAGTGCCATCATCACATCTCTGATAAAAGAATGTTTTGAAGAGAAATATGTAGCAGTTGTAACCGGTGGCCGGGCAGAAAATACGGCTCTTTTGCAGTCGCACTTTGACTATATATTCTTTACCGGAAGTCAGGCGGTCGGCAAAACTGTCTTAGAGCATGCAGCTTCCCACCTTACTCCGGTAACACTTGAGCTTGGTGGAAAAAGTCCCTGCATCGTTGCAGCAGATGCCAACCTGAAATTAGCCGCCAGACGAATCGTATTTGGGAAATATCTCAACTGCGGTCAGACCTGTGTGGCACCGGATTATGTATATTGCGATGAGCAGATCAAAGATGCTTTGCTCTTAGAAATAAAAAAAGAAATCATCCGGCAATATGGGGAATCTCCTCTTGATAATTCCGATTATGGCAAAATCATCAACGAAAAGCATTTTTATCGCATCAATAGGTTGATTGATTCTTCAAAAGTAATTTTTGGCGGTAATTCCAACGAAGAAACGCTGCAGATTGAGCCAACCGTCATGGATCATGTGACTTTTGAAGATGCCGTCATGTCAGAAGAAATCTTCGGTCCGGTTATGCCTGTATTAACTTTTTCACACATGAGTGAAGCTACCGGCAAAATTAATTCCATGGCTCATCCTCTTGCACTCTATATCTTTACTTCAAGCAAAAAGACTGCAGACGAAGTCATTTCCCATACTGGTTTCGGTGGTGGCTGTATCAACGATACCATCATTCATCTTGCCACAACAGAAATGGGCTTTGGCGGCTTCGGTGAAAGTGGCATGGGTTCTTATCATGGTAAAACCGGATTTGATACCTTTTCCCATTACAAAAGCATCGTTGATAAAAAAACCTGGATTGATCTGCCTATGAGATACCAGCCATATACTTCTCTTCATGACAGGCTTATCCGGTTCTTTCTGAAATAACCGGAAGATATTCCGGGTATTTTCCAGAGAACTTGTCTAATGGCTGAATGCACGCTCTATTACCTGAATGCTCGGTCTATCGGCTAAGCGCTGGGCTATTTGCCTACATGCACGCTCTATTGGCTGGCAGGGAGCTTTAAAAGCTCCCTGCTTGTTTATATATCTATTGTAAATATCTGTCTATCATCTCTTCTATAATTTTAAAATCCTGCACATTCTGCTGAGTTTCAAATGTAAGTATCAGATTTTCACCCGGATATATTCCGTTCTTTTCATAAGATTCAATCTTTCTTATTGCTGCTCTTGCATATTCAGGGTCATCCATCATGCCCTCATGTTCCCAATAAATTTCCTTTCGCTTTTTTCTGGAAAAGAATGTAAAATCCGGATAAACAATCCCATATCCTTTTAAATATAATGGTTTTTCATATCTATATAAGATTTCTTTTCTATAAAAGAAGTCTGCCAGCATTTTTTCTGTTTTTGATCTCACACGTTCCCCTTTTTCCGTAATAATAACCGGCACTCCCTCCTGAAATTCTTTTCCCTTGTATTCTCTCCTATACCATTCCATTTCCAATTGCTCCTCTGTTGGTTCCACCGGAATCACGAATGCTTTTCGGGCAGGATGCTCCTTCTTATATACTTCTTCAATTTCATTATCATGATATGTCCCAACTAGCGATTTCATTTGTTGCAGCCGTTTTTCTGCTATTCTCAATACTTTTTCATCATATGATTTTTGAGCTAATTTTCTCACTAAATCCATCTCAGATTTTTGAAGAAATTTTTGGCATTTCATATCATTCTCTTTTTTCACATGATAAAACTGAGTATAATTATGAGATTTTGATACCCTGAGCGTTCCCTCTGGCATATCTGCTAATTCTTTTCTCAGCTTTCCAGCAATCTTCTCCAATCTCAAGTATTCCTCTATCAATAATTTTCTTAACCCCTTCATGCATTTCCTCCACTTCTTATTAATTGCAATAAATAACTCTACTTTTCCATTCTATTACAGTTGTTTTTTCTCCCCTCTCATTTTCAGCTGTAACTAAATCACCCCTTCTGCAGCTTTTTCTCCGGCTCTCCCAAATTCAGCTGTAACTTTTCACCCTTTTCTACAGCTTTTTTCCCGAAATGTTCATTTTGTGCTGTAACTATGCCTTCTCCTCTACAGCTTTTTTCTCGAATCTCTCATTTTCGGCTGTAACTATATCTTCTCCTCTACAGCTTTTTTCTCGAATCTCTCATTTTCGGCTGTAACTATATCTTCCCATCTACAGCTTTTTCCCTGAATTTCTCATTCTGCGCTGTAACTATGTCTTCTCCTCTACAGCTTTTTTCTCGAATCTCTCATTTTCGGCTGTAACTATATCTTCCCGTCTACAGCTCTTTCCCTGAATCGCTCATCCTGTGCTGTAACTATGTCTTCTCCTCTACAGCTCTTTCCCTAAATCTCTCATCCTGTGCTGTAACTGTGCCATCTTTTCTACAGCTCTTTCCCTGAATCGCTCATTTTGTGCTGCAATAGTCGCCAGTAGCAGCTTGTAAATGTAATCATATTCTGATTATGATAATGCTGATTATGATAATGCTTATCATTAAATTGTAACGGTAATCTGAAATTATATAATCTTGATTTCTGTTAAAATAATGCTATTTATAAGACTATTTCTATATATTGGAAAATGTGTACCCGACCTGGTACTTAGATAAAAATCCCGGAAGCCCAAAGCTTCCGGGAATATTGTTTGAATGTTTTGAATATAATTCGGAAACGACTAACGTTTGCTGAACTGTGGAGCACGACGTGCAGCTTTGAGACCGTATTTCTTTCTTTCTTTCATACGTGGGTCTCTTGTTAAGAATCCGTTAGATTTCAGAACTGGTCTGTAATCTGCATCAACGGTAAGTAATGCTCTTGCAATACCATGACGGATTGCTCCAGCCTGTCCTGTATATCCGCCACCTTTTACGTTTACCAATACGTCGAACTTGTCGGCTGTCTCAGTAACTGTTAATGGCTGACGAACGATAACTTTCAAAGTCTCTAATCCGAAATATTCATCGATATCTCTTTTATTTACTGTAATCTTACCTGTTCCTGGTACTAAATATACTCTGGCAACAGAGGATTTTCTTCTTCCTGTTCCGTAATACTTTGTATTAGCCAATGTTTTTTACCTCCTATTAAAATGTTAAAGCTTCTGGTTTCTGAGCTTCATGCTTGTGGTCTGGTCCTGCGTATACAAATAATTTAGTATACATTTCTCTTCCTAAAGGTCCCTTTGGAAGCATTCCCTTAACAGCGAACTCAATAACTCTTTCTGGATGCTTTGCTAACATTTCCTTTAATGTAGTCTCTTTCATACCGCCTACATAATCGGAATGATGGTAATAAATCTTCTGGTCTAATTTCTTACCTGTTACTTTAATCTTCTCTGCATTTACAACGATTACATAATCACCTGTATCGATATGTGGTGTAAATGTTGGTTTATTCTTTCCTCTTAATACTTTAGCAACTTCTGATGCTAAACGTCCTAATGTCTTTCCATCAGCGTCTACTACATACCATTTTCTCTCAATGGTTGCTGGACTAGCCATAAAAGTTTTCATTGGTTTACCTCCTTGAAATTATAAGGAACATATACATTCTGCGTAATGTCCGGACGCAGTCCGCTTTGCGTTCCACACTATTGTTTCTATAGTTGAAATGTCGCTCCGGGGCTTTGGATTGACATTCTTGTACTATGTCAGACTTAGATATTATAGTACACGACCCCTCGTGTGTCAAGTAAATTCTCTACAAATATTTTCCACAACATTCGCCATATACCATCTATCTTATTATCATAAATATTCGATTCCAATCATCGTTAATCCCTGTGCCGGTGCCGTTGGTCCTGCAGCACTTCTTTCCTTTGCCGCAAGAATTGTTTTTATCTCTTCCGGCTCTATCATTCCCATGCCTGCCTGAAGCAGGGTTCCTGCAATAATCCGGACCATATTATAAAGGAATCCATTTCCAGTAACACGGATTGTAATGATATCCTCCTGCCTGCTTACCGTCAGCTCATAAATGGTACGAACCGTTGTTTCAACCACTGCCGCTGTAGCACAGAAGCTTTTAAAATCATGTTCTCCCCTTAAATATTCTGCCGCCTGCTGCATCTTCTCTAAATCCAGCTTGCGGTAACAGAAATATGTGTTATTCCGATACATCGGAAGCGGAAACTCCCGGTTTAAAATCCGGTATTCATAGGTTTTCCGGCTGTCACAGTGTCTCGGATGAAAATCAGCTGGTACTTCCTCTGATTTCTGCACTACGATGTCCTCCGGAAGCCGCTGGTTCAGGGCATAAGAAATCTTTTCTGCCGGAATGCGGCTCTTCGTATCAAATACTGCTACATTTCCCATGGAATGTACACCCGCGTCCGTCCGGGATGCTCCGGTCACAACAATCTTTTCCCCTAAGAGACTGCTTAAAGTGCGGTTTAATACGCCCTCTATCGTCTCTCCGTTGGGCTGCACCTGCCAGCCGTGATAATTTGTGCCATCATAGGCTACAATTAGCTTCACCCGTTTCAATCGGTTTGGGGCAGATGGTGCTTTCTGTTCTTCTGTTTTCTCTATGTTCACAGCTGGATTTATCTCTATACTCATAATGGGAATGCTCCCGGAAGTATGCCGGCTGCCATACCGGACAATACGTTAGTCCAGAGGATACGAAGTCCGATAACCGCTGCAAGATATACCAGTAAAGTCAGATATGCCATGCGGTCACGTTTCTGATAATGAAGCGGTTTCATCTTGGTTCTGCCTTCTCCTCCACGATAACAGCGGGCTTCCATTGCCATCGCAAGGTCATTGGCACGGCGGAATGCAGATACAAATAACGGCACCAGAAGCGGCACCATATTCTTCGCTTTCTGAATCAGATTTCCATGTTCAAAATCTGCTCCTCTTGCCATCTGCGCCTTCATAATCTTATCTGTCTCTTCGATTAAGATAGGGATAAAACGTAATGCAATAGACATCATCATTGCAATTTCATGTACCGGGACTTTAATATATTTTAATGGAGATAACGCTTTTTCCAGACCATCTGTCAACTCATTTGGTGTTGTGGTAAGTGTCATCAGCGAGGTTCCGATAATTAAGAAAATCAGACGAACCATCATGACAACAGCATTTTTCAATCCCTCATAAGTAATGGTAAAAATCCAGAAGGAAACCAGCTTTGTTCCCGGTGTCAAAAACAAATTAAATACCGCTGCAAATAACATAATCAGTACAATGGTTTTCAATCCTTTAACCATATAGGAAAATGGCACCTTTGACAGCTTGATTAATACTACCAGAAAGATTGCTGCCAGTATAAATGCCGGTAGTCCCTTAAATACAAACAGGGAAATAATATAAATCAGCGTTCCAAATAATTTTACCCTCGGATCCAGCTTGTGAATGACTGAATCTGCCGGATAATATTGTCCTAATGTAATATCTCTTAACATACTGTTCCATCCTGTCTCTTTGTTATCACACGCAGGATTTCATCCCGTGCCTCATCTACTGTAGTTGCATCTGTACTCACCGGAAAGCCTTCCTCTTTTAACTCATGCATCAGATAAGTTACCTGAGGTGCAGCAAGTCCGATTGCTTCCAGTTCTTTATAATGACGGAATACTTCCTTCGGGACATCATCGAACATAACCTGTCCCTGATTCATTACGATAATCCTGCTTACATATTTTGCTACATCTTCCATGCTATGGGAAACAAGGATAATCGTTATCTTTCGTTCCTTATGCATTGCTGCAAGCAAATCTAAGATTTCATCACGGCCCTTCGGGTCAAGTCCCGCTGTCGGTTCATCTAAAATCAGTACTTCCGGGCGCATAGCAAGCACTCCTGCGATTGCCACCCGGCGTTTCTGTCCACCGGATAAATCAAATGGTGACTGATAATATAATTCTTCCGGAAGTCCTACGCTCCGTAATGCTTCAAATGCCCGAAGTCCTGCCTCTTCCTTGGTCAGTCCCTGGTTCTTTGGTCCAAAGGATACATCATCAAAAATAGTAGTTTCAAAAAGCTGATGCTCCGGATACTGAAAGACAAGTCCCACTTTACTACGCAGGGCTTTCATATCAAAGTCCTCTTCGTAAATATCCTGTCCATTATAATAAATGCCGCCGCTGGTAGCTTTTACCAGTCCGTTCAAGTGTTGAATCAGGGTGGATTTACCGGAACCGGTATGTCCGATGATACCGATAAATTCTCCATCTTCTATTTTCAGATTAACATCCTTTAAGGCATGTATCTCATAGGCAGTGCCTGAGCTGTAAACATAATTTAATTCATTTATTAGGATTGACATAGCTTTTTCAACGCCTCCGTCAGTTCTTCTCTGGTCAGGATTCCATCCGGTATATCCAGTCCCGCTTTCTTAAGTTCATATGCCAAAAGCGTAATCTGCGGTACATCCAGACGATATTCCTTCAACCGTTCCACCTGGGAAAAGATGCTGCGCGGTGTTCCCTGCATCACAACTTTTCCTGCATCCATAACATAAACATGGTCAGCATCAACTACTTCTTCCATATAATGTGTAATCAGAATGATGGTAACACCTTTTTTCCGGTTCAGTTCATGGACAGCCTCTAATACTTCTTTTCTTCCAACCGGGTCTAACATAGCTGTCGGCTCGTCCAGAACAATACACTCCGGCTGCATTGCCATAACTCCGGCAATTGCCACACGCTGCTTCTGTCCGCCGGATAATTTATTTGGGGAATGCTCTCTGTATTTTAACATGCCAACCGCTTTTAAACTTTCTTCCACGCGCTGCCAGATTTCATCTGTCGGCACACCTATATTTTCCGGGCCAAATCCGACATCCTCTTCAACCACGCTTGCAATAATCTGGTTGTCCGGATTCTGGAATACCATTCCGGCACGCTGTCTGATATCCCAGATATTCTTCTCTTCTGTGGTATCAAATCCATCTACCCAGAGACTTCCCTCTGTGGGCTCTAAAATTGCATTGATATGCTTGGCAAGGGTAGATTTTCCGGAACCGTTGTGTCCTAATACTGCGATAAAGTCACCTTTTTTTACATCAAGGCTTACTTTATCAAGGGCAGTCTGGATAGACTCCACATTGCCTTCTTCATCACGTCTTATATATTCATGTACCAAATCTTTTGCTTTGATGATGCCCATAATTTACCTTTCTACCAATGTAATCTGTGCAGTTCACCCGCCAGCCGCATATGGTCAAAATTGTTCTGGCGCAGTGCTTCATATAATACGATTGCTGCTGAATTGGATAAGTTTAAGGAACGGGTATCTCCGATCATAGGAATCCGGATACACTCATCCGGATGCTGTATCAGAATTTCTTCCGGAATACCCGCACTTTCCTTTCCAAACATAATATAACAGTCCGGCTCATAATTTACTTCTGTATAAACATGGCGCCCCTTGGTGGTTGCCATATAAATCTTTGCACCCGGATTCTTCTCTAAGAAATCCTCATAATTGACATATCTTGTCACATCCAGCTGGTCCCAGTAATCCATTCCTGCCCGCTTGATTGCTTTCTCTGTCAGATGGAAGCCCAGCGGCTCAATCAGATGCAGTCTGGTTCCGGTTGCTACACAGGTTCTTCCGATATTTCCGGTATTATAAGGAATCTCCGGCTCATAAAGTACGATATTAAGCTTCGCCATTGTTCCCGCCTCGCAATCCTGTTATGTAACGCTCCATACGGTCTAATGCCTCTTTCAGATTATCCAGGGAATAAGCATAGGAAATACGGATAAATCCTTCTCCGCAGTCACCAAATGCAGTTCCCGGAACAACCGCTACCTTCTCTGTCTTTAAGAGATTGGTGGCAAATTCTTCAGAAGTCATGCCAAATTCTTTGATACATGGAAAACAGTAAAAGGCTCCATATGGTTCAAAACACTCCAAGCCCATTTCTTCAAAACGGTGCATCAGATATCTTCTTCTGCCATTATATTCTTCCCGCATTCTCTGGACATCTTCATCTCCTGCCCGGAGTGCATCCACTGCTGCATACTGTGAGGTAGTCGGTGCACACATAATTGCATACTGATGAATCTTTAACATCTGGTCTAAGATGATTCTCGGTCCGCAGGCATAGCCCAAACGCCATCCGGTCATCGCATGGGATTTGGAAAATCCATTGATAACAATGGTACGCTCCTTCATGCCCGGAAGGGATGCAATAGAAATATGCTTCTCGGTATAAGTCAGTGCAGAATAAATCTCGTCACTGATGACAAAGAGGTCATGCTTCTTTACTACCTCTGCCACTGCTTCTAAATCTTTTTTCTCCATGATTGCTCCGGTCGGATTATTCGGGAAAGGCATAACAAGAAGCTTGGTCTTTGGTGTAATTGCCGCTTCTAATTCTTCTGCAGTCAGACGGAAATCGTTTTCTGCCTTAAGATTAATCGGCACCGGCACACCATTGGCAAGCACGGCACATGGCAGATATGATACATAACTTGGCATCGGGATTAATACTTCATCGCCCGGGTCAAGCATGGCACGCATGGCAATATCAATTGCCTCGCTTCCGCCCACGGTTACTACGATTTCATGCTGATAATCATACTGCAAGTCATAATTACGGAATAAGTATTTTGCAATTTCTATTTTTAATTCTTTTAATCCGGCATTGGAAGTATAGAAGGTACGTCCCTTCTCTAAGGAATAAATTCCCTCATCCCGGATATGCCATGGAGTATCAAAATCCGGCTCGCCTACTCCTAAGGAAATAGCATCTTCCATCTCATTTACAATATCAAAAAATTTCCGGATTCCAGATGGCTGTATCGTTACGATTGTTTTTGATAATGGATTTCTCATGGTATCATCTGTATCCTTTCATCTTTTGATTTTGCTGCCATAATGGTTCCGTGGTCTTTGTATTTCTTTAAGATAAAGTTGGTCTGTGTGCTTAATACAGAATCCAGTGCAGAAAGCTTCTCAGATACGAACTGGGATACTTCACGCAGGCTCTTTCCCTCGATGGTCACCAAAAGGTCAAAGCTTCCTGAAATCAGATATACAGAATTTACTTCCGGATAATTATAAATACGCTCTGCTACTTTATCAAATCCCATACCACGCTGCGGAGTAACCCGTACTTCAATTAATGCGGATACTTTTTCTACGCCGGCTTTATCCCAGTTAATCAAGGTATGATAGCCACAGATGATATTTTCTTTCTCCATTGCTTCTAATTCATTCATAACGGCTGCTTCTTCTACGCCTAATACAACAGCCAGCTCTTTTAAATCGATTCTGCTGTTCTTCTCTATAAAGGTTAAAATCTTCTCTCTCATGCTTCAATTCCTCCAATTGATTTCTGATTTACTACTGAATTACTTTATATAATTCATCCGTCTTCGGTGGTTCTAAAAATCTGCGTTCGTCCTCATTCATAAGCACGCGGTCATTTCCCGCAGTTGCTTTTCCGATTACCGTTGCTTCAATACCATTTTCCTTTAATCTTCTGATCAGCTCATTTCCATCAGCTGCTGCCATCAGCATACAGCCGCTGGAGATCAGTTCATAGGGATTGATATGGAAAAACTCACAGACTTCTACTGTCTCCTGCCGAAGCGGAATCTTCTTTAAGTCGATTTCCAGTCCGACGCCGGATGCTTCTGCCATCTCCCAGAGTGCTCCGAATATACCGCCCTCTGTTACATCATGCATTGCTCCCACGCCAGACTTCACGGCGGTGGCGGCCTCCGGCATTACAGATAAAT
Organism: Roseburia sp. AF12-17LB; assembly: GCF_003479605.1. Classification (GTDB taxonomy): domain Bacteria; phylum Bacillota; class Clostridia; order Lachnospirales; family Lachnospiraceae; genus Roseburia_C; species Roseburia_C amylophila. The sequence goes on from NZ_QUHR01000003.1 coordinate 49,252, forward strand.
ACCGGTCAAGAGCCTGTGCCTGTTCTACAAAATGCCTGGAAAAATGAGTACAGAGTTCTTCTTCCTTTTCATGGGCAATAATAGCTGTTCCCTCTAAGCCAATCCACTTAGTGGCAATGATGTCCATGCCCGGTTTTGCTCCTCCGGTAGAAATGAGTCCGTTCTTCTTTACCTTCCCTACACCGCATACAGTAACCAGTGGCTGATTTACCACCCTGGTAATCTCGGTATGTCCGCCCATAATCTGAACGGACACCGCCGCGGCAGCCTCTTCCAGCTCCTGCATCAGTTGTTTCAAAAGGCTTTCTTCCGTGTGCTCCGGCAGCAATATGGTTAACATAACTCCAATTGGTTCTGCTCCGGCACTTGCCAGGTCATTAGTAGTAATGAGAATTGCCAGCTTTCCGATTTCATGGATTGTTCCTGTAATCGGATCCGTAGACATTACAAACATCTCATCCGGGGCAAGGGTAAGGGCAGCACAGTCTTCTCCCACGCCTGCACCTAACACAACTTCCTTTCTCTTCGTATGCAATTGTCTGATTACGGAGCGTTTTAATACGCTTTCCGGCACTTTTCCTATCTTCATAGATTCTTCTTCCCATTTTTACAGCATAAGGCTGTCTCATAGCCGAGGCAGCCTTTCTTGCTTCTTATTTACGCGGGTGGCGATAAAAATCGCATGCCTGCATCATCTTTCACCGTTTTACTGGGTGGTTGCAGCTCCATCTCCGGTTCCTGTATCCGGTGTCGTCGGTGTCGTCGGTGTTGTTGGTGTTGTTGGTGTAGTCGGTGTTGTTGGTGTTGTTGGTGCGGCAGGTGCATCAGCCGGTGGCTCTACTCCACCGGAAGCCGCCTGTTGCTGCTGCTGCGCTGCAGCTTCTGCCGCTCTTGCTGCTACCGCATCTGAGCACCAGGTTGCTGCTGCAGAACGGATAACTGCTTCATCCTGCGTTGCAATCGCTGCATTCATTGCTCCAATTGCCTCTTCATTATCAGAGCCCATACCAACAGAAATAATTCTAGGTGTTGCTTTATATTTACTGGTATTAAATACCTCTCTGCTTTCTTCTACGCCATCTACAGTAACAATCTTCCAGAGTTTTGCCGATTTACCGATGTGTGCTTTCTGAACGGTTACAGTTCCAATCGGGTCTTCGGTAGTCTGCACCTGAATAGTCGGCTCTTCTTCACTGACCGTTTCACTGACAAAGCTTACCTGACGGTCAGCCGGTCTTGTCTCCTGACCAAATACATTGAAATATACAATACCGCCGCTGCAGTATCCTTCAATATAAATCGGAGCCTCCTGATTATTCTTAAATTTCAAATCCTTTAAATTGCTGGCAATCGCTGCATCCATAGATGGCTGTACATATGTTACCAGCATGGAATGTGCATAACGCTCGGTAATATCCAGTTCTGCACGGATAACCGCATTATAAAGCGTTGTGGAAACCTGACATACCCCACCACCATAAGATTCTACGGTTGTACCATTCTCATATGCACCTGCCAGTTCATATCCACCGGAAGCGTCCAGTGGTGCAATAGCTTCATACACAGAAAATTCCTCTCCCGGGTAAAGTACGGTTCCATCGATTTTACTTACCGCATTTTTTACATTTGCCACACGACCGGCAGAAGAATCACTGAAGTCGGTAGAGAAAGAGCCCAGTAAATCCTTTACCTTGGAAAGTTCTTCTGCAGTTCCTTCCGGCTCTACCACATTTGCTACCAGACTGATGGCTGCATCTCCGCCCTTCCATTCTTCGGTAAAATATTTCTGTAAACTTTCTACAGAAGCATCCTCATCTACTTCGATACCTTCCTGGCCATCGATGATTTTAAATTCACCATCCTCACGTGTAAGGCCATTGTTGACCGCTTCCTGGTTCAGCTCTTTGGCGTGATTTTCCAGAAAACTTTTTGTGGTGTCTGTATCTACGGTATATATAATATCAAATACTTTATTTTCCTTTTCCAGATCTTTCTTCGCTTTGTAACGCTCCAGAAGATTTCCCGTACGGGTATAATTCATTGCTTCTTTTACGATATCCTTATTGCTCCAGCTCAATCCCAGATCAGAAGGGCTTGCCTTTACACTGTTTTCTGCAGCGGACAGTTCAAAGGTCGCATCCTCATAAGCAGATACTGCTGCTTCTACAGCTGCCTCTGCATCTGATTCACTCATTCCGCCTACAGACACATCCCCGATATATACGTTCTGTGGAATCACTTCTGCATTTTCATCCGCTTTCACAATTGCGGTTGCTGATACACCCGCTGTTACTGCGAGTACCAGTCCCAGAATCGGAAGCACTAATTTTATTTTTTTCATATTCTTCCTCTCAATCTCTTAAACCCTCAAGACATTTTAAAGCTTTTTATTCACCAGATTACACTGTGAAAGTTTTGCTAACACTCATTTTATCATATAACTTTGCATTTTCAAGCGTCATAACTACTAATATATTTGACAGAAATACGCGATTTCTGTATATTATGACATGATGAATGCATAAAAAATTCTATGAAAAAATAGTGATGCAAAGGGATAATACCATTGCTGCAACGAGAATAATTGCGATAAATCCTGCGAAATATTTTTTCCCTTTTGAATTTTTAAAATTAATCATTTCATTCACCTCATATTTATTTTTATACTACTATACTTTCGAAAGGAGCAAACTATGTTTCCTATCATACTCATATGCTTTATCATTTTTGTTGTTTTTCTAAACTCCAGAAAGCGTCAGATTACCAAACAGGAACAGGAAATTACCGAGCAGTTCTGGGCCCGTGAAAATAAAGCCAACGCCACCCGCCGCCGCAGTCTTGACAACCTTCCTTATATTACTATTCCGGAAGAACTGCTGACTCCCCCGGCACAGGCATCTGAAGATGTCCTCACCCTTTATGAAACACTTCGTCAGCTGTCTGCCAAAAAAATCGTTAATCTGAATGGCAAAACCAATACCGATTTAAAATTAGCTTACGGTGCTGCCAGCCTTGCAGCTCTGACCGAGTTTGATGAAAATTATAATACTTTAATCTGTACCATTGCAAAACTTGGCAAACTGCTCTGCGACCAGTCTGAAGCCAAAGCCGCCATCGATATTCTGCTCTTTGGCATCCGCTGCGGAAGCGATATTACAGATAATTATACGTTGTTAGTTCCTCTTTTAAAAGAAACAAACGACTGCAGTTCACTGACCGAAGTATATCAGAAGCTTGCCACACTGCCGGAAGGCTCCAGAAAACGTATCAAAGGAAAACTTTCCTAATCTTTCGGACATCTTCCATACTGTGAAATCAACTTATCCATAAGACGCGATGCTTCGCTTCTGGTCAGTTGTTCCCAGACAATGTCAAGTTCTATTTTATGATAATCCGCCAGTTCCTTCAAGTGAATTTTTTGAATTTTCGTTGCAGGAGTCTGGCGTTTTGTTTTATAAATCAAATCTTTCGGTTCAAATACTTCCGGATTTGTTTCTCCATATGTCTTTTGTAAATACTGATAAAGTTCATGGGTTGCCAGTGCATCATAGATTGCCCGGTGCTCCCGCTCCCGCTCGATATCAAGGTAATCGCAGAGACATTCCAAAGACTTTTTTCCCGGACGTAGCATACATTTGCGTGCTGCTTTCAACGTATCTACTGCTTTTTTTTCAAACGGCACTTTCTCATTGACTGCCTGCTGCTTTAAGAAGCTATAGTCAAATATGATATTGTGTCCCACCAGAATATCATCTCCGATAAATTCTGCTGTCTTATGAAATGCTGCTGCCGGACTTAAGCCTTCCTTTACCATCGCATCGGTAATTCCGGTAAGTTCTGTTATCTCCTGCGTAATTTTCCTGCCGGGATTCACAAAAATGTCCATGGTATCCGTCACTTCGCCATTTCTTATTTTTGCCGCTCCCACCTCAAGGATGGCATCATTTTTCGGATGAAGCCCCGTCATTTCAAGGTCAATTACTGTATAATCCTGTGGTATCATTTCCGCTTATCCTCTGCTTTACACAAATCCTGTAAGAAACATTCGCTGCATTTTGGTCCTCTTGCAAAACAGATATTTCTTCCGAATGTTATAATCTGGATGTTATATAAAATCCAGTGATCCTTCGGTAATACTTTCATCAGATCATATTCTACTTTTACCGGATCATCCTCTTTTGTAAATCCAAGGCGTTTGGAAATACGTTTTACATGGGTATCTACTACGATACTTGGGTCATGGTAAATATTTCCCCGGATGACATTTGCAGTCTTTCGTCCAACTCCTGCAAGGGAAGTAAGTTCTTCCAATGTAGACGGAACTTCTCCATGATATTCCTGAACCAGCGTCCTCGCACAGGATATGATATTCTTCGCCTTATTGTGATAAAATCCGGTGGAACGGATGTCCTCTTCTAATTCCGTCAGATCTGCATTTGCAAATTTTTCCAAGGTGTCATATTTTTTAAACAATGTTTCTGTCACAACATTTACCCTGGCATCCGTACACTGTGCACTTAAGATTACTGCAATTAAAAGCTGCCATGGTGTCTCATGATTCAGATAACAGATGTATTCAGTACCATAGGTTTCATCTAATCTTTTTAATATTTCTGCCGTTCTTTTTGTCACTTTGTCTCTCCCTCCCACTGAATTATCGTAACTTCCGCCTGATTTGTCAGCGGATTTCTGTTTTCATAATCAAATTTCAGATAGTATGGTCCGCATTTTCTGCCAAATGTATCTTCTTCGAAGCTATAGTCAAAGCATTCGATATGCGCAAGGCTTCCCTTCGGGCAATATGCTCTTGTCACATCTTTCCACTGCGCATAATCCTTTGCCCATTTCGGACGGCTCTTGGCATTTTCCCTGCTGTAAATATCATAAGTTGCCGCCTGATAGAACACTTCCATGTCAGCCACCCCAAGGCTTTCTACATATTCTAAGAGAATCTCGCTTCGCCGCATTCTGGTATGGCTCATGGCAAGGTAGCCATGTTCCTCATAGAAATGTCCCAGATTTTCAAACATATGATACGCACTTTCGTGTATCGTCTCTAGCAGCCGGATGCTCACCGGAAACTGTGTGCTGTTATAATATACCTCAAGCATTTCTTCTGCCAGCTTTATGTTACAGATATCTTCGTAGGAAAGCCACTTCGTCCGAAGCACCTCATAAGGTGGTTTTGCCTGGTATACTGCCTTATACTCTTTTGCATGTTCATACATATAAGAGCCTTTTAAAACCTTTAAGAAACCAAGCTGCAGCTGCTCCGGTTTCCATTCATAAATATCATCAAAGGAATGGGTAAATGTTTCATAATCTTCAAAAGGCAGCCCTGCGATTAAATCCAGATGCTGATGAATGTTTCCTGCCTTCTGGACTTTTTTCATCATCCGGTGCACATCTTTTAAATCCATATGACGGTGGATTTCCCGGATTGTTTCATCATGGGTGGACTGAACCCCGATTTCCAACTGTATCAGACCCGGACGCATCTTTGCAATTAAGTCTGCTTCCTCATCTGTCAGCAAATCCGCTGCAATTTCAAAATGAAAATTCGTGATTCCATTATCATGTTCTAAAATATACTGCCAGATTGCCATGGCATGCTTTTTGTCACAATTAAAGGTACGGTCAACAAATTTAACCTGTTTTACCTTCTGGTCTAAGAAAAACTGTAACTCTCTTTTTACGATTTCCACATCCCGGAACCGAAGTATCTTCTCTACCGAGGACAGGCAATAGCTGCAACGGAACGGACAGCCCCTGCTGGATTCATAATAGATAATCCGGTGGGAAAAATCCTCCGACAAATCATAGCAGAAGGGAATCGTATTCATATCAAGAATTTCCTGCGACTCATGAATCTGCACATTTCCAGCTCCATCAAAAAGGGCTATGCCCTTCATCTCCTCCAAACTGCCTTCTCCCTTCACATAATACCTGCAAAGCTCCGAGAAAGTTTTCTCCCCTTCGCCGATTATGACACCGGTAATAAACGGATGCTCTTTTAAGAACGCCTCCACTTCATAGGAAACCTCCGGACCTCCCACCCAGATCGGAACCTTGGGACAAAGTTTATGAAATTCCTCTGCCACTTCTAAAATAATGGAAATATTCCAGATATAGCAGGAAAAGCAGATTACATCCGGCTTTTTCAGATAAATCTCCCTTAAAATATATTCTGTCCGGTTATTAATGGTGTATTCTGCCAGTACTATATTTTCTTTTAATTCTCTGGCATATGCCCGCAGGCTGTAAACCGCAAGATTCGAATGAATATACTTTGCATTTACTGCCGTGAGTAATATTTTCTTCATGATTTCTTCCTCTTTTATTTCTATTCTGGGAAATTCATATTGGCAACATATCGTTCCTCAAAGTCCGCCTGTTCTGCAAGATTGATTGATTCGCATTTTCTTATCATTTCTTCCGTGCGGCTCCTGTTTTCTTCCGAACTTCCATAGGCGATACAGCCCTGCAGAGATGTATTTCCGACTGCTTTTGTACACTTCTCTAATTCCGCCGGAAGCAGTCCAATGCCTGCTGCTATATGCACATCCAGATATACCCCAAAGCCTCCTGACAAATATACTTTTTTTATCTCTCCCATGGAAATGCCTGCCTGCTCTAACAGTAATTCGATTCCGCTGTGAATTGCCGCTTTGGCAAGCTGCACCTCTCTGATATCCTGCTGGGTAAAAGTAATCTGTTTTCCATCCTTCATCCGTGCCAGCGGAAACCCTTCTTCCCTGTATTTTTCCTTCATCTGACCGGATGCATCTATGATATGATTTTCATAAAGTCCTGCCACCAGCTCTAACACGCCGGTTCCACAGATTCCCGTTGCCGGTGTGTTTCCAATCGTTCCAATAATTGCCCGCTCTCCAATGACACGCACCTTGCTGATTGCTCCGGTCACACTGGCAACACCGCATGAAATATTTCCACCTTCTAATGCCGGTCCTGCCGGTGCAGAGGTGGCAATCATCTTATCCTCTAATGCCAGCACCATTTCTCCATTGGTTCCCAAATCCAAAAGCAGGGAAGGTCTTTCTTCTTCATCCATCCCACACGCCAGCATGCCAGCTGCAATATCTGCGCCCACAAATGCTGAAATTCCAGGCAGTAACGTCACCGGTATGTTCGAAAGGCTGTCCTTTCGTTCTGCAAGACTGACCGGAGTAAATGGTGCCTTACCAAGTCCCTCACAGGAATCTCCCATATAAAGATGTTCCATGGTGGTATTTCCTGCAATATAAATATGCTCAATTACAATGTCTTTCTGTTTCTTCTGTATCTCTTCTGACAGGTTTAAAATATCCTGCCGGATTAATGTCTTTAATTTTTCACCCGTTCCCGCTACAGATGCCTTAATTCTGCTTAATACATCCTGTCCAAATATACGCTGGCTGTTGCCGCAGCCTGCTGTAGCAAGCACTGCTCCTGTTTCCTTCTCTACCAGCGCTGCAGCTATGGTGGTAGTCCCGATATCTACTGCAAGGAAAGTTTTTCTCGTTTGTCCTTTTGCCTCCCGTGCTCTGCCTTCTGTTATATTTATTTTTTCTACTCCTGCAATCTGGGTTAATTCTTCTCTTCCCTCTCCCCAGCCAAAGGCGGAAATTATAATATCTTCTTCCGGTTTCGGATAGAGTTTACAGGAATTCACCCATGCACCGTCTATCTCTACTTTACATTTCCCACAGGTGCCGTTTCCACCACATGCCATAGGAACCTTATAATCTTTCCGAAGCAGTGCCTGTGCGATGCTTTCTCCCGGCTGCATAATAATGTCCTGATGTAGTTGTCCAATTCGAAGTTTCAGCATTGTGGTCACTGCCTCCTTTCCTTGTGGTTGCCTATAAGCTGTCTTGTCCAGCATTCCTCGAAAACGCCTTTCCATTGTTTTGATAGCCTCGCTGCATTATCCATCGACTACAAATGCAACATAATGCCTGCAAGGGGCACTAAGAATTTCGACATAGCTATCGTATACTCCGGCAACCGGCGCCAATTCACATCCATGTTCAATTGCGCCTCGCCGGCACTTCCCTGTGCCGGCGTTGCCTGGAAGCAGGCAAAATTCTAAGTGCCCCTAACAGCCCTTATCATGCATTCGAAGTCGATGGACAATGCAGCTACGATATCAAATACCGGAAAGTCTGTTTATTTGCACTACTGTGGCTATTATACCCCCCGGCATTGCTACTTAACAAGGGGGAAAATCTTTTCTGTTCTGCCTTAGCACACCTATCTATAAAATTTATATAAAAATTTTCAAAAAGAATTGACAGATAATGTATTATCTTATAGACTGATGGTAACATATAAGTAAAAAGTAATTGGGCTGGTCAAGCGACCCTGGTCCACCGAGCGGCGGGGAATTTCCCCGCCATTACTATTTCAACATATCTATCATTCAAAGGACAAATCTATGACAAATAAAATTCTAAGCGTTTTTATTGATGAATCCGGAGACTTCGGTCCCTATGATTCACATGCTCCCTATTATCTTGTTTCTATGGTATTACACAACCAATCCATTTCCCTTTCCGAAAATATTACAAATTTTGACAGACATTTAACTAATCTTGGCTATCCCAACCACGCTATTCACACCGGTCCCCTTATTCGTCGGGAATCCATCTATTCTCATGATTTAACTTCGGAACGAAAACGTCTTTAAACTACAAATACCGCCGGCAGCTGCGCTCCCAAACGCAGTTGCCGGCGGTATTTTCACGCCCTTATATTTATAATATAAACCTTATTATTACATCTACTCCGCCAATCAGAAGAAGAATTCCTCCAATCAGATATACCTTTGTCTTCTGTTCATAGCCGAAATGATATCCAACATAAGCACCACCGACTACACAGACAACAGTTAGTATGATTCCAACCAGTATTAATGACAGTAGGCTTGTTCCCAGAAAGCCAAATGCTGCACCGGTCAGGAATGTATAAAATGATGTTACAGCACAAATCCGTACGAATTTATGTACGCCAAGATTCTCTTCCCGGCGTTCATCAATCCGGTCATTCTTCCAGGCTTTAATCAAAAGCCGGATTCCCAGACACAGGAATACTGCCACTGAAATCACTTCACCTAATATAACCTGTGATTCTTTAATATCATATTTACACAGGAGGTCGGCTCCAAGATTTCCAAGATATAAAACAATTACCTGCCATACGGATACCAGTAATGTCACCAGCACAAGCTGTTTGGTACGAATCTTAGCTAACATTGCTCCCTGACATTCTACTGAAGCAAATACATCCATGGAAAGTCCGCATACAATTATTAATGTTTCTATCCAGTTCATCTTCCGTCCTCCTTTCTCTTAAAATTATTATACTTAATCCTCTGCCTTAATGGAAGCAGTTTCCCAAATAAATTTTACATTTCCTTTGACACCATCTGCTGTTCTGGTAAATGTGTTATATTCATTTCCGGCATCCAGCACTGCATCTACTTTATCCAAGAGCTCTTTCAAATCTCCGTTGTAAGCATCCGCAAGTTTCTCAATTGCCTGCTCATCAAACTGTGCCATTCCATCTGCCAGTGTCTCAGAGCCATCCTCTAACTGGTCTACACCATTTATCAGAAGGTCTGTTGCACTCTTCAAAGAAGTCATTCCTGCATTCAGTTTGTCATTATTTGCAACTAAGGTATTTGCTCCGTCTGCCAGCTGTTTTGCACCATTGGTCAAATCTGTAATTCCCTGTGAAAGTGCGCCATTTACAGAGCTGTCTAATGTATTAACACCTGCTACAATTCCATCGTCACCATTCAGGCCTGCATCTAAGGATGCTGCTCCAGTCTTTAAGGTTGCAAGCTGTGTATCATCAAACTGTGCAAGTCCTGCCTGTACCTGAGCCAGTGCCTGTGCACCACCTGTAGTTCCAAGCTTGGTTGCAACTGCTGAAATATTCTGTAACTGGGCTGCATAAGCTGTGCTTAAGCTATTGAAATCAACCGCACTGCCTGCCTGGGTAGTTACTGCTAAAAGTGTTGCATTGGTTGTATCATCCAGCATATAAATATTAGCATCTGCATTAACCGCCTGTAATCCGCCACCGGTTGCTGCTACTACCTGTGAATAGGCACCGTTTAATGTACTTCCCGGGGTCTGTAACTGCTGTAATACTGCAAGATAATTTACTGCTGCACTGGTATAATCAGTCAATGCGGAAGTAAATGCTGCCTGTGCATCTGCTGAAGATGCATAAGCATCCATTCCTGCAAGACTGCCATTTACAGTAGATTTCAAGGTTCCGATTCCATCTACCAGCTGGGCAACTCCACCATTAATCTGTGTTGCACCGGCTCCTGCCTGCTGCACACCAGTCTTTAATGCAGATACACCACTTGTCAGTGCCGGAGCACTTTCTGCAAGCTTTGCAATGCCGGAGTTTAAGGTATTTGCACCATCTGCTACTGCAGATGCACCAGAAGTATAATCTTTCACACCAGACTGTGCTGTTCCAACACCAGCTTTAAATTCTCCAAGACTGCTCTGTAATGTTTTCAGTCCGTCGGATAACTCGCTGCTGCCATCTACCAACTGGTCAGATGCATCAGTCATCTCATCTATTGTATCGGATAATACAGATAAGTCAATATCTCCATTTACATTCATTTCAGAAAGAAGGTTGCTGGATGCCATGGATACTGTCATGTCCAGTGAGAAATCTTCTACATCTGCAGTTACTTCTACATAATCCGGGAACTGGACATCATCACCAAGGTCAGCATCATCAATACCAAGGCTTTCTTTTAAACCTGGCATTGTGATTCCTACCACAATATTGTTTTTTCCATCAGAAATTACTTTTCCATTGGTAACTTCTACATTCGTGAAGTTATCATTTAATACCATTCCGGTTACAACAGAGAACGGAACATAGACATCTGTGGATTTGCCATCGATAGTCTTTGTTGTCTTCTCATTATTGGTAAATTCAAAACGCATGGTAACTTTTCCGCTCTTTCCGGCTAAATCCTTTGGAGCAATTTCTTTTCCATCCAGATAGTAAGTAATTTTCTGGGTAATCGGAGCTTCTTTATCCGTAGTACCCTGATAGAAGATATCATTTCCCTGTGCATCCCAGGTTACTTTATCTCCATCCTGTTTGAAGGTCTCATCGCCTTTTACATTCTTGATATCCTTTAAATCAGATGCGTCCTCCAAAGTATCTGCATTCTCTTTATTCTTTAACCAGTCACTTACGATGGTTTTATTTACGGTACCATCTGCATCTGCAATCATATATACTGTTTCATCTTTTCCGGTTTCTTCTGTTTCCTTATCGGAATTCAGAAGATTTCCCAGCTGGTCTTTTAATTCCGATTTGGTTTCTTCTGCGTCTGCATTTTCTGCATCTGTATCCTCCGTAGAAGCTTCTTTCTCAGTAGTCTCCTCTGATACGCTTTCGGTAGATGGCTTTGCTGCATTTACCTGCCATACGCCATAACTGGTTCCAAGCATTGCCACCATCAGCACACCTGCGATTACACGAATCGCATATTTATTTTTGAATTTATTCTTTAATTCTGAAAATTTCATTGTTATGTCCTCCTTCTTAATCTATACCGTTTTGTTCTTGTTGCGGAAACCAGCACTGGTTACGCAGATTACTTTATCAAATATCATAAACAATGAAGGTAGTACAAAGATTACAACCAACATACTAATCAGTGCACCTCTTGCCATCAATGTACATAAGGAACTAATCATATCGATATCAGAATAAAGTCCTACACCAAAGGTTGCTGCGAAGAAACTTAATGCGGATACGATAATGGACTGGATGGAGCTCTGCAAGGCACTTGTAATTGCTTCCTTCTTCTCGGCTCCCTTATATCTTGCTTTTTTATATTTATTGGTCATCAGGATTGCATAGTCAACCGTTGCACCCAGCTGAATGGTTCCGATTACGATGGATGCGATAAACGGAAGCTGTGTACCGGTGTATGCCGGAATACCCATGTTGATAAAGATTGCAAAGTAAATTGCAGCTACCAGGATAATCGGCAGTGATATAGATTTAAATACAACTGCGATGATTACGAAAATTGCTCCGATAGATACTGCACTTACGACTTTGAAGTCATGGTCTGTCGTGGTAATCAGATCCTGCGTACATGGTGCTTCACCAATTAACATGCCATTTTCATCATAGTTCTTAATAATGCCGCTGATGGCATCACACTGTGCATTTACTTCATCTGATGCTACTTTATACTCGGAAGTAATCAGCAGCAGTTCATAATTTTCATTTTCCAGCTCGCCACGGATAGAATCCGGGATGACATCTCTTGGAATTGCCGGTCCGACGATTGCATCCAGACCAAGTGTTGCCTTTACACCATCCACATCATCGATTTCATCAATCATCTTCGATATGGTCTTTGGCTCTAAGCTGCTGTCTACTAAAACAATGTGGGTAGCACCCATATCAAAATTTTCTTCCAGCTTGTTATTTGCTGCAATACTTTCCAGTGAATCCGGCAATGTACCAGCCAGATCATAATATACGTTCGTATTGTTATAACCCCAGATTGCAGGCCCTAAGATTACCAGGAATAAAATAATGAATATGTAATGATGGCTGGTAATCCAGTTTGCAATATTTCCAAGGTCCGGTAAGATAACACGATGCTTCGTTTTCTCAATTGCCTTGTCAAACACCAGAATCAGGGATGGAAGAATGGTTACGCAGGCGATTACACCGAAGATAACACCCTTAGCCATTACCACACCAAGGTCAAGTCCCAAGGTAAAGCTCATGAAGCATAATGCAATAAATCCGGCTACTGTAGTAATGGAACTTCCGACTACAGAAGTAATGGTATTTGAAATTGCATGTGCCATGGCACGATTCTTATCTCCCGGAAACCGTTCCTGATTCTCCTGATAACTGTGCCACAGAAAAATGGAGTAGTCCATGGTAACACCAAGCTGTAAGACTGCCGCCAACGCCTGCGTTACATAGGAAATTTCCCCTTTTATTACGTTACTTCCCAGATTATATACGATTGCCATTCCGATACTTAATAAGAAGAACAACGGAATGATTGCGGAATCCATTGTCAGGGAAAGTACCAGAACAGATAACAATACTGCAATCAATACATAAAACGGAACCTCTTTGTTGGTCAGATCCTTAATGTCTGTTACAACTGCTGACATACCACTTAAGTAACACTGTTTTGTTGTGATTCCACGAATCTCTTCAATGGCATCCATTGTCTCATCTGCTGACATGGAAGTATCAAACAAAACCGCCATCAGCGTGCTGTCCGATTCATCATTGTTGAATATGTCATAAATTTCATCCGGCAATACGTCCATTGGTACGGATAAGTCTGCCAGTGAATCATACCATATAACAGATTTAACATGGTCTACATCTGCAATCTGTTCCCGAAGGGTGGAGATATCTTTATCTTCCATACCTTCAATGACACATAGGGAAAATGCTCCTGTACCGAACTCATCTACCAGAATATCCTGTCCTTTCATGGACTCTAATTCATCTGGCAGATAGGAAAGGATATCATAGTTAACCCTTGTGTTAAAGTAACCAAATGCTGCTGGAATCAGTAAAGCAAAACTGATAATAAGTATCAGGACTCTGTGCTTTACGACGCCCTTTCCAAATTTAATCATCTCTTTACCATCTCTTTCTTTTTCATGTTTTTCTAGGTAAGAGTATAAAAAAAAAGACTGCATCCGAACATATGCAATCTTTTTTGGCTGTATCAATCCAATATACAAATTGTTGAATCTGTAACAGTTGCTATACATATCTGCCAATTTGTATATTAATTATCGCCTGTAATATCTGCGATAGAATTGCGAATCATATAATTATAAATATCCGACATCTCTTTTGCCGGCATAGACATTCCACTTTTTATCCAGGTAATTACCAGAAAACATAAGGACTGGGCATGATACCGGGCAATCCGCTCTTTTGTAAGCCATGGCGATGGAATCTTCTTATCCAGATTCTTCTCTTCCAATACTTCTATCAATGTTCCCGTAATACATTCCTTTACAATATCTTCAAAAGAATTCTGTCCCTCTAGGCGGCTTGCTTTGGTATAGAAATCTTTTTCTTTTTCAATACCAGCAAATATAATAATTAACGCCTGATCAATCATTCCATTCTGAATCAACGGCTTTACCGGCTCTAATAATTCAGTCCGGATAATCCACTCTAACAGTTCATACTTATCCTGAAAATGATTATAAAAGGTCGGACGGATAACTCCCGCTTTATCAGTTATCTCCTTGATTGTAATCTTTTCTATAGGTTGCTTGATTGTCAGCTCTTTTAGGCTCTCCGCAAGCAGTGTATCGATTGCGTTCCTTCCCTGATTCGTCATAACTTCCTCTCATCTTCCTATCAAACAGCCGTCTAAACGACCAGTCGCACTATGGTGATACTTCTTGCTTCCTTATCATTCTTAAGGTCTATGATTTCTCCTGTATCACAGACTTTTACAATGGGGCGAAGCACAAATCCCTGATAATTATGCTTTACTACTGCCATTCTGCCATCAGAAAGTTCCACTTCACAGCCTGCCGGATAGACAGCCACCCAGCGTAAAAATACTTCCACCAGCTTCGGATCAAACTCCGAACCGTTCATTGCCATTATATATTCAATGACATCTGCCGGCGGCATCGGATCACGGTATGGCCGTTTTGAAATCATGGCATCATACACATCTGCCAGCTTGATAATTCTTCCATAAATACTGATTTCATCACCGGATTTGCGCATCGGATAACCTTCGCCATTATAGCATTCATGATGTTCTAATACACCAAGATATACTTCCGGTGCGAAATCAAAATTATCCCTCAGGAACTCATATCCTAACTTCGGATGCTGTAATACGATTCTTCTTTCATCCTCGGTCAGTGCACGACGTGCATTTAATATATCTATCTCTAAGAATTTCTTTCCGATATCGTGAAGTAATGCAGCCGTAGTAAGAATGCGGAGCTCATACTCATTCATTCCATAATGTGCTCCGATTACTGCGGATAAAATTCCCACATTTACAGAATGAAAATAAGTATAATCATCATAATTCTTAAGACTCATCATGTTATACATTACTTCTTCATTTTCCAGAAGACTGTCCACCACCTGCATGACAGCTTCCCGAATCTGCCATTCCTGTTCGCTGACATCTTCCTCTTCCATACGGTCAATAAACAGACGATGTACTATTTCCAGGCTCTTTGAGTGAATAGACGGCTTAATTACTTCGGCAATCTCTATTTCTTCGGAAAACTTATCATCAATATAAAGACCCGGATAACCCATCTTATCCAGATTCTCTATCTGCTCCTGATTTAAAATCTGATGTCTGCCTAAAAGCATGACTCCCTGACCGTCTAATATGTCCTGAGCCAGTACCATTCCGGCCTCCACCTTTTTTATTGGTAGATAACGCATCTAAATTGCTCCTCTTTGTCTTTTGTTACCCCACACGCCTATTCTATAACATTTTATCTGCGATTACAACTTTTTTACTCATCAAATTCTACCGTCACAAAAAAGCCCTTCGGTGTTTCCTTTACGGCCACTACCGTCCCTTCGGTAGACTTCAGGCGTTCCCGGAAGGTATAATTTGCTGACATTGCAAATGCATTTCCAAGTGTATAGTAATAGGAAGTCGGCAGCTTACTCTCTGTCACCGGTAACACATCTCCTACTTCCAGTAACCCGGTTCTCTCCATTTTAAACTCCATCTGCCGCATTGATAATACGCCTCCTGATTATGCTTCTAAATTATTCATTTTCTTCCGAATCTTCTTCTACCGCTTCCACATCAATGGCCTCTTCCGCCTGTTTTGCCGCTTTGACAGCACCTGCCACACGATATACTACAAACAAATCACTCAGCCCGTCATAAATCAGTGCAATTCCTACAATTACCATAGCAATCTGTACCATCTCGATGGCTTTCCAGATTAATAATATTCCGAATGCAAAATTAAGAATTGTAATCAAAAGCAGGATTCCCCATGCTGTGTCACCATTCTGCTTTGCTTCGATGGTCATCCGTAAGTCTTCCAGACCATGCATCAGCAATACGACTCCGATTACTACTGGGAATATCTTTGCAAAGTTCAATGGCTGTACCAGAATCCATACCCCCAAAATAACCAGTGCAATTCCGGTTGCCAGTCCCAGCCTGCTTTCGAGTTTATTTCTCATATAAGAAATAATATGTCCGATTCCCATCACGCATAAAATAGCTGCTAAAATATAGCAAAGTACCTTTGTTACCTGTGCAGGCCATATCATAAGAATAACTCCCAGTGCCACACAAAGAATGGCGGATAATATAACATCTGCTTTGATTCTCTTTAATGTTTCCCTCATAATAAATACGCTCCTTCCACTTATTTTTTTATTTCATTTCTTTCATTTATTTTGCAGTAATATCTGCATAGGCTGCTCCGGTTACTGCCACTAAGTCTGCCGGAGATAATGCCATGGATGTGCCGATTCTTCCGCCACTGATATAGATTTTATCAAACTGTTCCATGCTTTTATCCAAAATGGTCGGGAACTGTTTCTTCATTCCAAGGGGGCTGCAGCCGCCTCTTACATAACCGGTAATCTTTGTAATATCTTTTACATGAATCATTTCTACGGATTTCTCGCCGGCCGCTCTTGCTGCCGCCTTTAAATCCACCTCTTCTGCAATCTGTACCACAAAGACATAATATGCCTTGCTTTTTCCCTGCATGACCAGTGTCTTATACGTCTGCTCCACCGGTGCTCCGGTAAGCTCTGCCGTATGCAGTCCGTCAATAAATTCATCACATTCATAATTTAAGATTTCATATGCCACTTTATGCCGGTCTAAAATCCGCATGGCATTAGTCTTTACTTCTTTTCCCATGGTTTTATGCTCCTTTTGGGTTCTTTTTGCATGTTACTCATCCGCTCCATTCACATAGGTTTCTAAAAAAGAATGTTTTACCCCATCTTTCTTATAAGCGATAATGGTACTTAAATTTACATTTTCCACACTGCGGAAGATATTATTTTCCACATATGGATTCACTTCTTTTAATCTGGCAATCAGCTGTTTGATTTCCATCCGTTTTGATACGGTACGTCCATCCGGGTCACAGGTGGTACAGGTATCGGTAAAATGGCAGGCACACTGGATAAAATGCAAATCATTATAATCTCTCCAGTGCTTGATATCATCCTCCCGGATTAAATACATCGGACGAATCAGTTCCATTCCTTCAAAATTCGTGCTGTGAAGCTTCGGCATCATGGTCTGTACCTGTGCACCATAGAGCATTCCCATTAAAATAGTCTCAATGACATCATCATAATGATGTCCCAGTGCAATCTTATTACAGCCTAATTCCTTTGCCTTACTATATAAATAACCGCGGCGCATTCTCGCACACAGATAGCACGGAGAATTTTCAATCTCATATACCGCATCAAAAATCTGTGTTTCAAATACCGTAATCGGAATCTGCATCAGCTCTGCATTCCGTTCAATCACTTTACGGTTCATCTCACTGTATCCCGGATCCATCACTAAGAATACCAGTTCAAATTGGAATTTATTATGCCGCTGCAATTCCTGAAAGAGCTTTGCCATCAGCATGGAGTCTTTACCACCGGAAATACATACTGCCACTTTGTCTCCCGGCTGCAACAGTTCGTATTCATTGATTGCTTTTGCGAATTTACTAAAGATTGCTTTATGAAATTTCTTGCGGATGCTCTTCTCAATTTCCTGACAGCGTTCCTCTTTCTCTGATGTTTTCTTCTGGAAACTGTCCAGCAGATATGCGCCATAGCCGCCCTCTAAGCTGACTGCATCAAAACCTTCTTCCCTTAGTCTTTCCGCTGCTCCGATACTGTTGATTCCTTTGGCACAAAATAGTATCAGACGCTTGTCTGCCGATAGTTCCTCTTTTCTCAAAAGAATCTCCTGCTCCGGCAGATTGACTGCTCCCCTGATACTTCCATAGCGGAAGGCATCCTCATTTCTGATATCGATTAACTGGTATTCCCCAGTCTTATATTCTTTTAATTGTGCCAGATTAATCTCAGTATCTGCCATGCTTCCGCTCCTTACTTTCAATTTTTCTCTTATTTTATACTAGGCGTTTTCTTTTATCAATACCTTCTGTTTCCATTTTCCGCTCCGCCACCGTAAAATCATTCCCACTGCCCGGACACATTCATCCATTGCCATACCGATATATGCTCCACAAACCAGCAATCCAAGATGAATTCCGAAGAAATAAGTTCCCCCCACCGCACACAGGTACATGAATATCGCAGCAATTACTGTAGTAAATGCTGCATCGCCGCTGGTCTTTAAAGCATTTCCGTATACCAGATTAGTCACCCGTCCAATTTCAAGGACAATATCGATTGCCAGCAGCTTTCCAACCAGAGATACCATCTGTGGGTCATCCGTAAACATCCGTATCAGCCAGTGGGACGATAATGCAAAGATGCTCTCCAGTATCGTCGCAACAATTACGCCTACAACTGCTGCTTTTCTGGTTCCTTTATCACAGGCTTCATAATCCTGTGCACCTATCCGCCAGCCGACCATAATTGCATTTGCCTGGGCTAACGCTGCACCTACGCAGTAAGAAAAATTTGTAATCTGCATGGCATAGGAACGGGCTGTTACGTTCATTCCATTGGCATCCATCTGATTTAAGAAACGGATAATCAAAGTCATTGCCACATTATATAGTGCTGTTTCCAAGGCAGAAGGCAGTCCGATCTTGACAATCTGTCCGAATACCACACGGTTCTTAAGCCTCTCCTTCTTCTCCTTCGCATGAATATAATAATGTCCGAAGCAGATTACCAGGCCAAGATTCAATACCCTTGAAATTACTGTTGCTGCAGCAACTCCTGCTACTCCATAGTGGAACCCAAAAAGGAATACTGCATTTAAGATAAGATTTAAAATGTTGGCAGATACCGTTGCCACAAGAGGCTGTCTGGTATATCCAAACGCTCTTAAGTAGCTGGAGAAAATCGGAATCAGTGCGTTTAAAATACATCCGCCTCCCACAATCCTAAGATATGTTTTTGCATACTCCATCAGAGAATCTGCCACACCAACCGCTGATAATATCATTCCTGACTGGAAGAACAAAAATACCGCAAGAATTGCTCCTACAATAGCGTTAAATAACATGCCAAGCTGTCTTGCCTGATATGCAATCCCCTCTTTTCCGGCACCGATATACTGCGTCATAACCGCAATCATTCCGGCTGAAATAACAGAAAACATAATGATAAAAATACCTATATAGGTATTGGCTGTTCCAACAGCACCGACTGCTGCATCTCCCACAGATGAAAGCATCAGTGTATCCACCATGCCGGAAAGCATATAACATAATGTTTCCAGGCAGATTGGTACAAACAATTGTCCAAGAGTTTTCTTTTGTTCCACGTTTTGTCCTCTTTCTTTTCTTTCGATAGTTCTTTACATTTTATAATTTATCTTTTTGAATGGCGTCTGTGTAGTCTGCCAAGACGGGATGCGGTATCAGGGTGTAAGTAGTATCTGGAATTTGTTTTTTCGTTGTCTCTGTTCCGGCAACCGGTGCAAAGTCACATCCCTGTTCCTATGCACCTCGCTGGTACATCCCTGTACCAGCGTTGCCAGATAAAGAACAAATTCCAGATACTACTAACAGCCCCGATAAGCATCCCTGCTTTGGCAGACTACACAAACGTTTATCTAAATAGCAAATACTAAATAGCAAGCTGCAAATAATAATAAAATCAATAGCTATGCGCAATTACAAGAAAATCCTGCGGACGCAAATGTAACAAACTTACATTTATTTTTGGTCTGCAGGATTTTATTTTACTGCGCTATCTGACTTTTATGCTGCCGGCTGTTCAGACTGTTTATCATGCATTACCAGCTTCAGCAGAATCGGGGTAATCAATGTTGTCACGATTACTACCAGTACGATTGGTGCGAAGAATCTATCGTCTAACATGCCGCACTGATATCCCTTCTGGGCAACAATTAACGCAACCTCACCACGGGAAATCATTCCGACACCAATCTGTAATGCTTCTTTATTTGTATAGCGGCAGAACTTTGCGCCCAGTCCGCATCCAACCACCTTGGTCAGTAAAGCAATAACTAAAAGGATAATGGTAAATCCTACCATAGAACCTGTCATTCCGTCTAAGGATGTCTTAATACCGATACTTGCGAAGAATACCGGTGAGAAGAATAAGTAAGACGGGAAGTTGATTCTGTCTTTTACATATTCACCATTCTTCATGCTGCAAAGCATCAGTCCTGCAAAATATGCCCCTGTAATATCTGCAATGCCGAAGAATTTTTCCGATACATAGGATAACAGGAAGCAGAATGCCAGTGCAAATACAGTAACACGTCTTTTCTGACCTTCGCTTTCAATTAATGGTTTGCATTTTGATACCAGGAAGAATAAGATTCCGATTACAATAAAGTAAAGGACTATCTTAACCATAACAGTAACCGGATTTACGCTGGTATCCTTTAAGCTTGTTACAATGGTAAGTACAATAATTCCAAGAATATCGTCAATAACGGCTGCGCCAAGAATGGTTGTTCCGACTCTTCCCTTTAAACGTCCCAGTTCACGCAATGTTTCTACTGTAATACTCACAGATGTTGCTGTCAGCACAACTCCGATAAAGACAGATTTCAATACCTCCTGATAATCTGCAAAATCTGTATGGAAATACAATGCATACCCTAAAAATCCACCAATCAGAGGAACAATAACTCCGATTAAAGCAACGATAAAGGATGCCAATGCATTTGCCTTGATTTCTTTCAGATCAGTCTCCAGTCCTGCGGAGAACATCAGAAAAATAACTCCGATTTCAGCTGTAATTTCAAGGTATACTCCGTTGGTTCCATCCAGTGTGATAAGTTTTAATACAGATGGTCCTAAAATAATACCGGCTGCCAGTGCTCCTACTACTGCCGGCATATGCACTTTTCGTGAGAAAAGTCCTAATACTTTTGTTGAAATTAAAATAATTGCTAAAAAAAGCAGAAATTCATAAGATTCCATAATATGACCTCTTTCCTTTCTTCTCTTGTTTTTTCTTTTTACATTCTCCTAAACCCGGAACTATGTTAACTCTTTTTGTTGGTAATAGCAATATATTTTTTCTTTTTTTGTTACTTAATATTTATATATTTTCCAGATTTTTTTGTTACTTTTTCACAATTAGAAATCAGTCCTTCTTTTTGGCATGAAAAAACAGCCCTTCCGGACTGTTTTTTCGAGGAGTTTAGTTATGAAAATGTTTCATCTATTAAAAGGAAATTATTGCCACTTTTTTCTCAAACGAAAGGAAATCTGTTTTTTTATTTTTGCGTTCCTTCATTTGATAGATTCATTATAGCCATGAAATGTGTCTAAAGTGTGTCAGTTTTCGAAAAGGATTCTAAAAAAATCTAAAAAAATATTCCCATTTAATTTATATTTTATTTAGAATTAAGTAATGTTTCGCACAATCGCAGCTTTTCCAGTGTTGCCGCGCTGTTTTCAAATATTACCCTGCCTTCTCTGTCTCCAGTATACAATAATTCCTTTTCCATAAGCCGCCGTCTGGTCTCCCGTGCCACACCGGCTCCTCCATCAAAAAATTCCACTGTATTCCCCATCACTTCTGCTATTGCATCCTTTACAAAAGGATAATGGGTACATCCCAAAACGATTGCATCCACTGTTCCCTCACAATATGGTTTCAACAGTCTGTATAAAAACGCCTTCAAGTCTGCACTGTTTAATTCTCCACGCTCAACAAATTCCACAATTCCGGGACATGCCAGCGGATAAATCTCCGCTTCCTTTTCATAACGCGCCATAAGCCGTTGAAATTTTTCTTCCCGGATTGTCATTGACGTTGCCATAACAAGTACCCGCGGATGCTCCATAAACTGTACTGCAGGCTTTAATGCAGGTTCAATTCCAACCACCGGTACATCAGGATATTCTTTTCTCAAAATCGAGACATCTGCACTGGTTGCTGTATTACAGGCAATCACTACTGCTTTTGCTCCTTCCGACAGAAGATGTCTTACATGGCATTCCGTAAGTTCCCGCACCTCTTCTAAGCTTTTTCCACCATAAGGTGCATTTTTAGAATCTCCAAAAAATATATAATTTTCATCTGGCATCAGGCGTACCAGTTCACGTAATACACTTATTCCACCTACACCTGAATCAAATACTGCAATTGGTCTTTCGGTCTGTTTCATGATAGCCCCCTGTTTTCGCATACAAATAGGTTCTCTTCTTTCGTAAAAAACTGCTGAAAACAGTTTTTCCGTTTTCAGCAGCAATTCTTAATTTTCCCTCGGGCATCTACGCACTCTCTTAATATTGCAGTCCTGCACATCACACGGAGCACAGTCTACCAGTCCTTTTAAGAAGCAGAACGCCTGACGGCTCTCCTTCTTAGCCGTGTCTTCTTCCCGCGGACACCTGGACACATGCTTTACATTGCAGTCCTGAATCTGTCCCGAACTGCAGTCCACAAGCCCTTTCAGGTAACAGAATTTATTTTCCATTCTTTCCCCTATCTACTCCTTATCACCCCAACATTATAATTTCTAATGTCATCTTTATTCTATCATCTTGGGATGGAATGTGCAAGCCATAACAGACCTGTGTTTTGAATACTTTTCCAGCAAAAACGATTACTTTCTATTTTTCATATAAAAATTTTTCCGGCAGTGTTACTTTAAAATCTTTTGCCAGATGCCGGAATTCATCTGGCTGGATGGTCTGACGTTTCTGACTCTGCATAGATAACATCTTCACCAGTATCTCTGCTGATTTTTCAGCCGTATGCATAAGTCCAAATGTCAGATCAAAATCTTCTCCTGCCGCAAATGTACCATGATGCGCCCAGATTGCCAAGTCATATTTTTCCATCAATTTGCTGGTAGCAACAGCTATTTCTCTGCCACCCGGCACCATCCACGGAACAACACCAATTCCATCTGGGAATACAACCGGACATTCTGTTGCCATTTCCCAAAGTTCTCTTGTAAATACTTTATCTTCCAGCGGCAGAACAAAGGTCAGGGCAATAATATTGGTGGTATGTGCATGATATACAACCCGGTAATTTGGATTTTTCTTCTTTTTTACTTCCAGATTCATCAAATGACTCGGTAATTCAGAAGTTGGTCTTCCACCATTTACCAGTCCCCAGACAATACGGTAATTTTCTCCTTTTTCATCCAGTTCTATCATGCAGATGGAATCTTCCGGTTTCAAAATCACATTGCGAAAATACTTGCCGCTTCCAGTTACCAGAAAATATTCTCCTGCAAGATATGGCACAGATGTTCCGATTGGCTGCCATTCTTTACTATTAAAATTTTCTTTTACCATTTCTACTTCTTCCGGTTTTACACGATACGATAAATTACCGCCATTTCTTTCATGCCATCCCTGTTCCCAGCCATCATTTGCCATACGGATGAATCCCTGTACAAATTCTGCATCTAAAAACTTCATTCTCTCTTTTCCTCTTATTATATCTTTCTGATATTTTTCTTTCTCAACTATTATTGTTTGTATGTTCTCTAGTTACGGTTTACCAATACTTCTTTTTCATATTTTTCGATTGCATCATAGAAATGTGCATCATCTGTAACACCTTCCCGTCTGCAATATTCTTCCCAGACTTCTCCAATTGGAAGCATCTTTACTGCCTCCTGCATTACCATTAATCTGCCCAGCTGATTGGTATCCTGTAATTCCTTCAACTGTTCATTCGGAGTACATAAAGCCATAAGCAGAGCCTTCTGCCAGCTTCGGAATCCTGTTGCAAGTGCAGAAACACGATTAATGCTTGCATCAAAATAATCCAATGCCATATACACCCTGTCCAGTGCCTGATTTCTTACAATCTCTTTTGCCATTTCCTTTGTTTCATCATCCAGCAAAAGAACATGGTCGGAATCCCAGCGCACTCCTCTTGTAATATGTAATGCAAATTCTGGATAAAAGCACAACATTGCAGGTATTTTATCTGAAACATATTCCTGTGGATGATAATGTCCATTATCCATAAGCGGCATACAGCCCTCATGCATTGCAGCAAAGCTTAACGTAAATTCTGCAGAACCTACCGTATAAGATTCTACTCCGATGCCAAAGACTTTCGATTCCACGCATGGTTTTACGAGATTTTTGTCATATGGTTCTGATAATATCTGCTCTATGGAATCCTTATATCTCATGCGTGGTCCCATTCGGTCTGCCGGCACATCCTTAAAACCATCTCCGGTCCATATATTCATAACGCAAGGCATTCCCGTTTCTCTTGCGAAATACTCCGAAATGCGGATACATGCCTTTCCATGTTCAATCCAGAATTTTCTGATTTCCTCATCGGGACTGGAAAGTGTCAATCCATTCTTTACTTTTTCATGTGAGAAAAATGTAGGATTAAAGTCAATTCCCATATGATGTTTTTTTGCAAAAGCAACCCATTTTGCAAAATGCTTCGGCTCTAAAGCATCTCTGTCTGCAAATTCGCCTTCTTCAAAAATAGCATAAGACGCATGAATATTTAATTTTGCTGTACCCGGCATAAGTTTCATTGCTTCTTCCATATCTGCCATAAGCTGTTCTGGTGTCTTCGCTCTTCCCGGATAATTTCCTGTTGTCTGGATTCCACCGGTCAATGCACCATCATTATCAAATCCCATTACATCATCGAGCTGCCAGCAATGGAGGGAAACCGGAACCTTTTTTAACTGCTCCATTGCCTTTTCCGTATCTACTCCCCATGCGGCATATTTTTCTTTTGCCATTTCGTAACTTGTCATACTTTCTAATCTCCTTCTCTATGCTTTATATAATTTAATTTCAAAGGAATGATAAATACACTCCCTCGCTTCTTTCAAATCAGCGAATTCTCCTGCTGTAATCATCTGTACGGAAATATTTCCCAATGCCGTTGCCTCTGTCGGTCCAGCCAGAACTGTTTTTCCGGTATATTTTGCTGTCAGTTTGTTCAGAAAATCTGCATTTGCACCACCTCCAACAATATGGAGTTCCTGATATTTCTGTCCGGTAATTATTTCTATCTCTTTTGCTGCCATGGCATAACAGTTTGCCAGACTGTTATAAATAACAGCCGCTATTTCTCCGATTGTCTTTGGAACCTGCTGCAGCGTCTCCCAGCAAGCACTTCTTACTTCCTCTACCATACTTTCCGGTGCTAAAAATCTTTCATCATTTACATCTACCAGCGAGGTTATTTTTTCTTTCTCTGCCAGTTCACAGATTTCCGCAAAACTCATATCCGGAACAAGTTCTTTTCGAACCGACTGTATCATCCACAATCCCATGATATTTTTTAAGAAACGATAACGATATCCATAACCGCCTTCGTTGGTAAAATTGTGAAGCATACTTTCTTTGCTGCAAACTGCCTGCAGCCGTTCTGTTCCCATCAAAGACCATGTACCAGAACTGATATATAAGGTCTCTTCTTTCCGGGACGGCACTGCTACAACTGCTGATGCTGTATCATGTGTCGGTGGCAGAATCACCTTGCAGTTAAATCCCACCTGTTTTTGAATCTCCTGTTCAAGTGCTCCGACTTCACAGCCTGCCATTTTTATCTCTTGAAAGATATTCCGCTTTATTCCAAGCTTTTCAATCAGTTCATCATCCCAGTCTTTTGTTGCCGGATTTACCAGCTGTGTTGTAGTTGCATTCGTATACTCCTGCACTTTCCTGCCTGTTAACAGGAAATTAAAATAATCCGGAACCATCAAAAAAGTTTCTGCACGTTCTAACTGGCCTGGTTCTGTCTTTTTTAATGCCATCAGCTGGTAAATTGTATTAAAAATCTGTTTTTGGATTCCTGTTCTCAAATATAACTGTTCTTCCGTTATTAATCTGTATACCTCTTCATCCATTCCATAGGTCCGCTTATCCCGGTAAGCAACTGTTTCACCAATTCTTCTGTCATTTTCATCTAAAAGCACATAATCCACTGCCCAGGTATCAATTCCCATGCTATATGGAATTTTTCCAAGTTCCGCACACTTTTTCATTCCTGAAAGAATTTCCTGAAACAGTCTTCTGACATTCCACACTTTATAACCTTTCCGATCAATCATTTCATTAGAAAAGCGGTAGATTTCTTCTAAAACTATTTTTCCATCCTCTAAGTGTGCCAGCATGTGTCTGCCACTGGATGCACCAATGTCCACTGCAAGATAATATTTTGTATTCATTTTCACACTCCTTCTTCCTGTTCGTTAATCTAAATCTAACAAAAATAAGGACAGTTTGTTAGCCTCTCATTAGACCAAAAAACTGTCCTTATTTTCCTTGTTTTAAATTCTTATATGCACGTCTTTCTTATGTAAATCACGATATTTTTTTGGTGTCATTCCATAGCGTTTCTGAAACTGCCGATAGAAATAGCTCTGGTTTTCATAACCAACTTCCAGTGCAATGTCCTCCACCGTAAGTTCAGTCTCTACTAACAGATATACTGCCTTTTGAAACCGTTTTCTCTGCAATAGTTCCTGAAATGTATATCCTGTTTTCTGCTTCATCAATTTACTCAATACTGTCATCGACTGATGGGTATCTTCCGCAATCTTAGTCAGATTTGCATTCTGGCAATCACTGTTAATATATTCCATCACCGCCTGTACAACAGTTTCCTTATAATCAAGGGATGAGTTATGGCTCAAATTTTCCAGATGATTCAACAGATATAAAAATACAAGCCCCATGGTATACTGATTGGCAATATCTTCATTACAATGTGTATGCAGCATGGATTCTATCATATTTTCCATCAGATTCTCCACCTGTAAATCTTCTTTTAAACGAAATAGCAGATAATGGGAAACTGGATTCTTCTGCCGCATTGCACCAATTACAAAATCAGCCAGTACATTTTTCTCATGCAGCATCGTAAGTGGAACTTCAAAAAATTCCGGTAATGCAATAAAATTAATTCCAATATCTTCATACTCAGCCCTTTTTATTGCATGTGACACATGCTGATTCAGCATCAGCACATCTCCTTTACGCAATACCAGTTCTTTTCCTTCTATATAATGTGTAATACTGCCCTGTACCACATACATCATTTCCACATAATTGTGCCTATGCTCCGGGAAATCCACAAACCGGCTGTGTGGACGTACCGTAATCAGCTTTCCTCGCTGCAGTAATCTTTTTCTGTCAATCTCTGTCAGGTTATCTTTCGCATACAGACTTTGTTCCACCGTACTTTGTCCTGATTTATACTTCTTTTCTTCCTCCGATATTATCATCAATTCGTCCAGAAGTTCTTTTCTCATCCCGTTTTCTCCTCAATGAAACTTTTCCTAAAAACAACAATACAGCCAATATGCTTCCAGAAGCTGCCAGTAATACGAAAGTCTGCTGCCATTCCGTCTCATCGCCTGTCTTAATCTCCTCTGTTTCCAGTGGAGTCACAGGTTCCTCCCTTTCTTCCTGCGGTTCCTGAGGTCTTGAAACTGCCTTCCTTGCCAGCTTTAAATCCACTACCGCATCCTTCATCCAGACATACTTTCCATCACCTGTTTTTTCGATATTCTCCATAAAACCAGGCAGTGTAATCAGATACGGATCTGCCTGATAGACTTCATCGGATAAATAAAGCGGTTTCATGCAAACTAAATATACTCCGGCTTCCATTCCATCCTTGCTTCCTGTATTATCTGTCAGTTCAATCTCTGCATCCGGTTCTGTCTTTGCACTCTCATCCCATTCGGTAACCCCAAGAGATGCCGCCACATCTTCTGCTTTTTTCTTATATTCACGGGCGGATGATTCCACGGATAACTCCTGTATATTTAACCCGGAATATTTTTCTAAATCACGGTATTCCCCTGTCTCTGTAATATCTGCAATGCGATATAGCCTAAGCTCCAGCTTCTGCTCTTTTAAAGTTGCACGGTATGCATTGGGAATTTCAAAAGTAATAGAACATGGTTCCGATACCGGAATATCCTCCTCTGCCCGTACACTCTCTGGCTGCAGACCAGCAAAACATATCATTATGAATAGTATTTTACAAACTATTTTATTCCTGTGCTTTCTCCCTTTTGTTCCATGGCTGCTTTTTTTCTTTATCATCCAGATGATACTTCTGCATATTACAATGGAGCCTATAGCAGCTATTATTCCAATAAAAATCCATGCCAGATAATTCGTATGAATGCTTTTCTTTGCCTGTCTTTCCTGCTCCTTCTCCTGTTCCTCTACATAAGGCACTCTGTGTCCGCGCACCAATAAACGCTGCGTATTTACACCATATGGCGTACAGGTAACCAGCGTTACATAATCCTTCCCTTCTTCTACATTTAAAATCTCTGTATCTTCCGGCATCACAGTTTCTATCTGATCTACTTCGTATGCCAGAATATCATCTAATATATATAAGTAGAACTGGTCTCCTTCTTCCAGTAAATCAAGGTCTGTAAACAGGGACATTCCTGGAATTCCCCGATGCGCTGCTATGGATGCATGTGTTGAAGTTCCACCGATTGGCAGCGATGAACCCTGGATATGTCCTGCTCCTTTTTGTAATACCTCTTCTCTGGAAGTATGATATACAGGTATAATTTCGCCAATCTTCGGAATAGACAGATAACCCATCATACCATCCCCATTCTGATTCAGGCAGGACATATATTCACTATCCTGCTGTGTTACTTCCTCCTGTTCTGCCTGAATGAAACTATCAGGAATTACAATTGGCTGCAACCGCTCGTTATATGCCGCTGCTTTCTCCCACTCCTCTTCTAAACTGGTATCCTCCGCTTTTTCTGCATTTTCATGCTGATATTCTTCAAACTTTAATTTGCTATTATACTCGTTCCACATATTAGAAAACATTGGATAAAGCAGCAGGGCAAAGCCTGTCAAAAAGCCAACTGCCATGAGAAACATTAATGTTTTACGTACAGATTCTTTCATTCTACTTTGCCCTTCCTTAATTATTTTACCTGTTTTCTTTTTCTCAATGAAACAAACATTGTTCCAAATCCTGCCATTAAGACAACTGCTGCAACAGTCAGTGCAATCATTCCTGCTCCACCTGTCTCCGGTAAGGTAATAAGTGGTGTATTATTAATTCCAAACGTATCTGCATTTGCAGCATTGTCTGTTGTATTTATTGTTCCATTATCCAGCTTTTCATGTGTAAAAGTAATAGAATTTCCAGTTGCGCCATTTACTCTTACCGTATAATTCTTTAATTCTCCTGTCAGTTCATTATAAGTCGGTGTGATTACAATCGTATAAGTAGTCTTATCCAATGCATATCCCAATGGTGCCTTGGACTCTTTTAAAGTATATGTACCTGCATCCAGACCGGTTGCTGTCAGCTGACCATTGTTTTTTGATACAATATAATCATATGTTCCACTTGTCTCGGTAGTATATTCACCATCACTGGTAAAATATAACTGCTTTCCATTTGCATCAAATAACTGGAACTGTGCACCGTCCAGTGCTACTTTATTATCAAGTTCTGTCGTTGTCTTTACACCATATTTGGTAATCTCTGTAGTTTTCTCAGAACCAGTTCCATTTACCAGAGTATCAAATCCAAATGTATAATGATGTGTGATATCCTGCATCGGATCACTCATATCAGTACCGGATGCTACCGTAGAATACTTTAAAGTTGCTTTATTCTCATCTGAATCAAAGTTTACTTTTGCTTTCTCATTTACTTTTGCCTGATAAGTAATTGCAATCGTATTTCCTGCATACTGATAAACATCCTCACCATATAAATCTAATGTAAAACCACTTGTGGAGGTTGTAATATTGGTTGAAGTACATTTCTTGTTTGTTACAAATAAATCATTGATGGATGTTCCTTCTAATTTAATAGAACTTACATCCAGAGTCAGTCCATCTGTGAGTGAATCCTTAATATTATAATGTAACTTATCAGATAACCAGGATCCCTGATAATCCGGAATTGTCATCGTAATCTTAAATTCTACTGTGTCTCCAATATTCGCATCCCCATATTTATATGCATTTCCATTTTCAATTACTTCCTTCTTCATGGTTGGATCGCTGGATTTCTTCGCTGCTACATGAATCACTCCGTTTTCATCTGCAATAGATGCTATTCCAGTACCACTGTACTGATAATTTACCGCAACCACATTACCACTATAAGAATATTCTTTGACCTGTTTATTTGCAGCGATTACATATAAACCAGGTTTTACATTTGATACACTATAGGAAGCATCTGCAGCATTATACTGCATGTGTAATACAGTCTTATCTACAACAGCATCTCCTTCTCCATCATGTAAATCCCAGTCATCAGCTCCCATTGTTGAATTCAGATTCATATAAAAATAAACCAGATCATCTGTATCCACTTTGCCATCTTTTACTCTCGACTCAACATTTCCCTCCGGATTGTATTTCCAGTAATGATTTCCATTTGCATCTACTGCATCAATTGCAACTGCATATGCATAAACATTACATCCTTCCTCGATTCCGGTTACCTGAATCGTAGTGGCAAGATCTGCCGCCCTAACCGTTTTCGCCGGCAGAATTATACTAAGTACCAGCATTACTGCCATCATCATTGCCTTCCATCTTCTTACTCTCTGTTTCATATTCTCTCTCCTTTACTTGTTCAGACAATTATCAAAGCGGTGCTCCAGGCCGCCTTGCAATCGTCCAGTTTATATCAACACTGTCAATCATTCTTACATTTTTAGGGAATTTAAAAAAAACTAAGTTATACTACTGATTGGTGAAGAACCTATACTTTTTGCTGGCGTTGGGAAATCACCAGCATTAGTACGGCAAAAAAACTCATGAAAAGTGTACCGATAACCGCAAGCGGATAGAGCCCTCCACTTTTTGTTTCTGGCATACGATATACTGCTTTATCTATAATTGAAAGTGTTAATACCTTATTTACCGCATCATATGATGCCTCTCCATAACCTGCCCCACCCTGCGTTACTTCTATTTGTGAAGCATCCTCATTTATACTTAAGATAATATCTTCCATTATTTCATATCCCACAGGTGCATGTGTTTCCCGCAGAATATAGGTTGTATTACATGCAAGCTGCAGTGGTTCTCCATTTGTATCTGTAAATTCTAATTCTCCGATTTCATGTCCATCTGTTCCATCCGAACTTGTAAGCGATATAATTTCCGTTTCGCCGGATGATTCCACCTGATATAACGTAAATTCTGCACCAGACAGAGCCAATGCATCAATTACTTTTGTTCCATATTTTCTTGCCTGTAAAGTCCATGTCGGTGGTTTTTCCTCATCATAAACAGAAAATACTATGGCATCTTCCTGCCTTGTCACACGCCAG
Source organism: Roseburia sp. AF12-17LB (assembly GCF_003479605.1). GTDB lineage: Bacteria > Bacillota > Clostridia > Lachnospirales > Lachnospiraceae > Roseburia_C > Roseburia_C amylophila. Next base: position 80,735 of record NZ_QUHR01000003.1, read on the forward strand.
TCCCCATATTCTGTTGTGCCACCTGCATCTGCCCCGGAAAGTGTATTTCCATCTTCCAATAAAACGTCATTGATAAATACCTGATTTTCTTCTTTTATCCTGATATCTATCTCATCTGACATCAGATAAAAGTTTTCCGGTGCTTCTGCTTCTTTTAATTTATAATGGGCTCCTTTTGAACAGGTAAATTCTGAGCCATTTAAATCCAGCAGTTTTACCGTACCATTTGTATCTGTTGTTCCGTTTGCCACCAGTGTAACCGGTTCTTCTGCTGTATATAATTCAAAATGCGCTCCTGAGAGTCTCTGCTGGTATTCTGTGTCACGGTACTTATCCACCTGAATGGTATAATCTATATTTTCTTCTAACAGTTCCGTAGAATTCTTCAAAGTAAACACAATTTCTTTATTCACCAGCATTCCTTTGTCGCCATATGTAGAATTCACTACCTGTTCTGACGTTCCAAGCACTTTGTTATTGGCAACCACTTCTACAACTGATACTGTCTTTCCGGTACTTTCATCCAGCTTATGTTTAATTTCAATAACAGCTAATTCACCTCTTGCCACATACCCATCCGGCGCAGTATCCTCTGTCAAAACATAAGTTCCATCATCTACCATTAACTTTCCCATTTTCTCAGCATCCAGATAAATATAAGTTTCACCGGCCGCCACGCCATCTTCTTCCATACCGGTTGTTCCACTTATTCCGATATCTTCATAACGCACTGTTCCGTCTTCCGCTATATTCTTTTTCTTAAGTGAAAATACAGCCCCATTTAATCTGTCATCCGTTCCAATATCCCGTTTTGATATTTTGATACTATAGTACACAGCATAATCTTCCTCTAATTTATCCCGTTCTGTATAAATCAGATAATTATAATTCTGCATCTGTCTTTTGTCTCCTGGTGAATCAGAAGCCTGAATCAGCATGGTCTGTCCCTTTACATCTTTATAGGTATACTTCCTACTGTACAAATCTGCCTGATAAGACGGCCAGTTGGACGGATATTCCTTTCCAGCCATTTCATTCTTCGTCGGGTCAAATCCCGCCGAAATCATCAATCCTTTTGTAGAATTAATAAAATAACTGGAATAAGTATAAAATTCTTCCTGTGAGATTGGATTTTGCGAAGTTCCTTCGGTCTGTGTCGCATTTTCAATAACTGTATGTCCGGTACAGACTGCATTACTGTTGGGATATGCTGAATCAATATCTATATATCCATCTCCCACTACAACAAGCCTGTCTGTAACCTTAATAAAATGCTTCGTCGTGCTTGCCCAGTTATTCTGGTGCAGATATACAATTCCTTCTATATCTATAACACCCTCTATTCCAAAATATCCATAATTATATATGGCATTTTTAGTCTTATTTCCATTATAAGCTGCGCAATGTATCACAGCCTTGCTTTCACCGCCCTCTTCTTTCTTCGTTCCACCTTTCATATAGAAATAGCCTGGTCCATCTCCGGAATCATCTACATAAACAGCAGCTCCTTCTGATGCATTACAATTTTCAATTGTACCTCCATACATATAAAAAGACGGTTTCTTCCCGGAGAAAGTGCTTGCCACATATACTGCACCGCCATACTGTGATGCCTGGAAATTACGTATAACTCCACCATACATGTGGAATACCGGTGTTCCCATATTACTTCTGGATAAATTCACGCAGCCACCACTCTGTGGAAGCTTTGTCATATTCTCCCCTTCCAATGTTCCACCATATAAATTTACTGTGCCGCCACTATAGATCCAGATTAACTGACAGGATGCGTAAATGACACCTCCACCGGCAGAATCCCGGATATTGAGTACTGCATTATCGCTGCATAACATAAAACTTGCGTTATTCTGCATCGTCATCTTATGGCCATTCAAATCAATATTCAAAACACCATTTAACTGACAAATGCCTGAAGCTGTCACATCCTCTGTCAAAGAAATTGTTCCTCCACCGTTATAACTGCCCAGTGAAATCGTGCCACTTCCATAAGTCTGTGAAAAAAAGGCTATCTTGTTTTCTTCTGTATTATCTACATCTTCTGTGTCCTCTGTTTCTTCTGTACTCTGCTCTAACTCACCTATCTCTGTTTCATAAATTTCTTCACCATTTTCCTGCTCTTTTGCATTCGCATTCTGTGCAAAAGACAGCAGAAGTAATAGTGTTACCGCTAATAATGCCTGTACTATATGAAATTTATGTTTCCTTTTTCTCCCACAAAAAAGCATTTTCCCTCTCCATTAAATATCTTCTTTAATAAACACTATATATTAATAAACCTTTCTGTCTCTCCTTTAAGTCCATTTGATACGGTCTGATTTACATATGACTGCTCTTTGATATCTTCTACTGCTTTTGCCAAATCCTCGACACTTCCTGCGAAGACCTGTAACCCTTCCGAGCTTTCATCGATAGACGTTGCTATGGTATCCATGTTTTCTTTCATTTCATCCATTGCCTGATACATATCCTGCACATTATGATTGATTGTTCCGCAAAAATCTCCCATATAGTCTGCATCCTGGCGGTAGCGGGAAGCCATCATTTCAAAACCGTTATAATCCTGCAATATGTTCTGATTTAAGAACTCCATCATTTTTTCCACCTGTTCAATCAGTGTGCTGACTGCTGTGGTCACAGACATATTAATTGTCTGTATCTCACCCATCGTCTCCCGGCTATTATCTGCCAGTTCCCTGATTTCAGATGCTACTACTGCAAATCCTTTTCCCGCTTCTCCTACTCTTGCAGCCTCTATTGCAGCATTCAAAGCCAAAAGATTAGTCTGTTCTGCAATTCCAAGAATCTGTTCTGTCAGATTTCCTATTTCATAGATTTTTTTGCTTCCTTTTAAGCTGTCCGCAATGCTATGTCCTAAACTGCCAATCATATCATTGGTTTCCTTTTTGCTTTCTGCTGTTTTTTTCTCGATATAATCTGCCCGTTCACGCATTTCATCTACGAATTGAACTCCATTTCCGGTTTCCTCTGATATATCTCTGACATTTTCTACTATTTTTCCAACCCGTTCACTAACCTGTCCGGAACGGTCATTAATTTCCATGATTCCTGCAGATAACTCTTCAATTACAGCTGACATATTCATGGTCTCTTCTCCGATATTTCCAGCCTGCCTGTTCATTTTATCTGCAACTTCGTCCATATCGGATGAACCATCTTTTAACTGCTTCATGATATTTTGTAATTTTTCTACAAAAAGATTTACTCCTGTAACCAGTTGTCCTATCTCATCCATCCTTTTTACCGGAATCCGGATGCTTAAATCTCCATTTCCATTCTGGATATCCTCTACCATCTGGTTTAACTGTAAACTTGCTTTTTTGAGTGGCTGAATAATCGCCTTATTCACCAGTATGTATGTAACTAAGCAGATAATCAGAAAACATATGCCGATTGTTACACTGATAAGATAAGTTTTTTGGGTCCGGGCTTTCATATTCTGTGAACTGCGTTTTACATTCTCATCTAACTTTTCCTGAAAATCATTGCATGCCGACTCCCGCGCCTGTATTTTTTCTAATGCACTGCCTCCAATGATGGATTTTGCTTTTGCAATATCTCCATCATCTCTTGCCTGTCTGCATTCTTTCAATTGCTCCATCAGTTCTTTATTTACACTGCTGTAAGTCATAAAACTGTCGGTTAAACTCTGCTCTGAAATATCTTTGGTCAGCTTTTCCATTTCCGTGAGATACTGGGCAATGGCTTCTTCCTCTGTTTCCATATTTCCACTGATATCCCCGGCAATCAGCATGTCTTCATCACTGAGTGCGGTTAAAATATTGGCATATTTCTGACAGGTTTCAATTTTCTTTTCCACTCTTCCATAATATTTCTCCATGGAAATATAGCCATCCGTAACAAGCTGCTCTGCCTGTTCAATTTTTGTTACCTCTCCGATAATTACCGTAATTCCAATTACCATTACCAGAAATAAACCAATTGCCATAAATAGAAATTCTTTTTTTATTGTTTTCTTCATATTTACACCTTCTCTAAGGACGCATGTTTAAAATTTTTTCATATTTTCCGCAGTCTAATATCTCTTCCGTTCCATCCGGCAAAATAAATCTCGCATTTGCATTAAATGGAACTTCTATGTTACAGACTACTTCCTGCTCACTCTTCCAGTTCCATGCACAGACATATTTACCAAATACACTTCTCCAGCTTCCCTCTGCTTTTTTTAATCTTTGATCTGGCATCGGATATATGGTCATCTTTACCGCCTCTCCTATAGACGGATTCAGACCACACATGTATCTGTATATCCATTCTGCAATGCTTCCATATGCATAATGGTTTAAGCTGTTCATACCGGTTCCGCTGATACTTCCATCCTCTTCCAATGAATTCCATCGTTCCCATACCGTTGTTGCACCAAGGTTCACCTCATGCAGCCATCCTGGATAGTCCTCGTTTAAAAGCAGGTCATAAGCAAGCTGATTTTGTCCATTCTCTGACAAAGCCATGCACAGAATTGGTGTTCCAACAAAACCTGTATTTAAATGTCCATTATTTTTCTTAAGTAACTCTGCCAGTTTTGCCGTTATAACTTCTCTTTCTCCCTCTGGATAAAGTTTTAAATAAAGCAAAAGTGCACAAGCGGTTTGTGTGTATTCCAAGCAAAACTTTTTATCTGGAAAGTAATAATTTAAAATTGCATTCCGAATCTCTTTTTCTCTCTCTGCATATACTTTACTTTCCTCTAATCCTAGACTTTCTGCCGCTTCTTTCACCATTTTGGTTGACCAATAATGGTAAACGGATGCGATAAAGCCACTGTCTGTCTTTCCAATCGGATTATTGATATTTCCATTGTCTAATGCCAGCCAGTCTCCCAGCTGCCTGTCATTCTGCCACAGATACGGAATCTCATTCTCTTTTGTTCTCTCATATTCGTAATCCACCCAGGCTTTCATAACAGGATACTGTTCCTCTAACATTGCCTTATCTCCATAAAACTGATAGAGTCTCCATGGAATCAGCGTTGCTGCATCTCCCCATACTGCCGCTCCGGAATCCAGATAGAAAGGATTCGTATGTTCTTCTTTTTTTACCTTTGGTCTTGGAACAAAGAACGGAATAGCTCCATTACATTTTTCCTGCTCAGCCTGCATATTTTTCATATAGTGATGAAAGAAACTTCCGCTATCCATATGAAAACATGCTGTGGATGCAAAAATTCCCGCATCACCTGTCCAGCCCATTCGTTCATCACGCTGCGGACAATCCGTTGGAATATCCAGAAAATTACATTTCTGGGAACGCAGTGTATTTTCTAATAAATGATTTACCTTATCATGATCTGTTGCCACCCAGCCGGTTCTCTCAATATCAGACATAATACGATAAGCAATAAATTTATATTCTTTTTCCGGATTCAGACCTTTTATCTTCACATAGCGAAATCCATAATAGGTAAAATGAGGACGTATGGTTTCTCCTTTTCCCTTCGATACATATGTAAATTCTGCTTTGGCAGTACGGAGATTATCCCTGTAAAATCTGCCCTTTTGCAGAACTTCTCCATACTGCATCATAACTTTCTGACCTGTTTCAAATGCACCAGTTATTTCTACCCAACCGGTGACTGTTTCCCCAAAATCCAGCAAAAGTGCTTCATCTTCCTGTTTTACTGATACCGGTTGAAATTCTTCTACTTTATGAATTCTTGGATTAAATCGTTCCACAAGTGGTCTTGTTTCTTCTATTTCCTCCACGGAAAGCATTTTGTGTTCTAATGTCTCATCAATATGTTCTCCATCATAGATTCCATTTTCACATATGCTGCTTTCTTCTGCCTTCCAGCTGCTGTCTGTTACAATACATTCTTCCTGTCCATTGGCATATCGTATATGTAATTCTCCAATGCACTTCTTCTGATTACCATATAGATTTCTGTAATCACCATCAAATCCAAATCTTCCTTTATACCAGCCTTCGCCTAACAGAACCGCAATTTTATTCTTTCCCTGAGATAACAGTTCTGTAACATCCAGTGTCTGATATTCTAAAAAGCTGTCATAGCAATGATAACCCGGCATAAGAAATTCTCTGCCCGCCTTCTTTTCATTGACATATGCTTCATATAATCCCAGACCACATACATGCCATCTGACAGACTCCGGTTTCTCTTTTAATTCAAACTCTTTATATAAAAGAGGCATTCTCTTTTCATTTTCTTCTGTTCCAATCCATTTTGCGGTCCAGCTTTCCTGCAGTTTTCCCGTTTCAAACCATGCCGGATTACTTTTTGCGCAGTCTCCCTTGTCATCTTTAACTTCTACCTGCCAGTAATATCTGGTTCTTGGTTTTAAGTCGAAGGAAACCAGCATCTGGTTCTCATGATAATTCTCCTGTACTCCGGAATCATATACCAGCTTTTCCATATTGCTGCTCTCTGATACTATAATTCTTGTTTCCACGGCCCATTTTCCACAGACATCCTTTACTTCCCAGGACAAATGGATTTTTGCCAAATTAAAACCTAATGGATTTTTTTTATGATTTACTCTTAATCTGCTGATATACATATAACCGGTTCTCCCTTATGTCTCGTTATTCTTTTAGTAGGAAAGTTCGATTCGTCCACAGAATGGATCTACCGGACTTACTCCTTTAAATCTGCTTTCTCCGGCAATCTTTGCTATTACTGCCTCTAATACATAATCATTATTGGAGTAACAGTTAATATACGTTTTTATCATTGGCACATCCAGTAAATGATATGGATTGGCTACACTGATAAAAATTACCGGTACTTCTTCTGCAAACCACGGAACATTATTTCCCTGTCCCCAGAAAGTATACCAGTTTAACCGGTTGGTGGTCTGATTGCTGGCATTTTCCACATTTCCGATGTAAATTACCATGTCATACTTATCTTTAAAAGCTGTTACATTATCGACACCCTTTTCGAAATCTTCCTTCTCATAGAGGAATACCTGGAAATTTCTCTTTTCCAGTTCTTCTTTTACTTTTCCGACTACTCTTTCATTGGACGGAAAATGTCCTAAAATTTCCAGCAAAATACGCGGTGTCTTCTTCGCACTGATTGGAAGATTCTCTGCAATATCTTTCACCAGTGTAACAGACTGGTCTGCCAGCTCTTTTGCCCACTGTATATGCTCCGTGGTGCGTAAGTTTTTTAATGCTTCCTTTCCAGGAACCAGCTGTCTTTTTATCTTCTTTTCATGTAATCTTAAAGAAGCCTTTAATGCCAGTATGCGTCTGTTTGCATCCAGTAATCTTTCACGGGATAACAGACCATTCTTATAACCATCTAGCATAAACTGATAATCTTCTTTTAAATCTTTATTGAATAAAATCATGTCACAGCCATTTTCTATTGCCATTGGTACCGTTTCACTTCGTTTACCGGCTGCCGTAAATCCGACCATCGGTGTTGCATCTGTAATGACAAGTCCGTTAAATCCTAATTTGTCCCGAAGCAAATTCACCAAAAGCTCTCTGGAAAGAGAAGCCGGAACAATCTTGCCCTTTAACTGTGGATTAAAATGTTCCTGATACGCTGGCATTGCAATATGCCCTGCCATAACAGTTTTGGCACCATCGTCAATCAGCCGCTGATAAATACTTCCATAGGATTTATCCCATTCTTCCATGCTAAGACTATTTACCGATGTCAAAAGATGCTGGTCTCTTTCATCCACACCATCTCCCGGGAAATGCTTAATTGAGACTGCCATATTGCATTCATCTGCTGCACGAAGATACTCCCTTGCATAGGCATAAACCTTCTCCGGATCATCGCCATATGTTCTGACATTGGTAATTGGATTATGATAATTTCTATCTATGTCAACTACCGGTGCAAAAGCCCAGTTAATTCCTAATGCACTTCCTTCTGAGCAGGCAATCTTTCCCAGACGATATGCATATACCGGATCATTTGCAGCTGCACATGCCATCTGTTTTCCATATGCAGTTCCATTGGTAGCCGCTCCATCTCCTCCCGCTTCTAAATTTGATGGAATCAGAAGCGGAATCTTTGTGTGCTCCTGCGCATAGGTAAATGTACTTTGCATCTCTTCTGCCACACCATCCCGGAAAAATAATCCGCCGATATGGAAATGTAATAACATATTCAGATACTCCGGATCCGTTGAATATCCAATCGGGCAGAACAACTGTCCTATCATTTCTTCCAGGCTCATATTTTCCAGCGTATTTTCTACCCAGGCAATGTCTACATCATCTAAATAAAATGGTTTTTCTTTATAATTCATCTCTTTTTCCTTTCATTTAAGGCACAAAAAGAGCAGCCACGGCTGCTCCTTTTCTTAATTAATATTTCTCAGTTCAGCAAAACCGCTCAATGGATATGTTGTCATTTCACATTCGGACGCTTCACCCAATCCTGCACTATCAAAGCCTCCAGCTGTAGCTGCTTTTATTCCTGCCACCGCATCTTCTACAACAAGACACTCCTGTGGTTCTAACTGCAGGTATTCTGCTGCTTTCAAAAATACCTCCGGATCAGGTTTTGATTTTGTAATATTCGTTCCATCACTGATGGCATCGAAATAATTTTCTAATCCTAAATGTTTTAATATTCTCTTTGCATTTTTACTGGATGAACCAATTGCCAGTAAAACTCCCTGTTTCCTTAAATCATCTAAGGTTGTTTTTACTTCTTTTGGCAAATCAGCCGGTGTCATGTCTTCCAGCAATTCCACATACATCTTATTTTTCTGCTCTGCGAAATCTTCTTTCTCTTCTTTGGAATATTTCTTTGTACTTTTCTCTAAAATAATCTCAAGGCTTTCCATCCGGCTTACGCCTCTTAACCGGTTGTTTATGGTTTCATCAAAATATATTCCCAGTTTATCTGCCAGTCTCTTCCATGCCAGATAATGATACTTATCGGTAAAGCAGATTACTCCGTCCAAATCAAAAATGATTCCTTTATATTTCATCTAATTATCCTCTTGTCTTTTTTTCTTCAACTGTTTCTTCAGCATTACAAGCTCAATTACCTTATTCTCGTTATTCAGATAAATCAGGAACAATACCAGGATAACTGCGGTAACAATCTGCTGAATGGATGCATCTACATTTAATCTTGCATACATCAATGATATGAATGCTGTTGTTACTGCTCCTAACAGATAACCAATTTTTTCATTGCAGAACCGTCCGATAAATCCACCGATAAACATCGGTAAGAAAGCTGTAAACATTACTCCAATTGAGCCAAAGTTTAAAGACATCTGAATATTTCCTGTATTTGAAGCACTAATAAATCCAACTACACCCATGAAGCCGCCTGCAATGGTATAACAGATTACTGCATTGGATACTTCATGAATTCCTGTATTAACAGAAACCTTCTGTCCGGATAATAGTGACTTATATTCATAACCAAATTGTGTATAATCAAAAATCGCAATAAATAAAACGAGTCCAATTACAATTACAAGTACATAATTCAAAACACCTGGAAAACTTGTTAATTCTTTATTTGCTACAAATGACACGCCATAACCATCGGTAAGTGCGAATGCCATTCCTTCGTAAAACAGTGTTACTCCCAGTGACACAATAATCGGTGGTAATTTTACAATTACATAAATTGCTCCGGATATCAGTCCAAGCAATGCTCCAGATACAATAGAAATCACGAGCATATATGGTGTTGAAAGTCCATGGGATGAACAAATTGATGCACTGATTACTGATGACAATAACGAAATTGCTCCGATTGAGAAATCAAATCTTCCGGAATTCAGATTCAATGAAAGAGCAAATGTCGTTAACATTACTGTTGCTGTTGCCCGGGAAAACAAAATCCAGTTTCCTTCTGATTCAAAAAATACAACACCATTCCTCTGACATAAGAGTATCATTACGAGCAGTGTCACTACCGGAATACACAAAGTTCCAATTATCTTTTTTAAAATGCTATTTCTTCCTTTACTTTTCATGTTATTTTCCCTCATGTCTTTTCTAAATTCTGCTCCGGAGAATTCCGGAGCAGAACAAAAATTTTATTAATATGTTACTTATTTTGCTTCTTCCTGGATATCTTTAAATCCATAAGCACTTACAAATTTTTCAAATGATGCATAATCTGCTGTAAGAAGTCCATCTAACATACCTTTTGTATATGCAGGGCTGTCTACAGAGCTGTCTACTGCATAGTACTCAGAGAACTCTTCTGGTGAAGTTGCAACCCAGTAACCCTGGCTGAGAGCTAAAGCATTTCCATCTTCTGTACGGATCGGGCTTCCAAGTACTGCACGATAAGTTGCAATAAAGATAGGTCCGATACTTGCTGAGAACTTACCTGCAAGGTAATCAAGCATTCCACCATCCATTGCAGTACCATAGCTTTCTGCATAAGCATCTACGCTGGCAATCTTAACATCTGTGCCTTCAATTGCTGTCCCAAAGAAGTCAGAACCATTTCCAACAGCTAAGATAACCTCTAAGTCAGGAGTCTGTGCCATCTGAGCACATTTTCCAAACCATGCATCATCCATGTCATATCCACCTACATAACCAACGATATTTACATCACCAATTGCTCCGGTTTCAATCTGTCCATCTGCATAAATCTGTCCAATAATTCCAGCTTCATCTGTAGCACCTTTGTAATTAGCATCTGCTCCACCTGCATCTACCATAGCTGCAATCATACCTGCTGCACGATAAATATGCATATCTGTATAATATGGAATTGCTCCACCGAAGATAGCAAAGTTTTTCTTGCCCTGCTCCAGATAGTAATTTGCCATATCATAACCAGTCTGATATTCTACTTCAAGAGATGGCCCGATTGCACCTACATAATGCTCATATCCCTTATAAGTCTCATATTCTTCATCGGTTAAAGTTCCTGTTGCAACTGCATAATACACACCTGCCGCTTCACACTGCTCAATCTGTGCTGCACGGTCAAAGGATGAGAATGAAATAATTGCTTTACAATTATTTGTAATAAAAGTATCAATTGCTGATGTTTCCCCTGCTGCATCCTTTAATTCATCAGAATAAATAAGCTCAACATTGTACTGTTTCTGAATATACTCTGTATAGTATGTCCGGAATGCCAACGCCTCTGCACTTGTTGCATCTGATACAAGAATACCCATTTTAACGGTTTCACTCATATCAAGTTCTGGTGTCTCTTCTTTGCTGCCTGACTGTTCTGTACTTACTACTTCAGAACTGTCATTCTTCTTGTCGCTTCCGCATCCGGTAAAGCATCCTACTACCATGACCGTTGCCAGCAACATTGCTAGAATTTTTTTCATGTTTCTTTCCTCCTGTACATTACATGTTTATGTATAAAGTGACTATCACTTAATACCATATGGATATTATCTTGGTAACATCTTTCCTCTCTGGTCACTGGTTGCCAGGAATACTACCAATATAAATATTGCTGCTTTTACCATCTGTCCAATTCCGGAATTCAGATTAAACATCACCATAATCTGACTGAGCAATGTCATGGAAAAAGCTCCGATTACTGCTGCATAAATTTTACTTCTTGCGCCACCTGATACCGGCATACCACCAAATACAATCGCTATGATGACATCCATTCCTACACTGGATGCAGTATTTCTCGTTAAAGTCGGAGCATAGACAATGGAAAGACATGCGCCAAGTCCAACTCCTATTCCAGACATGATAAATGCTATAATCGACATTTTCTTTACAGAAATACCGCTTAATTTTGCACAAATTGGATTTCCGCCCTGGAATTTCTGCATTCTTCCTACTTTAGTAAAAGAGAATACCAGTAAACATACTAAGAAAAATGCAGCTAATACGAATATTTTAAACTGTGTTGTATTCAGCTTACTGACCGCCATCATTGGCACTCTTATTTCAGAACCTGTTCCATTCATCTTAATCAGAACCAGTACCAGTGCATTCAATACACTTAGCATTGCAATCGTTGTTACGAAAACAGGGAGGTTAAAAATAGATGCCAGTACTGAGTTAAATAGTCCTATAAAGACCGCCACTCCAAGGCAAGCTGCAAACATTATTACCAGGCTCTCTGTTTTGTTATAAACAATCCCTCCTACCAGTGCGCTTACTGCTACAGATGCTCCAAGACTGATATCAAAGGAACCAAGGGTATAAATAAAGATTGCACCTGTTGCTACTACTGCAACCACAACTGACTGGTTGATAATACTTTTCATTCCATATGCAACATTTATATTTTTAGATGTTCCAATGATAAAGAAAGCAACCAGCAATGCCACAAGACCAAATAAAGGGGCAAGGAGCATAACATTTTTTCTTAAATTCTTTGTTTTCATTTCATCCGCCTCCTATATCATGTACTGAATCGCATCTGCTTCTGAAAGCGATTCACTTCTTGGAAATTCATGCATAATCTTTCCATCCTTCATAATCATCAGACGGTCTGACATACCGATCAGTTCTGTTAATTCCTCTGAAATGATAACAATTGATTTTCCTTCTTTTTTCATCTGGTACATCAATTGATACATCGCCTGCTTCACACCAATATCAACGCCTCGCGTCGGGCAGTCCAGAATCAATACATCACTGCCTCGTCCAATCCATTTTCCAAATACAACCTTCTGTTTATTTCCACCGGATAATGCCGAAACATACTGATTTATTCCTGCACATTTAATGCTTAATGTTTCCACCTGTTTCTGAACATATTTCTTTTCATTCCACGGGAAAATCAGGAATCCACCAGTTGTAAACTGATCCAGTCCGCCAACAGCAATATTATCTTTGATGCTGGCATTCAGGCATAGCGACTCAGTGTCTCTGTCTTTTGCCACATATCCAACCATATGCTTCATTGCATCGGCTTCGTTTTTCAATTTCTTTCCTTTGATTCTTATTTCACCAGACTCCGGTTTTTTATTTCCAAACATGACTTTGCCAAGTGTATGCATTCCACAGTGCGAAAGTCCGCCGATTCCAAGAATCTCTCCTTTATGCAATTGCAGATTAAAATCAATCAGTTTGCCAGTCAGATTTACATCTTTCATTTCTAAGACAACTTCATCTTCGCAGCTTCCATCATAATCACTTCGATAATAGTCGCCTTCCAGCTGCCTTCCAATCATACTTGATTTTATTTTGTCTTCATCAAATTCGCTCTTATCAAAAGTAACTATAATATTTCCATCACGAAGAACCGTCAATGCATCGCATTTTTCCATAATCTCTTCCAAATCATGGGAGATGAAAACCACCGCTTTGTTTTCTTTTTTCATCTGTTCCATAATATTGTAGATAATCTCTCTTCCCTTCTGTGACAATGCAGTTGTAGTCTCATCTACTACCAGCACTTCCGGATGCTTATTCATAATTCTTGCTATCTCAATCAGCTTACGTTCCTGCAAATCAAGGTTTGCTGTCATCTGTTCTGCTCGAATATGGCTGGCACCGATTGCATCTAAGGCTTCCTGTGCTTTCTGATTTAACAGCTTCCTTTTAACCGGTCCCCATTTATGCTTTTCGCCAAAACTCTTAAAGAACTTTGTCTCGCCAAGGAATATATTCTCTGCTACTGTAATTCCCGGCACTGTTCCAGTTTCCTGGACAATCATTCCAATTCCATGTTCCAACGAATACAGCATTGATCCCGGCTTCCATTCTTTGTCATGATATGTCATCGTACCGCTGTCTGCGTTCTGCATTCCTGCAATAATAGATGTAACTGTTGATTTACCAGAACCATTCTCTCCAATAAGTCCGAGAACTCTGCCTGAACAAACCTCTATTGAAACATCCTTTAATGCAACGGTAGAGCCAAATCTTTTATTCATATGTTCTACTTTTACTAAGATTTCCTGCTTCATCCATATGCCCCTTCTCTGTAATCATTGTTTTTGTGAAAATCACTTTTCTTTTGTTGTTAAATCTATTATAATCTATTCAAGTGGTTTTCCAATTGTTTGTAACAACCAATTCTATTTACTTTTTTTGATAGATATATCATTTTCTTTATGTTGTTATTGACTATTTTTGATATTTGAATTGGAGGATTCCATTATGGATCATGAAGCGTTAAGAACAGTAATATATAAATTGAATGAAGATGAGCAGTTTTACAAAAAATATTATTATGCCAAACAGCAGGAGTATTCCCTGCAGGAATTCTTAAGTACTATCAATATAGATGATGTACTGCGCCGGCATCTGCTGGTTCCGGAAATCAAAGAAACCATTCCTCCACGCTTTGAAGATAATTTCTTTTTTGATGCAGGAAACCACGTTTCTATTACTGTAACCAGACATAACCGTTACTCTCCGGCACTTACTCACGACCACACTTTCTTTGAACTCTTATATGTCTATGACGGAAGCTGTTCCCAGAAAATCAGTGACAGTCAGCTCACACTGCGCACCGGAGACCTTTGTATTATTCCACCCGGCATCAAACATTCCGTCAGTGTCTTCGATGACAACAGCGTTATCTTAAATATTTTGATTCGAAAAAGCACTTTACATAATATCTTTTTCAATTTTTTAAATTCACCAAACATCCTGTCCGCTTTCTTTTTAAATAATATCTATTCCGAAAACGGCAACGATTATATTGTATTTCACACCGGCAATGATAATGAAATACGTTCTGGCTTTCTCTGGATGTACTGGGAATCTCTGAACCGCTCCCTTTACTGGGATCAGATGATTTCCTACACACTGATGATAACTTTTGGTCTTTTAATCCGGAATTATGAAAAAAGTTCCGAGCTTCCTACTTTCAACCGTAAATCTGATGTGCAGCGTTTTGCCCTGCTTCAATTCATCCAGGAAAATTATGCAACGGTTACATTAGAGCAGGTTGCCGAAAAATTTCACTATACACCTGAACATGTTTCAAGACTTTTTAAAAGCACTACCGGGAAAACCTTTACCCAGCTGTTACAGCAAGTCCGGATTGAAAAAGCCCAGGTACTTCTTTCTGATACTAATCTTACGGTTGCAGATATTGCTTCCCAGGTGGGTTATGATACAACGGAACATTTTATAAGATTATTTAAGAAAAATCTGAAAATCACACCAACCGAATATAGAAAAAAAGGGATTATCATCTAATCCCTTTTCCTTGCCATACAACTTTTTTCATGCTATTTTTAATAAAGAATCGAAAGCAGGTGCAATTATGATACAACGTAAAGATTTATTTTCCATCCCTTTTTATAACAAAACACAGTATACCGGCAGCAATCTTGGCATGCGCTACCGCATAGAGAAGCATGTAGAAGATGACTCCACCACTCTGCTTGCCACCTGGTGGCCGGGTCCTTATTGCTTTACCGCCACGCCGGATGAGCAAAAAAAGACCAACACCTTCGAATATTCCGACGAAGGCATTGGTCAGGCTTGCGACTGGCTCAATCAGGTCTATACAGAAAATGCAGACCTCTTTAAAACCGTTCCTATTTAAAATTTACATCTGATGACGCACAATCTTGTACTCATCATATAACTGATAATACGGGCAGGAATTGGTGTTGCCGGTAAGAAATCTTACCATATCATCTTCATCCAGATCCATATCACAGACATAATATTCGTAATCTTCATCATAAACAAAATTTACACAGGTATCACAATTTCCCTGCTCTGCCATAAAATCACCTCTCCTATCTGATGACTTTCTTTGCATTCCGGTTGCAGATCATATCCAGCATATTTTCATCCGGCTCAAAGATAATATCTCCAAGTCCGCTACCGTTCTTATAAATCACTTCATAGGTCTTCGCTCCCGACTGCTTGGAAGAACAATCCTTTACGCTCACCTGATTGTTATTATGATAATTATACAATTCATGTGCAGTTGACGGTGCAATCAGCACAACCTCTTCCATCTCAATCTTTGCAACATTTTTTCTCTTTCTCTTTGCCTTGATGCGTGCAAAGCTAAGTCTTCCTTCAATATAGGTATATTCCCATTCAATCTGTGATGCAATTTTAAGAAGATACCAGAAAACTGCAAAGATAATTGCAGGAACCAGTAAAATTCCTGGATACACAATAATGGAAACCAGTACACAGAAAATCGCCAATGCGATACAAAGATACCTTAAGATTACATTTACAACAGACACCTTCTTATCTACTAAAACTGTGTTTTCAAAAATACTCATACTTCAAACCTCTCAATTTTTCTTTTTGCAGCTGCTTCTCATGCAGATTCTTTTTCATTATATCTCTTTTTCTGCGATTAATCCAGTAGATTATATTTATTTAATAATTATGTTTTTTCCGTGTTTTTCAGTAGATTTTTTCGAATTATTTCGTTACAATAGAGGCAAACAGTCCGGGTGGAGGAAAGAACTATAAGCCGAAAACATATTTCAATGTTATTTCAAGCTTCGGCTCCTTTTTATGGAGACAGAATGCGCAGCAGTTCTTAGCTGCCTTTGTTTTCTGATTGCAGGCTGTCTTTCCGTTGCTTTCACCGGATAGCGGTACTGTCCGTTGCATGCGGATGCGACAGAAAGCCTGCAAAGGGCACCAAGAATTTCAAAAAGGCTAATCGTTCATCTGGCAACCGGTGCAAATTCACATCCATGTTCAGATTGCACCTTGCTGGCACGTCCTGTGCCAGCATTGCCGGTTGCTAGATGAAATTCCAAGTGCCCCTATCAGCCTTTCTCATGCATCCGCATTGCAGCGAACCGTGCCGCTATGCTGTGAAACATTGGAAAGACCGGCTGAATAGCAAAAGAAAACAAAGCAGCTTAGTTCTGCAGCATTCTGTATCAAAAATAGCAGAAGCCTGAAATGACATTTACAATTGTTTTCCTGTTTTTTTCTTTCCTCCACCCGGACAGATTACACGATAAAGGAGATTTCTATGAAAGCATATCATTTAAATAAAGATGCCCTCACCCCAATGTCGGTGGGTGTACAGAAGGAATGGGTTCTGACCAACGGAATCGGCGGCTATGCCGGCAGTTCTGTAACCGGTGCCCATGCAAGAAAGCACCATGGCTATCTGATTGCCAGCCTGCACCCACCAGTAGAACGTTTCGTCATTCTCTCCAAAATCAACGAGTGTCTGATTCGTTCTTCCGAGAAAATAGATTTTACCGTAGAACAATATCTTGCCGGTGATGGCAGCACTGCTTACCGTGAAGGTATTGAATACCTTAATTCCTTTACTTATGACGGGCTGGTACATTTTACCACCAAAGCTCCGGAATTTACCATGACAAAGACTCTCGCCTTTGAACACGGCAAGAATACTATTGCAGTTTCCTATGATATCCAGAATGATGGAGATGCTGCTACACTGGTGCTGACTCCGCTCTTTAATTACCGGGTACACCATGATGCTTCTACCGTAGACACTTTAAAATTCGATACTACTTATGAGCAGCCGGAAATCAGACTGGTTCCGCAGCAGAATAAAGATGTCACCATCCGTCTTTTTACCGATGACGGAACCGTTGTTCCATGTGAAGAAAAATATACCACCGGAATGCAGTTACAAAAAGAACTGGATGTAGAATCCGATGCTTTAGATGATAACTACACGCCATACCAGATTGAATTTCCGCTGGACGCCGGATGCCGCAAGAAAATATCTATCGTCTGCACCATTGAAGATGCTTATGAAAAGGATGCTTTTGCCACTGCTGCCGCAGAAATGGCACGTTTTAATGCGTTAGAGAAAAAAGCTGGCTACCATGATGAACTGGCAGAGACTCTGACCATTGCCGCTGACCATTTTCTTGCATACCGGCAGTCTACCGGACTGATGACTGTTCTTGCCGGACTTCCTTGGTTTACCGACTGGGGCCGGGATACCATGATTGCCCTCACCGGCTTAACTCTGTCTACCGGGCGCTATCAGGATGCCAGAGACATCCTGACCACATTTGCCCGCTATGTCCACCATGGCATGGTACCAAATATGTTCCCGGATGAAGGAAGCGCCCCATTGTATAACACTGCGGATGCTTCCATGTGGTATTTCTATGCAGTTGGAAAATATCTCGATTATACCGGCACTCCGGAAGATTATGCTTTTGTGCAGGAAACCATTTATCCGAAATTAAAAGAAATTATTGCAGCTTATGAGCACGGAACAGATTTCTCCATCTATATGGAAGAAGATGGACTTATCCATGCCGGAAGCGGTCTCGACCAGGTAACCTGGATGGATGTCCGTGTGGGCGACTGGGTTGCTACACCACGGCACGGCAAGCCGGTAGAAATCAATGCGCTCTGGTATCACGCACTCTGCCTGATGGAAGAATGGGCAACGCGTTTTGGGGAAGACGGTTCCCACTATGCTGCTCTTGCAGCTCATGCAAAGGAATCTTTCGCAAAAGAATTCTGGAACGAAAAAGATGGATGTCTCTATGATGTGGTAGACGGGCTGGAAGGTGATGCAACCCTTCGTCCAAATCAGATTTATGCTGTTTCCCTGCCGCACCGGATGTTAGATGCTGACAAGGAAAAGAAGATTGTAGATAAGGTTTACGAGAAACTATATGCCAAAACCGGTCTTCGTTCCTTAAGCCCGGATGATAAGGAATACCATCCGACCTATGAAGGCTGTCTTGATAAACGTGACCACGCTTATCATCAGGGTACTTCCTGGGGTTTCCTCTTAGGCGGTTTCCTGACTGCTTATGTGCATGTCTATGGAACTTCCAAAGAAGTCATCAAACAGGCCGATGCCATGTTAGACGCCACCAGAGAGCAGTTCTACCACGGCTGTATCGGTTCTATTGCAGAAATCTTTGACGGTGATGAACCGCACACCTCCCGCGGCTGCTATGCCCAGGCATGGAGTGTCGGAGAAATTCTCCGGGCTTATACCGAGGATATTCTTCCATATAAATAAACTATGGGAAATAAACTACGGGAATGAAGAGGGGCTTGATTTATCAAGCCTCTTTTTTCACTTTACAGGAAATTGCTTTCCTGTAAAGGAAAAAACGCTCCACGAGGATGCGCACTGCGGCGTATAAGGTAGATTTCGCAAGCGACCGCCGCAGGCGCGAGAATGTGCCAAGGCACATTCTTTGTTCTCCCTGTGCAATAAATACCCATATCTCTACGCCGGAATCTGCTCCTTCAGCCATGTTTTTTCTTCTTCGGAAAGGAAGTCTGCAATGGTATCATAGACATACTGCTGATACTTCCGAAGCAGTGCCTTTTCCCGGCTGTCTAATTCTTCCCAGTCGATGGCTTCCAAATCAAATGGTGCAACTGTCAATGTTTCAAATTCCATGAACTGTCCATATTCCGTTTTCTCCACTTTCTTACAAAGCAACAGATTCTCAAGGCGGATGCCGTATTTTCCTTCCAGATACAGTCCCGGTTCATCTGAAGTAATCATACCTTCTTCCATGATGGTTCCGGTACCGCACCGTTCCCGGTAACGAAATGCATTCGGTCCTTCATGTACATTTAACAAATAGCCAACGCCATGGCCTGTTCCGTGGTTATAGTCAAGTCCCATATGCCACAACGCTTCTCTTGCCAGATAGTCAAGGTTGACTCCCGTACAGCCATATTTAAATTTTGCATCCGAAAGATTCAGATTTCCTCGTAATACGGCAGTATAATGCTTCTTCTCCTCTGAGCTTAATGCTCCAAGGGCAATGGTTCTTGTCACATCCGTTGTGCCATCCAGATACTGTCCGCCAGTATCCAGCAGCAGAAAGCTTTTGTTATCCAGTGGAATATTGCTCTTCCCATCCGGTTCATAATGCACAATAGCTCCATGGGCACCGTATGCAGCAATCGGTGCAAAGCTCTGTCCCAGATAACCTTCTCCCTGCCTCCGGAATTCTTCTAATTTATCACATACCGTAAGCTCCGTTATCTGCCGCTTATCTTCCACATGCTTTAACCAGTAGATAAGTTTTGTTAAAGCAATGCCATCCTTCTTATGCGCCAGCCGCTCATGCTCCATTTCGGTGGCATTTTTCACTGCCTTCATAAGCTCAATCGGGCTGTTCTTCTTTACCTTATGTGCCTCTTTTGGAATGGCATCATACAGTGCATAATTTGTCATACTCTCGTCTATAAGAATGCTTTTGTCTGCCGGAATTTCCTTTATATCCGCATAAATCTGTTCATATCTGTAAATAAAGGTTTTTTCAGCGGAAAGTCTTTCCTTTAAGTCAGCCGGCACACTCTTTTCATTTACATACCAGCGGATTTCATCCGGTGCAATCAGTACATAAGATAATGCCACCGGATTATATGCAATATCATTTCCACGGATATTAAAAAGCCATGCGATTTCATCCAAAGACGGAATTAAAAAGTAATCCGCCTTGCAATCCACCATTGCTTTTCGTACCCCCGCCACCTTATCTTTCCGGCTCTCACCTGCATATTCCACGCCAAGCTCCCAGATTGGATCACAGGATAATGCCGGACGATTCGCCCAGATTTCGCCTACGACATCACGGTCTGGAGCAAATGTAATCTTTTTCTCCCGCAATTTTTCTTTTAAACTCTTTGCCATGCCGGTACTTACGGTTCTTCCATCAAACCCCAATACGGTGCCATCTTCCATTTTTTCTTCCAGAAAAGTGGCAATATCCACTACCCCCGGCTGTCCACTCCGGAATAATGTAATGCCGGTGCCGGCAAGCTGTTCTTCTGCCTGGATAAAATATCTTCCGTCTGTCCAGAGTCCTGCCATATCTTCAGTAATTACCAGCGTTCCTGCCGAACCGTTAAATCCGGAAATATATTCACGGCATTTAAAATATTCTCCTACATATTCTGATGCATGGAAATCATCGGAAACAATGAGATATGCCGCCATGCCGTATTCTTTCATCTTCTGTCTTAATTCCATCAATTCTTCTTTCAAATCTATCACCTCTATGTTATGCTATAATGAATGCAAGCGGGTCAATTACAGTATAGCATCCGTTATTATGAACGGAAAGGAATTCTTTTATGTTTCGCCTGATTGGAAAAATACTTTTCTTTTTCATAAGATTTATTATACATCTTCCGTTCGCCGTATTCCATGGACTGCGGCATTTCTTTTTTGGTGTCAATTTTGACAAAATGAATGGCTACGAATTTGAAGAATATGCTGCCGGATATTTAAAACGCAACGGATATTCAAAGGTTACTGTCACCAAAGCTTCCAGAGATTTTGGTGTGGATTTAATTGCAAAAAAACACCGGACCACATATGCAGTCCAGTGTAAATTATATCAGGGCAAAGTAGGAAACAGTGCCGTACAGGAAGCCGTTGCTGGCAAATCCTATTACGATTGCGATGAAGCAATCGTCATTACCAACAGCGTTTTCTATCCCGGTGCCATTGCCCTCGCCGAAGCCAATGATGTCATTCTCATTGACGGCACCCAGTTAAACCATCGCAGCTTCCGCTGGGGCAGATTCTTCCAGCTTCTCCTATTTCTTCTGCTGTGTGGATTGCTGATTTTTTGCATCCTATCTCCGGAATCTGCACTAATCTGACATTCAAAAGAAGTATTTCATCATAATGATTTTATATACAAATACCATCCTTACCGGCTCAATCTACCAGCCGGTAAAGATGGTATTCTTATTTATTATACAGTTGTATTTACTCCGTTTACATTGGCATGTTCGTCTTCTGCCATTGGAATTACCAGACATTTTTGTCCGTTGATAACCTCGGACTTAATCTGTGAAACTTTTTCCGGTTTTACACGAAGCACAACATCATAGGTCTTAACTACTTCGTCTGCTTCTTCCTCTATCTGTTTCTCTTTTAACTGCTGCTGCAGCACTTCAACCTGGGCTACCAGCTCCTTTTCCTTCTGAATCTGCTCATTGGCAGCCAGTGCTTTGCTGTCTACTACATTTTCTGCCAGCGGTGCTTCTTCTGCAAATTCCTCTGCGCAGGTCTTTCCAATCTTTTCTGCCTTTTCCGGTGCAACGCCGCTTTCTTCCATAACATTGGTCAAAAGCTCCGGTGTCAGAATTACCGGGTCTTCTTCCAGTTCTGCTTTCTCTTCTACCAGATCATTTAAGTTCTGCTGAATCTCCATCAGCACTTCACCGCTCTTTTCCACATCATCGCCATATGCCTGTTTGACGATAGAATGGAAGGTCATCTTCTGCTCCGTTGCAGTGCGTCTTGCGCCACAGCCTAATCCCAACTCCATAAATTCCGCATGCGGTGCCTTGGTATCCTTAGTATAGAACATCAGGGAATGAATATCTGTACTGCGGTCGGTAAATGCCGGGAATAAGAAACCGCTGTCCGGTACGCTTACCACCCAGTCACGGATTCTTGGTCCGATACGGTTTTCATCTTCTCTGTAACCCAGTCCCGGTTTGGATAACTGTACCGGACAGATTGCACATAGAAGGTATTCAAACACTTCTTCTGATTCATCCAGCGCATTATTATCCGTGGTCTTGGTCATGACATCATAAGCATCATGGAACAGCAAAATCAGATAGTTGCCTGCATAGTCATAGCTTTCAATGACCATATCATAAAAACGTTCCAGTAACTCAGGATTTTTTAATTTACTTTCCCTTAAACCTAAAAGAAACTGTTGTCTTCCTCCTGCTGC
This sequence comes from Roseburia sp. AF12-17LB, assembly GCF_003479605.1. Taxonomy (GTDB): domain Bacteria; phylum Bacillota; class Clostridia; order Lachnospirales; family Lachnospiraceae; genus Roseburia_C; species Roseburia_C amylophila. The sequence goes on from NZ_QUHR01000003.1 coordinate 103,330, forward strand.
TTCTTCATCCAGTGGAAAATTCAATTCCAAAAGATTATTTCCAATAGTTCCTGATAAGGTTTTCTTGGCAATCTCTAAATATTTATAAAATTCTTCATCTTCCAGATTTAAAAATGTCTCACTTAAATCAACGACCTTATTCTTACCGGCATCTACATAACAGCCACACAATCTGGTAAAGGTACAATTTTCTTTTGTAAAACGTCTCTTTAACTCTGCCACACCTTTTTTATCCATACTATGAATCTACTCCTTTACTACCTTTCTTTTATTTCTTATGTTCCCAAATCAGACTTTTATAGAACATCGAATGTGCCTTGGCACATTCCCGCGCCTGCGGCGGTCGCTTGCGACATCTACCTTATACGCCGCAGTGCGCATCCTCGCGGAGCGTTTTTGACTTTACAGGAAAGCAATTTCCTGTAAAGTCAAAAAAAGCAAGATAAATTTCTTGCTTTTTAAAAGAGCGATAGACGGGGCTCGAACCCGCGGTCTCGACCTTGGCAAGGTCGCGCGTTACCAACTACGCCACTATCGCATATGCAATTGTATTCTGCAAAGCGGGTGATGGGAATCGAACCCACGTATCCAGCTTGGAAGGCTGGTGTTCTACCATTGAACTACACCCGCAGTTCATTGCCTTTCGGCAATGCCCAGTTCCGGAATCGAACCAGAGACACGAGGATTTTCAGTCCTCTGCTCTACCAACTGAGCTAACTGGGCTTGTGCTGTAAAGCACTCACAGCACTGATTATTTTATCGGAAAAAGCAGGGGTTGTCAAGACAATTTTCCTGCTTTTTTCATTTTTTCATTTTTATTCCGGTGGCACGATAACTCTGTTCCGTTTTTATGCATTTCGGCTTTATTCTACGGTAATAAGTGCCATGGAATAAGATGGCAGTGTCAGTTCATTATTATCCAGCGTAATTGTATCTTCTCCGGTAAGAAGCATTCCACCGATAGTACCTTCTCCGCCTAAATCTACACCTGAAATGTCAACCTTCTGAGTTTCCTGGGAAAGGTTAAATACCAGTAATGTGGTTTTACCATCATATGTCTTGGTAATTGCTGCTATATTCTTATCAGAAAGAGTCTCTACATTTGCAGCGATACCACGGGCGATTTCCGGATAACGGTTTCTCAGGCGGATTGCCTGTTTGAAATAATTATAAATGGAATCCGGGTCATCCTGCTGGTCTTCCAAGCTTCCATTTGTCATCTTAATGCTTTCCATTCCATCCGGCCCTTTACACATACCCTCTGCAGATGTATCTGAGGACCACTGCATTGGTGCACGCTTGTTTTCATCTTTTCCAGAGCCTTTCATACCAATTTCTTCCCCATAATAAAGAAATACATTGCCGCTCATCATAAGATTCATGGCTCCGGCAGTCTTAATCTGTGCAGCCTTATACTCGCCGCTATAGTATCCGGCACCTCTTGCCATATCATGATTTGTATAAAACGGTGCATCAATATAATTTTCATTATACTGGCTTAAAAGCTCATCCATTTTGCCGCAGACATTGGCATATCCTTTTGCTCCGGACTCTGAGCTTCCTTTTACTGCATTGGCAATAATCCCATCGCCATCTCCAAAATCAAAATTGAATACACTATCAATTCCACTTTCCAGATATTTTGCATATGTCTCACGATCCGTCCAGACCTCTGCCACGATATAGGAATTCTCATCTTTTGCCTTTACCATATCATTAAACCATTTTAAGACTTCCACATTTTCTGTGGTATTATCTGAAAAATATTCTTTGGCACCATCCATACGGAAACCATCTATCCCAAGATCCATCCAGAAGGATGTAATCTCATCAAATTCAGCTCTCACCGCTTCACAGTCAAGGTTCAAATCCGGCATTTCACTCCAGAATTTTCCTTCATAATACCAATTGCTGCTGCCAGCTTTATAATACACACTGCTTAACTGATCTGTTGTAAAGTTATAATAATCTACATACGGACAAACGCTGCTATCCGGCTGCTGTCCGTCACTTAATCCCTCCAGATATTCCACCGCCTGTGTAAACCATGGGTGCTTGGACGATGTATGGTTAATCGGGAAATCAATAATCACACGGATTCCGCGCTTGTGGCATGCTTCGATTAACTGTTTGAAATCATCTATAGTTCCATACTGCTCATCAATATTTTCATAATCAGAAATGTCATATTTATGATAGGTCGGTGATGGCATGATCGGCATCAGCCAGATTCCATTACAGCCAAGGTCTGTATCTGTACTGTCATCTCCATCATTGATATAATCCAGTTTATCAATTAATCCCTGGATATCTCCGATTCCATCTCCATCACTGTCATAAAAGCTATATAAAAACACTTCATAATAGGTGCGGTATTTATCATCAATGATATTCAGTTCTCCTGCATTTGCCTTTGCCATAGCAGAGTCTTCCACACTTGCGGTCTTTTCAGTTTCTGTCGCCGTAGCAGTCTCTGTTCCCGCAGCATTGTTATCCTGTCTGCCGCCACAGCCGGCACCTATAGTTCCAAGGGTAAGGCACAGTGCAAGAAGTAACACCTGTAGTCTTTTTTTCATATGATTCTCCTTTTCTTCTCTTTCTTATTTCGTTGAAATGAAGGGGGGATGTAATAAATGCGATGCTTTTGTTCTGCATTTGAAATAACGTTATTTTCCAGACAGAATGCTCCAATTCTAACCAGCACATTTTTCTTTTCTTATTATCATCTGTCTTTCCAATGTTTGACAGAATGCAAGTGGGTGTCCGGCTGAATGCGGATACCATTTTGTGACTGGTTAGGGGCGCTTGGAATTTCATCTGGCAACCGGCAACGTTGGCACAGGACGTGCCAACGAGGCGCAACTGGAACACGGATGTGACTTTGCGCCGGTTGCCGGAATAGATGTAATGTAGATTGAAATTCTTAGCGCCCCTTACCGGTTGCATGAGGTATCCGTATCAGCCGGACACCCACTGCATCCAGTCAAAGCAGTGGCAAGACATCTGAAAATCAGAAAAATGTACTGCCAAGAATTGAGACGCATTCTGTCTGAATGAAAACACCTGTTATTTCAAACACAGAACAAATATCCTTCGCAATCTTCCACACCCTTCATTATCAACTGATATAACAAAGAGAGGCAAAAAACTGCCTCTCTTTTAAACATTTTAAACGGCTGTGAAATTTAGCCTTTTACTGCTCCACTCATTCCTTCTACATAGAATTTCTGTGTAAACATAAAGAGGATAGCAATCGGAATTGATACTACTACAGCACCTGCTGCAAAACATGTATACCAGCTGTTGATATACTCTTTCTCTAACATCTTCCATAAACCGATAGATACGGTAAACTGGTCTGCATTTGCACCACAGATAACCTTTGCAAATACGAAGTCAATCCATGGTCCCATGAAGGAAGTCAGGATGGTGTATACAATAATTGGTTTACTAAGTGGAATGGTAATCTTAGTGAATACCTGCCATCTGCTCGCTCCATCAATGATTGCTGCCTCGTCCAAGGACTTTGGAATGGTATCAAAGAATCCCTTCGCCACATAGAATCCAACACCACTACCTGCGGAGAATACAATAATCAACGCAATACGGATCATGGATCCTTCAGATAATCCCAGTGCCTTTAAGATAAAGTATACCGCAATCATGGACATGAAGGATGGGAACAGACCTAAAATCATTGCAATATTCATAAACGGTTTTCTCATTTTAAAACGCATTCTTGACATACAGTATGAAACTGAAAGTACAAAGATGGTTGAAATGATACAGGTGAAGATTGCAATAATCAATGTATTCATGAACATCTTAGGGAAGTTCAGGATACTTGTATCTGTAAATATTTTAATATAATTGTCAAAAGTATAACTCTTCGGGAAGAAGGTCTCAACATAAGAACCTTTCTCCGCACGAAAGCTTGTAAGTACTACCCAGAATACCGGAAGTACCCAGATAAATGCTAATACTGCAAGAAATATATGAATTAAAACATTTACAAATGTTTTACGTACTTTTGCGCCAGATGTGGCTGTTTTCTGCTTACTCATTACATGAATCCCTCCTCATCTTTGTAGGATGTGGTATTTCGATAAGTAACCAGGGCAACAATAGCCAATACCACGAATGTCATAATACCAATAACGGCACCCAGGTTATAATATTTCTTATCAACAGTCAACTTATACAACCAGGTAACCAGAAGGTCTGTCTTTCCTGCGGTTGCATCCACCGGCGTAGGATTTCCTCCGGACAGAAGGTAAATAACATTGAAGTTGTTGATGTTTCCTGTAAACTGCGTAATTAAGTACGGTGTCATTACGAATAACATATATGGCAGAGTAATTTTGAAGAAAGTCTGGACAGCGTTAGCACCGTCAATCTTTGCTGCTTCGTATAACTCAGCCGGAATGTTCTGTAAAATACCGGTTACCTGAAGAATCGTATATGGAATACCTACCCACAGGTTGATTACAATAACGGTAACTCTCGCCCAGATTGCCTTGGTAAAGAATGGCAATGCAGTGTCGATAATACCATATTTCATAAGCAATGTGTTAACAATACCGGTTGGCTGTAACATACTTCTCATAATCAGAAGGGATACAAACTGTGGTACTGCAATGGATAATACAAAGCAGAATCTCCAGAATCCCTTTGCTCTTGTTTCTTTCCGGTTGATAATGATTGCAAGAATCATACCAGAAATATAGTTTAATACTGTTGCAAACACAGCCCAGATCAGGGTCCATCCTAATACGGAATAGAACTGTTTTCCAATACTGTCTCCAATATTCAATATTTTCTTAAAGGTAGCAAATCCAACCCAGTCGAATAACACTAAGTGTTCTCCGGACGTACTGTAATTGGTAAATGCCATTGTAATATTGTAAATCAATGGAAGAACAGTAAAGAGCAAAATTCCCATCAGTGGGAGTGCTAACAGCAATTTATGTAAATTTTGATCAAACAAACTCTTGAAGTCTTCTTTAAATGTGTTTAAATGCTTACCTGCTTTTGCCAGCAGTTCTGATTTATATGAACTTTTTACTGCTTCCCTCCATACAATGATAAACATGAAGGTAAGATATAATGTTGCAACTCCATAAAGTAAGATAAGCTGTGAATTATCACCAGCCTGATATTCATAAATACTCTTTGCATCATTCCATACCTTTTCCTGCTCTCTCCATCCAAGTGATGGCAGCATGGAAACTGCATAGAATCCATAAGAAATCATGTAATAAAGATACGCAACCTCGATTGCCAAAAACATAAGACCTTTTACAATCTGTTTATGCGCAATATTGCCCAAGCCCATGATCAACATGGAGAGCTTAGTAATTGCATTTCCCTTAACTAACGCACCGGTAACAGTATATGGTGTCTGGAACTCTTTTGCTTTTTTCTTTTTTGTAGCAGCCTTCTTCACGCTATGGGCCTCCTATACTCTCTATAGTAAGACATCCAGGGTACCGTTTCCGGTATCCTGGAGTCCCCGGTTCTTTTCCAAACCGCTTTTTTAGGAATTCTTATAATGAACTTCCAATTACATCTTCTGCTTATTCAGCAACGTCTGTATTCATAGTTGTGTTCATTTCTTCTGTCTTCTCAGCAGCGTTGTCTTTTGTTACTTCGCCAGACTGGATATTTTTACCCATATTCTCTGCTGGTGACCAGTAGTTACCCATTTCTTTACATAATGGCTGCATGATAGATGTATCTGTCATAACATTTGTAACTGCTGTTGCGATTGGATCGTCTGCTAAAGAGATGTTGATGTTTGAAGGAAGGATGTTTCTCATTTCATAATGAGCTGTCTGAGCCTTCTCACCTGCTAAGTAAGCTGCAAGAGACATAGCTACCTGCTGGTTCTCAGCATTAGGGTTAACACCGATTGCTTTAGATCCGATGAAGGATTTCATCTGGCCTTCTTTTCCGTCGATTGTAACGGTAGGAAGAGCTGCAACACCCATGTTGTCACCAAGTTTTTCTTTAACTGCATCAGCATCCCATGTTCCGGAGAATACTGCTGCTACACTGTCGCCTAATCCAGCAAGACCAGATCCGTCAGCATCTACTAAGAAGTTAGGGTTAGCTGCTAAGTCTACTAAGTACTCTGTAACTGCTGCTGCTTTGTCTCCACCGAAGTCGATACCAGCATCTGTATCAGTTCCATCACCGAATAATGTACATCCGTTAGCTACATAGAATGCCTGAATATACCAGGAATCAGTTAATTTGAAAGAAACTTTCTTTCCAGCTTCTCCAGCTTTCTCTAACATTGTATCAAAGTTCTTTACGTCATCCTCTGAGAATACGCTCTTATCATAGTACATGAACCATGTATTAGAGGTAAATGGGAATGCTACTACTGAATCGTTGTATGTAACAGATGCAAGAATAGAATCAGAGTTTGTAGATGTTACATATCCAAGATAATCTCCACCAAGCTCTGATAATGCGCCTGCAGATACCAGATCCGGGATGTTATCGTTAGCAAGCATGTAAACGTCTGCTGCTGCTTCAACGTCTTTTGTTACGTTGTCTTTTGCTTCACCCTCTGCACATACACCATAATTGAAGTTGATTTTCCAGTTTGGATGCTCAGCTGCGAATGCTTCACACTGATCCTGAAGCCAGTTTGTATCCTGATCTTCCTGTGGGCTCCATACTGTTAAGTCACCCTCCCAAGCTTCATCTTCTGCTGCAGCTGGTTTTTCTGTTTCTACTGCTGCTTCAGTACTTTTCTTTTCTGTGTTCTTGTCTGCGTCTTTGCTACCGCATCCTACCATGGATACTGCCATAGCTGTTACAAGAAATAATGATAATGCTTTCTTTTTCATTTTCTTCCTCCTTAAAAATGTGATTTCGATTAAGCATTTATATAAAACGGTAATCCGTTCTATATCATATAGAAATTATCTGCGGTATACTGCCGCAATGGTGCGGATCCACGCTCTTCGTTCTTCACTCAGAGTATCTTTTCCCACCCGCCATTTCCAGTTCTGTCCGACTGTGGATGGCTGATTCATTCTGGCCTCATTGCCAAGCTGTAAAATATCCTGCATTGGAATAATTACCACATCCGCTATGCTTGAATAAGCTAGACGGATTAAGGCGTCCGGAATTTCTTCCTTCGAGCCGATATTCAAATATTCATAGAGGTAAGCCAGTTCATATTCTGTCTTATCCCGGAAATAACCAACAACAGTATCATTATCATGTGTTCCGGTATATACCACTATGTTATTTTCTTCAAAGTTATGTGGAAGATTTTCATTTCCTGTATTTCCATCAAATGCAAACATCAGGATTTTACTTCCAGGCCATCCAATTCTTGCAAGAAGCTTTCTGCTCCCGGCGATGGCACTTCCGGCATTGTCTGCTATGATTCTGCAGTCACCGGCACTTTCTTCCATCACATCTGTCAATTTCTTTCCAGGACCCTTGTTCCATTTCCCATTGCAGCAATCCTTTTCCCGAAACGGAATCGTATAGTACCTTACAACTCCAAGGAAGTGGTCAATCCGGATTACATCATATAATGCTGCGTTTTTCTCAATCCGGTGTCTCCACCAGTCAAACCGGTACTCTTCCATATAAGAGTAATCATATACGGGATTGCCCCATTTCTGACCTTCTTCTGAAAAATTATCCGGCGGGCTGCCTGCTACATACTGCTGGCTTCCGTCTTCTTCTAATAAGAAGAGTTTCCGGTCTGCCCACACATCAGCACTGTCCATTGCCATATACAGCGGTATGTCCCCAATAATCTGTATTCCTCTTGTATTTGCGTACTGTTTTAAGAATTTCCACTGTTCATAAAATTTATACTGGCAGAATTTCCAAAACAGGATCTCTTCTTTTAATAATTCTGTGTATTCCTGTAATGCCTCCGGTGTACGATTTCTGATTCCCGGTTCCCATGCCATCCATTCCCGGTTATTTTCTTTTCCTTTGACTGCCATGAACAATGCATAATCAGCCAGCCAGCAATCATTGTCTTCTTCAAACTTCCGGAAAGAAGGCTTTGCGGTATCAAACCGTTCAAATGCTTTCTTTAATATCTGAAAACGGTTTTCAAAAAGATTGGCATAATCAACATCTTTCTCATCTGCACCCCAGTTATAGCTTCGAATCTCGCTTTCCATAAGCAGACCGTCGCGAACCAGGTCATCTAAATCTATCAAATACGGATTTCCTGCAAATGCTGATATTGACTGATACGGGCTGTCTCCAAAACTGGTTGGTCCAATCGGAAGTATCTGCCAGTATCTTTGTTTCAGGTCTACAAGTAAGTCTACGAAATTGAAAGCTGCATCACCCAGAGTTCCGATTCCATAATCAGATGGAAGACTTGTTATTGCCATCAGGATTCCTGCTCCTCTGGTTAGTCTCTTTGCCTCCAATGTTTTTCCCCCACATCGGTTTTTGTTTTTTGCTTTTCGTTAATTTTCGTATCTGAGGTTATTTTACGTCTTTTTAACAACTTTGTCAAACAAAACAGTCCTTTTAGCATCATTTTTGCCGTTTTTAACGGAATTCGCATTGTTTTTTTGGTTATATTGCTATTTAAAACCCTGTTTTTTTCGAAAAATAATATTTTGCAGTACTTGCACCTGTCATGCAAATTCTATATAATACAGAATATAAGAGGTTTTTGATATGATTTTACTTAAAATATACCAGATTTATGGAGGCTTGTTATGGTCACAATTAAAGATATTGCCAACCGGCTCGGTATTTCCGTCAGCACTGTTTCCAAAGGATTAAACGGTGCCAGTGATATCAGTGAAGATTTACGGCAGATGGTTCTTGATACCGCTGTAGAAATGGGATATCAGTCCAAGAAGATGAAAAAGGACGAAAACAAGAAGCTTTGCCTTTTTATAGAAAATATGGACTATGAAACAGCCAACCAGTTCGGATACGAAATCATCCTGGGTTTCCGTCAGGCTGCTTTCCGGGATGGCTGGTCCGTCAGTGTAATTCCGGTTACTCCGGCTTTCCAGATGACTGAAAAATATGATACCTATATGTTAAAGAACGGTTATTCCGGCGGGTTCCTGGTAGGCTTTGCTCTCCATGATGACTGGATGCGGCAGCTTGCCTTCACTTCCATTCCAACCGTTCTTTTCGATAATTATATTAAGAAGAATCCACATGTGTGCTATGTGGGAACAGATAACTCTGAAGGAATTGAATCTGCAGTCGACCATCTCTATCAACTTGGTCACAAAAAGATTGCTTTTCTCAACGGTTCTCTCTATTCCATGGTCAGTGAGAAACGCTATCAGGCATATTTAGATGCCATGAAATCCCACAATCTTCCAGTAGAAGAAGATATGGTTGCACATGGCTACTATGTTGCAGACAGTGCAAAATATCATGTACCGAATTTTCTTGCTGCCGGAGCAACAGCAATTCTCTGTGGTAATGACCTGATTGCTTCCGGAGTCATTACAGAATGCCGGCTTCGAGGTTTTTCTGTTCCGGATGATATCAGTGTGGTTGGTTTTGACGACCTGCCGATTTCTTCTTTCTTAGAGCCGCCACTGACTACAGTCCGTCAGGAAAGAACCGAGCTCGGCAAATGTGGATATGCTGCTCTGAGTAACCTTATTAATCATGTCTCCGTCAGCATGACTTTACTGCGTCCGCAGCTTATTACAAGAGCTTCTACTGCTCCATGTGCAGAGAGAGAAGAAGAGGCAGAAGAAGAATAGGGCTATTCACAAAGGGAACATCACAACAACGGAAATGTGCTTTGCGGATTTCCGGCATAAAAAAAGGAAACGACCGTTTCCTTTTTTAATGCCCGCGACCGGAATCGAACCGGTACTGTGTCACCACAACAGGATTTTAAGTCCTGCGCGTCTGCCAGTTCCGCCACGCGGGCAAGTATCTTTTTATAGTTACATAAAAAAATTCTCATTGCATAACCACAACGAGAATGGGCAGAGGTGGATTCGAACCACCGAAGCAATTTGCAGCAGATTTACAGTCTGTCCCCTTTGGCCACTCGGGAATCTGCCCATTTATCAGTCCTTAATTGTCCTGACGAATATAGATTATAGCATAACGCCCTGCTGTGTGCAAGGCGTTTTTATGCATTTTTTGCATTTTTTATTTTGCCATTTTTTTATTCTTCCGGATTCTTTCCTTTCAGAATGACAGCTGCATGCTTTGGCAATGTAATATCCAGTCTTCCATTGACGATGTCATAGCTGACAGAAGAAATGGAGTATCCATTTTCACTGGTAAAAAGTATCTGTTCTAAAGTTCCATACTTCGGAAGCCCCACTGCCCATACAGACAAATCAATGTGCCGGATATTTTCATCATTATTTACAATAATGACAAACTGCTGTTCCCGGTTAAATCTTCCATAGCAGAGAAGATTATCCTCACCATTTAAAAATTTCACACTTCCGGTACGAAGTGCCGGGTTTTCTTTATGAATTCTGATGATATCACGATGGAAACGAATCAGTTCTTTATCTTCCCGGCCCCACGGATAAGTTCTGCGGTTATCCGGATCTGTAAATCCACATAGTCCGGCTTCATCACCGTAATAAACGGTAGGTGCTCCCGGCCAGGTCATCTGAATAACAACCGCCTCCCGTAGAACCGCTGTATTTACGCCCTCTTCTGCCGCTTTTGTTCCAAGGTGTTCCGCTCTACCTACTTTATGATTGGTTCTGGTTAAAAATCTGGAATGGTCATGGTTGGAAAGTTCATTCATGGAGCACTGCAGCGATGGTGTCAAAAAGCTTGCCATATAATGCTTCATAGCGCCTTTAAAGTTCTCAAACTTTCCTATATTTTCCGGTTTAAAATCATCACTGTGTTTCTCCATTCCGGTAAGAAACCATGTCACCGGTTCCATAAAGGCATCATAGTTCATAACCGTATCCCACTGGTCTCCACCCAGCCAGTCTCTCGGATCGCCGTAATGTTCTGCCAAAATCACCGCCTGCGGGTTGGCTTTCTTTACGGCATCACGGAATTCTCTCCAGAACTGATGGTTATATTCCGGACTGTGTCCCAGATCTGCCGCGACATCCAGTCTCCAGCCATCGGCATTATAAGGTGGAGAAACCCATTTTGCAGCCACATGAAGAATATAATCGTGTAATGTATCTGAATCTTCGTAATTAAGCTTCGGCAATGTATCATGTCCCCACCAGCCATCGTAACTTCCGTTATCCGGCCATGCATTCTGATCATGGAACTGGAAAAAGTCATTGTACGGACTGTCCTTGCTGATATAGGCTCCCGGTTCATAGCCTGCTTCACTACGGTAGATTTTTTCACGATCCAGCCATTTATTAAAGGAACCGCAATGATTAAACACTCCATCCAGGATAACGCGGATGCCCCTCTGGTGCGCTTCCTTTACCAGCGTTGCAAAAAGTTCATTGCTTGCCTCCAAATTCCGTTTATCCGTCACGCGGGTGATATAGCGGCTGGCATGCTGGTTATTGCGGTCACCCGGTTGTAAAAGTTCTCCCTCATCCACCACTATTTTGCCGTAATGCGGGTCAATATAATCGTAATCCTGAATATCATACTTATGATTGGACGGAGAAACGAACAGTGGATTGAAGTATATCACCTCTATTCCAAGTTCTGTGAGATAATCCATTTTCTTTCTCACGCCCTCTAAATCTCCGCCATAAAATTCTGCTACCGAAAAATTCTCCGGGCATTTCTCCCAGTTATCTACCTTCTGACTGGTAGCACGGATATAGAAATATTCATCCGTCAACGGGTCGTTGGAAGTGTCTCCATTGTAAAAACGGTCTGTTAAAATCTGATACATAACCGCCCCTTTTGCCCAGTCCGGCGTGGAAAAACCCGGTACAATTTCAAAATTATACTGCGGTCTTGGTGTCTGATTCACGCCATAGCGGTCAAAGATACAGTGAAGCATTCCCGTCTCAATTTCAAAGTAATAGTAGAAATGCTCCTCTGTCATACGGATTTCTACGGAATAATAATCAAAGAGCCCCTCTGACTCGGTCTTTTCCATAAAATATTTTTTCTGTTCTGTACAAAGCCAGACTGCATCTACATTATCTCTTGCTGTACGAAAACGAATGGTCACCAGCTCTCCGGCTTTGGGTTCTGCCGGACTACGATAATCTTCTGTTCCATCAGAAAAGAGTGCGCGTTTTCTAAGAATCGGGCGCATCTGCATAATATACTGCTGAATTCTGTTCAATTCATAAATCGATTGCTGTTTCTTCATCATCTTACAACAAGCCTCTCGTTTCTAAATAATTATTTTTATTACTATAATATACGAAAGTTCCAAAGATTACAACCAGAAAAGGACGGATACATTTTCCGTATCCGTCCCCTCTTTAAAGAAGTAACTCTATGAAATCTATTATATACCTAACTCCGCCTTTACGTCTGATACCCATTCTTCTACGGTACCATACCATTCAATCATTTCATTTAATTTGTCTTCTTCAATTTCAGTGTCTCCCTCTAACAGCTCTTTGTGCTGCTGTAAGACATCTGCCATTTCAACCATGGTATCAATCACATCCTGGTCGTATGCATCCGGATCCGCATTGATGGCATTCGCTACTTCATTGAATGATGTGCTTGCTTTATTGAATGCATCAATTGCAGCCTGTTTATCCGTTCCCCCGCAGGCAGCCAGTGAAATGCACATAGTCAATACCACTAAACATGAAATTATTTTCTTCATTTTCATCTTCCTCCTGTCTTTTGTTTGTCATCCTTGACTTAGACATATTTTACCATTCTTTCTTATCCAACAGGAGATTCACGTCTCAAACGGCAGTAAAATGTACTGAATCGACATTCTTTTCCGACAGATTCAGGCGGAGTATAAAATACTCTTTTTCCACCGAAAATGTATATACTCCTCCATAGCGTTCCACAATGGCACAGATGCTCCGCGTCCCAATGCCATGTCCTTTTTCCTTTGAAACCGGGACTCCGTTTTCAAAGATTGGTGCTCCGGCACAGGAATTTTTTATCTGTAAAAATACCTGCTGCTGTTTTTCATAAATCTGTACTTCTATTCTGGCTTCTTTTCCCTCTTTTTGTACTTCCCTGCAGGCATGGATGGCATTTTCCAGGGCATTAGACAATAGCACACACAAGTCAGTATCACTTATCACCGTCTTCGCTTTCATGCCGCCTTCCACTTTCATCACAATTCCTTCCGCTTCTGCCCTTCCTGCAAAGGATGACAAAATCAGATTCGCAGCTTCGTTTTCACAATACTGTATCACCTTCTGCTGTTCCAGCTCATTACAGATATCAGATATATAATCCTCTGCCTTCTGTATCTGATGGTTCTCCAAACAGGCATATAGATATTGTAAATGATGACGCAGGTCATGGCGGTAACGGCTGGCCAGATTCTGTGACTCCCGTAACGCCGTTATTTCACGCATGGACTGTGCCACCTGCATATCAAGGCTTTTTTGAATCTCCCTCATCCGGTTTTCTTCCTGTCCTTTTGTAAAGTTATACAACAGAAACACAAGATACGCTCCACAACAGATAAATGGCATAAATTCCACGACAACCGGAGCCCCACTGGACAAAAGATCTGTATACACTCTTGTCAGATAATCAAATACATAATACAGCACCGGTATCACACCAAACTGACACTGCATTTTTCTGGAATAGCAGGAAATATAACGGACTGCCGGCGTCATAAAGTGCAGCAGTCCAAACAGTAGTGGCAGGGTAATCAATAATTCCACCGCATCCAGCATCAATGCTCCTCCGCCCAAAATTTCCACTGTAAGAAGTGCCAGCCAGCGTCGTAACTGGCAGCACAGGTAGGCTGCCATCACAGAGAAAAATGGCCATAGCAATTTACCGGTCAGTCCACATAACAGTAAAATCAGCGGAACATGTACCAGCAGCGGATAAATCTGCCTCAAAAAGCCATCATCCCATACATAGTAAATAATCCCCTGTGCAATTGGAATCAGTGCGATGCATATCCAGAATATGATCCGGTTTTTCCGCCGGTCCAGTGCATCACAGAAGGACGCCGCCAGCACACTTCCAAAAACACTGACTGCCACATTGTTAAGAAGGGACATCCAAAGGCTCATAACGTCACCTGCCCATCTTCAAATGCATTTTTCAGAAATGCACTCTTTATTTCATTGTATTTCCCTCTTGGAACAGGAATTTCCACAAGGCTTGACATCGTAATGGTACGATAAGAAAGATTCTTTATATATTCCAGATTCACAAGATATGAACGATGTGGACGTATAAAAGTTCCATAAGGCATAAGCTGCCTGCACAGTTCATCCAGGCTGCCGCTGCATTCATATACCGTCCCATCGACAAGATGTATCAATAAGGTCCTGTGAATTACTTCACAGTATTCCAGCTGTTTTAACTCAATCCGGGCAATTCCCGTCTTACAGCGCAGTACAATACTACTGCCATGCTCTTTTTCCATCTGTTCTAACATAGAATCCAGCAGATGATAGAAGCTGCCCTTTTCAATCGGCTTCAACTGGTAATAATATGCTTTCACCTCATAAGACTGCACCGCAAACTCCACCGAAGAAGTAAGAAAAATAATCTTTATATTATTATCAAACTTCCGAATCTCGGATGCCGTTTGGATTCCATCTACCCCCGGCATTAAAATATCCAAAAACAAAATGTCAAAGCGGGTTCCTTTTTCCATTTCATTCAGTAAATCCAGCGGACTGTGATAGACTTTTGCATCTATTCTGTAATCACGCTCCCTGCGATACTCCTCCAGTAAGCTCTGCAGTTCTTTTAAAACCGTATCGTCATCATCGCAAAATGCTGCCTTTATCATGTTGTATCTCCCATCTATGTATCAGCTTTATCGAAATATTCTTTTCTTAAGATTCATTATAGGCAGTTTGGGAGCCGATGTCCACTGTTTGAGGGATTGGAGATTTCTATGCGAGATAAGTGAGGGAAAAACTCCCTCACTTCCGCGATAGGCTCGGGAACAAGCTCCCTCACTTCCGCGATAGGCTCGGGAACAAGTTCCCTCGCTATCGCGGTATTCGTCAAAGTTCCAAGCTGTAAAAAAGAAACTCAAGCAAGCTTGGTTTCTTTTCCTCGCCTGTCACTTTTCCTCATTACTCGCGTAAAAAAAAGACGACCTTTCGCACGGTCGTCCTTTTAGGAGAAGGTATTTTTACTATGGGGTGTAGCAAAAATTATATAATGTATTGGGGGGTTTTTACGTTAATTATAGTACCATTTTCCCATTCAAAAGTGTGCACAAACTTCCAAAAAAATTCACATCCCTTTTATTCAATCTGTATAGTTCATAAATTTCATGGCGAAAATACCACTTATTTTTTGCACAAAAGAATGGCTTTTTTAGGCTTCTATTTTGGTCTGACCATTTTGCCCCTGCTTAGTCAGGATAGACGAGAAAAAAAATCTCAAGCAAGCTTGGTTTCTTTTCCTCACCCGGCACTTTTCCTCATTACTCGCGTAAAAAAAAGACAGCCACCGATCGGCTGCCCTTTTAAGGAGAAGGTATTTTTACTATGGGGTGTAGTAAAAACTATATATATAATGTATTGGGGGGTTTTTACGTTAATTATAGTATCACCTCTCCCGTTTAAAGTGTGCACAAACTTCACAAAAGTTGTGCCTACTTTTTGTATACTTTATATAGTACCTTTTTCCCATTTTCGAAAAAAATTTCTATTTGTGTTCTATTCCTCCGTTGTCTCAGTTACAACATCAGCTCCGCTCTGGAATAATGCTTCAAATTCATCTCTTCCAATCTTTTCTTTTTCCAAAAGAAGGTCTGCTGATTTATGGAGTACATCACTATTTTCCTGAATGATTGCCCTTGCTTTGGCATAGCATTCGTCAATGATACGTTTTACTTCTTCATCAATTTTGGATGCCACACCCTCGCCATAGCCTCTGGTATGTGCAAGGTCTCTTCCGATAAACACTTCGTCATCATCATTGTTATAATTAATCAGTCCGACATTTTCGGAAAATCCGTATTTCGTTACCATTGCTTTGGCAAGCTCGGTTGCCTGCTTGATATCCTGTGAAGCTCCGGTTGTGATATCATCAAAAATTAACTCTTCTGCCACACGTCCACCTAAGGAAACAATTATCTGCTGCAGCATTCTTCCCTTGGTATCAAACATTTCATCACGCTCCGGCAATGGCATCGTATAGCCTGCTGCTCCACCACCGGTTGGAATAATGGATACGGTATATACCGGTCCCACATCTGGAAGTACATGGAATAAAATCGCATGACCCGATTCGTGATATGCGGTAATCTTCTTTTCTTTCTCGGTAATAATCCGGCTCTTCTTCTCCGGACCGACACCTACTTTTAAGAAGGATTCCTTAATATCTTTCTGGATAATATAACTTCTATTTTCTTTGGCTGCAACAATTGCCGCCTCATTTAAAAGATTCTCAAGGTCTGCTCCGGTAAAACCAGCTGTAGTCTGTGCAATCTGTTTCAAATCCACATCCTCTGCCAGGGGTTTATTCTTTGCATGTACCTTTAAGATTTCTTCTCTTCCACCAATATCCGGACGTCCCACATGTACTTTACGGTCAAATCTGCCCGGACGCATGATAGCAGGATCTAAGATATCCACACGGTTGGTGGCTGCCATCACAATAATACCCTCGTTGACACCAAATCCGTCCATCTCTACCAGAAGCTGGTTCAAGGTCTGCTCCCGTTCATCATGTCCGCCGCCCATACCGGTTCCTCTTCTTCTTGCCACTGCATCAATCTCGTCGATAAATACGATACATGGTGCATTTTTCTTGGCATCTTCAAAAAGATCACGTACACGGGATGCGCCGACACCAACAAACATTTCTACGAAATCAGAACCGGAAATACTAAAGAACGGAACGCCTGCTTCTCCGGCAACTGCCTTGGCAAGCAGAGTCTTACCGGTTCCAGGAGGTCCCACCAGAAGAACTCCTTTCGGGATTCTCGCTCCCAGTCTGGTATACTTTCTCGGCTCTTTTAAGAAATCTACGATTTCTTCTAATTCTTCTTTTTCTTCCCGCAGTCCTGCCACATTTTCAAAGGTTACATTGCGGTTCTCATCGGTGGTCATCTTGGCACGGCTCTTTCCAAAGTTCATCATCTTGCTGCCGCCGCCACCGCCTGCTGCCTGATTGTTCATAACAATCATAAACAGTATAAACATTGCTCCAAACACAAGTAAGAGCGGCAATAAATTCATCAGCCAGTTTTCTGCCGGAATATCATTCACCACATAAGAAGTAAATTTTTCCTTATCCATCAGCGATTGAGCCTCACTGACATCCAGCACATATAAGGTCTCTTCTGACTTATCCGTTTTGACAATATCCAGTCTTCCGGTTGGATAAACTCTGTTTGGCTGCACTTCTACAGATTTAATCTCATCATCAGCCAGTTCCTGTTTAAACTGGGCATAATTATAGTCATCCTGATTCAGATGCTGTCCGTCCAGTAAAAACCAGACCAAAACCACAACTACAATCAGACTGATATAAAAGCCCCATCCTCTATATGATTTCTTCACGCAAACTCCTTCCTATCCCAAATCAAGAATGCCAATGTATGGCAGATTGCGATAGCGCTGGTCATAATCAAGACCATATCCTACTACAAATTCATCCGGAATTTCAAAACCGGTATAATCTACCGCAACGTCTGTTATCCTGCGATCCGGTTTATCTAACATTGCACACAATTTTAAGCTCTTCGGTCCTCTGGCGGATAAATCATCCAGCAGATAACGCAGTGTTCTTCCTGTATCAATAATGTCTTCAATGACAATTACATTTCTACCTTCAATAGATTCTTCCAAATCTTTCTTTATGGTGATTTTTCCACTGGACACGGTTGACGCGCCATAACTGGAAACGCACATAAAATCAATTGTTACCGGCACGGTAATACGCTTTGCCAGTTCACAGGTAAAGAATATACTTCCCTTCAGTATGCAGATTAAATGAACGCTTTCACCTTCATAATCCTTGCTAATTCTTTCTCCTAATTCAGCAATTTTACGATCAAGTTCTTCCTCTGAGAGTAATACACGAATCTGCTCACTCATTGTCTTCTCTTCCTCCATGATATTGTATTTCCAAAATTGTCTTCGTTGTACTGCTTACTTTGTAATATGCACTGATTCGGTATCCCACAATCCACAGGATATGAGCACCGTCTGCCACCAACGGAATCGTGTCCCGCTGCTCTTTTAAAATTTTCTCATTTACAAAATACTGTTTCAGCTTCTGTGTTCTGCCCGTATCATCCAGCACAAAATAATCGCCCGGCTGTCTGTTCCGAATCAAAAGACTATTTTTTATTCTATCATAATCCAGCCATTTCGTATACTTTTTTTTAGAAATTCCTTCCGGTAACTCTTCCCGTTTATAAATCCGGCAGGTAAAATCCGGATGTTCTTCTATTGAAATCCCACAACAACCGGCTGGTTGACCGCTTTGTCGTCCGACCGGCTGACTGGAAGACTGACTGGATAGCATTTCTACCGGTTCTGTAATTTTATGCTCCGGTTGTTTTTCACACTTTTGCAGACGCACACCGCCATAAGTCCGCTCTGCCACCACCTGATAAGGCAGGTTCACGTTTCTTCCCGTCTGCATGGCAAAAAGTTTCTGTACCAGTTCTACATGGGTTCTTGTAATATCTTTACTGCTTGCGGCCGTCTCACAGATACACTCCTTTATAATGCCTGTATACAGGATTTCCGGTTCTTTTAAAAGCTCCTCCGATATCAGGAAAGCCTGCGGCTGCCGGAAATCTTTTTCTACATATTGTGCTTTTTTTTCTTCTATTACAGCAGACAGATATTCCTGCGTCTTCCGGATGTCATCCCCGAGCCGTTCCATATGGGCATAAACTCCGGCATTCAGTTCCTCCAACACCGGAAGCACCTGATTACGGATCCGGTTTCTGGTATAATCCAAAGATGCATTGGTAGCATCCGTACAGTAGCTTTCACCTTTTTCTTTTAAATAATTTTCGATTTCCACCCTTGCCGTATGAAGAAGCGGACGGATGATGCCATCTCTCACCGGCGGAATTCCAGCCATGCCACGCATGCCGCTGCCCCGGATCATATTCCAGAGCATGGTCTCTGCCAGATCATTACGGTTATGGGCAACTGCAATTTTCCCTTCCGGCGCACCCAATTCTTCTAACGCTTTATGAAAACTTTCGTATCGTAAATTTCTTCCCGCCTCTTCTTCCGAATATCCATGCTGCTTTGCATATTCCGGCACATCATAATCATAGCGGAATAGCTGCACCTGATACCGCCTGCAAAGTTCCTCTACAAACGCTGCATCCTGAAGGCTTTCTTCGCCCCGGATGCCATGCTGCACATGGACTGCTGCCAGCGTAAAGGAAAGTTTTTCTTTCAATTCAAGCAGATGCAGCAGCAGGCATACGGAATCTGCACCACCGGATACTCCGGCAACCACTACATCCGACTGCTCAATCATATGATATTGTTCCAGAAAAGATTCTACACCAGGAATCATATTATTTCTCCCAAATTGCGGTAGCAAGCACCGTCATATCGTCTGCTGCCTTTCCTCCGGTAAAAAGTAACACCCGCTCCAAAATGCGTTTTGCAAGAATTGTTGCATTATTGGTCTCAATGCTTTCTATAATTTCCTGCATGGTTTCTTCCGGATTCGGCACATGTAAATATTCTAGCACACCATCTGATACCATGACAAGGAAATCTCCGTTATATAAGTCCTTTTCGCTTTTTTCCATATCCAGTTTATAAGATACGCCCACCGGAAGACTGGTGGAAATAAGACATTCCACTATGCCATTTCGCCGGATAAAGGTTGCCGCCGCTCCGATTTTATAAAAGTGGCAGGTTCCGTCATATAAATCCAGTTCACTGATATCCACCGTGGAAAATAAATCCTCCTGCCCTTTCATCACCATGGCAGAATTCATCATGCGGACTGCCGTTTCCACATCAAATCCCGCCTCCAGGAATTTTTCCACCAGTTCAATAACCATTTCACTTTCCTTGCAGGCAAGACTTCCAGAACCCATGCCATCCGATAAGCACATGACCATTTTTCCACTTTCCGGCTCCAAAAAGGAAAAGTTATCCCCGGAAACTGCTGCTCCATCCTTTACCATCCGGGCTACGCCATAAATTGCCTGAAACCGCGGCTCTTCTTCATAGGTATAGAGGTTGACGCCTTTTCCAATCAGCGTCTTGGTATCCTTCTCCGGAATCATGCGCCGGTTCAGTGCTCCGGCTACTGCCTTTGTCAGTTCTCTCGTAGTGACACAGCCATCTTTTACCATGACTTTCATCACAAGCTGCCAGCGGCCGTTTTCCTTTTCCCAGAGCTGTTCATCAATCACTTTTATGCCCCGCTCTCTTGCCCGGTAAGCTATGTCCTGCAGATTTGACCGGCACTCTTCTGTAATATTTTTCTGCTTCTTTGCACAATCCTCCATGATATATGCCATGGCATCCAGCTGCTCGGCTATGACCTCACGGTTTTCTACCAGCCGGTTGTACCACGCCATATTTAAAGAAGCTTTTTCAAATATCCGAAGAGCCTCCGCCGTCATTTCCTGCATATAGGGGCAATATTCTTCCATTTTCTTTTCAATATCGCGGTTTGTCTTTCCCGCCTCCCGGATAGATTGCAGCAGTGACGACAAATAGCCGTACATGGGGCTGTCATCCTTTTCCCAGCAAAGAGCGCACTGGTCGCAGGAAACACACATTTTCCCGGTTATCTCATTTTGCATCCTGCCCATTTCCTCTGCCGAGAAACTGGTATGTTCCACATTCATCCGCCCGAATATATCTGAAAGGCTTTGAAAGGACTTTGCATAGGTCAGTAGTTTTTCTTCTTCATTACTCTTTATCTCCGGTATTGGCTGATTCACAAATGTGAATTCCAGAAAGCTATGTATGATACG
This sequence comes from Roseburia sp. AF12-17LB, assembly GCF_003479605.1. GTDB lineage: Bacteria > Bacillota > Clostridia > Lachnospirales > Lachnospiraceae > Roseburia_C > Roseburia_C amylophila. The sequence goes on from NZ_QUHR01000003.1 coordinate 124,349, forward strand.
GCTTAACACCATGGTGGCTGCAAATATAAAGACTCCTTCTAAGACCGCCATTTCCGTCCGCATTCCGTCTCTTACGTTTAACATTTCTCCAAATACGGATAATAAGGTTGCCGAACAGCCTGCGCCAAAGGCAGCTATCCAGGTATAGCAGCCTTTATTTACCCATTCTGCCAGCTTGATGATTACTATGGTTACCAGCAGTGTCATTACATATTTTGTCATCAGTGTCAGCGGCAGCATAAATGCCATTCCAAGAAACATTCCAATTCCCAGCAGCAGTCGTCCACCCCGTTCCAGGTAAGCTGCCGCAAAATATGCCGGGATAAAAGGGTAGCAGCCTGCAAATCCTAATTTACACACTGCTACCCCTATAAAGCATATTACCGCCTGTTTCGTTCTCAATTTCTTCATTTCCATTGTTCCTCCTTCTCCTGTCATTTGTGACAGCAGAAGCTATTATAGAAATGTTTGTCCGAAATCTTTGTCAAACCGTTGTCTCATTTCAAAAAAGTTTTCGGCAAAAAGCGGAATGGTTTGTCTATTTTAAGTTTTTCTATGGTCTTTATGTTTTCGAAGCTGTTCTACTTCTTGTCTTCCTTGAAGATAATCTCATTTTCATGGGTCAGTCCCAGCTTGCTCTTTGCCTGGTCTTCAATATATTCCTGACTCTTGGTATATTCTTCGTAATTATCCAGCTGATTCTGACGTTCTGTTTCATCTTCTAAAGATTCCGTCAGTGCCTTCTCTCTGGCAGTATACTCCTGCTCCTTCTGGTAGAGCTTAACAATCTGAACTGACATAATCACTAAGAACATTATCGCAATCAAAGAGATACAGATTCTTCCGTTTCGTTTCTGTTTTCTTTTTCTTCGACTATTTGTCATACTCATTTCCTCATCTATAGTTTACATAACACCATTCTAATAGTTTTACGGATTTTTTTCAACGTTTTTTGTAATTTTCGTAATAATCTTCTGATTTTCCCTTTCAGGAAACGTAAGGGTACTGCCACCATGCGAAATACTGCCCGCAATGGTTTCCCCACTACTTGAAACAGTTTCTTAAATACTTTTACGATTCCCTTCACCAGCCATGGACTGATGGCATAATTGCATAACAGCATCCCAACGCTCATGCCCAGCATGCAAAAGCCCCGTATTGCTCCGTCATTTTCCCGGCAGAGCATAATAAATATAAATATGGCACTGCCGATGCAGTACAGCATATCCTCCACTGCAACCATCCCGGTTCTATGGGGTATCAGCCTGCGCAGAATCCGAAGCAGGTCAAAGGCTAAGATTAACAGAAATCCCACCAGCATGAACCGGAGGAACCTTAAGGCTTCACCGGAAATTTCCGGGCTGATTTCTATCATTTAAACAACCTGCCTAAGAAGGATTCTCCGCCACCTTTGTGATAGGTTTCCACATCCGAATAGGTTAAGCCATCAATTTTCCCTGTGACATCCACTTCCCCCTGTTCTAAGGACAGGCGGTTTACATGAAGGTCATTTCCCTTTATCAGAAGCATTCCCTGTTCTGTTTCCAGTAAAATTTCATTTACATCAAAAGAAAGCACATCCAGCACTCCGCTGAAGTTTGCACTTTTCCGGTTTGCCAGCAATACTTTATGTGCTTTTGCTGTTTTCAATTCTTCCATTCAGTCTCATACTCCTTTACCCGAAAGTTAGTCCTTTCCAAAATATATGAGACTGTTTCTCTTTTTATGCGTTTTTACTCTTTTACAGATAGCGGAATAATTCTCCTGCCTCTTCTTTCTTGGTGGTATCTGCGATTGCAACCACTTCTACTTTCACCGTCTTCTGGCCAAACATGATTTCGATGATGTCACCTGCTTTTACATTGACGGATGCTTTCGCCGGTTTGCCATTTACGGTGACACGTCCGGCATCACAGGCTTCGTTGGCAACGGTTCTGCGTTTAATCAGGCGGGTTACCTTTAAATATTTGTCTAATCTCATTTGCTTACCTTCTTTCTTTTTGAAATTCGAAGGAAATCAGATATCTTTTCCTTCTTTCAAGCACAGCATGTACAGGAAACAATCCTGCCAAATCAGAATGTTGTAATTGCAAGGCTGCGTTTTTTCTTTTCTGATAAAACCAGTCTTTCCAATGTTTGACAAAATGCGGTGGATTGTTCGTCTGCATGCGGATACATGAACGAGACGGTTAGGGCGGCTTGCATTCTTTGGAGCAACCGGCAACGCTGACACAGGGATGTGTCAGCGAGGTGCAATTGGAGCATGGATGCGACTTTGCGCCGGTTGCCGGAACAGCCATTTTCTTTTAAAAGAATGCCTAGCCGCCCTTACTGGCGAGTGTCGTATCCGCAGCAGACGGACAACCGCCGCATTCCGTCAAAGCAACCGGAAAGACAGGTTCTGCCAGAAAAAACACAGCCCTGAAATTACCACGCATTCTGATTTCACGCAGCATTCTTTCCTGTACATGCTTTACTTTAAAAAAATAAAAAATAAATCTCTTTCTCCTTCGAATTTCAATAAAAAAAGGTGTAGCAAAAGCAGTTTTCTACTTTCGTTACACCTCTAATCAGAATCATTTTATCAACTTATTTATTGATTAAATCTTTTAAAGCTTTTCCTGCTTTGAACTTAGGTGCTTTAGAAGCTGGAATAACCATCTCTTTACCGCTCTGTGGGTTTCTTCCTGTTCTTTCAGCTCTTTCAGATACTTCGAAAGTACCGAATCCAACTAACTGGATTTTCTCACCTTTTTTTAATTCTTCAGCTACGATATCAGTGAAAGCTTTTAAAGCTGCCTCTGCATCTTTTTTAGATAAAGCTGTTTTTTCAGCCATAGCTGATACTAATTCTGCTTTGTTCATGTTAAAATTCCTCCTCTGGATTTTATAATTCTTCTTGAGGTCTACACTCTCCAAGATTACCTACGAATATATTTATACTTGTTTTTCCTTTATTTGTCAAGGAAAATACGGTAAATTAAGGCATACAATTTGGTCTATAACATTTTGTTGATTTTGTCCAAAACTGCTTTTCCAAGGACTTCATATTTCTGCTCTGCTTCTTCCATAGATGAACCCTTCACACCAATGTAGAATTTTACTTTCGGCTCGGTACCGGATGGTCTTACACAGAACCACGCAGCATCGTTTAATTCATAGTAAAGTACATTAGAGCTTGGAAGTCCTGTTGCTGTTACTGCTCCGGTTGCAAGGTCTGTAATGGTATCCTTCTTGTAATCACGTACTTTTTCAACTTTATAGCCACCGATTTCAGTTAAAGTTTCGCTGCGCAGTGTATCCATGATTTCCTGAATCTTAGCCAGACCCTCGATTCCCTTTAATGTAATAGACTCAACATGGTCTTTATAGTATCCATATTTTTCATACATGGCAAGCATTGCATCCCAAAGAGTCATATTCTTGGTCTTGTAATATGCAGCAGCCTCACATAACGCCATAGATGCTACCACTGCATCCTTATCTCTTGCATAGGTTCCGGTCAGGCAGCCGTAGCTTTCTTCCATACCAAAGAGGTAGGTTCCTTTTCCGGTCTTTTCGAACTCTAAGATTTTGCCGCCGATAAACTTGAATCCGGTTAATACTTCGATTAACTGAATGCCATAGTATTCTGCAATGGCATCTGCCATATTGGTAGATACGATGGATTTGATAAATGCACCATCTGCCGGCAGGGAGCCGTTGATTGCTTTCTTTTGTCCGATGATATAATCACCAATCAGGCAGCCGGACATATTTCCGGTTAAGGAATGATATTCTCCCGTCTTAGAATCCTTTACATATACACCGAGGCGGTCTGCATCCGGGTCAGTTGCAAGGATTAAGTCTGCATCTACTTTCCTGCCCAGTGCAAGTCCCAATGCAAATGCTTCCTCTGCCTCCGGGTTCGGATAACTTACGGTTGGGAAATCTCCATCCGGAAGTTCCTGTTCCGGAACAACATATACATTTTCAAAGCCAAGCTCTTTTAACACACGGCGGACCGGGATATTTCCTGTTCCATGTAATGGTGTGTATACAATCTTAAGGTCTTTGCCTACTGCATCAATGGCATCCTGATGTACCACAAGCTTCTTAAGCTCTGCAATATAAGCATCATCGATTGCCGCACCGATAGTCTCATAAAGGCCTGCTGCCCTGGCATCCTCTAAGGACATGGTCTTAACGGTGCTGTAATCAGTTACTTTCTTTACTTCATCCATAATTCCGGTATCATGAGGTGGTGTAATCTGTGCACCGTCCTCCCAGTATACCTTGTACCCATTGTATTCTGGCGGGTTGTGGCTTGCTGTAATATTAATTCCGGCAGTGCATCCTAATTTACGGACTGCATAAGATAATTCCGGTGTTGGTCTTAATGACTCAAATACATATGCTTTGATTCCGTTTGCTGCAAGGCAAAGTGCGGATTCATCTGCAAATTCCGGTGACATATGTCTGGAATCGAAAGCAATTGCCACACCCTTATCCTGTGCATTTACTTTTAAAATATAATTTGCAAGACCCTGTGTTGCTTTGCGGACAGTATAGATGTTCATACGGTTGGTACCGGCACCGATTACCCCACGTAATCCTGCTGTACCAAACTCAAGATCTTTATAGAAACGATCCTCAATTTCCTTGTCATTGTCTTTGATTGCCTGAAGTTCAGCCTTGGTTGCCTCATCAAAATACGCTCCCTCAAGCCATGCTTCGTAAGTTTCCTTGTAACCCATTCCTGATTTCCTCCTACTTTTCATTTATGTTGTTTACCAAAAGAGCCTGCCAGTGGCAGCCTCCTTCGGATGTCTCGCCCTTTCATTTCTCCCACTAATTCGTAAGACTGTTAACTACCTGATTTAATGTACTTGTCGAAGAATTATTGTTACTGGTTAATGTATCAATAATTTCACTCAATGCCTTCCTATATGCATCAGAGTCACTGGATGAACTTCCACTGGAGCTGTTCGTTCCACTGGAATTCGATGTACTGTCGGAATGCTTATGCTCCACGGTTGTGTTCTCTTCATTTCCGGCAGTTTCCGTCGATTCTGTCTCTGTACTGCCCGTATCATCACCTGACAACGCAATCTCTATCTGCGCTTCCGGCGAATTTACATATAGCCGCTTCGACCAGGTGTCATATCCATCTGCAGTAATCTGTATGGAATGGATGCCATACTGCAGCTGTAATGGCTGTGTATAATCAACCTGACTACCATCAATATACATCAAAGCGCCTGCAACATCAACCGCAAAGGTTAAAGTACAATATTTCGGATCCTCACCCTTTATGGAATCTACATCCACGGAAATCTGCTCATTTCTTGTTACAGCTACCTCTGTGGAACCGCCGTAGCCATTGCCGGCAACGGTTAATTCATAGGTTCCTTCCGGCACCTCTAACTGCATATTCTCCGTGATCTTATAATAATTCTTATGATTCAGGCTTAACCAGCCGCCCTCTAATGCCTGTGTATTTACAAGCTGGATGACTCCATGTCCTGTTGTAACGGACACTGACAGCACTTTCCGGTCAATTCCCTGTATTCTTAAGGTGTCCTGTCCGGTAACTGCGGACAATTCTATGGCTGCATCTCCGGAAAACACTTGTAATTCTTCATCATAAGAATACTTTGTGTCTCCTATGGTAAATATCTTATCTTCTTCATTATAGGAAAATTTTCCGATATCGTCCATCTCCCATGCATCTGCCGACTGCTCCACCTTTTCTAATATCAGGTCTTTATCCCGGAGTGTTAAAGTAACCACTTTTCCCGGTACCATGGATGCAGCCGAAATCAGACTGCCATGTCTGTCTTTAAAAATTGTCCCATCTGTATAAGAATACTGTTCATAACGTCCCGTGTCAATATTCAGAAATGTCATTGTTGAAAGTGTTGTATCAGCACCACTTACCGTATACAAGCTGCTTTCCTCTGCCTGTGTCACTTCCTCCGTTGCTGCCTCAACACCTGATACATAGCCTTTCATGCTGACAGGCCCATCGTCTTTCCTTCCACAGCCGCTCAAGGCCACAAATACTGTGAAAATAACCAAGGCCAACAGCCAGTGCTTCCCTGATTGCTTCATTTCGCACCTCTTTTTCTCCTGTATGCTCTTTTCCTCCGGCAATTGCCTGTACATGATTATACATGATTATTCCACAAAATAAAATAACATTCTTAAAAACTGCTGGCGGATTTCTTCCTGTTCGATAACCCGGTTCAACTTCTCAATGTCTCTGCCGGACACCCACGCCTTATTGGCATTAAAGTAGTGATTTGCCACTTTCCAGAACTTCTGTGGGTATGCCATCCTTACATAAAGCTGCTCCCATTCCTCTGGTAATAATTTTCGTCTTTTTTCGTAAGCTGCCAGCATATCCGTTGCCAGCCCGATATTAAAATTATGTTTTTCCATCAGTTTCCGTAAGAAATGCGCCAGATCCCCTACCAGCACATCATAATGTGCCTGTTCAAAATTTGTAATTATAATTTTACCATGGGTAAATAATACATTATGCTGGTTAAAGTCTCCATGGCAGATTCCATACATTGCTGCTTCCTGGCTCTGCTTTCCGCTCTGCCCCTGCGTTTCACCCGGATTTGGTTTCATCAGCCGATGTTCCACGTCCAGTGCCTGTTTTAAGAAAATCTCATAATTGCGCATAAATATCATTTCAAACTCATTCTTTTTATGCTTTCCATGAATATAATTGCGCACCTTTTTAAGCTCCCGGTTGTGCCGGAATACCTCCATGGCATAATCCTGTCCGCCAATTTTTAAATTTTCATCCTCCACCTTCTGCAGGACAAGATGCAGCTTTGCCAGTTCTTCTACCGCAGCAAGTACATCATCACGGCTCCTGGTCTCACACTCCCTGCCCTCTATATATTTTCTGGCATAGTACCATGTTTCATCCACCTCCTGGACTAAAATTTCTCCTTCCCTGGTATGTATGATTTCATCTGCTTCTATTCCATTTTCTTTCAGACGGAGCAAAACATGTTCTATAGCTTCCGCTCTGCCTTTTGACCCGCGAAAAGATCCTATTATTATTTTTCCGCCCTCTGATGTCGTGCAGATATAGGTTCCCCTTCCTTTCTGGATGGCGGTTACCTCAAACGGATACTGTTCTAACAACTGGCTCGATAAATTATACACAAAAACCCCTCCATACGACGAATTCGCACAAATCTTTATGCGTCTTTCTATCATATGAAGAGGTTCTTTAAAGTATAACCTGTCAGATATTCTTTTGTATTCTTTTCCGGTTCTTCGATTACCACATCCAAAAGCTTTGCCAAAATGTTTCCTATCTGCGGACCGGGCTTCACACCAAGTTCTATTAAGTCCCGTCCGTTAAGTGCAAGGTCTTTTAGTGTCAGACAGTCTGCATCTTTGATTATTTTATCATAAATCTTATGATATCCGTCCAATGCTTCCAGCTTTTCTTTCCTCTGATAATCACTCTGGGCTAAAATATCTGCTTTCTTCAATTCAAATATAACCGGATAGCACTCTAATCCCGCCTTCTGTATTGCCTTTCGTACGGACTCCGGTGTCAGTGCCGGGTTAATATCGTGAATTGCCACCAGCCGGCAGACCATATCAATGGTTGCATTGTCGAATTTTAATCTGCGTAAAATTGTCTTCGTCTTCTTTGCTCCCACCTGCGGATGCCCGTAGAAATGGTCAATTCCATCTTCATCTGTACTGCGGCAGTCGGGCTTTGCCACATCATGAAATAATGCTGCAAGCCGTAGCACCTTGTCTGCTTCCACACCTTTTAACACTTCAATGGTATGCTCTCCTACTGTATAACAGTGATGGGGATTATTCTGTGGTGTACGCATCATCACCGAAAATTCCGGCAGTACCACATCCGCAATTCCTGTGGCATATACGGTACGCATCTCCTCCGGATGGACTGAGGTAAGAAGCTTAACCAGTTCTACCTGAATACGCTCTGCACTGACCTTTTTTAACATCGGTGCAAGCTCCTGAATCGCTTCTGCTGTCTCTTCTTCTATATCAAAGCCCAGCTGTGCCGCAAAACGCACTGCCCGAAGCATCCTTAAAGCATCTTCCCCAAACCTCTCCTTTGGTTCTCCTACACAGCGGATGATGCCACGTTTTAAATCTCCTGCTCCGTCAAAGGCATCCACCAGTCCCCGCTGTTCATTATATGCCATGGCATTAATGGTAAAATCCCGGCGTTTTAAATCCTCTAAAAGATTATCTGTATAGGTTACTTCCTTCGGATGTCTGGCATCCTCATATTCGCCATCAATCCGGTAAGTTGTCACCTCATACCCCTCTTTATCCAGCATTACAGTTACCGTTCCATGCTCAATTCCGGTATCGATGGTGCGCCCAAAAATTTCTTTTACTTCTTCCGGATAGGCAGAAGTGGTAATATCCCAGTCCTGAGGCACACGCTGAAGGAGGGTGTCTCTGACACACCCTCCTACTGCATATCCTTCAAAGCCTGCTTCCTGCAGCTTATCAATTATAAACTTTACATGCTCTGGAAGCTTCATTACCATACGTTTTCCCGTTTCCTTTGCTTTACTTCTGTTCCTGCTCTTCAAAGAACTTATACGTTCCTTTGGATTCTGCTTTTACTGCATACAGAAGATCATCCGCCTCTTTAATCATTTCGTCAATGTCTTCTGCCTTCTTTACCTGATTGGAAGAAATAATACCAATAGAGCAGGAAAGTAATTTCTTATCATCAATCTCAACCGGCTGTCCGATTTCTTTTGCAATCAGTTCCCTGAACCCATCCTGTTTCTTAATCTCTTTATAGATAGCCTTTGCGGTATCCTCTAAAACCTTGTGCTCTCCGGTGTAGAGAAAAATAATAAATTCATCACCACCGAAACGTGTCACAAAGCCCTTGTCCCTGCAGACCCTGCTGAAGATATTTGCCATGGACTTAAGCAGCAAATCTCCTACATCATGTCCAAAGGTATCATTATATCCTTTGAAATTATCCAGATCGATAAACATAATACCAAAATCATGCTTCATGCGGCCCTTTTTAATCTTCCGGATAATTTCCTCGATGTTCTGATAGAATCCCTTCCTGTTGAAAATTCCTGTCAGCTGGTCGGTTACTGCAGATTTATACAATGCAGTATTCATTTCGTAGAGCTTCTCATATGCATAGAGACGATTCAGTGCATACTGCACTTCCCGGAACAAAAGCTCATAAATCCGCATATCACTCTCATCTAACATATAGCGGCTGACGGAAGAATGCCAGTTATCCTTCATCAGAATATATGCTATCATAATGCTTGTTACTTTTCCATTGTCAAAGAATGGAATAGCAACAAGGGAGCATACATTATCTTCACCAAACAGTTTGACCACATTCAGATGTTCCGAATAGTTACTGCTGATTTTCGATACAACAAACCCTCTCTGTGTCTTTTCGAACACTTCCTTTAAATACTTCTGCTCCTTCATAGAAAGACTGGCTTCTGTATTATCATAAAGTACCTTTGGTTTTCTTCCATGATACTGTATATATAATGCCCGGTCCAAATTAAAATGATACAGGAATGTCCGCATCACATTCTCTACCATTACTTCTTCCGAAACATCCGTCACATCAATTGTCTTCTGCCATGTCGACAGAAAATCCATCTGACGGCGTTCCTGCTTGTAAGCACGGTTTATGCTTTCCTGCTTCAGCTGCATTTCCATCTCCTGAGAAGATATCACATGAAGAGGTTCTTCTGATAAATACTGTTCTAATGGCTCTAATACCTTAATTTCTTCATCTGTGAGAGAATGGGTATTATCCCCAAGATATTGTTTTAAGATTGCCTCTTCATTGCTCTTAAGTTCCATTCTTCCTGTCTGCCCATAAAAGCGGATCCTGTCCTTACGGAACAGCTGATAACAGAAGAACTGGTTTCCCTCAGTCCGCACCAGATGTGTCTCTGCACAATTAAAATCTTCAAATGCTGACGAATCATTACCGGAATCCATTCCAAGTAATGCCCGTGTGAAATGATAAAGGAACATATCGTCATCACAACGTGCATAATCGTGGATGATTCCCACATCATTCTGAAGCTTTTCTTTTTCAATTATGTAATTCAAGAACTGTTTGCAGTTATTGAGGTACTGTTCACAGTTGAAACGGTTGCCAATCTTCTGATTGCACAATGCTAAGAGTCCATACAATTTGCTTAAATTGCAGACCCTCAGACTATTCAAATGCAGACGTTCAATGGTCTTCATACAGCGCATCAGATATTCGTTGGCTTCCTTGAATTCTTCTGCTGCAATACAGTTAATTGCCATATTGTAATATACTTCCGCAATATCCTCCGGCAATTCCAGATTATATAAAATTTCTACTGCTTTCTGAAAATAACGCTTTGCAAGATCATTCTGTCTTAATGCCGTTAAGGTATAACCGATTCCCGAGAAAATACGTCCACTTTCCACAGAACGTTTGTTGTCCAGTGCTTCGAAAGTTCTTACCGAATACAGCAATGAAATCGGATACATACCGTTGGTAGACGCCAGCATAATATTCTTCTGGTATGCATTGTAAATAAGCTGTGTATTGCCAATTTCTGTTGCCAGTCTGATTCCCTTACTGAAATAAATAAGCTGGGATTCGGAATAATATGCCTTTGCTACAATCTCCGGCTTATTGTCATAGGCATATACATAAATGTACGCCAGATGATTCCGGTAGTCATATTTCATTAATTTTTCAATCATGGCATCGCTGACTTCCACGTTCTGTGCACAGAAGAAAATATTATTCCAGCCTGCCATTTTCGCTTGTATTTCTACCAGCTCTGCTTCAAACTGACCGCGCTCCATGCCGCCTTCTATTGCAATACTTTTTGCAACACCTGCACATTCAGTGGCTTCCTGCAGTTTTGACTGATACATATAAATTACAGAGCGGAGATAATATGCATAAAAGCGCATCCTGCGGTTCTTTTTCTTCTCTGCAAGCTGTAAGATACCCTCACTTATTTCCAGTGCTTTTGGCAAATCCCTCATATATACCGATACATATGCATAGAACTGCCAGAGTTCGTATTTCACTTCATCCGATACTGTAAAATTGTCAAATCTGATTCTGCGGTCTACTTTATCCAGATAAAACAACGCCTGTTCAAAATCCATGAAAAAGACAAGATTCTGCAATGTTCTGATATCATCTTCAATACTTTCTGCTGTAATAACCTCATCTCTTTGTTCCCGGGATTCTCCGGCATTTCCAATGCGGAATATTGCAACATTATTATCCAATTCCTCCGTTACGTTTTCCCAGCCCGGCAGCATATATTCCGGCAGACGCTGCTGCTCATTCATGCCGAGAACGATTCCGATATTCTCTGTATGCTCTGCTTTTAACAGTTCATAGACTATTTCTATGGTTCCCTTTCCGGCAAACTGCATGCGGTTAATCCAAAGCATAAACGGCTGTATCTTAGAAACTTCAACAAGCATTGCCACAATAGCATCATGCATCCGCTCCCGCTCATAGTCAACTTCTGTATACAATAAACTCTCTTTCCGGATACATTTTCCACTCTCCCGGTATGCTGCAATAATCGGACGCTGCAGGGAATAGACATTACACTTGTCCAGGAATTCATCAAATGTCATCTCCTTCTGCTGGTCGAAAAGTTCCAAAATCAAATCCAGAAACGGCTCATATGCTCCCGATAATTTCTCTGCCCGGAATTCGTGGGCTACAAAACGAACCTCTTTATTATTCGTTATCTGCTCTGATATTTCCAACTGCTTTAATGAAAAATCATTGCTGTATTTTGCCAGAACAATGTTGTGTTCTTTCTTTCCAATCTGTGCAAAAACCTGTTCCAGAATACTGTTATAATATTTTTGAATCATCTGTTTCCCCCTTCAGAAATATTCAAAAAGGCTCTGAAAATATATGATAATTCCCTGTTATCATATACCTCCCTTTCTCTTTCTGTAATAACCTGTCTGGTATTTATAATTTATATATTAGTATAGTCCTCAAACCCACGGATTGTCAATGTTTGTTGCGACTTTTTGGGGGCTTTTTGAAGGGAGTTTTCACACTTTTCCGATACCATTTATTTTCATAAAAATACAGCTGCTTTATAATGCATGTATTGGTAATTGCAGAAATTTTAATGCAGCTCTTGCTGCAATCTCCGTTGGGTCAACTATATTTTCTCTGATTCCTGCCAAGGAAAAAGCAATTGGTAATTCAGTACATCCCAGAATCACACTTTGCGCACCCTGTTTAATCAAGGATTTTAAAATATCGTCAAGTCCGTACTTTTCTACATCCTTTTTTCCAGCTTTAATACATTGATAGATTACTGCCATAATTTTCTGTTGCTGCTCTGCATCCGGATAAATCGTTTTGATTCCCTGTGCCCGAAGCTCTTTCTCATAAACCCCACTCTTTATCACGCCATCCGTAGCCAATACGGCTGCACATGATATATTCTGCTCTTTTAAAGCTTTTACTGTCTCGCGGGGCATATGCAATATCGGGATATCAGTAAATATTTTTAACCGATCATAAAAAAAATGTGCTGTGTTACAAGGTATCATCAATAAATCTGCTCCCATATTTTGCAGACTTACTGCACTTTTTACCATCTCTGGTATAGGATCCTCTCCCTTTTCAAGAATAGCTTTCGTTCTATCCGGAATATTCGTGTTACAATCAACACAAACATGCACATAGTTCTGATCGCAGTCTGCATCTGACACTTCAAAAATCTTTTTCATTAAATCGCAGGTAGCCATCGGTCCCATGCCACCAATAATACCTATTGTTTTTTTCAATTCCGTTCCTTCTTCCTCAGGTCATGTGTCAAAGCTCAGAAAGCCCGGAAATCATTATCATTTCCAGGCTTTCCTTGTAATGTACTTCAAATTTTCCATCAAAATCTGACATGCTGTATGTTTACATCATTTTTTAAGTTTTTTAATACTCTACCTTCCACATATAGCGTCGTGTTGTCAGTGGATGCTGTCTCTCCTCAGCCAAAGCCTTATTATAAACCGGATATACATTTGTGAATAAGGAATGGTTAAAATAGTCTACGACTGATGCATCAATTGTAGACAGCCCTAAATCCTTTGCATCAATTACTTCAATCCGTTTTGCATAAGTCTTCAAAAACTTCAATGCACGTTCATCCAACGGTCGATTGGTTCCCTCAGAAACCTGAAGCACAAATGGTACTTCTTTATCTGTAATTTCGAAAGGTCCATGGAAAAATTCCCCACTGTGAATACTGGAAGAATGAATCCACTGCATTTCCATAAAAATACATATACTTTGCATATATGCTGCACCATAACCCGCTCCGCTTGCCATAGTATAAATAATTTTATCATCTTTATATTCCTTGGCAAACAGTTCAGCCCGTTTTTCCACATGCTTACATGCATGTTTCACAATACCATCAATACGTCCAACACCATCCATAAATTCTTCATAATGCTCATACCCTTCTGTCTGATTCAACAGTTCCACTGCCACCAGAAGTGCACAGATAATTTTTTCACCAGCAATATCCTTGTTATCCCCAAAAGTATAATTGATAATATAATCACCAAATGGGGTAATCTCTGATTCCTCTTTCCATGTCAGAATAATTACAGCTGCACCTTTTTCCTTTGCCAGCTTCGCTGCATTAATTGTTTCCGGTGTATTTCCCTTATGGCATGATAAACATACGATTACATTTTTTCCCAAATCCTTCGGAGTACTATATACAAATTCATTACTATTAATTAGTGCTGACTTAATATTTGCACATTCTCTTTCCATAAATGTTTTCGCTGGATAAAGTGCTCCATTAGAACCACCGCATCCCACAAAATATAATGCTTTAATACCGCCTTCTTCTTTTCTGCTTTCTAAAATTTCTGTAATTACATTCTTGATTTCTGTTGGTTTCATTGATAATCCTCCCATAAATATTTTTAATACATTGTTGTTATATTATTCTGCAAGCATTGGTCTTGCTAATTTCTGAATATATGAAATTTCTTCCTGGCTCAGTTTACAATACTCACTATTATCCATACTACATCCGGCATCCTGCACATACATCATTTTGGTATCCTTTTCTACAATAGTAAAAAACCAACGCTCTTTCGGTACATTGTATAAAGTTCCTTTCTCCACCGGAGTTAATTCAATATTAAACTTTCCATCTATTCTGTCCGCTGTAATAATAATACATTTTCCAGAAATCAAAATGAATTGTTCATCTGTCGTATGATGTATCTCTAAATGTTCTAACCCATCAATGTCATTATTCGGTTTCCAATTTTTGATACAAACAACCCATTTTTCATTCCGATATGCACATTCTATTCCTTCTCCATCATACCTGTAACTTGTCGGCTTTATATCCATATAGCGTTCCTCCTTAAACCTTTTAATTATTTCTATTATCAATTATTCTTCCTGCAATTGGCGTTCCATACCCAAACGCTCCTTCGACACCGCAAATCTTTGAAGCGAATTCTGCTCCAGCCTGCATGGCTTTCTTTAAAAGTTCTTTAACATTCCCATCATCTTTACTTTCTTCTTTAAAGAATTCCGGTTCTTTATGTCGTAAAATATATGTCAAAAATGTCGCGAAATAAGAGTCTCCTGCACCCATAGTATCCATAATGCTTTCTGCCTTTACAGCTTTTTCATACATCATTTCACCATGGTATAAAATGTATGAGCCAGCTTCTCCTATTGTTCCCAGAACAAGCGGAACTCCAAGCTCTTTTACTTTACTCATTTCCCTTTCGCGTTCTTTATCACTTAAATGTGCACAGGAAAGCATTGCCACTTTAATATGCGGACAAATTTTTTTCAGATATTCGTCTGTCCATCGATTTGAAAAATCAAATGCAACTGGAAGACCCAAAGAAGCAATTTCTTCTATGTCATCATCTATATAGGCATTCAGATTTGTATAAATCAGATCAAACTTTCTTATATATGAAAAATCTTCCTGCGTAAAATCATAAGGATACTCTTTTGCCACACCTCCATGATTGGACCCGACAAATACGCGATCTCCCTGATTCAGTGTCACACATGCAAATCCATTTTCACCTTCATAATTCCTGCTATGTGAAAAGTCTACATTCATATTTTTCAGTGCTGCCTGAATGCATTCTGCTACTTCATCATTTCCAAATTTACCTAAAAATGCACTTTCTGCATTATTCATATGTGCATATGCACATGTGTTAACACACTGACCTCCTGGATACATTTTCCCCCTGGAAAGATATTTGTCACAAACTGCATCTCCAATTGCAATTATTCTAGGCTGTCTCATTTTTATTTCTTTCTCCTTTCTTTCAATTTTTCTTTCACCCAGACTCCCTCACCTCTTCTTTTTGCAACAAGCAATTATTTTTCCAGATTCGCTCTTTCATTTTTTCAGATAGCCATTATTAATATTTATGTATATCTGGCAATCCATCATGAGGTGGCAGTTCCCACAGCCTGTCAGAATAACACAGGCTGTGTGCTGTTACTGTTTTCTTTATTTTGCCACCACCGGTTTTTATCAGAAAACAAAATATCCTATTCCTGTTGCTACTAATACTGATACAATTGTACATACAAGTCCCGGCCGCATATAGCTGTGATTAAATATAAATTTTCCAATCTTCGTAGTACCTGCCGTGTCAAAAGCAAGACCTGCTATACACTGGCTGGAATCCGGGATAAAATAGTTGGATGAGCATGCCATCCATCCACCTACAATAATATAAGCCGGCAGATTCAATGCAATTGCAATTGGAATCATAATCATTGTCGTAGACGCTTGTGAACTTGTCAGTGCACCTACCAGAAATACTGCAATAATATAAATCCATGGATGTTCATTTGTTAAAGCCGACAAATTTTCTGTAATGAAGTTTGTCTGTGCACCAACAAAAGTATTTACCAGCCAGCAAAGTCCCGCTGCAAGAATAACAGCAAAGAATCCAGTCTTTAACAACGGTACTTCTAAAATGTCGTTACTATCAATTTTACTTACAATAACAATAATTGCGGCAGCTACATACATAATAATCTGGATTAAAGATGTCATTGCTAACTGTGTACCATCGCTAAATGTTGGACGGAGCGCCGGGAAAATACCGCATATTGCAATTACTACCATAGAAACCAGGAAGATAGCAACAGAAATCTTTGCTTTTTTGGTTACCTGTTTTTCTCCTTCTACTTTCTTTTTAAAATCTTTTACCAGTCCATCTGCAACCCTCTGCTGATATTCAGGATCATCCTCTAATTCCAGACCTTTCTTGTATACAGACAATGCTGCAACCAATACTCCTATCAGTGCTGCCGGAATTGCTACCAGCATAATTGTTGCCAGATTTACTTTTTCAAAAATAGTCATATAGCCCACAATAGCTACTGTTGCAGCTGTTATTGGTGATCCGGTATTTGCCTGCTGGGATGAAATAATACTAACAGAAATCGGGCGCTCAGGCCGAATTCCATTTTCCAATGCTATTTCATTAATAACCGGAAGTAACGAATATACAATATGTCCGGTTCCACAACAGAATGTAAATAAATACGCTACAAAAGGTGCTACCAAAGTAATGTTTTTCGGATTTTTCCGTAATATTTTTTCTGCAAGCTGTACCATAAAATCCAATCCGCCAGTTGCCTGCATCGTACAGGCTGCGGTAATTACCGCCAACATAATCAGTATAACAGTAATCGGTGGATCTGATGGAGTCACTCTAAAGATATATACGAAAATCAACATTCCGATGCCGCCAGCCATTGCCAGGAAACTTCCACCTTTTCTGGTTCCCCACACAATAATCAGCATTAAAACAATAAATTCAATCCAAAACATGGACATCTACCTCCTCTTTTTTATTTATTCCAAAGCATGTGCACTACTTTAAAACCAAAATGTATTAATTTGTTTTTATTTGTATTGTTTTATTTTGTATCTATTTGTATTATATAGATTCCATACATTTGTGTCAATAAAGAAATACATTTTCGACATTATGCACAATTTTTTGTTTCACTTTTTGTACATCAATATCAATTTAATTGTGCATAGCAAAACCCGCCAGGAGCACTGGCGGGCATACAATTAAATACTTTTTATTCTTCTGTTTTCTCTTTCTTTCACTCAGGCAGTTAAACGTATGAAGAAATAACATAATCCGCCTGACTTACATCCTGATTCTCACCAGCTCCTGTATACGCAACTACCTCTATATTTGCAGCCTTTGCTGCCTGTATACCAATAAACGAGTCTTCTATTGCAATACATTCTTCCGGCTTTGCTTCTAAATATTGCATTGCTTTTCTATAGCATTCCGGATCCGGTTTTCTATTCCGGCACATGTCTCCGCATACCAGCACATCGAACAAACCCAGCATTTTCATCCGGTTCAATGCTACTACAATCAGCCGTGTAGAGGTTGAAGAAACCACTGCCAGCTTTTTCCCCTGTTTTTTCAAACCGGCAATAAACTCCAGCACCCCATCCATTGGCTTAATGCAGCCATTTTCATATGTATTTCCTATTTCTTTTCTTTTTTGCAAAAGCTGTTCCATTGTTATTTTCTCCGGCGAGCGTTCCAGCAGTTCCAGCAGAATATGGGAATCATGTGAGCCAATTAGTCTATCCCTGTCTTTTTGTGTCAGTTCCACTCCAAACTCTTTTAATGCCAGACCCAGATAATTACCATTACTCTCTTCTGTATCTGCTATAACTCCATCAAAGTCAAACAATACATATTTTTTTTCACAGAATTTTTTCATTAATATTCTACCTTCCACATATAGCGGCGGGTTGTTAACGGATGTTCACGCTTTACTGCCAGTGCGTGGTTGTAAATCGGATATACATTATTAAACAGTGCATGGTTAAAGTAATCTACTACTGTTGCATCAATTGTGGATAAGCCAAGCTCTTTCGCATCAAGAACCTCAATACGTTTTGCATATGTTTTCAGGAATGTAAGTGCTCTCTCATCCAGTTCGCGGGTTGAGCCTTCTGATATCTGAATCATAAACGGACGGTTTGCATCTGTAACTTCAAATGGACCATGGAAAAATTCACCGGTATGAATACTGCTTGAATCAAGCCACTGCATCTCCATAAATATACAGATACTCTCCATATAGGCAGCTCCATATGCTGCACCACTTCCCATTGTATAAATCACTGAATCATTCTGATACTCTTCTGCAAATGCCTCTGCCCTGGCAGCCACATGTGTACGTGCATTTCTGATGATATTGCTAATCATGCCTAAAGCTTCATAGAATTTATCATAATTAGCATATCCCTCCGTCTGTGCAACTAATTCCACTGCCACAAGCAATGCACACTGCGTCTTTTCTCCTGCATAATCAATATCCCCTGCAAGATGATCAGGACTTGCATCAAATGTATAATGTATAATATAATCTCCAAATTCTATAATTTCTGATTCCTCCAGCCATGTCAGAATAATAACCGCCGCTCCTTTTTCTTTTCCTAATTTGGCAGCCTTAATCGTTTCCGGTGTATTTCCCTTGTGGCAGGCAAGACATATAATAGAATTTTCTCCAAAGTCCTTTGGTGTGCTATGCACAAACTCATTACTGTTTATCCAGGCTGATCTCAAAACCTGTGATTCTCTCTCCATAAATGTTTTTGCCGGATAAAGTGCGCCAAGTGATCCTCCGCATCCCACAAAATAAATATTTTTAATTCCACCGATGTCTTTTTTTTCTTCTAAAATTTCTTTCACAATGTTTTTAATGTCTTTACTTACGTATCCCATTTTTTCTCTCCTTTTTATAATGTATTTATTTGTTCTATGTGTTTACTATAATACAATATAATACATTCTGTCAATATATATCATACAATATAGGAAAATATATACATTTTTGCAACTTTGTTTTATAATATTTGTGAAAGTTATATTAGGAGAGAGGTATTTATATGGAACTGAACAACACCATTGCCACACCACTGTACAAACAATTGGAGGAAAAAATACGAAAAGAAATTGACGCCGGAGAACGGGCGGCCGGCAGTCGTCTGCCTACAGAAAATGAATTAAGTGAATCATACCATGTGAGCAGAGTTACTGTCCGAAAAGCATTAGCCGTTTTATCTGAATCCGGATATTTAGAAAGGAAATCAGGAAAAGGAACTTTTGTAGCGGAAAAAAAATTGCAGCGTAATATTACAGAAGTCATAAGTTTTTCTGATATGTGCCGGATGAAAAACGCAACACCTGGAGCTAAGACCATAAAAATTGCATTGGAAGATCCTTCTGAACGGGATTTAACTGAAATGTCACTACACGAAGGGGATAAAATACTCGTAGTGGAAAGAATCCGTTATATGGATAATGTCCCTGTCATCTTAGAGTTCAATAAATTTCCTGAATCCTTTTCTTTTTTATTTGGAGAAGATTTAAACGACTCATCTTTGTATGAAATACTAAGAAAACACAATATCATTCTGGATCATTCACGTAAAACACTTGATATTGTTTTCGCTAATGCCCAAGAGGCTAAGACTTTAAACATCAGTAAGGGGTATCCTCTGCTCCGGATATCAAGTACCATCCACGACGTTGACAACACTATCACGAATCTTTGCAAACAGCTATGTATCGGTGATAAGTTCCAGTTTATTTTTTAGTTACAATTTGTGCTGTTTCCAATGCGGCTCATCTAATAACAAATGCGATAAAGTCCCTTATTACAATTAACTTTATCGCATTTGTTATATCCTTAGAGAAGTCATTATTTCCCATTGTGCTACTATATTTTCTAAGGTTAAAAAGCTCCGGTTTCTGCCACCTGAAAATGCCGGAACAGAAAGGACAATTTCTTATGCATTTATCGAAAAATAAACTGGCGGTCTTTTTTCCGGGCATCGGTTATCACTGTGACAAACCACTGCTCTATTACAGCCGAAAGCTTGTTGCCGAAGCAGGTTATGAAACCGCTCTTACACTGGACTATTCCCTTGCCGGCAGCGATATCACTGGAAATATCCGGGGTAATAGGGAGAAAATGCAGCAGGCTTTTTCTTATCTTTATGAACAGGCTGTAAAACAGCTTTCTTCCGTAAACTGGCAGGATTATGATGAAATTATATTTATCTCAAAGAGCATCGGAACGGTTATTGCCTCTGCCTATGCAAGGAAGGAAAATATTTCCTGCCGCCAGATTCTCTATACCCCTTTACGGGAAACCTATGATTTCCACCCGCAGAATGCCATTGCTTTTCTCGGCACTTCCGATCCCTGGAGCGATATTGAAAAAGTGACTGGCATCAGCAGAGGGCAAAAGATTCCTCTTTTCCTCTATCCGGATGCCAATCACTCTTTAGAAACAAAGGATACACTTGATAATATCAAAACGCTTCGCAATGTCATGGAGGAAACGAAGCGGTTTCTTACTTCATAAATACTTTGTTGCAGCAAGTACCGGTTTATTCTTTTTGAATCAGGATTTTGCCATCCTGAACCTCAATCCGCACTTTATTGGAATCGATACCGGCTTCTTCTAACATTTCTTCTGTCAGCTGCAGCCGGTGGGCTTTGTCTAAAACGGAATATTCTTCATGGGTAAATTCTGCTGCACTTGCAAGACGCTGCAGTTCTTCTAAAGATACTTTCCGAATCTTTTCGGTACTGATTTTGCCATCGGAAATCAGCACTGTCCGCTCCACTTTATCCGCCAATGCCATATCATGGGTCACTATGATTATTGTAATTTTAAATTCTTCATTCAGTTTGTGGAACAGCTCAAATATCTGATTTGCAGTCTTTGTATCTACTGCGCCGGTAGGTTCATCTGCCAGAAGAATCGACGGCTGATTGGAAAGTGCAACGGCAATGGCAATCCGCTGCTGCTCGCCACCGGATAGCTGGGAAGGGAACTTATCCGCATGTGCTTCCATACCGACTGCCTTTAATAAATCTCTGGCACGCTTCCGCTTCTCCCGGGCGGATGTTCCCGGATGAACCTGCATGGGTGCTTCAATATTTTCCAGCGCCGTAAGATAAGAGAAAAGATTTCTTGCACTCTTCTGCCAGACGAATCCCACTTTGTCACGGCGGTATAAAACCAGTTCTTTTTCTGTATAGGACGATAAGTCCTTTCCATCCACCATAAGGATTCCTGCTGTGGGTGATTCCAGTCCTCCGATGATATTAAGCAGCGTCGACTTTCCACTGCCGGATTTGCCGATAATTGCCATCATTTCCCCATCTTCTATCGTAAGATCCAGTCCTTCCAGTGCCATGACTTTATGCTGTTCCATCTCATATATCTTTACCAGGCTGTCACACTGAATCATTTTACCAGCCTCCCATCCTTTAATTCATAGACGAAATCACCAAGTTCCATCAGATTCGGGTCATGGGTGGTCATGACTACAGTGATATGCTCCTGCTCTACCAGTTCACGGAAAAGTTTCATGACTGCAAGCCCCGATGCCGTATCCAGTGCACCGGTTGGTTCGTCTGCAAAAATCACCTGTGGTCTGTGGGCAACTGCCCGGGCAATAGCCACCCGCTGCTGTTCACCGCCAGATAGTTGATAAGGCATATGATAAATCCGTTCTTTCAGTCCGACCCGTTCTAAGATTT
This sequence comes from Roseburia sp. AF12-17LB, assembly GCF_003479605.1. Lineage (GTDB taxonomy): Bacteria > Bacillota > Clostridia > Lachnospirales > Lachnospiraceae > Roseburia_C > Roseburia_C amylophila. Next base: position 146,024 of record NZ_QUHR01000003.1, read on the forward strand.
CTATTACACGCTTCTTCTGTTCTCCCCTATTTTTCTGCTCTTCCTTATCCTTCTTCCGTTTCTCTTTATCACCGGATAACCGCAGGGCAAATTCCACATTTTCATAGGCATTCATCACAGGAATCAATGCCACAGACTGAAAAACAAATCCCATCCGGTAACGCCGCAAGTCCTCCCGCTCCCTGTCTTTTAAATGTTCCAAATCTTTTCCGAAAAATTCCACTTTTCCTTCCGTCGGTACATCAAGAGCACTTAAAAGATTAAGAAGGGTTGTCTTGCCGGAGCCGGAACGTCCCTTTAAAATAGTAAGACTGTTGCTTGGTATCTCCATGGAAACGCCGTCCAAAGCCCGGACGATGCTGCCATCTCCCGACGAAAAATATCTTTTTATATTTTCTGTGCGTATTGCTATCGTCTGTTCCATCAGCTGTCCTCCCCTAACCGAAGTGCCTTTGCAATTTTCATGCTCCGCAGTATTTTCCGGATAATCAGATAACAGAATAACATCACTGCCAGAAGTACCGCTAAAAGCTTCAAAAGGTCTGTAGGATAAATGTATATTTCTATGGCAAGATTATGCTTTTGCGGCAGATAGACCACCATAAGCAGACGTACAAACAAAAGCGTTGTCACTGCTCCGATTCCGCCACCGGCAAGCAGTGGCCCGGCGGAAGTAAATAGCTGTTCCGTCAAAAGCAGCTTTCGAATCTCTCCCATGCGCATTCCCATTGCCCGGTAGACTCCCAGCAGCAGTTCCCGTTTTTTCAGTGTCATAATCCAATAGAGTAAAAATCCTACCGAACATACCACCAAAGATAAAATAAAGCTTAATGTAAACATTCCATTTGTCACCTGTACCATGGCTGAATTCCGGTTGTCGGCAAGCTGTTCCTGCAATAAGGTAATATGTTGCGGCTGAACACCTGCTGCCGCAAGACTTTTCGTAAACATAGTCTCTTTCACACCATCTGAAAGCTTCATCCACACCTGGTAAGGGGTCTGACCAAAAGCACTGATAACGGTGGCATAATTTGCTACCAGAAGATACTGTTCCTGTTCATTTAAATTGCCTTCTTCATCCTTTACATAAGCATATCTTTCATAACCAGGGAAGCAGTCTATGATTGCACAGACCTTTGCCTGCCTGCTGCCCATGGCATCTTCACCAATCTCTGCCGGCAGATACCTTGTATAACTTAAAGTATCTCCCACCTTTAACTTTAATTTGTCTGCCAGATTGGAAGAAATTATTACCCCATCCGGCTCCTCTGCCAGTGCATTCAGTGCATAAAACCAGTGTTCTTTGTTGACACCAGCTTTAAGCCGTGCAGTCTCCCCGAATCCTTTTGTGTGGATTGCCATAAGTTTTCCATCAAAAACTGTTCCGTTTTTCGCAGTAATATCCGTCTTTTCATCGATCAGTACCCTTGTGGCATTTTCACAGACATTTTCTTTGATTAATGTTTCATATCTTCCAAAATCAGGCTCCAGATATTTCCAGCTGGTTTCCTTTTCTTCCATTTTCGAAACCTGCAGCCGGAAGTTTTCTTCCACCACTGCATCTGCTCCGGTGACATATGCAATCTGCTCTTCCATATTCTGATTCATGGTCCGTGCCATATTCGCATCAAAAATTCCACTGGCTATGGTCATAACCAGAAACACTGCTAAAAATCCCGATTGATACCAGGTTCTTTTCAACTGTAAAAATGCCGCATATCCTGCCGGGTGGAATCTGTTCTTAAAAACTCTGTCCACTGCAAGAATCAGATTATAAAAGAGACGTATAAACAATAATCCTGCTGCCAGTATAAACACCGATGTATTCAAAAGGATTACCGGGTCCATTCCCTTTCCGGCAATCATTTCCATTGCAAGACTCTCCTTCTGCCGGTTGTAGTTATAAAGCAGATACCCGGATAAAAGTAATAGCAGAATATCCAGATAACATTTTTTCCAGAATGGATTTTTCACAACACCGTTTTTTGCCATACTTTCATTTACAATGGTGTATTTTGTCCGCCGCAGCGCCGGTATGGTCAGAAACAGAATTACAATAGCCGCCGCCACCAGAGCGTAGAGAATCATTCCGCCATTTAAGGTATACATGCTTACATCTTTTCCGGTAAATTTTAAAAACCCGTCGGTGGAAGCTGCTCCTTTGCACATTCCATATCCCAGCAAAAGTCCAAGCACTGCGCCTATCAATGCCAGAAAGGATGCCTGCAGAAGATAAATCATTCCCACCTGCAATTTGGTTGCGCCTCGGCTCCGGAGTACCGCAATTTCTCCTTCTTCCAGAGAAAGTATCTGGGAGGATACCATATAGATAAATAACAGCAGCAGTACAATGCATGGCAGTTCCAATGCCCACAACATCTGCTGTATGGTTCGCTGCTTTGTGAAAAAGGACGCCAGGGTATCTGCCATATTATCCCGATACTTTGTATCTGATGTCCGGAACTGCTGCATATAATCTGCATATTCTGCCGCATGCTTTGCATCTATCTGCCGGTAATCTAACATCAGATTTTCTTCGTAACTGATTTCATCCTGTCCAAAGGAATCTATCATGGCATCAAAAGTATTCTCTGATACAAACAGTGTATTTCCAAAATCACTGAGCGTGTGATACCAGTAACTATCATTGATATTCTTTTCTTTTATGATGCCTGTCACCTTAAAATCCACTTCATAAACTTCTGCTTCACCCTGGATTTTCATATGAAGCACTTCTCCTGTCACCAGTCCGTAGGCATCCATCGTCTCTTCACTGACAAGGCATGGATAACAGCCGTTTATTTTCACCTGATTTCCGCTGTCTAAACCCTCTCCGTATGTAATATCTGCGTTCTTCGATAATTCCGGCAGATATCCAACGGTAAAATATTCATTGGTTCCGCCCAGGCTGGTATCTGCTTTTCCACCGGAAAGGCTTAAATACTGCTCGGATGCCACTGTATCCACCGCCACATATTCGGTCCATTTTTTCTCATATGCCACAAGTTTCTCTAACACTTCCTTTGCAGAACTATAATCCTTCGAAGAATAGCTGCCACTACGATTCATCACTGCAGGAAATGTTTCCTGTTCCTTTGCATATGTTTCAAATCCTGTTCTTAATACCTGGTTTCCGGCACCACGTTCAAACATCGGATGACAGACAAATAATGCGATAAATAATGTAATTCCAAGAAGCAGGCACAAATTCAGTCCTTTTTTATTCTTTATTTTACAAAAGACAAAACGTAACATTCCAAATCCTCCTACTCTCTTGCCAGTACATCGCCAGACTCTATTCCAAAGAGAACCACTTTCCCATTTCCGGTAAGTGTATCATCCAGTAAAACATACTGTTTCACCAGATGGTCCCCTTCTATCTTCCACACAAAATATGACACTTTATCCGGATGCATTGCATCCTTCTCTTCATAAATCATTCCTGCCGGAAGCACTATAACATCCTCCATGGAAATATAAGGGAAGTCCACGCTTTCTCCATTTCCCATATCATCTACGATTTCATCATTCATCCGTACATAAAATGCCGGTGTATCATACCCGGAGGTTGTCTGAAAGGTATAATGAGCACCATTTTCATCGATATAAAGACAGCCCTCATCCAGATTATTGCTGCCTGCTGCAAATCCCACACAGGTTCCGGTGTAAGTCGTATCCCCGGATGTAATACTTACCGGTTCTCCCGCCTCTGCAATATCATCCGTATACACCGTTACGGACTTACTGCTCACCATCTGCACCAGAAGTAAGTCTGATGCTTCTCCTTTCATCTTAAGAATTTCATCTCCGGCTTCCACCGTGTCTCCTTCCCAGACAGTTATTTTCGAAACCTGTCCATCTTCATCTGCATAAACGGATAATTTTCCGGTTCCGTCATTTCCGCGGCTTAACGTATCGTAAGCTGCCTGCAGTTGTTGCAGCGTATAGCTATGGTCTGCTTCTGCAACCTCTTTTTGAAGGGTTATCATCTGCCGGTCATAGTCACTGACAGAATCTGTGGCATTCTGCAATTCTATAAGCTGTGCATCATAGTCTGTCTGCTGTTTCTGATAAGTAGTATTCTCTGTCTCAATGGCATTGGCGGCTTCTGTAATGGCTGCCTTTCCTTCTCCGGTATTGATGATATAAAGAAGGTCACCTTTTTTCACTTCCGCATCCTTTTCTACCGCTATTTTTACAATCTCCCCTTCTTTTGCAGCAAGATAGACCCTGGCATTCTTATCTGCCCTGCCATATTTTAATCCGTGATTTTCCACCTGAAAATCTGACCGTTCCACCATATACTCCGTATAATCCGAAGGCATCCGCTCCATTGTTTCATAATAGACCGCTTCCCCTTCCTCTAATCCCTCTACGATCTGGGTATTATGGTCGTCTGATACACCTGTTGTTACTTTACGTTTTTCCCTTGTATCATCTCCGGTTCCTACATAGACATAATTTTCTCCATCTTCCTGATAAAGAGAATTGTTTCCCACCAGCAGAACATGCTCCGCTCTTTTCTCTTCAAAATATATGGGATATAACTCTCCCGCCTTAAGCTCTACGCCCTCCGGCTTTTCTATCAAAACATTGGGATAATTATTATTTATCTTTGCAAGCACCAGCTCGTCAGTGCTGTATTCCCGCTCGGTAACCGGCACTCTTTCGCCAGATTGCAGCATATATTTTTCAAGAACATCTTTATATTTATAATTCTGTACCGTTACATCCTTAAGCTTTATTTCAAGGTCTTCTGTATCTGCCACAACAACGACATTTTCTCCTGTACCGGCATTCCGGCTTACCGTCAGGCTCTTGGTATAAACCACTTCACCACTGTGGTTTGCTTTCAATGTTCCATCTGCAATCAGGTCATCCAATGCCGCAATTTCCTCGTTCAGTTTCTGCACCCGGTACTCATGAAGCTTCGTATCGTAGCGGCTGTTTTCCTGCAGGACGGCTATCTGGGAGGTGATATTTTCAGTCCCTGTCTCCTGTGGGCTTTCTTCTGTTATTGCTTCCTGCGTATCATCCACTACTGCAGCTTCCTGTTGATTTGCTAATTTATTCTGCTGCAGCTGGTTGATTTTCTGATTTAATTCATATACGGTATTTTCATGCGACAGCTCCTGCTGCTTTGCTTCCCGGGACGCACTTGCCTCGTCTACATCTGCATATGCCAGTACATCACCCTTCTCCACCATATCCCCCGGTTCTACCAGAATCTTTGTTACCATGACATTCGCTTCATATGCCTGTCCGTATTCCTTTGGTACGGCTGTTCCAAGCAGCACGTTGGTGGTTCCGATATCTCCATAGGTCACCTGCTGATAAGAAGCATTACTTGCCGCCGGCTCTTCCAGGTCTGGTATTGTTTCTGTTTTCTTACTGCCACAGCCACCAATTAACATTACAAAAAACAGGCCTGTCAGGACTACTGGAATCACGCTTTGTGCGTTTCCTGCGTAACTTTTTTTCTTTCTCACAGAGTCACCTTCTCTCCACCGGAAAGTCCGGATGTAACAACCCAATGATTCCCTACTTTTTCTCCAACCGTTACCGGCACCGCCTCACGATATCCACTATCATCCAGAAGATAGACAAAGTGTCCCTCTTCACCTTCCTTTACGGCAGAGGCTTTCACATAAATGACATTTTCCAGCGTGGGCTTCGTAATCACAAGACTCAGCACGTCTGCCTCTGAAAGTGATGTCATATCCGATACCGGTGAAAATATGATTTTATTTTCTTCCACACCGGCAACCTTTAATTCATAGGACAGTGCATCCAGTGTAGCTGTATAAGTATCTCCCATGTTAAATTCATAGCCTTCCGGCAGGTCTGCTTCATAGTTACCGGTTCCACACACTTCAGTAATCAGATTATTTCCCGGCACAAAGCCTCCTTTTTGCAGATAATTATCCATGGCTGTAATGGTACCGGATTCTTTTGCTGTAATCTGATAGCGGGACAGCTTTTCTTCTGCCTCTTCCACATAAAGCTCTGCTACTTCAATATCCCGCTTTAAATTTGCAATATCTTCATTATAATCCAAGGATGCATCACAGCTCATGAGGTTTACATAATGTTCCACCAGAAGCTGTTTATCCGCAATCTCATCCTGACACTGTGTCATTTTTGCTTCCAGACTGTCTGAACGGAAGGATACCAGCAACTCTCCCTTTTCCACTTTATCGCCTACTGCCACATATACTTTGTCTAATTTCAATTCCGTATTTGTTGCATCATAAGTAATCTTTTCCAAACCCTCTGCTTTTAATTTCAAGGTAATTTCCGGCGTCAGATTTCCTTTTTTCACTTCCGTGGTATCATAAGCCAGCTTCTCATATGGTGTCCGGGCAGTTGACACAAGCTCTGGCTCTGCTTTTCCGCATCCCGTCAGAAAACTGCCTGCTGCCAGGTACAAAAACAGTTTCCATTTTCCCGTTCTTTTCTTTCTATCTGCCATAGGCACACCTTACCTTTCATCCAAAGGATGAATCAGTGTACCATCCATGGCATTGACAAATACCGGATGCCGGTTCATATCATTTCCGGATGCCATATAAAGACACCACGCCGGCACATAACTGTAACAGCCTTCCTTCTGGTCATCTTTGATACGCGCATAACCAAGCTTTAACTTATTAAAATTCTTGCACACATCCAGTTGGTAATCGTCTCCATTTTTTATAATCTCATCTTTGATTATATTTTGAATCGTTGATAACGGCAGCAGTTCCACTTCTTTTGAAATCTTTGTAACGCTTACCGGATACTGCATAAATACTTCTGTAATTCCATTATCCGTAACCGCAAATCGTATCTCATCCTCTAATTCAAAATTTACATCACTGTTTTCCGGCGTAACCCAGGAAATATCAAAGTCGTTATAATCCAAAGAATCACTAAATGCCAGTCCATTGACACCGGTTCCATAACCAAAGAGGTAGCCCCAGTCGATGACCTCCGCATAATCGGTATACTGTTCTCCATCCACTTCTATCTCATTTGCGCCATCCCAGGAATAATCCTGCTGCCCATAAAGCACCTGATTATCACGTCCTGTTTCTTTTAAGAACTGCTCCACTAACTGCTTTGCATCTTCTTGGGAAATACTGCATCCATTTTCCTTTTCCGAATTGTCGATATATGCAGTTACTGTATCATTCCCATATACAGCATCATAATCCTTTAGAGACTGTGGGCCATAATACTGATTCACATAAATGTCCGTCTTGTTTTTCACTAATGGCGATGCCACAATGTAGGCAATTGCATTTTCGTTTGTTTCTTTTACTTCAAATCGCACATTACATAAAAGGTCTCCGCAATACCCTGCATATTCATTGCAGCTGTCATAATCCTCTGCTGCAGTATAGGTATCTTTTGCAGTCTCTAATGCTTTTTCGTATTGTTTTTTCTGTTCTTCGGTTTCTTCCTTCCAGTCATTCAGCATTTCCTTATGTCTTTCTACATCCTGATGATGTGCATTATTCTCCAAATCATCGATTTGAGACTGGACAGCAACAATCGTTCCATCCATGCTGTCAACGGCAGTCTGTAATTCTTCTTTTGTCAGATGCTCAAAATCGTGGTAATAAATTTCAGAATCTTTAAAATATGCTTTCAGGAACTTTTTCTTATAATCGACATCTATCTTTAATTCTTCTGCCGCTACCACAGACATGGCATCTGCTTCCGGCACATCAATAGATGCATTGATTCTTACCTTCACATCTCCGTCAGAGGTTGTTACCGTAAAGCTGTCATCCCAGTTATCCGCTTCCCGGAATTCATCCAGTGTACCAACCACCCCTTTGGTTTCCTGTTCTGTTTCCATCTCATAATCTACTTTTTTCTCACCACATCCGGTAAGAAGTACCATCACCATACCTGCCAGAATCATTTTTCGTAAGATTGGATGTTTCATGCTGTCCCCTCCGTTTTCCATCTTTTATTTTCTGTTTACCTTTCCATTTTCCTCGTTTCTGGTGTTACTTTAACATGAAGATGTAAACTTTTTGTATCTTATCATTACAATAAAACCGGCAATTCTATGGCTGTATTTCTTATCGCCACAAAACTGCCGGTCTTGATAATTCTATTTTTACTTTTATTTTTTGTCTTTTCTTATTTTTTCCAGCTGTTCGAAAGAAGTATCTCCAGTTCATCTGCTCCAACCGGTCTGGAATAATAGTATCCCTGAAACCATGTGGCTCCCACAGTCCGGAGATAATCTTCTAATGCCTTATTTTCCACGCCCTCCAGACAACTCTTGATATTGGCTGCATTGGCAAAATCCACCATGCTCTGGACAATCGCCTTATTCTTTTTATTTACAAGAATCTTCCGGATAAAGCTCATATCAATCTTAATCTCATCAATCAGCATCTCCAGTGCCATGGCAGAAGATGAACTTCCTGTTCCAAAATCATCCATGGCAAATTTGATTCCATAGCCTCTTAATACTGCCATCCGCTCATTGATTACCGATACCGGAAGGCTTCTGCTGTAAAAAGCTTTTACTGTCCCACAAAGCCTGTTCCAGAACAAAATTTCCCAAATCATACATGGAAGGATCATTTTCGCAATAACTGCAGGTGACCATTTATGCCCCTGAAAATACCTTGCCTTCTTTTTTCTTTTTTATTTTACCATGTTACGCTTCGTTTGGCTATCTGATATTGTGCTGATTCCATAGATAAATCTTGTTTTATCAAAGAGTTCAAAGTACCGGTATGTGGCATCCTTTTCTTCCTGTATGTTATCGGATTTTATCCTCAGTCCGGCTACGTCCAACCCCGTGTAGGAAAGCTGTTCTGCCAGCTCTTTATCCACTGTTTTTTCTTCTTCATTGTCTTTAACGGATGAGGAAGCTTCCTCTGTAGCTGTAACATCCGATAAAATATCTTTTCCTTCTGCCTCCGCCAGCAAAACGGTGCCATCCTCTAACAGAAATACCGCATGCTTCTCTGTGCCATCATATTTTGTAAAAATAAGTTTCCAGTAGTAGGCACTGTAGGTATGAAATGTTGTATCCACCGCTTTCTCCGGAAATGCTTCCCAGGTATACCAGTTGGCATAAGAAGAAGCTAAATCAGAAGGATACTGCCCTTTCTGATAAATGGCTTCCATACTGTCTCTTGCCAATGCCGCTGCCTCGTAATCCTTTAAAGTCATCTCATAGGAATAGGCTTCCTGTGTCTCACTCTCCCACTGCCCGGTAATCAGCTGGATGCGGTCATTAAGCTTAAGGCTTTCCGATGCCTCCTTTGCCAGCAGGGAATCGGAAGCAATATACTGTGCCGGAACCGCCTGCACTTCTCCCACTGCTTTACGTTCCTGCCCTTCAATCAGAATTCCCGGCAGAAAAATTCCTGTCAGCACCACCAGAAGTGTTCCTGCTATCATTCCACAGACACTTCCTTTTATCTTTAATTTTGTTCTTTTCTGAAACATATCCGCATCTTCGTCCCCTTCTTTGGCTCACTTTCTACGATAAGTTCCGCCTGATGATGTTCTAAAATCAATGCCACTAATGACATTCCGATTCCGGCTCCGCCTTCCTGTCTTGCCCGGGATTTATCTGCCATATAGAATTCATCGCAAATCCGCTCTGTCTCTTCCTTGGTCATGCCGATTCCATAATCTTTTACGGAAAGTTCATAATAAAATGGATTTTCTTCTTCCTGTATTCTCTTTCCGCTAAATTCAATGACACCATGCTCTTTGGATGCTTTTCTTGCATTATCCAGTAAATTCACCAGTACAGTCACCAGAAGTTCTTTATTTCCGTACAGTACTGCCGGCTCGATATTTTCCTTTAACACAAGCCCTTTTGCCGCAAAGGACGGTGTCACCACCTTAAGTACTTCACTGCTTACATTTTCAACCTGAACTGCTTCCTTTTCCATTTCATGTTCCCTTAAATAAATCAAATCAAAGAGCTTTCCCGACATCCGCTCTAACCGTCTGCCTTCGGAAAAGATATAACTTAATGCCAGAAGCTGTTCTTCTCTTGGAAGCTCCATGGAACGCATGGTATCTGCATAACCGATAATGGAAGTCATCGGTGTCTTAATCTCATGGGTAAAGTCTGCTACAAACTGATCCCTTTTCCGTACCATTCCCTGAAGCTCTCCTATCTTTTCTGATACTGCTTCTGCCATCCGGTTAAAGTTTTCTGCCAGAAGTCCTACTTCATCCTGACTCTTTACTGTAATCCTCGTCTCATAAGAGCCATCGGTAATCTCCTCTGCCACCCGGTTCAACTGCTCCAATGGCCTGGTCAGATACCGGCTGATAACATAAATAAACAGAGATTCTATCATAAGGCAAATGAAAAGAATCAGCCGGAAATAACGGATTTCCCGGTCTCTTAATGCGTAGGCATCGGACACATCACTTCTGCTGATCATGCAGAGGTTCTCATCCCCTACCTTACTGGCTGCCGTCACATAAATATAATAATGACCGTCCTCTTCAAAGATGGCATAATTCTTATTTCCATCCTCCTGCTGTGCTTCCCAGACTTTCTTTAAATTGGCATTTTCTTCTGTTTCGTTATAAACCAGCTTATCCCCATAATAAATAAAAAATGTCACATTTTCTGCCCGCATACCGCTGCTGACCTGTGCTCCAATGTCTGGAAGTGCGCCCTTTACCGACTCTTCCCGGTTCAACGCCTGAAGTACTTCATATTCCACCGAGGACTGCACCAGATTATTCTGAATGACTGCATTAGAAATCTGTGTTTCCTTCGCCAGTTCAAAATTCTTATGTATCATCAGATAGCCCACCAGTCCCAGACTGACGGAAAGCAGGATTAAATTTGTAATTAATACTTTATATCGAAATTTCATGCTTTATCCTCTAACCGGTATCCTGCCTTAAATACTGTTTTAAGCTCCGCTCCAAGATTCAGTTTTTTCCGTAATCTCTGGATATGAAGGTCTAAGGTTCTTGACTCTACGGAATATTCCGTTCCCCAGATTTCTTCATAGATTCTTTCCCGGAACAGTGTAATATTCCGGTTGCGCATCAGAATTTCTAAGAGTTCAAATTCCTTTGGCGTAAGCTCCACTTCTTTTCCTGCCTTTGTCACCACCTGATTTTCACTGTCTAATTCAATATCCATAAAAGTAATCTTCTGCTCCATCTTATGATAGCGGCGCAGCACAATATTGACCCGTGCCAAAAGTTCTACCACTTCAAAAGGCTTTACCATATAATCCTCTGCCCCGGAGGTCAGCCCCTGCATCCGGTCTTTTAGGGAATCCTTTGCAGTCAGAAAAATCACCGGAATTCCCATTGGACGGATGTATTCCATCAATTCAAATCCATTTAATTCCGGCAGCATAACATCCAATATAATCAAATCAAAATTTTCTGTTTCCAACAGGTCTGCAGCTTTCATTCCATTGTATACACAGACACACTGATAGCCTGCCTTCATCAGATTCAGCCGGATTAAATCCGATATTGCCTTTTCATCCTCTACAACCAATATCCGTATCATGCTGCCCGCTCCTTTTACTACTCTTTGATGTTTATTTTAACATATATTTGTATCTAAAATGTATCTGAACATTAAAAAAGAATGTGCCTTGCACATTCCCGCGCCTGCGGCGGTCGCTTGCGACATCTACCTTATACGCCGCAGTGCGCATCCTCGCGGAGCGTTTTTTGCTTTACAGGAAAGCAATTTCCTGTAAAGCAAAAAAAGTTTCTTCTATTCCTTCTGATTGCTCATCGGAATAAAAGAAACTTTTTTTATTCTCATTTTCTCTGGTCTAGAAGAAACAATTATTTTTTCATGCTACGCCTGCACCAGTGTCATTTTTCCACTGCAATGCATCTTCCGGATGCCCTCCGGTATCGTAAGTCTGTCTCCGGTATCTACCCAGATGCTGCCAATTAAACCGCTGCCGGATGCCACATAAATGACATCTGTGCTGTCAGAAAGCAGCAGATCCATTTCCCTCTCTACCTTAAATCCTGCACCTGTTACTTCTGCAGCACCACGCTCTATCCGGATTTTTCTATCCGGCTGGTTGCAGGATAACGCTGCTCCATTGCTTTCCATGACTTTCTTATACCAGAATGCTGAATCCTTTACATAACGCTGCTGGGTTGCAAAGTCCACATAAATAATTCCGAACCGTTCGGAATAGCCCTCATGCCATTCGAAATTGTCCAAAAAAGTCCATAAGAAATAACCGGCAATCTCTGCTCCTTCATCCGCCGCCTTCTGCAGATTGCCAAGGTACTCATCTAAGAACTGGATACGGTTGGCATCATGTACACTGCCATCTGCTTCCACATTGTCATGACAGGACATTCCATTTTCCGTAATATAAATCGGAAGCTGATAACGTTCGTAGAGGAATTTTCCTGCCCAGTATAGGCATTCCGGTGTCACCGGCCATTCTGCGGCAGTCTTTGGGAATCCTGCCGGACGGTCTGCAAATTCCGGCTCTCCATCTGCTCCTGCACGAACCGGATATCCGTTATAAATATTCTGACCGTAAAAATCAATGGGCTGGTGAATCAGTTCCATATCTTCTTTCGTGATTTCCGGCAGATACTCCTTGTATTTCTCAAGACCTTCCTTGGGATAATGTCCTAAAATAACCGGGTCGGAATACCAGGATACATTCCAGGTCCAGTTGTCGACATCATTATAAAAGCCAAAATATACCTTCTTTGCAGCTTCAATATCTTCCGGGGAATTACTTGCCGGATATGCCACCCCACTGGTTGGTGCATAGCCAATCTGTATCGGCTGCTTTGCATATTTCCGGAGAGTAATAACTGCTTTTCCATGTGCCCGCAATGCATTATGCGCAATCCGGAAGCTTTCCTCTGGTGTGACTTTCTTTCCCGGTGCATGAATACCACGGTAATATCCCAGTCCGATAAAGCACTGTGGCTCATTCAAAGTAAAAATCTTGTCGCAGATATCAGTAAAATTCTCTGCTACTACTTTTGCATATTCTGCAAACCAATCTATGATTTCTTCATTGAGCCAGCCGCCTTTATCCTCCAATGCCTGCGGAAGTTCCCAGTGATAAAGTGTCATATATGGCTCAATGCCGTTTTTCTTCATTTCAAGAATCATATCACGATAGAGTGCCACCGCTTTTTCATTGACTCTTCCGGTTCCCTCCGGCATCAGTCTCGCCCAGCTTACGGAAAAACGGTATGCCTTCACACCAAGTTCTCTCATCAGCGCATAGTCCTCTTTATAACGGTGCATGTCATCGGCACTGACATAGGCATTATGATGTTCGAAAGTTCTTCCCTCTTCGGTAAAGGTGTCCCAGATGCAGGTTCCTGCGCCATCGTTTTTGTCTCTTCCTTCTACCTGATAGGCACTGCTGGCAACGCCCCATACAAAATCTTTTCGAAACATTTGTTTTCCTCCTGATTCTATTTCTTGTGTTATTCTTCTGCTATTGTAAAAAATGACATTTATTTTTTTATGCAATATCTGCGCAGTTTACCGAGCACGGATGCCGCATAAGAACTGCAAGGGGCACTAAGAATTTTGCGAGACCTGTTCTTTCTTCCGGCAACCGGCACAAATTCACTTCCATGTTCATATGTGCCTCGCTGGCACTTCCCTGTGCCAGCGTTGCCAGATGCCGGACAAAATTCCAAGTGCCCCTAGCAGTACTTATAATGCATCCGTACTTCGACGAACCACCCAGATATATTCCTATCATAAAAACATATCATTTTTCACAATTGCAGAAGCATTCTCTCAATCGTTTTCGTTATAAAAACACTCTACCACGAAACGCCCGTTTCGGGATAGAGTGTTTTACCTTAAAAATGGTAGAAATCTATTTTATTAAGAAAAATCAGAATGTACGGATTCCATATGCCATAACAGTTTATTTTAGGTTTTTTAACTTTTTGTTACTTTTGAATAGAATCGTAGTATTTTTTCACGATTTTCTCCGCTGGTTTTGCATATATTTCATAATCTTTTCTCTTTAGGGCAGCATTCTTCGTGTAGAGATGACTGTTCCAGGACCAGAATGCCATGCCCCTCACCCATTCTCTTTTTAAGCAGGCTTCAAACATTGCCTCATACCAGTCTGCCTGTCCCTTAGCATCTGCTTCTCCCTGCACCGTCCAGTCATTTGGCACTTTATTAGAATCCACGATAGACATACATCCTGCCTCTGCAAAGAAAAATGGTTTTTGAAATTTCTTTACCACCGCTTCAATCCGGTCAAGCTGGTTCTCCCAGTCCTCCAACGGATAATAGCCACTGGAAGAAATCACATCTACTGCATCCCACCATTTCACATTATGCTCCTGATATTTATCGGTATTATAGGAAACAAGTCCGTCAAATTCACTCCGGATATCAGCGATCAGCTTCCGCCACTCTGCTTCCCTGCGCTCTGCCATAACCATTTCGCAGCCTGCAATATGCATTTCCACACCCATTTCTTTTGCCAGCCTTGCATAATGAAGCTGAAATTCGGTATAGGATTCAAACCAGTTACACCACTTTGGTTCACAGACTACGTCTTCATCAAAGAAATTGACATGGGCACGCCAGGTTCCATTTTTGCAGTTTACCGTAGGCTTTAATGCCACACGCATACCAAGCTCTTTCGCATAATCAATCATGCCCTTTAATTCATCATCTGACACCGTTGCTTCAGAAGTATAACAAATCTCTTCCGACTGTGCCGTGTCCTGCAATCCGTTGGGTGCTAAAATAACAAAATTGCTGTTGGTATTTTCTTTCATTTTCTTTAAGCTGTCAAAAGCACTCTTCTCCTGATAGCTCCCTTTTCTTGCAAATGGTGCATATGTCATGCCGCAGATATATTCCATGGTAAGTATTTCCTTTCTCCTCTTTCAATGACTTTTTATGATGGGAACTATAGCATTCGCCCTGGAATCTTGCTATAATGATTTATTATAAAAATAGTAAAAATCTCTTATGGCAGGAATTCATTTATTTTAAATATATTGGGGGACGACTTTATGAATTCACTTTTTGAATACAGCGACCGGCTGAATGCTCCTTTTGAATGCTTCTTATTTGACACAAGAATCCATTCTTTTCCCATCCGGTCCCACTGGCATTATTTTGTTGAAATTCTGTATATGTTAGAGGGCACCGCCATCATCAACTGTGATGATGATACTTATGTACTAGAAGAAGGTGATATGACGTTATTTCTTCCGCAGGCAATCCATTCTATCTATACTGCCACAGAGCAGCCATTGGTTTATTATGTCATGAAATTTGACTTAAACCAGCTTGCACCATCCGGCAATGCATTAAGTACCACTTTTTCCGGGATTAATTTTGTATCACTTTTTAATCTGGCGAAGGGTGATTCCCATGCTCCGAAATATTTTTCCAAAGCGATGTTAACAGGCTATCCCATTGCCGGAATCTTTTCCTCCTGTGAACACGAAATGCAGCAGCAGGAATACGGTTACCGGATTCTGGTACAGTCCCAGATTAATTCCCTTTTAACCTTTATCCTGCGTATCTGGCGGGCACAGGGTTTTAATACGGATAAAGCTCTGGCTATTCCGCAAAATACAGAAGAAGCGTCCATACACTCCATTACGGAATATATCGACGCTCATGCCCAGGAGCCATTAAAGGTGGAAGACCTTGCCAGAATGTGTAATATGAGTTATTCCTATTTTGCCAAAAGCTTCCGGGAACTCTATGGCCAGTCCTGTAAAAAATATATTGAATTTATCCGCCTTTGCAAGGCTGAGGATTTGCTGCTCTTTACCAATCTTGACTTGAATTATATCAGTCAGGAAACCGGATTTTCCGATTGCAGCCATTTTATTAAGGCTTTCCGAAACAAGCACAAAATGACGCCAAAGCAATACCGGAAGGAGCATTCCTCTTAAAGGTACATTCTTAATGCTGCATTCTTAAAGGTGCATGTAGATATCTGCCTGCTGAATTGCCACATCTGCTCCTGCCATCAGCATGGCAAAGAAGGTTAATGTGATGGTAAGGAATACCGCCTTACCATCATAGACAAATTCCACATTCTTCTTCCGGTTGGCAAGAAGAATTTCTATTCCAAGCAGGATAAAGATACATGGCCAAATATGGAAAATGATTTCATAGGTCAATACCGGCACAAACAGATGCACCAGAAACAGGATTCCAAATAAAACCAGTGCACTGCCTAAGGTAATGCTGCCCACTCTGTGGGTGCGTACTTCTTTCACATTCTCATCCATTTTCCTTATGCCTCCTTTTTCTCTTCTTCCTCAAGGGATTTTTTCTTACCATGAACCAGATAAATTCCTGCTGCTATAATTGCAATTCCTGCCAGCAGTCTTGGAAGCCGGTAACTGATTTCCTGAAGTACCCAGACCGTTTCATCCGGAATTAAATTTGCAATCATCCAATAGAAACTGTTCCAGATTAACATAATACCAAGCAGAATCAGCACGACTGCAATAATGGTATGATAACGCTTTACAAAGGATTTATCTTTCCCGCCTTCTCCACTTAAATGGAATAAATACTCATCCTCCACGGCATAGAATTCTTCATCTGATAAGCCTGCTAAATTGTGTACATGAAAGAAGCTGTAAAACCATGCAATTACTGCAAGCACTGCCAGCGGTCCAAGTTCAAAAATAGATGCTGCTACAATAATGCCAAAGAACATCGACATCAGGCTTAAGCCCATTTTCATAAATCCCATATACATTTCCCCTGCTCCCGGTAAAAGGGAACAGCAAAATCTTAAAAATCCATTTCTCTTTTTCGTCATGTTATCTTTCCTCCTTTAAAAACCATCCATTTGTCGTCTCAGTAATAAAATTGCAAAATGCACTGGACGCATCATTTACACTTTGTAAGAAATTCTGCTCTTCACTACGCTTTTTCGCTTTCTCTTTCTGTTCCTGTAAGTCCTTATTGACCTGCTCTTTTGCTTCTGCTACATAAGTTTCCATGTTTGGTCTGCTCTGCTGCTCCACCGTAGGAACTACAATCAGAAATGCGATTGCCGCTGCCGCCGCTGCCATTACTTTCATGCTATAAGTCAGGAGCTTCCGCTTCGCTGACACTTTTTCTTTGTATACAATAACCTTCTGCTGCTGCTCAATTTTATGTAGAATATTTTCTTCTAAATATTCCGGTGCTTTTATCATCGGTCCTTCTTCTGTTTCCCGAATCAGTGCTTCTAACGCTTCGTCACTTAAATACTCCTGTGTATCTTCTTTTCTCATATCAGCTCCGCTCCTTTCCATATAGTTTTCTAAGCATTGCCCGCGCCCGGTATATCTGTGTCTGCACGGTTTTCAAATTCTTCTGCTTTAACTCTGCTATCTCGCCGGCAGGATGTTCTTCACAGAAGTATAGCTTTGCGATTTCATCATAAGGCGGTTTCAACTGTCCGCATTTTTCCTGCAGTTCTTCTCGGACCACCTCTTCGATGCATTGCTCTTCCGGTCCTCCCGCTCTCGCAGGATGGCTTCCTAAGACTTCGTCTTCGGTGGGAACCATCCTCCTTGCCGCCTGTCTGCTGTAATCAATACATTTATTCGAAGCAATCCTGCAAAGCCAGGCTTTCTCATTCTTACCGTCGAACTCTTCCTTGTGCTGGTAGGCAGATAAAAATGTTTCCTGCGTCAAATCTTCTGCTGCAAAGTAATCTCCGGTCATCTTAACGCAAATAGAAAATACCAGATTCTGATATTTATGAACCATCTGCGTAAATGGTTCCTGACACATTTTTATCCACCTCCTTGTCTTTTAAGAACGTTCTCATACTATATAACGATTATCTTTTTCTATTGTCTTCAATTTTTTCAAAAAATCAATATTTTTTTTAATTTATTCTATCCGGAATCCATTCTATTGACTTTTCTTTTCCGTGAAACTATAATCACTGTGGTTATCATGAATGATAGAGCAATTGCGAAAGAAAACATATATAACATATTTTAGCCGATAAATCTTCTGTTTCTTTTTAAATAGGAAATATTGTAATTCCATCCCCCGCATTTTTCTTTTTGCTATTCCGCCTGTCTTTCCAATGTTTGATAAGACACTTGGGCTGTTCGCCGAAATACGGACGCCTTTTGAAATCTGCCTAGGGGCACTTGGAATTTCGTCTGCAACCGGCAACACTGGCACATGGATGTGCCAGTGAGGTGTATCTGAACATGGATGTGAATATACACCGGTTGCCAGACGAAAGTAGAATCCCATCGAAATTCTTAGTGCCCCTTGCAGATTTCAGGCGGCATCCGTAATCGACGGACAGCACAAGCGTCTTTTATCAAAGCAAACGGAAAGACAGCCGGCAATCAGGAAAAATGCGAAGCAGGAATTACATAATATTTCCTATTAAGAAAAAGAAACAAAAGATTTATTTCTCAAAATATTTTAGAATCTTTTTCTTTCGCGATTGCCAATACATCTAATATACGAGGGATTTAAATGATGGAAAAGAAGAAAAACTCCATTGATATGACTCATGGATCTTTATGGAATAAAATTTTGATTTTTGCTCTGCCGCTGGCTGCCAGCAGTATCTTACAGCAGCTTTTTAACTCTGTCGATACCGCTGTCGTCGGCAACTTTGCCAGCAGCCAGGCTTTAGCTGCCGTGGGAAGCAACAGTTCCCTGATTGCTTTGATGATTAACCTTTTTATCGGTATTTCACTGGGTTCGAATGTTATTATTTCCCGATATATCGGTCAGGGTGTCCATAAGAATATCAAAGCAGCCATTCACACTGCCATTGTTGTGGCTCTGGCTGGCGGCATTTTCCTGCTGGTTTTGGGACAGTTTATTGCAAGACCGGTTCTGGTACTGATGGGAACGCCGGATGATGTCATTGACCTTGCGGTCTTATACCTTCGGATTTACTTCCTTGGTATGCCATTTATTCTGTTATATGACTTCTGCTCCTCGATTCTCCGGAGTACCGGAGACAGCAGACGGCCGCTTTATGCACTGATTGCAGCCGGTGTTATCAATACCGGGCTGAATCTTATTCTGGTCATTGCCTTCCACCTTGGCGTATCCGGTGTTGCTATCGCTACCGTGGTTTCGAATATTGTAAGCTCCGGAATCCTGATTTACATCCTGCTGCATGAGGATGATCCGATTCGTTTAGAGCCAAAGGCACTTGCTATTTCCTGGCATGAATTAAAGAAGATTCTTGTCATCGGTGTTCCTGCCGGATTGCAGGGTATGGTCTTTTCCATTGCCAATGTCTGCATCCAGAGTACCATTAACAGCTTCGGCTCTGATGCTGTCGCCGGTTCTGCCGCAGCGTTAAACTTTGAATATTTTTCCTATTTTGTGGTAAATGCTTTTGCCCAGACTACTGTTACTTTCACCAGCCAGAATTACGGTGCCGGTGAATATGACCGCTGCAAAAAGGTATTCCGCTTAAATATGATATTTTCCCTTATCTTCTGTGGACTCCTTTCCAGCGTCTTCATCTTAGGACGGGGCTTCTTCCTGCACCTTTACAGCAATGACCCGAAGGTACTTACCTTTGCCGTCCAGCGTCTGTTAATAGCAACAACTTTGGAGCTTTTGACTTCTACCTATGAAATCAGTGGAGGTGCCATGCGTGGGCTGGGACATTCCCTGTCGCCTGCACTGATTACCGTTTTCGGTTCCTGCGTCCTGCGGCTCATCTGGGTATCTACCGTCTGCCGGTATTTCCATGAGTTCTGGGTAGTTATGATTATCTATCCGATTTCCTGGGTGCTGACCGGAAGCATGATGCTCCTTGCCTATTACCTGCTGCGCAGGAAGCTGTTCCGAAAAAGCGCACTATAGAAAATCCCGGAAGCAGATGGTTCCTTCTTCCAAAGAATGAATCTTTCTGTTTCCGGGGTATTTTTATGGAGCCAGCTTTAAAGTACTCCTTTTTCTAAATTTTCTTTATAAATGTAATACACGGTCTTTGATTTCCTGAGTTCTTCCCTGATTCCAGAACTGGGTTCCGATATAACCACAGGTACGTCTTGCCACGTTCATCTTATCCTGGTCACGGTTACCACAGCTTGGGCATTCCCACACCAGCTTGCCGTATTTGTCTGTTACAATTTTAATCTCGCCATTGTAACCACATTCCATACAATAATCACTCTTGGTATTCAGTTCTGCATACATAATATGGTCATATATATAACGAATGACAGACAGTACTGCCTCAATATTATCCTGCATATCCGGCACTTCCACATAGCTGATTGCGCCGCCCGGGGAAAGCTCCTGGAACTTTGCTTCAAAACCAAGCTTCTTGAATGCGTCAATGTGCTCTGTTACATGGACATGATAGCTGTTAGTAATATAACTCTTATCCGTAACGCCCGGAATAATTCCGAAACGCTTCTGTAAACATTTTGCAAATTTATAGGTCGTAGACTCAAGCGGTGTCCCATATACACTGAAAGCAATATTTGTCTCTGTCTTCCACTTATCGCAGGCATCATTTAAATGCTGCATCACTGCCAGTGCAAATGGTGTTGCTTCCGGATTAGTATGGGATTTACCAGTCATATAACGGGTACATTCACACAATCCTGCATAGCCTAAAGAAATAGTGGAATAGCCGCCATATAAAAGCTTGTCTATGGTCTCGCCCTTCTTAAGACGGGCCAGTGCACCATACTGCCAGAGAATCGGTGCCACATCAGAAGGCGTTCCCTTCAGACGGTTATGTCTTGCCATCAACGCACGATAGCATAATTCCAGACGCTCATCAAAAATTTCCCAGAAACGGGTCATATCTCCGCCGGAGGAACATGCAATATCCACCAGATTCAGTGTTACGACACCCTGATTGAACCGTCCGTAATATTTCGGCTTTCCTTCTTCATCTTTGTATACACTTAAGAAAGAACGGCAGCCCATACATGGATAGCAGTTGCCCTCTTTCAGCTGTTTCATGATTTTTTCTGAAATATAATCCGGTACCAGACGCTTTGCGGTACATTTTGCAGCCAGCTCTGTCAGATAATAATACTTGGAATCCGGCTCAACATTGTCTTCTTCCAACACGTAAATCAGTTTTGGAAATGCCGGTGTAATGTAGATGCCCTGCTCATTTTTCACACCAAGAATTCTCTGCTTCAAGACTTCTTCAATGATAGCTGCCAGGTCATCCCTTACCTGTCCTTCCGGTACTTCATCAATATACATAAATACGGTTACAAACGGTGCCTGTCCATTGGTTGTCATCAATGTGATCACCTGATACTGAATCATCTGGACACCACGTTTGATTTCATCTTTGACACGAATCTCAGCTACTTTATTAATCTGTTCTTCTATTAATTCCAGTCCTGCCGCTTCAAATTCCGCTGCTACCTGACGACGGAATTTCTGACGGCTCACATTGACAAATGGTGCTAAATGTGCCAGCGAAATACTCTGTCCCCCATACTGGGAACTTGCAATCTGGGCAATGCTCTGGGTTGCAATATTGCAGGCAGTCTCAAAGCTCTTTGGCTTATCAATCATGGTCTCACTGATTACCGTACCATTCTGCAGCATATCCTCCAAATTAACCAGACAGCAGTTATGCATATGCTGTGCAAAATAATCGGAATCGTGGAAATGTATAATTCCCTGCTCATGGGCTTCTACAATATCCTGTGGCAGCAGGAAGCGCTTGGTAATATCCTTGCTGACTTCTCCTGCCATATAATCACGCTGCACACTGCTTACAGTTGGATTTTTGTTGCTGTTTTCCTGCTTTACTTCCTCATTCTTGCAGGCAAGCAGCGTCAGAATCTGGTCGTCGGTAGAATTGGTCTTCCTTACCAGAGCACGTTTATAGCGGTAAGTGATATAATTTCTGGCTACCGTATACGCACGCTGATTCATAATCAGGTTCTCCACCAGATCCTGAATCTCTTCTACGGTTAATGCACGGTTCATGGTATTACATGCCTTCTCCACATTTTCACCAATGGCATTAATCTGTGCCTCTGTCATACGCTCGCTGTCTACCACACTTTCATTGGCTTTACACACAGCCGCTAAAATCTTCTCTTTATCAAATATAACTTCCGTCCCGCTTCTCTTAATGATTTTCATATTCGCACCCCTATTCAAAATAATTCATTTTCAACGCGTATACTATATATTGTATCAGATTAAATTATCTTTTCAAGGTATTGTGCCAAATTGTTTATTCTTTTTCTAATACAAGAGCGGAAAGCGGCTCTACATCGGCCTTTTCGGAAATAATTTTTTTGCCGTCTGCACCTGCCGTTTTGTCATCCACCAGAATTTTCCATTTTCCTTCCGGCAAATTATACAAAATCTCTTCATCATTTCCGTTGAATATTACCAAAATGTTTTCTGGTGTATCATCTGCACCTTTTCCCTTTAAAAGATATGCCACAACATTTTCCGGTGTATCTGATAAGAAGCAGAGATTCTGTGTCATTTCCGCTTCACTCTGCATACGGAATACCGGATGGGCTTTCCGCAGTGCCATCAAGCCCTTATAGTATGCTATCATATCCGGATATTCATGTATATTATCCCACTTGATGCTGTTTACCGCATCCGGCATATTATAGCTGTTTTCTGCAAAACCTTTTTTCTCCGGCAGCGGTTTGCTGCGGAGGAATTCTTCACCTGCCTGGATAAAAGGCACACCCTGGGAAGTAAATACAATGGCTGCGCACAACCGGTTCATGGCTTTCTTCTTTTCTTCCGATGCCTCCGGGCAGGAGACGGATAATTTATCCCACAGGGTATAGTTATCATGACAGGAGACATAATTAATACTCTGTCCCGGCTCTTTCGCCCACGGCTTACTGCCATAGGCATCATAATCTACCTGTGGATGTGCGACTGCTCCTGTAATGCCATAGCGCAATGCATTTTCCAGATGGGTGCCGCCATTAACGAAGCCCAGATGATCATCATAGAATACGCTTCCTTTTATGGTATCACGGATGTCATCATTGAACATGCCGATTCCCGGCATCTTTTTCGCACTGGCTTTAAATGCACGTTTCTCCTCTGCCAGAGAAGATGGGCCACCGTTCCAGCCTTCCCCATAAAGATAAATATCCGGACGGATTTCTTTTAAACGCTCTGCAATAACATTCATTGTATCAATATCCAGAACTCCCATCAAATCAAAGCGGAATCCATCGATATGATATTCCTTTGCCCAGTAAATCAGGGAATCTACGATTAATTTCTGCACCATCGGACGGTCACTGGCCACTTCATTGCCACAGCCGGATCCGTCAGTATATCCGGTCTCATCACTTCTATAATAATAGCCCGGCACAATCTTCTGAAGGTTGGAATCATCCCTTCGATAGGTATGATTAAAGACCACATCCATAATCACTCCGATTCCTCTGCTGTGCAATGCCAGCACCATCTGTTTCATTTCCTGAATCCGCACTGTTCCATCATATGGGCTGACTGCATAAGAACCTTCCGGAACATTATAATTATCCGGATCATATCCCCAGTTATACTGTGCTTTCTGATTTTTCTCATCTACGGTCTCAAAATCAAATGCCGGAAGAATCTGTACATGTGTCACACCAAGGCCACTGATATAATCAAGTGCGGTTGCTTCTCCAAAATGATTTGTAGTATTGGCTTCCGTCAGGCCTAAGAACTTTCCATTATGAAATACGCCGCTGGATTCATCCATCGTAAAATCTCTTACACTGCCTTCATAAATCACTGCATCTACAATCTGCTCCGGATTCCGGTATTCATCCAGTTCAAATCCCTGCGGATTGGTCTTTGCAAGATCAATTACCATTCCACGCTGCCCGTTTACACCCGCTGATCGTGTATATGGATCAACTGCTTCCTGCTCTTCTCCGTGATTTACTACTGTATAGGTATAGTAGATTCCATTGCAATCGCCCTGTTTTTCAAAAACGTAAGTACCGTTTACTGACTTCTTCATAACATGCTGTTCTATGAGATTATCTCCTTCGCCCTGTTTATAAAGGTTCAGCTTCACAGATTCTGCCTCCGGTGCCCAGACCTTAAATCTTGTCATTTTCGGTGAGTATACCGCTCCTAAATCATTTCCTGTGTATACTTCATAATCAAACTTCTGCATATTTTTTCCTTTCCCTTGTTACCTGCGTACGGCTACAGGAAACACGCTTTGCGCATTCCCGCATAACCGAAAAAAGGAAGCTTCCGCCAATGCACGGATGCTTCCTTCTTGCAACTGGCTGTCATTTCAAAGACCCTATAGCTTTGCGTCACAGGCTTTCACCTGTTTTGCTGATACATAATCTTTATTATAATGGTGGCACAATTATAAGTCAATGACTCCGGTTACTTATTGCTATTCTTATATTTCAGTACAATTCACATATGTGAATTATAAATTTAACTCTTTTTTTATTTCGGCAATTGCTTCTCTTTCATCAAAATGATATTTTACACCTTTGATTTCCTGATAATCTTCATGACCTTTTCCAAGGAGCACTATCATATCACCCTTTTTGGCATTTTCGATACAATATTTGATGGCTGCCTTGCGGTCATCGATTTCGATATATTTTCCGTTGCTCTTTGCAAGGCCAATCTTAATATCGTTGTTAATGTCGCGGATTTCTTCATCTCTTGGGTTATCACAGGTCAACACACTTAAATCTGCCAGTTCTCCTGTCACTTCTCCCATGTCATAGCGGCGCAGCTTGGAACGGTTTCCACCTCCACCATAGACACAGATTAAACGTTTCGGATGATACTCTTTTAATGTGGTAAGCACGCTTCTTGTGCTGACTTCATTGTGGGCATAATCAATAATTACCGTAAAATCTTTGGAAACCGGAACTAATTCCACACGGCCTCTCACTTTTACGTTATCCAATCCCCGTAAAATTGCCTCATCGGAAATTCCTGCCAGATGACAGGTCAGCATGGTTACCAGTGAATTGTATACTGAAAAGCTTCCCGGAATATGAACTACTGCATAAACATTCATACAGCCGGTAGTGGTAAAATGCATTCCAATCTGTCCCTCTTCATCCAGATATCCAACAGCTCCCGCCATCAGGTCTGCGTCTTTCTTACAGGAGAAGGTATGAAGCTTACAGGTATGATTTTTGATTATTCCAGCTACGTGCTCATCATCTGCATTTACAATTCCCTCTTTGCACTGACGGAATAAGAGACTCTTGCATTCCTGATATTCTTCAAAGCTGGCATGCTCATTTGGTCCGATATGATCCGGTGATAAGTTGGTAAAGATTCCATAATCAAATACAATTCCTGCCACGCGGTGCATCTTAAGTCCCTGGGAGGATACTTCCATTACTACATATTCACAGCCGGCATCTACCATGGCACGGAACATCTTATGTAATTCATAAGATTCCGGTGTGGTATTCTTTGCCGGAAGCTTCTCCTCGCCAATCAGGGCACCGATGGTTCCAATCAGTCCGACTTTCCTGCCGGCTTCCTCTAAAACGCTCTTTATCATATAAGTAGTAGTGGTCTTTCCTTTGGTTCCGGTCAGTCCAATGGTGGTAAGCTCTCTGTCCGGGTGTCCAAAGAAAGCAGCCGACATAATTGCCAGGGCATAGCGGGCATCCTCTACCTGAAGTACAGTACAGTCTGCCGGAATATCAGCTTTCACTTCATGCTCTACTACAAAGGCTTTTGCTCCTTTTTTTGCTGCATCTTCTATAAAATCATGTCCATCTACAACTGCACCCACCATGCAGACAAATACGGTGTCTTTTTCTACTTTTCTCGAATCATAGATAATATCGCTGATTTCTTTCTCCATCTCTCCCTGCAGACAGGTATAGGTCAATTCTTCACATATTTCTGCTAATTTCATACTTCTCTCCTAATGTATTATTCCGCTGTTCCGATAATGTGGCTTGCATCAATTTCCGATTCAAATACCGTATGGGAAGGTCCGGTCATAAACATATGTCCGCTTTCTTCCTCCCACTCAATATAGAGCGGTCCGCCAATCTGCTCTACCGTTACTTTCCGGTCTAAGCGTCCGGTTAATACGCCGGCTACCACTGCAGTACAGCATCCGGTTCCGCATCCGATAGTCTCTCCGGTTCCTCTTTCCCATTCCCGGATTTTCACATAATCCCTGCGCACAAATTCCACAAAAGTTACATTGGTCTTATTGGTAAAAAGCTCTGTCATATGTTCAATGGTTTTTCCGTATTTTTCTACATCAAGGTCTGCCACGCTGTCTACATACATGGCACAATGCGGGTTGCCCCATGATACTGCCGTAATATGGAAGGTCTTATCCAGTACCTGTACCGGCTGCTCTACAAATTCATCCAGCTTTGTGTTGACCGGAATCACTTTTGCAGACATTCTCGGTGCTCCGATATCTGCTCTGATATTACTTACCAGGCCGTCCGTCACAGTCAAGTTCAGATGCTGCATGCCTCCTAAGGTTTCAATTACAAGGTCTGTCTTATCCGTCAGTCTGTGGTCATATACATATTTTCCAACGCTGCGCAATGCATTTCCACACATCTCGCCTTCTGTTCCATCCGGGTTAAACATCCGCATCCGGAAATCCCCTTTCCCGGACGGGCAAATCAATACCATTCCGTCAGAACCAATGGCAAAATGCCGGTCACTTACGAATCTCGCAAGCTCCGGCAGATTGTCAAGATGCTGATGAATGGCATCGATATATACATAATCGTTTCCAAATGCCTGCATCTTTGTAAATTTCATTTAT
Source organism: Roseburia sp. AF12-17LB (assembly GCF_003479605.1). Lineage (GTDB taxonomy): Bacteria > Bacillota > Clostridia > Lachnospirales > Lachnospiraceae > Roseburia_C > Roseburia_C amylophila. Next base: position 172,765 of record NZ_QUHR01000003.1, read on the forward strand.
TTTCTCCTTGCTTTCTCTTTCCTTTATTTTTCTTAAGCATTCATTGCCCGGTCTAAATCTGCAATGATATCATCCACATTTTCAATTCCTACTGACATACGAAGGAAGCAGTCTGTAATACCCAGCTTCTCTTTCACATCAAGTGGTGTATCCTCATGAGTCTGTGTGGTCGGATATGTGATTAAGGTCTCTGTTCCGCCAAGACTCTCTGCAAACATAATCATATCTACATTTTTAAGAATCTTCTTAACGGTCTCATAGCTGTCTACGGTAAAGGAAATCATTCCGCCAAATCCGGTGGTCTGACGGCAGGTTACTTCGTAATCCTTATGGTCTTCAAAGCCAACATAATATACTTTCTTTACCTTCGGCTGTGTACGAAGCCACCCTGCTACCTTCCTGGCATTCTCATTGTGACGGTCCATACGGACTGCAAGTGTCTTGATTCCCCTTAATACCAGCCAGCTGTCTAACGGTGCCAGCTGGCTTCCGTGGGATTTGATATGGATGTGAATCTTATCCGCAATTTCTTTGTTATCCTTTACCACTACGATTCCGGAAATGGTGTCATTGTGTCCCCCAAGATATTTTGTTGAACTGTGAGTTACAATGTCAGCTCCCAACTGCAGCGGTTTCTGGAAATATGGTGTTAAAAATGTATTATCTACCACTGTTAATGCTCCGATGGATTTTGCGATTTTAGAAATGGCATGAATGTCTGCCACCTTCATCATCGGATTGGTCGGTGTCTCAACGAAGAACATTTTTGTATTCGGGCGGATAGCTGCCTTTACTTCGTCTAATTCAGACATATCTACATAAGTATGCTCGATTCCATATTTTCCAAATACATCTCCAATGATACGGAAGGTTCCACCATAAATATCATCGGAAAGAATTACATGCTCGCCCGGATTTAATAAGGAAAATACTGCCATATTCGCAGCCTGTCCGGAAGAAAATGCAAATCCCTGGATACCGCCCTCTAAAATTGCCATGGTACGCTCTAATTCCTGTCTGGTCGGATTCTCAAGACGGCTATAGGCAAATCCTGTTGTCTGTCCTAATTCCGGATGGCGGAAGGTTGCTGCCTGAAAGATTGGCATGCTGACTGCGCCGGTTAATGGTTCCGTTCCTAATGCTCCATGTACTGCCTTGGATTCAAAATGTAAATCCTCTTTTGTACTGTAATCGGTATAGTTGCTGAAGTTTTTCATATTGTTACCGCCTTTCTTCGTCTTAATTACCCACCAGATATTTTCGTTTCTAACAGGACAACCGTCTATTGACGCACTTGTCCTTTTTCATATATTAATCATTATACCAACATTTTATTGAAATTGATAGTAAAATAATGCTTTCCTTATTGCAAATCGTGCTTTATACTGTTCCTAGATTGACTTTGTATATAGGATGTGATTTTTATGAAAAAATATGAGAAAACCGGATATCTTCATCATGATTTTAAGATATTTCACCTGACTGACCACGAAATGTCTGCCTACGACTTTCATTATCATGATTTTCACAAACTGCTCTTTTTCCTAAGCGGCAATGTCACCTATTGTATTGAAGGAAAATCCTACCAGCTTACCCCGGGGGATCTGGTTCTTGTCCGTGCCGGTGAAGTCCACCGCCCGGTCATTCATGATACCACCCCCTACGAGCGGATGATTATTTATGTCTCTCCGGATTTTGCAGTTACATCATCCGATAAGACTATTTTCTTAAACCAGTGCTTTCTTCCGGACGCTGCCATGCCGTCCAATGTCCTGCACTTATCCGGCATGAAGGACCGGCGGCTCTTAGATACCATGACCGAGCTTGTCCACTCATTTTCCGGGGACGGCTTTGCCAATGAGCTTTACCAGAATACACTTTTCTTAGAATTTATGATTCACTTAAACCGGGCTGCCCTGTCCGGCACTCTGCAATATGAAGATTCCTTTCAGGCAAATGAAAAGATTCTGTCGGTTCTTACCTATATGAATGAACATCTGACGGAAGATATTACGGTGGATTCTTTAGCCGAGCACTTTTTTACCAGCCGCTATTATCTGATGCACTCTTTTAAAGAGCAGACCGGATATACCATCGGAAATTATCTTTCCACGAAACGGCTTCTCTTTGCCAGGGATTTAATCAGCTCCGGCACTGCGGTAACCGATGCCTGCTTTGCCTGCGGCTTTCACAATTATTCTACTTTTCTTCGTGCCTATAAGAAGCAGTTTGGAAAATCCCCGCGGGAAATGATTTAGGTGCTGCGAAAGAATAACATTTTAACAGAAATTTCTTTGCTATTTGAAGTAGGTGTGTTTATGTGCGTCAAAATACCAGTAGTTCTTAATATTATGTTTTGCTTGTCTGCAAGCAGTCTTTCCGTTGCTTTGACATAAGATAGTGCCACTGTCCGTCGAATACGGATGCCACATAACGCCTGCAAGGGGCACTAGGAATTTCGGATAATTAAGAAGTCCGTCTGGCAACCGGCGCATATTCACATCCATGTTCAGATGCGCCTCGCTGGCACGTCCTGTGCCAGCGTTGCCGGATGCCAGGCGAAATTCCAAGTGCCCCTAACAGCCTTTATCAGGCATCCGCACTTTGACGAACAGTGGCGCTATCTTTGTTAAACATTGGAAAGACTGGTTTTATCGCCAAAAGCAAAACTAATATTTTAGAACTACGGTATTTCGATGCAAAACAAAGATACTTTACATAGCGAAGAAATTATTAGCAAAATGTTATTATCTTTCGCAACTGCCTAAGATATGATTTCATAGAAGGAGACCTGTATGTTTACAAAAGTAAAAGATTTTTTCAAAAAAGAAACCGTCTGCTGCATTGCTTTCCTGCTGGCAGTTGTATCCATGTTTTTTATTCCACCATCCGTAAATTACTTTTCTTATATTGATTTCCGGGTACTGGCTCTTTTATTCTCCCTGATGGCTGTGGTAAGGGGTTTTTCTTCGATTGGCGTCTTTACCAGACTTGGAACCCTGCTCCTTCATAAGGTACATTCCCTGCGGACACTGGCAGCCCTTTTTATCTTTCTCTGCTTCTTTTTCAGTATGCTGATCACCAACGATGTTGCCCTGATCACTTTTGTGCCTTTTACAATTCTGGTGCTGTCGATGGCTGACCAGCGACAGGCATTGATTCCGGTTATTGTCTTAGAAACGATTGCTGCCAATCTCGGCAGTATGCTGACTCCCCTTGGCAATCCGCAGAATCTCTATCTGTATACAATTTCCGGTCTGTCTCTATGGGATTTTATCCGGATTATGCTGCCTTATTCTGCTGTGTCTGGATTACTGCTTATCCTTTTTCTTCTGATTCTTCCAAAAGTCTCTTTCCAGGCAGGCAATTTTTCTACAGTCCAAACGGAATCTTCCGCCTGTTCCACTGATAAGCCAGCCTCTTCCCGCAGTCACAGGAATCCCCGGATTCTGTTTGCCGCTTATTGCATTCTTTTTCTGATATGCCTTCTGACGGTACTGCACATTCTGCCATTTCAGATAATGCTGCTTATCGTTTTCTTTAGTTTTCTTATTCTTGATTACCATGTGTTAAAAGATGTGGATTATTTTCTGCTGCTTACTTTTTTCTGTTTCTTTCTCTTTATCGGGAATATCAAACAGATTCCTTTTGTTCACGACCTTATTGCCGTGCTTTTAGTTCAGCATGAAGTGTCCATAGGAATTATCAGCAGCCAGATTATCAGCAATGTGCCTGCTGCCATCCTGCTTTCCGGTTTTACCAATAATTATTCCGCACTGCTTATCGGTGTCAACTTAGGTGGTCTTGGCACACTTATTGCTTCACTGGCAAGCCTTATTTCCTTTAAGTTCTATGCCAATACCGATGGCAGTAACAAGAAACGTTATCTTGGTATCTTTACCCTTTATAATGCCATTTTTCTTGTGATTCTCTTCGGACTTTACCGATTCTTTGGTTGACGGAACATTTTTGCCCTTATATAATAGGATTCAGATGTTTTAAGGAAATCATCATGAATCATACCGTAAGAATATTGGAGGAAATGCTATGTGGCTTGCAAATAACTGGAAAGATTATGAAGTAATAGACTGTTCAAAAGGTGAGAAATTAGAGCGTTGGGGTGACTATATCCTGGTACGTCCAGACCCACAGGTTATCTGGGATACACCACGCAAAGAAAAAGGCTGGCATAAAATGAACGCCCACTATCACCGCAGTAAAAAGGGCGGCGGCGAATGGGAATTCTTTGACCTGCCACAGCAGTGGAGTATCCACTACCGTAACCTTACTTTCCAGTTAAAGCCTTTCAGTTTCAAGCACACAGGTCTTTTCCCGGAGCAGGCTGCTAACTGGGACTGGTTCTCTGAACTTATTAAAAAAGCAGGAAGACCAGTTAAAGTCTTAAATCTTTTTGCCTATACCGGTGGTGCTACGATTGCTGCCGCAGCAGCAGGTGCATCCGTTACCCATGTAGACGCTTCCAAAGGTATGGTTACCTGGGCCAAGGAAAATGCTGCTTCTTCCGGTCTTGCAGATGCACCAATCCGCTGGATTGTAGATGACTGTGTCAAATTCGTGGAACGTGAAATCCGCCGTGGCAACCACTACGATGCCATCATTATGGACCCTCCATCCTATGGCAGAGGTCCGAAAGGAGAAATCTGGAAAATCGAAGAATCTATCCATCCGCTGGTCAAACTCTGTGCACAGCTTCTGGTGAACAGACCTTTGTTCTTCCTGATTAATTCCTATACTACCGGCTTACAGCCAGCTGTCCTCTCTTACCTTATCGGAACAGAACTAAAACGTTTCCCTGGCAAAGTCACAGCCGACGAAATCGGTCTTCCGGTCAGTTCCAACGGACTTACACTTCCTTGTGGGGCTTCCGGACGGTTCGAGGGGATTTAAATTTAATGCAATTCTTTATATATAAATCAGATACAAATTTGCATTTCAATTAAACGTCAAAAAGGCATGACGTTAATCCGTCATGCCTTTTCATTCCTATCCTTTTCGAATCTGCTCATTAATAATCTTCATGTCCAATAAACTTGCACTTAGCAATATATCCACCACACCAGATGGCTCCCGCCACTGTTACGGACAGCAGACACTTGAATACCGCCAGTGCGATGATTCCAATTGTAAGATTTCCTGCAAAGTATGCAGAAACCACCCCCTGTATTGGTTTACATAACATAAGCCAGCCTCCCACATAAAGGGCTAGCAGCGTTCCGATGACAGAACAGAGTGTTCCGATCATCAGTCTCAGTGTTTTATGGCTAATCTGTGTTTCCTCTGCCTGTTTTGTAACTTCTTTCATCCTAATTTCCCTCTTCTCTAACATATCCCTTAGCATTTCTACTTGTTTAAACTTTTCAGATAAAAATTTGCATTTCTATATCAAATATACAATTTTTTTGTCGAAAGTTCAAGTGATTTTCTATTGCAATCTGTTGTAATCTGTTGTATCTGCGCCTTTCTTACTTTATAATAGTAACACAGTAAAAAGAATTTTTTTCAGGGGTGACTCTATTATATGAATGGTTCGAAAAAACTACAACAGCTATTGGCTGTTCTCTGTATTTTTACATTTTTATTATGTAGCTGCAGAAAAGCGGAAAATACTCTTTCCACAAAACAGGAAAATTCGCTGCCAACTATTGTAATCGGCAGCGACAATTATCCGCCTTTTAATTATAGCGGAACAGACGGCAGACCAACCGGCATTGATGTGGAACTTGCCACGGAAGCCTTCCACAGAATGGGCTATCAGGCTGAATTTGTCACCATCGACTGGGAAAATAAAAAAGCTCTTCTGCAGGATGGCAGTATCGACTGTGCATGGGGCTGCTTTAGCATGGACGGACGAATGGATGAATACAAATGGGCGGGACCTTATATGATCAGCCAGCAGGTGGTTGCAGTCAGTCCGGACAGCAATATTTACACCCTGCAGGATCTTGCCGGTAAAAACATCGCCGTTCAGGCTACCACGAAACCGGAAGATATTTTTCTCAACCAGACCGACCCCGACATTCCAAAAATTAACGGGCTTTTCGCCATGCAGAATCGTGAGCTGATTTACCCAATGTTAAGCAAAGGTTATGTGGATGCGGTTGCTGCCCATGAAACTTCTATTTTACAATATATGTCTGATTATCATGTGGAATACCGCATTCTGGATAAACCGCTTCTTACTGTCGGACTGGGTGTGGCTTTCTCTCTTGATGATACCAGCGGGCTTAACGAAAAACTGTCTGATACTTTAGAGGAAATGCAAAAAGATGGAACCTCTGAGAAAATCATCGGAAAATACTTAGCACATCCAAGTACTTATCTGGAGGTAGAAAATTATGAAGTCAAATAAGAACAAACCCTTTAGACTGCGTTTTTTCTGGCCTTTTTCAATATTTCTTGGCATCCTGTTCTTCCTTCTGGTATTTTTTACTTCCGCAAACGATGATATCGAATCCACAGAAGAACACCTTGCAGATACGGTTAATTATTTGAAGAAACAATGCTCCACCTACAGCAATTTAAATTTAGCCTCCGAAACCAAGAGCCTGATGCGTATTATTGAATGCTGTCAGCAGGCTGCCCACAATATTTCTACGGATAACTGTCTGCATGGCACAACATCCATGGAAAAAGCTTCCATGGAAGAATTTACAAAAGAGTTTTATATTACCGGCATTATTTTTCTGGATGAAACCGGAACTGTAACCTCTGAATATTGTACTGATTCCATTGGCAGTGCCGGCCTAACCGATACGCTGGAAAAAGAAGTTCTTCTGGATGTTGCCATACATCCGGAAAAAACATACTCTTCCAGAATCAACTGTGAAGATGGCTCTTATATCGACCTGGCAGCGGTAGGACGTACCGATACCTCTGGTATTATTGTAACTTATTACCATACACCACTTGATTATATTGAAAGTTACAGTATCTCTTTTCAGAATTTGCTGTCCGGCTACAGTATCAGCCGTAACAGCACCATTGTCATTACCAGTGGTGATAAAGTGATTGCCTCAAATGAAGAAAAACTCGAAGGAACAGATATTAATGATATTGAAGTACTACAGAATATAAACAAAAAAGCGGTAAGTGGACAGATGGTTCATGTTCATAATACAGTCTCCTCACCAAAGCATGTCTTTGGTATGTTAGATCAGGGACAGAATTATTATATCTACGTCTATCTGCCTGAGCATGCAGTTTTTGAAACGACTCCGCGAAAAGTATTTTATTATATGTTTGGTTATATCTGCCTTCTTCTGATTTTCCAGATGCTGCGCTGGAGGACTGACCAGAGCTACCAGAAAGCCCAGTTGAAGAAGGATAAACTCTATCAGGAATCACTAAAGGAGGCTGCCAAAAAAGCAGAAAGTGCCAACCTTGCCAAGACTGAATTTTTGCAGCGGATGAGTCACGATATCCGGACGCCGATTAACGGAATCCGTGGTATGGTGGAAATTGCCGGACATTATAAAGATAACCCTGTCAAGCAGCAGGAATGTCTCGGGAAAATCCGAGAGGCTTCTGGTCTGCTCTTAGAACTTGTAAATGAAGTTCTTGATATGGGGAAACTGGAATCCGGCGAAATTGTCTTAGAATCCCGCCCATTCCATGTTCTACACCTGGTCAATGATATCACCACCATCATAGAAAAGCAGGCTGCGGAACGTGGCATCGAAATTATTTCCGGAGTTCCTTCTGTCCAGCATCCCTGTCTCATCGGAAGTCCTATTCATATCAAGCGGCTTCTTATGAATATTGTAAGCAATGCAGTAAAATATAATAAGGAAAATGGAAAAGTCATTCTAAGTTGTCATGAAGTACGTTTCACGGAAGATACTGCCTGGATTGAATTTACCTGCTCTGATACCGGAATCGGCATGAGCAAAGAATTTCAGGAGCATTTATTTGAACCTTTTACTCAGGAAAACCATAATGCCCGTTCTACTTACAACGGTACCGGACTTGGCATGGCAATTGTAAAGAATCTTTTGGATAAAATGGGCGGAACCATTGATTTTTCCAGCGAAAAGGATATTGGCACCACTTACCGGATTACGATTCCTTTTTGTATCGACCATAATGCCGCTTCCACTTCTGAAGCGGAAACTTCCGATGAAGAAATCTCTCTTTCCGGCTATCATATTCTTCTGGCAGAAGATAATTCTCTTAATCTTGAGATTGCGGAATTTATTCTGACGGATGCTGGTGCAACGGTTACTGAAGCCCACAATGGAAAGGAAGCCCTGACCTTATTTGAAGCCTCCTCTCCGCAGGAATACGATCTGATTCTGATGGATGTCATGATGCCAGTTATGGATGGCTACCAGGCTACGAAAGCCATCCGTTCCCTGGACCGTGCAGATGCCGCAACCATTCCGATTCTTGCCATGACTGCCAATGCTTTTGCAGAAGACCGGCAGAAGACTTTTTCTGCCGGAATGAATGAACATCTCACCAAACCGCTGGATACAGAACTTCTTTTAAAAACAATTGCTAAATACACACCTCGGAAGAAGCTCCTATGACGCCATAGTGCAGCGGGAACTTTCTCTTCTTTGCCAGACAACCGTAAGGAACTGCCGGCAGCAGGTTCTTACGGTTATTTGATATTATTAGAGTCTCTACCCAATCTGATGCCCAACAATTCGATAATAGGTTCTTGAGGTCATCTTGTATACCAGCAGATAAATAACTGTAAATACAGCAATCGTACCAAGGAGACAGTACGCAAACAGTCTTCCATTATTCAGATTCATCACTGCCAGTATCATCCGGATCATTGGAAACGCTGCCAGCACATGTAGCGCAGCGGTAACAATCGGTAGTAAAAATACCATCCGGATCTGTGCACTGATTGTTTTCTTTACCTCTTCATTGCTCATTCCTACTTTTTCCATAATGGCAAAGCGCTCTTTATCCTCATATCCTTCCGAAATCTGCTTATAAAAAATAATAAGTACGGTAATCATCAAAAACAGGATTCCAAGGAAAATGCCAAGGAACAGAAAGCCACCATACATCTGCCGGAAGGAATCTTCATTTTCTGCCCTGTTTTCTATCATAATATAATATTTACCGTCATGCCCTTCCTCCATTCCGGATGCACCAATTGCCGCAGATACTGCATTTCCACAGGCAATTTTTTCTTCCTTGTTTCCATCGATGTCGATATACAGAGAATAATAATAGCTGCTGGCATTTTTCCCATAAATTTCTTTCTGTGCTTCATACAACGGTGCCATATCTTCTACGCTGTTTACTACCATATAATAGACCTGATTATCCATCCAATGTCCATTTTCAGAAGAAAAATGCTGTTTCTGTAAAATAGGATAAGTATAATCTCCAACCGTAATCGTATCTTTATCATAGCCATCACTGGTTACCAACACCACTTCGTGATCCGAAAGCTCCGGAACCCTTACATTATAAGCTTCCTCATAATCTTCCCTTGTAATCATGCGGAGCATAATAATATCAGAACTATAATCGCCCTCATCATCATGTTTTCGAATTACAAGATTTCCATCTTCTGATATGCAGGAAAATGTCAGCGTCATCATGCCCTGTTCTTCTTTTATACTGCGGTTCTCCTGCTGGATGGTGCGGTTCACTAACTCCCGCAACGTATCACCTTCTGTAATCGGATTTTCACTGATAATGGATACTCCGATATCTCCCTGATAACGGGTTGCCAGTTCATCATCCAGTCCGGCATACATACTTACCGTTGAAGAAATTACCACCAGTACCATCGTGGATAAAATACAGATGCTTGCCAGTCCTGCTGCATTCTGTTTCATCCGGTAAATAAGACCAGAGACTGCCACAAAATGTTTCTTTTTATAATAATAACTTTTTCTCTTTCTTAAGAACTTAAGCACTGCAATGCTGCCTGCCATAAATATAAAATAGGTTCCGATAATTACAAGTATTACCGCTACAAAGAACAGAAGCACTGCAGTTACCGGATTATCTACTGTAATTGCCATATAGTAGCCTGCTGCAAGTGTTACAATTCCAACTATTGCCATCAGCTTTTTCGTCTTCGGCTCCCGCTCGCCCTGGCTGCTTCCATGCAGCAGTTCCACCGGTTTGGCAAGCTGTATCTGAAACAGATTATATATAAAGGTCAGCATAAAAATACCGGCAAACAAAAGGATGGTACTTACAACGCCACTTTCTGATACATAAAAAACAATTTCTGCATGGTATCCAATCATGGCGTACAATAACATACACATCAGTTTACTAAAAGCAATTCCTGCAACAAGTCCGCCACCGATAGCAACCACTGCCGAAAAAAACGTCTCCAGAAAAATTACTTTTGCCAGATGCCTTTTCTCCATTCCAAGAATGTTATAAATACCAAGCTCCTTTTTTCTCCGCTTCATAATAAAGCTGTTGGTGTAAAACAGAAATATCACAGAGAAAAATCCAATGATAACTGCACCCAGTCCCAGCACAAACTTTACATCCACGGCACCAAATGGCAGTTCGTCCAGTCCCGGATTGTAATTCAGATACAACATGGTATAAAAGAATGCCACCGTCAGCATCCCGGTCAACAGATACGGCAGGTAAAACTGTCTGTTGTGCTTTATATTATTTACTGCCAGTTTTCCATATAACCCCCTATTCATGTTTCTCACCACCTGTCGTAAGCATTGTCAGTGTATCTGAAATCTTTGCATACAATTCCTCACTGGTTAAATTACCACGGTAAATTTGGTGGAATACTTCCCCATCTTTAATAAACAATACTCTTCTTGCATGGCTTGCAGCCTTAGTGCTATGTGTTACCATAAGAATTGTCTGCCCCCGCTCATTAATCTTATTAAATAATGTCAATAAATCTTCCGTTGCTTTAGAGTCCAGTGCTCCGGTAGGCTCATCTGCCAGTACCAGCTCCGGCTTGATTATCAAGGCTCTTGCTACCGCCGCACGCTGTTTCTGTCCGCCGGATACTTCATAAGGATATTTTCCAAGAATATCAAGAATTCCAAGCTGCGCTGCAATCGGTGTTATGCGCCGCTCCATCTCTTTATAATCCACACCGGATAACACCAGTGGAAGAACGATATTATCTTTTAATGAAAAATTATCCAAAAGATTAAAGTCCTGAAATACAAATCCAAGATTTTCTCTCCGGAATGCGGAAATCTCTTTTTCCCGGATATCCACAATGTTCTTGCCATTTAATATGACCTGTCCACCGGTCGGCTTATCCAGTGCTGCCAGAATGTTTAAAAGCGTGGTCTTTCCGGAACCGGATTCTCCCATGATTGCTACATATTCCCCTTCTTCCACAGAAAAGTTAAGACTTTTTAATGCCTCTACCTGATTTCCACCCAGACGGGTTGTATAAACTTTTTTCAGATTATTTACTTCTAAAATTGCCATTGTTTTCTCCTCACTTTATTGCTCTGTCATCTTTTCCATTATCATAGCAAAAAAGGAAAATGTCAGCCATGGATTCTGCTTACATTTTCCCTTTATCTCTTACATTTTTGTAAGATTGAAATTATATTTTCTAGCTTTTTTATTGTACCATAATTATATTCCACATTTTTCAGGTGATAAATTTGCTAATATTTACATTTTTCAGGACATAATTTTGTATATCACTTATCTCTACTTCACATGCTGTGCATCCATCTTATTTTGTCAACACTTTTCTGCAATACTTACGTGCACCACATCGTGGACAGGTTAGTTTTCTTTTTCGGATAGTATGTGGTCCCATAATATAATCCTTCATCTCTGGCACAAATCTGCCATGACATTCCGGACATTCATACGCTCCTGCATCACGGTCAAGAACGCAGGCAATCGCAATACCCATTATAATTACTGCCGTACCTAACACAATTAAAAGAATCCTCAACCAGTTTTCCATTACAAGAGCTCCTGACACCACAAATAATGGTGTTGCTGCAACAATTACTAACATTGCCACCATTGCTGATAAAATTATTTTTTTCTTACTTTCCTGTGCTTCTTTTACTAAATTCACCATATTTTCTTCCGCCTTTCTACGATAATCTTCTTCAGAAACTCTTTCTCCGGATAAAAGCTCATTTACAGTAATATCCAGTTCCCCACACAAAGGTAATAGCAACGACACCTCCGGAAAACCATTTCCACATTCCCACTTAGAAATCGTTTTATCACTAATTCCTAATTTCTCAGATAACTGCTTCTGGGTATAACCCTTTCTTTTTCTTTCTTCTGCAATAAATTTTCCAATTATTATCTGATCCATCTGCTTTCCTCCTTTCTGCTTTGATTATCTGGTAATTTCATTTTTAAGTACACCCACGGGACGTAGAAAATGGTGAATTTATGCGGATTCCACGCTCCGTAGATACTGTTTTAAGAAAACTTTAACTTACTTTTGAAAAAAAAATGGAAGCTTCCCCTCCTACCGTATTTCAAGATGTACCTTCGTTCCCACTCCAATCTCCGACTCAATCGTAATTTCATGGGACAGCTTGCGCATAATTTTCCGGCAGAGATACAGTCCGATTCCTGTGGAGCGCTTATCTGCATGACCGTTATAACCGGTATAGCCTTTTTCAAAAATCCTTGGCAAATCCTCCGGTGCGATACCGATTCCGGTATCTTCGATAACCAGCTCTTTTGTCTCTTGCTCCGATTCTTCCTCTAAATAAACAGAAATGGTTCCACCGGCAGTATATTTGATGGCATTGGATAAAATCTGTTCTATCACAAATTCCAGCCATTTTTCGTCGGTCAGTACCTGCGTGTCAATGGAACTTAATTCCATTTTAATTTTCTTTCGCACAAACAGTCTGGCATACTTGTGGATTGCCTCCCGCACTACTTTATCCAACGAAACTTCACCAATTACAAAATCCGTACTTTTCGCGGACAGTCTGGAAAACTGCAATGCCATTTCCACATACTGCTCAATAGAGAAAAGCTCTTCCCACATTTCCTGGCTCCGCTCATCCTCTTCCTCTGCCAGCAGCAGGCGCAGTGCTGCAATCGGTGTCTTGATCTGATGCACCCACATGGTAAAATATTCTGCCTGCTCCACCTGCCCGTTTTCCAGTTCATTAATCTGCTGCTGCAGGGTGATATATAAAGAGCGAAGCAATTCCTGATAATCCGTTTCCATCTGTCCCCGTGGCAATGACAGCTTATCCATTGTCACTGCAATTTCAGAAGTCTGCTTTTCCAGTTTCTTATGATGCAGATAACGCCTTGTAAAGTCTATGATTACTACCAGTAAATACAGAAAGAAGCACAAAAATGCTGCATATCCCCATTGTGCCAGCGGCACCTGCTCGAATCCGATTACAAAGCACAGGATTCCAAAGCAGGCAAGCACTAACAACAGCCATTTCAGATTTTCCTTCAGATAATTTTTGATAAATTTCATTTCAGCCGGTACCCGATTCCCTTCTTCGTAAGAATAAAATCCTCCAGACCTGCATCCGCAAGTTTCCTTCTAAGGCGGTTTACATTTACGGAAAGTGTATTCTCATCCACAAAACAGTCGCTCTCCCAGAGCTTTGTCATCAGCGTATCCCTTGAGACTACCTTTTCCTTATTTTCCATCAGTGTCCTTAGAATCCGCAGTTCATTTCTGGTAAGTTCCACTTTCTTATCCTGATAGGTAAGGGCTGCTTCCGCCACCTGAAGCATCACTCCGTGATAGGTCAGCATTTCTCCGGTCTCCGTAAAATCATAGGTGCGTCGCAGCATTGCCTGTACTTTTACCGTAAGAACACTTAGGTCAAAAGGCTTTGCAATAAAATCATCCGCTCCCATATTCACTGCCATGACAATATTCATATTGTCCGCAGCCGATGAGAGAAAAATAATCGGCACCTTGGAAATTTTGCGGATTTCACTGCACCAGTAATAGCCATTGTAGAAAGGCAGACCGATGTCCATCAATACCAGTTGCGGTGCAAACTCCGCAAATTCTTTTGTAACTGCTGAAAAATCTTTTGTGCACTGCACTTCATATTCCCAGTTTTCTAAATGTTTTTTAATACTTCTGGCTATAATTACATCATCTTCCACAAGATAAATCCGGTACATCTTCCCCCTGCCTTTCCGTTTTTCCCATACATTTCACTTTCTCTATGTTTTTCACTCTTTAATCCGATGTTTCATAATACGGGAAAAGATTTTTATCCTTGTCTTTTTCCTTGGCAAACATGTTGTTATATTGCAGGATATTATACTGGTTCAGAAGGTCTGCATCTTCTCCCTGTGCCTCGGAATAATGCAGGAATTCACCCTGACTCTTCGAATAAAATGCTCTGGAATTCATTGCCGGTATTTCTTCCTGTAAATCCGCTAAGAACTGGTTATATGCCGGCAGTTCAATGCCTGCCTGCTGCAGAGTCATCGTAGAGAGATAATTCAGGCTGGTCAGTTCCACATCTTTGCTTTCGCTGTCATAATTCGTCCATACAAAAAATGGTACTGTAAATAATTCCTGCAGTTCATCCAAGGTAAGACCGGATAATCCTTTGCCATTCATGGACTGATAGAAATTATTATTCAGGCTCGGCTGATGGTCTCCGAAAAATACGATTTCGACCTTGTCATCCACATTTTCAAAATAAGTAATCAGATTTTCCAGTGCCTTATCGCTCTCATGAATCAGGCTTAAATACTGGTTTACATCACTGAAATAATGATTCTTAAGATTTATCGTATTCTGGAAATTATCATAATAATCGGTATAGCCACCGTGATTCTGCATGGTAACACCTAAGATAAATAATTTTTCATCAGAAGTCTTTGCCTCATACTGGTCAATAATTTTATTATATAATTCCTGATCCGTAATATATTCCCGCATGATATTGGTCTGGTCGAAATCATCGATAAAGAGACTATCATCAAAGCCCAGCAACGGATAAACCTTGCTTCTGCTCCAGCCGGACGCATAGTAAGGATGCATGGAAATGCAGGAATATCCCCGCTCCTTTAAGGTACTTACCAGGGAATACGGTTTCTTTGACATATACTGCTGATAAGGCACGGAGCCGCTTGGCAGGAATGCCATGGAATTTCCCGTCAGAAATTCCCACTCGGAATCCGGTGTCTTTGCACCAAAGACAGAAGACAGTGCATATCCCTTAATGACATTGGTGTCCATGGAATCGAAAAATGGTGTTACCTCTTCCGTTGTCTCAAATCCATAATGGGAAATCACACTCAAATCCGCAAAGGACTCATTCATAATAACAATAATGGTCGGGTCATCTTCCGAGCCTTTATTCTCCGGTTCCGGATATTCTTTGGAAATCTCTTCCACCACATCTTTTGAGTATCCATCCGGCTCCGCCACAAAGGAATCCCGGATGCTGAGTACAAAATTTAAGATATAGCCGTTGCGGTAAGTTCCTTTCTGTTCCCAGGATTCCATTACCGTATCTTCTGTGGCAATTCCCACATAAATTCCCATTACCAGCGCTGCCGCAAAGGCACTGATTCGGAGCATCCACTTCTTTTTAAATTCAAAATTCAGCTTCCTTATAAAGGCAACATATATCATGCTAAGAAGTATGACATAGACCGCCCGGTCTTCCAATACAAATTTATAATTTGCTGCCACGGAAAGTCCGGTGGATGCCGCTTTCAAATCTCCGAAAGAAAATTCATTTCCACGAAACTGATAGACAAAGTAATTGATTCCTGCAAGGCTTAAGAGGAAAATATGTCCTATCATGCAGGCAATCTTCGGCTTTGCTGTAATCACTAACAGGGCAAGATAAAAGACCATGCAGCAGAGCACATTCCATCGGGTGTGATTCACACTGATTTTCTCCCGCAGCTCTGCATCCAGCAAAAGATACTGCACCATATGCTCTGTCATGATGGCACTTAAGAAAATTTCAAGAGCAGCCCAGAGTGGATTGGCTTTCTCCGGCAATGTAATCTTAAGATTTTTGATTCCAAAATAAATCAGCCCTGCGGCAGCTGCCACTGGCACATTTACCCCACCATAGAGACAAAAGCCCAACATCACTGCAAAAGCAATGAGTCCGGCTCTTATATTTGTTTTCTTATAATCCAGTTCGATAAGTCTAGCTAAATGTTTTTTATTCTGTTCTATTTCATTTCTTTCTGCTTTATTCTCATTCATTTCTTACAATCCTGCCGTCTTCTTCTGTGACAGAACTTCTGTCCATCCGCTACTATAACGCAGGTCTTTTTTGTTTGCAAGCCTCTTCACAAAATCTTAAAGAAATCTATGCGACTGCAATCGGTCCCATTCCCATTGCCCAGCAGATGATATACAAAATCAGAAGGTGCGCCGGATAGAAAATGTAGAAAAAGTATTTCAAAGAAAGTCCACGTTTTCCATTATAAAACGCAATCGGAATGAATGCCAGCGGTGCAGTAAGCTCCCAGGAAAATCCGATACATCCTGCAAGCAGCTGGTAGGATTTTTTCTTACGGAATACATAGAGTAATACGATGCAGGCAACGCCAATTCCGGCATAGTCGGTATTTAAAAATTCTGCCGCAAGGATTCCTGCTGCAAGAATTCCCGCATCAAAAATAACTTTCTTAAACTTCGCAAACCGTTCCTGATTCTCCACTGCCTGAAATCCCCACATAACCATCAGTCCGATAAACAGTGTAAAAAATACATTCTGATAACCGGATTCCAATATTTTTCCATTGAATAATAAGTCAAATGGAATTTCAGATACCAGGCAGAAGGAAAGCAGACGAAGTGCATATTTCTTCACATCATGTGTATGTTCAAAACCTTCGATTAAAAGAAAACAGAAAATCGGAAATGCCAGTCTTCCGACAAAACGCATCATCTGATATGTAATCACCAGGGTACTGTTGGCATCAATCCATGCATTCAGATCTGCCGCCTCATTCATACCACGGACTACCAGCAATCTGCCAAGAACTCCGGCTCCGATATGGTCAATTAACATCGTTATAATCGCAATGATTTTCAGTGTGCTGCCACTGATTCCTTTTCTTTCTTTCATCTTAATTCCTTCTCTTTCCCTTACTGCTGTGCCTTATCTGCCTTGCGTTTTGCAATCCGTCGGTCAATACGCTTATGCAGTAATACCACCACACCACCGATAACAAATGGAAGTACGAATGTTGCAAAACGGTATAACAGTGCCGCAGAACCGGCTTCTCCGGTTCCTACCAATACTGTAAACAATGCGGTAAATACAAACTCTGAGGAACCGATTCCTGCCGGAGACGGAATGACTGCTGCCAGCATAAAAGCAAGGGAAGTAACTGCCCAGGACTGTAACAGTGTCAATCCATATTCCCGATATAAAATCACGAATGGTATGCCATAGCAGAATGCAAATTTCAACAGATTCTTAGCTACAATGGATGCGATTAGTTTTCCCTTGGTCAGAAGCATGCCTGCTGCATCCTCTAAGATGCCACACTGTTCCCGTAACATGGCTGCCTGCGCATCGAATTTTCCTTTGCGGTTCAACTTGTCCACCAGGAAAAGTAAAATTCCATGGAACTTCTTTGAACAGCAGAATAAAAGTAATGCAGTTGCTATCACTGCCGTCAACACATATCCTGCAATCAGAAGATTAAAATATTCGGAATAATGTTCCTTCATAAATCCGAAATTTAACAGGAAGAAAATAATGGAAAAGATTGCAATCGTTACTTTATGAATCGCATACTCTACCATATACATTCCGGTTCCCTGAAAAACCGGAATTCCTTTTTCATTGAAATAATATACCGCTGCCACACCGGCACCACTGCCTAAGGTTGCCACACGGTAAAATGAGCAATAAAAGGCGCTCTCTACACCCATCCGGTATGTAAACTGTGGATTATACTGCTTTGCGAAGGAATAATTAATCCATCCTTCTACCACATTATACATAACACCGGCACCGCAGATGGTAATGACCACCCAAGGTGCAGTTGTAGAAAGCTCCTTTAAAATTGGTCCGGCTGAATCCCGGAACGTATAAATGATAATTGCTACGATGGCAATTACAAAAACCAGTTTCAGTATTTGCTTTGTCCGCTTATTAATAAAACCTCACTCCCAGTTCTCTTTTTCCTCTGCTGCCTGTCTATTTTACCACGTATCTCCATGGATTATTCGTCACACACAGGATTATATCAAATATCCATTTTTTGTCAAACTTCTGTATTATATTTCCTGGCAAAAAGTGCTATACTTTAATTATCTATATATAAGCGATTGCAAAAAGAATAATTTCTAACAGATTGAATTTTGATTATCCAAAGGGCCTCTTTTTTCGCTATAAAATACCGCAGTTCTAAAGTGCATGTTTTTCTTTCTGTGATGAAAACCGTCTTTCCAATGTTTGACAAAAGTACTGAACGGTTCGCCGAAATGCGGATGCATGATAAGGGCTGTTAGGGGCACTTGGAATTTCGTCTGGCATCCGGCAACGCTGGCACAGGACGTGCCAGCGAGGCGCATCTGAACATAGATGTGAATTTGCGCCGGTTGCCAGAACGAACGAAATGTAAATCGAAATTCCCAGTGCCCCTTGCAGGCTTTATGTTGCATCCGCATCCGGCGGACAGTGCAGTACTTCCGTCAAAGCAGGCGGAAAGACAGTTTACAATCAAGAAAAACATGCACTAAGAACTGCTGGCATTTCATATCAAAGAAAAAGAATTCCCTTCGGATAATCAAAATTCACCTGCAGACTTATGTCTCCTTTTTGCAATCACTTAAAATATAATTAGTTGAAAGGATTGTTGTTATGCCAGGATTTACCACCCACTATTTATTTGGACTGAATTCTTTTCGTGAATTAGAGGAACCGGATCTTGTTTCCTGCATCCGTAAATTTCCGCATGCATTCTGTATGGGCTTACAGGGACCGGATATTTTCTTTTATTACCTGCCGTCCTACCTTCGCTCTTCCGGAAATATCGGGCAGTTGGCACACCACAAAAATACCGGTATTTTTCTTACCCAGCTTTTAAAAAGTAAGGACATGTTCTTGGAAGAGACGGAACAGCAGATTGCCATTTCCTATATCTGCGGCTTTCTTGGACATTATGTCTTAGATACTACCTGTCATCCATATATCTTTGCCAAGTCACACTATGGCACTTATGATAAGGGTTATTTTGGTCATCATGTATATCTGGAAACAGATATTGATGCAGAGCTTCTTACTTATTATAAAAACTGTGCGCCATCTGAATTCAACCAGAGTGCCACCCTGCACATCAGCCGGAAGGAACGGCACATCATTGCTTCTTTATTATTAAAGGCTTACAGCTCCACATATAAAGAGTACCGCTTTACTTACCGCTCCATGCAGGCTGCCTTAGAAGCTGTGCAGCTTAATACCGCATGGATTCGTGACCCGCAGGGCAAGAAAAAAGTCCTTGCCCGTAAAATCGAGGCAAAGACTTTAGGTTATGCATGTATTTCTCCGTTGATTCCAAGTGACTACTTTACTTTTACGGTAGACCCGCTGAATCTTCGTCATTTCCGTTGGCGAAATCCATGGAACAAAGAAGATGTCTCCCATGAGTCCTTCTTTGACCTTCTGGATACTGCGGGAACCCGGTATCAGTCCATCTTAAATAAAACTGCAAGACTGTTTACGCTTCCAATTGGAACGCCGGTTTACCGGGAACAGTTAGATGCACTTTCCTTAGAGCTAGGAAACAACTCTTATGATTCCGGACTTCCATTAGAGAAAAATTCCTGAATCTGACCACAGATAATCTCCATGAGGCGGGTGCGGGCTTCCACACTCGCCCATGCAATATGCGGCGTAATCAGTAATTTCTCACTGTCTTTGATTCTGCGCAGCGGATTTTCCGGACTCATCGGTTCTACCCGGAGGACATCCAGTCCTGCTGCCGCAATCTCACCCTGTTCCAAGGCTTCTGCCAAATCCTCTTCTACCACAATCGGTCCTCTTCCAAGGTTTAAGAAAATAGCCGTTTTCTTCATCTGATGAAAAGCTTCTTTATTCATCAAATCCAACGTGTTTTCATCCAACGGTGCATGAACGGATACAATATCCGATTCCTTTAACAGTTCTTCGAAGCTGACACGCTCATAGCCCGGCTGGCTGTTCCGTCCGGAAGTGGAATAGTAAATGACACGACAGCCAAAGACTTTTGCAATATCTGCAACTCTTCTTCCGATATTTCCAAGTCCGATAATGCCCCAGGTCATTTTTGCCAGCTCTCCGAAATATTTATCAAAGTGGGTAAACATTTTATCTCCGATATATTTTTCATCTTTTACATAACGGTCATAATAAGGCAGTTTTTCCAGTAAATAAAACAGCATGGCAAAGGTATGCTGTGCCACCGATTCTGTGGAATATCCCGCTACGTTGCGCCATGCAATACCACGTTTTTCAAGGTATGCCTTATCGAGATTATTGGTTCCGGTTGCCGTCACACACACAAGCTTTAAGTGGCTTGCATTTCCAATGGTCTTTTCGTTAACTTCTACTTTATTTAGTACCAGTACATCTGCATCCACGCTTCGTACTGCCGCTTCCTCTGCTGTCGAGAAATCATATTTTATAACTTCTCCCAATGCATCATATGCGGATAAATCAATATCCTCTCCAATTGATTTTGCATCTAAAAAAACGATTTTCATTCTATCTCTTCCTCCTGCAATGCTGCCGCAATTTCATTCATTTTCTTCTTGTCCAGCCGGTAAAATTTCAACGCAATCAAAGAACTTACCCAGCCGATAATCGGTGTTCCGCAAAATAGGAATATGGTTGTATAACGCAATACCGGTGTCAAGGCATCACCAATCTGCGGAAATGTTTTATTATATCCAATCAGTAACATTACCAGTCCTACAAATGCCGTTCCCAGTGCCGCAAAAATTTTATCTACAAAGGAAAACAGTGCTCCCATCAGTCCCGGTACAAATTTACCGCTGCGGTACTGCTCATAATCGGAGCAGTCTGCAATCATCGGCACCACCATATTATTTGTAATGGACTTACAGCCATTTAATAATACAAAGAATAACATAAACCAGAAGGAAATGGCATTAAAATGTTTGAGATTAAAAGTAACCGTATTGATATTATCCTGCATCAACACCACAATCAATAGTAACTGGAAGAAAATGCCAAGTCCCGTAAATAATACCAGTGCCTTCTTCTGTCCCATCCGTTGTGCTGCCCGGATGCCAACGGTCACTACCAAAAGCGTTGGCAATGCTGCCACCACACCAATCCATCCGGCGATTCCATAATTTTCCATCATGATGCCATAAAGCATAACGCCTACTGTTGTATGGCTGTATACCGTTGCCGCAAACCGGTTGGTGCAGGCTGCCATAATCAGCATACGGATTGGCTTGTTCTGTTTTAAAATCAAGAAAAAATCCCACACCTTAATCTTCTGTGTCTGCTGATGTTCATAGCGTCCCGGCTGGTCTTTCTTCCAGATTCCGATTACCGCCAAAAGTGTTGCCAGTGCCGACAATACCACAACCCAGAATACATACTCCACATACAGCTCTTCGTTGGTAAATCCACCGTATTTCGGCACCAGATAATTGGCTACAAACAAGGCACTGCCGCCGTATGCCGCCATGATGAAAATGGAATCGAAATAAGTGGACAGCGGGCGTTTCTTCGGATTATTGGTAATAATCGTCTGCCCCGATTTGGCAACCACAGTCTGAAAGGTATATCCGATAATAAAAATTGCATAGATAATAATAAAATACGGAATCCGTACCCACTTTGAAATCAGATGTGTTGTCGCAAACAGGAGAACAGCACTGACTGCCATCAGTATATTTCCAGCCACCATAAAAGGACGGAATTTTCCAAACCGTCCTTTACTCTTATCCAACAGAAAACCAACCACAGGGTCAGTTACACCATCAAAAATATTCATTGCTGTTACCAGTGAAGAAATCAACACAACAGAAAAGCCAGCCATGGAATTGGCATAGTATGAGATATAGCCCATCAAAGCCAGATACAGATTTGCTGCTGTATTATTCATGGAAAAAAATGCAATCTGCCAGATTTTTGCATCATTATAATGAATTGTCTTTTCCTGCTCTATCTGTTCACTCATCATTCCTGCTTCTTACTTCTTCAAATAATTCTTTAATGCTACCATCTGTTCTTTTCCCTCAAGATAACCTTCTTCGTATAATTCTTCTAACCGCTTCGGGTCACTTTCGGTTCTGCCTACCCCATGGGTCGTATCCGGTGCAATTACAAAAACGCGTCCTTCTTTTTCCAACCGGAATAATTTTTGCATGGACTCATTATATTTTGCCGGACGCTCCTTCAAATCCTTTACGATATTTGGATAACGCCGATATAATGCAGAAGAAATCTTCGTTCCTCCATCCGTATGCTTCTCATAGCCACGCTCTCTTGTCAGTACGACAATTACCTTATCGCAGCCCTGCTCTAATGCCCTCTCAAATGGAACGGAATCTGCCACGCCGCCATCCAGATAATAGCGTCTGCCTACCTGCACCGGCTTGAAAAATACCGGAAGTGCACAGCTTGCTTCGATAACTGACATGCTGGAGCTGTCTCTTGGCACTTCAAGATACTCTGCTTTACCGGAATGAATGTTGGTCACTGCTGCTTCCACCTGTCCCGGAAATGCTGCAAATGCATCATAATCAAAGGGCAGTAATTTATTTGGCACTTCATCAAAGACGTAATCCAGATTATAAAAGGTCTTGCGGTTCTTATCAAATAAGAACTTAAATCCCTGATAATTGCCATCTGACATATATTTTCTTGCAAGCTCTAAGTTTCTGCCGTGCTGCTTTGACAAATAGGATAAGCCAAAGGCTATTCCTGCCGATACGCCGATAAAATAATCAGGCATTATATTTTCTTCAAGAAATGCGTCTGCCACTCCACAGGAAAAAATTGTCCTGCTGGCTCCGCCTTCAAATACCATTCCAAGTTTCATATGCAACCGCCTGCCTTATCTTTTCTTACTCTACTGTGGTTTTACAATCAGTTTGACACCACTTATTGCCACAACTTCTGCAGTAGTATCTGCTTCTATGGTAACTGCATCGTCACTGCTTCTTGCCGTCCATTCCTGTCCGTTTAATACAGCTGTTCCTGTCTCCTCGATATTGTCAATCTTCATGGTTACACGTACGGTCTTTCCGATGGCATCCTCGTAATTCGTCCGGGTCTTATGCGGGTTTAAATATTTTACTGCCCATGGTCTTGTAAAGAATAACAATACAAAAGATACCACAAAGAATAAAATTACCTGCAGCCAGACCGGGCCTCCTACTGCTGCCACAATCAGGGCTGCCATACTTCCGCCTGCAAACCAGATGGTTGCCAGTCCTACCGTAATAATCTCTATAATCAGTAATATTACAAAAAGTGCTAACCAGAAAATAATCATCTCCTGTTCCTCCCTTTTCTTCGTTTGCATCTATTATAGCAAAAAGTCATATATATAGGAAGTAGAACCTTCTCTTTTCCTTATGTCTTTTCCTAATCTTTACAGATTCTTCTCAAGATTATAGCGTACACGTTTCAAAAGAGAATATAGTTCATCTGCTTCTTCTTTTGTCATTCCATCCACCAGGAGCTTCTCCATTTCAGAAAAGAAGTTCATCATTTTCAAATGCTGCTGTTCCCCCTTTTTCGTCAGAAGAATCTGCTTTAATCGTGCATCTTCTTTTAGTTCTTTTCTGGTAATCAGTTCCTTTTTCTCCATGGACTGCAGCATTTTGCTTGCCGTTGCCCTGGAAATTAAGAATTCCTGCTCAATGTCCTTCTGGCAGATGACCTTATCTTTATTACAATATAAAAAGCCCAGTGTCCGCCCCTGCATCGGTGCCACACCATCTCTCTGATCCGCACCATACCGGTCACAGTACATCCCTATCATATTGTGTATGACCCGGATATCGTTTCCAAGTTTTCTCTCTTTGCACATTTCATAATCCTTCTTTTCTTTCCCAAAAAATTCATTGACATATAAAAAATATTGTTATATAACAATATCTGTTAGTATGCTAACATTTATGTTATAGCATACAATTTAGAAAAAAGGAAGTGAAATTTATGTTAAAGACTTTAGCTGCCCAGATTAAAGAATTTAAACGTGATTCCATCTTAACTCCTGTCTTTATGATTCTTGAGGTTCTGATGGAAACTTTAATTCCTTTTCTGATGGCTTCCATCATTGATAATGGTGTCAACAAGGGTGACATCCATCACATCTATGTAGTCGGTGCCTGGATGGTCGTTGCTGCATGCTTCTCCCTGTTTGCCGGAATTATGGGTGGAAAATATGGTGCCCGGGCATCCACCGGATTTGCCCGTAACTTAAGGAAATCCATGTTTGAAAATATTCAGACCTTTTCCTTTGCTAACATTGATAAATACAGCACTGCAGGTCTTGTTACCCGTATGACTACTGACGTCACCAACCTGCAGAATGCTTACCAGATGATCCTCCGCATGTGTACGAGAGCACCGGCCAGTCTGATTTGTGCCATGGCAATGTCCTTCTTTATCAGTCCGAAGCTTGCCAGCGTTTATCTGATTGCCGTTATCCTCTTAGGTGGTGTGCTTGCTATCATCATCCGGTTTGCTACCAGATATTTTAATGAAGCTTTTCCAAAATATGATGACTTAAACGCAAGAGTCCAGGAAAATGTTTCCGCTATCCGTGTCGTAAAAGCTTATGTCCGTGAAGACCATGAAGCTTCTACTTTTAAGAAAGCCAGCGGAAATATTTACAAGCTCCTGGTAAAGGCTGAAAATGTTGTTGTTTTCAACGCTCCTGCCATGCAGTTTACGGTATATACCTGTATCCTTTTAATCAGCTGGCTTGGTGCAAAGATGATTGTAAACAGCAGCCTCACTACCGGTGAGCTGATGAGTCTCTTAACCTACTGTATGAATATTCTGATGAGCCTGATGATGCTCTCCATGGTATTTGTCATGATTACCATGAGTGTTGCCAGCGCCCGTCGTGTTTCTGAAGTATTAAACGAAAAGAGTAACTTAAATAACCCAAAGCATCCGGTTATGGAAGTAAAAGACGGAAGCATTACCTTCGACCATGTTACCTTCAGCTACAAAGAAGATGCGGCTGAGCCGGTTCTTTCCGATATCAATCTGTCTATTCATTCCGGTGAAACCATCGGTATCTTAGGCGGAACCGGAAGTTCCAAGTCCAGTCTGGTGAACTTAATCAGTCGTCTGTATGATGTAAATGAAGGCTCTGTCTCCGTTGGCGGCATTGATGTAAGAAAGTATGACCTTGATACCCTGCGTAACCAGGTTGCCGTTGTACTGCAGAAAAACGTGCTTTTCTCCGGTACAATTCTTGATAACCTGCGCTGGGGCGATAAAAATGCTACGGAAGAAGAATGTATCCGTGCCTGCAAATTAGCATGTGCCGATGATTTTATCAACACTTTTCCGGATAAATACAATACATACATCGAACAGGGGGGAACCAACGTATCCGGTGGTCAGAAGCAGCGTCTTTGTATTGCCCGTGCCCTCTTAAAGAAACCGAAAATTCTGATTCTGGATGACAGCACCAGTGCCGTAGATACCGCAACCGATGCAAAAATCCGCAAAGCCTTTGCCGAAGAGATTCCGGGTACAACCAAGCTGATTATTGCCCAGCGAATCTCCAGTGTCCAGAGTGCTGACCGCATTATTGTCTTAGATGAAGGTAAGATTAACGGCTTTGGAACCCACGAAGAATTATTAGCAAATAATGCCATCTACCGTGATGTCTATGAATCCCAGACCGGCGGCGGTGGTGACTTTGATGAGAATGGAGGTGCTCAGTAATGGCTGAAAAAAGGAAAGTAAAGAATCCGGGCAAATTATTCTGCCGTCTGATGGCTTACATTTTCCGGAAATACGGAATTGCCTGCTTCCTGGTACTTGTCTTTATTGTACTAAGTGTTCTTGCCAACACCCAGGGAACCATGTTTATGAAAACCCTGATTGACAGCTATATTATCCCGATTCTGAATTCACCGGATAAGGACTTTGCACCGCTGGCTGCTGCCATCCTTCGTGTTGCATGCTTTTACGGTGTGGGAGTTTTAAGTACCTTTGCTTATTCCAAGATTATGATTTATGTTACGCAGGGTACTTTAAATGATTTGCGAATCGATTTGTTTACCCATATGGAAACACTGCCAATTAAATACTTTGACACGCATGCCCACGGCGATATCATGTCTGTATACACCAATGACATTGATACCCTTCGTCAGATGATCAGCCAGAGTATTCCGCAGTTAATCAACAGTGTCATTACCATTGTCAGTGTACTGATTTACATGATTATCCTGAATATCCCACTGACTGTTCTTACTCTTGTAATGGTTGGTGTCATGCTCCTTGTCACGAAAAATCTTGCCGGGAAAAGTGGTAAATACTTTATCGCTCAGCAGCGTGACCTTGGTGCAACCAATGGTTTTATCGAAGAAATGATGGATGGTCAGAAGGTAATTAAAGTCTTCTGCCACGAAGAAGAAAGTATCGAAGCTTTTAACAAATTAAATGACCAGCTTTTCCGCAGTGCTGACAATGCCAACAAATTTGCCAATATCCTAATGCCGGCAAATGCCCAGATTGGTAACATCAGTTATGTACTCTGTGCCATGGTTGGTGGTGTCCTCGCCTTAAATGGCATCGGTGGATTTACACTGGGCGGACTGGCAAGTTTCTTAACCTTTAACAAGAGTTTTAATATGCCAATCAACCAGGTCAGCCAGCAGTTAAACAGTATTGTTATGGCTATGGCAGGTTCCGAGCGAATCTTCACTCTTTTGGATGAGACACCAGAAACCGATGAAGGTTATGTTACTCTTGTCAATGTAGAAAAAGACGGTGAAAAACTTGTAGAGACTTCCGATACCCGAAGCGGACGCTGGGCCTGGAAACACCAGCATCAGGCAGACGGCTCCATTGACTATGTCGAGTTAAAGGGTGATGTGGTCTTTGATGATGTAGACTTTGGATATAATGATGATAAGATTGTTTTACACAATGTGAAATTATTTGCTACTCCTGGTCAGAAAATTGCTTTTGTCGGCTCTACCGGTGCCGGTAAGACCACCATTACGAACCTGATTAACCGTTTCTATGATATTCAGGATGGTAAAATCCGTTACGACGGTATCAATGTCAACAAGATTAAGAAAGCTGACTTAAGACATTCCCTTGGTATCGTATTGCAGGATACCCACCTCTTTACCGCCAGCGTAATGGAAAATATCCGCTACGGTAAACTGGATGCTACCGATGAAGAAGTTATCGCTGCTGCAAAGCTTGCCAATGCAGATTCCTTTATCCGTCATCTTCCGGATGGTTACAATACCATGCTGACCGGTGATGGTGCCAACTTAAGCCAGGGACAGCGGCAGTTACTTGCCATCGCCCGTGCAGCTGTTGCCAATCCTCCGGTACTGATTCTTGACGAAGCAACCAGCTCCATTGATACCAGAACCGAGCGTATCGTTCAGGATGGCATGGATAAACTGATGGCAGGCAGAACTACCTTTGTAATTGCCCACCGACTCTCCACTGTTAAGAACAGTGACTGCATCATGGTATTAGAGCAGGGCCGCATTATTGAACGGGGCAGCCATGACGAACTGATTTCCCAGAAGGGTAAATATTATCAGTTGTATACCGGACTGCACGGATAAACTTTCTACATGCAGGTTCTGTCATAGACAGTGCTTTATAGCTTCTTAGTAACGTAAAAGACACGAAGTATGTTTCAACCAACTGTTGTTTGTCTGAACATACCTCGTGTCTTCTATATCCGCTGCTTATTTTCGAATGAATTTATCATCCTGCGTGGTTTCATCGTCCGATACGTAACGTTCTACTCTCATGTGAAGGTCGTATTTATCCCTCAATGCCGCAATGGTCTGCATCATCGGAGAAGCATGGTGCACATCCAGTGCCTGCTGGCTCTCCCAGCTGTCTATCAGAAGTACTGTTTCCTTATCCTGCAGCGGCTGAAAATATTCATATCTTAAATTGCCCTCTTCCCGGCGGATTGCATCTGCTGTTCCGCTGTTTTCCATCTCCTGAGCAAATTTTAATGCATTTCCATTTTCACCAGTATAATAAAGATTTACTGTTATGCTCATATGCGTCTCCCTCCTGATAATATCCCCATTTTATAAATGTAATATTACAGTTACATTATTTCCAGTCATAAAATTGCAGTTACAAAGTCTCTAAGAAATGAATCATCAGCTTCTTTAATCCCTGCTGCTCTGTTGCAAGTATTACATTCATCAGATTTGCTTCTAACATTCGTTTCATTTTCTTCTTTAATTTCATATGCGTCACTCCTTTTTTAACGGAGCCCGAAATTTATTTTCCGGACTCCAACATGCTATAAATGCAAGGGACATATGGCGATGTCTTCCTTACAGCCCAAGGATAACATGTTTTCTGTTCTCTGCAACAAGTGTGACGGATTTTGAATGATCGTTTCAAAAGAATCGGCTCTTATGAATGAAATCTTGAAATTTTGTTTCATTTTATTGCTATGATTTTTCTGTATCACACAGGTTCTTTGCACCAATCTCATAATATTGCTTGCTCAGTTTTATATTTTCATCATAACCGGCAGAAAATTCCATTGCAAACATAACATCCAGAAGGTATTTTGTTGCTGCGGAAAATGCCACTGTCCACAGTCCTTCCATCCGGATACTTCCACACTCTGTCAGTGTTCTTGGTGTCAGCAGAACCTCATCAACATATGCTTTCATCCTGCTTTTGCCCTGGGATGTAATCAGAATGGTTTTTGCTTTTGCCCGATGTAAATCCCTTACCAGTTCCACCAGCTTCTTATTATTTCCGGTATGACTAATCATGATGGACAGATGATTTTCATTATTCTGCAATGCCATCATCCTTTGTATATTATCTTCCGCATAAGTATTTGCCACCTTATCGCAATGGAAGAACTGACTGCAGCCGTAGCGTGCCAGATGTATATTCATATCAAAGGCATAGAAATCAATGTACTTGGCCTCATGCACCATTTTTCCCACCCGCGCCAGCTGATCAATCGTAAGAAGACGCTTTGTCTTTTCAACGGCAAGGGTGTCAATGTCCGCAATCTTATTCATAATGGTCATGGCATTTTCCTGCTGCTGTATTACAAAATGCTCTGTGGTCGTCTCCTGTCCACCCTCCGTACTCTGCAATTCACTTAGGAAACGCAGCCGGAATTCTCCATAATCCTGACAGCCGATTTTCCGGCAAAAGCGGCTTACAGCTGCAGTACTGCTATAAGAAACTTCCCCTAACTGCTTTGCTGTCATGGAAATGACAGCCTCCGGATGTTCCATCAGATAATCACGAATATTTCTTTCCCGTTCCGTCAAGTCCTTCCGCTCCTGCATCTGTCGGATAATTTCCATTTGCCATTCTCCTTTTTACGCATTGAATTCATCTAAAATTGCATACAATTCTTCAGCACTAGCTGCCAGATGTGTTGCTCCATGCTCCTTTAAAAATGGAACATTCCGGAATCCCCAGGTCACACTGATACATGGCATACCGGAATTTGCTGCTGTTGCAATGTCCACATCAGAATCGCCTACATAGACCGCTTCTTCCCTGCTGCTTCCAAGCTCCTTTAACGCCTGCATAACAGTGTCAGGTGCGGGTTTCTTACGAATGCCATCTTTTTCTCCAATGGCAACTTCAATCTTTCCTTTAAAATAAATCTGCTGTAATTCCTTTACTGCAAAATCTGCTTTATTTGAAACAATTGCAAGGCGATAGCCCTGTCCCTTTAAGGAAGTAATTATTTCTTCCACGCCCGGATAAAGACAGGTGGTGTCATTACAATGCTCACCATAATATTCTTTAAAAGCTGCAAATACATGCTCAAATTCCGGATTTTCCTCTCCGCCCTCTAACGCACGCTCAATCAGCTTGCGGATGCCATTTCCGACAAATTTCCGGACATCCTCTATACTGTGCTGTGGCTGTCCATATTTTTCCAATGCATAATTGGTTGCATCAGTCAAATCCTTTAATGTGTTTAATAAGGTTCCATCCAAGTCAAAGATAACAGTGTTATATTTTTTCATCCTTCTTCTGCCTTTCTGTCACTTCCCCCGCCCCATAATTAGCAGACAGCAAATGTGAATCATGCGCTGACATTGCTCATGAGAAGCTGTCCTCTTGTAGCCATATAATTTCTGCCGCATTTTCTTTCTCAGACTCCGTGCACACGCAGATGTGGTAATCCGGTATCTCATCATGCTCTGCGAAGTTTACCGGCTGCAGGATGCCTTCCCGGTAAAGTGCTATGCCATCTTTCTTCGGATAAGATGCGATGCCATTCTCCCTCCGGTGAACTGCAATGTTCTTTAATGGAAAGGTAATTCCTTCGCCACTCCATTTTACATAGCTTTCCTTGGCTGTCCAGAGACGTACAAATGCCATTTCTTTATCCGGCTGGCTCTGTATCCATGCCTGCTCGTCCTTTGTGCAGCACTTGTCCAAAAGCGTCTGCTTTAATGCTCTCCGGTGTTCGATGTCAATTCCAACCGGTGCATCAGAAAATACCGCCACTGCATAGTTTCCTGTGTGAGACAGATTAAAATGCAGTCCCTCACAGCCTGCCACCTGCGGCTTGCCATGGGTTCCCATTATAAGCTGACAGGCATCTAAATCTATGCCATTTTCCCGTAACCCATAGGAAAGCAGGATGCCTGCAGCAAGACTCCGCAGTCTGTCGTCTTCTTTTTTTATTTTATTTACCTTCTCCCAACGTGTGGGAAGCAATTTTATTTGTTCTTTATATTCCGGATGCTCTTTTAACAGCCGGATATCCATTCCATATATGCTCCACATATCCACATCATAGCACAAATACAAAAAGTTCTCCACATTCTGTTATAAAAAAAGAATGTGCCTTGGCACATTATCGCGCCTGCGGCGGTCGCTTGCGACATCTACCTTATACGCCGCAGTGCACATCCTCGCGGAGCATTTTTTACTTTACAGGAAAACAATTTCCTGTAAAGTAAAAAATCCCCGGGCAAAATACTTCTCTTCCCATAAGAAGCATTTTGCCCGGGATTCCACTTTTAAACTATGTAATTAGTCCTGATTGATAGTCTCATTTAAGATTCCAGTAATCTCTTTCATGGACTTTTCAAACTCTTCATCATTGTTGTTATTGAAAATCAGTAAATCATCTTTTACATTCGGATCATGCAGGTCTTCCGGAATCTCAAAGTTACAGGATGCAATATATTCATCCCAGTGCTCTAACTTCCAATCATCACGGTCAGATGCTCTGGTAATCATTCTCTCATGAACGATTTCCGGATCTGTCTGTACCCAGATTGTTACTAATGTAGCATCTTTCTTTGCCAGCTGGGCTTTCAGGCCTTTGATATATTCCATATCACGGATTTCTCTTGTAAATGGTGCATTGATAAGAACCAGATCTTCATACTCCAATGCCTCCAGTGCCAGATTTACGACACATTCATATTCATAATCACGAATGTTCTTCTCAAAGAAATCACTGCTTCTATTATATGGCTGTCCAGCCACTACAAAAATCTGTTTGGATAATGTAATTAAAGTATCCTTATCCAGATATACAATATGGTTTAATCTCTTTGCCAGTTCTTTTGAAATATATGTTTTCCCGCAAGCTGGCGGTGATGTTACGATAATCAGTTTCTTGCTCATTTCTACTTCTTCCTCCGTATTTCCTGTTCATTTTTCCCACTATTATAAAACAGGTTTTCCGATAGAACAAGGGGTTTTTTTTACTTTTTTTCCTATTTTTTCGTAAATATGCAATATTTTTTAAGATAATAACAGCCGTTTATCTTAGAATTTCTCCGTTGCTTTCGATTACTTTCTTGTACCAGTAGAAGGATTTCTTTTTCGTTCTCTTCAAGGTGCCTTTCCTTCATATCGATCCAGTATAATTTCAAGGCTTTCATCTTTTTCCTCTTATCCCTGTACTTTTATATGGTTCTTGTCTGTCGCTGATAGCAGAACGGGTCTACCGGACTCTTTCCCTTAAAGGATGACTCGCCATTTAATTTCTTTACCAGCATTTCAACGTTAAATTCATTGGCTGTATATGCATTGATAAAGGTCTCTATCATCGGCACATCCTGCATATGATACGGATTTGCAATGGAGATAAACATGGTCGGAATCTCATGGGCAAACCATGGTGCATCATATCCGATTGGTGGTCTCCCACTGCCGGTTTTCCGCTGGCACTGATGGCATCTCCTAATACGATGGTCAGTACCTTCTTATATTTATCCTTAGAAAGTGGCAGAAGATTCTGCTCATCCTTTACCAGTGTAATTGCTTTATCGGATACCTGATATGCCATGTCAATATGCTTCTTACAACGCAAAATATCAAGGGCAGACTCATCCGGAATCAGAGTATGCGATTTCTGTTTCTCATGCAGCTTCAAAGATGCTTTTGTTGCCAAAATATAAGTAACCGCCTCATTCAGACGTTCTTCTGAAATTATGCCACTCTTAACTGCCTCTAAAACAGTCTCGTAATCCTCTTTCAGATTCTTCGTAAATAAAAGCATGTCACAGCCTGCATTGATGGATTTCGGAAGCAGCTCTTTACGTCTTCCGGCACAGCCAAAGCCTACCATATTGGTGGCATCTGTAGTAATCATTCCGTTGAAACCAAGCTTTCCTCTTAACAATCCCTGTAGCAGTTCTTTCGATAATGATGCTATATGCAAAAAAATGCCCTCTTTCCACACAAATTTGATTTGCACATTTATTTTATCCGGTGTATATTTTTACTGAACTGACAAAAGAAAGAAGGTCGAAAAAATGGAACACATTGCAAGAAATGATGCTTTTGCATTACTGAAAAAATATAACAAAGACCCTTTTCATATTCAGCATGCGCTTACGGTTGAAGCTGTTATGAAATGGTATGCCAATGAATTAGGCTATGGCGAGGATGCTGAATACTGGGGTATCGTGGGACTGCTTCACGATATCGACTTCGAATTATATCCTGCCGAGCATTGTCTTAAGGCTCCGGAATTGTTAAAGGATGGCGGCGTTTCGGATGACATTATTCATGCGGTCTGCTCCCACGGCTACGGCATTACCGTAGAATGTGGCACAACCATTGATGTGGAACCGCTTCACGAAATGGAAAAGGTTTTATTTGCCGCAGACGAATTAACCGGTCTTATCTGGGCCGCCGCACTGATGCGTCCATCCAAGAGCACGAAAGATATGGAATTAAAATCCTTAAAGAAGAAATATAAGAGCAAAGGCTTTGCTGCCGGATGCTCCCGTGAAGTAATTGAACGTGGTGCCGCACAGCTTGGCTGGGACTTAGAAAAACTTCTTACCATGACACTGCAGGCAATGGCGGCAACCGAAGATGAAATCAAGGCGGAAATAGAAGCGGAATAATTTTTCTGTCTTGCTCCTGCCCTCTTCCTATGTTAAAATGTGAAAAAGCATATATTATACAATCTATATGGCACTTTCTATAGTTCAAATCCGGTTCTGCATAGAACCCCGCATTTCTGTATCTATCTATGCTTTTGATTCACTATTTAACTAAAAAGCAGGAGCGATACAGTATGGAAATAACTGCCATTATTCGATAGCAGATAATCTTTTGCCACTGGATATGATATTTATTTTCTATTGCTGCTTATCCTCCTGCCACACACAAGGAGGACTTGCCTATGACAGGAAAAGCACATGAAGCAAATGAAACAACGAAACGCACACCGGTGGCGAACCGCAAATTTAAGGACACTGTTTTCCGGATGCTGTTTTCGGATAAGGAAGCACTATTATCCCTTTACAATGCAATTAATAACAGTCATTACACGGATTCCGGTGCCCTCGAAATTGTAACCCTGGAAAATGCCATTTACATGGGAATGAAGAACGATCTGGCTTTTATTCTGGACATGAATCTCTATCTATACGAGCATCAGTCCACAATGAATCCAAATATTCCGCTTCGGGATTTATTCTACATCGCAGCGGAATACCAGAAGCTTGTGGATAAGAAATCCCTGTATTCTTCTGCACTACAAAAAATTCCAAATCCCCATTTTATTGTATTTTATAATGGAAGCACACCGATAGATGATTGCTATACCAGCCGTTTGTCAGATGCTTTTTATCATGTAACTGACAATCCATCGTTAGAACTTATTGTTACTACATTCAATGTAAACGCAGGACACAACAACGAGTTAATGTCCCATTGCCAGATATTAAAGGAATATTCCATTTATGTTGCAAAGGTTCGTTCCTTTGCAGAACAGATGCCTTTGGATGATGCCGTACAAAAGGCTGTCACCGAATGCATTCAGGAAAATATTCTGGCAGATTTTCTTAGGAAGAATCAGGCGGAGGTAATTGCTATGAGTATTTTTGAATATGATAAAGTTGAAGAAGAGAAAAAACTGAGAAAAGCCGAATTTGACGCCGGTGTTGAACAGGGATTAAAGCAGGGTGTTGCCCAGGGAATTGAGCAAGGATTAAAGCAGGCTTCTACCGATACCGCCCTTCGTCTATTAAAAACAGGAAAGTTTGATGCGAAGGAAATAGCAGAACTTTGTAATCTTCCTTTAGAGGACGTTACTGCACTCATGAAATAACTTTTATATTACATAAATATTTGATACCCATAGAACCTGCCACCGGCAGCTCAAGAAACCCGCAGACCACCTGTTTTCAAACAGATAATCTGCGGGTTTCCTATTGCTTACTGGTACTTGCTGGTTGCCTTCAGCCGGGTCAGGGCACGGGATAAGGATGCTCTGGAATGATAGTATTCCTGGATGCTCTGCTTCTGCCGCATCTGCTCCTCGGCACGTTCTTTTGCTTCCCTGGCTCTGGCAACATCAATTTCTTCCGGACGCTCTGCCGTTTCTACCAGAAGCGTCACACGGTTGTTGACGATTTCCACAAAGCCCATACCAACTACTGCATATTCCCAATTTGCAGTTCCTTCCGGCTGAAAACGCATTTCACCTTCATCTATGGCAATAACCATATCCTCATGATGTGCCAGAATCTCTTTCTGTCCATCATATTCCGGAACAATCAGTGAACGGCATCTGCCGGCATAGAATACCCGGTTCGCTGCAATTATTTTTAAATAAAATGTATTTCCTGCCATATTTGCACCTCTTTATTCGAAAGATGTCACCAGGCGTATTCCTGCACAACATATGCTATGCATTCTGGTGTTCCATCTCTTCTGCTTTACGGATAACGTCTTCTACTGTTCCTACGTTGAAGAATGCATTTTCCGGATACTGATCCATATCACCATCGATGATTGCCTTGAATCCTCGAATGGTTTCAGATAACGGAACATAAACGCCCTTTACGCCGGTAAAGTTCTCTGCCACATGGAACGGCTGTGATAAGAACTTCTGAATCTTTCTTGCACGATATACCAGTAACTTGTCCTCATCTGCCAGCTCTTCCATACCAAGAATTGCGATGATATCCTGTAACTCTTTGTATTTCTGCAGAATCTCCTGTACTTTCCGGGCTACCTGATAATGTTCTTCTCCAACGATGTCTGCCTCTAAGATACGGGATGTAGATTCCAGCGGGTCTACTGCCGGATAAATACCCTGCTCTACAATCTTTCTGGAAAGTACGGTGGTCGCATCCAGATGCGCGAAAGTAGTAGCCGGTGCCGGGTCAGTTAAATCGTCTGCCGGTACATAGACTGCCTGAACGGATGTAACCGAACCATTCTTTGTAGATGCAATACGCTCCTGCAATTCACCCATTTCAGTTGCCAGTGTCGGCTGATATCCTACTGCGGAAGGCATACGTCCTAACAATGCAGATACCTCAGAACCTGCCTGTGTAAAACGGAAAATATTGTCAATGAAAAGAAGCACATTCTGGTGTTTCTCATCACGGAAATATTCTGCCATGGTAAGTCCGGTCTCAGCCACACGCATACGTGCTCCAGGCGGCTCGTTCATCTGACCGAACACTAAGGCTGTCTTCTCTAATACACCGGATTCTTTCATTTCTGTCCAGAGGTCATTACCCTCACGGGAACGCTCTCCAACACCGGTGAAAATGGAATATCCGCCATGCTCTGTTGCGATGTTACTGATTAACTCCTGAATCAATACGGTTTTACCTACTCCGGCTCCACCGAACAATCCAATCTTACCACCTTTTGCATATGGTGCTAAAAGGTCGATAACTTTAATACCGGTCTCTAAGATTTCCTCTGCCGGGTTCTGGTCTTCAAATGCCGGCGGTTCACGATGGATGACCCATTCCGGTGCATCCTTCAATGGTTCGCCACCATCAATTGCTTCTCCTAATACGTTGAACAGTCTTCCCAATGTCTGCTCTCCGACAGGAGTTTTAATTCCGCTTCCTGTAGCGGTTACTTCCATATCACGGCAAAGTCCTTCGCTGGAAGCTAACATAATACAACGTACCGTATGATTTCCGATATGCTGTGCCACTTCCATGATACACTTCTTATCGCCGTTTTTCACTTCAAGGGCGTCTTTGATTGCCGGCAATTCTTCGTCTTCAAATGAGACATCCACTACCGGACCTAACACCTGTATAATTTTTCCTGTCTTCATGAAAAAGCCTCCTTATCACTGCCTCTTTTTCCGTTTCTGAGCTTTTGCTCCTGCAATGACCTCGGTTATTTCCTGGGTAATTGCTGCCTGTCTTGCACGATTATATAAGATATCCAGTTCATGGAGCATATCTTTGGCACTTTTGGTTGCTGCCTCCATTGCCATCATTCTTGCGTTCTGCTCGCAGGAATAAGACTCAACTAACGCTCCATAGATGAAACCAACTACATAATCCGGTACAATTCGATCCATCACTGCCTCCGGAGATGGTTTCAACGCCAGTTCCTCCATCGGAATATCTGCAGGCAGTTTCACGTTAAAACTTGCTTTCTTCAGTGGGAGCAGCTGTCTGATCTGTGTCTCCTCCTGAATTGCATTGACCATGCTGGTATAGATGATATAGACTTCATCTAACTCTTCTTTCCGGTACAGCTCCAGAAGTTCCTCTGCAATATTTCTTGCACGGTTCAGTGTCGGATTCTGTACGGTATAGTGGAACTGCTTATCAATCTCAATTCCACGCTGTTCAAAATAGTGACGGCCTAACTCACCTAATACAAACAGTTTGTTATTTTTATGTGCTTTCAAATGCTCCTCTGCAAGCTTTAATACATTATGATTATAGGAACCTGCCAGTCCCTTATCTGCTGTAATAACAATATAACCAACCATGCGCTCTTCCGGTTTCTTATCTTCATTTGTCTTAAAATAAATATCTTCAATATCCGGAAGATGTCTTAAGATTCTGCTCATTTCTGACTGCAGGGTAAAGAAATAAGGTTCTGTGTCCGAAAGCATTTTCTTTGATTTCTTCAGCTTCGAAGAAGAAATCATATACATTGCATTGGTAATCTTCAATGTATCATTGATACTCTTCATCCGATCCTGAATTTCCTTTGCATTTGCCATAACAACACCTGCTCAT
Source organism: Roseburia sp. AF12-17LB (assembly GCF_003479605.1). Classification (GTDB taxonomy): domain Bacteria; phylum Bacillota; class Clostridia; order Lachnospirales; family Lachnospiraceae; genus Roseburia_C; species Roseburia_C amylophila. The sequence continues at coordinate 210,389 of NZ_QUHR01000003.1, forward strand.
TCCTATTGATTTCTACTGTCTTCGAATTCTTTTGCAGCCGCAATAATCTTATCGGTCAGTTCATCGGAAAGCACTTTGGTCTCTTCGATTTCCCTGCCGATTTCCGGATGCTTCAAATCCATGTATTCAAGCATTTCATTCTGATACTGTTTTACATTCTTTGTTTCTACTTTATCAAATACACCATGGTTTGCCATACACAGTGTCTCTACCTGCTCATGCAGGGAAAGCGGATTGCAAAGCGGCTGTTTTAAAAGCTCCATCAGTGCTTTTCCATGCTGTAACTGTGCCTTGGTCATATCATCAAGGTCCGATGCAAACTGGGTAAATACTTCCATCTCACGATACTGTGCCAGGTCGATACGGATACTTCCGGATGCCTTCTTCATTGCCTTGGTCTGTGCAGCACCACCGACACGGGATACGGACAAACCAACGTTGACTGCCGGACGCATACCTGAGAAGAAAAGGTTACTCTCTAAGAAAATCTGTCCGTCTGTAATTGAAATTACGTTTGTCGGAATGTATGCAGATACATCTCCTGCCTGTGTCTCAATGATTGGAAGCGCGGTAATGGAACCACCACCTAATTCATCGCTCAGACGGCTGGAACGCTCTAACAATCTGGAATGTAAGTAGAATACGTCACCAGGATAAGCTTCACGTCCCGGAGAACGCTCTAACAACAGAGAAATTGCACGATATGCTACCGCATGTTTGGATAAATCATCATATACGATTAACACATCTTTTCCCTGATGCATAAAGTACTCTGCCATTGCAGTTCCTGCATATGGTGCGATGTACTGCATGGATGCTGGATCACTTGCAGTTGAGGAAACCACAATGGAATAATCCATTGCATCATGCTTGGTCAGTGTAGATACGATTTTTGCTACACTGGACGCCTTCTGGCCGATGGCAACATAGATACAGATTACTCCTTTGCCTTTCTGGTTAATGATGGTATCTGTCGCAATGGAGGTCTTTCCGGTCTGACGGTCTCCGATAATTAACTCTCGCTGTCCTCTACCAATTGGGAACATGGAGTCAATGGACAAGATTCCTGTTTCCATTGGTGTATTTACTGATTTACGTTCTACAATGCCCGGTGCTTCCTCTTCGATTGGACGATAATCATCTTCCTTAATCTCGCCCTTTCCATCAATCGGCTCACCTAATGCATTAATGATTCTTCCAACAAAGCCTTCCCCTACCGGGATTCCAGCCTTCTTCTTTGTACGAACTACTTTGGTTCCTTCTTTGATTCCGGTATCGCGGCCGAATAAAATAACACCAATTTCATTCTGTCTGATATCCTGTACCATTCCTTTTACACCATTATCAAATACTACGATTTCGCCATACATTGCATGGTCGATTCCGTAAATGGTTGCAATTCCGTCACCGACCCAGATTACGGAACCGGTTTCACGACTGGATTCATCCCAGTCAAATTCTTCTATCTCGCTTTGGATAATCGAGATTATGTCTGCAGCACTAATTGCGCCCACAGGCTTCACCTCCCTGTTAATTTTCTTTCCAACTGACGTAAGCGGCCTTCATAGCTTCTGTCATATTCTTTATGATGAACCTTGATGACATATCCGCCCAGAAGACTCTCATCTTCTTTTTCTGTCAGAACAATCTCACAGTCCGGATATTTTTCCGTAAGAATCTTTCTTGCCTCTGCTTCTTCCTGTGGCTTTGGTGTACCTGCACAGGTCAGTTCTGCACGCAGGATATGATTCTGTCTGTCCCAATAGAGATAAAATGCTTCCAGTATATCGCTGATTTCTTCGATATAACCCAGTCTGCACATCACTTTGGTATAATTTACAAGCACTTTGGATAATCCTGCATTCTGATATACTTTCTCTATTATGGCATCTTTCTTATGTATGGAAATTACCGGGCTTGTAAGAACCTTAAGCAGTTCCGGTGTAAGCTCATACAGCTTACGAAGGGTATCTGCTTCCTGTCTTGTGGCACCCAGCCGATACAATACCTTTGCGTTATTTACTGCTTCCTGTGTCATGAGCATCACCTGTTTTCATAATTTTCCGTGCAGCGATGACTGCCAGTTTGGCAATCTCAGCCTGAGCTGCCTGCTGTGCCTTTTCCTGCTCGTTTGCAATATCTTCCTTGGCTTTTTCTAACATATGCTCAGTCTCTTCCCGGGTCTTCTCTACCGAGCGTGCATGCTCTTCTTCTGCTCTTGCTCTGGCATCAATAATAATCTGGTCTGCCTCCGTTCTTGCATCCGATAAGCGTTCTTCATAATCTGCCTTTAATTTTCTGGCATCTTCTTCGCTTTTCTTTGCATCGTCGAACTGCTTCTTTACCATTTCTTCTCTTGCCTCAATCACATTCATGACTCTCTGATAAAGAAATTTACGAAAGACTACATATAATACCAGCAGATTTACAACGGTCCATAAGATATTCCAAAAATTAATGCTAAGCATTTCCCGTACCTGCCTTTCTATAATCTTTCTTTATTATTTTAAGAAGAGGATGATTAACAATGCGATAACGAATCCGTAAATAGCAGTTGCCTCTGCCAATGCACATCCAAGAAGAAGTGATTTGCTGATTTTGCTCTCTGCTTCCGGCTGTCTTGCAATTGCATCTACTGCGGATGATGTTGCTTTTCCAATTCCAAGTCCTGCTCCAATACCTGTTAATACTGCGATACCTGCTCCGATTGCTACTAATAATGTTGATGACATAATATGCACTCCTTTTCTTTTCTACTTTTTTGTTTCTCTTTTTGTTTTTTCTTCCCTATTCGGTTGCTTCTTTGACGAACAATGCGGTCAGAAATACGAATACATATGCCTGAATCAATCCGTCAAAAATGTCAAAATAACAGCTAAATACTGCTGGCAGAATTGCCGGTACTACCATTTTCAGCAATTCCATAATGACAAATGAACCTAATACATTTCCAAAAAGTCGCATACACAGCGACAATGGTTTGATAAAGACCTCCAGAATATTGATTGGAAGTACTACCGGCATCGGCTCTGCAAAACTCTTAAGCCAGCCCTTCGTTCCTTTCCTGCGGATACCCGCCATCTCAATCAATATGATACTCATCAGGGACAATGCTGCAGTAACATTCATATCCTTGGTCGGTGGTTTAAATCCCAGCAGACCGATTAAGTTGGCAATTCCAATATAGATTGCCACCGTCATAAGATAAGGAATATACTGCTTTCCTTTTTCGCCTATGGTATCCCGGAAGAAGTTATTCAACCCGTTTACAGCCGTTTCCAGAATAATCTGTCTGCGTCCCGGATGTTCCACACTTAAGTTCCTGGTCAGGAGTATGCACAGCACAATAACTACTGCCATGATAATCCAGGTTACTACTACGGATTCATAAATGGGAATGCCTCCAAAAATTGGAATTGTAAATACCGTTTCACAGTTCAATTCTTCCATCAGGCTATTTACCAGAGCATCCATCTGTCTCACTTCCTTCTGCTGCTCTAAGGCATTTTTAAATCGTTAAAATTCTAACAAGAAAAAAATGCAAACGCAACCGTTTTCTTCCTGCAAAAATAGGTCTGACCATTTGCTGTTTTTTCGTGTAAATATTCCATATTCTTCTGCAATTTTTGCCAGTTTTTTGGTTGTTTTTTTATGCAATTTGTACACTTGCGTCAATTTGTATATTTTGGTATTAAAAAAATGCAGAAATTTCCTGTTTTTTCACAAACATTTTCTGCATTTTTCTTATTCTTTATAGACTTTATACAATTTTAATCATTAAGCTTACTTCACCAGAATTCCGTGGTGTTCCTCCATATAACCGCCGAAAATGGCATTCTTATAGCCTAATTTCTTAAATGCTTTTACCGCCTTTTCGGACCGGTAGCTGTAACTTCCTATAATATAAAAAGATTTTTCCTTATCCGGGAATCTCCGCAAAATACGGTCTTCCGTTATCTTGTCCAGCGGAATATTCTTTGTTCCTGCCACATGTCCTTTCTGGTAATCTTCCTTTGCCCGGCAGTCAATTATAATTGCATTTTCCGAAGTATGCGCTGCATTGATTGCTTCATTTACAGTCAGACGTTTCTTAAAAATACCCATTCTTCTGTTCCCTTCTTCTTTTGTTATGCTTTTGCCTGCATATAAATCCGGATGTTTTCTTCCAATAAATCCAGATCCACCGGTTTGGCAATGTGTGCATCCATCCCTGCTTCCATACAGGTCCGGATATCTTCCGCAAAGGCATTGGCAGTCATGGCAAAAATCGGTATTTTCGCTGCTTCCTTCTTCTTAAGTCTCCGGATTTCTTTCGTTGCATCATAGCCGTTCATAACAGGCATCTTAATGTCCATTAAAATAATATTATATCGTCCTTCCTCCGCTCTTGCAAACATTTCTACTGCTTCCTTGCCATTTACTGCCCGGTCACAGTCTGCACCTTCCATTTTTAACAGTTCTTCCAATATTTCTGCATTTAAATCATTATCATCTGCTATCAGAAAACGCATTCCTTTTAATGTCATTTTCTCTTTTTCTGTTGCTTGTCCTTTTCCCTGCAATTGCTGCTCTTTTCTTGCCTGTTCGATGCACCGTTTAAAATTTGTCACAAAAAACGGCTTGCTTAAAATACTTTGAATTCCAGCATAACCCGCTGCTTCTTCTATCTCCTTACAATCATAGGCAAAAAGCAGTAATACTGTTTTCTCTCCCAGAATCTGATGCAATTTTTCTGCCGTTGCAACGCCATCCATTCCCGGCATCTTCCAGTCTATAATTACAACATCCCAGGTCTTTGTTTTTCCGGCTTCCACAGCCTGTTCTGCTATATGAACCGCCATTTTGCCGGAATCTGCTGTCTGCACATCAATCCCAAACGGATGCAGCGTATCCATAATATATCTTCTTGATTCACTCTCATCATCAACCACCAGTACCTGGCTTATCTTCTGCAGTTTCCACCAGTTAACCTTCTCCTGGTACTTTATTTTCCGGAAATTCAAAATCACCTCAAAAGTAGTTCCTTTTCCAAGCTTACTCTTCACATGAATGCTTCCACCCATTAACTCCACCAGGCTCTTGGCAATTGGCATTCCAAGACCCGTTCCGGAAACCGGATTAACAGTGCTTTGCACTTCCCGGCTGAATGGGTCAAAAAGATTCTTAAGATACTCTTCACCCATCCCCTGTCCATTATCACTGATCCGGAACTGATACTGTGCAAAGTTTCCCTTTTTCTTTGGTACTTCTGTAATATCAAATACTATCTTACCGCCCTTTGGGGTATATTTTACTGCATTGGATAAAATGTTCAGCAGTATCTGCTTCAGACGTAATTTATCTGCTTCCACTTCTTCTGTTTCTATCCGATGTACATGAATCATGAATTCCTGCCCCTTCTCTCTGGTCTGTGAACGGATAATCATATCCAGTTCTTCCACCAGTTCAGCAATATTCGTGTTCATAATATTAAGGACCGTTTTACCGGCCTCAATCTTCGACATATCAAGGACATCATTAATGAGTCCAAGCAGATGTTCCCCTGAATAAGTCAGTTTTCTTGCATATTCCCGGACACAATCCGAATTTTCAGCATCTCTTGAAATCAGTGTAGCCAGTCCCATAACCGCATTTAAAGGAGTCCGCATATCATGGCTCATATTGGATAAAAATACACTTTTCGCTTCATTGGCACGCTCTGCCTCTGCTTTTGCCGTATTTGCAAACAGCACCGTCTCTTCCAATGCAGTATTGACTTCTTCCAGCTTCTCTGCTGCTTCTGCCTGCTGCATTGCATTTCGTCTCGCGTAAGCTACCTTATTCTTTTCATTATAAATCCATAGAATACTAATACCCAGTGCTGCTAACATTGCAATGATAATGCAGGTCACTGTCAGCCAGATATGCAGCATCATAATCTGATAATCTGCCAGTACATTCTGCACAATCGTACTGTCCACTTCACAGGCTATCATATACTGTGTTCCTTTTAATGCACGATACGAAAAATAGTCGGACTCATTTTCACGTTCCAGGGTTATACACCCGGAGCTGCGTTCTGCATAGTCCGACTTCACTTTTTCATAATCTTTCTTATTCATAATCTTTTGTTCATGGTAACTATCAAACAGATTATAATTTATGGTTACTTCACCCGGCTCATTATTAATGCTTGCATATGCCACTTCTCCGTTTTCATCCATGACATAGATATTAGCCTGTCCGTTATAAGCAGACGTTACAAAAAGATCGTTAATAATCTGTGGCCGGAATAGAAATGCAATTGCTTCATATTCTTCCCCATTGACCAAAAAAGAATCTACTGATTTTGCAATTATAAAGATTTCCTCTCCATCCTTCCAGGTACAGTACTGGGCAATTCCTTTATTCTCACCAAATAATTCTGACAATCCATCCTGCATCTGTATTCTGCCATTCAGTCCACGCATGCACAGATATTCACCTTCATCATTGACAAAGACAATATCCCGCACCATATTACTTTCCATAGAGTCAAAATAGTTCTGGTAATCTTTCAGTTCTGCTCCCCTTTCCCCATCCCCGAACATATATTTTTCAATAGAATCTATCTGTTCATAAGTAATCTCCAGACGGTTCCGGTAAGCACGCTCCATCTGTTCCATCAGTTCAGATAAACTCTGTTTGCTGTTCTTATCAATGTATTGATTTGAACCCCCAAGGTCTTTTGACATCCAGCCAAATATCAAAGCCATAACCACAATACATACAATCAATACCGTAAAAAACCTTTTTTCCTGCTTTTCCTTTTTCATCCCGCATAATACCTTCCAATCTGTTTCAGATTATCAGACTGGTTCCTGCAAATTTTGTCGAAAAAGCAAGATGTCTCTGCCTAATTAAATCTTTCCTGAAGTCCGTTTTTCCCTTAAGTCCTCTACCAGTGCATAAACCTCCGGTCTCCGTTCCTTCAGATGTTCGTCTAACGCATGCCGGCGTTCTTTAAAGCGCTCTGCCAGTTCCGGATGTTCCTTTGCAATACGCTCATGTACTTCCCGTCGATGTTCCTCTAACCGCATAGCCAGCGTTCTTTCATCTTTACCGGAAATATTAACAATCTCTTTCAAATGCTCCTCTAAATGCTCCAGCCACTCATCTTCGTCCAGTTCTTCCATATGGGACCAGCTTCCATGTAACAGCTTTTCCACATCTCCTGTCTTTTTCAGCTGTTCTATCTGTGCCACAATCTGCCGCTCTATAGCATCTTCAGTTTCCGAACCAAATGCCCAGACAAATTCCTGCACCCGGTTATCCGCCCGCTTTCTTGAGGCACTGCGCTGTTTATTGTCTACACCGCCCTCCAGCGGATAAGGACGTTCATAACCCATATCCTTTAAAGCAATATGTATTGTTCTTCTTGCGCTGCCCTCTTCTATGATGTGTCCCAGACCAAGCTTTCGCATCTGTTCATTCAAATCTGCAATATGTTCTGTAATATAAAAACAGATACCACGTTTCTTAAGACCCTGATACAGCATTTCCAACTGATCCGCCGCTGTAATGTCCATGGAGCCGATAGCACTGGCATCTAAAATGACTGCCTTCGTATCCTCTTTTATATTGTCTTCAATGTCCCGCTTTAACATCTGCACATTAGCAAAAAAGAGATTACTGCTGAACCGGTATATCAGAACGCCTTCTATCGCATGTATCTGATGACTTTCTTTTAAATCCCGGAAATGGCGATGTCCCGGCTGGATTCCAAGAAAACATCTTGATGGCTTGGCAGTACGGATAATCATCTCAGTAAAGGAAAGTATAATGCCAATCAAAACGCCATTGATGGTTCCAAGCATCAGCACGCCAAAGAATGCTCCTAAGAAAATGAAGAATTCTGTACGGCTGACCTTCAACAATCTTGCAGCAAGCTCAAATTCCGTTGCCCCAAGTAATGCAGAAATTACAATTGCCGTCAGCATCGGAATCGGAAGATAGCCGATAAATCCGGTTCCGCAAAGCAGCAATACCAGCATGGATAAACCGGCTATGATTCCGGTCAGCTGTGTCTTACTCTGATACTGTTCTCCCATTGCAGTTCTTGAAACAGAGCCATTAATAGGACAGCAGCCTGTAAATGCTGCCAGGAAATTTCCCATGGAGAATGCAAAAATTTCCTGATTATCATTCATTCGATATCCATTCTTCTGTGCGAAATTATTTTCTGCCAGAAGCGTTTCTGCCATAATGACCACTGCCACCGAAAGGCTGATAGTTACTACCTCTTTCATCGGAAGCATGCGGATATCCGGAATCACAAACTGTGGAAGTCCCGGTTCTACTGCAGACAGCGTCTGGATTCCCCATTCCCTCACCGGAAAAAATTTTGTCATTACTGCTCCTGCTGCCATTAAAAGCACTGCCATTGGAAATTTCGGCATTATTTTCTTTGATACAAGAAGTATCAGAAGGGAAATGCCGCCTAAAATCAGTGATGGCAGATTCACCTTCGTCTGCCCGATATGCTCCACCAGCTCAATGAGTTCTCCAACGCCGGCGGTACCGCCCATTAACTTTGGTACCTGCATCAGAATAATCGTGGTGCAGATTCCGGTAATAAATCCACCCATAACCGGTGCCGAAATATAGTTCACCAGTTTTCCTGCTTTCATAAAATAGAACGCCAATAACCAGACTGCCACAAAGAAAGTAAGTACCGGCACTGCTGCAATTGCTTCACTGCTTCCACTCTCAATACCAAGTCCCACCAGTGCCGAACCGATTAAGGCTGCCGGTGCCGCATCTACGCCAAAAATAAACTGTGGTGAAGTCGAACACAGTGCAAATATCAGAATTGGGAAAATGGAACCATACAGACCATAGACTGCCGGAAGTCCTGCAATCTGTGCATAGCCCATAGCTATCGGAATGGAAACTGCCATAATAATAATACCGGTCAGAATATCCTTTGGAAAATTTTTCTTATCATATTTACGAATGGTAGCTGCAAGTTGTATGCGCATATTATCGCTTCTTTCTACTATATTATTTTTTATTATACGGCAAATAAGATGATTGTACAATTCTTTTGGCAGCAGAAAGGACAGGCTCTTTATCCGTGCCTGTCCTTTCTGTTCTGGTTGTTCTAATTATTCTGTTCTGTTTATTCCATTCTGATTATTCTTTTTTATTTCTGATTATTCATTTTCAGTTGCTTTCTTTCTTCCGAAAACAAACATTCCTCCACAACCTGCTGCAATCAATGTCATACAAACTGCAATTGCAGAATTATCACCTGTCTTTGGTTTACCAGATGTCTTTACGGTTGGCTGGCTATTTGCTGTTGTTGATGCATTTGCTGCTGTTCCAGCCGCACCACCGGAAGCTGTACTGTCACTTCCGGAAGTTGTACCGCCATTTCCGGATGTTGTACCACCATTTCCTGTGGCAGCCGTATCTGCCAGCTTTTCTGTGGTAATAAGATAAGTAGAGCAATGATTCTGTTTTACGGTCAGATATCCTTCTGAATCTACTACTCCCGCATCAATATTTAAAATCGTTCCATTGTCAAATAACCGGCTGTAATATAATGTCTTTCCGGCATACCGGGTTCCCACAAAAATACGAATCTGTGCTTCTGCCGGAAGCTGACCGGAATAATTATACTTAATCTGTTCAATGAAAATATTCTTATTTACTGCACTTGGAAGTGTGCCCAGCTCACTGTAATCTTTTACAATCTTTACTCCAAAATCATAGCTGGAAACATTATCAACGGTTGACATGGTTCCTTTTCCAAAGGTAAAGGAAAGCTCATCATTGGATTTGATAACAATGTCCTTTGTCTGATTCTCTGCCAATATCTGCCGGAATCCATTGTCGGAAATAGCGGTATCTCCATCTGTTACATCCACTACGCCATTCACTACAACCTGCTTCGGTGTAAAGGAAATCACATCCGCCCCGGAATATACATTGTAAACATTCTCTACTTCTTTTCCTTCAAATTCATAACCAGCCGGTAAGGTATCTTCCGCAAGCGCCATGTTTTCTACAAGCTCTTTCATAACCGGATGTGCTGCGTCCATAAGATATCTGGTTTCCTGTGTATTATAATCCGTATAACTCATAAGAATCGGACAAAGAATCCGGTAAGAATTACCAGCCTCATAATAGGTTCCTCTATAAATAAAGGTGTCTCCCGTATCCTGTTTCTTTACCAGACAGGCATCACTTCCTCCACTTGCCATCGTAGTGGAATAATAAGCTGCTATCTCTCCATTTGCTGTATATGCCGAAATATCCGTAAGCTTATCTTCTACAGTTATTGCTACCTCTGCACCCAGCGTAGTGCATTCCTGCAATTTTTCAATCCGGTAGGTCTTATTTCCGGACATATCGGTTACTTCTGTTATAACAAACCGGCCTTCTTCTCCGGTTTTTGTATACACATCACTCTGGACCGGACTGATATCAGTTCCAAAATAACCACCATATACCTGAATCATTTCAAAAGGATGCTCTGCCTGAATCTTCATGTCATTAACCTGTCCCTTTGCCACAATCGGTGATGACGTATAATTCCAGGATGAACCAAACGGACATCCGTCAGTTCCACGATATACCGTTACTGTACTGTCCCCGGAAACCGTCAGCAGCGACTTGCCGCCTTCTGCAAATAATTCAATACCATCCGGATTCTTTCTGTTTTCATTGACAGTAAGGCTTCCGGAACCGCAGATTGTCAGGGAGCCGCCCCAGCCGCCATGCCAGATTCCAAGATTCTGCAGCTTATTACTGCCTACCAGATTCAATTTAAAATCGTCTCCCATCATGTTGGTATAAAGTGCAACATCCGGATGGTCATAATTGGTTAAGGTCAGCGTATTGCTTGCCTGGTCATAAGACGCTCCGTCCACTGTATTTTTCTCATTGGTGGAAAATACAACCGTATCATTCAATTGAATATTGGCAAATGCAAACTCTCCTTCCATGCATGGTCCATTTGATGCCTGCACCGGAATCATGGACGGAACCATCATCAGGGATGCTGCCAGTGCCACTGCACCAATACATTTTAAAGCACGTTTCATTTTCATAAATCTATCCTTCCTTTCTTCGTATTATAAAAACACTATAAGGAAAACGATAGATTCTGTGCAGTCTACATCCGTTTCAAAATATGAGAAATTTATCTCACCCGGCTTTTTGGGGCAGAATTTCAATCTACAAAACCCGCACCAATAGCTGCCGGCAGCTTTTTACGGGTACCTGGCAACTACGAGAAACACGCTTTGCAAGTTTTTCTAATTATCGCGTAACCAAAAATCCCCCGAAACAGATTTGGGTTATTATTAACCGCCTGCTCCGGGGGATTCCATTTTTATTTTTATTCTGTTCGTATTCTACTAATCCTGCTTGCCTAATGAAGTCTTTCTTAATGCTGCCGCAATAATAAATGCATACACTCCACCAATCAGTGCTGTAACTACCTGAGTCAGTGAGAACTGAAACTGCAATACCTTTAACATTGGTGCCATTTTCTCCGGTAGCATGTTCGGTAAGATAATAAGAGAAATTACAACTCCCATAAATAATCCTTTTAAGATAGAACCGATTACAATAGAAACCGGGAATCCTGCTTTACTACCAAGCTTACCCTTAAGCAACGCTACACAAAGCACCAGAATGGCATTTCCTGCCATAATGCATGGAAACATTGCCGGAATGGCTGCCATTACCGGGCTTCCGGTAATAAAGAATGCGGTAACCGGTGTAATAATACTTAAAATAATTCCGCATGCCAGTCCCGCATACAATACAGTTAAGATTAATGCTGCATTGATAACTGGTCCTGTTATGTATACACTTAAATTTTTAAAGAACTGACTTGCAATACAGATTGCAAGCATAATTGCACTAACTGTAATTTGTCTGGTTTTCATTTTCATGATGTCTTTCTCCTCCTGTGCATCTATATTCGTAGGAACTGACCTGTTCCATACCAACGCAATCATACTCCAATGAAAGCTAGAATGCAACCGGATGATTTCTCATCTGCGATTCTGTAAACCATTTTTATAATTGTTCCAGTGTGCTCTTTACACTATTTGCGGCACTTAAAATCACATTGGACGATGCTGCAATCTCCTCCGTTGCTGCGGCAAGATTCTGAATCCGGTTACCGGTATCATTTACAACATTTGCCAGCTCATCTGCATCTTTGATAATCTCCACAATGGATTCTTTTACCTTTGCCTGGCTCTCTGTACTCCGGGATGCCGTATCCTTGGAATTCATGGCCAGTTTATTTATCTCATCTGCAACTACTGCAAAACCTCTTCCCGCCTCTCCTGCACGGGCTGCTTCGATATTGGCATTCAATGCCAGAAGGTTAGTCTGTGCAGCAATGGAGACTACTTCCTGATTATTCTCTGCCATAGATTCCAACAGCATATCAATCTCCTGCATTCTGCCAGTCAGCTTCTCACAGAATTCAGACACATTACCAATTTCCTCTGATACTGCACTGCATTCCGTCGCATTACTTTCGTTTCCATTCACCATATCATCCACAGAATCATAGAGTGATACAAACAAGTCATTGACTGTCTCCACCGTTGTTTTAATATTCTCCTGCTGTTTCTCCACTGCATCTTTTTCTGCCTTGATTTCATCAGCAAGTTCTAATGCTCTCTTCTTCTCTTCCTCTACGGTATCCTTTACAAAATGAATACAATTTTCCTTCTTATTGAAGCCATTATAAATAGCCAATGCCATCTTTTCACAGCTTTCATAGCCACAGCATTCACAGTCAATGCATCTTGCTTCCTTAGTCTTCTTGCCCATCTCATCATAAATCTGATTCAGTTCCTCTGTAGACGGAAGTTTATAATTACACTCTTCGGAGCAGTCTGTATATTTTCTAAGATAATTCTCCAGTTTTAATTTTGAGAACTGCTTATTTAATTTTGCAAGCCGCTGTGCCGGAGTCAGTTTCCTTGACCATGCACTGTTCTTCGTATTCTTCTTACAGTTCTCCTGTATCTGATGGATATTATATAAAGCTTTATCTGTTCCTGCAATTTCCTCTTCAACACCGGTTCCGTAAATACAACCCATTCCACAGTTTAATGCGTCAATGAATAATTCTTTATTCATGCCCTTTGCAATTTCTTCCTTATGCTCCTCTAAATAACGATATGTGTGTTTCTCTCCTTCTATCTGGCGTATATATACATCGTCCCCTAAGAACCAGTATACATTTTCCTTCAAGCCACCCGGCATCGGATAGATGGAACCAAGTCCATATTCAATTTCATCACTGGCAAATGTGCCTGATATATTATGTTCTCTTACATATTTCATCAAATGGTCAAATGTCACATTATACGATACATAGCCTTCTGTATCCGGGTTATGAATCTCTGACCATTTTGCAACACACGGACTGATAAATGCCAGTTTATCTGTAATTCCCATCTCCTGCTTTGCATAAATTGCGCTGCACATCATCGGACTGTGTACCGGGAATAACTTTGGAAGAAGCTCCGGTAAGTAGTGTTCAATATATCCCACAATTGCCGGACATGGCTGGGAAATTCCACCGGTAAAGTTGTATTTCTTTACATAATTAAGATATCCCCAGGTTGTAATGTCTGCACCGAAAGATACACTGATTATACGGTTCACTCCAAGATTCTTTAATCCTCCCAATACCCTCTCATAATCTTCAGGATAGTTTGCCTTGAACGCCGGAGCTAATAGTATGGATATTTTCTCACCTTTTGCAAGGTCTGCAAAGAATTGCTCCGTATCATCTTCAAACTCTCTTGCACCATGCTTGCAGGCATCCATACATGCACCACAGCCAATACACCTTGCCGGATCTACCTGAATCCGCTCTGTTCCATCTTCTTCTGTTACTGCCACACATGCCCCCGGACAAGGACACACGCGAATACATTTGTTACACCCAATACAGTTGTCATTGGTAAAAACCAGACTCATTTCAAGCACCACCCTTTACTTATATTCATAAGCTACCTTTTTTCAATTTCAACAAATAATATCTCATATTTGTCTATTCGTTAATAATATTATTTCTTAATAAAATTGTCAAATTTTCATGTTTTTATATGATATATTCTTACGATTTCCCGCAATTTTCGACACTTTTTGAACAAGAAATAGCCCTTGCCTCTATTGTCCAACAGAAGTCTGTTGCTATTTCATCAGAAAATGCTCCCGCTCAGGGTATTGCTGCCGGAATGCTTCCAACGCAGCTTTCTGCAAAACTGCAAATTCCCTGTCCATATGAAATTTATGTGGCATTGTAAATGCAATTGCACTTATCTGCTCTGCTATTTTTTTAGCAATTCCTTCCTCTGACAGCTGTCCCATTCCAAATACGAAAGAGGTGAAACCTCTTCCCTTTTTACTCACATCCATAAATGTAAGAAACGTATTCTTTAATTCTGCCTGAAGTATCTCCTGTTCCACCCGGCTTCGGTTCTCTGCATCCAGAAGATATAACCCATTTATGATTTCAACTGCCTGTTTCTTCCGCTGTCCCGAAAAATCTACTCCGGTACTTTCCGAAAGATATTTCATCTGCATCAGATAACCAATAAAGGTATCCTCTTTCTTTTTCTTCTTTCCATATCGAGCATATAAAAGCTGCTCCCGGAAAGTATCTCCTTCTGCTTGTTCCGTACACCCGTGCTTCTGCCATAGTTCCATTCTTTTTCCAGCATTAACTTCCTGATAAAAATCATTCAGCCACTTTGAATCTTCCTGCATAATATTTCCTCTTCGTCACTATTTTATAAAATCTTCAACATTACTGATGTCAACTTTACGATACTGGGATACATAGTATTTTTCTTCCTGCAGGCTTTGTACTTCCTGATTCTTTCCATCATAAATGTCCACTGCAAGCCTTGCCATTTCTCCAGCCTGGTCTTCCTTGTCATTATATACGGTTCCCTGCATGGTTCCATTCTGTATTGCCTCTAATGCATCTTCCAATCCGTCAATACCAAATATAATCGGCCACTCCTGCCGGTTATAACCGGCATCTTTATAAGCTTCAATTGCCCCTAATGCCATTTCATCATTGTTGGAAATAACCATCTCCACTTCGGTCCCATACTGACTGATAATCTGATTCATTCTATTTTCCGCCTGTCCCCTGTTCCAGTCTGCAAACAGGTAGCTCAGTTTTTCCAGATTGATTCCCTGTTCTATCAGTGTCTTTACCGAACTGTCTGTACGGCTGATGGCATCCTGATGTCCAGCCTCTCCCTCCAGTAAAATATACTGAATTCTCCCATCCTGATTCCTGTCAACCTCAGGATGATTCTTTATGTAATCTGCTGCAATTTCTCCCTGCATCTCGCCGGACTGTTTTGCCTCACATCCTACATAGTATAGTTGATTCCACTGCGACAAATCCTCCGGAACCGGTTCTCTGTTAAAGAAAATGACAGGGATATCATTCTGTCTTGCCAGTCTGATAACGGTTGTCGGATCCGTCCGGTCAACCAGATTTACACATAAAATATCACACCCGGCATCTATCATTTCTTCGACAATTTCATTCTGGGCTTTCTGATCATTATCTGCACTTCTGACAGATGTTATAATCTTCCGTTCTTCTGTTTCCCGCTTCTTTAACTCTTCCTTCAGTTCATCCACCGTGGCGTTGATAAACGGGTCATCATGCGTATAGGTAACTACACTCACCCTCAGTGTATTTTCTATCCGCTTTGTCTTCTGATTGCATCCGGGCAGCACCAGTATCAGTATTATCAGTGTTACCGTAACCGCCATTGTCCTTCTTCTTGTTCTACTCATATGAATACAAAAACCTTTCCAGATCTTTTGAATACAAATCTTCTTTATTGATTATTCTGACTTCTGTTTCACAACTGTTCATTTTGTAAAAGGAATGCCTTAGCTTTTTTGCAATCTCATTCATACTCTTATACCCCGTCTCATAATCATCTGGTACGACAAGACATTCTATATTCTGATTATCTAATAACACAATTGCTTTTTCACTGCTTCCAACTCCATAAATCTTTGCACCGTGATACTTATTTTCTTCTGCAGCCTCACCCACTTCTTCTAATGCCCAATTGTCCAGTATTACCAGATAATCTACCTGTTTCTTAGATGCAATAATCTCACTGGTGTTCTGGTTTCCCCTGGCATAATTGTACTCCCAGGAAATTTCACAACCACTTCCCTCCAGTCCATCTTTTAACCCTGCAATTCTGTTCACATTTTCCTCTGTCTCTGCCTTTCCAAGAATGACACCGATTTTTTTATTCTCCAGTTGTTCTTCATCATCCTGTATTAACCGCTCCGCAAGCATCTGACCAATCTTATAATTATCCGGTTTTACCGTTGCATAACCAGATGGCTCTTCTGCGTAGGTATCCTCATTAATCAGTATAAACGGTTTCTCCCCCTGCAGCCGGTTTAGCATAGTCTTTGTTTCTTTTCCCGGAGCCGGACAGATTACAAATGCATCTACATTATTCTGCAGTTGTTCATTAATCAGTTCTTCTTCATCCTCCATGCTTTCAATTAAATCTGTATTACAAATGATCAGATGCAGATTATTATTTTCCGCAGACTGTTTTAACCCATTCAGCAATGCATCCCATCTCTTATCTCCGGAATCTTCCACAATAACCGCAACTCTTTTCATAGACTCATTATCTGAAAAAATCCTGATTATAAAAAATGCAGCCAGTACAATAAGCATCAGTTCTGTGAGGATAAAGGTAATCTTATTTTTTTTCATCTTCTACCCTCTCTCTTTTTCTGTTCTGATTTTCAAGTTCTCCACGTTTTTCCTCTGAATAAGGAATTGCCGGGATATGTATTACAGCCTTTGTTCCTTCATCCGGCTCACTGTAAATTTTTAATCCATATTCTTTGCCAAACATCAGTTGTATTCTGGTATGCACATTGATAAGCCCAACTCCCGAACCATGCTTTGGAACTTTTTCACTATTTGTCAGAAGATTATCAACCACTTCCTGGCTCATGCCCATTCCATTGTCCTCTACTGA
Source organism: Roseburia sp. AF12-17LB (assembly GCF_003479605.1). Taxonomy (GTDB): domain Bacteria; phylum Bacillota; class Clostridia; order Lachnospirales; family Lachnospiraceae; genus Roseburia_C; species Roseburia_C amylophila. Next base: position 227,452 of record NZ_QUHR01000003.1, read on the forward strand.
CAGGAAAATATCATTCCCTTTCTGCTCACCGCGGACAATAATTTTGCCACCCTCATCTTCATCCATATTTCCTACTCCATAATAAATTGCATTTTCAAGCAATGGCTGTACTACCAGTTTTACAGTACAGCATTCCTCTACGTTTTTATCAATCAGAAATTCCACCTGAAAACGGTCTTTATAACGAATCTGCTGTATGTTCATATAACTTTTGCTATGTTGTAATTCTTCCGAAATCCTTATCACTGTCTTTCCTTTTGAAAGACTGATGCGAAGCAGTTTTGCCAGTTCCGAAATCATAAAAACAGCTTCTTCATTCTTATTTGCCTCTACCATCCAGGTGATGGATTCCAGTGTATTATAAAGAAAATGTGGATTAATCTGGCTTTGCAGTGCATCCATTTCACTTTTTCTCCGCTTATTCTGCTGCCGGATAATTTCTTCCATCAATTGTTCTATCTGCTTATATGAATTTTGGACAGAATATGCCAGATGCCTTATCTCTGAAGCACCCCCTATATATATTTCAGTCTTTTCTCCTGTTTCATAAGACTTTACGGATTCATCCAATTTCAAAATCGGTTTCGAAATCTTTCTTGCCATAATTTTATTCACAACAAAAAGCATCATCAGAAGAATAATTGCCGTGGCAATTATATAATACCGGAACTTATTAATGCTTGCCGTCTGTACCCCCTCCGGTACAACTCCTACCAGTTTCCATCCGGTATAAGATAGACTGTTCACAACTATATTACTTTTTACCCCATTCACAGAAATCTCATATGTACCATCTGCATAACCGGCAGCCGTACTGCTATCTTCTGTAAAAAATCCCCTGTCTATTTCTGCTTTTCTTGGGTGATAAAGAATTTCCCCATCATCTGTACATAAATAATAATACGTCTCTCCCGCTGCTTCATTCAGGTTATCTAAAACCTCTTCTATCATGGAATACTTCATATCAACCAGCAATACTCCACTGTCCGGAGTGTCACCATGATTCATATCCACAAGACTGCTTAAAGACACCACCCAGTTATATTGATATGTCTCATTCTCAAACAAATCCTGTATATGGGGTGTTGATATATGTATATTTTCTATCTCATCTATAGCGCTTTTATACCAGTCCTGCTCTGTTACTTTCTGATTCTTTTCTCTGGTAGCTACTGGTTCTGCTGCAATAATTTTCCCATCACTGTCATAAAGGGCCATACTCTGCAGCTTATCATTATTTACTTCATACAACAGACTGAACTGCCTGCTGAATTCCTGGTCAGAAATATCATATTCCTGTACGATATTATAATTAACAGCATTACAAATCTGTCTCATATTCCGCAATTCATTATTTACCTGATCCACTGTACTCTCTATCCGGCTTTCTGCATTGGAAATTGCGGTTTCTTTTACTGACATTTTAAAACGGCTATAAATCAGTAATCCCATAACTATTGTTGTAACAATGGTCATGGCAGAAAGAACTGTCATAAGCAGTGACTGTATATCCATCCAGGCTGAAATATTCTGCATCATATTTTGAATTGTATTCCTTTTTTCGTGCTTTTTCTTTCTGTTTTTTTTCTGATCCATACCTCTCCATATTCCTATTCTGGTGATTTTCTGTATTTTGACGGAGATACTCCAAATTTCTTTTTAAACACATAACTGAAGTAATTTGCGTCCAGATACCCTACTTTTTCTCCAATTTCATAACTTTTATTATTGGTTTCTACAATAAGCCTGACTGCGACATCCATCCGGTAATCCGTCAGATATGTAATAAAGGATTTCCCAGTTTCTTTTTTAAATATCGTTGAAAAATACGAATTGGATACACCAAGCACTGAGCATACCGTATCCAGGGAAAAATCAGGTTCCATATAACGCTCTGCCACAACATTCTTTGCATCTGTAATCAGCCGCCTTGAAGTATTATTTCTTGCACTTTTCAGTTTTTCACTAATTGCCACTGCTGCTTTTTTCATCCACTTCATCAGAGTTGCTTTATCCAGTTCCGGCACCTTTTCATAGAGATTTTCTTTTTCTTCAAAGAAATCATTAAAGTCCATAAAATTATTGGCGCAGAACCGGTAAAAAGCACCTACCATCTCCATAACTGATAAATGATACTGATTTACTGTGGCAGCACTTTTATGAAGTTTTTCCACTTCCCTCTCTACTGCTGACTCAATGTCTTTTACATTTCCAAGATAAATCGTTTTAAACAACTCATGCATTTTCGTATCTTCTGACTGTACGGCTACCGTCTGCTCCCGTGGAACTACTTCCGCAATATTTATAGCCCTTGCAGTTCCATAAAGAACCCGGTAGGATACTGCTTTTCTTGCACCTTCATAAGAATTACTGATATTCAAAAGACTATCGCAATATCTTCCAACACCGGCCGTTACAACTGCACCAATCACACGGTTCGCCCATCTGCAGAATCTATCGCAAAAATCTGTCAGTTCTGTTGCCTTATCTTCTGAATCAAGCGATACTATCAAAACTGTATTCCCAAGATACATAAATTCCTGACAGTTGAGTTCTGATGCAATCCTTTCCTTTATTTCATGCTCGACAGACATGGATAACAACAATGGATTCATTCCTTCCGGCACATGGTGCTCTGAAGTATGAAATACCACGCTGCAATAATAGGGTCCCTCCAGTGGAATCTGATAGGCAGATAAAAATTTCTCATATTCTGTCTCATTTACCCTGCCTTCAATTAACGAAACAAAAAAATTCGTCCTTAGCACCGGAAGTGCATCCTGGAAATAATTTTGCAGTTTTTTAACATTTAATTTTTCTTCTCTTTCCCGGTTTAAAGTCTCTTTCAATCTTTCCATGCAGTCAGATAATTCAACTGCATTTACCGGCTTTAACATATATTCTTCAATTTCCAGATGTACTGCCTCTTTGGCATATTCAAATTCATCAAATCCTGTAAAAATAATAATATGTATATTTGGATAATCATTATTTAACTTCTGCGCCAGTTCCAGGCCATTCATATAAGGCATTTTTATATCGGTTATCACAACATCCGGCTGTATATTTTCTACCAGTTCCAGGGCTTTCACTCCATTGGTTGCACTGCCTGACACCTCAAAGCCCAGTCCATCCCAGTCCATCTTATGCTCCATTGCCTGGATTGCTTCTATTTCATCATCAACTAAAATCACTTTATACTTTTCCATATGACGTTCCTCTTTCAGCATGTTCAGCTCTTTCTTCTCCTGCTCTTATTATATCAGACAAATGTCTTTTTCTGAATACCTGATATTGTTTAGGCCGTCCATTCATCTCTGGCGATGAGCGGGCGGCCTATGGTGATTATATATGAATGATTCTGATTACGAATTACTTATTTTTTCTGTACATATTTCAGACAGTCAAGTGTTACTGCTGCCAAAATGATGATTCCTTCGAAAATAAACTGAAGATTTGTATCAATACCCAGAATGGTAAGGGAATATGTAAGGGATGTAAAGATAAGTACACCAGTTACAACTCCGGAAATCTTACCAATACCACCGGTAAAGGATACACCACCAACTACGCAGGCTGCAATAGCATCCATATCCCATCCTTGTCCATATGCTGCACTACCGGAACCAACCATTCTGTTACATTCCAGCCAGGAACCAAATCCATACAGGATACCTGCCAGAATAAATGCTCCTAATGTTACTTTAAATACTGATATACCGGAAACTGCTGCTGCTTCAGGATTTCCACCAACCGCATACAGATTCTTACCAAATGTTGTTTTATTCCAGATGAACCATACTACGATAACTGCAACAACAGCCCAAAGGATAATTGTCGGGAATTTTCCAATCTGCGGAATAAACATAGCCGGGATTGCAGAATCAATAGCTCCGAAGGAAACACCTTTTGTTGCATATGTTACAAGTCCGAAAATAATCAGCATGTTTGCCATGGTTGAAATAAACGGATGCATCTTGAACTTCGCCATAAAGAAGCCTGCCAGCATAGAAAATGCTGTTGTAAGTACAATACAGACTGCCAATGCAAGAATTGCTCTTGCAGCAACCGGGATACCGGTAAAGTCAAAGATATGGCCAAATACACCACCTGTATTAATTCCGTTATGCATGATGATGGTTGCTGTTACCATACCCATACCAACCATACGTCCAACAGAAAGGTCAGTACCTGTTAAAAGAATCAGTCCTGCAACACCTAATGCCAAGAACATTCTTGGTGAAGCCTGCTGCAGAATATTTAAGATGTTTGTCGTTGTCAGCAACTGTGTATTCTTTACAACCGGTGTAATAATACATAAAGCAATGAAGATTAAAATAATGACAATATACAATCCATTTTTATAAAGGAACTGTGTGGTATTAAAGGTATATTTGTAATTTTCAAATTTCTGTGCTCTCTTCTGTGCAAATGTATATCTTGACATACGGAGTAAGTCAATCAGATGATACTTATGTGCATATGCATCATGCTTTCTGTCCTTAATCTCCTGAAGTCTGGACTCATGTGCCATCTGGGCATCAAATAATTTATTCTTATAAACATACTTCTCGTCTTTTTTCTCATCTGCATCGCTGAGTCTGCTCATATTCTGCTCATGCTCTGCTTTGATGGAAGCACATATCTTTTTGTATTCTGCATTTTCAGCTTCTTTCTCAGCTTTGCAGCTATCAGCAACTTTCTGATAGTAATCATTTTTATAATGTTTTGCAAGATAACCTTCTGCATCTGCGATAAGTTTTGATACTTTGTCTTTATTCGAAGACTCTACCGCTTTTGCCTGTTCTAAGGCTTCCTTGTCCTTTGCAATCATTCTGCTCTTTTCTTCTTTTGTTAAATTCTTATTTTCCTTTACGATTGCAATGTGATTTTTTAAGCTGCGCACCTTATCTGAACCATCCTTACGAAGTTCATCAATCTGTGCCTGTATTTTTCCTACATATTCATCAATCGGCTTCAAAAGCTCTGCCTCTGCAGCGGATGAAAGAATAATACTACTGTCTGCCATATCCAATGCTCCTTCCTGATTATAAATATTTCGCACTGAGTCTTAATAACTCTTCCTGACTTGTTTCCTTAGTATTAACAATTCCGGCAAGATGTCCATTTGACATAACACCAATCCGGTTTGTGATTCCAAGGATTTCCGGCATCTCAGAGGATACAACAATGATTGTTTTTCCCTGTTTTGCCATATTGATAATTAATTCATATATTTCGTATTTGGCACCTACATCAATTCCTCTTGTAGGATCGTCCATCATAAATATATTTGGTGAGCGCTCCAGCCATTTACCAAATATTGCCTTCTGCTGATTTCCTCCGGACAAACTGGAAATCATATCATCTGGTCCCATACATTTTGTATGCATGACTTTAATTTCTTCTGCCGTCGCACGAACCATATCATCATTGGAAAGTGCGAATCCATTTTTATAATGATTCATATTGGCGATTGTAGTATTAAATGTAATATCTGCTTTCAGGAAAAGTCCATTTGCTTTTCGTTCTTCTGTAATTAAAGCAAATCCATGATCCATTGCATCTTTCGGGGATGTAAAATTCATTACTTTTCCATTATAAATTACATTTCCTGCCGCTCTGGTACGCATACCAAAAATAGTTTCCAATAGTTCCGTACGACCGGCTCCAACCAGACCATACAGTCCAAAAATTTCTCCTTCTTTAATATCAAAAGAAATATTCTGTAATTTTGGTGCATACTTAGTTGAAAGATTCTGTATAGAAAGAACCGTTTCACCAGGCTGGTTATCTACCGGTGGAAAACGGTTATCCAAAGAACGGCCAACCATTGCAGAAATCAGTTCATTCATATTGGTATCTTTACTTGCCTTTGTCATAACAAGGCTGCCATCCCGAAGAACTGATATTTCATCACAAATTTCAAAAATTTCATCCATTTTATGTGAAATATAAATCAATGAAATTCCCTGTTCTTTTAACTGCCGCATCATCTTGAAAAGTTTTGCAACCTCCGGTGCTGTCAGTGATGAAGTCGGCTCGTCTAATACGATTACTTTGGAATGATAAGAAATTGCTTTTGCAATTTCACACATCTGGCGCTGTGATACAGACATTTTTTTCATTGGCTGTGTCAGATTAACAGTAATACCAAGTTTACGGAATAAATCGGAAGTTTCCTTTCTCATTCTTCCTTCGTCAATCATTCCCAATGAATTCTTCGGATAGCGTCCTAAGAACATATTGTCAATGACACTGCGCTCCAGACACTGGTTTAATTCCTGATGAACCATTGCGACACCATTTTCAAGTGCATCCTTTGGGCCAGAAAAATTAACTTCTTTTCCATCTAATATTATTGTTCCTTCGTCCTTTTGATAAGTTCCGAAGAGACATTTCATCATTGTCGATTTACCGGCACCATTTTCACCCATAAGTCCCATGATTGTTCCAGGTCTGACATTCAGATTGATATGATTCAGAACCTTATTTCTTCCGAACGATTTGCTCATGCCGTTAATCGATAAGACATATTTATTCTTATCCTCTGCCATAATTCTACTTCCTTTTCTTTGAAAAGAAGGACACCATTTTTATCTGATGCCCTTCTGTATCTATGCTGTTTTCTTCCAGGCAATAACCTTATTTTGAAAGAAGTGATGTATAAGATGATGCATTGTCTGTTTTAACCATGTTGATTGCAAATGCATCATACTCACCCGGGTTGCCAAGACGGTTTGTAATGTTAGACTCTGTCTGTCCATCACCACCGATATAATCTACTTCAAGATTCAAAAGTTTGTCATAGTTCTGAAGAAGTGGCTGATAGGTTGAGCTAAGGAAGTTATCGGAAGCATTGTAAATATCAAGCCATACCTTCTTGCTTGGGCTCTTGCTTTCATCCAGCTGATTGGATACTTTGTCATAAACCTTGGTTGAGTCTGTGAAATCCTGATAATTATCAGCTGTAACAGCTATATTTAATGCATAGTAGGATCTTTCTTCTTCACTATATCTGTAATCTTCTCCTTCTGTTAAGCAGTTTCCTGCATCATCCGGAGTACCGATACCGGTATCAATGTCTACTCCATCTAATGCATTACGAAGCACTCTTAATGTCAGGTAAGCCTGAACATCTGCATGCTGTGAAATTGTTCCGCCATATCCCTCTGCGATAGCTGCAACAGCATCACTGTTTGCATCGTATCCAAAGGTTGGTACTTTGTTATCTTTTGCCCATGCATTAAACATTGACATTCCCATACCATCATTATTAGAAACAACTACATCAATCTGGTCACCAAAAGATGCGGTCCATGTTCCGATTGCATTTCCTGCTGTAGCTGCATCCCATGTTGCACCAGCAGAGTTCTTCATCTCCTGTGAAGCAAGTTCACGAATTGTATAAGTCTTTCCATCTACATCCAGTGTTGCATCCTGAACAACTTTTGCAGAACCGTCTACGTTTGTACCAGCCGGTGTTGAATCAATTGCTCCATTTGCATCTACTCCGGTTCCAAGTGCAGAACGGACACCACGGGTACGTGCAATAGAATCGTTATGTCCGATGTCTCCGATTGCAAGTACATAACCAATTACTCCGTCTCCGTTACGGTCAATGGTCGCTGCATTTTCTTTGATATAGTCAAGAACCATCTGTCCCTGCAGTTCAGCACCCTGATTTGCATCGAATCCTACATAATAGGTATCTTTGTTGTAATTTAATGCATCCATGTCAAGTTCTCCTGTGGAGCTGTTGGATGGCTGACGGTTAAACCAGCAAAGTGGTTTATCCTTGTTTGCTACGCTGCTGGTGCTTCCTGAGTCACCAGAGCCGCTTCCTCCGGAAGAGCTACATCCAACCATGGATAATGCAAGTGTTGCTGCCACCAATACAGTTAATAATTTTTTCCTTCTCATTCTTTTTTCCTCCTGGTTTGCAATTTGTTGATTTTGGTTTCTCCGAACCTGTCTCATCGACTAAATTCATTATAATCACAAACCGATCTGGAAAGAATAGAATTTTTTTGGATGAAATATCAAAATATTTTGATAATCTGTAATTTTTATATGTATTTTGACGAACAACTATGCAGCTGCACCATCATTCTGTTGGCATGTATGCAGGAATGCCTCTGCCAGCTGCTGGTTCTGCTGTGCCTGTTTTCTGATATGATTAACCACGAAAAAAGGCAGGAAAAATAAGGAAAGGAAACCTAAACACAATGCGATGGCACCGACTAATAAATCAATCGGAAAATACGGGACTACAAACCAGCCAAATTTTGCAATGTTCCATGCCCATTTTGCCGCTATTCCAAAACCACCCACTTTGCTGTAACAAACACAGCCCATAACAAATCCTATCATAATAAAAATCGGATGGAATGCCAGCACCATTCCGATACCTCCACAGACCGTTCCGGCAATTGCCAGTCCCCAGATTTTCTGAACCTCATATAACTGTGTCTCCGCTTCCCGTTTTACCTGCATTGCATAACCATAATCGTTACCAAATTCTACTTCTTCATAAAGATTTCTTTTTTCTTTTGCCATAATATTTTCCTCTTTTCTCCGATGTTCCACCGGTTTTTATTATTGTTTTCACTTATATGACGGAATAATATTATGGCAGGTTTTATTTTTTTAAAAATTTTTTTGACAAGTCCTTATTGCTTTCTTCCGATTACCTGTTTCCCACACTTCCTTTGTACTATGCACACAAGGCTTACCATACCGGAACGCTGAAAGATTTGAGAGTCGCAGAAAAAAGAAGGTCATTGCAGGAATTGTCTGATGCTACCGGCATCCCAAGTTCCACACCCGGCAACTATGAGAAAGATGAAAATGTAGATATGTCACTTGGCAATCTACTGACGCTTGCAGACTTTTATCAAGTAAGCACCGATTATCTTCTTTGCTGAACCGAACTACGTGAACATACAAATAAGTCAGTATCCGATCTGCATCTCAATGATGATGCAGTTCAAATACTGACTGATGAAAAATATAATCCACGGTTATTATCAGAATTACTCTCTCATGAAAGCTTCCATTATAAAGTTTAGGTTTCATGTACAATCGACAGCCCAACTTAACTATCTGCTTTCTACTATTGTATATGTTCCTGATTCAAAATTTACATATAATGTTGCAAATGCACTATTATATTCCCAGCGGATTTCCAGAGACCTCTCCCCTCCGGAGATTGCTACCTCTGCGCCTTCTGAAAATGCCTTATGGGTATTTCGCATGCGGATTAACGCAAGCTGTTTTTGAACCACATCTTTTTTCAACCCTTCCGTGATCTGATCAGTGGAAAGATTTGTCCGGTTGATTTCCTTATGTCCGGATTCTCCCGCGCGCTGCACCGCTTCATGGTCATTTTTTCCGGCAAACAGATCCAGATACCAGATTTGCGGTTTGCCCGGCATAAACATCTGGATTGCCCGCGCCAGAAGCATTTTTTCATCTGACTCTCCCAATGCACTATAGTACGTGGCATTTACCTGATAATACAGATTCTTTTGTCCATGTAAATTTTTGACCATGCCTCCGCGGGATACAATCCGGTCAATTAGCGACTGGATCTCCTCTTCCGGAAGCAGCCCCTTTAAGTCCAGAAGCGGGATACCGTCGTGACAGCCGAGCATGTTGACCGTGGAGATCTTCTTTTCCACAATCTCCTTCGCCCATGCCGCAAGGTACGTTCCCCGCCGGTTCTCAATCGCATCAATGACCAGTCCCGGCAGGAAAAAGTCATAGGTTGCATAGCCTTTTTCTGCAAGTGTCTCATATATTTTTTCGTCATATGCCGCGTGGATCTCCGGCAAAAGCGTAAGTCCCAAAGGTTCTGCCAGTGCATGGATCTTTTGTAAAAGTTCCCACGTTTCCGGATCATTGAGAAAGTTTTTCTTTCCCGGTGTCTTCGGCGCATAGGCAAAGGCATCCAGCCGCACAATCGCCGCGCCGTAAGAGGCTATTTTTTCCAGTGTTTCACGATAAAACTTCCACACTTTTGGTGACTGGATGTTTACATCCATCTGTCCGAGATACTGTCTGCCATGCACTTCCTGATAAAAGGTATTCCAGTATGGCACTTTTTTTCCATCCGGAAATTCCACCATCAGGATCGGCAGCCCGGGTTTGCGGAAAAACATCTGCTTCAGGCAGCTTTCATCCGGCTGGATATAGCCTTCCTTCGTCATGGTTCCATGCCCTTCCCAGAAATGGTTCCAATCGATGAAAAAATCGCGGTACGCAGAAGCCTCCCCTTTTTCCACAAGATCCCGAAACTGCGGGGACTGTGCGGAAGCATGGTTTAAAATAAAATCGAGTTTCAAATCAATTCCCATATCCTTTAACTGTTCAAGGTCTTTCCGGTTGGCAAGCTGCTCATTCAGGTCATAGTCAATCACGGAAAATCCCCGGTCGAGATCGGAATGGTACAGGCTCGGCAGAATGTAAAAAGAAGAAAATACATCCTGCAAAGCCTCAGTTTTCAGCAATGTTACGATATCTCCCAGATTTCCTCCAAGGCTGTCGGGATATGCATTGAGCATCGGTTTATGGTTCATAAACTCTTCCGTCCTTTCCCACGATTAATCCTGCATTTTTGCGCTGCACTTCAATTTTTTCCTGTTCCAGTTCTACCACGCGACAGATAAACGGGCTTGCGGCATTCTCATCGCGGTTTCTGCGGATGCGCCGCTCCCTGGTCTCCTCCGGGGAACTTTCCAGAAAGACGGGTAGATCCACACCATGTAAATCGTCACTGCCTCCGTGTGTCCACTCCAGAAGTAATACGGATATTCCGGAAAAATCGGTTTCTTCCGATGAAATCTCGCCATCTTCCCGTCCCATATGCCGCAATGTGATTGAATCTTTTCCCTCATGAAATGCCGCAAGCACTTCATTGATCCGGTCGAAGTCAATCTCTTTCTTTGTCCCGAGATATCCACGCAGTCCGTCTTCCCCGGCTTCTTTATACACACGCAGCCGCTCTTCATCGTTGCGTTTTGGAATCCGGTGTGGATAATCATCGCCCGAGAGCAGGTAACAGCCCCTGCCGTCATTTAAAAAATACTGCTGCAATGCCGTGGCAAGTGTTGTTTTTCCGGAACCGGAGCCACCATAAATACTGATGACCATGCGATTTTTGGTATTCCTCTCACACCATTTCTGTACTTTTTCGTATAATGCTCCAGCCTCTTTCAGCTCTGTAAAAACAAACTGATACGCCTCATATTCTCTGGTAAACGGCGGAAGCGGAATTCCCGCATGCATCAGTGCTGCACCGGAATACTGTCTGCCGCTCTGTTCTTCCAGATACACGGCATCCGGTTTTAACCCACGCAGGCGGACATAAACGGCTGCCTGATTTGCCTCTGCCCTAAGACGCACTGCGCTGACTAATGCATGATCCTGTTCCTCTGACACCGTCATCCATGCCGCAATTTCATCCATAAACGGATCGGACAGCCGCCAGTAGGTTCCCTCGTTAATGAGCGTTTCATACTTCTTGTATGTTTTAATCTGCTCCCGGATCTGCTGTTTTTCCTCATCGGATAAAAGCGCCGGGTTTAATTCGTAACCGAAGGTTCCAGCCATCGCCGTCACCCCCCGGGTGTGGAAACTTGTTACCCGTCCGGTCTGGTGGTTCGGCACCGCTGAAACGTGCGCCCCCATTACGGAAACCGGATAGAAAAACGACGTTCCGTACTGGATCCTTGTGCGGTTGATTGCATCGGTATTGTCACTACACCAGATCTGTGGGGAATAATAAAGCATTCCTGCGTCAAATCTGCCGCCGCCACCGCTGCATCCCTCAAGCAGAAGATCCGGATACCGGCTGCACAGGCGCTCCATAAAATCATAGACACCAAGCACGTAATCATAGGAAAGATTTCCGGCATAGACATCTGCCATACTGCGGTTCATATCCCACTTGACATAATCAATTTTTCCCTGATCCAGCACGGCACAAATCTGATCAAATACACAGTCGCGCACTTCTTTTCTGGAAAAATCAAGCAGTAACTGGTTTCTCGAGCGCACCGGCTTTTTTCCCGGAATCTGAATTGCCCAGTCTGGATGTGCCCGGTAAAGGTCGCTGTCTTCATTGACCATCTCCGGCTCAATCCAAATGCCAAATTTCACCCCCTGATTATGCACACGGGTAATAAGCTCTGCCAGGCTTCCCCCCAGTTTCTTTTCATTGACCTGCCAGTCCCCAAGGGAAGAATTATCATCGTTTCTTTTCCCAAACCAGCCGTCATCCATCACTACCATATCAATTCCAAGGGAAGCAGCTTCTTTTGCCAGATCCACGATCGTATCTCCCGTAAAATCGAAATATGCTGCCTCCCAGCTGTTAATCAGCACCGGGCGCTGCATATGGACATATTTGCTGCGGCACACATGGTTGCGGATGCAGTTATGATATTGCTGCGACAGTGCAGACAATCCGTCTGCCGAATAAGACAAAATGACTTCCGGTACCGTGAAGGTTTCTCCTTCCGCAAGCGGATAGGAAAACAGTTCTTCATTTAATCCGAGAAGCAGGCGCGTCTGGTTGAACTGATCTTTTTCTGCCTCACAGGAGAAATTTCCGCTGTATACAAACAGCATTCCATAGCAGCTGCCTGCGGTCTCTGTTGTTCCTTTTTCTGCCAAAATCACTGCCGGATTATACTGATGACTGGACGTTCCCCTGCGGCTGCCAAACGCAATGGTTCCATGCCCCAGCGGCGTACGCTCCAGATTGCGCTCCATGGCATGCTTTCCATAAAACCGCAGGACATCAAAATCTCCCTGTACAAAATCCAGACAGGCTGCCGCTGCCTTTTCGATCGTAATCTGCCCAGTTCCCGTATTTTTAATCTGGACGCTCCTTGTAATGACATCGTTTTCTTCCAAAACACCATACAGCAGATGAACTTCAACCTGTGCGTTTTCGTCTGCAAGGACAATTTCCAGTGTCTGTGCTTCCTCTTTGTCTGCCCAGACAGCCGGAAGTCCCTGTAACTGGTATTTGCCGCTTCGGATCTCATAACTTTTAAAAAGCAGATCTGCACTTTCCACTCCTTTTTCATTTTTGATATTCAGCGCAATATTGCGGTAATCCCCAGTTCCAATGGAAGGATACTCCTGTGGCAGCGCATCCAGCGAATAGGTGCGGTCCATGCCCGCTGCATAAGGATTTCCGGAAAATCCACGGTCTGCATAGGTTAAAACATAATCCATGGAGCTGTTTGTTTTAGCTCCATAGTACAGATGCAGCAGATATCCCAGTGAATCGACCTGCATCTGATAAGTTGTATGCAACGTATGCAGGTTAAATATTTTTTTATTTGGATTGTATATAATTGCCATAGAAGTCACCTCGTTTTATTTTTATCCTTTGACTGCACCGTTTGCCACACCGTTTAAAATCTGTTTCTGACAAATCACATAGAAAATAAGGATTGGAATCAGTGCCATAATATAGGAAGCAAATGCCAGATTGTAATTGGTTCCAAACTGTGTCTGGAAATTAAGCTGTGCAAGCGGCAGCGTATTCTGTCCGGTTCCAGACATGATCACAAGCGGTGTCATAACATCATTCCACGTTCCAAGAGCTGTCAGGATTGCAACTGTTGCATGCATTGGCATCATCATTGGAAAGACCACTTTCCAGTAAGTAGTCCATGTGCTTGCTCCGTCAATATCTGCCGCCTCTTCCAGCGCTATCGGAATATTTTTTAAGTACCCACTGTAAAGAAGGACGTTCATTGGCATATAAAATACCAGATACAACAGAATGACACCCGCGCGGTTTCCAAGTCCCATATGCGCCGTCTGCTTTACCAGAGGCATCATTAAGATGGAAAACGGAACAAACATTCCGCTGACAATATACAGATAGATAAATCGGAAACTTTTTCTTCTTGCCATGCCGCGTCCGATCACATAGCCTGCAATTGAGTGGATCAGGATTGCCAGTACGATTGTTACCAGTGTGATCAGTAAACTGTTTCCAAGAGAGTGCCAGAAATCGGTCACTTCCATTGCCTGACGGAAATTTTCAAAACTCCACTGTTTCGGGAAAGAAAGTGCACCCGCCACATCGTTTGTCATCTCACTCGGTTTCTTAAACGCAATGATCACTGCCATATACAGCGGGAAAAATACCGTAACCGTCCCCAAAATCAGAACAATCGTAAGTACCCAGTTTGTTTTCTGTTTTACTTTCATCATAGCTGCTCCTCCTTCTTATTCATGACTGTCATCTGGAAAAGTGAAATCGCCACGATCACAATAAAGAAAATGACTGCATTTGCACTCTGGAATCCAAACTGTCCGCCATCCATACCATTTTTATAAATCAGGTAAGAGATGGATTCGGTGCTCTGTGCCGGACCTCCCTTGGTCAATGACATGATCTGGTCGAATACCATGAGGAAATTCTTTGTGCTCAGTACCAGATTGATCGTCACAAACGGCATCACCAGTGGAAATGTTACTTTCCAGAACTGCTTCCATTTACTGGCTCCGTCAAGCATGCTCGCCTCGTAGATTTCCTCCGGTACAGTCTGCAGACCGGAAATATAGATGATGGTATTCATGGCAACTGCCTGCCATACACCAACAATCAGCACACCAATCCATGCGTATTTTTCACTTGCAAGAATACTGTTCTGTAAAAATCCAATATGGAACACATTTCCCACAGTTGGAAGAATGTAAGTAAAAATAAAACTGAAAATATAGCCGATGACAAGTCCTCCTAAAATATTCGGTACAAAATAAATACCGCGCAGTGCACTTTTAAAACGGATTGCACTGTTTAATCCAACTGCCATGATCAGACTTAGCACATTTACCAGTATCGTTCCTGCCAGTGCATATTTAAACGTAAACAAATAGCTTTTTCCCACGCGGGAATCCGTAAACAGATCTGCATAGTTCCGGAACCCGACATAATCGTAAGTTCCGTATCCTTTATAATTGGTAAAGCTGTAAATCACACCTTTGATCATTGGAAGTGTATTGAATGCAAAAAATAAGATCACAACCGGTATGATAACCGCCCAGAATGTTTTGTCCCTGTTTGACATTTTCTTTTTCATTGTGCATCCTCCTGTTCTTTCTGATAATCCTGCACTTTCCGAATCAGATCCCGGTTATAGCGCTTCCAGTCGGAATCAAATTTTGTCAAAAACTTTTCCTGTGCATTGTCGCTTGTATCCAGCAGGAACGTCTGGATCATGGCATCCACACTCATCTCACTCGGATAATGGTGATCCTGATAATCTGCCATGCGGTTGTTTTCAATGTAAGGACGCATATCCTCGAGTGTTTCCGGAATTGCAAAATCCCCGTCTTTGCAGGCAATTCCGCCCTGATCATCCAGATAAATCTGAATGGTCTCATCGTCATACAGATATTTTAAAACTTCATATGCAGCCTCTTTATTTTTGCATGATTTCATTACGGAAAACTGCAGATCAATTCCTGAATTTAATACATTGTCTGATTCCTCATCATTTGCAGGAAATGTAAAAGAGCCGATATTCATATCCGGATTGACCGATTTGATCTGCGGGATCGCATAGCTTCCAATCGGATACATGGCAGCTTCCCCGCGGGCAAATGCTGTACATGCATCGTTATAACCATATGCATACGGATTTTTTTCTGCGTAATCCAAAAGCGCACGCATCTTTTCTGCTACCGGTCCATACGTATCGGAAAATGTGGTATTTCCCATATTTACCTGATTGCAGGTATCCGAATCGGTAAGTCCGACTGCCAGCGCATTCCACGGAGCCAGACAGGTCCAGGTATCTTTAAAGCCCAGATACAGCGGAAGTGTTCCGCTCTGTTCTATTTCATCACACAGTGTGGTAAATTCCTGCCAGGTGGTTGGAACTTTCCAGCCATTTTCCTCAAACATATCTTTGTTATATAAAATTCCTGCCGCGTTTGCCACATATGGAAGTGCATACGTGCCATCCTTTGGAATAAACTCCAGTTCCTTATCCATATCCAGATATGCCTGTTTTACGGTCTGGACTTCATCCAGATCGGAAATATCATCAAACAGATCTGCATCTAAAAAGTTGGAATAGTTGATGTCTCCTCCGATTGCGATGATATCCGGATAATCCTCCCGGATAAAACGTGTCTTTAAAATGGTCATTGCTTCGTTTGGAGATGAAATCGTCAGATGGATGTCATCATGTGTTTCATTGAACCGCTTTTCAATCTTTTCAAATGCCTTAACTGCTTCCGGTTTGTAGGAAACCACTTCGATTTCGGTTTTCCCGTCTGCCCTTTTTTCACTTCCGCATCCGGCTAGCCCCGTCATGCACATGCCAAATGCGAGCACAGCCGCAACACTACGGAAAATACTTCTTTTTGCCATATTCTTCTCTCCTTTTCTTAAATATATCCGCTTACCTTTTTGATAATCTGATTATAACATACCTTTATGCATCCTTAAATACCAGTTTTTTTTTAATTTTATACCCAAATGCAATATTTTGTGCTATAATAGATACAAATATCACATTTTGGTATATACGGAGTGTTTTATGAGTAATACATTTTTTAATATTTTTCCAAATGAAAATTTTATCGATCTGTGCATGTATCAGTTTGGATATGAACAGTGTGATCCCGGCCATTCATTCGGGCCTGCAACACGCAACCACTACCTGTTTCACTACATTCTTTCCGGAACCGGAACTCTCATGGCAGACAATGCAAACGGGGATACACAGACCTATTCCGTAAAAAGCGGACAGGGATTTATGATTTTCCCGGGGCAGATCAATACTTACATTGCCGATGAACAGCTTCCATGGGAATATATGTGGATCGAATTTGACGGCTTACGTGTAAAAGAGGCTTTAAGTGTCACAGATTTGTGCAAAGACGCGCCCATTTATCATTCACACTCCAAAGAATTACGGGAAAAGCTTGCCGATGAAATGCTTTATATCGTCAATCATCCGCAGGAATCCTCCTTCCATCTGATTGGGCATCTGTATCTGTTTTTGGATTATCTGCTACAGTCGGCACAATCGACAAAGCTGGTCTCCAGCGGACGCATGAGTGATTATTATATAAAAGAAGCGATCAATTATATGGAACAGAATTTTCAGAATAATATTTCGATTGAAGATATCGCTGCGGTATGTGGCATCAACCGGAGTTATTTCGGAAAAATCTTCCGCAACTCGATCGGCCGCTCCCCGCAGGAATTTCTTATAAACTACCGCATGGTAAAGGCTACGGAATTATTAAAGCTGACTTCCTTATCCATTGCAGATGTCGGCTCTGCTGTCGGATACGAAAATCAGCTTCATTTTTCCCGTGCATTTAAAAATATTTATGGTGTCTCCCCACGGGAATGGAGAAATCAGAACAAGTAACAATAGATAAGATAGATATCATTCCTATCAGTCTTAATATCTCTCAGTATCATTACCTTGTCCATTGAACACTTCCATATCAGTAAAAAGGACATCCAGTCCACACTTCTTCTTAATCTGTGCGATATACAGTGATGAAACCTTAAGTCCTGTCTGTTCAAGTACATATGCCTTTATCTACTCATATGTCGCTTTTCCTTTGAATTCAGATAAATCCATATCCTCCAGAGAGAAGTCCACCTTCACTTTTCTGCTGTCGACCATTCTCCGTTCCACTTCGGTCCGCGCTGAGCAAAGGTTCACCGGACCTTTAGCGTCCTTGGAAAGTAAGACAACCGTCTCCGCATGCATCGGGTGATGTATTTGACTGCAAAATGTTGGAGTCGTCTGGTATAAGTGACTGCAAACCAGAATGACTTAAAGAACTATTAGAAGATGTATCATCACTCTGGCAAACCTCTTTGGTATGACTGTCAGAACCGGTTTTCTTCTTGGCTGCATTAAGTCTTTCGAGCTTAAAGTGATTAGCATCTTTACGATCCTTGAATCCGGTCCGATAAACAAACGTTATCATCGACGGATCAGCATTTCCTTCTTCATTATAACCTCCCACAATGACATAATCCACTATGCTTTCAAATACTTGACGATCAAATTCTTTTATGGTAGTCTCTGTCTCCAATTTTTCACGCATGAATGAAATACGATCCTCTAAATCAAGTTTAGAATTTCCTATGTCTTCTAAAGCTGCAATCTCAATCTTCTTTTCACTGAGCTGATTCTGCAGGGTATCTCTCTTCTTCTCAAAGGTTTCAAAATCGATTTTTCCTTCAAGATGCATATCTAGCAGATTATTGAGCTTGTAACTGATATCTTTGAGTTTATCTTTTTCCTTCTCGATGCGCTTACTAACATCACTATCACTAAGCGTCGACTCAACCCTTGATAAAAACTCATCCAATACATCTTTATGATCACGAGTCATAATATTATATGATTCAACAAAAGCGCTCATCAGAGCCTCTTCAGGAATTGCTTTACAATTAGGACAATTCTTTTTACCTGTCTTTGAAGCTGTGATACAAAGCTATATCGTTTTTCGATATTTCCCTCCATGCCAAGTTCTTCTTGTCAAAGTTGCGCCACAATAACCGCATCTACACTTACAGTCTGAATGCATACTTATTGGTATAAAGAGTCCTATACTCATCTTTTCTCAATCTGGCATTCGAGCGGCATTTACCTCTTTTAGCAAGAATCTCCTGTGCCTTATCAAATACCTCCCTACTAACAATGGCTTCATGATGATCTTTCAGCAGATACTTATCAGACTCTCCTAAGTTATCCAGTCTTCTGTGTAATATAGAATCTACTGTAAATGTCTTACCTTGTAGCAAATCCCCAACATATTTTTCATTACGAATAATACCTGCAACAGTTGTCTGATGCCATTTTTTAGAACCGGAAGGATTGGGAACTCCCATTTCTTCAAGTTCACGAGCAATAGTAGATGAGCCTGCCCCAGAGACATATCTATTAAAAATGTATTGAACAATCTTTGCCTCTTCCTGATTAACTGTCATGGTTTTGGTTGCAGGATCGTAGTCATAACCAAGAGCACCAACAAATCCAACGATTTCTCCTCTAGACATCTTCATTGCCAGGCCTTTTTTTACATTATTTGAAATATTCTCTACTTCCTGCTGAGCCACTGAGCTTAAAACCACAAGCAGCAACTCACCATCCATAGATAATGTATTAATCTTTTCATCCTCAAAAAAGGCTGCAATATTTTTCTCTTTCAGAGTTCTCACATACTTCAAGGTATCTAAGGTATTTCTAGCAAATCGGGAGATTGATTTGGTAATAACCATATCAACCTCCCCGTCCAGACATGCATTTATCATTTTTTGAAAACCTTCACGCTTAGAAACCTGAGTTCCTGTAATAGCTTCATCTGCATATACTCCAGCCATCATCCAATCCGATTCTTTTTCAATCAGCTCTGTGTAATACTTTACCTGAGAACTAAAACTATTAAGCTGTTCTTCCCCATCAGTACTTACACGACAATAAGCTGCTACCCTTTTACGAACAATTTCTTTACCTCGCATTCTGCGATCTTCCAGAGAAGTCTTCGCACGTATAATACTTACTTCATTTTCCATGTTCTGAACCTCCTATATTGAATTCTACCAATAGCCCACTAATCCACAAGTATGTCAGATACTATTCCGTAGTCGCCTTTGAGAGAACTCATACATTTTTCATACTCTTCATCTGTTAAAAGTCACTCGCGAAGTAATATTCCTAAATAACTAACTTGTATGGAGTAACGGAGGAGTTTATCTTTTTTATCCACAACCACCCCTCCTTACTTTGTGCCGACATGACACGAAGCCACTTCTAAAATCTCAGTTATTTCCTGCTTAACAGATTTGCGAATCTTAGTAATCTTCTTTACTGCTGAGTGATACTCAATCCCACAACTTGAAGCTATATCTGTGAGATTCATTTCTTGGTTCAAATACTTTTGAAATAAATTGCGTTCCTCACTTACACGGCAATCAACCTGTAGTTCATATAGATGCTGTATTTCCATCATATCCTTAAGAATATAAGCTTCTTCAATGATCTTCTCAGAGTTATCAATTCCCTCTAGAATATCTCCCGAAAAATCGCACTTTCTGATTGCACTTTCCAAATTTGCACGAAAAGATGCTTCGTTGCCGGTTGGATCACTGTAACCATTTCTGGATTGAACTCTAACACCCAACTCACCATAATCGACTCTTCTATTCTTTTCTTTCTCTTCCCAGATGATGTATTTCATAGCTGCTATACGTGCATTAATGATTCCATCTATCTGAGGATAATACTTGCAGATTATATCCACCTTGGTTTCAAGTGTTGCCTCTGCATATTTTCTAATAATAGTTGCCTTAGTTTCCATCTGATCCTCCTTAAAAGTCCGATTGATGTCACTAAAGCTGCGCGCTGCTTCGTAACTTCTTTACATATACAATTCTAATTGGATTAGCCTTTGGAATCGTTAACGCGGTCGTGTACAAATGGTACACAAACTGTGAACCTTAACTCTCAAGAATCTGAATCTGTCTGAGCATTGCAAGAGCAGACTGCTCCGACTTTTCAGTCTTCAGATTGTTTAGAATCTCTATTGCTTCATTAACAATAGGATCAAGATTATCCGGCGAGTCACCGTTTAATATATAATCAGCAGATACATGAAACAGGCGGCTCAGCTGGGTAAGCATCTCAGCTGAAACACCTCTGCTGTTGTTCTCATAATTGGAAATTGCAGACTTTCCCTCAAGATGAAGTCTTGCAGCAAGCTCCTCCTCAGATCTAGTATCATCAAATACGGATACCTTGCTTTTCTTCACGCACACAACAAGGCGGGCACCGCATTCTGGGCAAACCATATACGAAGTTGTACTAGCTGACTCCATAAGAAATGCCCCACATCTGTGGCAACATAACACACATTCCCCAGTTTTTTCCTCCGCAAAACTCACCAACATCACGCCTCCTTTGACTATCAAGGTTGATATCTCTCATTCGGAAAAACATCGAGGCAGGCAATGACACATATTCCTCTATATACTCTTCCTCCAGCGTAGGAACGCCGCAGGAAACAGCACCAAGTAGTGCCACACTTGTAAACTCTGTCTGAACCTTCTCGGTCTGTTCAGTAGATATCTGCTGGCCATCATATCTGATCATGCCATTCTCATTCATGGCTACTAGGTACTTATATGCAGTTCCTCTGGCAATACCGATCGCATCTGCAATCTCTGTTGTAGACGGTGAGTGGCGATAATTCTTGTAGTATTCTTCTACAAATGTCTTAATAGTACCCATAAGCTCTGTAGATTTGTGTCTCATACGCCGCTCCTTTCTAAGGGAAGCAATCTGCTTTCGTTACTTCCTGATTAAAAGTATAATACTTCGAACATGTGTTTGCAATAACAATCTACAAAAAGTTTGCAATGGTCGACAAGCCGCGAAAATCGTGCACTCCCCCTTTTATGATTCTAATTGTAGCAAAAAGACTGTCCCTTAATAAGGACAGTCAGCCAATTGAAAGCAATTGAAAACCAATCAACAACAGTTGAGCACAGTTGAACTAATTCCATCACAGCTAAAAGATAATCCTCTTTATTTGATCTACAAGTTCATTCATAAACTTATATAATTCTTCCTTCGCCTCAAAATAATCTTTCTTAAAGGCTTTAATAGTAAGTCCCTTTAATACATCAGATTGAACTATATCAGAATTCTTAATATATTGACCCAACCCATAATGAGCCAAACAATTACGCAATTCTCTGTTCTTTAAATCAGAATTCAAAAACAGATTCAAGCCGGTTTCCTTGTTTAAATCTAAAATAAAATCACAAAGGTAATAGTACATCAAATAACAGAACTTAAATTTTTGTGGAATTTCCTCCGTGATATATTTTTCCACAAATACTATACAATAGTTTATGCTACACAAAATAGAAAATAAAACGAACCCAACTTCATTATTTAATTTCAACGGACAATTATTGAAAAAATGATAGTCAGGAGATGATAATTCGCAAAGGTGATCATATTCATATACATATGGTTTCCCTAAGCAAAAAAAACTGGCCAACTTTCCTGTAACAACACTCATATCTCTTATTTTGGGACCCATACTATTATCAAACCCTTTGAATGGCATATAAATACCGCACAATATTGTGTTTCCACAATATTCACCATGACATATATCGGTTCCAACATTATAGTACACGTTCGTCGCTATAGACAAAGGAGTCCTTATAGAATAGAAGTAATCATCAGATTGCTTCAAAGTATCCATAAGCTGAAGTCTGTACTCTTTATACGTTTTATCTAATAATTTATGCCCTTGTCTAAGCAATGAATAATATGTGTTCTCTTCTGTGCTAAAGTTTGGTACAAAACGTAATCCAACCTTTCGCCCCCACTGTTCTGCGCCATTCGCAAACAATCCGATATATGGCTGACTCATCATCATATAGTTATTATCTGCCTTCGATGGCTCCTTAGATATGTCTATCAACGTAAATATAAATCTGGCATCTCCTTTAATCAAAGAATACGCCACTTGTTGAACAGGATTAAGCTTTTTTAGTTGTTGTCTCATAAATCGTTCATAATCTATCACGCTTCTATCTCTCCTATTAGATGTTATTGACTTTTCATTCTAACTTCTCCTCAATCGAGCCCAATAACGGCTGATCATACCAGTACAGTACTTCATTAATCGTATCTATATCGTAAATCTCATTTCTAAAAAAATATTCTACAGTCACATCTGCTTTTCTGCTGTGAGAAAAAGCATATCCGGCACTCTTCATCAGACTCTCTGCTTCCTCAAATGAAAGTTGCAGGCCAATTGACAAGGCAATTTGAATATTCCGGCGCCTCAATACCAAGAATCCGGCTAAATGGATACCGATTCACCGAGCGGTATAAGCTACCTTAAAACCGCTTGATTGCTTAACAAACATATACAGGGCTGTCCTGTCAAGCCCCAGCCGCTCCTGCGGTGCGAATGCAGGCTTTACCGGACCGCCTGTATATGGAAAAAATCAAATAGCGGTTTCCCAGTTCCGGAATTGCGGTATCCTATGACCGGACAGATGGTGTAATACCGCCCAGACTATTCACAATTACTGTCTTCTTTCTTGGGATATATCCCTGACCTTTTCTGATCTTGGCAAAAAGCCTTCTGTCGATTCCGGCTCTTTTATAGACAGCAACATCCGTCATATCCTTGGTATCAATAAGCTTCAGTAAAATCTCAGAAAAAGGCTCATCCAGATTATCAATCAGATTTTTCAAGTGGACCTATCTTCTCTGGTTCCATAAATGCTGCGGAATCTGGCGAAAGCATATAATCGGCTTGTTCATTATCAACCGCTTCTTTTCTTAAGAAGTCCGGAACCATTAAAAGCTTGTTTTCCATGCGTCTAGAAGATTTTGATACGGCAGAAAACTGCGGAGCAGCCAAAACCCGTCCCACAGTCTCTTCATCTATGAAATTTCCCTAAATAAAGCTTTCAATGCTTTTAAAAGCTCATTAGAAATAATCACTTCTTACCTCTTTTCTTTCCAACTGGTTCTCATAATAAAGTCCTCATATACACCGTCATAATACAATCACCATAAAAAATCACTTACACAATTTATTTTCAATCCCGTTCTCAATCATATCCGCTAAGGGATTCAACGTCTCAAGTAATTCTTTACCAGAAAAATAATGTATGTAAGCCTCTTTCTGATTGATATAACGGCATTCTAAACCTGCATTATTTTTCCATATAAATTTTATTTCCTTGAATTCTGAAGGAAAGAACATAGGAAAAGTCAAACCTCCAGTTATTTCCTTATGAGTTACAAATCCTCCTGCATGTTTGATTGTATTGTTTACATAGCGGCACGCTAAAATACTCTCATCATTCTCTAAGAATCTATCTGCATAATCCATTAACGCATGAATAGATGCAACCAAATAAGCTTCTACTTCATCTATTTTTCCAGTATAGCAGACATGTTCTAAATATTCTTTAATTGCGTTCTGCAATCCCAAAAACATAATTCTGAAATTGTTTTGTAAATTCTTTTTCCCTCCAAATCATCACCTTCACTTTACACATTATAAATAAGTCGCTTTATTTTCTTGCTATATCAATGCATAAATCAACCAACTCGCAATGCCTATAAGGCTTATACACCATACAATTGATCTTTAACATTAAAAGATTGTCCAATTCTATTGTATTTAAAGAACTTATACAAAATGTAATTTTCCTTATCTGTTTCATGAGTTGATAAGATAATCTGTCTATCCTTAAAATCATTACGAAGTACTTCTATCATTGACGAAATATTAATATCATCCATTGTTTGAACCGGATCATCTATAAGAATAAATCCAAGATCATCTTCTGATTCTTTTACATATTGCTTATTCATAGAAAAAAGGAACGCCAAAACAAATCCCGATAATTGTCCCGAACTGAACGTATTAAGGATATCGTGCTTCACATCCCCATTTGTCACAAATCGCATCTCATCTTTACTGATAAATACGCCTAAACCATTCTGATAATCCTGCAAAATCTTTCCAGTATAGATTAATAATGGCACTCTCAGTCTCTTCAAAATCTGATTCTTATAAGATTCGATTGCATCAGAATATAACTTCTGTATATTCTTCAAATCTTCTCTTATCGCCTTTAAAGCTTTCCATCTTCTAATGTTTTTCTTAATGCGAGCTTTAATTTCATTGGCTTTTTCATTCTTCTTTGAATTTATTGCAGCTTTAATATAGCCTTTCTTGTTATCAACCATTTTTTCATCCTGCAATAGATTTTGCTCCGTCCACTCTATATCAGGATATTCTTCTAATAAAGAATCATAGGCGTACAAAGAAAGATTATTTGTGAAATCTTCATTCGAGAAAACTCTCTTAGCTTCTATAAACATCCTTTGTAATTCATTTTTTTGTTCCTGTTTTCCCATGTCATCAAAAGCTTTATCCCCTCTGATCAATGGAATAAGCATTTCAACATTTTCTACCCTCTTCTTGTCAGAAACAAAGGAAGATAATCGCCTTACTTCATCTAAAATAACACTTACATCAGAATCATTAAGAGCCCCAATTTCTTTATTCAAAGCATTTTGGGATTCCTTAACAGCTTCCTCCAACTGTTTTACCAGTTCATTATATTTCTTTAATTCCTCTCCATTTTCTTTTTCTAAAAGAGCATGAGCTGCTTCATATGCCTCCTTCAATTTTATTGATTCCCCATACTGCTGACCACAGTACGGACATTTGTCTGTATTTTCATCGAATTCCTCATTTGCTTCGTACAATGCAATTCTGGCACTTTCCATCTTCTTTATTACTGCCTGTTTAGAAGAAAGAGTTTTACTCATTTCAATCAGATTTGTGCACATACTTTGTACATCTTCAATATCGAAGCGAACGCTTTCTGGAAATAACTGCTTTAGTTTCCTCATTCCATCCGCACTATAATCACTTGGAACAATCTCTTTACTTCTTAAGAAAGCGCTATTATTAAAAATCGTTATTACTCGATTCTTCGACTCTATAATATGCTTAATACCACCAATATCTATTTTTTTATCCTTCACATAATCACGGCTTAATAAACAATCTTCTACCCCGTTAACCATTGCAGCTTCAAGCTTCTTGTTCCACAAATGATTCTTATAGTCTTCATAGTCTTTGACCAAATGTGAAATTCTATCAATGTCCCTTACTCCACGTTCAAGTTCTGATATATCGACCTCTTCAAGTTTTTCGGAATCCCAAAGTGGAGCACTATCCATATCTCCAAGATTTATAATGTTAAAAAATTCAAATTCGCAACCAGATTCATCAATAGCACCAACCACCCTAAGCTGATCGATATCTTCATTTATCTTGACATCTAATGATTTAATTTCTTCATTTATTACAACATTAGAGGAAGATGCAGTTTTTCCAATTAATTTATCCTGAAGAAATTTTACCCAATTATCCACATCTCCCAGGTCAAGTAACGCATTCATTGCATCCTTTCGTTGAGTTATAGACTGCTTCAAAAAATGTACAGATTCAGCTTGAGATACATAATAATAAACAGCAAAATTCTCTTTAGAATACTTTAGTACATCAAACTCAGATATACTTTTTCTCCAATCTGAATATTCTCTAATACATACATCCAAATTTTCAGTGGAGATACTCTCATTTATCATTCCATACGTTATAGAATCCGAATAATTGACCTTGTGCATTCCATGATCTATTCTTGCAATCAAAGACAAGCACTCACGTTTTTCATTTATTAAAGTGCAAACTATATAGCCATCAGAATCTGCTTCATTCAGTAACACATTTTTTTGCAGATCAGTATTTCCTTTTTCAATAGCCTCATTGAACCTAGTTATTTTATTAGAAAAGACCAATTCAATTGCGTCAAAAAATGTTGTTTTTCCAAATCCATTCGGACCTGTGAGAATAATAGGATTCTTTGTATCATCTAAAACAAATTCGTAATACTTTGAACCATCAAAGCACTTAAAATTCTTAAGTCTGACAGACTTTACTTTATACTGCATCTTATCCCCTCTTTTCCAGTCTCTTTTTCATCTCAGCCTCAATAGCAGCATCATCTTCAGGCAAGTTTAAAACTTTTATATATTCGTCTATATCCACACAGTTCTTGCTAATCAAAGTATGATATTTAAGAAATTCAGCGTCCATTTCTGACTCAATACGCTTCTCAACTGCCATCGGCTTTTGCTGCGCGACAAAATTATATTGCAAAAAAGGTATTTTAGAAAATAATCTTATAACTAATTCGTAAGCATTATCCAAGTTCCGATGTCCTGCAAGTTCATAATACGCTTCTTCCTGATTAGCAATTTCACTCAATATATTCACTATGTTTTTCTCTGGATAGTCAGAAATAATTATTTTTAGTTCGTCCACCTGCTTGTCAGTATAGGGTAAAACAAATCTTCTAAAATAGTGAGGTGACTCTTCAACCGAATATATTAGATTCCTATACTTATCCAAATTATTTAATGATTCCAATTTGATCGGATAAATTGCAGATGTGTTTTTGTCGATTTGTGCAGCTATACTTGCATTATCATTCACAAACAACTCCTGAATTTTTCTTTTTACACCCTTTCCATTTGTATTCTCATCAATATAATCTTTTTCAAGCTGCTTTAACATTGTTAGCATTTCTACATCTGTTATGCCTTCGCCAGTTGCTTCGATATAATCAATCAGAAAAAAGCTTGTCTTATCTTCTGATTCAGCAGCATAAAATTCAATACTGTCATCTTGCCACTTTTCACCAAATCCATATGCTTTAAAAATCTGTTGTATTAACTCTCTCATTACAGTAATTCCTCTTTTGCCTGCTCAGCATCAACCAAGCGTATTATTTTAGGTTTATTACAATCAGCCTTTTCATCTTCTATATTGCTAGAAACAATATGCCTTATTTCTTCCAGCTGATTTCTTTCCAGTATATTCACATTGGAACCGTCTATCTTAAATGTCTCATCATTTAGACGACCAGTAATTAAAGTATCGCACTCATAAAGGAACGATTTATCTGGATTTTCTCTTATTCCTTTTTGTATTTTTTCTCTAAGTTTTTCTTTTTTACGACTATCATCAAGTGATAACCAATAAAACTCTTTATTCAATGAAGCCGTAATTATATTTTTCTCATTCAATGTTAAGACAGACAAATCCTTTAACAGTTCAACCAATTGTGTTTCGATTGTTTCATCACTTGGAAGATTATTAATACTCTCTGTTGGTTCTTGCAAAAGAAGATTAAAAACTAAGCTATGCTGTTCTTCAATCTCCCTATCTGACAATTCTGTAAGTTGTTTCAACAGATTACAGGTTTCTGCATTTGCACACTGTTCACAATTATTTTGATTACAATTATTTTCTCTAAACTTTATAAATACCTCATCTATTTTGTTCAGCACTAGAAAATACTTAAACTCTTTGTTATCGTCATAATTGCTATAGTATTCTTTAACTATTAATCCATAAAATTCACTAAATGAGATAATGCATCTATCATTCTTGTTCTTTTGAATAAAAAAATCTGTCACATACTGTTCTATAAGGCCTAACCCCTGTTCATACAAGAAACCACAATATTTATCATCCGCATATGTCCACTCGGGATGCACCATAGCAAGTATATCTTTAATTAGCTGAACACCTTGTTTTTTTACCTCTTTTATATCATCAAATTTTATTGGCCATTCTTCAACAAAACACCGGTCTTCAACACCATCCGGATTAGCGGATAAATAAATGTGTTTTCTATTTTCTATCTCATTCACATGTTGCTGAAGCTCGTTCCGTATACTTTCAATAGCATTCTCAACAGAATTCCTATCTTTTTTTCCTCTTGTATTATATTTAATAATGCTATATTTCGAAGCCTTCACAGTATTAGCTGTAACAGATTCCAATACAATATAATCATCAGGATTATCTGACGCATTTAAATCACCTTTTGAAACAACATCTTTTTGAAATTCAATATTCAAATTCGAAATAACCGAATACGCCTTTTCTAAAAAGTCACTTGGAATATGCTTATTTGAATTGACATGAAAATAACCCATTTCTGCGTCATTTTGAATAATTTCAGCGATAAAAGCAAATTTATCTTTATCATCAAGATTAACTGCCCCCAGCTTCACCTGATGCAAAGACTTGTATTGGCCATTCTTCAGTAAAGCAAAATCTTCCTCTCCTTCAATTTGAACTTCATAGTCATCTAGTGTCTCTTGTTTTGACAAAATATCCTTTATATAAGAAAGTGTGACATACAGCGCTATATTGCCCTGATATTTATAACCCTCCCATGAATATATTGCGCTAATCGGTGCTATCAAGCCCATCTATCTCAATCTCCCTTCAATATCATGATATTCTATTTCTTGCTCCAACCATTCCATAGTCTTAATCAAATCCTTCTTTATCTCACACTCCCAGATAACAATTACCTTCCACCCAAGCTTCCTAAGCTTTTCCTGTTTTATCTGGTCGTTTTTGACATTTTTATCAAACTTCTCAAGCCAAAATTCCGTTCTCGTTTTTGGTGTTGTCGCATCTTTACATCCTTCATGCCGATGCCAAAAGCAGCCATGAACAAATATAGCCACATGATACTTTGGTAGGACAATATCCGGCTTACCAGGATATCTTTTATCATTCTTTCTGAAGCGATATCCTTTTGAAAACAGATATTTTCTGACTTCCACCTCAATTTTTGTATCCTTGCCCTTAATCCGGCTCATATTCCAGCTTCTTTTTTCCGGTGTAAGCTTATCGCTCATATTACTTCACCATCTTTCAAGATTTCACTAATAACCAATCTTCAGTTACAACCTTAGGTGAATGCGGACTGAATGTATCATTTCCATTCACGCCATTCAAATCACTATTATTACAGCTAATCTTTGGCTCAGTGCAGCTTACTATCTCCACCTTAAGAACATAATAAAAATCTGCGGATCTTTCTTTACCATCGTTAGAACCACTCTCTGTCAGTAAATCATCAAGCTGCTTTTTTGAAACCAATTCTCTTGATTTTATGATTCCTTTAAGCGGCTCTATTTCATATCTACCCGTAGCATTAATATCATTCTGATAAAAGCGAATATACTTTGCTTTTCCTATATCTTCATGATGTGAATACACTGATTCACCCTTAATAGCATAGTAATAAAAGACAAACGTCCTGCCTTCAGATAAAAGGTCTTCTCTGCTCAGTAACTCATAATAATCATGTCTCAAATAACCGATAACACACAAATCATTATGGATATTCTTATTGTCCTTTTCCTTACCTGTAGTTCTTTTATCTAACGTACTAATCACAGGTTCACCAAGTACAAGGTTGCTATAAGACAACATACGGTTAAGTCTGCTGTATTTTCTGCTACGTGCTTCAATGATTTCATATATAAAATCCTTCAATACATTTTCACTGTCCGTCTGAATACTTGGTTTGATTGCAAAAGCACCTACTCCTGGAAGAACCTCCTCAAAGAGTCTGTAATTCTTTGTCTTTGAATCAAAATCTCCAGGATACAGGACGTAACTTCCTACAGTTCTTCTAATTGCATCATTGTATGTATGCATTTTCAGAAGATCTCCTCGCTTGTATGTATTCGTTACGCTATCCTGTTTATCATTTTCAACTTCTTCCTTTATCTGCTCCTCAGTCATTTCATTTTCATCAGGTCCGATAAAAGATCTTAGATCCGTTATCCTGTACTTTGCATCAAAATGAATGTAGCTTACCGCACCTTCTCTGATGGCATCTTCAGGTTTAAGATAATCCGAAGGATACACTTCCAGCGTGTAATCCGGTCTAAATGGTCTTGAATATGATCCTGCATATTTTGTATTGGAAAACTCTTCCCTTGAAAAGGTCCTGTTATAATACAGATTCACTCTTGTACCCAAATCAGGGAGAAGAAATGCCTGACAAGAAGTCTGACCTTCGCTTAATGAAATAGTTAGACCATTGTCAGTATTGATGAACGGCTTTTCAGAAGCCTGTATGCATTGGCAATTCTCGATTGAACTTATAATTTTTCTAAGCTCAAAAAACAGCCAATACTCATACAGCAATGCCGTATTTTTAGATTCGCCGCTATAAGCCACCTGCTCACCCTCCCAATTCAATTGAAGAGCAAGATCAACCATAGCTGCTGCATAGAAGATTTGTCTATATCCTTCTCTCTTTTCAAGTACCTGATTATTCTGTGGCATAATCGTAAGTTCTCTTACATCATCAAAGAAATGATCTCTCAAAATGTCATCAGTAATTCTTTGAATCTCTAAAGCCTCCCGATAGCACTCCGTATACATATTCTGTCCTGCATTTTTTCTTTTTGCGGCGTCAAGACTTGAACAGAGTTCTCTACATATCAAGTTAAATTTTTTCAAAGCAAACTTCACAAAACGGTTTGCAACTGTATCAAGACTGTCATACTTTCTCGTCACAGCAACTTCCTGAGGCATAGGCTTTCCATTTACCATCTGCCAGCCTCTACTATGAGAAAAAGGGCTGGAATAAAAGCTTGCACTTGGAGAGCCCTGTCCAATTGGCTTAAGGACTTCATCCTTCATAAGCATTCTATCCGGATTACGCTTTATATGTCCGAAAAGAGCCTGTAAGTTATGTGAGTAACAGAATTTCCTCAAAAAAATAAACTGCTCCAAAAGTGTTTTGGCACTATTGGTATCAGATGTATCAAATCTGTTTGATGTAACACCTGAATACTCCAGTAAGATTTCTGCACACTCTTCGGCGATCTTTTTAGTCAACTCAATATAGTCCTCTTCATAATTCATCTTCTGAGGTACTATTTCAAAATCGACTACAGTTTCATCTAAAGAATTTTTTAAATGTGTTCTTCCCAGATAGTTAATAAATCTAAAGGATAATGCATCTCTATCTCTGGTTACTTTGAGAAATTTATTGTTATTCTCATTTGGGAAACTGAGATTCTTACAAATCTGTTCCGAACCAGCTTGAATATCACCCTTTAATCTACATGTATAAGTAGCTGTTTCACGTAGTCTTAATATTTTCTGTCCATCCACTGAAGTTGCAATATCAAGCTTTGAGAGCGCAGCTTTAGACGCAGCTTCTTTTTCTTCATAGGCAATCATATCTGTGCCTTCTTCTTCATTAGCTACGTTAAAATCAATAGTATCCCACTCGCCCTGCGGATAAATCACTATCTCTATTCCATTTTTATCTTTAAATGAAACTGCTGCTATGCCCATTAAAACACCTTCTTACATAAAGCTTGCATACTGATATTTATCAAGTCTTTTCTTCATCTGCTCTATCTTCTTCAATGATAAAGTCATCTCTTCTGAAGACTCTCCAACTCCGTTTTTGCATTTAGTTTCGAGAGTATTTAACAGCTCTCCTATCTGCTTTCTATCACCATAAATCTTTGGAAGAATCTTCTGAACTATCTGCTCATCCATAGTCCTTGTAAGACTAAACCCTTCCTTCTGCAACTCACATGCTGCTGCAAAATACTGACGGATTTCCTTGACAGTACGATAAGCAAATTCAAACCCGCTTTCCTGTAACTCATCATAAATACCATCGAGGAATAATTTAATCTGATCAAGTACATCCGCATCAACATTGCAAACGCCATTTCTGATTTCCGATGCAAGAACCGCAAATCCTTCAGCCACTCCAAAATCAGCCGTTTCAACTTTGTTGACATCAGTGGCTCCTGTCATTAGCTTAAGAACATCATCCTTTTTCGGCTTAAATTCAACAACATTCGAACGATCCAACACTTTAGGACTAAACATATATGTTGTCTCATCTATATTCACTGTTCCTGTTACAAATAAGTTCTTAGGAAGACGAATCTTTTCAGGAATCACGTCTTTGGAATCTTCTGTATCCCCCTTTTGAACCGGCTTCTTATAAAGAGGTATTTCCTCATCTGATTCCATCGCACTTAAGAAATCCGAAAAATATCTTTCTACATGAGACAGATTCATTTCATCAAGAATTAAGAAATGTGGAATGCTCACATTCTCACTCGCCTGGAGTATAAAATCCAGTGTCGGTGTAGAAACATATCTCTCTTCCAATGGGTTATAGAAACCAAGCATTTTAGTATTATCCGTCCAATCCGCCCCAACTGGAACGATTAACCAATTTCTTTTTCCATCAACATCTTTCTCAAGATACTGCGATATCTGCTTTGCAATTCTCGTTTTGCCAGTACCACTATTACCAGTAAGAATTACAAATGGTTTTGCAATTAATGAACTGATATAACGCTGTGCGAAATCACTATCAAAACAATTTGGTAATTCCTCTAGCTTAAATTCCCTCATGAGTATGTCTAAATACCACTTACCGTCTTCTTCATAAATCTTTATAACATCTGAGTAATTGGCATTAATAATACTAATTAAAGCTATAAGCGAAAGACCGCTTGATGTTGCTTCATTCAATTCCGTGCTAACCCATTGATTAGATAATCTGCAGGTTTCTAAACTATCATCAACTGGTATCTCGTATTCTTTTTCCAAAAACACTCTAGACTCATCATTATATGAATCAGATGAAGTTCTCGGGAAAATATATCTAAGGTAATTACCTCCCAAATCATCAGTGACTATCTTGATATTCTTATCGTTTATTTTCAAAAGCGATGATATCCTTTTAAACTTATCTATGCCATAGATACAATCAACTAACTGCTGTGCGCATTTTTTGCATTGCTTGAAAGGCAACTCAATTCTTGTGTCATAAACATTTTCCAGTTCCTCTCCATCCTTAACTAAAGGATCTTCTGGTTCATTATAAAACTTACAAAAGTTCTGATATGAAAATCTTTCAAAGAAGTCTCGTTCAGATTTTGTTTCACCTATCGGAAAGTTTGTTTTGATAAACGCCATTTCGCTCTCAACCGCAGTAACGTCCTCGTCAGAAACATACAAAATATCATCATTTCCAACTTTTTTATATTTAACTGGTGCAGCAAATGCCTTTATGACGTTAAGCAAAATATCATCACTTTTTCCACCGATATTCTTTTCAACAAATTTCTCA
The DNA here is from genome assembly GCF_003479605.1 of Roseburia sp. AF12-17LB. Taxonomy (GTDB): domain Bacteria; phylum Bacillota; class Clostridia; order Lachnospirales; family Lachnospiraceae; genus Roseburia_C; species Roseburia_C amylophila. The sequence continues at coordinate 261,092 of NZ_QUHR01000003.1, forward strand.
AAGCTTACGGAATGATTCTCTGACTGTAGAATATCCTCGCATAATCGGCAATATAAAAGAAACGCCTCATCATCTGATTTTACATAAGGGTTCGGTGCATAATACGTCTTAAACCAAAAAACAAGATATCGTGTCAGATTATTGTCATCAAAAGTATATAAATAATTATGTACCTTAAAGCTATTTGTTGATCTATCTTCTAAACCAAGTTGGCATGCTTGCTGATAAGCAGTTCTTTTATATCCTTTCAATCGCTCCTCAGCTAAGTCTTTAGCAAAATCCCATGAAATAGAGCCTGCCATATCAGGATAAACTTCAAGTAATGATTTGAGATTAGCTAATGTAAAGTTTCTATATCTTGCAAATGGTGTAAATGACATATTATACAACCTCCCATTCCTTCTATTTAATCATTAAGCTTAGGATAGCTTAATAATATTTGCTCCATAATATGAATCAAGACATCAACAACAATACTGTTTCCTGCCTGTTGATACATTGAGGTATCTGAAACAACAATTTTAAAGCTGTCAGAAAATCCCATCAATCTTAGACATTCTCTTGGTGTAAGCTTTCTCAATCTGCCATCAGTCGTCACATAGTTGTCAACTCCTGCTCTATGCATCTTATGCATAGTAGTTAGTAATGGTCGCGCAACCTCAAGATCTGTTTCCGGCTTGCTGTAAAAATTCTTTGTTCCAGTAGACAATACATACTTTCTCACTTTTTCAGACAGATAGTACTTTTCTAAATCCGGAATATGATTCTTTTCTGCATCCTCTTCACTTTGGAATACAAAATCTCCATGCCAATTAAATTGCTGATTTTTCTTTTGACAAAGCTGAACCTCTCCATCTATCTGTGTAAATCTCTTTGAAAGATTTTTCTCACTGGTCACAAAGTCCACACCCTTTTCTGGTAAGAAATAACCACCTGGTGCATTGTCCAACAAGAAATCTTGCATTTTCTTTTCAAGCTCAATTGCTTGTGGAAAGCTAAACTCAACATCAAGATCAAGATCATTTCTAAAACCTACAACAAATAATCTTTCTCTATTTTGAGGAACACCATAATCTCTAGCATTGAGAACCTTCCAACTAAAGCTATAATCCAACTCACTAAAAACCTGCTGCATCTTCTTCCAAGTTTTTCCTCCATCATGAGAAGTAACAGCTCGCACATTTTCATATATGAAAACTTTTGGTCTTATTTCATCAATCAAACGTGCATATTCATAAAACAATGTTCCACGAGTATCATCTAATCCTCTCTGTTTTCCAACAAAGCTAAATGACTGACATGGACTACCACCAACAAATAGATCAACCTTTCCTGCGTATTGTTTTCCATCAAGGAATGCTATATTCCAATGGAAATCATCTTCTTTGATGTCGTAGTTAGCAGTGTAACTTGCTTTAACTTTGTTTCTCTTTTCAAGGTCCTCGTACAATGAATCGACATACTTCTTGCGAGCCTTCCAATCTTCTCCAAGTGAATCTAATTTCCTTTGCACACGAAGATAATTAATTTTTTCGTGAAGCATACTGGTTCTTTGAGCCAGATCTATAACTCTTCGAATCAGTTTTCTTCCGTTATCATTTTCAAATCTTTCGAGCAACTCTGTAACACTCTGCGTAAGTCCTGCTTTTTCAAGTAAGTCATTGTTGTCTCTAAAATCATTTGAAAATGCTAATAAAAGCAGAAACTCTTCAAGTCTCTTATTTGCGAAAGATCCCTTTCCTAGTTCCGCAAGTCTCTTACTATATTCTTTCTTTCTGTTGGCCTTTAATACATTAGAATCTAATAATTCGGTTGTAGTATTTTTAAGCAATTCATTGTCTTTTTCTTCGACATTATTTAACTGTTCATCCACTTCATGAAATTCAGTCATTGATGCTCTAAGCATACCTTCCAACTGGTTTTTATAAAGATCTTCCACATTGTCATTAATGCTTATTTCCTCAATCAGTTCAGAAAGCGATTCTAATTCTGTTTCTATTTCATCAATATCTGTATCAACATCCTTCGTAAGAATGTTTACATCACCATTGTCACATGCAAAAACAATTTCATTTTCGAGTCCCATTCGATTTAATGCATGCTCAATTGCTCCGATTCCACTAAATGCTGTTGCAAGTCTAATCATAATTACCTCACTCTATTATACTTTTTCCGCTCTTTACCCACTCGTCTAGTTCGGAGCATTTAAATTTCCAAAGACGTCCTATCTTATGTGCTGGAACATCCTTGCCTTCTTTAATCCACTTTCGTAAAGTTACTGGCTTAATCCCCAAATACTCTGCGGCTTCATCGAGCCCTATCCATTTATCCTGTAATTGATCCATATGTTTCCTCCGGTTCCAGATTACATTGTATAGTTATCTTGAATATCACTTTAATGATATTTTACTAGCTTTTTGCTACTAAATCAATGTATTATCTTATATTTATTGATATTTATTGATATTAACGAAACCAATCATCAATGAATCAATATATAAATCTTAACAAAACTACTGTCCCATTACATGGACTCCCAAGTCATTTATTCGTGCTTTTTTAACTGATTCCACGCTTCGCGCGGCACCATCTTCGATGGTGTTAGGGCGCGTCTTCACAAAGTGGCGAGCAGTGCTTTTTTGTACAAAAAGCTACTATCCGCTCGTTGATGGCACATTCCCAATCCCCTTGAACAAGCTAATCGCTTGGCTACGCAATTCTTACGAATCGCTTTATTTTGCTGTTGGAATTTTCTTCAGAAATGAAAAAAGAAGGGAACCTATAAGTCTTAAACCTACAGATTCCCTATTAGAATTATCGAGTGATATTGTGTTTTCTGACACGTTCCTTCTTCTGCTCTTCATCGCTTTTAAGGAACTGATCGATATCGTATTTTGCTCTTTGAATCTCCTGCATATCTTTCTTAACCTGACGATATTCACCGTACAGCTTTTTCTTTTCTGCAAGGATCTAGGCATATTCGGCACTTAAGTCTTTTACCTTAGGAAGCTTCTTCAGATGAAGCTCATCAAAGGCATTCTTGGCAGCCTTATGAAGCAGTATTTCCTGTCTATGCTCTTCCAGGAATTTCTTGCTGTATTCGCATTTACGATAATCCGCATATGCGTCTTTGGCCTTAAAGTAATCAAAGATATGTTTCTTAAGAACCTAAATCTCAGCAAGTCGCTTCTCATTATTCTTAATGGAAGCTGAAATTTACGTAAATCGCGTTATTGCTGTTTTCACATTTTTCTCCAGATCATTGTAGCTTCGAATGTCATGCTGCTTCAGATATAAAACTGCCTTGGCTACCAGCTTGGTATTAAAGTTCTTGGCAAAGCGGACATAATATTTTCCTTTGCCCTGAGCCAGCTTCTTTTGAATATCGATAAGAAGGTCAAACTCATGATCTTCCTTTTTCCTCTGGTAAGCCTTAGGCTGCTTTTCAACTTTTTCATTATCGAAGAAAGCATGCTCCATCTCACCAGCAAGAATCTTCTTAAGATCATCTTCTGAATAGCCATCACCCAGAGAACAAAGCCGGATGAAGCGTTTCTGATCTTTTCCCTTTAGAGAAATATGCTTTCCACGCTTAATCTCGTATCCGGCATCTTCCAGTTTATAAAGCAGCTCATCAAAATCTTTTGCGCTACCTTCCTTAAGAACCTGATCAATCACATATCTAATATCATCACGGAAGGATTTCTTCTCAGGATAAGTTGTTCGTTTAACACGCTCACTTGGCTTCTTCTTTTCAATGACAGACAAGCCATGCTCCAGACAGATGATATCTGATAATCTCTGCAGAGCCAAACCTACAAAAAAAGAAATCTCTGAACTTACGGGTACAGTCAAGACTCGTAGAATTAAAAATAATGTGATTATGAATATGAGCCTTATCTGTACGTGTCGCTACGATAAAAGCATGATTCCCTTTGGTAAATCGCATGGCAGTTTCATAGCCTACCTGATTTGCTTCTTCCGGTGTAATCTCACCTGGTTTAAAGGATTGCCTGATCTGATAAGCTATGATATTGCCATTAGGATGTCTTCCAGTAAGGCGCTCATATTCTCGTTTTGATAACATGAACTCTTCATCAACGCTCTCAGCCTGACAAGCGTAAGAACTAATGAATTGACCGTTTTCAGTCTTTTCACCATTCTTGACATAATCTGTTCTGTCACTAAGAGACTTCGCTACGCTTTTTCCTTTATTCTGATGCATCGTAATAAGTCTAGTAGCTGCCATGCGCATTCACCCCTTTCTCAAATCGTAGATAACCTTTGCAGAATACTTTTCATTACCTGCCACAATTCATCCTGGTGAGCCTTTATATCATCAATATCTTACTTGTAGATGCTTCCGGTTTCATTCGCCTTTTTCGTATACTGATTCATATTGGCAGAAGTGATGCCAAGAAGCCTTACAGCCTCTTTGACATCGCTCAAATCCATCTGTATGAGATAACCATCAATCGCCATTTTTCTAAGATATGCACTCTCATTCAGGATGCCGATTTCCTTTTCCCTGTCACGAATCAGCTTAGCTTCCCCCAGTGTAGCAAAGAAATGAAACTGCACCGTTCTGTTATCCATGGCTACATCTCCCTGCAAGGACAAATCTCAGGAGCCTTTCTCTCTGGAACATGAACCGGAGCTGTTTTTACCTTCTCCTGCTGTTCTTTTATCTTTTCCATCACAGAAGCTTTCGTATCAGCTGCAATATCTTCCTGATCTGCCTTCTCATTGATTTCAGCAAAATCCGGTACAGGAGCTGCAGGCACATTATTGATAATCCCATCAAAGGAGTTATCATTCTGCTCTACCATGTCCTCGATACCGCGCATATGATTTCTGCTAATAGATGGGCCAGCTCCCACATCTTCGATTGGATCAATAGACTTCGGAATCTGTTTCTCCACTTCCAAAAGCTTCTGCTCCCACTCAGCTGTCATAGATGCTGACTGAATCTGTTCCGGCATAACGGTAATAAGAGAAGTTACCTTATCGGTAGGAACCAAATATTTGGTCTTCTTATTACCCTGTCGTTCTACAAAGCCAATACGAACCAGCTTTTCAATTACGCCAGCTCTTGTTGCAGGAGTACCAAGTCCTTTACGCTCTACTTCGTCCGGCATTTATCCCTGTAATACTGCAACTCCTTTAATGTCTCCTGCTTATTTCTACCAAGTCTGTCTACCTCAGTAATAATTAACTCGTCACCCGCTCTTAATACATCCTCTTTCAATACCTGATATCTTGGACGATTAAAATTCTTTCCTGTCTGCTGGTCAGTAAATATCTTTTCCAGCCCCAGATTATTCTGCTCACAATAGGCTGTAATCACCTTAATGCCTCTGTCTAAATGCTGTTCTCTTGTACTTGTTCTGTGATAACCATATCTCTTCATGATATTAGCTCCTTCCTCATGTTCCCTGTCCCACCAGTTCAGTTCTTCCTCATAAAAATCATCGAAAGCCGCCTTAAGTGCTTCCTACTGCCTTTTTGCCTTTATGACATCCCTCACTGCCTTTACGACAACTGCCCCTACTGCAATCGCAATCAATAACTTCTTTCCATTTTTTCTACTCATTTTTTGTTCCTTTCCACTTTTGGTCATTTTGTCCAAAAGTCCATAAATACAAAAAGGGCAGCTACAAACCTTTACGGTCTATAGCTGCCCTTGCGCTGTACATTTTATTCCATATTAAAGCCATAAATTTCTATTAATAATTTACTCAATACATCTTTTGTCAATTTGGATAATGGTCTTTTTCCATAAAAAGACTCTTCCATATAATTTCCAAATACTATTCTATAAAGTTCTTCTTCAGACTCAAATAATCCATTATATGTATTAAATAAATCCGTCATATATTTTGGATTAAACATGATTGCTTTCTTAATACATTCCTGCACAATATCTGAATGTATTTGATATACTTCTCTCAATTTCAATTCTCTTACATTTGTCGCAAACTCCCTGCCACAATCTATTTCTATGCCTATTTGCTGGTTATCAGATAAGAAATCCATTCCATCGATAAAAAAATCAAACGACAGTAAATCATCCGTATTAAACTTCATATTATGCGGTGAATATGATATTGATTTACTTGCCTTAGCATGATTACATGCATGACAAACAGGAACTAAATTATGAAAAGAAACTGCAAGTATAGGATATGTCTCTTTATCATAAAAATGATCTAAATCACACATAGTTCTTTTATAGGTTGAATTAACAAAATTTCTATTGCAATATGGGCACACTGTAATTTGCAATTCTTCAACAAATTCTTGCCTTGGGAACCTTTGTTTATACAATGTCTCTATTATAAACTTCTTATATTTTTTAGGTATCTTTGTTCGTCTTGAATTATACACATTCGCAATTTCAACAATTTCATCATAGTCTGCTTTGATAACATCCGGAAACGAATATTTCTTTCCTCTTACAGATATATTTTTAAGGCACCACTTATTAATTGCTCGAATATTTTTAAGATATTCTACTTTACTTCTTTGTCTTGGTTTCACATTAAGCAGTAAATGATATAACCTATTTACTGCTCCATTTTTAAAATATATTGGTATCATATATCTTCCTCATTTTGAAGTCGTTTAATTTTTTCTTCATATATTTTTATCTTCTTTTGCCGTAAGTCCAAGGAATTATATTTACACTTATATAACATCTCATATAACTTATCCTTTATAATTTTCTCTCCAATCAAAGCAATTTGCTGTTCTAATGAACGTATTTCCTCTTCTGTCAAAGAGGGATAAATTACTTCCTCCATGTTTCTCGTATCAGGCTTAATTTTATCAATAATGGCTTGTATTTTTTCCCTTGCGAATTCTCCAATCTGTCCCTTTTTACCTAAAAAAATGCATCATTAAAAAGTTTATATATATTAGCTCCAAATGTTTCTTCGTGATTATCTTCATTATCAATATGACACTTATCCTTTTCTCTCTTCAAAAATATAACATTACTTCGAGGCATATCTGACAAAACAATTGGACTATGTGTTGTAAAAATTATTTGCACCTTCTTATCTGAGTATTCTGCCTTTATTTCCTCAATTAGATAATTTAATAATTTTTGCTGCCACAGCGGATGACAATATAGATCTATTTCATCTATAAGCAATAGTACATTTTCACGCAAACTTTCCACAACATCATTACTTATGTAATTAAAGTATGGAACCATGTGTATCCAAGAAAAAAAATTCAACAACGCCCTCTCTCCTGATGCAAGCCGCAACCCACCTATGTCAATATACTTAAGTACATATGAATATTTCCTCTCATATACAGATTTCTTTATCAATTCAAGGAATTGATTATACGCTTCACTTCCATGCTCAACCTCCTTATATGATACATATGCCAAATCCGATAACGGAAGCGAACAATGATACATTCTACAATTTGCTATCACTCTTTCATATTCTTGAATTTCTTGTAAATTCTCCTGAAAAATACCAGCATATCTATCATTTTGCCTTAATAGCTCATTTATTGCATTTGTTATATACTTTACAAGTTCTTCTTTGTTGTTAATTGATTGCTCGCCATCACATTCTGTTATTCTGCGATATACTAACAATTCATATAGCAGATTAATATAAATAACAACAAATATATCTGTTTTCATCAGCTCAAAATCAAACCCTGCTAATCTTTTATTAACCATTTCATTAAAATATTTTATAAGTGGTAGATCATTTCTTTTTTCCTCTGTAAAACCTTTATACCTGTCTTCTAATAATTTTATAACCGTCTGAAATTTAATTTCCAATGTTCCAACAATATTTTTCGCAAACATACTTTCGATATTGTTTTCATTAACATACTGAAGATACAACATATCCAAGATTTGCTGAAACTCATTTGCTTTTTTCACATAGCATACAATATCCTGTATTTCATAATATCCGCCTACGCAAAAGGTCTCTTTTCTACATTTCTTCTTGTAAAAAATACTTTTTAACGTTTTCAAAGAATTAACATTAAGCGAAATTTTACTAATACTTTCGTGTGTAGAAACCCCATCTTCCAACGAATACATACTATTTGAAATACATATCTTGCTTATATTTTCGAATGCCTTATTATCTCTAATAATTTCTGCTAACTCTGGAGAACCTTGCTGTAAACAAACTTCTTTTACTTCTGTTTCATTTACAAAATTATCTAAGTTATGATAGCATACCAATTCTGCATCCTCTCTATATATAGCAAGTTTCTTATCTTTCTCATATTTCTCCATGAAATAATTATCATAAACGGAATCATGTTCTTTATCCTTTACACTCCCATAATAGTCCGACAGCATATTTAATAATGTAGTTTTTCCTGCGCCATTTTCTCCAACTATAGCCGTAATATTTGTAACACATTTTTGTCTATCAAAAAAATCTGTTGGTAACAAATTCTTACATACATTCTGCTTTAATACATATTTTCCATCAATATATTCTACATAAAAATTATAATTTGCAGAAAAATTAAACCCCGTCTTCTCAATAAATTTTGAAGATGCTTGATTTATATAAAAGAATACTAATTCCAAACTATTCAACACCTTTCTATAATCTTTAATTTTCTAATTAGCTTTCATTTGTCAGTTTATGCTATATCAAGAGAACTGTACAAAGCTCCGCATACATCTTTCCGTCATCAAATTTAACGTCATCCAGTAACAATGCCTGAAATAACACTTCTCTGACATTCTCTAATTTTACCATAGAAAGCTCTACTTCTGAAAGACCATTTAATTCTATATTTTCAAAGGCTACCGCTTTTCTTGCCAACAGACAGTGTGTATATAAAGCCATGATATACTTATCTGACAGCACAAACGCATAGGTGTCTTTCCCTTTATAATTGTATCGGCATTTCTTTAGCTCTTCTTCAGATATTGTAAAATAACACCTTACCGTCTCCAGATACACTTTTCCAGCAAAATCAAGTTTGTATTTCTTTGCCAATCGCTTAATCGTTGCAAAAATATCATTTCTCTCATAAGCAAGTCTGGTTCTCTTGAAAACTACCTTTTTCCATTTTATATCCATATAAACATTGTTACCAATGGTTTTTCCGGCAAATGATTTATATTCCCCAATTCATAACAAGTAGGAAAGCACCTGCACCAACTTCTCCTGTGAAGAAATTTCATTGTAACTGTAATCTCCAAAATTTAACTGTTCAAACTGTAATGGTGTGCTTCCCTTTTTTATTTCACGTTCCATTACTCTATTCACATCTCTCATTGACTCCATTTCTTTTTGCTCCTTCTTTTCTGACAATAAAAGAGCAGTCATGCCCTGACTGCCCCATCTTTGGACAAAATGTCCAGAAGTTCTATATTTCTTCTTTTGGACTTTTTGTCCAAAAGTTTCCTGATACAATACGGATAACCTCTACTACGATACTGATTATTTTGAAAATCAACACAATACCGCCAATCAAACCACCTGCAATACAGTTCAAAGCCAAAACACCAATGCTTCCACTGATACCGAAATTCTTTGGTATGAGCCTAAGACACATTCTGCGGATGCCAAACGGACATCCTGCCAAAATCCAATATAAAAACCAGTCAAAACCTTCTGTTTTATTGCATATCAGATAACAAGTCCACATCCATACTGCAATAAACATCGTTGTAACAATTACTTTAAACAATACCCTTTTCATGCCATCCTCCCCCGTACATATCGTGCTGTACCTCCTGTTGATAGTAATGATTGATTGTGTTTGGTGCATTGTAAAGCGTTGTTACCATATACGCCTTAATATTTGCAATCTTGGTTGTGGTGTTCTTCATGCAGTCAATAACATAATTCAAGTCTCTACTTTTTGGCACTGATTCTATGCCCTTATTATTCAGTTCCTAAATGTACACTTTTCGGCACCCCCTCCTTAAAAAATGAATACAAAAAAGAATGCATATTTCAGCCTTTGATTTATCGTCATAAGCGAAACAGTGTAAATACTTAAAAGTTTTGGTTATACCTTTTACTTTATTTCAGTTTTTCCCCAAGGAACATTGTATTCTGATATTTCTACCTTTTTCCAGTATTCTTGTGGTATATGTAATCTTGATAAAATATCTACATTCGCAATTAATGCCATGCTAAACAAATTCTGATTATTAATACCATGTTTTATCAAATGTTGTGTCAATTTTTCTATCGTCTCTCCTGAATTAGTTAAATCATCAATAATTAAAATCTTTTTATCTTTAAAATTTAATACTTCGTCAGGCACAAAAATTGTCCATTTTGATGTATCAAAACTCGTCCAATTTTGCGGATTAAGAAAATTCTTATTATATCTTCTTTTTAATAGGCACATATATACAGGATATTTATTATCCAACTCTGTAACTACTAAGCTACATACTATTGAGCCTCTACCAGAGAAAGTAATAATATAGTCAGGGTTTATTTTTTCTACTTTTTGAGCTAAATCCTCTATCCCTTCCTTCATAATTTTCTTCCAAGAAATATTCTTTCTATATTTTATCTTAGTATATATAAAATATACTGCACTTGGTCCCCCTAAAACAGTAACTATCCATCCTATCGCATTCATAATTACACTTACATTCATTAGTCTCTAAATCTCCTTAAAAGTATATTGAATTTCTCTGTTTATATTCAATTTTTCTAACAAAGTCGTTACGTCTTTCATTTGGTTTTTGTATAACAGAAATAGTATTTCTGCAATAATATCCATTTCTTCAACTCCCCAACCATATCTTGTTACTTCTTGTAGTCCAAGCCTAATTCCACTTCCTTTAAACAATCTTTTATCTTTTTTATTCAATGAAACCCCTAACTGGTTTGCTCTACAAAAAAATGAATCTCTTTCTGACCTTGACATATGAAGAAATAATTGATGTGTTTGTGAATATATTCCTTGTCGATTGATAACTTGCAATCCCAATTCATCTAATTTTTTTCCAAGGTAATTACTATTTTTTGTCATGTTAGTGCAATATTTTTCCGAAAAATACTCCATCTCAATCAATGTCAAAATAAGACTGGCAACATTTTGCATATGAGTATTTCTCAAATATAATGGATTAATTGTCTCATCAATTTTATATGCTAATTCTTCATCATTTGTCATTATGAGTGCTTTCGCCACACCTGGTATAGTTTTATGAGTTCCACCCATTAATATAACTTTATTATTCATATACAAAGGGTTTTCTCTTATATTATTAATATAATATGCCAATACCTGTGATGCATCGAATATTAAAACAGTGTTTGATGGCAAGTGTAATTTATTAAAAATTGGAAGAAATATTATATCTGTAGGAGCAAATAGTACAAAATTAATATCGTGTTCTTCTAAAATGCTATTAACACCATCATAATCATAATCACTGATATCGTAGTCAAATGGTGCCTCAATATAATTTATATTTAACCTGTCTAATATATTAGGCAATGCTGCATGACCTCCACTTTCTGGTGACAAAATCAGGATATTATCATTCTGCTTTACCAATGATAATAAAATGTTCTGTAATGCATTCATGCCTGATAATGAACGGCAATCTGTATAATATGCACCAAATAATTTGCTACATTGTTCACTTACTATTTCGTAAAATGGCAATAATTTCTTACTGCCAACCATGTTATTATCTTCATCGTAATCCAAAAAACCACCTAATATATATCTTTCCTGCAAGCCATATGACAATGGCATTTTAGAAAATTCTGAAATAACATTCTCAGCTGCACATAATGGCAATACTGTTTTTCTATATTTTTCAAAATCTTCAATAGTTTTTTGGTACTTGGTATAAAATTCATTTTTTAGCAAAATAGATTTTCCATAATTTATATTATTCATTGTTTTTCCTTTACATAAACATTGTTTACTAAGTCTATATTACTCCAAAATGCCTCAATGCATCCTTAATATACTCCACCTTCTCCTGCGGACACTGCTTCACTTCTGGCTTCTCCTTCTTAGACTTATTATAATTCTCACCCATGTCCAAACCACACATCCGCTTTACCTGTGTAATATAAGAAGTATGCACATTCACACCATACTTGTTTTTCACATATTCCTTAATCTTCGGATATGTAGCTTTTTCTTGTGGGGTATAATTACTCTCTTCCTCAGGCTCCATTGTAACCTCAATCTTAGGTGTATCTTTTTTGAGGGATAATTTGACAACCGTCTCAACATGCACCGTATGGCCGAACTGGTCTACCGGCTGCACCTCCACAAGGTCATATCCATGGCTGCAAAGATATTTCAAATCCCGTGCCAGGGTTGCGGAATCACAGCTTACATAGACGATACGCTGTGGTGCCATCTCACACATCATGGCAAGGAGGGATTCCTCGCAGCCTTTGCGTGGCGGGTCCACTACGATAACTTCTGCACGGGCTTCCTCGCCATGGGCGGCACAGTATGCCGGATAGACTTCCTCTGCTTTCCCAACGAAAAATTCTGCATTGGAAATGTGATTTCGAAGGGCATTCTCTTTGGCATCTGCGATTGCCTGCGGTACAATTTCCACACCGTAAACCTTCTTCGCTTTCTGTGCGAGAAATAAGGAAATGGTTCCGATACCGCAATATAAATCCCAGACCGTCTCTTCGCCGGTGAGATTGGCATATTCCAAAGCTTTGTTATAAAGCACCTCTGTCTGCGCCGGATTTACCTGATAGAAAGACTGCGGAGAAATCTGAAAAGAAATCGTTCCGATATAATCTGTAATGTAACCCTTTCCATAGAGGGTATATGTTTCTTCTCCTAAAATCACGTTGCCCCGGGATTCATTGATATTTACAGTAATACTTGTCATTCCCGGTAAATCTTTTAATACTTCAATAAAACTTTCTGCATGCGGCAGTTTCTTTCCGTTGATGACAAAGCAGACCATCCACTCTCCGGTTTTCTCGCCGTAACGGATTAAGATGTGGCGGACGCAGCCTTTTCCGGTTTTCTCATCATAGGCACTGACGCCATAGGATTTCATTGTGTCTAAAATAAGGGACAGGATTCTTCCGTTGCCTTCTTTTCCCAAAAGGCAGTCCTGCACCGGAATAATGTTATGGGTTCTGGACGCAAAAAAGCCTGCCACCAGATTGCCTTCTTTATCATAACCCACCGGAAACTGTGCTTTGTTCCGGTAGCGATAAGGCTCCTGCATGCCAAGTGTTGGTAAGACCTTTGGATTTTCAAATCCTCCGATATGCTTTAAGTTGTTGCGTACTTTATTTTCCTTAAACTTAAGCTGGCTCCCATAAGAAAGTGCCTGGATCTGGCAGCCACCACACCGCTTATGCTCCGGGCATGGCGGGGTTGTCCGCATGGTGGATTCCTTAAGAATTTCCATCAGGCGGGCATAGCCATAAGTTTTTTTCATCTTCATGATTTTGGCACGAACCATGTCTCCCGGCAGAGCATCCTTGATAAAAAGTGTGATGCCTTCCGTTCTTCCGATACCTTCGCCGTTAGTTCCGATATCGTCAATGGTCAGTGTAACAATGTCATCTTTTTTCATATTTCTTATATACTCGATCTGCGGATGTTCGATTCAAACAGACGGTTGAATCCCTGCCACTGAGTATCTCCTTCCGGTACGTTTGCCAAAAGCTCACGCATGGTCTCCATTTTTGCATCAATATTATCTGCATAGCTTAATGCTACAGCTTCCGGTAATGCCGGCTTCTTCGGAGAACCATACTCTAACTCTCCATGATGTGCCAGAATACAGTGTTCCATCTCATGTGCCAGTTTCACCGGGAAACCATCGATGGTCTTGATGCGCTCTGCAATTTCCATGGCTCCAATCATGATATGTCCTAAAAGCTGTCCCTCATCGGTGTAATCATTTTCCGGGAAAGTAGAAAGCTCTTCTAACTTTCCGATATCGTGAAACATGGCGGCACAAACCAGTAAATCTTTATTGAGAATCTTATAGTTGTCAGCAAAATAAGCAGAAAGCTTCGTTACGCTTAAAGTATGCTCTAAAAGTCCGCCCACAAAACCGTGATGTACGCTTTTTGCTGCAGAATGGAATTTAAAACGTTTTGCAAAATCTGCATCCTCGATAAAGAAACTGCCTGCCAGTTTCTTAAGATATGGATTCTCCATCTGCTTAATATATCCAAGTAACTGCTCATACATTTCATCTACATTATATTCACTGACCGGAAGATATTCCTTTGGTTCATACTCTCCCTCGGTTGCTTTCCGGACCCTCTTTACATTTAACTGTAATGCACCCTGAAAACTTGTGATATCTCCCACTACATTGATGTAATCAAAGCGGTCAAAATCATCAATTCCCACAGAGCCCGGCTCCCAGATTTTTGCATCCAGTGTGCCTGTTTTATCCTGTAAAATCAATGCTTCATAAGGCTTACCTGCCTTCGTCAGCGCTGACTGCTTATTTTTACAAAGATAGATTTCATTTACTCTTTCGCCTTCGCGTAATGTTTCAATATAATGCATAATTTTCCTCTTTCTATTTTAGTACACCAACGGTTGCAGAACATTCGATTTCTACATAGCCTGCTGCCCCCTGGCGTTTTATGGTAATCTTTACAACATCTCCCGGAGTCTGCCCGGATAACACATTCTTATATGCCTGCGCTGTCTCTACATTTTCTCCGGCAATCTTTACGATGACATCACCGCTTTGCAAGCCTGCCGCCATCGCCGGGGAATCAATTCCCACTGATTTAATATATACGCCCTTTGGTATGTCATATTCCTTTTCAATGTCAGATGTTACAGAAGTCAGTTTCAGTCCAAGATACGGAATATCCTGTCCATTGGAAAGCTTCTCGATAATGTCTTTCAACTGGGAAACGGAAATTGCGGTCAGCGTATTCTCATCGCCGCTGCTGTAATCCTGCATAACAATTCCAACCACTTCACCAGAGAGATTGACCAGTACACCACTTCCCTGACTACTGCCCACAATATCTGTTGTCAGTACATTGTAGTTTGCATCAAAGGTGGAAATGCTGTTAGAAGTCGATGTAATATTTCCTGTCAATATGGAGAAATTCGTTCCCAGCGGACTGCCCAGTGCCAGCACAACGCTGCCCTGTGTGGTCTGAAGTGAATTTCCAAGTACTGCCACTTTAATTCTGCCCAGAGTGCTTTCTTCGATGTCGGAACGTTTTACATTTAAAATCGCAATTCCGGTATTTCCGTCATAGTTTTTAAGCTCCGCTTCTACGGTGCTGTTATCAAGGAAGGTCACATGAATGGATTTTGCTCCGCTTATGACCTTGCGCTCTGTCATAATCAGAAGCTCCTGACCGGTATCCGCAATAATGACCCCACTTGCCTGTCCCTGTCTCTCATAAGGCGTGTTAAACCAGTCCACATTACTGGTCACACCTGTCACCGTAACAATGGACTTATTTGCTTCGCTTCCAATCGCATAAAGCTTACTCTGTAATTTCTGATATTCCTCCGGTGTAAGCTCTTTTAAGCCTTCTTCTGCATCCGGCTCGTCTACACCTGTCTCCGTGGAATTTGTCTCTTCTTCCGTATCCGGCTGTACCTCTTCATCTTTCGGGATGCTCACCCTGGTATCCTCCGGCTTATTCAGCCACTCTTCCATCACCGGGCGCATCCATGTAAATACAAAACAGGATACAAGTCCAAAGACAACCGCAAGCACAACCGTAAATGCCGTTTTTAAAATAATACGTCTCTTATTTAACGGCTTGTTCTTGATTTTCTCTTTGATAAATGCAAATTCCTCTTTTTCATTTTCTGACATAGGGAATCCTCTTTTCTACTGTAAATACAACCAATTTTAATTATACTTTCTATCTGCCTATGTTGCAACATTTTTTAAAAAAGATGCCGGAATGTAAAAAACGTGCCAATTTCGTCATTTATCCGGAAACTTATTTTCAACCGCCCTTTTCACCACAATCGGTTTGGGGTATAATAGAAGCAGTGATTTTTAGTACATTTTACGGAGAATATTTATGAATCAAAAGGTTTTAAGAACATTAGAATATAATAAAATTGTAGAGCGGCTCGCAGAGTATGCTTTCGGTGCGGATACCAAGGAACGCTGTCTTTCCCTGCTTCCTTCCACCAGCCTCTCAGAGATTACCAATGCACAGCAGCAGACTAAGGATGCCATGAACCGCAGCCTGAAAAAGGGACGGCTTGACTGCTCCGGTATCAAACCGCTTTCTTCCGCCATCCGGCGTGTGGAAATCGGCGGAACCATGAATATCGAAGAGCTTCTCGGCCTCTGTAAATTATTAGAGACTGCCCGCCGGGTCAAAGCCTATGGCAGAAAGGAACGGGAAGATATTCCATCTGATTCCCTGAATGAACTCTTTGATGGTTTGGAGCCTCTTAGTCCGCTTTGTGATGAAATCTGCCGCTGCATCATTTCTGCGGATGAAATCAGTGATGATGCCAGCAGTAATTTAAAATCCATCCGCCGTTCCATCCGCTCAACCGGTGACCGCGTCCATGCGCAGTTAAACCAGATGTTAAATAACCAGAATGTCAGAAGCTGCCTGCAGGATTTTGTCATTACCATGCGTAACGGCCGCTACTGTCTTCCGGTAAAAGCTGAAGCCAAATCCCAGATTACCGGTATGGTGCATGACCAGTCCTCCAGCGGTTCTACTCTTTTCATTGAGCCAATGGCTGTGGTAAATCTGAACAACGAATTAAAAGAATTATCCATCAAAGAGCAGGACGAAATTGCCGTTATTCTTGCCACTTTATCGGCAAAAGCAGGGGAATATATTCCTGCCATTGAAACCGATTATCAGATTTTAACAGAGCTTGATTTTATATTTGCAAAAGCCGCTTATGCCTTGGAATACAATGGAATTACACCGCATTTTAATACGGAACGGAAAATTCGTATTTTAAAGGGCAGACACCCTCTGCTGGACGCAAAAAAAGTAGTTCCTATCGACATTTCCTTAGGCAGCGATTTTGACCAGCTTGTCATTACCGGACCGAATACCGGTGGTAAAACCGTTTCCTTAAAAACTGTGGGACTTCTCACTCTGATGGGACAGGCGGGACTTCCGATTCCTTCCGGAGACCGCAGTGAGCTTGCTGTTTTTGACGATATTTTTGCAGATATTGGAGATGAACAGAGTATTGAGCAGAACTTAAGCACATTTTCTTCCCATATGACCAACATTATCCACATTTTAAAAGAAGCCAATGAACATTCCCTGGTTCTCTTTGATGAGTTATGTGCCGGAACTGACCCTACGGAGGGCGCTGCCCTGGCGGTTTCTATCTTATCTTATTTTCACAGTCGAGGCATCCGTACCATGGCGACCACCCACTACAGTGAGATTAAGATTTATGCCTTAACTACCAGTGGCATTGAAAATGCCTGCTGCGAATTTGATGTAGAGACCTTAAGTCCGACTTACCGTCTTCTCATCGGTATTCCGGGAAAAAGTAATGCCTTTGCAATTTCCAAAAAACTCGGTCTTTCCGATACTTTAATTGAGGATGCCAGAACCCGTATCAGCAGTAATGAACAGAATTTTGAAGATTTACTTTCTGACCTGGAAGCAAGCCGCATCACCATAGAGAAAGAACAGGCAGAAATCAACCGTTACAAATCAGAAATTGCTACATTAAAACAGCAGTTAAAGAACAAGCAGGAAAAATTAGATGAAAGCCGGGATGCCATTCTTCGTAAAGCAAAAGAAGAAGCAAACCAGATTCTGCAGGAAGCCAAAGATACTGCAGATGAGGCAATCCGTAATTTCAATAAATATGGAACCACCAGACCTTCCATTCAGGAAATGGAAAAACAGCGTACCAATATCCGCGAGAAAATGGCTGCCAATGAGAAAAAGAGTTCAAAGAAAAAAGACACTGCCATCTACAATCCAAAGGTTCCAAAGAAGCTTCGTATCGGTGACAGTGTAAAAGTTTTAAGCATGAATTTAACCGGAACGGTACACTCCCTGCCGAATGCAAAGGGTGACCTCTTTGTACAGATGGGAATTCTCCGCTCGCAGGTAAACATCAAGGATTTAGTACTGATTGAAGATGCTGCTCCGGGCAGCAAGAAATATGCCAAGACCGGTGCCGGAAAACTTAAGATGAGTAAATCTGCCTCTGTTTCCACGGAAATCAATCTGATTGGAAAAACAGTGGATGAAGCTATTGCTCTTTTGGACAAATACTTGGATGATGCCTATCTTGCCCATCTTCCTTCCGTGCGCATTGTCCACGGAAAAGGAACCGGTGCCCTGCGCAGTGCCGTACAGAGTCATCTGAAGCGGCAGTCCTATATCAAATCCTTCCACTTAGGAGAATTTGGTGAAGGTGATGCCGGTGTTACCATTGCAGAATTTAAATAAATCAAGTATATGAACTACGTAAAACAGAAAGGAAGTTTCCTATGGCTGCAAAACAGAAAATTTTAATTGTAGATGATGATGTTAATATCGCAGAACTGATTTCCCTGTATCTCACGAAGGAATGCTTTGATACAAAGATGGTTCATGATGGGGAATCTGCTTTGAAAGAATTTGAAACCTATGCACCAAATCTGATTCTTCTTGATTTGATGCTTCCGGGCATTGATGGTTATCAGGTATGCCGTGAAATCCGGGCAAAAGCAAATGTTCCGATTATCATGTTATCTGCCAAAGGTGAAATCTTTGACAAGGTTCTCGGACTGGAGCTGGGTGCAGACGACTATATCATGAAGCCCTTCGATTCCAAAGAACTGGTTGCCAGAGTCAAGGCAGTGCTCCGCCGTTACCAGCCGGTGAAGCAGGAGCCTGTACAGCCGGATTTAAAATGTGTTACTTATCCGGATCTGGTGGTCAATCTTTCCAACTATTCCGTAGAATATTACGGCAAAACAATTGATATGCCGCCAAAGGAGTTAGAGCTTCTTTATTTTCTTGCATCCTCACCGAATCAGGTATTTACCAGAGAACAGCTTTTAGACCATATCTGGGGCTATGAATACGTAGGCGATACCAGAACCGTTGACGTTCATGTAAAAAGACTTCGTGAGAAAATTAACGATCATACCGCCTGGAGCATTTCTACGGTCTGGGGCATCGGATACAAATTCGAGGTTAAAGAATGAAGAAACGACTTTATCTGAAGCTGCTGATTGGATATGTGATTTTTGGCATTCTCGGCTTTATTCTCGTATCCACCTTCAGCTCCCACTATACTTATGAATATATTGAAGATACCGAAGTTGACCGGCTTTACAAGGAAGCCAATATGATTGCATCTACCTATGCTTCAAACTATTTCAATGAAGATATTACGGTAGATGACTTGCATGACAGTCTTGCCACCCTTAGCACTTATCTTTCTTCAGAAATATGGGTCATGAATACAGATGGTGATATTCTGATTAACTCCAATGCATCTGTGGACATGGACCACCTGATACACATTGACGGATTTAATGTGGCAGATTTTGGCAGCAAATATTACACCACCGGTTCTTTTTATAATTATTATGACGATACGCATCTTACGGTATTTTCGCCGATTACAATTAATTACAAGGTGCGGGGATATGTGCTGATTCACCAGCCGCTTTCCGTAATCACGCACCATCATGCACATTTACTGAATATTATGTACCTGACTCTGCTTCTGATTTTTATCTGTGCAACCCTGTTACTGATTATCATTGGCTTCGAGATCTACATCCCAATCCGCAAAATGATTAAGGGTGCTGATGCTTTTGCCGAGGGCAATTTCAGTTATAAAATTCCGGTACATAAAAATGATGAAATCGGCTATCTTGCCGCTTCTCTAAATTATATGGCAAACGAGCTGAATACCCTGGAGGATGACCAGCGTAAATTTATTTCCAATGTCTCCCATGATTTCCGTTCTCCGCTTACTTCCATCAAAGGTTATGTGGAAGCCATGTTAGACGGAACGATCCCACCGGAGATGCAGGAAAAATATTTAAATATCATTGTTTTCGAGACAGACCGTTTGTCCAAGCTCACCCAGAGCCTCTTAGAGTTAAATAAATACGGCAGCCACGGCACAATGTTAGACGTCAGCGAATTTGACATTAACCAGTTAATTAAAATGACCTGTCTTACCTTTGAGGGAACCTGCAAAGCCAAACGGATTTCCTTCCACCTGATTCTTGCCGGTAAAACACTTTATGTAAAAGCGGATATGAGCAAGATTCAGCAGGTGGTTTATAATCTGATTGACAATGCCATCAAGTTCAGCCACCATGATTCTGAAATCACCATTGAGACCACCAAGAAAAGCGAAAAAGTATTTGTTTCTGTCAAGGATACCGGCATCGGAATTCCAAAAGACAGCCAGAACAAAATTTTTGAGCGTTTCTACAAAACCGACCTGTCCCGTGGAAAGGACAAGAAGGGTTCCGGTCTTGGACTCTCTATCGTAAAAGAAATTATTCAGGCACATGATGAAAATATCAACGTCATCAGTACCGAAGGAGTCGGCACCGAATTTATCTTCACCCTGCCGGCAGCCCAGCGGGAAGAGTTATAACGCCAGTTTATAACCTACAGAGCCCGCCACCGGCAGCTTCTTACAAATAATAATCGCTTGGCAACTACGAAAAACACCCTTTGTGAGTTTCACGCTACTCATGCAAATTGAAAACAGCAGCTCATGAACTTTATCCTGTTCATAGGCTGCTGTTTTTCTCTGCATACTTCTATGATTTACTTTCCAGTTGGTGCTTCATTTTTCCCTCGGAGATTTATTTTCCGCTCGGAAGATATGGGCGCAGACATCCTGCCATCTGTGAGATTGGCATGGACTGTAAGAATACACGGCCCGGTCCGGTTACTACGGTATTGAATACTCCCTCTCCACCAAACATGATATTCTTAAGGCCAGGTACGGTCTGTATGTCGATAGAACAGGAAGAATCCATTGCTGCAAGATATCCTGTGTCTACGATAATTGACTGGCCAGGCTGAAGCATATACTCTTTGATATAGCCATCAAATTCAACAAATGCCATTCCCTGTCCTGAAAGTCTCTGCATAATAAATCCTTCTCCGCCAAAGAAACCTGCTCCTGCTCTCTTCTGAAAAAATACGGACAATTCTACTCCTGAAGTAGATGCCAAAAACGCTGTCTTCTGACATACAATATCTGCCCCTGGCTGAATCTCAAATGCCCGGATACATCCTGGGAAACTGGATGCAAATGCAATGGTTCCCTGACCATTCATTGCAGTGTATGTATTTACAAACATACTCTCTCCACTAACCATTCTTCCAAACATTTTTCCAATTCCGCCGCCAACAGTATTCATCTGCATATTCGGAGACATCCAGGACATTGCTCCCTTTTCGGTAATCATCATTTCGCCTGACTCTAATTCACAGACTACAACCGGCATCGGTTCGCCTTCAATATTAAATCTCATTTCTAAACCCTCCTGCTGATTTGCATAACATTTTCATGAACCTTCTTCATTATAACAATATCGGAGTGGTCTGCCAATATATTCTATTAATTTTTTATCCGTTTTCTGCATCCAAAATAAATAGCTCCTATGCCACTGCACAGTGCCAGTAAAAACCAGATGCCAACCGGAGTCATGTCTCCTGTTTTCACGGTTGCGGTCTGTGATGTGTTTCCTGCGGTGGTATTTCCTGTTGTACTATTTCCTGCAGTACCGCTTCCTGTTGTGCCGTTGCCGTTTCCTGCTGTGCTGCTTCCTGCCGCACCATTTCCTGTTGTTCCGCTTCCCGGCGTTGTTGTACCTGATGAAGTTCCGGCTTCAAATACCAGTGCATATGCCGAAAATTTATCAGTTGCAAAGGTTATGGTTCCACTTGCTGCATCATACGTTGCAGGAAGTTTTTCATAGGCACCATCATGCTCTCGAATCACATAATAAGTTCCCTGCTGGTTCTTCATCTCATCTTTTACCTGAAGGGTTACATTTAATTTCGCATTTAAATCGGTCAACTGCGTTTCCCATGCATCGTTGGAATTTCCTTTGTTTACGACCTGGAATAAATCCATGGAAAGATAGCTTTGAATCTCTCCATTTCCTGCCTGTGCCTGCATGCCACCCTGTATCTGATTCAGTTCTGTTCCACTGATATCTGCAATATTTAACTGAAGATTTCCGGAACCAATAATGTTTTCTGCATTTCCAAGGGTTGCACCGTCTACTTTTGTACTTGCCGTATTTACTTTATCCTCTGACTTTGTAAATAATGCACTCAGATGTAAATCTGTTGCAGGCATATCCAATACAAAGGTACCTACCTGTGAATCTACTGCTGTCAGCTTTCCACCATTTAAAGATGCGCTTAATAACTGATAACCATAATCCGGTGTAAACTTAATGGTTACTTTGGTGCCTGCTTTAAATTCGGCATAGCCAAAGTCTCCATCCAGTCTTGTGGATGCATCTGCTATATTTCCACCTGCCAGTTCTGCTGCATTTACCACAGTTCCATCCCCTAACTGTGCACTGATTATTTCCACGCTTCCATGTTCAATAACGCAGTCATTTCCAAATCCATGCTGTTCTGCTACTGTAAGGGATGGTGCCCATATAATATTATAACTACGGCTGCTGTTCGTAGTCAGTGCTACTTCAATCTGATAGGAATCTGCCGGAGCCACTTCAAATTCCAGATTGTCTGTCGTTCCACCTAATGGAATTGCTGTTCCATTTACCATAATGGATGCAAATGCATAACCAAAATCTGCTGCAATTGCCACTCTGTGCTGCTGCGTCTTATCTCCAGCAAAGCTGCCCGATATATTCGTTCCCATTCCGGAACCAATCCTCATGCCATCTATCTGTAAGTCTCCAATTGCTCCTCCCACTGCAGTTGCTGTAACTGCAATTGTTTCTCCGGATGCCGGACCCGTTGTGGAACCACCGCCTCCGGATGCTGCAGTACGAAATTCCAGAATCAGTTCCACCTGCTCTGAGGCACTTACAGAAAATGCCTGTCCTCCCTCTGATGTAAGTATATTCTTGTCAAGGCTTGCATCCTGTGCACCATTTTTATTCACCTGACAGTGATTGATTATTGTATCCGTTCCACATACTACTTTAAAATGTACCGTATGATCAAGACTGTCATCCGGTCTGTTTATTTCTATTGGTGTATCATTATATGCAGTCTGGTTTACTTCTGTCCATTCAGCCGCCGTATCCCATTTATAATACACGGTTCCGGTCGCTGTGCTGTCCTGTCTTGCAATTCTGACCACTGCTTTCTGTCCATCAGCTTTTACAATCATGCCGGCACTTCCCATAAATAATGAAAATACCATAAAAAAGCTTAACAACCAGGAAATTTTCTTTCGCATCTTCATTTTTTTCTCCTTTACTTTCTTCTATAAACTGCCACTTCCACCGCACACATTGCAGGCTCCGCTGCCTCCCAGTACCACCAGCATAAGCAGACAAAGCAATCCTCTAATGGATTTTTTTCTCACGTTTTTCCTCCTTCCTTTTCTGTCCTTTTACTATATGAATATACGCTTTTCCCACCTGTTTTGATAAGTTTACATTTGTCTCATGTTAGGGATTTTCCACAATTTATGGCTGTTTCCAGCTATAATAAAACTGAAGAAGCCCAATTCTCGACTTCGTCTCTGTCTTTTCATTTAAAGAGGCCATATAACGGTACAATGCTGCTCTTGAAATATATAGCTGCTCTGCTATTACCTGCGCACTTTCATCAGAAGAAAGCAATAACCTTAACACATCCTGCTCCCTGTTTGTAAGTGCATAATTCTTCACAAACGCCTGAAATTTATCCTCCAAAAATTTTTCACGTTCTTTTTCCAACATTTTCGCCATATTTTCTTCCTGTATATCCATACGAAACTGTACCATATACAAATATACCAGCATACTGATAACTGCAAATAAAATCAATGCTATGATGCTGATGCGCATTCCATCCCCGGTCTCTATCAGCATCAGGGAAATAGTTCCTGTAATCCCGACACAGATATTATTTGTTGCCCTTCCAAGTCCAGCCCATAACTCCGGTACTTTCATATAATAGGAAAGGTCCATAAAACTGGTGGTAAAATATACCACAAAGAAGCCTGCGGACAAATAGAACACAATAAGACCTGCCATAAATGGTCCGCCCCAGACTATTATCACTACACACATTGTTGAAAGCAGTGTCACACAGTACATCATAATCTGCATAAATCTATGCTCTTTTATATCAAAAAGTACTCCTGCCAACAGTCCGCTTACCGCAAGCAATAATCTCGGCCACTGACCAATATCTACACTTCCACCTGCATGTACTAAAGTTACTGCATTGTCCAGACTGGAAAAAATGCATGTCATCAGAACCACTATCGAAATCAAAAGCAATGCCGCAAGCATCGGATGCCGGAGGCTTCGCCTGTTATTCTTCCGGATATCAGTATCTGAATCTGACCCTGAATCCTCTGCTCCTACTACCCCCCGGCTGCATTCCAGACTCAGTCTGCGAACCAGCAATACCATTGCCGCCAGAAAAACGGAAAGTGCAACAGACTCTACAGTGCTGTTATGTATCAGATTATTGCTGATAAACTGAAGCAGTAATCCAAATGCATATCCAAATCCAACGGTTTGTGCAAGTCCTTTTTCTGTCGAAAGGCTTACCACAGCATAATAATGTACAGCACTTCCAATCATGCCATATAAAATATAAAGCAGGAATCCGGATAAAAGCATACTTCGATAGGACAAATGCTCCTGAATTACGAAAATGCAGATGATTCCTGCTATCGGCAATAAATATAAACCTATCTCCCGCATCTTCTGGTTAAAATAACGGTTAATGCATGGGAATAACAGGAATCCTATTACGCTGATTCCCAGCACATAGTTCTGTGCCCTTACTACTCCTGCGGAATCTGTTGCATAGCGTATCATATTGTCAAACAGATACTCCGAGCCTAAAAATATATAATTGAAAATAGCCAGCACTGCTATGATTCGAATTCTTTCTGGTTTCATAAATTGTCTCATTGTCTGTTCCCTGCTCCATTCTTTTGTCTTAATTTCATTATATACAATTGTCTCTTTCCATCAAGTTGACAAATGTCTCATTTCCTGGAAACAAGCAAAAAAAAGCCAGGACACGAATGTCCTGACTCTTTTTTGATTCATATAAAACGATGTTAATTATACTAACTCGATAAGAACTTCTAAAGCTCCGTCACCTTTACGCTGACCAATCTTTACGATTCTTGTGTAACCACCGTTACGGTCTGCATACTTAGGTGCGATTTCGTCGAATAATTTTGCAACTAAATCAACTTTCTTTGTATTTTTCTTCTTTCCTGCTGCTTCTGTAGGAACTTCAGTTACAGGATAAAGAACTTTTAACATCTCTCTTCTTGCATGAAGACGGGAAGGATTATCCTTCTTGATTGTTTTTTCAACTTCGTCATATACAGTAACTTTCTTACCATCTACAACTTCTTTTACTCTCTTGCCGTCTTTGTCTTTTCTTGCAACTTTAGCTTTTACAGTAACTTCTTCGAAGTTATCTTTCTCACGAACTGCCATTGCAATAAGGCCTTCTGCAATTTTACGGATTTCTTTTGCTTTTGCTTCTGTGGTAACAATTTTACCATTGTTTAATAATGCTGTTACCTGATTTCTCAGTAATGCTTTTCTCTGGGAAGATGTTCTTCCTAATTTTCTATACTTTGCCATTTTTATTCCTCCATTTGTGGTACATCCGGCCATGCTCATCGGACTTACTTACCGAATGCTTGTTTTGTGCCACTCATGAACCAACATCACCACGCTCGTCGGACTTACTGGTGCTGCTGCACTGAGTTATCTTAAACCTCGTCGCCCTGATTGAGCTGAAGGCCTAATTCTTTTAATTTTGCTAATACTTCTTCCAAAGACTTACGTCCAAGGTTACGAACTTTCATCATATCTTCCGGTGTACGGTTTGTAAGTTCTTCAACAGTATTGATACCTGCTCTCTTCAAGCAGTTGTAAGAACGTACGGATAACTCCAGTTCGTCAATGTTCATCTCAAGAACTTTTTCCTTCGCATTGTCTTCTTTCTCAATCATGACTTCTGCTGTCTTAGCATTCTCGGAAAGGTCAATGAAAAGACTTAAGTGCTCGCTTAATACCTTTGCAGCTAAGCTGACTGCTTCATCTGGAGCAAGTGTTCCATTGGTATATACGTCAAGTGTCAGTTTATCGTAATCGGTAATCTGACCCACACGGGTATTCTGAATGGATAAGTTCACACGCTCTACCGGTGTATAGATAGAATCTACTGCGATTACACCAATTGGTAAATCTGCATCTTTGTTCTTATCTGCGCTGACATAACCTCTACCTTTGGTAATGGTTAATTCCATGTATAATTTGGAATCAGCACCGCCGTTTAAGTGTGCAATTACTAAATCCGGATTCATAATCTGAATATCCTGATCTACCTGAATATCTGCTGCTGTAACAACGCCTTCACCACTGAACTCAATGTAAGCTACCTTAGGCTCATCATCAGCGCTGTTATTACGGATTGCAAGCTCTTTGATGTTCATAATGATTTCAGTAACATCTTCCTTTACGCCAGGAATAGAACTGAACTCATGAAGTACACCATCGATTTTAACCTGACTTACTGCTGCACCTGGCAGGGATGACAACATGATTCTTCTTAAAGAATTACCAAGTGTTGTACCATATCCTCTTTCCAAAGGTTCGCATACGAATCTTCCATATCTTTTGTCTTCAGAAATTTCAGCAATTTCAATTGTTGGTTTTTGAAAATCGAACACTACAAAGCCCCTCCTTCTTTCGGGTAATTTGTTTCTTCTTTCAGCCCGCTAGTTTATGATTATTTAGAATACAACTCGACGATAAGCATCTCGTCTACTGGTACATCAATCATTTCTCTGGAAGGTAACTCTTTTACGGTTCCCTGCATTTTCTCTGCATCAACATCAAGCCATTCCGGAACTAATCTGCCGCCAGCTACTTCTACGACATCTTTCATTCTCTGGGAATTTTTACGGCTCTCTTTGATTTCGATTACATCGCCAGCTTTTACCAGGTAAGAAGGAATGTTAACTAACTTTCCGTTAACTGTAACGAATTTGTGGTCAACGATCTGTCTTGCTTCTCTTCTGGTTCTTGCAAATCCAAGACGGAAGATAACATTATCAAGACGGCTCTCTAAGATAGTCATCAGGTTTGTACCTGTCATACCTTTCATCTGGTCTGCTTTATCATAATAGTTACGGAATGGTTTCTCTAATACTCCGTAAATGAATTTTGCTTTCTGTTTTTCGCGAAGCTGAAGGCCATACTCAGATACCTTCTTGTTCGCTCTCTTTAATTCTCTGTTAGATTTTTTATCATATCCCAAATAACTTGGCTCTAAACCAAGAGATCTGCATCTTTTCAGAACAGGAACTTTATTTACTGCCATTTTAGATATCCCTCCTAATTATACTCTACGACGTTTTGGTGGACGACATCCATTATGAGGAACTGGAGTTACGTCACGAATAGAAAGAACTTCAAGTCCGGCTGCCTGAAGGGCACGGATTGCTGCTTCTCTTCCTGATCCTGGTCCTTTAACCATAACATCAACTGTTTTTAATCCATGTATAAGAGCTGCTTTTGTAGCAGTTTCTGCTGCCATCTGTGCAGCATATGGAGTAGATTTCTTTGAACCTCTAAATCCAAGACCACCGGCACTTGCCCATGATAATGCATTACCTTCAGCATCTGTTAATGTAACGATGGTGTTATTGAAGGATGCCTGAATATGTGCCTGTCCATGTTCAACGTTTTTTCTTACACGCTTTTTTGTCACTTTTTTTGTAACTTTAGCCATATCTAAACTAACCTACTTTCTTAAATTTAAAATTATAAAGTTGCCAAGAATTATTTTTTCTTGTTTGCAACAGTTCTCTTAGGACCTTTTCTTGTTCTTGCATTGGTCTTTGTTTTCTGACCACGAACCGGAAGTCCTTTTCTATGACGGATTCCACGATAGCATCCGATTTCCTGTAATCTCTTGATATCAAGAGCTGTCTGACGTCTTAAGTCACCTTCTACAACCTGAGTCTCATCGATTACTGCACTAATTCTTTTTACCTCGTCGTCAGTTAAGTCTCTGCAACGGGTATCAGGATTAACGTTTGCCTCAGCAAGGATACGGTCAGCACTAACTCT
Organism: Roseburia sp. AF12-17LB; assembly: GCF_003479605.1. Classification (GTDB taxonomy): domain Bacteria; phylum Bacillota; class Clostridia; order Lachnospirales; family Lachnospiraceae; genus Roseburia_C; species Roseburia_C amylophila. The sequence continues at coordinate 289,326 of NZ_QUHR01000003.1, forward strand.
GCCGATTCCATAGATATAAGTCAAACCAATCTCAACACGTTTTTCTCTTGGTAAATCTACACCTGCAATACGAGCCATGTGTGTTTACACCTCCATATAGATTTCTTTGTTAATAGTAAGGAATTCCAAAGACCCATGCAGCTGCGGTTTCCCGCCCTGAAATGTGTGCATACACCTTTTTCTTCCTATAGTAATGATTGCTTAGCAATCCCAGCCACAATCTGCTGCATCCTCTCGGTATGTAAGGACTGCGCAACAGACCACGCGCGTTCGCGTTATATTATGAACAGCACATTCTCATGCGCTGCAGCCGCACATAATTTTTCAAACAAAGTGGAAATTAACCCTGTCTCTGTTTGTGCTTAGGGTTTTCACAGATGATTCTGATGCTTCCCTTTCTTTTGATAACTTTGCACTTCTCGCAAATAGGTTTAACTGATGATCTTACCTTCACAGCATAATCCTCCTTTCTACTTGCCTGCGCCCCGGAAAACCTGTTTCCATGGGTATTTCTCTTTTCTTTCTGCTAAACAGCATAATATGCCCTTGTTTTCACAAAAGCGTCCATTTAGCATTTTAGCATAGAAATTCCGAAAAATCAACTACTTTTCTCGAATTTTCTCCTTATTTATCTCTCCAGATAATTCTGCCCTTTGTCAGATCATATGGAGACATCTCAATCGTAACCTTATCACCTGGTAAGATACGAATGAAATTCATTCTTAATTTGCCGCTGATATGCGCCAGTACCTGATGGCCATTCTCAAGCTGCACCTGAAACATTGCGTTTGGAAGCTTTTCCAAAATTGTTCCTTCTACTTCAATTACATCTGCCTTTGACATTTTCTTTCCTCCTGCTAAATCAATCTTTTCTGGTTAATATATATTGCTCATAAGCCTTAATCAGCTTTGCTGCTTTTGCATTTTCTGTAAGCCCCGGGTTATTTACTGCTTCTAAGACTTCCTGCGGAAGCTTTTTTACAAGCTGTACATGTTTGTAGCTTTTCTTTCTCGGCCGGTCACAGGTTCTTGTGGTTCCATTTACAAGATAGACGAATTTTTCATCCTGTGACTGCACTACATAGTACTGATTCCGGTCGTGACCTGCCTTTACTCTTGCCAGATACATTCTCTTTCCTCCTCTGTCAATGTAAGGATTTCCGGTCTTCCTTCTGTAATCAAAATGGTGTTTTCATAATGTGCAGATAAGGAACCATCGTAGGTTACTACTGTCCATTCATCATCCATCCATTCCACATCCGGGCTTCCGGCATTTATCATCGGCTCAACTGCCAATGTCATTCCTGCCTTCAGCTTCAGTCCTCTTCTCCACTGACGGAAATTCGGAATCTCCGGTTCCTCATGAAGATGGGTTCCAATGCCATGCCCTACCAGATCATATACAACTCCGTAGCCGTAGCTTTCTGCATAATCTCCGATTGCTCCTGAGATTTCATAAAGCCTTCTTCCGGCTCTTGCATACTGCATTCCCTGGAAAAAGCTTTCCCGGGTTCTTTCTATTAAAAGAGCAGCCTCTTTACTGATTTCACCAACTCCATGGGTTCTTGCCGCATCGGAATGATATCCCTTATAGATAAGACCGGTATCAAGGCTTACGATATCGCCTTCCTTAATAATATGGTCTTTTCTTGGAATTCCATGAACAACTTCGTCGTTGACCGATACACAGACGGATGCCGGATAGCCCTGATAATTCAGGAAATTCGGTTCGCAGCCAAGGCTGCGGATGGTCTCTTCTCCGATTTTATCAATCTCCCATGTGCTGATTCCAGGTTTGATTGCACGTTCCAGTTCCTGATGTACTTTAGCAAGATACTTTCCTGCCTGACGCATCAGCTCTATTTCTTCTGCTGATTTAATCGTAACCGACATTATTTACGCTCCTAAGATTGTAACGATGGCTTTGAATACTTCATCCATCGGCTGTGTTCCGTCTACAGATTTTAAAATGCCCTGATTCTTATAATAATCAATCAATGGCTGTGTCTGCTCATGATATACTTTTAATCTCTTCTGAACTGTCTCTGGCTTATCATCTTCACGCAATACGATTTCGCTGCCACAACGGTCACAGATTCCTTCTACCTTTGGTGGAATGGAAATAAGATGATAGGTTGCTCCACAATTTAAGCAGGCTCTTCTGCCGCTCATACGATTTACGATATTTTCGTCTGGAACATCTACATCAATTGCATAGTCCATCTTCTCGTTTATTTTACCAAGTGCTGCATCCAATGCTTCTGCCTGAGGAATGGTTCTTGGAAAACCGTCCAGTACGAAGCCGTTCTTGCAGTCATCCTGCTGTATTCTGTCCATTACCAGATCACAGGTTAATTCATCCGGAACTAAAGCTCCCTGGTCCATATACTGTTTTGCTTTCTTGCCTAATTCTGTTCCGTTTTTGATATTTGCACGGAAAATATCTCCTGTTGAGATGTGTGGAATAGAATATTTATCTGCAATCTGTTTTGCCTGTGTACCTTTACCAGCACCCGGCGCTCCTAACATAATAATTTTCATATAAAGAAAACCTCCTGTTTACCTTCTTCTTTGCAAGCTAATCTGCTTTTTCTTCTATAAACAACTTTAGTGCACCACAGGAGACGCTGCATTTGCAGCACCCCCTTCTGGTACACATTAGTCATTCAAAAATCCTTTATAGTAACGAACTAACATCTGGGATTCGATCTGTTTAATTGTCTCGATAACAACACCTACGATAATGATGATAGATGTTCCACCGAAAGATACGTTTGCTTTAAATACTCCATTGAAGAAGATTGGAATAACTGCAACAATGGATAAGCCTGCCGCACCGATAAAGACAATGTAATTTAAAATCCGATTCAGATAATCGCTGGTTGGTTTTCCAGGTCTGATACCCGGGATAAATCCACCCTGTCTCTTCATGTTGTTCGCAATCTCCAGCGGATTGAATGTAATGGATGTATAGAAGTATGCAAATGCAATAATCAATACAAGATATACAGCCAAACCAATGCTGTAGATTGGCTCCTGTGGGTTGCACCAGTTAGACTGGGATAATCCCTTTAAAATCTTACTGCCAATTCCTGTTCCATTGCCCTTTCCTAAGAGAGACGCAATAACAACCGGGAACTGCATTAAAGACTGTGCGAAGATAACCGGAATAACTCCACCGGTATTTACTTTCAGAGGAATATGCGTAGACTGACCGCCTACCTGTTTTCTTCCCTGAATTTTCTTCGAATATTGTACCGGAATCTTTCTCTGAGCTGCCTGAAGGACAACGACAAAGACAACGGTTACTAAAATGATTGCTGCGATAATTACTACTGCAAGAACTGCTTTTGCAGGAATCTTTCCTTTTACAAACTGCTCATACAGTGTTCCAAAATCGCTAGGAATTCGTGAAATAATGTTGATTACAAGTACGATAGAAATACCGTTTCCAACACCCTTTTCCGTAATTCTCTCACCAATCCACATAAGTACTGCAGAACCTGCTGTCAAGGTTACAATTACCTGAAGAACCGTAAGCCATCCTTTATCGGTCAGATAACCGCTTCTGGAGAATCCGATTGCCATTGCAATTGCTTCGATTAAAGCCAGAGCAACAGTCACATAACGTGTAATCTCTGCAATTTTCTTTCTTCCCTCTTCGCCGTCACGCTGCATCTCTTCCAGTTTTGGAATTGCAATCGTCAACAGCTGCATGATGATGGAAGATGTGATATATGGTGTGATATTCAATGCAAAGACGGACATCTGTAAGAATGAACCGCCTGTTACTGCATCGAAAAAGTTAAACGCATCACTACTCTGATTAGCAAACCAGTCTGCAAACACATTCCGGTCAACACCCGGAATCGGTAACTGTGAACCGATTCGGATGATAATCAGCATAAAAAAGGTAAATAAAATTCTATTTCTAATATCTTTTACTTTAAATGCGTTACGAACTGTATCAAACATTAGATCACCTCAGCTTTTCCACCAAGAGCCTCGATTTTTTCTTTTGCGCTTGCGCTGAATGCATTAGCCTGAACTGTGAGCTTCTTAGTAAGTTCGCCGTTTCCAAGGATCTTAACTCCATCTCTTGGATTCTTTACGATACCTTTTTCCAGTAAAGTTTCAACAGATACTACTGCATCGTTGTCAAATACTTCAAGAGCAGATACATTGATTCCAACGATAGTCTTGGAATTAATACATTTGAAACCTCTCTTCGGTAATCTTCTGTATAAAGGCATCTGGCCACCTTCAAAGCCTGGTCTTGGAGCTCCGGAACGAGCTTTCTGTCCCTTGTGTCCTTTACCAGCGGTCTTACCGTTTCCTGAACCGTGACCACGGCCTCTTCTGAAATTATCACTATGCTTAGAACCTAATGCCGGCTGTAAATTGGATAAATCCATTTCTGGCACCTCCTTATCTCTATAATTAGATTTCTTCTACTTTCACTAAATGTCTTACCTGCTGAATCATTCCTCTAACAGCTTTGTTATCCGGACGTTCAACTGATGCGCCAATTTTCTTAAGACCTAATGCTTCTACTGTCTTTTTATTCTTTGGCACTGCACCGATAGTAGATTTTACGAGTGTAATTTTTAAATTTGCCATTTCTTATTCCTCCTTAACCTACTACTTCTTCTACAGATAATCCACGAAGTTTTGCAACTTCTTCCGGGGATTTCAGTTTGCTTAAAGCATCGATAGTAGCAAGTACTACGTTCTGCTTATTGTTGGAACCAAGAGATTTTGTACGAATATTCTCGATTCCTGCCAGCTCACATACGTTACGAGCCGGACCGCCTGCGATAACACCGGTACCTTCTGGAGCTCTCTTTAATAAAACAGATGCACCAGTATGTTTTCCGCTGATATCATGAGTAATACTATTGTTCTCATCTAATTTTACAGTGATAAGTTTTTTCATAGCATCTTCTTTTCCTTTGCGGATTGCTTCAGGAATTTCAGTTGCTTTTCCAAGTCCTGCGCCCACATGACCATTGCCGTCACCAACAACAACAAGAGCTGTGAAACGCATGTTACGTCCACCTTTTACAACTTTCGTAACGCGCTTGATTGATACCACTTTTTCTGTTAATTCTAATTGACTAGCATCAATAATTGTACGTTTCATGTACTGTTTTCCTCCTTATTAGAATTCTAATCCAGCTTCTCTTGCTGCGTCAGCTAATGCTTTTACTTTTCCGGAATATATGAAACCGCCTCTATCAAAGACAACTGTTGTAATACCTTTTTCTAATGCTTTCTTTGCAATTGCAGTACCAACCTGTGCCGCTGCATCAACGTTATTAGTCTTCTCGCAAGCTGCTTTTACATCTTTATCCATTGTAGATGCTGCTACGAGGGTATTGCCAACTGTATCGTCAATAATCTGAGCGTACATATGATTATTACTTCTAAACACAGCTAAACGTGGTCTCTCTGCTGTTCCAGCCAGGCGATTACGCAGTCTTCTATGTTTATTTTCACGAGCTGCTGTTCTTGATTCTTTATTAACCATCTCTCGTCACTCCTTTAATTATTTCTTACCAGTTTTACCAACTTTACGTCTAATAACTTCATCAGCATATTTGATACCTTTTCCTTTGTAAGGTTCAGGTCTTCTCTTATCTCTGATTTCAGCTGCGTACTGGCCAACTTTTTCTTTATCGATACCTTTGATGATAATCTTGTTACCATCTACTGTAGACTCTAATCCTTCTGGATCTTCCATCTCTACCGGATGAGAATATCCAAGGTTTAATGTAAGTTTCTTTCCTGCTTTAGATGCTCTGTAACCTACACCATTTACTTCAAGTTCTTTGGTAAATCCATCTGTTACACCAACAACCATGTTGTGAATCAGTGTTCTTGTTAATCCGTGTAAGGATTTCATTTTCTTCAAATCATTTGGTCTTGTAACGGTTACTTCAGAACCTTCTACTTTGATTTCCATCTCGGATGGTAATACTCTGCTTAATGTTCCTTTTGGACCCTTTACAGTCACCTGATTATTTTCTGCTAATTCCACAGTAACACCTGCTGGAATTGCGATTGGCATTCTTCCAATTCGTGACATGCCCGTACCTCCTGTATAATTTGTGGTTTATTGTTACCTGCGCTATGCCTTAAGAATATACTCTTAAGGTAGTTCTGCTCGCTCACTCCGCGCCGCACCCCAAAGGGCTTGCGCTCAGTAATCTCACAGAACGGCTTTCACACTAGCCTCAATCTTCGCCTGCGGCTCGATTTCATCAAGTGTTCAATGCCTACCAAACAAATGCTAATACTTCGCCACCAACCTGAAGCTTTCTAGCCTCTTTGTCAGTGATGATTCCCTGGTTTGTGGAAAGAATTGCGATTCCAAGTCCACCAAGTACCTTAGGAAGATTATCTTTACCAGCGTATACACGAAGTCCTGGTTTAGAAATTCTCTTCAGTCCGGTAATAATCTTTTCATTCTTATCTGCACCATATTTTAAGGTTACACGAATGGTCTTAAAGATTCCATCTTCAATGATGTCATATTTTGCAATGTATCCTTCTCTTACTAAAATGTCTGCGATTGCCACTTTGATTTTAGAAGCCGGGATATCAACTGTATCATGTTTTGCAGTGTTTGCATTACGGATTCTTGTAAGCATATCTGCAATTGGATCACTTGTCATTGTCATGATGTGTCTGCCTCCTATTATTCTTCTCTTTCTTTGTTGTAGATGTTCTCCGTCAAGTTCGACCTACGCCACAAGGGCTTCGGTCTCACTCAATTTAAGAGAATGGCTTTACAGCCTACCAGCTTGCTTTCTTTACGCCCGGAATCTGACCTTTGTAAGCCAGTTCACGGAAGCAAACTCTACAGATTCCATATTTTCTTAAATATGCATGTGGACGACCACAGATTCTGCAACGATTGTATTCTCTAGAAGAGAATTTCTGTTTACGCTGCTGTTTTACTTTCATAGAAGTCTTTGCCATTTAAATTCCCTCCTGTCTTATTTAGCGAATGGCATATTGAATAATGTCAATAATTCGCGTGCTTCTTCGTCTGTCTTTGCAGTTGTTACGAAAATAATATCCATTCCTCTTACTTTATCAACCTTATCGAATTCAATTTCAGGGAAAATGATCTGCTCTTTGATACCAAGAGCGTAGTTACCTCTACCGTCGAAAGCGTTCGGATTAACTCCTCTGAAGTCACGTACTCGTGGTAAAGCTAAGTTTACCAGACGGTCTACGAACTCATACATCTTCTCGCCTCTTAAAGTAACTTTACATCCGATCGGCATTCCTTCTCTTAACTTGAAGTTAGCGATGGAATTCTTTGCCTTTGTAGTAACTGGTTTCTGACCGGAAATTGTTTCCATATCTTTCATAGCTGACTCTAAGATTTTAGCGTTTTCTTTTGCTTCACCAACACCCATGTTGATAACAATCTTAGAAAGCTTTGGTACTTCCATAATGTTTTTATAGCCGAACTTTTTGGTCATTGCATCAATGATCTCGTTCTGGTACTGATCTTTAAGTCTACTCAACTTGCTGCTCCTCCTCTCTTACGATTAATCGATTACATCACCTGTAGATTTTGCATAACGTACTTTCTTATCTCCATCCATTTTGAAACCTACACGGGTAGCTTTTCCTTTGTGAAGATACATTACGTTAGAAGCATCAATAGGTCCTTCCTGATGGATGATTCCACCCTGCTGGTTAGCCATGCTTGGTTTTGCATGTTTTGTTACCATATTGATACCTTCAACAAGTAAAGTATTGTTTTTCTTATTTACAGCAATTACTTTGCCTTCTTTGTCTTTGTCTTTTCCAGCGATTACCTTTACAGTATCACCTTTTTTAATTTTCAAGCTTGCCATTTTCGGGTACCTCCTACAATACTTCCGGAGCCAGAGAAACAATTTTCATAAACTGTTTTTCACGAAGCTCTCTTGCTACTGGTCCAAAAATACGAGTTCCTCTTGGGGTTTTATCATCTTTGATAATAACTGCAGCGTTTTCATCGAATTTGATATAAGAGCCATCTTTACGACGAGCACCTTTTACTGTACGAACAACGACTGCCTTTACAACGTCACCTTTTTTAACAACGCCGCCTGGTGTTGCATCTTTAACAGTAGCTGTAATTACATCACCAATATTTGCATATCTTCTGGTTGAACCGCCCATAACACGGATGCACAGCAATTCTTTTGCTCCAGTGTTATCAGCAACCTTAAGTCTGGTTTCCTGTTGTACCATGCCGGTAGCCTCCTTCTATTATTTTGCTCTTTCCATAATCTCTACAAGTCTCCATCTCTTATCTTTAGAGAGTGGTCTTGTTTCCATTACTCTGACGGTATCACCGATTTTACACTCGTTGTTCTCATCATGAGCTTTTAATTTGTATGTCTTCTTTACGATCTTGTTATATAATGCATGTCTTACGTTATCTTTAACAGCAACAACAATGGTCTTATCCATTTTATCACTTACAACAACGCCTACACGTGTTTTTCTAAGATTTCTTTCTTCCACGACGAATCTCCTTTCATTTATGATTGCCTGTTTGCCTGCTTAAGCAGGTATGATTCTTTTGAAATTATTCAGCAACTTTTTCTTTCTGAGTAATAACGGTCTGGATTCTGGCAATATTCTTTCTAACTTCTTTGATTCTGCTCGTGTTATCCAGCTGATTTGTTGCGTTCTGGAATCTCAAATTGAAAAGTTCTTTTTTAGCTTCAACCAACTGCATTTTTAAATCAGCAGCGGACTGTGTGTTTAATTCTTCTAAATATTTACTAGTTTTCATTTGATTCACCGCCTTCTAAGTCTGCACGAGAAACCACTTTGCATTTACAAGGTAATTTGTGTGTAGCAAGACGTAATGCCTCTTTTGCAACCTCATCAGATACATCAGAGATTTCAAATAATACACGTCCTGGTTTTACTACAGCTACCCAGTACTCTAAAGTTCCTTTTCCGGAACCCATACGGGTTTCTGCTGGTTTTGCAGTTACTGGTTTGTCTGGGAAAATTTTAATCCAGACACGGCCACCACGCTTAATATATCTTGTCATAGCAATACGGGCTGCCTCAATCTGATTGGAACGAATCCAGCATGGTTCAAGTGCTACGATACCGTAGGAACCATTTGTAATTTTATTTCCTCTCATCGCTTTTCCGGCCATAGAACCACGGAACTGTTTACGATGTTTTACTCTCTTAGGCATTAACATTACTGAACTCCTCCTTCCTTATTTCCTTTTGTAGGAAGTACTTCTCCTTTATAAATCCAAACTTTAACACCAACTTTACCGTATGTGGTGTCTGCTTCAGCAAATCCATACTCGATATCTGCTCTTAATGTCTGAAGTGGAATAGTTCCTTCTGAATAAAACTCGGTACGAGCCATATCAGCTCCGCCAAGACGTCCGGATACGGATGCCTTAATACCCTTTGCTCCAGCTTTCATACATCTTCCCATACAGGATTTCATTGCTCTACGGAAGGAAACACGGTTCTCTAACTGAAGTGCAATGTTCTCAGCTACTAACTGAGCATCTTTGTCTGGTCTCTTTACTTCTTTGATATCTACAACAAGTTTCTTGTCTGTAAATTTCTGTAATTCAGCTTTTACTTTCTCGATTTCAGCTCCGCCTTTACCGATTACAACGCCCGGCTTAGCTGTGTAAAGGATAACCTTTACTCTGTCGGATGCTCTTTCGATTTCAATCTTAGAAACACCTGCAGCATATAATTTCTTTTTCAGAAATGTTCTGATGTTATAGTCTTCTACTAAGAAATCAGCAAAATCAGATTCTGCGTACCATTTGGAATCCCAGTCTTTGATAACGCCGACTCTTAAGCCATGAGGATTAACCTTCTGTCCCATGTTTGCCCTCCTATCTTTCATTCAGCACAATTGTTAAGTGGCTTGTTCTCTTCTCGATTCTGTAAGCTCTACCCTGTGCTCTTGGTCTGATTCTCTTCATTGTTGGTCCTTTGTTTGCGTAGCACTCCTCAACATAAAGGTTTTCTGTGCTCATTCCGTTATTGTTCTCTGCATTTGCAATAGCAGATTTTAATAACTTCTCTATTACGCTTGATGCGTATCTTGGATTGTAAGTTACAATTGCAAGTGCTGTCTCAACGTCTTTACCGCGGATAGCATCTAATACGAAACAAGCTTTCTGAACTGACATTCTTGCATAAGACAACTTTGCGGAAGGTCTAGTATCTTTTACTGCATTTCTTTCTCTCTTAATCTGACTTCTATGTCCTTTTGCCATGAGTGAAACCTCCTTTCAAAATTCTATTTATCTAACGCCTGATTTCTTCTCGTCTTTTCCATGGCCTCTGTAAGTTCTTGTTGCTACGAACTCACCGAGTTTGTGTCCAACCATATCCTCTGTGACATATACAGGAACATGTTTTCTTCCGTCATGAACAGCAATTGTATGTCCAACGAAGGATGGGAAAATTGTGGAACGACGTGACCATGTCTTGATAACTGATTTATCATTTGCTGCGTTCATAGCATCTACTTTTTTCAGTAAGCTTTCGTCTGCAAATGGTCCTTTTTTAAGTGATCTTGCCATTTTATTTCCTCCTATCTACTATTTAATAGCTCTGCCGTCTCTTCTTCTTACGATTAACTTGTTAGAAGCTTTTTTCTTCTTACGTGTCTTAAGTCCAAGAGCAGGTTTGCCCCAAGGTGTACATGGGCCTGGACGTCCAACTGGTGCCTTACCTTCTCCACCACCGTGTGGATGGTCATTCGGGTTCATAACAGAACCGCGGACTGTCGGGCGGATACCCATGTGACGTTTACGTCCTGCTTTACCGATATTTACAAGGTTGTGGTCACCGTTACCGATTACACCAATGGATGCACGGCAGTTCAGAGGAACCATTCTCATTTCTCCTGAAGGAAGACGAAGTGTTGCGTATTTTCCTTCTTTAGCCATCAACTGTGCGCTGTTACCTGCAGAACGTACTAACTGTCCGCCCTTGCCAGCGTATAACTCAATGTTGTGTACCTGGGTACCTACCGGGATGTTCTCCAGTGGTAAGCAGTTTCCAACTCTTACTTCTGCTTCTGCTCCGTTCATAACAGTCATTCCATCTGTTAATCCTTCTGGAGCAAGGATATATGCTTTCTCGCCATCTGCATAACTAATTAAAGCGATGTTAGCTGTTCTGTTTGGATCGTACTCGATTCCGATTACAGTTGCCGGGATACCATCTTTTCTTCTCTTGAAGTCGATGATTCTGTATTTTCTTCTGTTTCCACCACCCTGGTGTCTTACTGTAATTTTACCCTGATTGTTACGACCGGAGTTCTTCTTTAAAGAAGTTGTAAGGGATTTCTCAGGAGTCTTCTTTGTGATTTCAGAGAAATCAGATCCAGTCATATTTCTTCTGGAAGGTGTATATGGGTTGTATGTCTTAATTCCCATTGTTTTTCTCCTTTCAATAAATAAGTTTATTATCGCACTTTTCTGTGCCTAGCTGAGTTTCCCGGATTTTACAGTCCGGAGAAAATCTCGATATCTGCACTATCTTCTGTTAACTGAACGATAGCTTTCTTTGTTTTCGCAGTTTTTCCAACTACAGCACCACGTCTTTTGTTCTTGCCCTCCTGGTTCATTGTGTTAACCTTGGCAACCTTAGCGCCTTCGAACATTTTCTCAACTGCTTCTTTAATCATGGTCTTGTTAGCTTCCGGATGTACTAAGAAAGTATATTTCTTTTCTCCCATAGCTGCCATACTCTTCTCAGTTACTACTGGTTTGAGGATTACATCATAATACTGTACGTTTGCCATTATGCATACACCTCCTCGATTTTTTCAACAGCAGCCTTTGTTGCTACTACTGTGTCATATTTCAATACATCAAATACGTTCATTTCGCTGGTCTGTGTTGTCTTAACAGTTGCAATGTTTGCAGCGGATTTGATTACGTTTGTATCCATGTCGCCTAAAATAACTAATGCTTTGTCTGCTTTCAGATTGTTCATAACCTCTGCGAATTTCTTTGTTTTGATTTCGTCTAATTTCAGCTCATCAACAACGATGAATTTATTCTCCTGAACTTTAGATGTTAAAACAGATTTTAAAGCTGCTCTCTTTTCTTTCTTGTTTAATTTGAAAGAATAGTCTCTTGGTACTGGAGCGAATACTGTACCACCGCCAGTCCACTGTGGAGATCTTGTTGAACCCTGTCTTGCATGACCAGTTCCTTTCTGTCTCCAAGGTTTTCTTCCGCCACCGGATACTTCAGAACGTGTCTTAGCTTTCTGAGTTCCCTGACGATTGTTAGCTAACTGCTGAACTACTGCCATGTGTACCAGATGTTCGTTAATTTCTACACCGAATACAGCATCGTTTAAGTCCATATTGCCAACTTCTTTGCCTTCCATATTATAAACAGATACTTTAGCCATCTGTGTGTTCCTCCTTTCTTAAATGCACTATTTTGCTGCTTTTACTGATTCTTTGATTGTTACTAAAGCTTTCTTAGGTCCTGGAACAGCACCTTTGATTAAAAGCAGGTTGTTCTCTGCGTCTACTCTTACAACTTCAAGGTTCTGAGTTGTAATCTTAACGCTTCCCATATGTCCTGGCATTCCTTTGCCCTTGAATACACGGCTAGGTGTAGAACAGGAACCATTGGAACCCTGATGACGATGGAATTTAGAACCGTGAGCCATAGGTCCTCTATGCTGACCAAGTCTCTTAATAGCGCCCTGGAATCCTTTACCTTTAGAAATTGCAGTTGCGTCTACATGATCGCCTTCTGCAAAGATATCTGCTTTGATTTCATCTGCAAGATTATAATCAGCTGCATTTTCAAGCTTGAACTCTCTTACAAATCTCTTTCCAGACACACCAGCTTTTTTGAAATGTCCCATTTCAGCTTTGTTTACGCCATGTCTGTTTCTGATTTCTTTCTTACCGTTGGCATCTTTGTTCACAACTTTTTCTTTCTTGTCAACAAAACCAACCTGTACTGCACTGTATCCGTCGTTTTCAACAGTTTTAATCTGTGTTACTACACAAGGACCAGCCTGTAATACAGTTACCGGCACTAATACGCCGTCTGCATTGAAGATTTGAGTCATTCCGACTTTTGTTGCTAAAATTGCTTTCTTCATTATCTTTCCTCCTGTTTTTCTACAGCGGAACGGTTTCCCGTTCATCCTAGAAAGCCTTGCGGCCCCTCAGGATTTACTACTTGTTTTGACTTTATTTCATTTTGATATCGATGTAGACACCAGCCGGCATTTCTAATCTTGATAATGCATCAACTGTTTTCTGTGTCGGAGCAATGATATCAATCAGTCTCTTATGAGTTCTCTGCTCGAACTGTTCTCTGGAATCTTTGTACTTGTGTACTGCTCTAAGAATGGTAACTACCTCTTTCTTAGTTGGCAGCGGCACCGGTCCGCTCACCTGTGATCCGTTTTTCTTTACAGTCTCGATGATTTTTTTTGCTGATGAATCTACTAATTCGTGATCATAAGCTTTCAATGTGATTCTCATTACTTGACTTGCCATAAAAAAAGTCGCCTCCTTTTCGCACTTTAATTCAGTACGACAAGCGGTGACTGTACACTTCTCCGTGTGTGTCATAAGCTTTACACACGTTGTTTCTACCTCTGTAGACCATATTCGTGATACAGTGACTTGTCGCCAGTTTCCTAACTTGACATTCGCTCCACGGAAAACCTGCCACAGTGGGCAGCAACCTCACGCTTCTACGCTATCAATGTCACAGCAAGGATTAGTATACACGACAGGTTACGCTTTTGCAATACTTTTTTTAGAAAAATTGTATTTTTTTGTGTACAATCCATTTCCTATCTTTTTTACGGTATTTTTCACTTCTGCCTTGTTTTTTCATTATAAAAAGCTGTTTACTTGCCGGCATCCTTTTGCCATTGCAAATAAACAGCTTTTCTTTTCTATTATAATTCTATGCTCTTGTCAGCAACATCTGCAAATTCTTTCTGCATTTCCTCGCTTGGTGCTTTGGTGCAAAGACTCACAATTACGATACAGATTAAACTTAAGAAGAATCCTACCAGAAGGGAATAGATTCCGGTTCCGGTTCCAAGTGTTACCATGGCACCGTCTGCGTTTTTCATCAAAGGAATATAATCCCAGATGATAACTGCCAGACCGCCGGATATAATTCCTGCAATTGCTCCCGGTTTGTTCGTACGCTTCCAGAACAGGGATAATACTACCAGTGGTCCAAATGCGGCGCCAAAGCCTGCCCATGCATTGGATACCAGTCCCATGATGGAGTTGTTCGGATTCAGTGCAATGATATAAGCAATAATCGCAACTACCACTACGGTAATACGGCTGACCATAAGAACCTTTTTATCACTTGCTTCTTTATTTACTACACCTTTGTATATATCTTCTGATACGGAAGATGCAGTTACTAAAAGCTGTGAATCTGCAGTAGACATAATTGCTGCAAGGATTCCGCACAGGAAGATTCCTGCAACAAACGGCAATGCATACTGCTTCGTAAACAAATGTGTAATCATATTAATGAATACATTTTCCGCAGAATCTGCCCCGGCGCTTCCAAGCACTTCCGGATACAGGTACGCCCTTCCAACCACACCGATGATGCAGGCAAAAGTTAAGGATAATGCTACCCAGACAATTGCAATACCTTTGGATTTATTTAATTCTTTCTGGCTCTTTACCGCCATAAATCTGGTCAGGATATGAGGCATTCCGCAATATCCCAATCCCCATGCGAGCTGTGAAATAATATCGATGGCGCGATATGGCTCTCCACCATTCTGCCAGAGGCTCATATAGGAATCGCTTCCTCCTGCTACTCCGCTGGCATCTAAAAGTTCTCTTAATCCGCCATTGCCACTTACCACCGCATATGCCATCAGAGGCACTGCAAGAAGTGCAACCAGCATCAGCATTCCCTGGATAAAGTCTGTTACACATACTGCCATAAAACCTCCCATGAAGGTATACAGTAAAATAACAACTGCACCGATGGTTAAAGCTACGGTATAATCAACACCGGTTACTGCATGGAACAATTTTCCGCCTGCTGCAAATGCAGATGCAGTATATACCAGGAAGAATACGACTATTACTATAGAAGAAATACACAACAACACATTCTTCTTATCATGGAAACGATTCTGGAAATACTCCGGTAAAGTCAGGGAGTTATTGGCACGGATGGTATATCTGCGCAGTCTTCCGGAAATAAATATCCAGTTGCAGACCGTTCCAATAAACAGTCCAATAGCAATCCATGCCTGACCGGTTCCAAATGCATATACCGCACCCGGAAGTCCCATCAGAAGCCATCCGCTCATATCAGATGCCTGTGCACTTAATGCTGCCACCCAGCCGCTTAAGCCTCTTCCTCCAAGAAAATAATCTTCTGAATTCTTTGTACTTTTCATATATTTCGCACCTATGGCAATCATCACACCCATATATACCACAAATGCTGCAAGAATCCACAGCACGTTACTGTTAAACATAAAATGTCCTCCTCTTAAATTACTTAATATTTAGAATAGCAATTGTTTGTTTTGTTGTAAAGTCTTATTTTATTTTGCCGATATTATTTATATAGTAGATTCTCATAAACGGCATATGTGAAAATGGATTTTCACAGAACTTTTCAAGGAGGAAAAGATATGAATCTCAAACTCGAAAATTCACTTGTGGTTCTTTCCCAACGGAAAAAGGAACAGGGGCTCCCGCAGCGGCCTACCAAAAAAGAACGGAACCAGGAGCTGACCCGGGAGGAACGCCTGTTACAGCATTATCAGGAACAGATTTCCCAGATGCACGAAAGTAATTTCCAGCAGGAGCTTCAGGCAAAATTAGATTCCGGTCAGGAATTAACTCCGGAGGAAGAACAGTATTTAGAAAAAGTCAATCCGGATGCTTTAAAGGAACATGAAAAGCTAAAGGAAGAAGTGGCAGCTTACCGCAAACAGCTTCAAAACTGCCGTACCAAAAAGGACGTTGAAAAGCTAAAACTCTATAAAATGGGGCAGTTTATGTCTGAAGTTAAGACAGTTTCCAATGACCCCCACATTCCAAAAGCCAAGAAAAAGGCTATGTTAGAGCAGATTTTAAAGCGTACCTATGCCATTGAAAAAGAACACAATGATTATACCAAGACGCCGGAATATCAGACAAAACCGGACAAAGAGCCTTACGAAGATGTAAGTCCAGCCGATAAGGATAAAAGTTCTGCCGATTCAACCGATGCAACGACATCCGATTCTACCGATAATGCAGAAATCTCTTCCGGTTCAGATTCTACCGAAGAGTCTGTTGGTGCAGCGGATAATGGCTCAGATAAGCACACTGCCGATTTGGTCAAAGCAGAGCATGACGATAAGTCTGGTGAAGAACCTGTCACTGCTCAGTCTGTACGACGCGAAATTAGTATCCATCTTTCCGGACTCCGTAAAAAAGCAGCTCATATTGATGCCAGCGTGTAAGGCAGATGGGGATTTCTTCTTATTTTATTGTTTACAGATATCAGGAAAACAGATAGAATGATATGATATAGGTGATTCGATGATATTTTTAAGGTTTTTGAGAGAAAGATGATTTCATTCTGTCAACGACCTGAATACAATACATCTGCATTACCTTATATAATATAATGAATACAAAAGGGGGAGACATTTTATGCAATGTCAATCATGCGGAACACAATATCCAGATAACTTTAGAACCTGCCCGAACTGCGGTGCACCGGCTCCAATGCCAAACCAGCGTCCATACAACGGACAGCCAAATCCTTATAATGGACAGCCCCAATTTAATAACGCTCAGCAGAACCCTTATAATGGACAGCCTCAGTTTAACAATGCTCAGCAGAACCCTTATAATGGACAGCCTCAGTTTAACAATGCTCAGCAGAACCCTTATAATGGACAGCCTCAGTTTAACAATGCTCAGCAATATCCTTATGGCAATCCATACGCTGCACCGAATCAGGTTCCACCGGGAATGAGTAAACACGATTTCTATCATTCTCCACTCTGCAAGAAATACAGAGGAAATATTATTGCTTCTTCTGTTATCATTTATATATGTGTAGGAATTAATCTGCTTCTTATTGCTTTTTTACATAATTATACCTCACTGATTGATGCTGCAATTATGCTCGGACTCGGACTTGCTATTCATCTTGCGCAGAGCCGTGTATGCTCCATTTTACTTTGTGTCTATGGCGTCATTAATACCATTTTCGTATTCCTTTCGTCGGGAGAGTTTGGCGGATGGCTGATTCTTGTGGCAGCAATTTATGCTATTGTGGCAACTTTCCAGTATCAGGGTGCTTGGAATAAATATAACAGGAATGGTCAGATTCCTTATTAAAATATATCAATATAAGTGATTAAATTTAATCATACACAAATGTACTTTTTTGTGTTAGTATTACCAAAGACATTTGAAAAAGGCTATGAAAAGGAATAGTAACTGTCAGGAATTCTCTCAGAAAGCCGCCGGTTGATGCAAGACGGCAGAAGGAATACAGTGAACTCGCCTTGAAGCTGCCGGCTGAACCCTATAGTAGGTCGCGACGGACTCCCACCGTTACCCGGGAATAGCATGATAGTGCTAATGAGTGCATGTAACAACATGAAACAGAGTGGTACCGCGAAGGTTTTCTTTCGTCTCTATGATTCATCTTCGAATGATAGAGACGGAAGATTTTTTTTACGCAGGTTACGCTGCAACATAATCAGAATATTTTTTTGGAGGTTCAATATGAAAGGATACGAAAAATATCAGCGTGCATATTTTATGCCGCCTGAATGTACTTATGACTGGGTAAAGAAGGATTATATCGACAAGCCGCCTATCTGGTGCTCCGTTGATTTACGTGATGGCAACCAGGCTCTGATTGAGCCGATGAGCTTAGAGGAAAAGCTGCAGTTCTTTGAAATGCTGGTTAAAATCGGTTTCAAAGAAATTGAAGTTGGTTTCCCTGCTGCTTCCGAGACAGAATACAACTTTATGCGCGCCTTAATCGACCGCAATATGATTCCGGACGATGTTACCGTCCAGGTTCTGACCCAGGCAAGAGAGCATATCATCAAGAAAACCTTTGAAGCGGTAAAAGGTGCTCCGCACGCAGTCATTCATCTTTACAATTCTACCTCTGTTGCACAGCGTGAGCAGGTATTTAAAAAGAGCAAAGAGGAAGTAAAACAGATCGCCATTGACGGGGCAAAGCTTTTGAATAAACTGGCTTCTGAGACCGAAGGTAACTTCTCCTTCGAATACAGCCCGGAAAGTTTCCCGGGAACTGAAGTGGACTATGCCGTGGAAGTCTGCAACGCAGTACTTGATGTATGGCAGCCAAAGGCTTCTAATAAAGCAATCATTAATATTCCAACCACTGTTGAAAATGCAATGCCGCATGTATTTGCCACTCAGGTAGAATACATTCACAAGCATTTGAAATATCGTGATGCCGTAACACTTTCCCTGCATCCACACAACGACCGTGGCTGCGGTGTCTGTGACGCAGAGCTTGGCATTCTTGCCGGAGCCGACCGTATCGAAGGAACTCTTTTCGGTAATGGTGAGCGTACCGGTAATGTAGATATCATCACACTTGCCATGAACATGTTCTCACACGGCGTTGATCCGAAGCTTAACTTCTCCAACCTGCCTGCAATCCGTGAGAAATATGAAAATTTTACCAGAATGCACGTTTACGAACGTCAGCCATATGCCGGTGATCTGGTATTTACCGCTTTCTCCGGTTCCCATCAGGATGCCATTGCCAAAGGTATGGCATGGCGTGAAGAGAAAAAGCTCAACGAGTGGTCTGTCCCTTATCTTCCGGTTGACCCAATGGATGTGGGCAGAACTTACGATTCTGACGTTATCCGTATCAACAGCCAGTCCGGTAAAGGTGGCGTAAACTACATTTTGAAACAGAACTTTGGCATTTCTCTGCCAGAGAAAATGCGTGAGGAAGTCGGCTATCTGGTAAAACATGTTTCCGATGAAGAGCACAAAGAGCTGTCTCCACAGTGGGTATATGAAATCTTTGAAGATAAGTATGTAAAACGCCAGCCTTACTTCCAGATTGAAGAATGTCACTTCAAACAGGTGGATGGTATTATGGCAGAAGCTACGATTGTTCATGGTGGGCAGAACCGCCTGGTAAGTGCCAACGGAAATGGCCGTCTGGATGCTGTCAGCAACATTATCAAACAGTACTTCGGCATCAGCTATGAGCTGTCCATATACGAAGAACACGCTTTGAGCCATGGTTCTTCTTCCAAGGCTATGTCCTATGTAGGAATCACCTGCTATGGTCAGATGTACTGGGGTGTTGGTATCGACGACGATATCATCAAATCCTCTATCAGCGCACTGGTTGTTGCAGTAAATCAGGTTCCTTCCATAAAATCCAGTGTTGAGATTCAGGATAAGCGCTTAATGGAAATGAAGAATTACATTCAGACAAACTACCAGACCGTTACCTTAGAGGATATGGCAAAACAGTTCCACCTCTCTGAGCCGTACATTTCCAAATATATTAAGGAAAAATCCGGTCAGACATTCGTTGAACTGGTTCAGGGTGTCCGCATGAAAAAAGCAAGAACTCTTTTAAAGAACGGAAATATGACTGTTGAAAACATTGCATACTCCGTGGGTTATCAGAATGTAGAACATTTCAACCGCCTCTTTAAAAAGAAATACGAGATGACACCGGTACAGTACCGCAATTCCTGTAGTAAATAAATCCTGATTTAAGAATTTAATTCAAATTTAAAAAACGCTTAGGCTTTGTACTGTAAAAGTACTCGGACTAAGCGTTTTTCCGTAGTTTCTATCTTCCCGGAAAACTGTTATTTCCAACCGGCCATCAGGTCTGATTAACTGCCGTATCTGATTGCTGCGATATCAGTCAGCTGCGATATCAGGTCGACTGCCTTACAATCAATGTCGGGATTGTAATATAAGACTGGGCATACAGATTCGGTTTTCTGATTTTCTGGAGGATGTATTTTCCCGCCTGTATTCCCATGTCATACATATCAATATTTACTACGGTCAGCTGCGGCTTCAATATCTGTGAAAATGGATAATCATCAAAAGTAATGACCCTGATATCCGAAGGTATCTCTATTCCGGCATGATGTAATGCATTGACGCAGCCATAGGCAATGTAATTGTTGGCACAGATAATGCCATCCGGTCTTACTTTATTGGAAAGAATCTCTTTGGTCATCTCATATCCACTGTCACATTGGGATTCCCCTCGCTGCACATAATCTTTCGGCACCAGCACATCATGCTCATTCAGAACCGACAACACGCCGTCCAGACGGTGCATGGAAATCTTATCCTCTTCCGTTCCGCCAATAAATGCAAGGGACTGACAGCCCTGCTCCAGCAGATGTTTCGCTGCCAGCTCACCCGCCAGGCGGTTATCAATATCAATCCAGCAGAAATGGCTGGTAAAGTTAGGATTGCCAATCACCAGATGAGGAATGGATTCCTGAAAAATCATTTCATCCAGTTCTTTAGAAATAACAGCCGCATGAATGATATAGCCGTCTGCCGCCTTCTCTTCTGCTGCTTTGTGGATATAATCCCTCGCTTCTACAGATGACATATTCTTTATCACCAGGCTATAGCCTTTTTCCGTTAAGACATGCTCCATCCCACACACCATTTCAAACATATGCGGGTTGGCAAATCCTGCATTCTTCCCCAGCGAGGTCACAAAGACAATGGTCTTTGTAGACTGTGTGACAAAATTTCTCGCCCGGAGATTCGGATGGTAATCCAGTTCCTGCATAACCTTTTTCACCCGGTCTATGGTCTCCTGAGAAATGGAATAAGAGCCATTCATAACCTTTGAGACCGTTGCCGTAGACACTCCTGCCTGCTTTGCCACATCCTTAATCGTAACCGCCATTTTCTGTCCTTTCTGCGCCAAAATAATTTTCCGCCATCATATCTGCATGCTATTGCCCGATATCCTGTTACCATGCAATGCGTGCTATCACTCTTCCACTCTGCCTTTCATTATTACATAACCGTAGCCGTCTAATTTGCTTCCCAGCAGTCCATGCACCAACAGAATCTCACTCTGTCCACTGCCCGACTCTGCCAGAAATGCCGCAACGTCCATCGGTTCTTCATTCCTGTTTATCATAACACGAATCCGTTCTGTGTCACTATATCTTTCATAAATATAGAACCCGCCTTTTTTCTGGGTATAAACCGTGCGGAAATCACCTCTTCGCAGCAGTTCTTCATGCAGGCGCAACCGAATCAGGCTTTGCATAAAGTCAAAAAGAGTATCGCCCGAATTCTGTTCACCAGATTTTTCCCGGAGTCCCTTTTCTTCCATTGTTTTTGCTTTGCATGCCTTTTTCCATGGCATTGCCTGCCGGTAGTCCGCCTCTTCAATTCCGGTTATGCCAAGCTCATCACCATAGAAAACGGACGGCATGCCCGGAAATGTCATCTGGAAAATCAGTGCCAGCCGGTACTGCCATTCATGTTCATTACAAAGGGAATAGAACCGGCTCACATCATGGCTGTCTAAGAGATTTAACTGTGCAAATACCGTCTGTTCCCGGTAACGCATCCGCATATTTGTAACCCGGCTGTCAAATGCTGCGCTGCTGATGCTCTCTTCTCCAAAGAAGCGTTTACAGTGTTTCCGGAAATCATAATTCATCGTTGAATCAAATATGGTTCCATCCAGCCAGTGATTGGCAGTCTCCCAGACTTCACCGATTAAGATTGCCTCCGGGTTGACTTCTTTTACTTCCCGGTAGAATCTGCGCCACAGGGCATCATTAATCTCACTTGCCACATCTAACCGCCAGCCATCTGTGTGAAATTCTTCCACCCAGTATCGCCCTACTTTGCAGATAAAATCTGCCACTTCCGGGTTTGCCGTATCAAGCTTTGGCATCATCCGCTCGTAACCGAAGCATTCGTAATTCGGATACTCCTCCGGGTCTTTGGGGCGGATAACCGGGAATTGCAATCCATAGAACCAGCCCTTTTTATCGGATGCTTCGCCTTTCTGCACCACATCCTCAAAAGCCGGAAAATGCCAGCCGCAATGGTTAAATACGCCATCAATAATCACCCGGATTCCGTTGGCATGGAAGGTGTCCACCAGCTCTTTAAAATCATCATTTGTTCCAAAGCATGGGTCAATGTGAAAATAATCCAGCAAATCATATTTATGATATTCGCCTGCTGCAAATATCGGATTAATGTAGATGGCATTGACGCCAAGGTTTTTCAGGTAATCCACATTTTCGGTAATGCCCTTAAGACAGCCTCCCAGCTTTCCCCTTACCACATTTCCTTCAAAGGTGGCTTCTGTTGGCCTGCCGCTGATATACGTTTTTCCTGTAGCAAAGCTGTCCGGAAAAATGTTGTAAATAACGGCATCCTTCGCCCACTCCGGTGGTCTTACGATGTCTGCTCTGTGATTAAAGGGAAGCTGGTAATATTCGGAGCGGTCATCCACCAGTTTTGCACTGAAGCAGTCTCCGTAATAATAAATTTCTTCCGTCCCACTTTCCAGCCTGAAATAATAGCACAGCCGCTTATAGGGGCGCACCAGCTTCACCTCATAATAGTCAAATAATTCACTGCCTGCCACCACATGCATTTCTGCTTCCGTGAAAATTACCGGTGTCAGGCGGCATGCCCGGTCTCCGAAATACAACCTGCAGCGTTTGATATCATCTTTGGCTGTACGGAGCCGGATTGTCACATGCTCTTCGTCTGTTCCATATGCATACTGTGACATGGGTATATGTAAAATTGCACTTTTGTTCATTCTCTGTCCAGCCTTTCTTAACCTTTTACACCTCCGGAGGTCAGTCCGGTTGTCATATTTTTCTGAAGTGCAAAGAACACAATCAGAATTGGTATCGATACCACAATGGACGCTGCCGCAAATATCGGCCAGCTTCCGCTCATTTCCGTTGCCTGCAGGGAATATAAGCCTGCTGCTAACGTATAGGTATCGGAACCTGTCATAAAATTGATTGCAAAAATGTATTCATTCCATACATAGATAAGCACCATCATGGCTGTTACTGCGATGGTCGGCTTTGCAAGCGGCAGTACAATTCTCGTCACAAGCTGCACAGGCGTTGTACCGTCAATCATTGCCGCCTCTTCAATTTCTACCGGAATCGTGTCAAAATATCCTTTCATATTCCACAGGGCAAATACTGCCATGGTTCCCGTGTATACAATAATCAGACCTGTTCTGGTATTAATCAGTCCCATGGGTGACAGCAGCTTATACAGCGCTGTCATGGAAAGCAGGGATGGAAATGCATAGAGCAGTATCAGTGTCCGAAGGATTGCTTTTCTGCCCGGAAATTCCTTTCTGGAGAAAACATATGCCGCCGGAATTCCTGTTCCAAGGGAAATTCCAAGGGTTACTACTGCTAATATCAGACTGTTTTTCAGCCACAGCATAATCGGTTTTTCCGTAAATACTGCTTTATAATTTGCCAGGGTGAAATGCTTCGGAAGGAAAGAAAAATTTGTACTCAATAAGCTGTTATCCGCATTTAGGGACACGGAAAATGCATACAATACCGGCACCAATACCACAAAGCAAAGCAGGATAAGAAAGATATTTGCAAAGACGAGTCCAATATTTTCTCTGGTTCGTTTCTTCATGTTAGTCCGTCTCCTCCTTTGGCTTCATATTGGTCAGCACAGAAAATACAATCAGAATGACAAATATTATCATGGAAATTGCAGAACTGTAGCCGTAATTGTTCGTTATAAATGCCTTTTCATAGGCATAGGTCAGGATTGTCTGCAGATTCGACCCGGTCTTGGCACCCACCTGCTGCGTCAGCAGGAACAGGATATCAAACTGCTTAAAGGTGGTGAATGTTGTAATTACGACCGATGGTGCAATGATTGGCTTGATCATGGGAATCGTAATATACCACATTTTTTGTAACCAGGTTGCTCCGTCCAAAACAGCACTTTCGTAAAAGCTCTTTTCAATACTCTGCAATGCACCGTCCATAATCGTTATCATAAATGGAAGTGCCAGCCAGAGGTTTACGGTGGTACAGCATAAAAATGCCATACCATCGCTGCCCAGCCATTTTACCGGCCCGATGTTGTACTTTGCCAGCCACTGATTGAGCAAACCGAACTGGGAGTTAAACATTCCTGTTTTCCACAGAAGAATGGATACATAACCCGGCATTGCCCAGGGGAAAATCAGCAGCGTCTTATATAGATTTCTCAGGCGGAGCCGCTTTAGGTTCAGCAGATTTGCCAGCAAGAATGCTATGATAAGCTGCAACACCATGTTTATAATTGTCCATAAAATCGTTACCAGAAATGCCTGTATAAAGCCATTATCCAGCACCAGCAGGGCATCCTTATAATTTTTCAGTCCAATCAGTTCATAATTATTCCAGTGATACACATTCATATTGGTCAGTGAAATGTACCCGGTATACAGGATTGGAAAGATTACGATGAGCAAAATCAGTATCAGGGATGGTGCCGACCAGGAATAGGCAAACAGGATTTCTTTTTTCTTATTTTTCTTCAATTTGTTACCTCATACTTTCAATCAACTGCAACGCCTCCTGCTGCGCCGCCTCTGCACTTTCCGTCACATCTTTTCCACTCATGTTGACATCGGTTAAAAGATTACCAACCACCGTCCACATTACATCCATTTCCGGAATATTCGGCATCGGTACTGCATGTTCTGCGGTATCGTGCATTGCCATAACCACTTCATCTGATGTGATTTCATCCATTTCATAGCAGCTTTCCATCGCCGGTGCACAGCCGCTTGCTTTTGCAAGATCCACCTCTACTTCCGGATCCATCAGGGCACGAAGTACTTTTTCTACCGCATCCTTCTTATTTTCTGCAGCATTTTTCAGCACATGAATTCCCTGCACTCCCATATATGGAGAAATCGGATTTCCGGTCTCGTCAATTACCGGCATTGCTGCCACACCAACGTCCATTCCGCTTTCTCTTACGGTTGGCACCAGCCAAGGCCCTGCAATGGTAGAATGTGCCATACCTTCTTTAAACAGGGTATTTACCGTTGCATACTCCGTCTCGCCCGGCATCAAATCCACAAATTTCTTGTGATATTCCAGGGCTGCAATGGTTTCTTTGGAATCCAGCCCCGGTGTGCCATCAGCTGAGAGAATCGTACCGTTAAAGCCATTGATCCAGCCTGCTGCATAGTATGGCGTACTGTGCTGTTCCACAAAGCCATAATGTCCGCCGGCAGTGTTATCCTGCATATATTGATACAGTTCTTCCGTAGTCTGCGGCACTTCATCATCCTTCATATAAAGCCGGTTATACATGAATAACAAAGTCTCGTAATAGACAGGAAGCTGATAGATTTTTCCCTTGTAGGTTGCTGCCTCTAAGGTATTATCCATATATACATCCAGCTCCTCTTCCGGGATAATGTCTGTAATCGGTGCAAGAATGTCCATCTCTGCATATACTCCAATTTTATCATGGGCAAAGAAATACATATCCGGTGCTGCTTTCGGGTCACTTCCCACCATCTTAAGGCTTTCTGTCAAATCACTTTTCTTCTCCAGCACAACATGCACATCCGGTTCCAGTTCCTCCAGTTTCTTCTGAAGGACTTCCGCCACTGCATCTTCTTTATCATGCCAGATTGTTATGGTAGTCTTATCCGTCTCTGACACGCTGTTTCCTCCACAGCCGCTTAACAATCCTGCTGCCATGGTAAGTGTAAGCGCCATTGACATCAATTTACTTCTAACTCTTCTTCTCACTTCTGTCCTCCTGTCTTTTACTTGTGACTTTTTCTTGGTTCTTATTTGTTTAATCTTTATTTATTTTTTGCATTTTTCTTTGCTACAACCACTATAATTACAACTGCTACCGCAATAACCACAATGCCGATTACAATCGGAGCACTATTATTGTTTCCTGCCTCTGCTGTTTCTGCCGGAGCTTCGGTTGCCGGTTCTGCTGCCTCATCTACCTGTGGCTCTTCATAGCTTACTTCAAAGTTATCGGCATCTTTTACCACAAGCCAGATATCCTTTCCTGTATCCACAGAAATATCACTGGTCTGAACACTTCCTTCATTTCCATTGACAATAATGGAATTTACCCAGCCCGGTACTTCTTTTATGAGCCATCCATTTTCGCCTTCTTCTAAGGCTTCGCCCGGCCAGGATGCAAATGCATTGGTTCCGTCCGGTGCCGACCATGCCCAAAGGCAAGGTGCATCCCAGTCAGACGGTGTGATTACATGTACGGTTATATTTGCCACCTCTGCTTTATCCGGGTCTGTATAACTAAAATCTGCTTTTCCGTCTGCATCTACTGTAACCCAGACTTCTGCGGCATCAATAGAAATGTCATCGGTCTGAACACTTCCTTCGTTGGCATTGATAATGATAGAATTTACCCAGATTGGAGCTTTGGCGGTATACCAGCCGTTGTCATCCTGCTTCATTTCCATGCCCGGCCATGCTTCAAATGCGTTAGTTCCATCCGGTGCTGACCATGCCCAGAGGCAAGGATTTTCCCAGCCTGCATCTACTTTTGCATGGATTGCAAATTTCTCCACATATTCCGGTGTCTCACCGGTGGTCTGCTTGTCATAGGTTACTTCTGCATTATCTGCATCTGTTACGGTAATCCAGCAGTCTTTTTCTCCATCCAGTACCTGCTCTGCAGTCTGGACATTTCCATCATTGGCATTTACAATCACATGATTTACCCAGGTTGGAACCCAGATGTAATACCAGCCTTCATTTGCGCTGTCTGCTTCCATCTCTTCGCCCGGCCACGCCTCAAATGCATTATTTCCATCATCATCCCATGCCCAGACACATGGATTTTCCCAGTCCTGTGGCACCTGTACATATACTGCTTTCTTTGCATCCGTTGCTTCATCTGCTTTTATTGTCTGCGGTATCATGGCTATCGTCAATACTGCCATAAAGCAAAATGCGATTATTTTTTTCATCACTTTACTCATAAACATTCCTCCTATACATCCTTCATCAGTATCTTCCAAAACAATCTGCGCGCTTTTTGTTTGATAAGCTGATTATATTTCACCCGAAATTGTCGGTCAATTCTTATTTAGGTAATCGTTTTCCTTTATTTTATGGTGATTTTTACTAATTTGTTTTGGATTTTTTGTAGATGTTTCACAGTGATTTCTTATCAATGTGCATAAAGAGGAAAATTTTGTGAATTATTAACGAAACAGTTTCCCTGTGGTTTCCTTACCAGATACCGGAAAATGTAAGAAATACGCTTTGCGAATTTCCCGCAAAAAAGGTATACCGGCAGCAGCCGATATACCTTTCTTATTTATAATAACTTATACCATACAATACCAGAAATTGCAGCGGATATGCCGCATAAAACAGCCATTTAAGGCTTTTGCCACGCTCTCCGTTGCACGCCAGCATAATTGGCAATGCGCCTATCATCATCCATTGATAGAACTCCGTAAGTAGGGATAAATCCGATGTTCCAAGAGGAATACCCACAAACGAACTGCCAAAATATATGACATCCGCTAATTTATGATAGCCCCAAAAAGAAAACCTGCTCATAATCCGATACAGAATATCTCCCTGACACATAAACATATATGCCCCACAGAACAGGATATAATGCAGCGCAAGCTTCCCCTTTTTCTCTACTGCACAATACAGCCATATTCCCAGCACAATAAAGAACACGCCGCCTTCCGCATCCCAGATTCCACCCAGTAGTGGGAAAATATAATTTGTCCGCAAGACTGTTTGCAACAGTGCATTACCGCGCCATACGTAATCAAACGCCTCTGCCAGAATTGCAAGTCCCATTACCATAGCCTGCCAGAAGATATATATTCCAATGTATGTAAAAAACTTTTTCTTCTCTTTCCGGCTTTCCCATATACAGATAAGCACTCCCGCACAAAACAGGGTTGTAAATATATTATGATTTTTCGGTTGATACGCCACATAGTCCAGTTTTCTCTGCAGCATACACATAATCTGATTAAAAAATACCATTCCGACATTCGCCAGATACAGGCGCAACAGATATTTCTTTCGATTTCTTGTATGACGGAACCCCACCGCCAGTGCATAGAAAAACAGCGGTGCTGCTAATCTTCCCAGCCACCGAAACCATATAGGCGAGTCCGGAAAGAACTCGCCTATATGGTCCATCAGCATCAAGATTAATGCTATGATTTTGATTGTGAATATGTTCATTTTTCATCCTCTGATATACCGATTTTACCGTCGATATAAATATTGCTCATGCCTCTCGTGCTTTTCTCCCGTATTTTCTGTTCATTCTTATATCTCGAAATAACTTTCTCCCTTTGCTGCTAATAGGTGACTGTACTGCTATATGTTGTTATTGTTTCACCATTCACAGTATAAACTGCACGCACACGATAATTTCCTCTTGTGCCAGCGACGTAACTCTTGGACAAAACCAAATCATAACCTGTTGTTGAATCAAACCAGCTTGTTACATCCGACCATCTTGTACCGGACTGTCTCTGTAATGTCATGGTAACTGATATGGATGCTTTTGCTTTTGCATACACAGCCGCATGTGCCTTAAACATAGAGCCATCCAGCCTTAATCCCGTATTATAGGATGAAATATTGGCATATCTTGCTTCTGCGATTCTGTCCACACAGCTATCCAAATCTGCACCATACACTATCGCACTGCTGCTTGCCATACATATACAAAGGCATAGCGTGCAAAAAATACCCAGGATTTTCTTTTTTAATGTTTTTCTTTCCATTACAAAACCTCCTTTCCACCTGTTCTACTTATGTAACAAATGACAAAGAGGTTTTATGACAGTTTTTTCCAATTTTTTTATTTTTTGTAATAATATTTCATTTCACTTACTATTTTATTGTTTCTGCCATCCTGATTAACTCTTCTTTCGTCAAACCTCCTGCAATCAGATAAAGATACTTTCCATCTTTCCAAACAAGATTTCCTCTTTCTTCATTCAATGCGTCATCTGGAATAAAGTATCCTTTGACATCCTCAATCATAACTTCCTGCTGCTCACTTCCACTAGAACTGATTCCTATATTATCCACTCTATCATTGCGCATTTGCTGATACCACAGAGATTTTCCCCTGTTCCCCATATAACATTGTACACATTCTCCTATATCTTCGTAATATGCCTCCCTTTCCAGTGTATACCCTTCTGGCACCCACTGCGGTTTCTTGCAGACAAATTCGAAATTTTCCTCCGAATCCGGTTCAGCTCCAATCTCCGCTGTGTTCTTTGCGTTGTCCTCTATTGCCACCATTTCCAGATTCTCCGGTTCACCCAGATTCAGTTGCACATGGTCAGTATAGCCAGTCAGAATATATTTTCCAAGCAGGCTCTGGAAAAAGCTTCTGCCCGCTACAGTTGTTCCGAGAAGCAATACCAGTACTGCCACAACCACAATGACGCGCCGTCTGCCATGCACCGGATAAAGTGCCGGTATCGTGCGTTTTCCCATGCCCGGTTGCAGCAGCACTTTTATTTTCTTTCGAAATATCCTTGAAAAGCGATGCTTTGGTGCAGCCATTGCGTGCTTATAATCTGCCTCACACGCCGATGTGATGGCATCCTTCAGTTCCTGTTCTGTCATAATGAATTCCCCTTCTCTAACTTTTCCTGCAGTTTCTTCCTTGCCCTGCTGGAAATGTGTCTTGCATTGTCAACTGTTGTGTCAAGAGCAGTTGCAATTTCTTCATAGCTCAATTCATTATAATATCGTAAATATAATACGTCCTTATATGGATATTTCATTCTGCCGATAAGTTCTGACATGCTGCTGCCATCCGGAAGTTCAAAGATTTCTCCGTCTCCCTGAGACTCCTGCAGCAGATTTTCAATCGTATCCTCGTCCATTTTGCTTTCGCGGTTCCGCCTACGATATACATTAATTGCTCTGCTCCTAACTATAGTAACAATATAGTTCCACGCTTTATGACAGTTTTCACGAGAAATTTTATCTAAATTATTTATAATTGCAATATAGCTTTCCTGCACAGCATCTTCCGCATCTGCAGAATTCTTTAAAATTCCATATGCCACATGGTACATTGCAGAGTCAAACTGCTCACTCAGCTTTCTGCAAAATTCCCTGTCCTCTTCATTTTCGATTAGTTCAAGTAACTGAAACATCATACTCTCCCATTTCCTCTGCTGTACTTTTCCGACGCTTATGCCGTTTTCTTTGTTAAAAGTTCATGCATGATTATCATTACAACCAGTATTGCAAATAAATAAAACGGCAGCAGTGCCACCGAAATTCCACGGGCAATCATCCCAAACAGCGGCGGCATAAGCATGGTTCCGATATAAGCAAATGCCATCTGCACACCTATAATTGCCTGGGATTTGTCTGCCCCAAAATGAGCCGGAGTAGAATGAATGACGCATGGATAAATCGGTGCACATCCCAATCCGATAAGAACCAATCCTGCCATTGCCAGTATATTGCTTCCCGGCAATATCATTGCCACGATTCCAGCTACGATGATTCCCTGCCCCAGTCGTATCATCTGTATATCATTTAACTTCATCGTAACAAAGCCGCTTATAGCCCGCCCTACAGTAATTCCAATAAAAAATAAGCTTGCAAATGCTGCCGCAGTCTCCGCCGGTATCCCTTTATGTAAGCTCAGATAACTGCTTGCCCATAATCCGGTAGTCTGTTCCAATGCACAGTAGCAGAAGAAACAGAGCATTACTTCCCTGGCTCCGCTAATCTTTAGTATTTCGCGAACCGATAAAACCTTCTTTCCGTTTTCTGCCTGGTCTGTCTGT
Organism: Roseburia sp. AF12-17LB; assembly: GCF_003479605.1. Lineage (GTDB taxonomy): Bacteria > Bacillota > Clostridia > Lachnospirales > Lachnospiraceae > Roseburia_C > Roseburia_C amylophila. The sequence goes on from NZ_QUHR01000003.1 coordinate 320,249, forward strand.
AGTTCTTCCACCTCAGTCTCTTCTGTCCTTCCTTTCCACAACGGAAGACTAAATATTAAAACAGAAGTTAATATCACCTGTATAATACCAATATATCGATAGCCCATATTCCAGCCCTGCCCCATGGAAAGCGCGATTCCCATGATGTAAGGACCTGCCGTTGCTCCAACACCCCACATACAATGGAGCCAGCTCATATGGCGGCTTTCATAATGTAATGCCACATAATTGTTTAAAGACGCATCTACACTTCCTGCACCAAGACCATAGGGAATTGCCCACAGACACAATGCCCAGAAGGAGTGGGAAAAAGAGAATCCAAACAAAGCCACCGCCGTTGCAGCTACGCTGATTGCAGTTACTTTTCCGGTTCCAAGCTTCTTCGTAAGTCTGTCACTTTGCAGGCTGGATACAATTGTTCCGGCGGATATAATCATGGAAATAATTCCCGCATAGGAAATCGGCACGCCAAACTGCTGATACATGGTCGGCCAGGCGGAACCAAGAAGGGAATCCGGCAGTCCCAGACTGATAAATGCGAGATAAATAATTGCCAGTAATAATTGTGTCATGCTTGCTGTTCCTCCTTGCAGATATTCACCCATTCCTGATATCCGGAACACTGTTCCAGTTCCGGGATTGTCAGCTCAATGGCGCTGTTTCCACTGCCACATGCCGGAAATACTGTTTCAAATTTTTTCAGGCTTTCATCGAGATATACTTTTATACCCTCTTTGATTCCAAAAGGGCAGACTCCGCCAACGGCGTGTCCGATATAGTCTTCCACTGCCGCTGCCGGAATCATTTTTGCTTTGGTTCCGAAGGTTGTCTTATATTTGTGGTTGTCGATTCTGGCATCTCCTGCAGCTACAATCAGAATCGGCTGTTCTCCCACCAGAAAAGAAAGCGTCTTTGCAATACGCTCCGGCTCACAATGAAGTGCTTCTGCTGCCAGTTCCACTGTCGCACTGGATTCTGCCAGCTCCATAATCCGCTCCTCCATTCCAAATTCTTTTAAATATGCTCGCGCGCGTTCGATTGACATAGTTACGCTTCCTTTCATCATTTCTAATAGCTGATTTTATCAAGAATTCCAGACAGATATGCAATGGCAACACCATAGTTGCTCATTGGAACTTTCTGTTCTTTTGCACGTTCAATTCTCGTCATGACATATTTTTTATTAAACATACAGGCTCCGCACTGAATTATTAAATCATAATTAGATAAGTCTTTTGGGAAATCTGTTCCGCTGACGATATCCACTGTCAGTCCTGCTCCGATACGTTTTCTCAGCATATTCGGAATTTTCTCCCTGCCGATATCCTCTTTCAGTGGTGCATGGGTGCAGCATTCTGCAATCAGTACCTTTGATTCTTCCGTAAGACTGCTAATGGCTGCTGCGCTCTCTTTGTAGTAAGCGAAATCTCCCTTGTACTCTGCAAACAATACGGAAAATGAGGTCAGAAGACTTTCCTGCGGCTTCTTATCATATACTGTGCGGAAAACCTGGGAGTCAGTAATAATAAGCTTCGGTGGTCGTGCCAGCGCCGCCAGCGTATCCTCTAACTTATCCGTTGTGCAGCTCATTACCAGACATTTATGATCCAGCAAATCACGGATGGTCTGTACCTGTGGCAGAATCAGTCTGCCCTTTGGTGCCTGGATATCCTGCGGCATAACAAGAAGGACCAAATCTCCTTCTTCTACCAGTGCTCCGGTTATGGTTTCTTCACCATAATCATCCGGCACAAGTCTTATTAATTCTTCTTTAAACTTTTCTATATCTTCCTTGCTTTTCGAGCTGATAACAAGAATTTCCTGTTTTGTCTCTTCCTTAAGCTGTGCTGCTATAGCATCTGAACCGGTCAGAGTATCCGCCTTGCTCAATACACACAAAATCGGCGTATGTTTCTCTTTAAAATAACGGAACCATTCTAACTCTGCGCTATATTCTTCTCCTGAAAACAGCAATACTGCAATATCCGTTTTCTCTGCGGCTTTTTCCGTCTTCTCTACACGCATTTTCCCCAGTTCGCCTACATCATCCACTCCCGCCGTGTCAATAAATACACACGGACCGATACCGTGCACCTCCATCGGCTTGTAGACGGGATCCGTTGTCGTTCCCGCCACATCCGATACAATTGCTACCTGTTGTCCGGTAAATGCATTAATCAGAGAAGATTTTCCGCTGTTTCTTTTGCCATAAAAACCGATATGTATCCGGTTTGCACTTGGTGTTTCATTCAATGACATCGCTAAAGACCTCCTAGAATCTGAAATCGCGCTGTCCTTCCTCAATTTCTTTCAGATGACGTTTTGCAATTTCTCTTGTTTTTTCATTTGGTACTTTCTCTATCTCCTTAGCAATCAACGCTTCTCCGATTTTTCTGGTATCTTCAGAAGCATAATCAATCAAATATTCCTTCAATGTCATCAGTGCATTCGGATGACAGCAGTTTAAAATCTGCTGGTTCTTGCACAGACTCATGAAACGGTCTCCCGTTCTTCCCTCTCGATAGCATGCGGTACAGAAGCTTGGGATATAACCCATATCCATCAGCCAGTGTACTACCTCATCCAGAGTTCTGGTATCGCTGACATCAAACTGCTCGGAACGCTCGTCTTCCGGCTCCGGATGATCATAGCCACCTACGGAAGTCTTGGAACCACCACTAATCTGGGATACACCAAGGCGGATAACTTTCTCACGTACCGCCTGGCTCTCTCTGGTAGAAATAATCATTCCGGTATACGGAACTGCCACACGGATACATGCACAGATTTTTGCAAAAATATCATCACTGATGCCGTTGTCGAATACATCCGGATCAATGTCATCGGCACGTTTGATTCGTGGCACGCTGATGGTATGTGGTCCTACTCCATGCACTGCCTCCAAATGTTCTGCATGCATCAGAAGTCCTGCAAATTCGTATTTGTAAAGTTCCAGTCCAAAAAGTACACCTAAGCCAACATCATCGATGCCGCCTTCCATGGCACGGTCCATGGCTTCGGTATGATATGCATAATCATGCTTTGGTCCGGTTGGATGTAATTTTTCATAGCTTTCTTTATGATAAGTTTCCTGAAAAAGGATATAAGTTCCGATTCCGGCCTCTTTTAATTTCCGGTAATTTTCTACGGTTGTTGCAGCAATATTTACATTAACACGACGAATTGCGCCGTTTTTGTGCTTAATGCTGTAAATGGTCTTAATACACTCTAAGATATATTCGATTGGATTATTCACCGGGTCTTCGCCTGCTTCAATTGCCAGACGCTTGTGTCCCATATCCTGTAATGCCGTTACTTCCTGACGCACTTCATCCTGTGTCAGCTTCTTACGGGCAATATGCTTATTTTTTCCATGGTACGGGCAATACACACATCCATTGATACAGTAATTGGACAGATACAATGGTGCAAACATTACAATACGATTTCCATAGAAATCTTTCTTAATCTGTTCTGCAAGGTCATATACTTCCTGGATTTTTTCTTCGTTCTCGCAGGCCAGCAATACTGATGCTTCTCTGTGAGTAAGCCCTTTCCGTAATTTTGCCTTTGCAATGATTTCGTTAATAAGGGCAAGATTGTCCTTATTTGCCTCGGCATATGCCAGAGTCTCTTCAATCTCTTCGTGGCAGATAAATTCTTCTGCCTTTAATGATGCTTTGTTATACATAATGTTTCCTTTCTTCCGGGTCAGAAGCTCTTTCCCGTTGGTTATTATATGGTGATTTAAGAAATACCTCTTGTATTTCCTTTATTTATATAAATGGTGAATCTCCTCTTGAGACCACCAGTTTATATCCAATGGATTCCATACGGTTGCCAAGACATCCACGGCATTCCGCTGCCTCTTCCCCGGTACAGATTTTATTATCGTAAAGGGCATACTTCTTCCGCACCTTTACCGGTGACAGATTCGGCATTACCACATTTCCTCCTGCTAAAATGCCAAGCTCCCTGCCCCTTGAATGGATAGTTCCCAATGCTGTAGTTGCCGGAAGCAATACCTTCGGCAGCATCAGGCGGATAACTGCCAGTAAAAACAGCGTCATTTCAAGACTTCCCGGTTCCATCTCTCCAAACGGCGTATCCTTTTGTGGAATAAACGGGCCGATTCCTACCATATGCGGATTGAATGCTTTCATAAAAGCAAGGTCTTCCACCAGATTATCTATGGTCTGATAAGGAGAACCTACCATAATGCCACACCCCACCTGATAACCGATTTCCTTTAAGGTATACAGGCACTGCTTGCGGTTTTTAAGAGACATTTCTGCCGGATGGAGCTTCCCATAATGGGCTTCATTCGCGGTCTCATGACGCAATAAATAGCGGTCTGCTCCTGCCGTGTAAAGTCTTTCATAGCTTTCCCGGCTCCGCTCTCCTAAGGACAGTGTAATGGCACAGTCCGGGTAAGCAGCTTTTATCTTATGAAGTAAATCTTCCAGTAAATCATCTGTATAATAGCCGTCTTCGCCCCCCTGCAGGACAAAGGTACGAAAGCCTAATGCATAACCGCTTTCACAGCAGGATAAGATTTCTTCTTCCCTCAGGCGGTAGCGTTCTGCATTCTGATTGCTTCTTCGGATGCCGCAATAGATGCAGTCATTCTTACAGTAATTGGATATTTCAATCAGTCCTCTGGTATAGACTTCATTTCCAAAGGTCTCTTTCTGTCTTTTTCTCGCCAGTTCAAAGCCGTACTCTGCAATTTCTTTATCGGTATGCAGTTCTAATAATTCTTTATATTCTGTCTCTGTAAGCCGTGTATCCTCATACAGCTTATCAAATAATTCTTTCCCTCTATTCTTCATGTCTGGTCACCACACTGGAATATGCTGTTTTTACACTGATTCCCGGTAATTTTCCGATTTTACCGGTCAGTGCACTGATGGTATCCTGCGGTGCATCGATTGCTATACTTACGATATTTATGCCTCTCTCCCGGTATGGAATTCCCATTCTTCCGATAATATAAGCTGCATATTCATGTAAAATTTCATTTAATGCTCCGACAGATTCGTCCTTTTCTATTACAATGCCGATTACAGCCACTCTGGTATCTGCTGCCATATCTTCGTTCCTCTTGTTTCTCTGAATCAATACAATTTCAACGCTTATTTTACGTTTCTAGTATAAGAGATTTATTTTTGGATTACAATTGTTAAGCTCTGGTTTTATGCGTATTTATTGTATTTTTTTACATACCAGACCTGTTGCCGGCAGCTTTTTATGTATGACCGGCTGCAATCTACAAGAAATACGCTTTGCGAGTTTTTTACTTTATAGGAAAGCAATTTCCTGTAAAGCAAAAAGGGATTCTGCTCCTTCCTTTCATCCGAAACAGAATCCCTTTTCTTTCACACTTTTTAATTTCCTTTACGTCCTTCTTTATAACCACTTCCAATATAATGCATATAATAGGATTTTAAATCATTTCCAAAGGCGTTTTGAAGATCATTATATCTATTCTTATATTTTTTTACATTAAAGGAGTCTTTTGCCTGTCTTCCTTCATTCATACCACACTCCACAAAATGTCTCAATGCGGCTGTATCATCACCATAAAACGCTGCCTTAAGGTCAGAATATTTGCTGATGTAATAATTGTAGTCATATACCAGACTGTAATCCACTCCATTGTATACGGTTACAGGATTCTTAAGCACGCCATTTCCTGTTGCTTTACGTCCTTCCCGATAGCCACTGCCAATATAATGCATATAATATGCTTTCAGATTTCTTCCAAATGCACTTCTTAAGTCTGCATAATTAGCACGGTAAGCTGCTACATTAAAGGATGCTTTTCCCTGACGCCCCTCATTCATACCACATTCCACAAAGTGACGTAAGGTTGCATTTTCATCACCATTAAATGCCGCTTTAATATCCGGATATTTGTTGATGTAGTAATTGTAGTCATATACCAGCTTGTAATCCACGCCATTGTATACGGTTGTCGGATTCTGCAGTTCTGTACTTCCGGTTGCTACTCGTCCCTCTGCATATCCATTGATGCGATAATGATCATAATATGCTCTCAGATTATTTCCAAATGCACTTCTTAAATCCGCATACCGGGCACGATAAGATGCAACATTGAAGTTTGCAATTGCCTGACGGCCTTCTGCCTCACCATTATTTACAAAATGTGCAAAAATTGCTTCTGTATTGCCGCCAAATGCTTTTGCTACATCAGGGTTATTCTTTATGTAATAATTTAAGTCAAAGACCCTTTCATAGCCTGCACCAAATACGGTAGTCGTTGCATATGCACACCGCATTTTATATCCGCCACCACTTACATATACATGGATATTATATACACCCACATTATTCTTATGATTTGCAATATTGGCATGCACGATAAAGGTATCTGCATCTACTCTGGATGCGTTATACCATACAATATCGCTCTGATCAGCCTTTGTCCAGACCGGAACACTAACAGAAGTCACATAACTTGGAACTCCATCCACAACAATATCAAAGGTTCCTGCTGCTGCATTCCTGCTCTGAACGATTACGTCAGAAGTCAGCACTGGTTCTGTGATAGCAAAGGACTTTGTCACGCTGCCCTTATAGTCTCCAATTCCTGTAATGGTTACATAAGCTGTTCCTACAGAATAATTGTCACGATAAGAAAGCTTGTAGTCTACATTTTCTTTCAACATTGTTGTCCCATCTTTGACAACAACCGGCGGAGTCAGCAGTCTTCCATTATAAGTCTGTGATGCAACTGCCAGAACCGTACAATTTTCAATGCTCTTTTCTTTAATTACAAAGGTAACAACTTTTTCTCCGGAGTATACACCAATACCGGAAATGATTACCCTTGCAGTTCCCACATTTCTATTGTTACTGTAGCTTACCGTATAATCAACATCTTCTGTTAATACCTTGCTTCCCATCTTAACGACCGGAACCGGCTTATAAGTCTGTCCGGTATACTGCTCTGAAGCAGGGATTCCGGTAACTGTTGCTTTGGATAAGCTGTTGCTGATTTTGAATTTCTTAACAATTGTTCCGGTATAATACTGGGTCAGTGGACGCACAGTAATGGATGCATCGCCTGCCAGCTCATTATTTGCATACGTTGTTTCATAATCTTCATTCAGCGTTAAGGTATTGCCACCACATGCCACATGGATAGACGGACATATCGGGCTTCCGGTATAAAGCTGTTCCGGAACACTGTCAATAATTGCATCCTCAAGGCTTGCCACAATATTGAAGTAAACGCGCTTGGTCTCATCATAGTTGCCAAGTCCTTTAATTACTACCCATGACTCTCCTGCCCTTAAGTTGTTGCCATTGACAACCTGATAATCCTTCCCTTCTACCAGAAGCTTTCCGTTGTCATAAATCGTCAGTGCCGGGCGGATGTAATTGCCGGTATACTTCTGATCCGGGATTGCTTCTGCCACAGCATTTCCAATATCATGTTTGGTAATCTTATAGTATACCGTAATGCTATCTTTGTAGTTACCGCTTTCGGTTGCAGTTACCGTTGCACTTGCGGTTCCGATTGCTGTGTTGTTCTCATAGGTTACTTCATACTGGGAAGAATCAATGGTTAATCCGGTAGAAGTATCTTTTAAAGTAAGTACCGGTTTAATCTCGCTTCCGGTATAATCTACGTTATCGGTTCCGGTAATCTCAATATCTGCAGAAGTAAGTGACTTTCTTGCAATCTGATATGGATATACAGCTGTTCCTACATATCCGGTCTGGTCATTTTCCGTACCAACGATTCCAACATATACCGTTCCAGCATGAATCAGGTCAATGGCACTTGCTTCCGTTGTACAATCTTTATCAATATAGTATTTTACAATGTAATCTTCGTTTTCTGTCAGATAGCTTCCGGTCTTATTGAACTTCACCTGAATGTTCTTCGGTTTGGTATCAAGACCGTTATATACAGTATCGGAAATTCCAGTTACCGTTAAAGTATCATTGGAAAGTAAGGTACCTATGGTAAACTTCTCAATTCGTGTTCCACTGTAATTACCCTGTCCGGTTACTTTAATCCACGCAGTTCCCACCTGACTGTTATTGGTAGAATATTCATAAGTAAAGTCTGTTCCATTTATCAGTGCTACAATTCCATTTTCCGAATTATCTTTCAGGCTGATATTTGGTGTATAAGTAGTACCCTGAATATAAGGATAGTTCCGGTTTGCCGGGTCAAAGCCTGTATCAGAAGCATCAGATAACGCCGCACTGATATTCTCAGAAGAAAGATCCCTTGCCAGAATAGAGAACGGAATCGTCTTGCTTCCGGTATAGTTGGTGGTATCCTTCGGAGTAATCTGGACAAACGGTCCGGAAGTTCCATTTGCATCTTTTACAGCTTCATTATTAAAGTAAGCTGCCGTATAATCCACATTGCGAACCAGCGGTTCTGCACTGGTGGATGTCATATAAACATTTAATTCCGGTTCATACTTGGTTTTTAACGGTACATACTGTGGATCTTCTATTTTAGAGTATACTAAATCTTCAACATTTTTCTTTAAAATGTTAAACTCTACAGTTGCAGTTCCGGTACAGCTTGCCACACCGTGGATTGCTGCATATGGCGCATTTGCCCCGCCGGCGTTCGCTGCATTGATATTATTGCGATACTCATCCACCACATAATCCGTGTCTAACGTAAGGGTCTGTTCTTTGTTATTTTCATCATTAAATGTTAATTTAATTTCAGGTTCCTGCGCCTCACCATTGTAGGTTACGTCAGCAATTGTCTTGCTTACCGTAGACAAATCACGTTTTGTAATGGTAAATGTCTTAGTCAGTGTTCCCTTGTAATTGCCCTTACCGATTACAGTAATGGTTTCGGTTGCACCTGCCGGTGCACTGGATGGATTATCTGCATCCGTCTGGTAATACACACTATAGTTTGCCGGGTCAATTACTTCTGAACCGCCAATCTTCTTAATGACCAGAGAATCCGGCTTAATCAGCTTACCGGTATAAACATAGCTGTCCGCAATTCCGGTAATCTCATAATCTTCCATATGAATGGAATCAATGGTAAATGCTTTCGCCTTGGTGGTTCCCATCAATTTACCGTTTGCTGTTGCCTGAATGACTACACATGGTCCGTTCTCGCCATTTGCTGCTGCAACTGCAGTATTCTTACGATAAGTTACCGTATAATCTTTTCCTTCTTCCAAGGTATCAAAGGTAGAACCGGTTAATGCATATTTCACAACCGGAACCGGTCTGATTTCCTGTCCGGTATAGGAGAATACATCTCCACCTAAGTCAATGCTTAAATCATCACTGCCCAGGTCGTATTTAATCGCAAACTTCGCCGATTTCTCACCACTGAAATAAGTTCCGGTTCCCTCAATCGTTACGATTGGGTCAGTCAGTGAAACAGATTTACCATTTACAATGCTCTTAATGTTGTAGTCTGTTCCAAGTGCCAAAGTCTTGCCATCACATACTACAGTCATATTTTCAATTGGCTGTGTGGTTGTATTGTATTCGCTTCCAGTATATTTCTGTGCCGGAATCGTAATCTCAGCATCTTCAATTTTACCGGTAATTGCAAAATTCGCAACATAGCTGCCTACCCAGTGATTCTTCTCAATTCCGGTAATGAGTACACTGGCCTGCCCTGGAACAGTATTATTTCTATAAGACACGCTGTAATGTGTTCCCTCTATCAGACGTTCCTGGGTATCGCTGCCTTTTACATACACGGTAACGGTAGGTTTCATTCCGCCGGATGCTGCCTGTGCCTTATCATACTCAATGGTATCATAGCTTAACTTCACTTCAATCTGGTCAGCAGAATTATTCATATCTCCATCATAGTAGAAGTAACTATTCTTGGTTCCCTTAAAGTTACCGGTTCCTTCAATGGTAATATCCTGCTGTCCTACTTTAAATTTATCTACCTGGGTCGGAGTATAGGTATAATCTACGCCAGGCTGCAGTGTATATGAATATTCTCCAATTCCGGACTCATTCGGAAAACTCTGTGTTACTGTGAAATCCGGAATATTCTTTTTAAAAATGTAACTCATTCCCTGCAAAGATACGCCTACACCATCAATACTCTTCCGCTGAATAATAAACTGATTAGAGCCTGCAATCTTATCTGCAGTATAATCTGCACTTTCCAGCACACCGGTGTAATTTCCGATACCCTGGATTCTTACATAAGTTGTTCCTGCATTGGTCTTCTCGGCTGCTGTTGCAACATTCTGGAAATCTGCATCAGAATATACTTCAAACTGATAATCCTTATTCGTTGACAATAAGCTGGAAGAATCTCCATAGCTTACTTTTACGGAAGGAGTCAGTACTTTATTGGCATAAACCGGACTATTTACATCTACCCGGAGTTTGCTTAATTCGTTGATATCCTTCTGATTAATGGTATAGCTTACGGTTGTTGTTCCTGTATAGTTGCTGTTTTCTGCCGCCTTTAAGGTCAGAGTTGCAATTCCCGCATTGATTGCATTTTCACTGCTTTCAATACTGTATTCCTTATCGGTCAGAATATAGCCATTGGTGGTAGGGTACTGTAATACAACACCATCTCCGTCTGCGGTAGTAGAAATTACAACTTTCTGCTCAATTCCATTATATGTATAAGTTCCATTTACTCTTGCATTCAGTTCAGATATATCTTTCTTTGCAATGACTGCATATCCGGAAATATCTCCATAATACTGACCCTTGCCGGATACTACGAAGTAAATCGTCCCCGCATTGATAAATGCCTCATTTGTCTCAGAGCTTACAACATTCTTATGTGCTGCATCACTATAGAAGGAAATGCTATAGGACGACGAATCCGGAATTGCATCCATCATTTTTGTCTCAATTGCCTGAATCATTTCATCCTTATGGGAATTGCGGTTATAGGTTCCACCGGAAATATTAAATGCCGGCACAACGGTCGCAATATTTGCTCCAATAAAGAATGTGGTTGTTGCGGTTCCGGTATAATTCTTACCGTCTACCGCTTTGATTCTGACATATACTTTTCCGGAATTCTTATGTTCTGAAACCTGTTTACATAATTCATCGTCATAATATCCTTCAACTTCATAATCCACGCCTGCAACCAGTACACGGTTTCCATCAGATACACTGATACCCGGCTCCACTGCTTCTCCGGTATAACCGCAGTTGCTTGCAGTTACGGTCAGCGTGCTCATGTTCTTTGGTGTGATTTTATAAGAAGTACGGATACTTCCGCCTAAATTAGCATAAGTTCCAAGACCGCTGATTAATACATAATAAGTACCTGCGTCCACCGGCTCTGCAATGACCTTCTTGTATGCAGAATCCGTAAAATAAGTAACCTTAAAGTCTTCGCCCTGTACCAGGCCTTTGGCGCCGTTATTATCAGTAATACGGATTGCCGGTACCTGCATGCTGCCATTGTATTCAAAGGTAACCTGTGTCGGATCATAGTTTGCAGAACCTGCAACGATATTACACTCGCATTCATTTAATTTTCTTGGCACAATACTGAAGGTTCCACGGTTCACGCCACCCTCTGCCAGTGCATAATCTCCAGTCAGTCTGATATAAGCCTTTGCATTGTTGGTTCCAATTTCGATGTTATCTTCACAGGAAACCACTTCTACATACTGGCTGTCCAAGGTGACATTTTTACTACCTTCTTTATAATAAACGGTAATATTTGCAGGATCCGGCACAACAGCACTACCGGTATAAGTCTGGTCTGTAATTACAATATCTGTCGGGCTGATGTTCTTTGGCTTAATCATATAAGTATATACTCTTTCGCCTCCGGCATAGTTACTGCCATCCAGACCGGTTATCTTAAGATAATAGGTTGCTGCATGAATCAGTTCCTGTATGCCCGTAGTGTCTTCCTTATCGTCTGCCGGTTCAGTACATTCCGAATCACGATAAACAGCATAGTCAAAATCCGTTCCTTTTTTCAAAGCATTCCCCTCATCATCGGTTGCCGTCAGGGATAATACTTTGCTCTTGCCGTCAAAGAAGCTGGAATAACTGGTATCTTTATTAATGACACCTGCTTCTGTTCCGTTGATTGCCAGCTTAAAGGTACATTTATCTAAAGATTTTGCTACAATATCAAAATAAATCGGCTCTGCCTTGGTTCCAAGGTCTCCTTCGTAGTAATCCAGTCCGGTTACCTTCACATAATATCTTCCAATAGAAGTCGGTTCAGATACAGTCTTGGTATACTCCGCATCTTTATAATAAGTAATCTTATATCTGGAATCACTGATGACATCACCGGATGTATTGGAGACGGTAATGTTTGGCACATTTTTCTTGCCATTGTATTCCAGTTCATTTTTATCCAATACTGCTTTGCCAAGCTTGTCATAGATCTCAAAGTTGATAAATGCGTTTCCGGTTAAATTTCCGGTTCCGGTAATAATCAGGTTATTGGTTCCGGTCTGTCCTGCAGTAGTTTCATTTCGGTATGCCACGTTGTAGTTGCCGGCAGGAATCTCAACGCCATTCAACTTCACTACTACCTCATTGGTCATATCCGGTTTACTATTCTTTACATAATAATATTTATCACTCTTTAAGGAAACACTGATGCCTGCTGCACTTAAATCTGCCTTGCCAATCAGGAAATTAAAGGTCTTGCTGCCCCGGTACAGAGAAGAAGAATTCGCTGTTACTGTCATCTTCGCTGTTCCGGCATTCGTATTGTCTGCCCAGCTGGTGGTATAGTCAGACGCCTGGATTCCTGCGGAGTTCTGGCTGTCAACCAGTGTAAATTCCGGTCTCTGTGCAGTTCCGGTATAAGTAGAATCACTCAGTCCATTGGAAACAGTTACAGAATCTGCCCCGATATTATAGTAAATATTGTAACGGTTCTCTGCAATTGTTCCGGAAAATGTATAGTTACTGCTGCTCTTTAATACAATTTTAAAGGAATGTGTTCCTACTGTGGTATTGCTTCCGGATGTATATTCTACGTTATAATCATCTGCTGAAAGGTTTACCATGGTAGGAGTACCGCTTATGATACCATACACCCCTGTAATCGTCGGTAATACATCACTTCCTGTATAATATACATATCCGTCTTCACCGGTTCCTTCCACCCCTTTATAATTAACACCGATATAGCTTAACTTCTGCTGTGCAATCGTAAAGCTCTTGGTGGTCTGCCATCTGTGGCTGTCTCCGATACCAACGATATCAATATATGCTGTTCCTGCGCTGGTATTATTACGGTAATAAACGGAGTAATCCTCTTTTTCTTTCAAAGTTTCTCCAGCAATCTGGACCGTAACTGCCGGCTTAACCTCCTGTCCGGTATAAGTATAGGTATCATTTCCGGTTGCAGTTGCACCATTTGCATCCGCTCCTAATGTAATGCTTCCATTGCTCGGAAATGCATCCGCCGCCTCTGCCGGTATTGCCGGAAGAACGCCTGCAATCATACAAACACTTAAAACTAATACCAGTATTCTTTTTCCAACATCCTTGTACTTACGCATAGAACCTCTCCTTGTTGCTTGTTGTTTCCTCATCTTTTTATCTTTACTATATTCCTTTTGCTTTTCAGATTCAAGAGTAACCCTTTTTTCTAAAAAAGCGCAGAAAAAGACACTTCTAAACCTTTTATCGACCGGAAGTTACTTTTTCTTTATATTTTCCAGCGGATTTTTTCATTTTTTAGAAAATCTTTTTCAGAAAATTAACACTTGACATTTTATACTACCACTGTTACCATTACAAACTGAAAACAAAACATCACTTTGCTAGGGGCGCCTTTGGCTGAGAAACGCATCTGCGTTGACCCTTATTACTTGAACCGGATAATACCGGCGTAAGGAAGCACATAGTTCAACCTCCTGGCAGAGTATCATCTTTAAGGAGGATTTTTTTATGTCAATTTTTGCAACATACGACGGCTCATCTTACCAGCTTACCACCGCAGGTTTTACAGCCCTCGTTATCATCATGATTGCCATTCTTCTGATTGGCTGTGCTATCTTCGGTGGAAAGAAGAAATTCAGTGCAAAGCAGCTTGCATTTTCGGCTATGGCAATTGCCCTTGCCATGGTAACTTCCATGATTAAACTTTTCGATATGCCAATGGGCGGTTCCGTTACTTTACTGAGCATGTTATTCATCGTTCTGATTGGTTACTGGTACGGTCTGGGTGCCGGCTTAACCGCAGCTTTTGCTTACGGAATTCTGCAGTTAGTCGTTGACCCTTACATCATCAGTGTTCCACAGATGTTAGTGGACTACCTCTTCGCCTTTGGTGCATTAGGACTTTCCGGACTTTTCAGCAAATCCAAACATGGACTTATCAAAGGTTATATCGCTGGTGTATTAGGCCGATACTTCTTCGCATTCCTTTCCGGCTGGATTTTCTTCGGCATGTATGCTCCGGAAGAATTCCCGAATGCAGTGGTATACTCTCTTGCTTACAACGGTGCATACCTTGGTGCAGAAGCACTTATTACATTAATCATTATCTGTCTGCCACCAGTCCAGAAGGCATTGAATGCCGTTAAGGATATGGCAAATTCATAATATGATTCTGTCCAAAAAGAGCGTCTTTCCTAATTAGGAAAGAACGCTCTTTTTGATTACGCGAGTAGCGAGAAAAATCGCATGCTTGCATGCAGATTTGACGAGCACCGCGATAACTCGAGAAACTCGCAAAGCGTGTTTCTCGTAGTTGCATTTCTGTATTTTCTTAATTTGTCATTCATTACATCTGAATCCAGCCGAAAGCATTTGCTATGGAACTGATTAAAATAATCGCTGCAAAGATCGGACAAAGGTATTTTATCATCACTGTAAATATCTTTTTCCTGCGGAACGGGCTGCCGCCCCGGGTTACTTCTTCTTCAATCCGCTGCACTCCCACCACTCTTGATACCAGAAGGCAGGTTGCAATAGCCGCAATCGGCATCATCACGGAGTTCGTCAGGAAATCAAAGAAATCAAGAATCTGCATTCCGATAATTTTTACGTTCGCCAATGGTCCATATCCCAGTGTGGAAAGACTTCCCAGAAGAAGCATTACAATGCCGACAATTACCGTTGCTTTCCGTCTTTCCCAGCCCAGTTCATCTTCAAAAGTCGATACTGCACTTTCCGTTAATGCAATAGAACTTGTGATTGCTGCAAACAGCACCAGTACAAAAAACAAAATTCCGACTCCGGTTCCAAGTCCCATGCTGTCAAATACTTTTGGAATCGTAATAAACATCAATGATGGACCCGCCTGCAGTGTTTCCGGATTTCCACCGGAAAATGCAAAGACTGCCGGAATAATCATCAGCCCTGCCATCATGGCAATCGCTGTATCGAAGATTTCCACGTTCTTCGTGGACTCCTCAATAGAAACTTCCTTCTTCATATAAGAACCAAAAGTAACGAGAATTCCCATGGCAATGGACAGGGAATAAAACATCTGTCCCATGGCTGTTACTACCGTCATCCAGGAAAAATTTTCAAAATTTGGAATCAGAAAATATTTAACTCCTTTTAATGCTCCCGGTCTGCTTACGGAATAAACCGTTATTAATATAGAAAGAACAACCAGCACCGGCATCATAAATCTGGATACCCGTTCAATACCATTCCGGACGCCGGCAAAGATAATCCCCAACGTAAATACTGCAAAAAAAGCAAAGCAGATTTCTGTGGAAAGTCCGCTGGAAATGAAATCAGAAAAATATCCATCCGATGCAAGCTTACTGCCATTTCCCCTGATATATTCCACCAGATATTTCATTACCCAGCCGCCAATTACAGAATAATATGGCACGATTAAAACCGGAATAATCGCATTTATCCAGCCACCGAAAGAGAGCCAGCGGGATTTTCCAAAGGTATGATATGCTCCCACCGGGCTCTTCTTCGTCATTCTTCCGATAGAAGTCTCCGCCATAATCATCGTATATCCAAAAGTCAGTGCAAGTATAATATAAATCAGCAGAAAGATTCCTCCCCCATACTTTGCCGCAAGATATGGGAATCTCCATATGTTTCCCAGTCCCACAGAAGCGCCTGCTGCTGATAATACAAACCCTATCTTCCCCGAAAATGTACTTCTTTTCTCATTCTGTGCCTTCATTTTGTTTTTTCTCCTAAACTCATAATTTCCATGACGCAAAGTTATAGAAATCATAACACAGTCTCATAGTTCCTGCAATATTCTTTCCTTTTTATCATGCTGCCTCTTATTTTCCCCCTATATTTCTGCATTATATCTCCATATATTTCATTTGTTTTTACAGTGCATTCCCATGTTTTTTCTTTGTTTTTGCACAATTTGTGTTTTTTCACAAATTTTTCACAATTTTATTAGCACTCACCTCTTGACAGTGCTAATAATTGGTGCTATAACGTAGTCAGAACAAAGGAGAGGAACAAAAAGAGGTTCCTAAAACATCCCGGTTCCAAAGAAACAAGGTAAACAAGCATAGATAGATTTATTTAAAAAAGGAGAGATGACTTATGTTGATGCCTAGTATTTTTGGAGAGAATTTATTTGATGACTTCTTTGAGGATTTTCCATGGATGGACGATAACATGGATATGAAAAAAACTGAGAAAAAACTTTACGGTCGTAGAGCCGCACGTCTGATGAAGACAGATATAAAGGAGCAGGACAATGGTTACGAACTGGTCATTGATTTACCTGGATTTAAGAAAGACGAAGTAAGTGCTTCCTTAGAAAATGGTTACCTGACCATCAGTGCCGCCAAAGGCTTGGATGAGGATGATAAAGATAAGAAATCCGGCAAGTACATCCGTAAGGAACGTTATTCCGGAGCCTGCAGCCGAAGCTTTTATGTTGGCGATGCCGTTACCGAAGAAGATATCAAGGGCGAATTTAAACACGGTATTTTAAAACTCTTCGTTCCGAAGAAAGAAGCAAAACCTGCAGTAGAAGACCACAAATATATTGCAATTGAAGGATAATTTCAGACATTGTATTTCAGATATCTGATGATGTAAAAGAAAGGAAGCATGTTATTATGTCAGATAAAAATCCAAAACATCCATTAAAGAAGAAGAAAGTAAAAACAAAAATTAATGTAGCCGACCATGAGGCTGTTGAAGAAGCCAGAGAAGCTCACAGAAATAAAAAACATTATTATTAATTACAACAATTATTTTCAGGAGGAATGACTTATGTTAGTACCAAGTATTTTTTCAAACAACTTTGTAGATGATATATTCGATGATGTATTTCCATTCGGAGCTTACAATGCTCCTGCTGCAGACAACCGCGCTGCCATGAACACTGACGTTAAGGAATTTGACGACAGATATGAACTGGAATTTGAACTTCCGGGCTTTAAGAAAGAAGATATCCAGGCTGAGCTGAAAGACGGATACCTCATCGTCAATGCCAAACACCAGGACAACAAGGACGAAAAAGACAAAGATGGCAAATATATCCGTAAAGAACGTTACTATGGCTCTTACCAGCGTAGTTTCTATGTCGGAGATGGCGTTACTCAGGATGACATCAAAGGCGGTTTTGAAAATGGTATCCTGACTCTGACCGTTCCGAAGAAAGAAGCAAAACCTGCTGTGGAAGAAAAGAAATATATTTCCATTGAGGGATAATACCAGGATAATTAAAAGGAAAAAGGGGCGGTGTGAGTATTCACACCGCCTCTCCTTTTTATGTGAGAAACACGCTTTGCGTGTTTCTCGTAGTTTAGCTGACATTACTTTATCGTCGATGCCCGCTGTCTGATATTCTTATTAAAATTAATCACATTGTGATTATATTCTTCATCCATCAGTTCAGAATGAATCATAAAATCTGCGGTCGCTTTATTATTGGCAATCGGAATGTCATAGACCTGGGCAATACGAAGCAATGCTTTTACATCCGGGTCATGAGGTGCTGCAGTAAGCGGGTCTGAAAAGAAAATAACGAAGTCTATTTTTCCCTCTACTATCTTGGCACCAATCTGCTGGTCTCCACCCAGCGGGCCACTATTATAGCCCTTAACCGGCAGTCCCGTCTGGTCTGTAATCATCTTTGCAGTTGTTCCTGTTCCACACAGAAAATGTTTCTTTAAAGTCTCTGCATTGTCTTTACACCACTGGATCAGTTCTGCTTTCTTTCCATCATGGGCAATCAATGCAATATTTTTCTGTTTTCCGATTGTCAAAGTAAGAAAATCCGGTTCCATACTCATATTGTGTCTTCTCCTTTATTGTATTATTTTCCAACCATTTCATTTATCAAGTGAAAATCAACTCCTGATAAACAATTGCAGCTCGCCAATCACGCTTATATGTTGGCTTGCTTACGCTCATTATAACATGACAGGATGATTCCAGACAATGTTTGGGTAGAAATCTTCATATAAAAAACGAGCACACCTAACAGTGTACTCGTTTTTTTCGTCGATGCGACAGGATTTGAACCTGCGACCTCTGCGTCCCGAACGCAGCGCTCTACCAAGCTGAGCCACGCATCGTTATTCAGTTCTTTCACACGCTCAACTATATTAGCATATATCACATTTTTTGTCCAGTAATATTTTTATTTTCTTTTCTACTTAATCGTTTTATGTTATACTTAAGTCAATCATAAGAACGGCTTTTACAATGCCGAAGCAACTTTTTTTACCAGAGAAAGGCACATTATGGAGAACAACCAGAGACCAACCATTGCAATTATGTTAGGTGACACCCAGTCCAGCTACTCAGAAGACTTACTTCGAGGCTTCTATACCTGTGCCAGAGAAGAAGATATCAATATTATTTTTCTGATGGGACCTCAGATGCCACAATATTGTAAAGATATTTTATCCTGCAGTTTTGACGGGGACTATAATTATCAGTTTGATACGATTTATGATTATGTGCATTTTACCAAACCAGATGCACTCATTATTACCTATGGTTCTCTTTCTATTTTTAAAAGCAACCAGGTAAAGGCAGACTTTCTTTCCCATTATAAAGATATTCCATTTCTGATGTTAGAGGACACACCGGACGATCCTGACATTCCATACCTGATTGCGGACAACTACAACGGCATGCGGCAATGTATCGAGCATCTTGTGAATGTCCATGGCTATCGTAAGATTGCTTTTGTAGCAGGACCAGCTAACAACAAAGACTCCAATGAACGGCTGAAAGCCTACCGCGATGTTATGGCGGAACATCAGCTTCCGGTCACGAATGATATGGTCGTCTATGGCAACTACTCAGAGCTTGTCACCGAGCAGGTGGAATATATTCTAGACCACAACCCGGAATTAGAGGCAATTGCTTTTGCAAATGATAATATGGCAAAGGCAGGATACCGCGTCTGTGCTGCAAGAGACCTTTTGGTGGGACACGATATTGCCATTACCGGCTTTGACGACATTGACCACGCCAAAACCATGGAACCACCACTGACCAGTGTTTCCCACAGCAGTTTCCAGTTCAGCTACCAGGCATTGCAGAATGCACTGATGCTCTGTCAGGGAAAGAAGCCACAATCCTGCCGGATGTCAGCCATTTTTCACCAGAGAAGCTCCTGCGGCTGCCAGCTGCACACCGGCTTTACCACACTGCGTCATATCAGCATGGAGCAGCTGCACGATTTTATACACCAGCAGGTCGATGCTATGGCTGAGGAATTATTCTCTTCCATTTCATACGAAAAAGATCGTAATTACTATACCGAAGTTCTACATGCATATTTTGAAAATATATATGAAGAAATCTTTATCCGGAAGGGAACTGACTTCTCCAACGAGCCTCTGATTCGTTATCTGAGAAAGCTTACTGCATATCCCCATATTTCCGGGGAAATGCTCTTAGAGCAACTTACTTCATTACTCCGTACACTGATTAACTTCTCGGAGGAAGAACCGCTGCAGACACAGCTTTCCGGCATTTTATCCTTTACCCAGCAATACGTTCATTCTGCGGATGTCTTCCGGCTGGAAAAAGAAATCATGGATTCTAACCGGAAAGCCTGGTTTGTACCTTCCTTTACAAGAGATTTGATTAACTCCGGTGCCAATTTCAAAGAAACGATTACACATATCATGGAGCGGCTGCATCTAATGAATGTCAAAAGTTCCTTCTTTTTCTTCTTTGACAAACCGGTCATTCATCAGGAAAATGAGCTTGCAGAGTATCCGGATGAAATCTATCTGGCAGCATATTACCATGATGAAAAATCAGTCTACCATGAACCGGGCAAACGTCCAAAAGTAACGACTGCCAATGGATTTTCCAGTTTTCTTCCAAAGGAACACAGCCACTGCTATACATCATTTATCCTCTTTTCCGGAGATGAACAGTTCGGTCTGCTGCTTTGCGAAGTGGAACAGAAAGATATTTCCTTTATGCAGATTTGCAGCCTCCAGATTGGTGCACTCCTGCATTTTATCCAGTTAAATGCCAGCGAACGCCAGATTCAGAAAGAATTGCAGGATTCCATGAAAGTCATTCAGGAGCAGAACAGCATCTTAAGTTATATCTCTGAATATGACGATTTAAGCCAGCTTTTGAACCGCCGTGGATTTATGGAACGGGCATCCCATGCAATTGAATCCAATTCCGGCAAAAAGGCTTATCTTCTCTTTGGTGACTTAGACCACTTAAAAGAAATCAATGACTGTTTCTCACATCTTGCCGGTGATTTTGCATTGCGTACCGTATCTGAACGGCTCCGGAAATGCCTGCCGAAAGATGCCATTACTGCAAGACTCGGTGGAGATGAATTTGTATCCTTTATCTTAACAGATATACCGGATTTCAAAGAACAGCTTTTAAAGAATCTGAAAACAGAGAGTGATGCTTTTAATGCCTTATGCGATAAACCTTTCTATGTAGAAATCTCTGTCGGCATCTACGACTTCTACTGTAATCCGCAGATGGACTTAACAGACATATTAAAGCATTCCGACGCAATCCTCTACGAGGAAAAGGTCAAACGGCGTGCAAGTATTAAAAAGTAGGCTATGTTTTTCTATAAGCTGCAAGAAACACACGCTATGAAAATAGCGGAAAAAAAGCCGGATGGTCAACCCATCCGGCTTTCTGAAACCGCTCTTTTATTCATCCATTCCCCATTTATCTTTCATGTACTCTTTTCCGAATCCAGAACCGATATTTTCATTGATTCTACGTCCGAAGCAGGCATAAAATCCAATCATTGCGGCGAATATCAGAATTCCAATAAATATAACCATAGTAAGCACCCTCCCTGCGTCACTTTGTTTTTCCAAGTATAACATAAGCCACCCGGAATGTCATCTTTTTCTATTTCATATTCATAATAATCTCTCTTGCGACAGCTTCCTCTACCGGTGTTGCAAATACACCCTCTTCAAATTCCACGATTCCGCCAATTCCTTTTTCTACTACGAAACGAAGTTTTCCATCCCGGACTTTCTTGTCCGTATATAATTTCTTAACCAGCGCTTCTCTATCGATATATTCCGGAATCTCTACCGGCAGCTTCGCTTTCTCCAGCAGATTCTTCACTTCTGCCTTCTCTTCTTCTGTCATATAACCAAGTCTGTGGGCAAGTTCCGTCTGTGCAATCATTCCAATGGAAAGTGCTTCCCCATGAAGTAGTTTATAATCACTGACTGTTTCTATGGCACGTCCTACGGTATGTCCAAGATTTAAGATTTCCCTTAAGCCCTGTTCTTTTTCATCCTTCATTACCACGGCATATTTTATCTGACAGTTCTTCTTTGCGATGTATTCACAGGCTTCTCTGTCTCCCGCGAAAATATCTTCCATATGTTTTTCCAGGAATTCAAACATTTCCTTATCTGCCATGCAGGCATGCTTGATTGTCTCTGCCATACCACTGGAGAGCTGCCGCTGTGGCAATGTCTTCCATGCAGCAATATCAAGATATACCTTCTCCGGCTGATTAAACAGCCCAATCAGATTCGTTGCCAATGGCGTATCTACTGCTGTCTTTCCTCCGACCGATGCATCTGCCGCCGCCAGAAGTGTCGTAGCATAATTAATAAATGGCACGCCTCTGCCATAGGTTCCTGCCAGAAATCCAGACAAATCCGTCACTACACCGCCGCCCACGGCAATGATGCAGCAGTCTCTCCGAAAGCCAGCCTCAAGCATGGCATCTTCTACTTCTTCCTTTGTCTTTCTGGTCTTACTGGTTTCTCCTGCTGCAAAGACAAACTCCTTTGCCTGATAACCTGCTTCCTGCAGCAGTTCAGCAATGTGTTCTGCATAAAGTTCCTTTACAATGCTATCTGTAATTACCGCAAACTTCTTAATCTTCCCAACCAGTCCATTTTTTAAATCATCAATTAATTTTTCCTGCAACTGGTAGCCAA
This sequence comes from Roseburia sp. AF12-17LB, assembly GCF_003479605.1. Lineage (GTDB taxonomy): Bacteria > Bacillota > Clostridia > Lachnospirales > Lachnospiraceae > Roseburia_C > Roseburia_C amylophila. The sequence goes on from NZ_QUHR01000003.1 coordinate 342,586, forward strand.
TCTCTATTTCATAGCTGTCATCTACTACTTTTTTTAATTCTACCTGAAATACGCTCATGTTTTCTCCGTTCTATCCTGTGTCTTGTAAATCTGCGTCTGTCTCAGATTTTTATTTCGTTTATTATACTATTTTGCTCTTTTCTCTGCAACCACCGAAACTCTAATCGAAAGAAATTCCCAGTTTGTGAAATATCCTATTTCATGTCAGATGTTCCTCTATGTATGTAATATATGGCTTCTTATTTACCTTATCCTGATTTGCCACATACCAGTCATAAGCTTCTTTTAACCCATCCGCCAATGGCTTTGTTTCTTTCATAAGTGCAAGCTGTTTCCTGACATCCAGTGCATATTCATAATTATAAAAGCTGAAGTAATTGCGCTGTTCTTCCTCCGCTGGAACTTCCACAAACTCCGGCTGCTTTCCTGCCGCCTGATAGCACAGAGTTACCCAGTCACGAATGGATATGCTTTCTTTATTTCCAACATTGAAAATATGCTGCTTTGGTTGTTTTTCCACCAGAATATCTATAAATCTACACAAATCCTCCACATGAAAAAATTGCAGCTTCATGCCGCCCTCCTGTGGCAGATAAAATTTCCGGTTTTCCAATGCACAGTCAAATACAAAGGCTTCCCGGTATACATTATTCATCGGTCCATATAAATAAGGCGGTCTAAGGATATATGCCTTCGGATTTCTCTGCATCAGTGCTGTCTCAGCCGCTATTTTATTTGTTCCATATGCACCCCAGTGCACATTTTCTGCAAGCTGTATTTCTTCCGTAAATGGTGCCGGCGCATATTCCGGATATACGGCACTTGAACTTATAAGAACATAATCTTTGTAACTTTCCAATGCATTCAGCAAATCCTCCACATCTTCCCTGGTATATGCGGTATCAATTACCAGGTCAAAATGCAGTCCCTGCAGTGCATCACCGATTGCATGCCGGTCTGCCTGAATCAGTTTTACAGCCGCCGACTGCGGTCTGGTGTTTCGATTTAACACATAAACCTCATCACCTTTTGCCACATAATGCTCTGCAATAAACCGACTCACAAATACAGTGCCACCAGTTACCAAGATTTTTCTCATACTTCTCCTCCTTGTGCATGGGTTTTTATGAAATTTTTATTTTCCCCGCTCTAATGTTAAAACCATACATTCTTTGGATTCGGTAAATCCGCAGGCATGATACAAGGCTCTGCCACTCTCCGTTGTATCCAGACTCAGTTCTGTCACACCACGCAATTTGGCTTCATTTATCAGAAGTTCCATCATGTGGCGGGCAATTCCCTGTCCACGATAGTCCTTCTTCGTATATACATTCATAATATGTCCACGTTTTCCGGTAGGATGGACAAATGTCGGCATGACCTCAATATAGCTGACCGATGCACAGCCAACTACTTTTCTTCCATCCATTGCCAGAATTGTCGTCTGATTGCCATCTTCAAAATACAATCTGCTGCTGTCGACCAGATTATCCGGAAATATATCATCCTCTGACAAATCATTTACTTCCCGAAGCATCTCCAGCCGGGTACTCATCAGATTCTCCATATCTCTTCGTGACGCATTCATATATGTTATCATAATCATTCCTCCAGGTCGCATTTTTTCTGTCTTCTTCGTACAGCAGTATCATATCACAGAACGGAGGAAATAATACTTAATTTTTTATGATTCTTTGATTTCCATATAAAATGTCACATTCTTACAATCATATCCTACGAACTTCAGTCGATTTTTTCCCTCTTTCAACTGAATAGAATAGGTAGTCAGTTCATTCACTTCAGAATCCGGCGTACATTCCACCACCGTTGACACATTTCCATCCTCATCAATCTGCACCAGCTTTGCTTTTCCTTCATCCAGCGTAAACACAAGCGTTATATCTACCCACGTCGCGCTGCTGCAATTCGCTTCCCAGAGTGTCTCCCTGCCATCAAATTTTCCAACGGTGTATGTCACATTATTTCCATAATTATTCAATACACTATTTGTTTTAGCATACCGGTCCCCACCCTCTGCTATCTGAATATCTGAATCGTACTGCTCTTTTGCAAATTTATTATTACAGCCAGTAAGCAATAGCCCCATAACTAAAATACATACTATGCCAAATCTTTTCATTTTCCCTGTAATCTTGTTTTTCATTCTATTTTTAATCTTCCTTTTCATTTACACTTCCTTTGCGTTCTCTCTTCTTTTCCGTTCACTCTTCCTCTTCATTCACTCTTCTCTATCACCGATTGCATGAACAACGCAGGCAAATCCCGCAACCATCGAAAATAAAATAGCTCCTCCCATTGAATTGTCCAAAAAATCCCCCATAAAGAAACCTACAATTCCCGCAAGTACCATAATACAAACTGCATCCACTGCTTTAAATTTTCTCATAAAAATACCTCCGTTTTTTGCGCTCTTCTTGTTTTTAACTTCTATTTGCCCACAACAATTTACATATCATATTATACTTATTATTGTTTCGCATGTATATAGCTTATCTTTAGCTTTCTTTTATGAATTACTTTTTGACTTTCTTTTTTTAATGAAATAAAGACGAAGGGATTCAAAAATGCTGTTAAAAATAGATGAACGCCAAAATATCAACTCCACGATGTTGTTTTGCCGAACACTTTTAAACGTTATTCCCATGTTTCTTTCCTCCATGTCATAATTTTTAATACAATAACTATTGAAACAAAAGCTGAGAAAAAGAAATGCTACAATTAAAAAATGCAGTCATTCCTTTTTCTCTATACATTTATTCTGTTGTTTCAACCTCTTCTTGCGGTGTCACATCATATAGCCATACTCCTTTTTTCTCTTTCTTATTTAAATTCAATGTGTTTTTCGTTTTAGTTCGTGAATATCCTGTATATAGTTGTTCATCATCAGATTGTGACAACCATCCACAAGTCATCGGATAACCTTTGCTCAAAATCGGTTCATCATAGTATATGAATCCACTCATTGTAATTTCTCCCCCAATACTTATATTTACCTCTTCATGCACCTCTATCTCATATTCATTAAGTTCTTCTTCTGTTACATTCGACCAATCTTCGTAAAAAGTGTAAAATTTTACTTCTTTATTGATAGTCGTCCCGATTAATGAATTCAGCTCAGAATATATATCAGTATTCATAAATCCATATTTAGGAGAAACATTTGTTATCAATAACTCTATTTCTGATTCATACGAGTCCTTTTCCTCGTTAAAATTATCCTGATTAATAACACGATACAAACCAGACACTGTAATATCGTTCATAAGTTTACTATACCGTTTTTCTTCTTCTCCATATTTTACTTCTGGTTCATCATAGAAAATCATAAATTCATCATCCGTAAATATAATCTTGGAATCCTTTGAACTAGTATCATAATCCACTTCAAGATTGCCTAGTTTTACTGTTTCTGGTTGAAATCCACCATTTACAAGGTCATCCTTACTTGTCATTCTCCATTCACCTCTAAGAATATCCTGTGTAATAGTTGTTTCATCTGAAGTGCCTTTTTCAAATTCTTCAATTTGTTTCTCTAATTCTGACAATTCACTTTGTCCTTTGTCGGTAAAATCTGTTTCTGTTGTTTCTGTTGTTTTAGACACTTCTTGCTCATCCGTTTCTTTTTGTTGTTGCCCACAAGAAGTCAATATATTTCCTTTTGTCTCTGATTCATCTGCATTCACTCCATCTAAAGCCTTTTGTGCTTCAGCGGGTTCATTTTCCTGCTCATTTGACATGACTTCATGGCTAAATTCGAAGTAAACCTGATTGCAGTGGTAATCTGTACCATCAGTTTCATTGATTTCAACAATAATCAGCTTCAAAAGCCTTCTAAGTAACTGCTTTAATCTTATTTCCAGTTTGGAACACTTTAAATCTAGTAAAGAATAGGCTGCCTTAATTGCTATATTGGTTGTTGCATTTGTGTCCTTAAGTCCTGCTGTATTCACCCCCATTCCAAACCGGTAAATATTTTTTTCATCCAATTCAAGTTTTGCCTGTCTCGTCTGATATGGCACATCCACGGTCTTGACATCAACACCGCCGTCATCATCCACACCAATTATTTTTTTGTCTTCAGGTTGGTCTGCAATTCTTCCAAATTATCACCCTGAAAACCTTTCACCACATGAATAGGAGTATCAAAATCAATCAGGTTATTTGAAAGGCTGCTTACTATATTTGATATATCCCTAGAACGTAATGAATTGACCGTAAACAAGGCTTTAGCCCTTTGATGGCAATAATCCTTACTTTAAGGGTACAAAATCCGTAAATGGCAATCGTATAGTTCCCATACCACCATTTTTAATGAATTTATTTCAGAATACATAAAGGCCTTACCAGGAACCAATCTCTTCTATTCTGCCAATAATGAATATATGACTGCTTCTGCTTATAATAAGATGTGGTCTAATATTATTTCCAAAATGAATGTTGCTGCCAGTGGGTCAAATAAGATTAAAATAATAACCAGACTGACCGCGCATATCTTTCGGCATAATTACTGTGCAAACTTATGTTATCAGATGCCAAACATCAGTATTAAAAGAATTGCACAATTATTAGGTGATTCTGAGGAGATGGTTTTAGAGGTTTATAATCATGTTCTGGAACAGAAAGAAAACGTGCAGGAAGTAGTAAAAAATTCAATTAATTTTTGAAGATGAAGGGGTTCAAAAATGCCCTTGAAGATGGGGTGAAGATGAATATTTAGGCTTACTTAGCACTACTTCCGATTACTCACAAAAATGGCGGAAATACTGTATTTATCAGTATTTCCGCCATTTTTAACTAATGAGACATCGGGGATTCGAACCCCGGACAACTTGATTAAAAGTCAAGTGC
>NZ_QUHR01000030.1 GCF_003479605.1 Roseburia sp. AF12-17LB
TGATGTGACCCCAAAAAGTTAGACTTTTAAGCGTAGCAGTTTTATTGGCTGCTACGCTGTTTTTATGCAGCCAAGAGGCTAAGCCTGTATTGCACAGGACTCATCCATCCTAGTTTTTCTTTTATTCGTTGTTCGTTATAATACTTTATATATCGTTCTATTTCCGATTTCAATTCTTCATAGCTATAATAAACTACACCATAATAGATTTCTTGTTTTAATAGTCCGAAGAAATTTTCCATCACTGAATTATCGTGACAATTTCCCTTTCTAGACATACTCTGAAATATTCGTTCTCCTTTAAGGCGATATGAGTATGCTTTCATTTGATATGCCCATCCTTGATCCGAATGGAAGGTTCTTCGATAGGGACAATCAGATGTTACTTCTATTGCTTTTTCTAGAGCATCCATTATATTCTTGGTAGACGGGCGTTTATCAATACCAAAGCTTAGTATCTCTCCATTACACATATCCATAAATGTATCCAGATAAAGTTTGTGCATAGTCATATGTCCTTTAACATCAACTTCATAGTATTTAAACTCTGTTGTATCTGTGGTGATCTTCTGATGAGGTATATGTGTGTTAAAGCGTCTGCGAATTCTATTAGGCGCAACAGTTCCAACTTTTCCTTTGTATGAACTATATTTCCTACTCCTGCGTGTAAATGAGGTTACCTGTAATCCGAGTTTTTGCATGATTCGCTGAACTTTCTTTTTATTGATAACATATCCCTGATTGCGAAGTTCTCCTAGCATACGACGATATCCGTAATCCTTGTGAAGTTTTCTAATTTCAAGGATTTTTTCTTCGATTTCCTTATCAGGATTTTCTCTATCAAATCTTTTTTGCCAATACATATATGTTGCTTTAGGCATTCCTGTATATGAGAGAAGATATTTTAGTTTGAACTGTCTTCGGAGGCTGCTGATGATTCGCGCCGTTCTCTCATTTTTGCTTCGTCCTCTAAACGCAGTCTCCTCAGTTCTTTTAAAAAGGCATTCTCTATCCTTAACTTAAGAAGTTCATCCTCTAGTTCCTTTACATGTTCTACACTTGTATCAACAGGAGATTCTACAAGTGGTTTGTTTTGTGTATTGTTATCTGGTTTATCCAATATTTTCTTTCGACCTTTCCTACGTGGCCTCAACGCATCAGGTCCAGCTGCTCGAAAGCGATTAACCCAATCAACTATCATAGACGGGTTAGTAATTCCTTCTTGCAGAGCTAAATCTTGATATGAGATTTCACTTGATAAATATAACTCTACAACAAAAAGTTTCTTTTCGAAAGAATATTTTACTTGTTGACGTGAACGTTTTAACCCATCATCTCCAAAAGACTTATAATTATCCACCCATAACTTAACTTTACTATGAGAAGGAACGCCGTATTGCTCGGCGAGATATTTATAACCGCCTTCTCCATTCAGATAAGCATTTACAACTTTCTTTTTAAATTCATAACTATATTTAGACATAAAAATACCGACCTCCAATCGTTAGATTTTTTGGTCTAACTTTTAGGGGTCGGTACA
>NZ_QUHR01000031.1 GCF_003479605.1 Roseburia sp. AF12-17LB
ATAGCAAAAATGGCTGGTGTTGAGGAAAATGATATTGACAGGCTTTTAGCCAATCCACCAGAAAAGATTGAAATCGAAGTAAAGTATAAAATTGCTGTGACGGTTATGGAACTGCGATTTTGGCTAAAAGATTGTGAATCACCGATATAATCGGGATTTGTGAGTAGAGGGCACTTATGAAAAATAAAAGTATCAATCAAGTTTCCATAATAAATGGTGAAGATGGTCCCACAAGTGTTTTTATATTTGGAGAAGCTCAAAAGCAATCTCTAAAGATTAGAATCCGAAATGCTATCTATCAATCCAGACGAAAAAGGATAGAAAAGAGAATAGCGGCCAACCCGCATACCCTTGCGGAAGTGGTGCAATACGCAAAGGATCATTATGATTTAGTGGAAATCAATCCTGCCGCAACAAATTGGATAGAACGACAGAAAAATCTAAAAGCTAGTTTGATTATGCAGCATAAACCAGAACTTTTTGGCCAAAGGAAGGATATTCCAAAACCAGATTTTCATAATGAAGAATCTGTTAAAAATTTTTTGAATGAAATGGAAATTAGAAATAAATTGATTGACCAAATGCCTGATAATGTAATTCCCATGGATTTTCATTTATATGAAATAAAAATTGGTGAGGATTTAATGGAAATAGAGGTAGATTATACCTGGAATATATTTGGAATATCTTACTCTGGAAATAAGTCGGTCATAAAAAGGTTTAAGAAAATAGCCAGAGATTTATATTGTTATTATGGTGTCAGTGAGGAGGATATAAAGAACCGGACAAAAAGATATTCTTCACTGGTAACGGAATTGAGTTCATAAATAAGCAGTTAATTTAGCAACAACTTGTTGCAGATTCTAAAGTTATCTTGCATAATTAAAATATAAAAGATGTATATAAGGTCGGAACAGAGACCTTAAACCTGTTCCAGTGGTCGGGATGGAGACCGAAAACCCATTCCCATTGCGGAATAAACTGCAAATACAGTGATCGCGTTGCAGAAACCTGTGAGGCCTGCGACCGGGGGAGAACCTGCGGGGACTCCTCTTTTCTATATTATGGAGATGGTGTATATGCAGAAGATGCTTGATTTTATAACATAGAAGAGAGTACGTGTAATGCGGAGTAAATAATGGTCAAAAAACAATCGACATCCGACCTCACACACGTTATAATATAGATAATCTAATAAGAAAACAGTGTTATCATTACCGCATATTCAGTGAGAATGGTAGCCATAAATATGAATTCGCAGGAACGGAATGGTTGAACCCTCAGGGTGACAGTGTCACTCATTTGTCAGCGAGAGGTGCTTAACTTGGATGATTTTCAGTTTTCTTATTTTGACATGGATTTACAGGAAAGTCAGTAAAATCAAGTTGTTGCTTGACTTATGTTGACCAAGAAAAACATAGATTTTCTGTAGTGACTTGAACTCCTAAG
>NZ_QUHR01000032.1 GCF_003479605.1 Roseburia sp. AF12-17LB
GAGTTATAGGACAAAATGTGTTGATGAAAACCGCTTTCAAGCCTTGAAAATAAAGGGCTGAAGGCGGTTTAATCTTTTTTCAAAGAACTTTGAGGGTGGACAAAACGTGTTGATAAAAAATGCTCTAACCCTTGAAAATAAAGGGCAAAACAGAGTTTAATCTTTCTTGAAATAGAAAACCATGGAGGAAGATTAAATGAATCAGATAAATTGTCCTATTTGTGGAAACAAATGTGTTAAAGCAGGAAAAACAAAAGCGGGAACACAACGCTGGCTATGCAAGAAATGCAAAACTTCGTTAACACATAAAATAGATAATGATTCAAAGGAGTTACAAATCTTCTTAGATTGGTTGTTTGGAAAAGAAACTCAATCAATAATGCCAGGAGAAGGAAGAACATTTAGAAGAAAGACAGCAAGATTTTGGGATATATGGCCGATGCCACCGAAAATAGAAGAAACCAAAGATGTTCTTTTTCTTGATGGAATTTATCTTGGCCGAAAGGCCTGTGTGCTAATCTGCTGCGATGAGAAAAATGTACTTGGATGGTATTTATGCCGATATGAACATGCAGGTGCCTGGATTGCTTTAATGAAGCGTATAGCTGAGCCAAGAATGGTTGTATCAGATGGTGGAACAGGATTTGCAAAAGCACTGAAAAAAGTATGGCCAATAGCAAAACATCAAAGATGTATATTTCATGTATTCTGCCAGATAAAACGTTATACAACGTCCAAACCTAATACATTAGCTGGAGTAGAGCTTTATTGTCTGGCTAAAGATTTACTTAAAATAAAAGAGAAACAAGAGGCAGAAACATGGGTAACCCGTTTCACTGAGTGGATAAAGAAGTATCAGGAATTTCTTAGTGAAATGACGGTAGATGAGCATGGTAATAAAAGACCAACTCATGAGAGACTGCTTAAAGCAGAGAGATCCCTTCTTAAACTTATCAAAGAAAACACACTGTTTACATACTTGGATAAGGAATTTATAAATGATTTCATTGCACCATCTACGAATAACAGAATTGAAGGCGGAATCAACTCAAGACTCAGAGAAATGTTGAGAAATCATAGAGGACTTTCTATAGAAAGACGAATAAAAGCGGTTTACTGGTGGTGTTATATGCACTCTCCAGAACCGCTTTCATTGTCTGAAATAATAAAAACTATGCCTACAGATAGAAGTATTGCAGCAATATATCAAAGGATGAATGATAAATCCCGGTTGGAAAAGAGTCTTTCACTTTGGGGTGATGCCATTGTGTGGAGTGACCTCCATAAGATGGATAAATCTTTTACAGAATGGGATTAGCCATCAACACGTTTTGTCCTATAACCC
>NZ_QUHR01000033.1 GCF_003479605.1 Roseburia sp. AF12-17LB
TATTATTGAATTTTCAAGGTGCATAGGCACATTTTAATGTGCGAAGTTTGAGTTATTAAATTCAATAATTTTTCCGTAACAGTTTGCTCTATCATTAGTATTCTCCTTTAATATTCCTATTTTTTCTAAATACATCTCCACCAAAAGGGGTAACAATTTGTCCCGCTCCACCAGTCATATCTCCCAATTCTGCTGCTTGGTCTTTTATACCATAGGTTGCATCTACACTATCTTCCAATTCCTTATTGGCTCATTTTTTAATTCTCGAACTTTATCACACCACTCACTATCAAGGAGACCAAAATTACAATATAATTCCAGATAAGCCAAACGCATCATTCCCATAACATCAATCTTTCCTGAAAACAATGCGTTTTAAACAAAATAGTATAGCCCCTTCTAAAATAGAGACATATAAAAATCAGCGTTATTTCAAAATCTTTTAGGTCAGGGAATGCAACTGATACTACGTTTTTATTTAGTTATTTTTTTGCTTAAAATTCTGCCAGTGTCTGCTTCAATCAACAAATTTAGTCCCATAAATGTTATGACACTTATATATTGGCAATCTTTTTTTCCAATGGACACTATAGTCTGCGGATTCAACGGCTTAATAATATCATCAATTTCCCATATTTTATTACCATTAAAATCGTATGCACCCAAATTATTTGTAGGATGTTCAGTTGAATACTTATTTCTTATTACCACACACTTCTCGAATTCTATTACCTGTGCTATTTTTTCACTAAATATAATTTGTTTTTCACCAAACCATACTATATTCTCTTTATATGAATAGTCTTTTTTCATTCTAGTCTACCTATCAACCTTTCATTTACAAAAGCATCTTCATCAATAAATTTACCCATTGTATCAAATTGCTGACCGCCTCCATTTCCCCAGCCTTCAACGGAATTAGCAATACCTGTTTGCAACTTAAAATCTGGGCTCACATTAACATCACAAATATGTGTTGGTTCTTTAGGCAATGCATATTTATCTGCAATTTGTGCTGGTGTCAAACCATCAATATCACTTTTTTTCATTAACCAACCACCTAGAGATGTAATTAGATATACTTATTAAAGCATCAATATCCAATCAAAAAAAG
>NZ_QUHR01000034.1:0-272 GCF_003479605.1 Roseburia sp. AF12-17LB
CTGTGACCTTCGGGTTATGAGCCCGACGAGCTTCCAGACTGCTCCATCCCGCGTTATTCAATTATCTTCTAAAAAGAAGAATGGGCAGAGGTGGATTCGAACCACCGAAGCAATTTGCAGCAGATTTACAGTCTGTCCCCTTTGGCCACTCGGGAATCTGCCCATTTCTATACAATATGAAATTGTATAAAGCCGATGATCGGACTCGAACCGATAACCTGCTGATTACAAATCAGCTGCTCTGCCAATTGAGCCACATCGGCATATCTTGC
>NZ_QUHR01000034.1:282-565 GCF_003479605.1 Roseburia sp. AF12-17LB
CGGCATATCTTGCGCTACACTTATAACTACAAGAAAAGTGGGACCTACAGGGCTCGAACCTGTGACCCTCTGCTTGTAAGGCAGATGCTCTCCCAGCTGAGCTAAGATCCCATTTGAAACGACCCAAGCGGGACTCGAACCCGCGACCTCCGCCGTGACAGGGCGGCGCTCTAACCAACTGAGCCATTGGGCCTTAAAGGTACATACCTTCAAAACTTCATACAGATTGCTTTCCGAGTTGCTTTGGTCAAGCCCTCGACCGATTAGTAACAGTCAGCTCCAC
>NZ_QUHR01000035.1:0-248 GCF_003479605.1 Roseburia sp. AF12-17LB
GATGTTCCTGCACTTACTGCTGCATTTGCTGCCATTCCTCCGGTCAGTATCAGAGAAGCTGAGATTGTCAAAACATTTCCTATTAAATAATAGAGGTCCGGATTGCTGGCAAATAATGTATCACGGATTGGATTAACCGATACCATTCTTGGGTCTCCTGTTACTCCTGCATAAACATCCTGACCACCTTCTACTGTATTTGAAAAGCCATATGCTGCTGTTCCTGCGCCAATTGCCATTACTCCTAC
>NZ_QUHR01000035.1:258-559 GCF_003479605.1 Roseburia sp. AF12-17LB
TTACTCCTACGGTAGCCACTAAAGGAAGAGCCATACCACAGGTTGCTACGACAAGCATTCCTCCCAGAATCATGGTTCCGACTCCGACAATCGTCTTCACAATGCCTTCTTCTGTTCTCAGCCGGATGGATTCCTGCCACTGCTGTTGCTGCAGTTCATAGAACTCCTCACAGGAACTTACCCTGTCTTTCACCTGGGTAAGATATGTGCTTAACATCCCATCCATCATCTGTGCCAGTTGAAAGGGTTCTGTTGCATTCACAACCGATGCATCATATGCACTGATTGTAGCACTACTGCC
>NZ_QUHR01000004.1:0-210247 GCF_003479605.1 Roseburia sp. AF12-17LB
GTGGAGCTGACTGTTACTAATCGGTCGAGGGCTTGACCAAAGCAACTCGGAAATAATCTGTATGAAGTTTTGAAGGTATGTACCTTTAACAATGGCGTTACCTGATTTCAGGCGAACGTCATTCTTTAACTTAATAATCCTCGATAGCTCAGTTGGTAGAGCACGCGGCTGTTAACCGCGCTGTCGTAGGTTCGAGTCCTACTCGGGGAGCTGATTGCTCGATAGCAGATTTTGCTATCGAGTTTTTTACTTTACAGGAAATTTCTCAAATCTCAGAAATAGTGTTATAATAAACTGGAAATAAAAAATGACATGACAAAAGAGCGAATGGTAAATAGTGCAGTTTTTTTTGTGGTAAACTTCTAAAACCAACATAGAAGTACCACATTCGGAACAACATAGAGGATTGTATCCGAAAGAGAGAAGAATGGAGTGCAGAGATTTGGCTTTGCAAGAACATAAAAACCATCGGCATATTTCGTGTACATTTCATTTTTAACTTTGTGAAAAGTTGAACCAATGCGGAAAGTAAGCTGTTCAAGCAGCACTTTACGAAAGGCATTACGAAGAAAGTTATAGTCAAAATGTTTGACAGGACGCCAGGGAGTGAAGTTTTCCGTTTTATTCATTTTAGAAAAAATACGAAGGACAACATCGCGGACAGAATGGAATAAGCAATCTAAGAGAGATCTGTCTTTGAAAAATAAGCACGAAGCTCTTCCGGGATAGTGAAAACATAATGACGGTGAACACAGGCAACAAGCTTACAGGGCAAATGAAAAATGGAAATTGTCATAGGTGTAAGAAATAGCGTTAAAAAGCAGCATTAGAAGTAACGTTAAGAAATAGCACTATAAGTATCACTGAAGAATAGCGTTAAAAAATAGCACAAAAAAACGCCCACAGATATGTCATGATATGATGAACTGATTTTGCTCATGATATCATGACATATCTGCGGGCGTTTTTTATGCTGCTCAGCATCCGTAAGAAGCTGCCGGTAGCAAGTTCTTATGGTGAATAACTCATAAAGAGTTTTTCATATAGTTACACTTCATTGCGTCTTCCTACGAAGATACTGATTACATAGAACAGTACCGCATAGATAAGGAAGCAAATGAGACAGCGGGTAATCATATTTGAAGCCATAAGGTCTGTTGCAGTCTCAACCATACAGTTATCCAGCCAGTAGTCGGCAAAATCAAAGGATTTCTTGTGGGTCAGGGTGTCTGCCAGTGAGATTATCATGGATAAAACCAGTGGACCGATGATACCGACTGCGATGGAACCGCCTGTTTTCTTAAATAGAACTGCAATCAGGAAGAACAGGGAGGTGTATGCAAAGTTACCAAGAAGCTGTAAAAGCAGGGTTATAACCAGATCTCCTGTGGTACCGGAAAGGCTTCCAACTTCCCAGAATGCAGTGCCGGCAAGGAATCCGGTAAGCCAGCAGACAATGGTATAAACCGTTGTGGCAGCTAAGGATACCATGTATTTTACCGCATAAATGCGGGTGCGGCTGTAGCCTCTTGCAATGATATTTTTTAAAGTGCCATTGGTGTAGTCGCTGCATACAAAGAGGGAAAGAAATACAGCCAGTACAATCGTAAAGTTGCTGGAAGATACTGCACCAACCAGCATATATATGCCGGTATAAAGGAATCCATCGTCAGAAGCACTTACGGTTACGCCGCCAGCTTCCATATTTCCCTGTGATAAACTGTAAATCATATTTAATGTTACTGCGGTCAGAAGAATTAATCCGATTAACACACAGCCACAGATGTAAAAGCTCTTCTGACGGAATAATTTTCGAAATTCAAATCTAAATAATTGTCCCATATTAACCACCTATCCGTTTCATAAAGTATTGTTCAAGTCCTTCTGCATGCACCCAGAAACTATTTACCGCAACGCCCTGTTGAACCAGACGTTTGTTTAATTCAGCGGCTTCCTCAAGATGTGAGGAGAGAATCACCTGATTGCCGGCAATGCGAATCTGTTCTGCCGGAATAGTTTCTGCAAAAATAGTGGCTGTTTTCTGCACATCATCTACTGTAAAAATCAGTTTGTGCTGGCAGCGTTCATTTAATTCTGCAGCAGTAACTTCTTCAATCAGCATACCGTCGTTGATAATTCCATATCTGGTAACGATTTTGGACAGCTCATCTAATAAGTGGCTGGAAATGAGAATTGTAATATTTTTCTCATGATTCAGCTTTAAAATCAAATCACGGACTTCCTTCATTCCGGCAGGGTCAAGACCGTTTACCGGCTCATCTAAGACTAAGAACTCCGGATTGCCGAGAAGTGCAATGGCAATACCAAGACGCTGGCGCATTCCAAGGGAAAATTTGCCGGCTTTTTTATTACCGGTATCAGCAAGCCCAACCAGAGAAAGGATTTCCTTAATCTCTGCATCGGTGCCACCGTAAATTAAGGAAAACTGCTTTAAGTTTTCATAGGCGGTACAGTTTTTATAAAGTCCAGGTGCTTCGATTAAAGAACCGATTTTGCGTCTGGCTTTATCGAAAGGCTCGCCGCCAAATAATTTGATTTCTCCTTTGGTAGGGAAAGCAGTACCTAAGACAAGGCGCATGAAAGTTGTTTTTCCGGCACCGTTTTTTCCAATGAATCCGTAAATATCACCTTTGTGAATGGTCATATTTACATTATTTACAGCCATCTTCTTACCGAATTGCCGGGAAAGATTCGTTGTTTGCAATATTGTTTCCATAAACATATCTCCTTCTTTATTTGTATTACTACAATAATACACTAAGACAGTAATGTCAAGAAGAAAATTTTAAAAGATAGACAGAAAGAGAAAAGAAGTGTACCCTTAAAGAGAATAATTTTGAGCAAAATTATGACGAATAATTCTTAAAAAACGCTTTACATCACCACTACTCTATGGTATACTAAAACACGTTCTGACGGTCGTTGGAACGTATCTGGCTCCGTGGTCAAGCGGTTAAGACATCGCCCTTTCACGGCGGTAACACGGGTTCGATTCCCGTCGGAGTCACTACACGAACAGAATATGAGGCATAAAAAATGTGCCACTGCATATACTGGAAGTGTTACAACAGAATATGGCGACATAGCCAAGTGGTAAGGCACGGGTCTGCAACACCCTTATCACCAGTTCGAATCTGGTTGTCGCCTCTTTCAAGAGAATCTTTTATAGATTCTCTTTTTTTTACGCGAGTAGCGAGAAAAATCGCATGCTTGCATGCAGATTTGGCGAGCACCTTAAGAAACTTCAATACCATGCACCTGCAAAAATTCCTTCGCAATCTTCGAAAGGTGCCGGTCTTTGCTGATAATAAAAGCACTCATAATATAGAGGTTTTCATCGGAAATATATTTGATGCACATATCCTTAATTTCACGTATGTCCTCTTTCGTCAGGGAGACTAAGGCTACACTTCCAAAAGAGCGCGCCCATTCAATGGCAGTGGTTTTCGGAGAAGTAATCATGGAAACATTTGGCGAAAGAAGATAGTGTCCAAAAGAAGCATAAACAATATCCAGACAGTCAAAAGGAATTGCCAGCGGGTAGTTGGCAAGGTCCGGGACAGAAAGCTTTCCTTTGATTTTAGCCAGGGGATGGTCTTTTGGAAACAGCGCAACAATATCCTCTCTTTCATAGGGATAAAGTGTAAGCGCACCATGTCCGGGTGCGGCAGAGCGAATCAGCCCAATCTCCGTAATTCCATTTAAGACATTCGGAATAACAAATTCGCTTGGAATCTCATAAAAGTCATAATTTACTTTCGGATGCTTTGCGATAAAGGCATCAAAAAATTTGTGCAGAAAATAAGGAGAGTTACCGGCTGGAATTGAAATCTTCAACAGTTCAGAGAAGCCGGCTTTCTGGTTCAGCAATTCATTTCGTAAGCCCTCTTCCATCATGCAAATCTCTTTGGCACGTTTGTAAAAGATTCTTCCTGCATCCGTCAGCTCTAAGGAACGGTTTCCCCGGAGAAGAAGCTTCGCACCATAGGTTTTCTCAATATTTTTTAGCTGGTTACTCAAAGAAGGCTGTGCAATCAGAAGCTTATTGGCAGCCGCTACGATACTGCCGCAATCTACAATGGTTACAAAGTTACGGTAGGAGTCTAATGTCATAATAAAATACCTCTTTTGTTTTGTAGGAATCATTTGAAAATATAATTTATGTGGTTTGTAGGGGGGATTGTAAAAAATATAGGATTTCCAATATAGTTCCGGGTATGCAGGGAAGATTATTTTTGATATGAAATGCCGCAGTTCTAAAGCACATGTTTTTCTTTCTGTTATCAAAACAGTCTTTCCAATGTTTGACATGATAACTTCCCGGTTCGCCGAAGTACGGATGCATTTTAAGGGCTGTTAGGGGCACTTGAAATTTCGTCTGGCATCCGGCAACGCTGGCACAGGGAAGTGCCAGCGAGGCGCATATGAACATGGATGTGAATTTGCGCCGGTTGCCAGGCTTATTCAGTTATAGGTCGAAATTCTTAGTGCCCCTTGCAGACATTATTCAGCATCCGTACTCGGCGGACAGAGCAGTTATCCTCTTAAAGCAATGGAAAGACAGTTTATAATCAAGAAAAACATGTAACTAAGAACTGCAGACATTTCATATCAGATAAAATAATCTTCCTGCATAACCGGCTAATTATATTGAAATAAAATATTTTTCTTTACAATTCCCCTCCACACAATATAATAAAAATATTATAGAAATCAAGTAAAAATAGTATTTTTATTATAAAACAATTTCTATTATAATGCAAATGTATGTAAGCAAAGGTGCAATACGGGGACGTGTTGTACCTTTCGTGTTTTTCATAGTTACAATACATCCGAAGGAGACAGAACATTTCCGGCGGATATATAATGATGGATAAGAGGATATAGATAAAATGGAACATTATGATTTAGAAGTATGTGGTCTGAAACGTGAACTGCCTTTTGTTAAACTGTCAGATGGAACAGCGTATGCAAGTTTTGTGGTAATCAGTGATACGGAGCTGATTGAGAAAGCAGGAAAGGAACTGGCGGCATTTGCCAATGGAGCAGAAATTATCCTGACCATTGAAGCAAAGGGAATTGCCCTGGCGTACGAGATTTCAAAGCAGCTTCATATGAAGGAATTTGTGGTAGTCCGGAAAAGCGTGAAGTCCTATGTGAAATCATTTATCCAGGATGCGGTGCATTCCATTACAACAGAGGGAAATCAGGACATTTTTCTGGATGAAACGGATGCAGAGAAGTTAAAGGGAAAGAAAGTTGCAATTGTGGATGATGTGATTTCAAAAGGAGAATCCCTGGCTGCGGCAGAGCGTCTGGTGCAGAAAGCCGGAGGAGAGGTTTGCAGCAGGCTTGCAATTCTGGCAGAGGGAAAAGCGGCAGAGCGGACAGATATCACATTTTTACAGAAACTACCATTGTTTCAGAAAGGAAAAGAATCCTATGAGCCTGTTGATTAAGAATGTTGCGATTGCAGATGTGTTGGAAGATGAGATAAAAACCGGGGATATTTATATCAAAAATGGTCGTTTTGAGAAAATTGCAGAGCATATTGATGCCAGTGAAATAGAAGAAAAGGAGCATCTTATGGTAATCAATGGGGAAGGGCTTACTGCCCTGCCGGGATTAATTGACGCCCATACCCATGTGGAGCTTAGCATGTTAAGCAGTGCATCTTTTGCAGAGGCACTGATACAAAACGGAACCACAGCAGCAGTCTTAGACCCTCATGATGCAGTAAATGTCTTAGGACATAAAGGTGCAAAATATCTGATGGAAGAGATGAAGGAGACAGAGCTTACACCGGTCTGGATGGCATCTCCCTGTGTTCCGTCAGCACCGGGATATGAAGACTGTTATGGACAGGTGATGCTTTCCGATGTCAAAGTGATGGTGGAAGAATATGGCATGTATGGAATTGCAGAAGCCATGGATTATAACCGGGTCATTGCAAAGGAAGCTTCTTTAAAAGAAATCTTAGATTATGGAAAAGAAAAAGGTTTAAAAATAGACGGACATGCGCCGGGTGTATTGGGAGCTGACTTAGATACCTATATTGCAGCAGGCGTAAGCTCCGACCATGAGAGTGTAACGGTGGAGGAAATGTTAGAAAAATTCAGGAAAGGAATGTATGTCATTATCCGCCGTGGCTCCTTAAAAGAGCCTGCAAGTGCAAAAGAATTCTTAGATAAAGCAGGAGACAGCGACCATATTTTACTTTCTACCGATGGCTGTATTACAGCGAAAGATATGGCAGAGCATGGACATATGAACTATGCACTGGCGCAGATTGTGGAAGAAGGTGTGGAGCCGCTTCAGGCTATCAAGCTTGCAACGATTTATCCGGCAGCAGCCTATGGCTTAAAGGACAGAGGTGTCATTGCAGAGGGATATCGTGCAGATATGATACTTGTGAAGGATTTAACAGACTTTAAGGTGCAGGATGTTATTGTAAACGGAGAAATTGCAAAGGCTTCTTATCCGCGAATGGATTATCCGAAAGAAGTGATCCATTCCATAAAGCGGGATGATTTAAAAGAAGGAGAACTTACGATTCCATTGCCGGAAGGCTGCATAGATGGCGAAGTAAAAGTCAATATTGTAAAAATCGTGGACGGAATCCTGGAGACAATTCACGAAGAGAGAACGCTTCCGGTAAAGAACGGTGCACTCATTTTAGAGGATGACTTAATGTATTGTGCAGTAGTAGACCGTTACCGGAAAGATGGTTCCATCGGAATCGGCATCATCAGCCAGGCAGGAGCACTGCAGGGAGCATTTGCCGGTTCGGTAGGACAGGATACCCAGAATCTGATTGCATTTGGAACTTCTCTTTCGGATATGACGCTGGCATTTAATCAGGTCATTGTAAAACAGGGTGGTCTTTCTTATGTAAGGGATGGAGAAGAAAAACAGTTTGTAGGACTTCCGGTACTTGGCATATTAAGCCAGAAGCCAATGGAGGCATTTGTAGAGGAAACAGATAGACTTTTAGCTGATTTATGGAAACACGGCTGTATCCTTAAGAATCCAATCCTCACCATGAGTCTTCAGATTTCCCTTGCCGTCATTCCGGAGATGGCAATTACCAACCGGGGATTATTAGATATTATAAATAATCGATTTATTCCAGTCTGTGAACTGGTTTAGATAAAACAAAAGAAAGGACGTTTATTATGGAAAAGTTTTTCAAACTGAAAGAAAATGGTACCAGCGTAAAAATCGAGTTTATTGCAGGTATCACAACATTTGTTACCATGGCTTACATCATCATGGTAAATCCGGCAATGCTTGCCACACCTTTTGAAGGAACCGATATGTATGATAAGGTATTCAACGGCGTATTTTTTGCCACCTGTCTGTCTGCATTTTTAGGAACTTTCTTAATGGGAGTTCTTGCCAGATTGCCGTTTGCCCAGGCACCTGGTATGGGAATGAACGCATTTTTTACTTACACCGTAATGCTTGGCATGGGTTATTCCTATGAAGCATCACTGGCAATGGTATTCATTTCCGGTGCATTATTTATTCTGATTACTTTATGTTCCTTCCGGGAAAAAATTGTAATGGCAATTCCGAAAAATATAAAAGTTGCCATATCGGTAGGTATCGGATTGTTCCTTGCATTTATCGGCTTCCAGGATGCTGGTCTTATTGTAGGAAATGAAAGTACCATGGTATCGTTGGTGGATTTTTCTACTTTTTCTGAAAATCCGGTGGCCTGCTGGGGCGCAATTTTAGCCTTCTTTGGAATCGTACTTACCACCGTTCTTTATAAGAAAAAAGTAACCGGTTCTATTTTAATCAGTATTTTTGTAGTAACTATTCTTGGAATTTTCACCGGAAATACGGTATTTGATGGCTTCCAGATTAACTTTGGTGCCCAGGTAAAAGATTTTGCAGATGTTTCCTTATTCGCATGTTTCCGCGGTTTCCGGGAATTATTTATGGGAAGCTCGGTAGGACAGGCAATTTTAACTTTGATCATGCTGATTATCACTTTCTCCATGGTTGACATGTTTGATACCATCGGAACCTTAATCGGAACTGCAAAATCAGCAAATATGTTAGATGAAGATGGAAATATTCCAAATGCAAAGAAGAGCCTTCTCTGTGATGCAATTGCAACGGTTGGCGGTTCTATATTTGGTACTTCCACCGTTACCACTTATGGTGAATGTATCTCCGGAATCAGCGTAGGAGGAAGAACCGGACTGACTTCTGTATTTACAGCAATCATGTTCTTAGCAGCAATCATCTTTGCTCCGTTTGTAAGCATCATCCCATCCTGTGCAACAGCACCGGCATTAATCTTCGTAGGTGGTCTTTTGTTAAGTGCCATCAAAGATATGGAATTTGATGATGTATCTGAAGCAATTCCGGCATACTTGGCATTAATCATGATGCCGCTTACCTACTCCATCGCAAACGGAATTGCCGTTGGATTAATTGCTTATACATTAATTAAAATCTTTACCGGAAAGTTCAAGGAGTTAAATATTATCACAGTAGTATTATCCGCACTCTTTGTTATCCGTTATCTGATGATTTCCTTATAATCTTTTGAAGAACTGCATAAGAAAAGCGCAGGGCAATGAATGCTCTGCGCTTAAATTTTTTCGCTATGTAATAATTCTACTGTGGCTGATTTGGATTCTGCTGCTGACCATTGAACTGCTGTGACTGTCCGTTGAACTGCTGCTGTCCGTTGAACTGCTGCTGTCCGTTAAACTGCTGCTGTCCGTTAAACTGCTGCTGTCCATAATAAGCCTGCTGTGCCTGATTTACCTTTGGAGCTACAATGCCGTAAGCCCAGTTTGCAAGTCCGTTTAATCCAGGAACGTTTGCTTCGTTTCCTTTGGCTGTGTTTACAAGAGCCATGATACAGAAAATCAGAACTACAAGGCTTACAATACCATCGATGACAGAAATTGCTGTTCCCCATACAGAACCCATAAGAGGTATCTGGTATAAGAAATCGAAAATGTTTAAAATACCATTTACGATATCTGCAAAGATACATAAGAAAAATGCCTGAATTACCTGACGGGAAGCCCATTCATTTTTCTCCACGATGAGAACGAAACCAGTCAGTAATGCAAGAACAGTGCTGTATCCTAAGAATGCAAGGATAAATGCGGCTACTGCATAAAATGATAATCTGATTCCTAACTTACCTTTTTCCATTATATTTGTTCCTCCTAAAAATGGTTTAATATTTTATAACATTATAAGTATACTGTTCTTATGTAAAAAAAGCAAATAAATTTGCATGGAATTGTGTAAAAAGCAGGTAGAAATCTGTAAATTCTCTCTTGACGGATTTGTGCTGCTTTGGTAAACTATATGAGTGTGAATTGACACAATTAAATATGCGGCGTCTTAGCCAAGTGGTAAGGCACGGGTCTGCAACACCCTTATCGCCGGTTCAAATCCGGCAGACGCCTTTTTAAAGAGAACCGAAGAGGTTCTCTTTTTTTAATAGTAGTTGCAATATGAAAGTATGTAGAAATGAAATTCCGGAAAAGCCTATTATAATAAAAGCTGCTAACACATATCCGGTTATTTTTGGTAACAATATGGGAATAGAAACTGGTAGTGCATTTATGCAAATACATAAAAAAGTAGCTGGAAGATATTTAAAAGTCAATATAACTGCATTTTTTACGGTATGTTTTAAAGTAGTTCTGTATTGATCCGGAAGAAAAAATGCATAAATAAGAAATCCCTGCAATAACAACAAAATAAGAAATTGTATACAGAGAGTGAGAGACCTGAAAAAGGTTTCTGGCATAAAAGGTAAAATGTATAAGTTAATCAGACAAAATATAAATAAAATCATTACAGGTAACCAAAGAAGAATATTCTGCTTTAAATTTTTTTTCCAAAAGAAAAAATAAGTTCTTGCAATATAGGATTCTGTATTTTGTGAAAGTTTTAAATTTGTTTGATAAAGGGCGTAAAAGGATACCCCGATTGTAATAATAGGAAGGGATGTAATAATGAATAAAAAATTTAAAGCAATTAAACTGGTAAATTTGTTGATAAATCGAAAAAATTTACCATCAAGTGAAAAGAAGTTTTCCATAGTATAATATCCTTTCAAAATTAATTCTATATTGTGGAATCCCGGATAATAAGTTTTGTTTCATATTCCATATATGAATGAGGAGAGTTTGGATATTGTATCCGCTCTAACATCTGGCGGGCTGCAGCAATACCAAGGTATTTTTTTGGAGTCTGTATTGTAGTGAGAGAAGGTGTAATCCTTTCAGAAGCAGGAATATCATCAAATCCTACTACACTTACATCTTTTGGAATCTGATAACCCAAAAATTGAAGAGCATATATTAATTGGATTGCTGTACGGTCATTCCCGCAAATAAATACATCCGGGACAGAAGCCATCTTTTGTAATTTTTTAACGACTATTTGAAAGTCCTGAAATTCATCAGAAGTTTCTGTTAATAAGCAATGTTTCCGGTCTAGTTCCAGATGATTATCAGAAAGACATTCTTGTAATGCATCAAAACGTTCCTGAAAACCTCGTCCTACATTTGCGGAATAAATATCTCCAACAAAGGCAAAACGCTCGGCACCTTTGGAAATTAAATGATTTACAATCCGGTGAATATTTCTTTTGTTTTCCATAGTAACAATATCTATCATATCTAAAGCAGGATTATAATCCTTTGGTAAATCAACAGTAATAATTGGAAGATTATATTGTAACAATGCATTGCAGATAGCCCCATCACAAATTTCCACAAGAATAATACCTTTAATGGAAGGATCTTTTAATGCAGTAGGAAAATCCATTTTTTTCAAATCACTTTCAGACATGATTCCAATTACAAGATGATAATGTGCATTAGATAAGATGGATTCAATACCTGTTAAAACCGCAGTCCAGAATTCAGAGTCTGGTGCATAGGTTTTGGTAAGAAACAGGATAGAACCATTATTCACATTAGATGGAGAAGTAACATCTCCCGATTCGGAAAAAAGTTCTTTGTTTATGTTATTGTAATTCAGTTCTCTGGCTTTATTTAAAACCCGCTGCTTTGTTTTCGAAGAAACTTCATTACTGTTTTTTAAAGCTTTAGCAACAGTATTTCTGGATAAGTTTAATTCTTCGGCTAATTGTTTAATCGTGCATTTCATACTTCCACCTCCAGATTTATTGTAACACTTTATTAAGAATAAAGGAAGAAGAAAATGTGCGAAAAATAAAAATGCATGAAATGCACAAAATAACAATGAAAAGATGTATAACATGTATAAAACAACAGTTTTTATTATGTAAAAAAAATAGAAAATGATAAAATTGAGAAAGGTATGTTGAAAATAAATAGTGCATATGCTAAAATTTGAGCATAAAAAGAACGAGAAAAAACATGCAAATAGTGCAAAGAGAGGTGCATATGAAAAAATTATTGTACAGACCAAAAGATGCATGGGTTGGAGATTTAATACCGTATTATGAAAATGGAACTTTTTATGGTTATTATCTGCATGATCCAAGAATCAGAGACAAAGAGTATGCAGAAGAAACTACCTGGCATCTTGTAACAACAAAAGACTTTGTAAATGTGGAATACAAAGGGGAAGCAATCAAGAGAGGAGGAGATGACAAGCCAAATAAGAATGCTTACACTGGTTCCGTAATAAAAGACAAAGAAAATCTTTATCATGCATTTTTTACTGCGTATAATGAAGATATAAAAATTAATGGAAAAAGTGTACAGTCTGTAATGCAGGCAGTAGGAACAGATTTAGAACATCTTAATACAGTAGAAGAATTTTTGTTTGTTTCTGATGGAAAGCAATATGAAGAATTTGACTGGCGGGATCCATTTGTATACTGGAACGAAGAAGATGAATGTTATGACATGCTTCTGGCTTCAAGAATTAAAGGAGGAGGTGAATTAAGGGGAGGCTGTATTGCATTGTGTAAGTCAAAGGATTTGAAACAATGGACCTATGAAAAACCGTTTTATGCCCCTGGCATGTATATCACCATGGAATGTCCTGAAATTTTCAAGATGGGAAATTACTGGTATCTGGTTTTCTCCACTTTTTCGGATCAATTTACTACACATTATAGAATTTCAAAAAGTCCAAATGGACCATGGGAAATTCCTGAAGATGATGTCTTTGACACCAGATCAGATTATGCAATCAAAACCGCATCAGATGGACAGCGAAGATTTGCATTTGGATGGATTGCAAGCAAATATGGAAATAAAGATTTTGGACCATGGGAATGGGGTGGAACAATGGTGTTCCATGAATTGATTCAGAATCCGGAAGATGGAACATTAAAAGTCCGTGTTATTCCAGGTGTGAAAGAGTTCTATGATGAAGTACAGGATATGAAACCAGCAGCAGGCTATAATAGCCGGATAACAAAGACAGAAAAAGGAATTCATGTAATAAGTGATACCTTAGGCTCCGGTGTCTATGAAATTCCGGAAGATTGCTTTTCAATTGAAATGGATGTCTGTGTGAAGCGGGGACATGAATTCGGAATAGCGTTACATGTTGATTCTGAAATGGAAAAGGGTTATTTTTTAAGAATGAATCAACGGAAAAAGGAAGTAGCATGGGATATGTGGCCACGTTCAGAAAAGGGCATCTATCAGTGGCAGATAAAAGGTGATGTACCATACCAGATAGAAACATCCAGAAGGCTTCCGGATGCAGATGAATATCATTTACTGATAATAAGAGAAGATGATATCTGTATTGTGTATATTAATGATGAAATTGTATTATCTACCAGAATGTATGATCACAAAGGTGGCTATGCCGGTGTTTATGTGGTACAGGGAGAAGTAGAATTAAACAATTTTGTGATAAAAACAAGAAAAGAGAGGGATTAAAATGAAAAAGAGAATGATGAGTATTTTATTGTTAGCAACAATGGTAACAGGGTTGATTGCAGGCTGTGGTTCTACAAAAAAAGAAGCAAAAAATGATGATGATGATGTGGTAACTGTTACGTGGATGACATCAAGACCTGTGGATGGTGAAATAGATCAGGTAATGCATGAAATTGCAGATCAGTACAGTAAAGAAAAAGGCGGAAAGTGGAAAATTGAATTTGAAACAACAGCGGACAGACCTTCCTATTTACAGAAATTAAAGACATTAATTGCCGGAGGCAATATGCCGGATATAATTGATATTGATGCCGATCCATATTGTCAGGAGCTGGTAGATGCAGGAATGTTAGTAGATGTAAAACAATTTTTAAAAGATAATGACAGATATGATGATTTCTATCCGATTGCATTAAAATATCAGGAATTTACAGATGGTTCCATGTATACTTTACCATTAGAATATCATGTGGAAATGACATGGTATAACAAAGAAATTTTTGAACAGTATAATCTGACACCACCAACTACCATGGATGAGTGGCTGAATGTATGTAAAACCTTAAAAGATAATGGAATTACACCGATTTCGGTAGATGGTGTTGACAGATGGCCGGTACAGAGATACTTAGCAATGCTTCCATTTAGAGAAACCGGAAATGATTTTATCATTAATTTAAGAGATGGAAAAGAGAAAATGGACAGTGAAACCGGAAGAGAAGCAGCAGAATTTATGAAAGAAATGGGTCAGTATTTTAATGATGGATTTGCTGCAACAGACTATGCAACAGCACAATCAATGTTTTTAGATGGAAAATCTGCAATGTATTATATTGGTGACTGGGAAATCGGCGCTATGCAGGATGCATATGAGCAGGGTAAAATTGATTATTTTTATCTTCCTACTATTGAAGGTGCAAAAACACAGCCAAATGAATTTTGTATAAATTCTGGAATTGGTATGGCATTTAATGCAGAAACATTTGATGAAAAAACAAAAGATTTTATCTTATATGTAATTGATAATTATGGTAAATTATATGCTGGAAAACAGCAGATGTCTCCAATTAAAACCGATTTACCGGATGATGTTGAATACTCAGATCTTTATCTGAAAATTCAGGAAGATATGCAGTCTACAGGTGAAAACTTCCTGAAGCCTTGGGATACATACCTTGATTCCAATACCAATACCGTTATGCAGGATAATTTATTATTGCTGGCATCCGGTGATTTATCAGTAGACGATTTTTGTAAACTGGTAGATGATTCTATTGCAGAATATACAAAATAAGTAAATGACATATCGAGATATGTATTATCATGATTGGTAATACATATCTCGTAACAGATTTATATAAATGAAAAGGAAGGAGTTATAATGGGCGTTATAAGAAACAAAAAGGCCTTTCTGGCATTTTTACTTCCAGGATTATTGTTCTATATTTTGGCAGTATTTTATCCAATAGAAGAGTCTATTCGATTAAGTTTTATGAAATGGGGAGGAATAGGAAAAAAGCAGTTTGTCGGATTGGAAAATTATGTGACTATGTTTCACGACGAAGTTTTTTATAAGGCATTTTTTAACAATCTGATTTACCTTGTTATTGTAGTTTCCATGCAATTATTAATTGGACTGTTTTTTGCAATATTGCTGACATATATGACAAAGCATGTGACACTGGTTAAAACGTTGTATTATGTACCATGTATTATTACAACAGTTGCTATCACACAGCTTTTTAGAAGTATGTACTCAACAGAGCCTATGGGATTATTGAATCAGATATTACAAAAAGTAGGTTTAGGTGGAATGGTAACGTCCTGGCTTGCGAAAGTAAGTACTGTATTACCAGCTGTATCCATACCGGAAGGATGGAGATTTACTGGAATGTATATGGTTATATTTTATGCTGCACTGGTTTCATTAGATCCTTCTGTATATGAAGCTGCCAAAATAGATGGCGCTTCTGAAATGCAGATATTATTTAAAATTAAAATGCCATTGATAAAAGATATTATACTTCTGACTTTGACGATGTGTTTGACAGGAGCATTAAGAGGATTTGATATTCCATTTTTATTGACAAGTGGTGGACCGGGAAATGCCAGCGAATTAATGTCTACATATATGTATAAAAAGGCGTTTTCAAGTAACCAGTATGGTTATGGCAGTACTTTAGCGGTGTTTATTATTATTGAAAGTATTTTAGTTGTTTATATTTTAAGAAAAATTTTTACTTCAAAGGAACAAAAAGAAGAAAAAAGAATTGAAAAAGAACGCATCAGAAGGAATAGGAGGGGAAATCATTGAAGAAAAAAATAATAAAAATAATATTTGCAGTATTGATTATTCTCTTCTTAATCATTCAGATATATCCGGTCATATGGTTGTTTGTTGCAAGTGTGAAACCAACCGTAGAGTTGTCAGCAGCTCCATTTGCATTTCCAAAGAGTATTACGCTGGAAAATTTTTCTAAGGTTTTATCAGATGGTAAAATCGGTATGTATATGTGGAATAGTTTAAAGGTGACCGTTATTTCGCTGATTCTGATTGTAGTATTAAGTTCTACTGCAGGATATGCATTGTCAAAATTTAAAGTAAGAGGAACAAAAACAATTTATTCTTTCTTTACATTTGGAATTATGGTTCCAGTACAGATTACATTAATACCATTATTTATTTTTTATAGTAAACTAGGTATTTTAAATACAAGTTTTTCTTTAATATTACCACAGGTAGGATTTGCATTACCTTTATCAGTTATGATGTTTGTAAGTTTTTACGAATTTGTTCCGAATGAATTGATAGAGGCAGCGGTTGTTGATGGGTGTTCACCGCTTCGGACTTTTATTCAGATTGTGTTCCCATTAGCAAGAAATACCGTTATTACAATTGCTTCCATGTATAGTATTCTGATTTGGAATGACTTTATTTTTGCAAATACATTTATTAGTGATACTTCAGCCAAGACAGTGGCAATGGGATTAAAAGATTATGTCGGAGCATTTGGAAATGTGGACTGGGGTTCAACATTTGCTGCAATAGCAATTTCAATTCTTCCTCCACTGGTAATCTATTTTGCATTAAATAAATGGGTAACAGCTGGAATGACTATGGGTGCAACGAAAGGATAAGGTATAAAATGGATAAAAATATGATTATGCTGCCAGGAACAGCAGCAATGCTTCCCTATCTGACACATGGAAAAAGCAGGGCGATTAATGCTGAAAACAGGACAGGAGAAAAGGGAAAGGGAGGTATGGCAGCCAGCGTTCTCGGAAAATCAAGAAAAGGCAGTCCGTGTTTGAATGATATCCAGCCGGGAGAGACGGTTGTTTTAGGAGAAATAGATGGTCCGGGAATTATTCATCATATATGGATAACAACGGATAATAAAACGTCAGAAGGAGATTGCTTTGTTCTTAGGGACCTGGTTCTCAGAATGTATTGGGACGGCGAGGAAAATCCATCAGTAGAAGTACCGTTAGGGGATTTTTTCTGTTGTGGATTTGGAAAAGAGTGTTATATTAATTCCAGTCTTATAACAGTTGTCCCATCCAGAGGGTTAAATTCTTATATTCAGATGCCATTTAAAAAGAGAGCAGTTATTACATTAGAAAATCAGCATGCAAATGCAATTCCGGCTTTTTTTTATCAGATTGATTATAATTTATACAATTATCTGCCAGAAGAAACGGAATATTTTCACGCAAGCTGGAGAAGAGAAGCTCTTACCGAGCTGGGAAAAGATTATGTTATTGCAGATGGAATAAAAGGTAGTGGTCATTATATCGGTACATATATAGCATTGTCTACACTTCAAAGATATTGGTGGGGTGAAGGAGAAGTAAAGTTTTATATTGATGGAGATGAACAATATCCAACAATCTGTGGAACCGGAATGGAAGATTATTTTGGAGGTTCCTGGAGTTTTGCCAAACATGAAGACGGAAAAACGATAGAACAGACATATACAACTCCTTTTCTTGGATATCCATATTATTCAAGGCATGATGATCTGGTAAATAATTTATATCATAATGATGATTGTCCACCAATGCGCGGTTTTTATCGCTGGCATGTCATGGATCCGGTGTTTTTTGATGAGGAGCTTAAGGTTACTGTGCAACAGATTGGTGTTGGACATAAAGGTTTATTTGAACGTCAGGATGATTTGTCAAGTGTTGCATACTGGTATCAGAAGGAACCACATAATGTTTTTTCAAAGCTTCCTGAGAAAGAAAAAAGATGGCCAAGATAGAAAAGGGAGCAGAAAGGTCAATTGATGTCAAAGGAAAAAATGCTTCAGGAAATTGAACGGGCACAAATAGTAATTAATCAGAATAAAGAAAAAGTTTCACAGGGAAAAATGAGGCAGAAATACCACTTTATGGCAGAAACGGGATGGATTAATGATCCAAACGGATTGATATATTTCAAAGGAAAGTATCATTTTTTCTATCAGTATAATCCATATCAGAGTTTTTGGGAAAATATGCACTGGGGACATGCTGTCAGTGATGATTTGATTCATTGGGAGTATCTTCCGGTTGCATTAGCACCAAGTGAACCTTATGAAGATCATTTGAAGGGTGGATGTTTTTCCGGAAGTGCAATTGAATTTGACGGAAAGCTATATTTAATATACACAGCAGCAACGAATCATGGAAATGGATTTGTCCAGACACAGTGTGTTGCTTATAGTGAAGATGGTATTCATTTTGAAAAATATGAAAAAAATCCAGTTTTAACAGCACCGGAAGGGATTTCGCCAGATTCTTTCCGGGATCCCAAGGTATGGAAACACGAAGACAGCTATTATATGGTATGCGGAGCTTCAAAAAATCAAAAAGGACAGGCGTTATTGTATCGCTCAGAAGATTTGATACATTGGGCATTTATAAATGTATTAGCAGAAAGCAGGGGAGAATGGGGAACCATGTGGGAATGTCCTGATTTCTTTCGTATAGGAAACCGGTATGTTTTAACTTTTTCACCT
This sequence comes from Roseburia sp. AF12-17LB, assembly GCF_003479605.1. GTDB lineage: Bacteria > Bacillota > Clostridia > Lachnospirales > Lachnospiraceae > Roseburia_C > Roseburia_C amylophila. The sequence continues at coordinate 17,909 of NZ_QUHR01000004.1, forward strand.
ATCGATGCAGGAGAGAGGACTTGTGTGTATTTAACCGGTTCGTTTGATTATGATACCGGCAGGTTTGATTATGATGTTTCAGGAGAAATTGATTGGGGTTTTGATTATTATGCACCACAATCATTTCAGGCACCTGATGGAAGAAGAATTATGGTTGCATGGGCAAATGAATGGGAATGGATGCCGTTTTTTAAAGACTGGGGACCGACTTACAGGGAAGACTGGTGCGGATTCTTTAATTTTCCGCGCGAAGTTAATATGACCAAAAGTGGAAGATTGAGTTTTGTTCCGATACGGGAGTTAAAAAAATGTAGAAAAAAAACTGGTAAATATGTTCAGGACAAGTTGGTGATTTGTGATTCGCAACAAGAGTTAAAATCAGATGATGGAATAGCATTTGAACTGAAATTTAATATAAATTTACGAGCGAGCAATGCACAGCAATTACTTGTAAAATTAAGATGCGATGAAATAAATCAAACAGTTTGTATATTTGATTTGAAGAATGGAGAATTAAAAGTAAATCGTAATAAGGCAGATGGATGGAGTAAAGGGATATCACACAGTATACTCTTTTTAAAAGAAAAAGATGTATTAGATGTTCATATTTTATCTGATCAAAGTTCCTTAGAATTATTTACTGATAATTATCAAAATAATCATTCTATGAATGTATTTGCGGGAAATGAACAAAATAAAATATATTTTCAGGCAGTAGAAGGAAGTGTTGTGCTGGAAAATGTAGAAGTGTATGGAATTGAACCGTGAAAAAATGAATTTCATTTCATGGTATGATGATATAGAAGAAAAGGAAGTGATAAACCAGTTCGGAAAAGAACTGGTTTCATTTCTATAAAAACAAAAGGAAGAAATATAGGAGGAATCGTAATATGAAAAAGAGCTTTGATGTTATTGCATTGGGAGAATTATTAATTGATTTTACGATGAATGGACAGAGTGAACAGGGGAATGATTTGTTTGAAGCATGTCCTGGTGGAGCGCCATGTAATGTTCTGGCAATGTTAAATGAAATGGGAAAGAAAACAGCATTTATTGGCAAAGTTGGAAAAGACCAGTTTGGAAAATTGCTTCGAAATACGTTAAATGATATTGGAATTGATACCTCCAATCTTTTTACAGACAGTACTGTAAATACAACACTTGCATTTGTACATACATTTCCGGATGGTGACCGTAAGTTCTCTTTTTATCGTAATCCGGGTGCTGATATGATGCTGACAGAAGATGAAATTAATACAACATTTATTTCCCAGGCAAAAATTTTCCATTTTGGAACGTTATCTATGACACAGGATAGTGTAAGAGCTGCAACAAAGAAAGCGGTTAAAGCGGCAAAGGAGAGTGGAGCACTCATTTCATTTGATCCAAATTTAAGGGAACCTTTGTGGAGTTCATTAGAATTAGCCAAAGAACAGATGAATTATGGATTTAGTCAATGTGATATATTGAAAATCTCTGATAATGAGATTCAGTTTGTTACTGGAAAAGAAGATTATGATGAGGGAATCAGATGCCTTCAGGAAAAATATCAGATACCACTCATTCTCTTAACAATGGGAAAAGAAGGAAGCCGCGCTTATTATAAGGGAATGCGTGTGGAATGTAGTGGATTTTCTGTAAAGACAATCGAGACAACAGGTGCAGGAGATACGTTTATGGGAAGTGTGCTGAATTATCTTCTGGAACATGATTTTAATAATTTGACAGAAAAGCAGTTGGAGGAACTTTTAAAGCTGGCAAATGCAGCGGCAGCTATAGTGACAACCAGAAAAGGTGTTATCCGTGCAATACCAAAAAAGAGTGAAATAGAAGAACTGCTTCAAAGGAATATGTTATAATTTATAAAAAGATTTGGACAATAAAAAGAGCTGTGGCACAGTTGAGGTTTGGGTCGGTCAGCTCTTTTTTTGTAACCTTTTTCCATCCCCATTTGTATATATAGTGAAAGGCCTTTTAAACAGAAAAGAAATATGAGGGATCACTCATGAGAATAGCAACTGAGGTATTAGCGGAAAAGTATAAAGACCATTTATTTGCAGCGGCTTTCAATATCTGTAAAAATGCAGCAGATGCCGATGATGTGGTGCAGGATACTTTTCTTCAATATCATACAACCAACAGACAATTTGAAAATGAGCAGCATATCAGAGCATGGCTCATTCGGGTGGCAATCAATAAAGCAAAGAATATCAATCTTTCTTTCTGGCGGCAGAAAGGTGTGCCGTTAGAAGAATATATGGAGACACTGACATTTGAGACACCAGAAGCCCAGACACTGTTTACAGAAGTCATGAAGCTTCCAGAGAAGTATCGAATCGTCATACATTTATTTTATTATGAGGATTACACCATCCGGGAAATCGCGAAGATTATGAATGTGACAGAAAGCAACGTGAAGGTCAGGTTGACGCGTGGTCGCAGACTGCTCAGAAATGTATTAAAGGAGGAATGGGAAAATGACAGATAAAGAAAGATATAAACAGGCTTTTTCTTCTTTGCATGCCTCCGGACATATTTCTTTGGAGGTCAATATGAATCATAATAGAAAATTTCATCCAACACGTAAATTAATCGCAGCAAGTGCCTGCGCCGTATTGTTGTTAGGCGGCAGCAGTGCCTATGCAGCGTATCATTTCCTAAGTCCGTCACAGATTGCGGATGAAGTAGCGGACAATGGAGCATTGAGCCGGGCATTTGCCGGAGAGGATGCGGTAAGCGTCAATGAGACGCAGCAGAGCAATGGCTATGATATTACCTTATTAGGACTGGTGTCCGGAGAAAAATTAGAGCTTTGTGTACCACAGGAAACTCGGGAAAATGTCAGCAAATCACATACTTATGCAGCTGTTGCAATTGCAAAAAGTGACGGAACGGATATGGAAGACCGCAATTTCTTTGTGGCACCGTTAATCAATGGCGTGTCTTTTTTGGATGCCAATGCAGCAACCATGGATGAGACACTTACCTGGTTCTGTAAAGACGGCGTTCTTTATGAGCTGATAGAATGTGATGATTTGGAAATATTTGCAGACCGTGGCGTACAGTTGGGAATCGTGGACAGCTTCGGGAGCGAAACGGCTGCATTTCGAATGGACAATGAAAGTGGCTCTTACCGTAAAGTGGAAGACTATGCTGGCACAATTGCACTTTTTACCCTGCCATTAGATACCACTAAGGCAGATCCGGCGGCAGCGGAGGAGTACCTTAAGAAGCTTGAAGAAGCTGCGGCAGGAGCTGAGACAGCAGATACGGAAGGAACTGCCGGCAGAGCAGAAGTCAGCGTAATTACCGGAGCAGAAAGTAAAGCTGCAGCAGGCTATATGAATCAGCAGGTCAGAGATTTCGTGGATGGAATTACAGCAGATAATTTATCGGATTATTTTGAAATCGTAAAGGATTATCCGGTATTTTCTGCTACACCGGACGAAAATGGCTGGGTAGATTTTGGAACACAGTATATTGAAAAAGAAGATTATGTTGCAAATGGCGGAAGCGGCGAAGTTTCCAACTGGCTTGCAGAGGATGAATATTTTAGCGTCAATGCAATTACCATGTCAGGAAACGATGGAAAAGAAGATGCTTCCACACTTCGGATTTCCGTTGTTTTCCGCAATGAAGACGGAAGTCTTACAGAAGCATTGTATCAGATAAAACCGGACTGCGTCGATTTGATAAAGTAAATTTAGTAAAGATATGACATAAAAGAGGTTGTTACACTGGATAGATTTTTTACCAAAATCCGGCTGTGGCAGCCTCTTATAAAATGCATTTTCTTATGATAAGATTATGGCAAAAGTGAGAAATCAGTTAAGAAAAAAGGAAGAGATAATATGAAAAAGCAGTAGCATTTGCGGAAAAATATGGCATTGCAAAGGTCTATGATTCCATAGATGAAGTTTTTTTTATATATGAATCTTGCAGGCGGGGCAATGCTTGACATTGGCGTATATGCACTTTCTATTGTAAGAAGCTTCATGGATAAAAAGCCGGAAGAGGTTGTGAGTCAGAGAAAGGTATCACCAACTGGTTCAGATGAGCAGGCAACCATCTTATTAAAAAATGATTCAGACCAGATGGCAGCAGTTGCGCTTTCCATGCATTCCAAGCAGCCGAAGCGGGCAATGATAAGCTGCGAAAAGGTGTTTTTATAGCTTTCAGGTATTTATAAAAAACATTCATGGTTACAGGTTAAGGAAATCGTAAGAATCCGGGCATTGACGTAATACATGATATTGATTAAGATGGAATAAGATGAGAAGTAAGGAAGTTAAAGAAAATGGAAGCTTATAGTAAAGATACTTATTTCATGAATATATTAAAGCAGGTTGAGGCAGAAACCAGAATTTTGCAGTCCAGGGAGCATATTCAGCATGGAACCACCACGGTATACGAGCATTGCGTTCAGGTGGCATATGAAAGTTACCTTTTTGCAAAAGAACATCAGCTTCAGGTAGAAATGGAGCAGCTGATCCGGGGAGCATTGCTTCACGATTATTTCTTATATGACTGGCATAACCAGCTGACGCCGCATCATCTGCATGGATTTTTCCATCCGGGTGTAGCACTGCAGAATGCCAGCATGGATGTGGAATTAACTCCGATAGAGCATGACATTATCAAGAAGCATATGTTTCCGCTGACGCTGGTGCCGCCGAAATACTTGGAAAGCTGGATTGTCTGCTGGATTGACAAGAGATGTTCTACCAGAGAGACCTTACAGCGCAGATGCAGGGAGGAAGTATGTTAGTACAGGTAAGAGAATTTATGGGCACATGCGGAAATGTGTTCCTGCATTTTCTGGTAGCTGGCAGAATTTATTTCCTGTGGTTTGTGATTTACAGTGCAGCAGGATGGCTTTATGAATCTGCCATTTGCTCCCGGATAAAATATCATAAATTTATCAACCGTGGCTACTTAAGAGGTCCGTGGATTCCGATTTATGGAGCGGGAGCAGTGCTTAATTACTGGCTCATTGGCTGGATTGGAAATGTGCCGGCAATCTTTGTGGCAGCCATGTTTACCTCCGGCGTAGTAGAGTATATTACTTCTTATGCGATGGAGTGTATGTTCCACAAACGTTGGTGGGATTATACCAGATACAGATATAATCTGAACGGGAGAATCTGTCTTTATGGCTGCATCATATTCGGAATCGGAAACGTGATACTGCTCCGCTTCGTTCATCCGGTAATCATGCAGCTTACCGCAGCAATTCCGGAGCTGGTGCTCACCAGAGTGGTACTTTTCCTATATATTCTCTTTGTAGTTGATGTGGTTTATACGACCGTACATATGGAAACCGTCCGTGCAAGAATGGAAAAGCTGGCACGGCAGATGCGGGACCGGAAAGAATGTTACCTTTATATGGCAGGGGAGCAGAAGGAGTACTGTAAAATTTACTTCGAAGAGAAGAAGGAGCGCTGTAGCAGTTTTGTGGAAGAACGGAAAGAACTGTGTGTTCAATATGTGGAGAAAGTGAAAGACCGGTTCCGGGGGTAGAAGCCTTCGGTACCGGTTTTACGGTACCGGTTTTATAAATATTTTACTTGTTTTCTTCAAGGGCATTTGTTACAATCAACACAAAGCATATATTCTGATTTTCGAGTGGCGGAAGCCAATCTAAATTTCTGGTATCAATTCAATGAATTCTATGCTTTTAAATTCTAATTACAATTTACGAACGCATAGTGCATTGGATAGGTGGAATTTCAGAATCGGAAATGAGATTATGATAACAGTACCTGACAAATAAGTTTGAACGATATGAAAATTCGTTCTTACGAAAAGCCAAGTATATCATCCTGCTTTTCCTTGCACTATGGGAAAAGGAGGAAACATGAAAACTTTAGAAGAACTGAATCTGGTGGATGACTTTCTGGTAAACAGCCTGACCAGCCACAAAATTTACGGGGAACAGTCGGCGAGGTACATTTTGGAATGCATTCTGCGTCGGCAGATAGGAAAGCTTACAGTAGTGCCGCAGCGCTTCTTCTGTGGAGAGAATACAGAGACTCACGGCATTCGGCTGGATGTGTATCTGGATGAAGAGAACGGAGAAATCTTTGATATAGAACCAGACCAGAATGATGGAAAAGAAGAAATCGTATCACTGCCCCGAAGAGTTCGGTTTTACCATGCGAAGATTGACGCAGGAAATCTGACAGCAGGGGATACCTATGGGAGTCTTCGGAATGTCATCGTAATCTTTATTACAACTTATGATCCCTTTGGATTGAATCGTATGGTGTATACAATCAAAAATGGATGTATCGAAGTACCGGAATTAGAATATGAGGATGGCGCACAGACGATATTCTTGTATACAAGGGGAAGGGAAGGAAACCCGCCGGAGGAATTAAAACAGCTACTGCATTACATGGAGCATTCATCCATAGAGAATGCTCCATCTGAAAACTTGAAAAAGTTACATCGGATGGTAACGGCAGTTAAGCGGGATGGAGAGGTAGGTCTTGCATATATGAAGAGTTTTGAGAGAGAAGAGCGGATTCGAAAACAAGGCGAAGCAGAAGGAAGAAAAGCCGGACTGGAAGAAGGTAAGAAAGCTGGGTTGGAAGAAGGTAAGAAAGCTGGTTTAGAAGAAGGCTTGCAGGAGGGAAAAGAAGTAGAAATCATAAAGCTCGGTAGTAAATTTGGAAAATCAGATGCCGAAATCCTGGCATTGCTGCAGGAAGAATTACAGATAACGGAAGAGCAGGCAAAACAGGTATTAGAAAAGTATGGAAAGACTTTGGATTTATAAAGCGATAAGATTCAGAAAGAAATAGAGTTATAGGACAAAAAAGAGTTGTACCGGAATGTCCATCAGGACAAATCGGTACAACTCTTTTGGCTTATTTTTATAGATTATTTCATTACAATTTTACAGAATTTCTTCTTTCCACGTTTCAGAACAAATTCTTCTGCATTTTTGATATCATCTGGAGTATATGTGGTCTTGATGTCGGTTACTTTTTCGCCGTTGATGGTAACACCACCCTGCTCTACGGCACGACGTGCCTCGGAACGGGAAGCACAAAGTCCGGCAGAAACAAGAAGTCCCATGATATCGATAACGCCATCGCGAAGGTCTGCCTCTGTAATTTCAGCAGCAGGCATATCTGCATGATTGCCGCCGGAGAATAATGCTCTTGCACTCTCCTGTGCTTTTTTGGCTTCCTCTTCGCCGTGAACTAGATTGGTCAGTTCGTAAGCTAAGATTTCTTTTGCCTGGTTCAACTGGCTGCCTTCCCATTTATCCATTTCGTCAATCTGCTCTAACGGCAGGAAGGTTAACATACGCAGACATTTTAATACATCTGCATCGGAAACATTTCTCCAGTACTGATAGAAGTCAAATGGAGAAGTCTTATTCGGGTCAAGCCATACAGCACCGGACTGTGTTTTACCCATTTTCTTACCTTCGGAATTCAGAAGAAGGTTGATGGTCATCGCGTAAGCATCTTTTCCAAGTTTACGACGAATCAGCTCGGTTCCGCCTAACATGTTGCTCCACTGGTCATCGCCACCAAACTGCATATTACAGCCATATTTCTGGTATAAGGTATAGAAGTCGTAGCTCTGCATAATCATGTAGTTAAACTCTAAGAAGCTTAAGCCCTTTTCCATACGCTGTTTGTAGCATTCTGCAGTAAGCATACGGTTTACAGAAAAATGAGCACCAACTTCACGCAGTACTTCAATGTAATTTAAGTCCATGAGCCAGTCAGCGTTATTTACCATAAGAGCTTTGTTATCGGAGAAATCAATAAAGCGGCTCATCTGTTTCTTAAAGCAGTCACAGTTGTGCTGAATGGTTTCCGGTGTCATCATCTGGCGCATGTCGGTACGTCCGGATGGGTCTCCGACCATGGCAGTTCCGCCACCAATCAGGGCGATTGGTTTGTTGCCAGCCATCTGGAGACGTTTCATTAAGCAAAGTGCCATGAAATGTCCGACATGAAGGCTGTCTGCAGTTGGGTCAAATCCAATATAAAAAGTAGCTTTTCCATTGTTGATGAGCTCTCTAATCTCGGCTTCATCAGTTACCTGGGCAATCAATCCACGGGCAACTAATTCGTCATATAAAGTCATAATAAAAATCCTTTCTGAAAATGTATTTTTTAAAATTCCGGGAAATATTTTTATCCTGTTTCCCGCATAAAAAAGCCCCCGTCCTATGAAAGGACGAGGGCGAAGTCTCGTGTTACCACCTTTTTTCACAGATTATTCGCATAACCTGCCTCAGTAAGTGTCCGTCACCGACAGGACTGCCATCTGCAGTGCCTTAAGGATATCTGGCAACTTACGCATCGATAACGTGTGCTAATCCGTCGCAGCCTACTCATTCAAATTTCCACAAACCATTTATTTGTAAAGTTTAATTTTGATTTGACAAATATTGAATATTTGGTGCGAAGCTCCGGGATGTATTCATAACAAGCTGCCCCTGTACCTCTCAGCAACCGGTGACTCTCTGTAGGTTTCCTTTGCTATTACTTGTTCCCATCAAAGCCTGTAACTGCCTTAATTATCCCCATTATAGGGGGTAACTTAAAATTTGTCAAACATAAGATTTTAAAAGCCGGATTTAAAAATTTGTTATTTATTGTTTAACAAATCTTAAGGAAATGTAAATTGACAAATTGCTTTAATTGTGTAATTGTATTAATGGAGTAATACACAAAAAGAAAATTGAAGATAAAAGGAAAGTTCATTCGTTTTAGTAAACAGAGATACAGGAGGTTAGGAAAATGAAGAAAATTACATTTACAGTACCTTGTTATAATTCACAGGATTATATGAAACGTTGCATAGATTCTCTTCTGGTATGCAAAGAGGAAGGGGAAATTATCATTGTAGATGACGGCTCTACCGACAGAACCGGAGAGATTGCCGACGAGTATGCAAAGGAATATCCGGATATTGTGAAAGTCATACATAAAGAAAACGGTGGACATGGTTCCGGCGTAAATGCAGGACTTGAGGCAGCTTCAGGGACTTATTTTAAAGTAGTGGATTCTGATGACTGGCTGGATGAGGAAAGCTTAAAGGAGCTTCTTTCAGAACTTCGGGAATGGGAGTGGCAGGAAAAAGAAGTGGATCTGGTAGTCTGCAATTATGTCTATGACCACCTTTATGAGAATAAGACAAAGCCAATGCGCTATACCAATGTATTTCCGGAGAAGAAGCTTTGTACCTGGAATGACATGGGCAATTTTAAGCCGTCCCAGTACCTTGTGATGCATGCGTTGCTTTACCGCACCCAGATATTGCGGGACTGCAGGCTGCAATTGCCGAAGCATACTTTTTATGTGGATAACATATTTGCATATAAACCATTGCCTTATGTGAAAAATATCTGTTATCTGAATCTGGATTTGTATCATTATTTCCTGGGAAGAGATGACCAGTCCGTGAATGAAAAGGTCTTAATGAAGCGGATTGACCAGCAGATTAAGGTGACCAAACTGGTGTCAGACTGCGTGAACCTTGGTGAGATATCAAAAACTTATCCGAAGCTGGCAGCCTATATGACAAGAAATATCTCTATCATGATGGCAATTTCTTCCATCCATCTGCTACTGATTGGAGATAAGGAAGCTTATGCGAAACGGGAGAATCTTTGGGAGCATATAAAGGCACTGCATCCAAAGCTTTATAGCATTTTAAAATACCGGAGATTAAGCGGATTTACTTATCTGCCGGGGGGTGTGGCAGGCGGTTTTGTAACCCTGACCGGCTATCGCCTGGCACGGAAAATGTACCAGTTCCAGTAAGAAACAGCAGAAATCGTATAAGAGGATAAGAAAATGGAAAAATTATACATCGGATTAGTAGATACTCCGGGGCTGTTTGCGTGGATGATCCGCAAAGCCATCCGGCAGGATTACATACATGTGGTGCTTGGCATGGACGAGATGCTGGATGAGTGCTACAGTGTGGGAAGAAGATTTCCTTCAATACCGCTTCTGGCGGGCTTCGAGCGGGAAGAAAAGGAGAAAATCATGCGGGCATTTCCAACGGCGCGTTATATGATATTTGCCATAGACTGCACGGAGGAGCAGAAGGAAAATATCAGAAAGCAGCTGAAAAAATGCTATGAAAACCGCTACAAATATCATTACTGCATCGCAGGGCTGCCTTTTATTTTATTGCAGAAGGAATTCTTCCGGGAGAAACGCTATACCTGTTCCTCCTTTATTGCCCGTGTGCTAGAGGAGAATGGATTAAAGCTTTTTTCGAAGCATTTTTCACTGGTAACTCCAAAAGATTTTTATGAATTAGAGCAGAAAGAGGTCATCTATGAAGGAGAACTTAAGCAGCTCATCCGTATGGAGCAGTATCGGACAGAAATTGCATAAGAATAAAAAGAATCTCATCAGTGTCCTGCTGTTTCTCTTACTGGCGGCACTGACTTTCTCTGCTATCTGTAAGGGAAATGATATGACAGAGGTTGCAAAGGCAGTAAGAAAAATGGATGCGTGGTATCTCTTTGGGGCCATGGGTCTGGGGATTTTCTTCGTATCGGCAGAAGGGCTGATGATCTGCTATCTTCTGCGGGCACTGGGAAATCCCGTTGCAGCAGGCAGGTGTATCAAATATTCCTTTATCGGATTTTTCTATTCGGGAATCACACCGTCCGCTACAGGCGGACAGCCGATGCAGCTCTATCATATGAAAAAGGATGGGTTAAAAATATCGGAAAGTACTGTGGTCTTAATGACGGTAGCAGTGCTTTACAAATTTGTGCTGGTGGTGATTGGACTTTTCATGCTGCTGTTTGGCTATCATCCGCTAAAGAATTATCTGGGAAGCTATATGTGGCTTTTTTATCTGGGACTTCTGTTAAATACAGTGCTGGTGATTTTTCTTTTAATCGTGATGTTCGGGCCAAAGCTGTTTCACAATATTGTGACAGGAGTAGAGCGGTTCTGCGTGCGGATTCATCTGCTGAAGTATTCGGAGGAGCGAATCGGGAAACTCTCCGGCTTTGTGGAAAAATACCGTGAGACCGTGCAGTTTTTTGCCGGACATAAGGGAAAAATCGTGGCGGCCACATTATTCACTGTGCTGCAAAGATGCAGTGTATTTTTCCTGACTTATCTTGTATATCTTGGCTTTCATTTAAAAGGCACAGATGTGCTTACAGTCATGATGCTCCAGGCATCCGTCTATATCGCCGTGGACATGCTGCCACTGCCGGGAGCACAGGGAATTACGGAGCTGATGTATAAGAGCATTTTCGCGGGAGTATTTCCGGGCACTTATCTTACAGCATCCATGTGTGTATCCCGTGGAATAAATTTCTACTTTTTGTTGATAACTTCCGCAATTCTTACGGTGATAGTATATATCTTCGAGCAAAAATGCAGTAGAAAGAAACCCGCAGAAACAGCCGAATACAATTGACTTTGAGAAAATTCCCTCATATAATAAAAGTATCAGTTTTATAAGGAGGATATAAATATGGCATGTTTTTTAGTTCCGGCAACGGAAGCTGCGGTTACCACAATTGCAGAGCATGTAGTAAAGGGGAAAGAGGAACGCATAAATAAAGAGGAAGTTACCTTAAGTGAGAGCAGTAAGACACCATTTTCTCATAAATTAAAATGGTTAAACCATATGCTTTGGGGCGGTTCTGCGCTGCTGGCATTTGAACATATCTGGCATGGCGAAGTGACACCATGGTTCCCATTTTTAACAGCAGCAGGAAATCCGGAGGATGCGATGGCAATGCTCCATGAGATGGCAACAACTGGTGTTGCCATGGCAGTACTTGTTACGGCTGTGTGGGCTGGTATGGTAGCAGTATCCAATGTCATCGAGAAACGTCCGGTTATCGGAACAGGTAAGGAGATACAGTAATGACTTTACTTACAGCAGCCATTGCGGCAGTGATTGTAACTTTGGTATGGTATTTTAAGGACGGCACCAACGAGATGCGAATAGGAACCTTAAGTCTTATGTACTGGGGCGCCACACTGATGTGGCTGGTAGATGCGGTAGTTGAGTACATAGAATTAAAGACGGCGTATTTTACACCGGAACCGGTGGACATGCTGAATGATTTCTTTCTTGGAATATCCGTAGTGGTCTTGGGATTAATCATCTGGCTGATAATGTTTTTAATCAAAGATCCAAAGGGCGTGCTGCAGAAGCGGTTACAGAGAAAATAGAAATATTAATAGTCCCTTTTTTAAAGGTATATTCGAACAGCAAGAGTTTGCAATAGCTGACTCTTGCTGTTTTACTGTGCAGTGCAATTCTTGCACTTTAACTTATCTTCCGGTCAAGTGTTTTAAATTCCCTGTTTTAAAAAATTCCCGGGTAAATGAAAAACCTACACTTTCGGGTAGTTTACAGGCAGGTTATTCGTAATTATTATAAAAACAGATAAAAAGTGTTGAATCGTGTCGGAGGGGAATGCATGAAAAACCGGGATATGACCATGTATGGAAATTATGTGCATGACCGGAAGGAACAGCTAAAGGACTGGGTAAAATGCTTCTATGGAGACAGTTCCCTTGGAATTGCAGAAATAACTTATGCAGAAGTATGCTATCAGAGAGATGAATGTTTTGAAGCAATTACTACATTAGTTGGAATTATTCCATTTATAGAAAAAGAAGGCGAAATTGCTGTTCTGTTTATTGCTTTGAGCCTTCAGATGCGGATTATGATAGCAACCGGACAGATAGCGGTGGTATATCCGATTCTGGAAGAGATATATCAGAGGCTTCATAAGGAACAGAGTAGATGGCTTTTAGAGAATTTCGGAGCAATGAAAGCCTGGGGACTGTTGTATGATGGTGATGTGGATACAGTAACGGAATGGATGGAAAATGAGGCGCCCAGCGAATTTGGAGAACTGAATATGCTGGATACCTATAAATATATGATAAAGATGCGGGCATATATTCTGGAAGAAAAATATCTGGCAATGCTTTCGCTGGCAGAGTATTTGAGGGAGCCGCTGCGAAAGGGTGACCGCGTCATGGATTTATGTGAAATGAATCTTTTGTGTGCAGTCAGCTATTTCTTAAGTGACCGGAAAGAGTATGCATTTCAGCTTTTGGATGAGCTGCTTCCGATTGTAAAAGAAAGACGATTTGACCGGCTGATAGCAGATGAGCGTTCTAATCAGGAAATTGCTTTCCTGTAAAGTAAAAAACGCTCCGCGAGGATGCGCACTGCGGCGTATAAGGTAGATGTCGCAGGCGACCGCCGCAGGCGCGGGAATGTGCCAAGGCACATTTTTTGTTATAACATTCAGTTGAATTTATATAAAAAATGTGATACGTTTACTGAAGAGGTGTTAAACAAAGGTAATTATTTACTTTGGGAGCAGAAAATAAAGTGAGGAAGCGTATGACAGTAAAAGAAATTGCAAAGCTGGCGAATGTATCACCGGCAACCGTATCCAATGTACTGAATCACCGGAATAATGTGGGGGAAGAGACAAGACAGCGGATCTTAGAGATTTGCAAGGAAAATGGCTATGATATTAACAAGGGGAAAAATAAGAAGCCGGCAGAAGATACCAATACCATTCTTTTTAATTTCAGTGATTATGAGCGTAACTTTTATCTGAAAATCATTCATGGAATCAGCGATTATGTGTATTCCAGAGGATATGATTTAATGATATGTACCAATAAATCCTGTGAAAAATTTATGGACCCGGCATTGACTTGCGGAACCATCATGCTGGATATGAAATGTAAGAATTCCACTTTAATCCAGAAGGCAAATGAAGGTTATCCCATTGTGGCACTGGACCGGATTATGGATGTGCCGAATATTAAGAGCGTGGTAGTCAATAACTATGCGCCAATGGCAGAGCTGGTGCAGGGGCTGGTGGATAAAGGCTATCGCCGCTTTGGATATATTGCAGGAATAGATACGCTGGATAACCAGGAACGTTATCGGGCATTAAAAGATGTATTGCAGAAAAATGGAATTACATTCAGCCGGGAAAATTATTTCTTGGGAGATTATTATGAAAAGAGCGGTTATCAGTCAGCAAGACTGATGCTTTTATCAGATAATATTCCGGAAGTGTTAGTCTGTGCGAATGACAATATGGCAATCGGAGCAATGAAGGCACTGCGGCAGGAAGGTCTTAAGATTCCGGATGATATAGCAGTAACCGGATTCGATGGAACCGAGATGTCAGAACTGATGGGACTTACCACGGTAGATATCCCGGATTATGAGAGAGGCTATCTGGCGGCCCAGTTTCTGCTTCAGAATATTGCGGGAAGCTGCAGTTTTGACACCTTTAAGATTGCCGCGAAGGTTCACTGGAGAAAGACCACACGATAGAAAATAAGATAAAAAATAGGACATGGAAGAATCTTCTGGTACAGAGGGTTCTTCTTTTTTTCGCGAGTAGCGAGAAATTCGCAAAGCGTGTTTCGTGTAGTTTGTGAGAGTAGCGAAAATTTACTATAATAATATTGCTTGTTTTACTAAAAAAAGGTAAATATTTACTAAATTTACTAAAAACAAGTCTTGAAACGGTCGTTTTGCACAACAAAACCATGTAAAAACAGTGAAAAAGGTAGAAAGATAACGAAGAGGATTGACGAATTAGTAAAATTTATGTAAAGTATAGTTATCAAAAACAAAGCAACACAAGGAGGGTACAAAATGAAGAAGAGAAAAATCGTATCATTAGTATTGGCAACAGTTTTAGGTGCTTCCATGGTATTAGGAGGATGCGGTTCTAAGGGAGGATCTGATGCTTCCAATACAGAGGGCGCAAGCGGAGAGAGTAAAGGAAAGATTACCATCTTCCAGCAGAAAACAGAGATTTATGATCAGTTGAAAGAACTTGCTAAAGACTATGAAAAAGAGACCGGTGTAGAAGTAGAAGTCTGGCAGATTTCCGGAGATGATTATTACCAGAACTTAAAGACTTATATGTCAAGTGAATCCGGTCCTACCGTATTTTCACTTTCTTCCAGCACAGAGATTGCGGAAATGTCCGCTTACTTAGAGGATTTAAGTGATTTGAGTTTCTTAGACAAGATTAATGATGACCTTATTGCAAAGAGCGATGATAAGACAGTCGGTGTTCCGATGACAGCAGAAGGCTTCGGACTGGTTTATAACAAAAACTTAATCAGTGAAGACCAGATTAATACAACCGATGCATTGGTTCAGACTATCAAAGATGCAGCAGCCGATGGGGAGACAGGACTTGGACTTTCACAGGAAGCGTACTTCTTAATCGGACAGATTTTAAATACTCCATTCGCATTACAGGATGATCCGGCACAGTTCTGTCAGGATGTATACGATGGAAAGGTAAACATCGCTGACGTAAAAGAGTTCCAGGAACTTGGACAGATTTTCGAAGCAATCAAAGAGAACCAGAAGAATCCACTGGAAGTATCTTATGATGACAACTGTGGTGACTTTGCAACCGGTAAAACAGAAATGATTCATCAGGGTAACTGGTGCTACTCCCTATTTTCATCCTATGATGTAGACTTTGATATGGGAATTGCTCCATTACCAATCGCAGGCAACAAATCCATCGCAGTCGGTATTCCATCTGTATGGTGTGTAAATACAGACGCAAGTGACAGTGACAAACAGTTAGCAAAAGATTTCTTAAACTGGTTATATACAAGTGAAACAGGAGCTGATTACCTTACCAACAAATTTGGATTCATTCCGGTAGTAGATGGTATGGAAGCTGATAACTTAGACCCATTATCACAGGCAGTATCTGATGCAATCGCAGAAGGCAACATCATTCCTTGGACATTCAATGAGGAGTGGCCTGCAGGTATCATCACAACTTACCTGGTACAGAACGCAGAGGAATACTTCTCCTCGGATATGACAACCGATGAATTCTTAAGAGCATTAAATGATTCATTCGTAACAGCAGCAAATGAGTAAACATTAATTGCAGGTGTTGCCTTTGGCAGCACCTGTTCACTTTAGAAAAGGAATGAGGGACAAAGATGAAGATAAAAAAAGGCTGGTATGCATTATTTACCGCTCCATTGATGATTATGTTTTGCATTATAGTAATCATTCCGTTTTTCACGGGAATGGGTTATTCCCTTGTATCCTGGGATGGACTGGCAAAAAGTGAAAAGGTATTTGTAGGATTGTCCAACTATGCAAAGATTTTTTCGGATAAACAATTTCTGACATCATTAGTAAGAACAACATTATTTACATTAATTACTGTAGTAATTGTCAATGTACTGGCACTGGCATTTGCAGTATTGGTAACAACCAAACTGAAGGTGCGTAATGTGGCAAGAACCATGTTATTCTTACCATACCTGATTGGTGGATTGATTTTAGGTTATATCTGGCAGTACGTTCTTGGAGACGCAATGAGTACAATCGGAGATATGACCGGATTAACAAACATATTTTTTAACTGGCTTGTAAATAAGAAAATGGCTTTCTGTGCCATGATTGTAGTATCTACATGGCAGATGGCAGGATATATGATGATTGTATATATCGCAGGATTAGAAGCAATTTCCGATGATGTAATCGAAGCTGCAGAGGTTGACGGGGCAGGCTTCTGGAGAACTTTAATCAACATTAAGCTTCCGCTGATTATGTCATCCATTACAATATGTCTGTTCTTAACATTATCCAACTGTTTCAAGATTTATGATGTAAACGTTTCACTGACAGGCGGTGGACCAAACAACTCAACAGAAATGGTGTCCATGAATATTTTTAATGAAATCTTTACCAAGAGCCATTTCGGATATGGACAGGCAAAAGCAATCGTATTCTTTGTCATCATTGCATTGATTACATTAATTCAGGTTAAGATTACTGGCGATAAGGAGGTGTCAGCATAATGAAGAGAAAACCAGTTGGAAAAATAATCGTAAATATTCTGGTAATATTGTTGTGCTGCGTATGGTTGGTTCCGGTATATATGGTAATCGTAAATGCCTTCAAGAGCCGTGCAGAATTATATGAAAATATCTTCGCCTTTCCAAAACATTTTACACTGGAATATTTCCAGGGCGCTTTAAAGAAAATGGATTTTTTAATGGCATTTAAGAATTCCATCATCGTAACAGTAATTGCAGTAGGAATTATCGTATTACTGAGTGCTATGACAGCGTGGATGTTTGTCCGCTCTAATAATAAATTAAGTAAATTCTTATACGGACTTCTGATTCTTACCATGCTGATTCCGTTCCAGACCATTATGATGCCATTGATGCAGGAAATGAATCAGTTTGGGAAATTCTTCGGTATTCCGTTTAAAGATTCCTTAGGTGGATTAATCTTTATGTATGTAGGCTTTGGCGCCGGCATGGGTGTGTTCTTATTCCATGGATTTATCAAATCCTCCGTTCCGGTATCCTTAGAGGAAGCCGCAATTATTGATGGATGTAATACCTGGCAGCTATTCTGGAGAATTGTATTCCCAATTTTAAAATCCATTACCGTAACTGTAATTATTCTGGATGTTATCTGGATCTGGAACGACTACTTATTACCATCACTGACACTGACCAGTATCAAAAATAAGACCATTCCGCTGGCAATGTCACTGTTCTTTGGACAGTATACCATCGAGTGGAATATGGCAATGGCGGCACTGACATTTACCATTATTCCGGTTATCATTTTCTATCTGCTTTGCCAGAAACATATTATCAAAGGTGTAGCAGCCGGTGCAGTAAAGGGTTAAAGAGAGGGAGCGTATATGAGTAAAATTTATCAGGTAACAGGAATTGGATTAAATGAGAAGAGCCTGCAGCTGCAGGAAACAATTTTTCATAATGCCAATGGCTATATCGGAGTACGCGGCACCCTGGAAGAAGGCGTTCCAGCAGATTTCGACACCATGCGGGGCATGTATATTAATGGCTTTTATGATATTGCACCTATGAAGCAGGCAGAAAAACTTTGCAATCTCGTGGAAGACAAAGAGAGTATGTTAAATGTGGCAGATACCCAGACCATAGAGGTGTCCTTTGACGGGCAGAAATTTTCCATGGCGGATGACGCAGACTGCCGTTATGTAAGAACGCTGGATATGGAAAAAGGAATTACCAGACGTGAAGTAGACTGGAGCAACAAGGAAGGAAAGCAGCTTCATTTTAATATTACAAGAATGGCTTCCTTTGAAGAACGTTCCCTTTTTACCATTGATTATTGCTTCCAGTCCATTGATTTTTCCGGAACAGTAGAAATACATTCCAGACATTTAGGACTGGTCAGAAATTATTTTAATCCAAATGACCCAAGACTGGCAGGGGAAAGCCACAATCATTTGAAAAAAGAAGATGTTCACATATGCGAATCCGGTGCATGTCTCGTAAGTTCTACCATAGAGAGCCATCTTAAGGTGGCAAGTGCAGTGGCAAACATAGTCACTGTTAACCAGAAGCGCCAGCCATCAGAAGTAGTAACCTATGATGAGACCGCACATGCAATGGACGTAAGCTACCGCTTTGATATACGGCCGGGAGATGAAGTAAGAATCATAAAATACAGTATTTTTACAGATTCTATCCGGGAAGAGGATTGCAGAAAAGCCGCAGACGAGAAGCTTTCCAAAGTAGTGGAGCAGGGAATTGCTTCTTATTATAAAAAACAGCAGGAATATTTAAAAGAGTTCTGGAACAACTCTTCCATGGAAATCGTGGGAGACAGAGACTTAAATGAATCCCTCTGCTTTAATATGTATCAGCTTCTGCAGTCAGCCGGTTACGACGGATATTCCAGCATTGCGGCGAAAGGCTTAAGTGGTGAAGGCTACGAAGGACATTATTTCTGGGATACGGAAATGTTTATGGTACCGTATTTTGCCATGACCAATCCGGCAATCGCTAGAAAGCTTTTGGAATACCGCTATAAGACATTGGGAAAAGCCAAAGAAAATGCGGCTTTATTAGGACATAAAAAAGGTGCACTCTATCCATGGCGTACCATTACCGGCAAAGAATGTTCCGGTTATTTCCCATCCGGAACAGCCCAGTATCATATTGATGGAGATATTGCATACGCAGTTATTTTATATTATAAGACCAGCGGTGACTGGGAATTCATCAAGGAAATGGGTTTAAAGATTCTCTTAGAGACCAACCGGCTGTGGCTTGATGTAGGAAACTACTATAAAGACCGCTTTGTAATCAATGATGTAACCGGACCGGATGAATATACCTGTATTGTAAACAACAATTATTATACCAATGCCAGCGCAAAATACAGCATGCAGTGGTTTTTGAAATTTGCAAAACGGCTGGCAGAAGAAAAAGAAGCTTATCAGGAATTTTGTAAAGAAAATGACCTGACAGAGCAGGAAATCGAGGCAATGGAAGAAGCGCAGGAGAAAATGTATCTTCCATATGATGAGACATTTGGAATCAATCCGCAGGACGATTCTTTCTTGGAGAAACCGGTGTGGGATTTAGAGCATACACCACAGGAAGAGTTCCCGCTGTTACTGCATTACCATCCATTGCATTTATACCGCTATCAGGTATGCAAACAGGCAGATACTGTACTGGCACACTATCTCTTCCCGGATTATCAGGACAGAGAAACGGAAGAAAAATCATTCCTGTATTATGAGAAAATTACAACCCATGATTCCTCTCTTTCTACCTGTGTATTCAGTATTATGGCATCCAGACTTGGTCTTAAGGACAAGGCATATTACTATTTTGGCGATTCAGCCAAGATGGATTTATTAAATACACACAAGAATAGCCAAGATGGAATCCATGCAGCCAATATGGGCGGCAGCTATATGGCAATTGTCAATGGATTTGCCGGATTACGGGCAGAAGAAGAGACACTTTTCTTAGCACCATCCATACCGGAAAAGTGGCAGGGATATCATTTCCGTGTCCGTTATCATGGAAGCCTGTTAGAGATATGCGTAAATAAAGAAACCTGCAGTGTAGAACTGTTAGAAGGCGAAGCGGTTTCACTTTGCATCTATGGACAGGAGTATACGGTGGATGCAGGCAGCCGGAAGGCAGAAGTATCTTATCAGGAGAATTAGTAAAGAATAGAAAAAAGAAGGTGAAGTTATGAAATATAACGTAATACCGGTTCAGACGCCAAAGGCGACCGATGCAAAATTGTATACTTATATTTTAGATAATTTTGAAGAGATTGACAGCAATCGTACCCGACCGCTGGTACTTATCTGCCCGGGCGGCGGCTATGAATTTACCTCCGACCGGGAGGCAGAAGCAGTTGCGGTGCAGTATATTGCCAGAGGATTTCATGCCTGTGTTCTGCGTTACAGCGTGGCACCGGCAGAATTTCCACAGTCCTTATGCGAACTGGCATGGAGCGTTGCATATTTAAGAGAACATGCCGGGGAATATGGCATCAAAGAAGATAAGATTATCGTAGCCGGTTTCTCAGCAGGCGGTCATCTGGCAGCAAGCCTTGGTGTGTTCTGGGACAAAGACTGGCTGGCAAGAGAAACAGGACTTACCGCAGAGCAGATGCAGCCAAATGGATTACTGCTTTCTTATCCGGTAATTACATCCGGAACATATGCACATCACGGCAGCATTGAAAACCTGATGGGAACGAAAAAGAGCAAAGAATTAGAAGAGCTTTTAAGTTTGGAGTATCAGGTAGGAAAGCAGGTACCGCCGGTATTTATCTGGCATACTTTAACCGACCAGTCGGTGCCAATCCAGAATACCCTGATGTTTACAGAAGAACTGGTGAAAAACCAGGTTTCTGTAGAAGTTCATATTTTCCCGGAAGGACTTCATGGACTCTCTCTTGCCAATGAAGAAACACAGATTACAGAAAATGGATTCGGCATTCAGAAACGTTGTCAGGACTGGATTACATTAGCTGGAAAATGGGTAGCGGATTTATAAGATTGGAGGACAAGATGAAATTTAAAGGAATTTTATTTGATCTGGATGGAGTACTAGTTCATACGGATAAACTCCATTATCGTGCCTGGAAAAAAATAGCGGATGCCCGTGGAATTCTATTTAATGAAGAGATTAACAACCTGCTGCGGGGTGTAAGCAGAATGGAAAGCCTTGAAATTATTTTAAGAAACTACCATGGACCGGCACTTTCCCAGGAAGAAAAGGAAGCACTGGCAGAAGAAAAAAATAATTACTATAAAGAAGAATTAAAAAGCATGACACCGGATGATGTAACAGGTGAAGTCCGGGAGACCTTAGCTGCATTAAAGGCAGCAGGCATAAAAGTTGCGATTGGTTCTTCCAGCAAGAATACCAAATTTATTTTAAAACAGGTAGGACTGGATGATGTATTTGATGCAGTTTCTGACGGCACCAATATTACAAAATCCAAACCTGATCCGGAAGTATTTTTAAAAGCGGCAGAATACATTGCTCTTGCACCGGAGGATTGTCTGGTGGTTGAGGATGCAGTTGCCGGAATTGAAGCAGCAAAGAACGGTGGAATGAAGGCTGCCGGAATCGGAGATGCCGCTTTCTATGAGAAAACGGATTATCCGATGACAACATTTGCTGATCTTAAGGAAATTGCATTGTGATTTATTATACATATCCGGGTTTCCGGAATAAGGCACTGACCATAAGCTATGATGATGGCTTATGGTCAGATGTGCATTTACTGGAAATATGCAACCGTTATGGAATCCGGGGAACCTTCAACCTGAATTCCGGCTGTATGCAGGAAGAGAGAAGAATTGGAAAAGACAGGATAGCGGAGCTTTATAAGGGGCATGAAGTTGCAACCCATGGCGTGGAACATCTGACCATAGCCCGCTGCCCTATGACGGATGTAGTAAAAGAAATATTAAACGACCGCGAGGCATTGGAAGAACTGACCGGAAAAATCGTCTGCGGTCATGCTTATCCGAATGGTTCCTACAGCCATGAAATAAAAACACTTCTTCCCTCCCTTGGCATCCATTATGCCAGAACAGCAACGGACAGCGGAAAATACACGCATCCGCAGGATTTCTATGAATGGAATCCTACCTGTCACCATAACAACAGACTGATCGAACATGCGAAAGAATTTCTTGCCTTTGATCTGCCACAGTTCCAGTATCTTTTCTATGTCTGGGGACACAGCTATGAATTTGACCGGGATAAGAACTGGGATGTGATAGAAGAATTCTGCAAAATGACAGGCGGCAGGGAAGATATCTGGTATGCTACCAATGCAGAGGTCTGCCATTATCTTATGGCAGTAAAAAGCGTATATACCAGCGTGGATGAAAAAATATTATTTAACGGAAGCGGACAGGATATTTATCTTCTCCGCAACGGAGAGAAAATCTGCATTCACCCGGGCTTATATTCTGTTTAAAGTCATGGTAAATTGAGAAAAATTATGCTATAATTCATGCGTTACACTGACTTTACAGGTGGGATGAAGGGGTGGAAAGGAGACATCCGGTGGACAGCAATCGTTATCCATGTCAAAGCAAACGGAAAGACAGTCTGCTACAAGAAAAAAACATTGCTAAGAATCATGGCGTATTTTGTGAAACAAAACCTGATTTTCATAATCTTCTCTCCGGATATGTTTTTCCCCCTCCATCCCACCGGAAAATAAGATAAAAGGGGAACACATAATGTTAGCAATGATTGAATCCATCAACAGTGCAGTGAATAATTTCATCTGGGGCGTTCCAGCCATGATCTGCATTATCGGGGTCGGACTTTATTTGAGTATCCGGACCAACTTTCTACAGATTCGTAAATTCCCATATGCGATGAAAATTACATTAGGGCGGATGCTCAAGAAAAGAGAAGCCTCTGACGGAGCACTGACTCCATTCCAGGCAGTCTGTACGGCACTGGCGGCAACAGTAGGAACCGGAAATGTAGCCGGCGTGGCAGGTGCGATAGCCATTGGTGGACCGGGAGCTGTATTCTGGATGTGGATATCCGCATTGCTGGGAATGTGTACCAAATTCTCGGAAGTAACCCTTGCGGTGCATTTCCGGGAA
The DNA here is from genome assembly GCF_003479605.1 of Roseburia sp. AF12-17LB. Taxonomy (GTDB): domain Bacteria; phylum Bacillota; class Clostridia; order Lachnospirales; family Lachnospiraceae; genus Roseburia_C; species Roseburia_C amylophila. The sequence goes on from NZ_QUHR01000004.1 coordinate 40,884, forward strand.
AGAAATAAAGAGGGCGATTACGTTGGCGGACCAATGTATTACATCAAAAATGGATTAAAGAAACACTGGCACTGGCTGGCATATCTGTTTTCTGCATTTGGTGTGCTGACGGTATTCGGAACCGGTAATGCCACACAGGTCAATACCATTACAACAGCAATTGATTCTGCATTATATAATTATAATCTACTCTCAGAAGATGGAGCAGCAACCTTAAATCTTGTTATCGGAATCGTACTGGCGGTTCTGATTGCACTGATTCTCCTGGGCGGAATCAAGAGAATCGGACAGGTGACAGAGAAACTGGTGCCATTTATGGCAATTATGTATATTCTGCTGGCAGTAGGTGTCGTAGTAGTACATATAGGAAGCATTCCGACCGTATTTTCTTCTATTATACGGGGCGCATTTGACCCGGCAGCCGTAACAGGCGGTGCAGTGGGAAGTTTCTTTATGAGTATGAAAAAAGGAGTATCCCGTGGAATCTTTTCCAATGAAGCAGGACTTGGTACCGGCTCTATTGCACATGCCTGTGCAGACACCAGAAAACCGGTAAAACAGGGCTTCTTTGGAATTTTTGAAGTATTTGTAGATACCATTGTAATCTGTACTTTAACTGCACTTGTCATTCTTTGCAGTGGAGTTCCGGTTGGATATGGTGCGGCAGCAGGCGCAGAACTTACCATCAGCGGATTTACTTCTGTATATGGCGGCTGGGTGTCTATTTTTACTGCAGTTGCCATGTGCTGTTTTGCATTTTCAACGATTATCGGCTGGGGACTTTACGGAACCCGCTGTATAGAATTCCTGTTTGGAAGCAGAGCCAATAAGCCATTTATGCTCCTTTATTCACTGGTTGCCATCGTGGGTGCAACTATGAATCTGGGACTGATGTGGAGTATAGCAGAGACTTTTAACGGACTTATGGTAATCCCGAACCTGATTGCGGTATTCTTATTGTCCGGCGTCGTGGTGAAGATGGTAAAAGATTATTTTGATGGCAAAGAAGAAGTAAGCCAATAAGAAATAAAGAAGCAGTCCGGCGAGGCAGCCGGTTATCTTTCATTAAAAGATGACCGGCTTTATTATATTCTGGTGCCGCTGCTGGAGCAGAAACGGGCGCAGGTGAAAATCCGGGTGGCAGCAAAACAGGACAGGGCGAATACCAGAGGACAGAAACGTTATCAGAATCTTGATTTCTGGATAAAAATACCACTGAAGTATGCCGGAACTTTCCCGGAAAGCGTTGCATTACAGATAGAAAACCTGCTTTTATCCTACGAAAAGAAGATTCATGCCAGAAGCGAATTGTAAAACAGATAAAACAATGCTATAATACACTCTGTATATGTATGTGGTCGTAACAATTGTGTAAAAATATCCGCATTTATATAGGAGAAATTTATGAAGAAAAAAATCAAGCTGAAGGGTCATCTGAAAAATTATATGTACTGGCCGCTGATGCTTACTATTTTGCTGGCATGCATGAACGTGCCGATGTATTTTGTAAATGAAGGGGCAGCGTTACTGGTATCCATTTTCCTTGGGATTTATCTCATTGTTGTGGTGATATCTTATAATGTTAATAAACCGGTGCTGGTGAATGAGCTGATTAATTTTGCCACTCAGTACGGAACGGTGCAGAAGAAGCTGCTCAATGAATTCGAAATACCGTATGCACTTTTGGACTATAACGGAAAGGTTCTCTGGGTCAATGAGAAATTTACGGAGATTACCGGAAAGACCAAGAATTTCCATAAATCCATCACCAGCATTTTCCCGGGCATTACCAGAGAGCTGATTCAGCAGGAGCAGTTCGTGGAAGATGTAAATATGGTCTGGCAGGAGCATAATTTCCGTATTGAAATGAGCAAGATTTATTTTGAGGAAATGGCGGAAAACAGCAGCATTGTATCTATTGAAGAGGATGAACAGTATCTGACAGCGCTGTACCTTTTTGATGAGACAGAGCTTTATAATTACATCCGTGAAAATGAAGAACAGAAGCTGGTGGCAGGTCTTGTATACATAGACAACTATGACGAGGCGTTAGACAGTATTGAAGACGTAAAACGTTCACTTTTAGTGGCATTGATTGACCGGAAGGTAAACCAGTATTTTACGAAAATGGATGCGCTGGTGCGTAAGATTGAGAAGGATAAATACTTTGTGGTATTCCAGCATAAATATCTTGCGGAGCTGCAGAGCGACCGGTTCAGCCTGATTGAAGATGTTAAGACCGTCAAAGTCGGAAATGAAATGGCGGTGACTTTAAGTATCGGAATCGGTGTCGGCGGTGATACTTATAATCAGAATTATGAATATTCCCGTATGGCAATCGATCTGGCACTGGGCCGTGGTGGTGACCAGGTTGTGGTTAAAGAGGGTGAAAATGTTGTCTACTATGGTGGAAACAGCAAGCAGGTAGAGAAGAACACCCGTGTAAAAGCAAGGGTCAAAGCCCATGCGTTGCGGGAGATTATCGAGAGCCGTGAGCATGTTATGATTATGGGACATTCCATTTCCGATACGGATGCTTTTGGTGCGGCAATCGGAATCTACTGCGCCGCAAGAGTATTAGGAAAGAAAGCGCAGATTGTTTTAGACCAGGTAACTTCCTCCCTTCGTCCGTTGAAGGAAGGTTTTACCACAGAGAAGGGTTATCCGCCGGATATGTTTGTTTCCAGTGAACGTGCGCTGGAGCTGACGGATTATAACACACTGGTTATGGTGGTGGATGTAAACCGTCCGAGCCATACGGAGTGTCCGGGTCTTTTGAAGCGGACCGACAGTATCGTAGTATTTGACCATCACCGCCAGAGCAGTGAGGTCATTTCCAATCCGGTACTTTCCTATATTGAGCCGTATGCATCTTCTACCTGTGAAATGGTAGCAGAGGTGCTGCAGTATTTTACAGAAAATATCAAGCTGGCACCTCATGAAGCGGACTGTATTTATGCGGGAATCTTAATCGATACCAGCAACTTTATGACTAAGACCGGTGTCCGTACCTTTGAAGCAGCTGCTTATCTGAAACGTTGCGGAGCGGAAGTAACCCGTGTAAGAAAAATGCTTCGAAATGATATGGATGCCTACAAAGCCAGAGCAGAAGTGGTCCGCCATGCGGAAGTATACCGCGGTGCATTTGCCATTTCCATCTGTCCGGCAGATAAGATTGAAAGCCCTACCATCGTAGGAGCCCAGGCGGCAGATGAGCTGTTAAATATTGTCGGAATCAAAGCGTCCTTTGTATTAACCGAATATCAGGGCAAAATATATGTAAGTTCCCGTTCCATTGATGAAATCAATGTGCAGAAAATCATGGAACGTCTTGGGGGCGGCGGACATCTGAACATGGCGGGCTGCCAGCTTCGTGACTGTACCGTGTCCCAGGCAAAACGCATCATAGAAGACACCATAGACGAAATGCTTGAGGAAGGAGATATAGAAGAATGAAAGTAATTTTATTAGCAGATGTAAAATCCCTTGGAAAAAAAGGTGAGGTAGTAAATGTAAGTGATGCTTACGCAAGAAATCAGTTAATTCCGAAGAAATTGGGAGTTGAGGCAAACAACAAGACCTTAAATGACTTAAAGCTGCAGAACAAACATGCAGATAAGGTTGCAGAAGAGAATTATCAGGCAGCATTAAAGCTGGCAGATGAGATAAAGGATAAGACCGTAGAAGTGAAAATGAAAGCCGGAGAGGGTGGAAGAACCTTTGGTTCTGTATCCACCAAAGAGATTTCCCAGGCAACGCATGATCAGCTGGGTCTTGAGTTAGACAAGAAGAAAATGCAGTTAAAAGAAGCCATCAAATCATTTGGTGTATATGAAGTGCCGGTTAAGGTTCATCCAAAGGTAACTGCAACATTACGTGTAAAAGTAACGGAAGAGTAGATTAGGAGGAACCTCCATGGAAGAGGCACTGGTAAAGCGGATTATGCCAAACAGTCTGGAAGCCGAGCAGTCAGTTATCGGTTCCATGATTATGGATAAAGAAGCAATTATGACAGCCGGAGAGATTCTCATTGAAGAGGATTTCTATCACAAGCAGTATGGAATTCTGTTTGAATCCATGCTGGATTTGTTTAATGCAGGAGAACCGGTTGACCTGATTACATTGCAGAATAAGTTAAAAGAAAAGGATGTGCCGGCGGAAATCAGCAGCCTGGAATTTGTAAGAGACTTAGTAACATCCGTACCGACATCCGCCAATGTAAAATATTATGCCAATATCGTCAAAGAGAAGGCAGTTCTGCGTAAGCTCATTAAGACTACCCAGTCCATTGAAGATGAATGTTATCTTGGAAAAGAAAGTGTTGAAGATATTCTGGCAGATACCGAGAAGAGTATTTTTAATCTGGTGCAGAATCGTGGCGGCGGAGATTATGTCCCGATTAAGCAGGTCGTAATCAATGCACTGGATAAGATTGAAAAAGCATCCAAGCAAAAAGGCTCCGTAACCGGAATTGCTACTGGCTTCGTGGATCTGGATTACCAGATGGCAGGTCTGCAGCCTTCCGATTTGATTCTGATTGCAGCCCGTCCTTCCATGGGTAAAACGGCGTTTGTATTAAATATCGCACAGTATGTAGCCATTCATTCCCAGCAGACCACAGCAATATTCTCTCTGGAAATGAGTAAGGAACAGTTGGTAAACCGTATGTTTTCTCTGGAATCAAGAGTAGATGCCCAGAAGCTGCGTTCCGGTAATTTGACAGATGCAGACTGGGAAATGCTGATTGAAGGAGCAGGCAACGTAGGCCGTTCCAAATTAATCATTGATGATACGCCGGGTATTTCCATATCCGAGCTTAGAAGTAAATGCCGTAAATATAAATTAGAGCACGATTTGAAATTAATCATCATCGACTACTTACAGTTGATGTCCGGCTCCGGCAGACATTCCGAATCCCGTCAGCAGGAAATCTCAGATATTTCCCGTTCCTTAAAAGCGCTGGCCCGTGAGCTGAATGTGCCGGTAGTGGCACTGTCCCAGTTGAGCCGAGCCGTAGAACAGCGTCCTGACCATCGACCAATGTTATCCGACCTTCGAGAGTCCGGAGCTATCGAGCAGGATGCCGACGTTGTAATGTTCATTTACCGTGATGATTATTACAACAAAGACAGTGAAATGAAAGGAATCTCCGAAATCATCGTAGCCAAGCAAAGAAACGGTCCTATCGGAACCGTCAACCTGGTATGGCTGCCTCAGTACACGAGATTTGCCAATATGGAGAAATAAACATTCCCGGGTGTTGCCTGAAAAAGCAGCATCCGGGGTTTTTATATATATGGGTAGAAGGAAAATTGTCGATGAAATAAGTTGAATATTTTTGTAAAAATCGTATAATAGAGGAAGAAAATACGCAAGAAAATACGTAAGATAATACGTAAGTTAATGGAGGTATCATATGGGGAAATATAAACCGCCTTTTACTATAACAAATAAAATATTATCTCATGTAGCATCTATTTCCGAAAAGATAGGACGTATAACAGCAATCAGTAATCTTGAAGCAAAACCGCACCTGAGAAAGAATAACAGAATAAAATCGATACATTCCTCTTTGAAAATTGAAGCCAATTCATTGACGTTTGGACAGGTTCGGGATGTAATTAACGGTAAGACTGTATTTGGTGAACAAAGAGAAATTCAGGAAGTAAAGAATGCCTATGCTGCTTATGAGCGTCTTTCAGAAATTAATCCTTATAACATTCGACAGTTAAAACAATTTCATGGAATTATGACAAAGTATCTTGTGGAGGAATCCGGTGAATTTCGTTCCGGTGAAGAAGGTGTCTTTAATGGAAATCAATGTATTTTCATGGCTCCACCGGCACAACTTGTACCACAGCTTATGGATGAGTTATTTACCTGGATGAAAGAAGCGAAGGATAATGTACATCCACTGATTTTAAGTAGTGTATTTCATTATGAGTTTGTATTTATCCACCCTTTTTCGGATGGCAATGGCAGAATGGCAAGACTGTGGCACACGGCTATTCTCTCGGACTGGAAACCGGTGTTTGAATATATTCCGATTGAAAGCCAGATTGAGAAGTTTCAGGATGAATATTACGATGCCATTTCCCGGTGCCACGTTGCGGGAGAGTTTACAATTTTTATTGAATTTATGCTGGCTCAAATTGATAAAATTCTGGATGATATTTCTGTTCAAATTAGTGAGAAAAATGAATATCTTTCGGAAGCAGTACAAAAATTGCTTGAAGCTATGGAATATGATGTTCCTTATACAAGCAAAGCGTTGATGGAAAAACTTGGATTAAGTTCGAAAGAGGGATTCCGAAGAAATTATCTTCAGCCATCACTTGAAATGAATTTGATTCAGATGACGATACCGGATAAACCGAACAGCAGAAATCAAAGATATGTGAAAAGCTGATAATATGAGAAAACAAGCAAAGCAAGTTTCTTATAATTGTCAGTTATTTGGATCAAAGAATGTGCCTCGGCACATTCTCGCGCCTGCGGCGGTCGCTTGCGACATCTACCTTATACGCCGCAGTTCCCCGCTACAATTCCCGTCCGCATTTCGGACAATACTGAAAGTCTTCTTCTGTCGTAAATCCACAGTAACTGCAATGTTTCATATGATTTTCATATCTACCAAAATGCAGGGTATCGAGAGGAATCTTCTTAACCTCTCCTCTGGCAATTGCCTTGCCTAAGTCGGCACTGATTTCGGTGGTGGCATTACAGCAATTCATGCGCACATAGTAGTGGCGGTTCCATTTAAACAGCGGAATAAAAAAGAAAGAAAAGAACATGTAAGTCATATACACTTCCAGATGTCCATATTTTCCGCAGCAATTACATATTTCTAACTGGTCAAAAGCCAGCTTTTTCTCACCATTTGAAATTCCCATAATAAAAAACATAAAGCAAAACCATCCTTCCTGCATCTTTTGTATACCATAACGCATTTTCCGGATTCCTGCAAACCCATTTTCCTTTATCAAAATCCCATTACCAGACGGAATATGAAGCTTTTCCCCATAGAATGGACAAAAATCATCCGGCGTAATATCTTTTAAATGTAACTGCCGGTGGCAGATAGGACAGCGGATGGTAAGAACACCGAAAATAATTGCACCGAAAGAAATAAAAATTTACCTACAAAATCTCCACATAGGGCTTGACAAATACATAAAAAAATTATATCTAAAATATAGAGCAGTTTTCTATATAGAGAGAAGGGGTGAGTGCATGAAAAATTATAATATTTTAATAGTATTTATTCTAATTTCAATTCTATCTGGTTGTGGTGGAAAAAACTATTTAGGAGAAAAGATAGTGGTTTCTACAACAAATCTAAGGTTAATAGAAGACAATAATTCTTTTCTGGAACAGATTGGACAAATAATAGAATCCCAGCAAGAACAAGGTGAAGAATCAGAAGAAATAGAGAAAGAAGAGAATGCTGGTAAAGATGAAGATAGTTCTGTGGATAATATAACGGGATTATCAGATCCTATTCGTTTAAAACAAATGGGAATTGGTGAAGTCTTAAAAGAATGCGATAAAGTATTAAAGGACAGCTATTCGGTTTCTGATGATTGTCAGGTAATGGAAGGTGCATTTTATCTGGAGAAAGATGGAAACCTTCTGGGACGTTATGCTGCAAAGTCAGAATTCATCATTTTTGATAAAGTAAATGATAAAAAATATCAGATTTCATTGGATGGCATGGAAAAATCCGTTGAGATAAAGGAAATCAAAGAGTCTGAATCGGCAGATACCATGCAGGCTATGCCGTGGGATGCTGTACTGGAAATGGTAAATGCATTGGATTTTGATACGATAGCAGAGCCGGAAGATGATTATATTTTACTGAACCTTGCAGGAGAGGTAGAGGTCGGTTCCAATGGAATCAATCCGGCATCCGGCAAAAATAAGAAATTTTATGCCATCGAAAATGGGACCATGGTGAGTGCAGACCAGCAGATGATACGTGGAAAGCAATATGCGCTGGAGCTGACAGGAGCCACGAATGAAGATGGAAATGCATTGACAGCGGGCAGCCAGATTGTGGTAAAACATGTTGCAGGAGTCTTCCTGAAATGTCAATAATTGTGCGAACCATGCACAATATGTCGGAATAATACGATGGAAAATAATTGCACTGACAAAAGCCGCAGCGTTATAATTTTAAGGAAGAAGCAGTAGCAAAGGAGGAGCAATTATGGACAAGCAACGGTATATGATTTCAGATGCTGCAGCACTTGTAAATGTAGAATCCCATGTACTTAGATACTGGGAAGAAGAGTTAGAACTTACGGTACCCCGCAACGAAATGGGACACCGTTATTATACAAAAGAAAACATTGAACAATTCATGAAGATAAAAGAATGGAAAGAGCAGGGTTATCAGTTAAAGGCAATCAAGCTTTTAATACATAATGGCGGCAGGGAAGATGCACCGGAGCTATTAGCGGCAACAGCAGCATCGGAGCCGGCGAAGCAGACTCTTTCCACGGAGGTAGAGGACAACACAAGGCGGATGGAGCAGTTCCAGCATATGATGGCACAGATTGTAAAAGGTGCGATTGCCGAAAACAATCATGCACTGGGAAAAGAAGTCAGCGAACTGGTGCGGGATTATGTATTAAAAGAAATGAATTATCTGATGAGGGAACAGGATGAAGCGGAGGAAGAACGCTATAAGAAACTGGACGAGCTGATTCGTCAGAGCCTGAAGGCAAAGGGAAAGAAAGAGAAGAAGCTGTTTCATAAGAAACAGGAATGGAAACCGAATGAAGCATAGCCTCACAAATGAGGGCATAACTACGAGAAACACGCTTTGCGAGTTTCTTGCATAAAAAAGAAGCTGTGTGGCGAAACCAACAGCTTCTTTTGAATTAAGTACGAAAATTATTCCTGGCTGATAGCTCCTGTAGGGCAAGCACCTGCACAAGTTCCACACTCGATGCAAGTATCAGCAGCGATTTCGTATTTTCCATCTCCTGCAGAGATAGCTCCAACTGGGCATTCGCCTTCGCAAGTACCGCAGCTTACACATGAATCAGAAATTACATATGCCATTTTATCGTCCTCCTTTAAAAATAATAAACAATGTATAGGCTAAAATTCTAGCTTGCAATTATTTTAATACAAAAAATTGCGATTTACAATACTTCTCCATCATGTACTAAAGAAAAAGCAATCGTGTATATAATCGTGGACAAAAGGGAAAACTAATTGCATATTTTGCCGGGAGGGATTATAATAACACCATTGAAAACAAGAAGGAGGAAAAAAATATGGCACAGATTAATAAGGATACCATGATTGGTGAATTACTTCAGATCGATGAGAATATTGCACCGATTCTTTTAAACATAGGAATGCATTGTTTAGGATGCCCATCTTCACAGATGGAGACAATTGAACAGGCAGCAATGGTTCATGGAATCGAGCCACAGTCTTTGGTTGATGAAATCAATGATTTCCTTGCAAAAGACGGCAAGTAAGAAATAGAGACAAATAAAAGACCAGAACAGTCCGATAATCGAATGCCGTAAGGCTTGAAAATATCGTGCGTTCTGGTCTTTTTTTGTAGTCGTGCATCCGTAAGAAGCTGTCAGTGACAGGTTCTGCAGATTATAATGATACAGAAATAGTGTGATAGAAAAAGTGAGTTTTGAAGTTAAAATATACAGGTAAGATTGTATAAAATATACAAATATTTATAATTCGTTTTGATAATAATTGATATTGACAGAAAAAATGAAAAATACTAAGCTTTTAATAGTTATTGAAAACAAGAGGAGAGGGAGTTATGATGACAAGAAAATTCTTAGTTGCGGTTATCGCTATATTTGATATTCAAAGTCTTGGATATCAAATTTCCCAAAATAAAATCATATAGAGAAATGTAAGCAGAGGATTCCGGTTCTTTAAGTAAAGAAAAGAGAATTCTATTTTGTGATATTTAAATTCATTTCCAAAATATTGGAAATTGACAAATGATGCAAGTCCGTTTGCTGTTTCTGTAAAAAATGAATCACAGGCGCGCAGCACATTCTCATACCATAACAATATCTGGAAGGTACACATCTTAAAGAATGGAAAGAACTTATATATATTGCAGGTGGGGTTAGCCCCACCTGTAAAAGGAGTAGATATGAAAATAAATAACTGCAAAAAAGTTATTAAAACAATTGCCTTTTATACAGTAGTAATAATATGCATAGCAATTTTATGGCAGCAGGCTCATCTGCCATATGAACGAACAGAATATCAGAAGATAGCGGAAAATGACACAGAAAAGGAACAGAGTTCAGTATCTTTTCCGGAAGAATATAAAAAAACAGTGAACGATAGTTTTGCGTTTGATGCAAAGATAATTACAGGGGAAAATATTGATTATGAAAATTTATATGCATCAACAGCAAGCATTGTTTATCCGGATGCGGATAAGTGGAAAACAATGTTCTTAAAGGATAATTTAAACTATGAAGAAAGCTGTTTTGAAACAGAAAGCCGAAATGGGGACAGGTTGAATGCCGAAGTTTACGATAATGAATTAGAAGGATTTTTACGTTTAGATGCCGAACAGGGACTTTACTGGAAAGAACCGTTAATGAGATATTTAGTGCAGGTACTGCATATGAATGGTGAATATGGGGCAGAGGATCCAATGGATAATGAGGCTGTATTTAGGGATGCAGATGATTTATCTGGTTTTGACAGAACGCAGGCGTGGGAAAGCGCATGTGAACAAATGAATCAGCTTGGAATAGAGGAAGGTAATTTACAATACAAGGAAAGTTATTGTATGCACATAGAAGATTTAGAGGAGCAGACGCAAAGATTATTAAAGGATGGCAGTTTATCCGAAGAAGATGCAAAAGAAGAATGGTCAGAAGAGGAAGAGGGTTATCTATTCTATTTTTCTCAGACTTTACAGGGAATCGAAATTTTCCGGTATGAAAATATCAGGGATTATCCGGGAATGTATGGTGATATGCAGGTGTATGTAATGAAAGATGGATTAGGGGAACTTCAGATTCCTGTTTTATATTCCTGCAAATTAGAAAAAAAGAAGTTATCACTGGTTTCTTTTGATAAAATTGCAGAGGTTTTAGAAAAGAACTATGGAAGTGTTATTACGGAAGAACCAATAACTGTTCGGAAATGTCAGCTTGTAATGTATCCATTACAAAAGAAGAACGGGGTATATGATATGGTGCCGGTATGGATATGTCAGATTGGGAAATATCAGGGAGAAGGACGGAATGAATCATATAATTATATACCAATTAATGCTGTCACAGGAGAAGAGATGGTTGAACTGGAGGTAGAGTAGTAATATGCTGAAAAAATATTTAAAAATGGATTTATACAGGGTATTTACTTCAGCACCGTTCTGGCTTGGTGTAATAGGAGTATATATTATTATGAATCTAATGGCGAAAGTTGGCCAGCCGGCAATAGATGTTATTAGCAGATATAAAGTTATGAAATTTCAGAGTGTTACAATTGCAATATTTGCATTTAGCAGCTTTGCATATGGAAATGCATTAAGAGAAGATCAGGAACATCATTTTTGGCAGAATGAAATTTTGCGTGGAGATTTAAAGAGTTATATATGGTCAAAAGTATTAAGCGGATTTCTGGCAGCAGATATTACTGTTTTCGCAGGACAGTTACTCTTTTTTCAGCAGGATAGTTTTTGGCATCCCCTGCTGATGTTAGAGGATGAATTTTATACAGCAAATGGTGTCGATTTGCGTGGGAATTGTTTTGGATGGTTTGCAATGCATGGAATGCCAATATTATATTTGGTTTTTTCTGCAATTATATTTGGATTGTTAGGAGGCATTCTGTGTCTGGTATCCATGCTGCTGTCTCTATTGGCTAAGAATCAGATGTTTGCAATCTGCATTCCTATGGCTGGTTATTATTTTATCGTTACATATCTTGGCGTATTATTTCCACAAGGTGGTATTTGGGATTGGAATTCTCTATTTATGTTTTCTACAGATGTATTTGGAAATGCATGGATAAGTCTTGGATACATATTCTTAATGACAATACTTTGTGTTATCGTATTGGGTAATTTGATTGCAGCCAGAGTAACAAAAGAGATAAGGGGGGAAAGTATGTGAATTTGCAGTCAAAAATACAGAATCTTTATTGCAGAATGAAGTCCATGCGTTTTTTGACATTACTTATCATTTGGGGATTTATGGTAGATGATATGTTAAGACTCTACCGGAATCTTGCAATGGAATTGAACGTAAAAGACAGTTTTGCAATATTACCTTTTATTCAAAATGATGATTTCTTTATGAAGGTTGTACTTTTAAGTGTGTTATGTTTTTATTCGAATGCTCCATTTATGGAGAGAAATGAATTATATTTTGTACAGCGTATAGGAAAAAAGCGGTGGGGAAGTCGAAATATTTTTTATATTTTCGGAAGCAGTATTTTATTAGCTGTAATACTGGTATTATTAAGCATTTTATTGAACTTTCCGGCAGTTGATTTTAGCAATTCATGGGGAAGTCTGTACAGGACGGTTTCTGTTTATGGTATGGAAAAATATCAGATTCCGCTGATTGTGGATACAAAAGTAATGTCAGCATTTACACCCTACCAGATGATGGGGCATGTAATTTTAATGGATATATTAGCATTTGCAGTAATTGGAATGCTATTATATACATTAAGTCTTTATGTTAGAAGAGTAGGTGCATATATAGTCACTATTCTGCTTATTTTCTTTTCTACAATGGTAAACTATCTGGATGCCGGTGCAAAATTAGGACTTATATATTTTTCACCATTTTCATGGGAAAATGTGGGAAATTGGAGATATGGATATGATTTGAGTAAACCAAATTTTGTATATATCTATGTAGGTTATTTTCTGATTCTGTTTCTGCTGGTGGTTGCAGGTCAGAGACAGATTCAGAGAATAGACTGGATAAGCAGGGAGGAATAGCTATGGCAGAGGTTATTAAAGTAGAACATATTGAGAAATCTTTTAAAAAGCATAAAGTATTAAAGGATGTATCATTGACTTGTGAAAGTGGAAAAATATATGGAATTGTAGGGTATAATGGTTCAGGAAAATCAGTACTTTTTAAGTGCATTAGTGGATTTTATCTTGTAGAAAAAGGAACAATAACAGTTCGTGGGAAAATGGTTGGAAAAGATATGGATGTGGTTCAAAATCTGGGAACAATTATTGAAGAACCGGCATTTATAAAGCAGTACAGCGGACTTAAAAATCTTGAACTGTTATATATGATTAATCATAAGAAAAATCGGGAATATGTAAAAGAAAGTATGAGAAAAGTCGGACTTGATCCGGAGCTAAAGAAACCGGTAGGAAAATATTCTCTGGGTATGAAGCAGCGTCTTGCAATTGCACAGGCAACCATGGAAAATCAGGATATTCTCATTTTAGATGAACCGATGAATGGATTAGATAAAGATGGGGTTGAACAAATGAGGAAATTGTTTCTTTCTTTTAAAGAAGAGGGAAAAACTTTACTACTGGCCAGTCACAATCGAGAGGATATAGAATTATTATGTGATGAAGTATATGAGATGGAGCATGGTCGGTTACATAAATTAGAAAGATAAACAAAAAAAGAATTGCCATTGAGTGAAACTCAAAGCAATTCCTTTTTATCGTTTTTAAATTTCCGCCAGTACCTGCAGTGCCTGCTCTTTAATCAGAGGCAGGAAATGCTCATCGAAGTAAGCCTGCGAAGCACGGCTGTATTTCTCAGTGGAAGCGTATTCCGATAAGATGTTGCAGACCTTATTGAAATCTTCCGGAGAATGGTGTCCCTTGTGCAGTACCAGATAAAAGGCACTCTTATTCGGATTCTTGTAAAGGAAATTCCGGTCGTTATAAAAGCCATTTAAAATACGGGCAAGATTGCTGATTTTCTCTAAGCTGTCGAAGACGAACAGCCGGGTAATATCTACCACCGGTTCTACGACAGGCTTCGGAGCAGGAGTGGCAGCCTTCTTGACAGGAGCTTCTGCCGGGGCAGCAGCCTTCACTGACTTGGCAAGTTCGCTCTTCTGCTTCTCCTGAAGCTGTTTGAAGAAGCCTAAAATATCATCGGCTCCGGCTGCAGGAGTGTTCTTTGCATCTGCAAAATCCGGATATTCATTTTCGTCCGGCTCTGAAAATTTGGAAAACCGGGTGTCTAACTCTTCCGGGTATTCTACCTTGGTAATAATAAGCAATACTGTATCTTGTGTCAGGGGAACGGCTTCTATCATAAGAGGCATATCCTCGGCTTCAAATCCAAATTCATAATTCGCCTGCTGCATCATGTCACGAAACAGGGACTTTGCTTTTTCCGTGCCATATGCTAACTCACTCAGCTTCAGATGGCGGTCATCTAAGTCTGCTCTGGTAAGTGTGCAGCGAATCTGGTTATCATTCACTTTTTCAATTTTCATAAAAATCACTTCCTTATCTATAGAAAATTGTATGAAGTTTACGCCTATATTATAATGGAATGCAAAATACTTGTAAACCGGTAAAAAATATTAAAGTTTTCTAAAAAGTCTAAAAAAACAGATTTTCTATTGCAAAGCCTAATTGCTTTGTGCTATAAACTATTCCAAGAGATGCGTTCCGGTTCCTTTGAAAGAAGGAAGGGGCGGAACATATAGAAACACAAATTTTGTTTGACAGATACGAGCTGTTGTCGGAGTTAGGAAGCGGCGCAGCAGGAAAGGTATATCTTGCCAGACATCTGAAGTTGGAGACATATCGTGCAATAAAGTGTATTTCAAAGACACGTTCTATGCCGTCTTCAATTCTTTCTGAAGCGAATATTCTCGCTAAGTTACGACATCCCGGGATTCCAATTGTATATGATATAGAGGAAGATGAAGCCTTTTATTATATCATTGAGGAATATATCGAGGGTGAATCGTTAGAGAAGTTGCTTTGGAATACGTCAGTTTCCCAGGAGTATATGATACAGATTGGCATACAGCTTTGTGGAATTGTTTCATTCCTGCACAGCCAGAAACCATTTCCGGTATTACATCAGGATTTAAAACCGTCGCACATTATAGTATGTGGGAATCAGGTAAAATTAATCGATTTTGGAATTGCATCATATATTACCAGTCGTGGAAAAAATTATCAGAACTATGGAACAAAAGGTTTTGCGGCACCGGAGCAGTATGGGGAACATGAACTGCATACGGCAAGCGATATTTATGCAATCGGGGCTGTTTTTTTGCTTTATGTTAAGAAGCATTCCCACAAAAGCAGCCCGGCATTCCGGCATATCGCACAAAAAGCCACAAGAAAAAATCCAAATAAGCGTTACAAAAGCGCCGGGGAATTACAACAGGCACTGACCCGTGCGTTAAAGCAGAAGGGGAATCGGAAAGAGCATCTCTTAAAAAGCATATCTGTTGTGGGGGCAGAATCCGGAGTCGGAACCACCCATATAGCCATTGCACTGACTTCATTTTTTAATGCGGGGGGCGCAAATGCCCTGTATCGGGAAATTCAGTCCGAAGAAAGGGAAAAGATAAGTAATGTGGTGGAACAAATTGGGCGGAGCCGTGAGGCAGAGTGCGAAGAAGATATCGTCATCTGCCGGAATTTCCGGGGAAGTGAGTCTATCGGCAGCGGGGAAGATACACTCATTTTCGATTATGGAGCTGCAGTGGAAGAAGCCTGCATGGAAGAGGCTGAGATTACAGTACTCGTAGTGAATCTGTCTTTGTGGAAGCGGGAGGCTTCCATGAAAGCCTGGCAAACGTTACGTTGTGTACCAAATCTTAAAATTATCTGTAATCACAGTAGCCCCATGGAGGCGAGAGAATTTGCAGCTTTCATCGGAAGAGAAGTGTACTGTTATCCGAGGGACACAATGCCATTTGATGGTGGCAGAGAAAAGGAAGCATTCTTCACACAAATGCTTTCGAAAGAAGGGAGAAGATAACAAACCATGGAAGAAAGAAAAAGTATCGGAATATTTGGTGTGCAGCAGG
This sequence comes from Roseburia sp. AF12-17LB, assembly GCF_003479605.1. Classification (GTDB taxonomy): domain Bacteria; phylum Bacillota; class Clostridia; order Lachnospirales; family Lachnospiraceae; genus Roseburia_C; species Roseburia_C amylophila. The sequence goes on from NZ_QUHR01000004.1 coordinate 56,904, forward strand.
GCGTGGGTGTGACGCATCTGTGCACTGCGCTGACCCATTACTGTGCGGACTGCCTGAAAAGTCACACGGCATTGGTGGAATTAAGTGGAAATCACGAATTGGAAGAACTGCAGAAACAGCAGCAGGGTAAATGGGGGCGGCCGGACAGAAAACACTATTTTGCAAATGCGGGAAGTGATAATATGCCGGAATATATCCGACAGGGCTATGAATATTACATCATAGACGGCGGAAGTGAGTTTTACAGGATTCGTCGGGAATTCTTGCGCTGTGACCGGAAGCTGATTCTGGTTTCCTTAAGTCCATGGAAACGAAAGGAATTAGAGTATTTTATGTCCGTCATATGGGAAGAGGAAAAGTATTTGGATAACGTGACGTTTCTGGCACAGTTTGGGATGAAAAAAGATAAAAAAGATTTTCAGAAACAATACCGCATACCAATCCATACCCTTCCTTTTATGGAGGACCCGCTTCATTTAAAAGAAGCAGAGCGCCTGTTTTTAAAAACTTTAGTTTAACATATCACGAACGCTTATCCTTTTGGAAAAGGAAAGTAGAAAGCAGGCATGTAAATTTAACAGAAACCAAAAATAAAAAAAGATGAATAAATAGAAATATATGCTTTTGATGTGAGAAGGTTACCCTGAATGCTTACTCACACCGCTGCAGAATGCAGCACAATGTAAAGAAAAAGAAAGGTAAGAGGCACAGACAAAAATGATAGTCTGTGCTTCTTTTTACGCGGGAAACTCGTAAAGCGTGTTTCTCGTAGTTGCGACCAGACATTTGTAAGAAACTGACGGTGGCTGCGGCTGAAGAACAAAGAGAGTTTCCGGGAGAGTTTCCGGGTGGTTTTTACTTGAAATTTTCCCATCAATGACGTATGCTTATGGCAAAGAAAACAAAAATGGAAAACCATAAGAAAATAGAACAGTAAAGTACAGGAGGACGCAGGCTTGGAGAGAACGCAGCGAACGAACAGACCGACAAATGGAAATAGAAATAGAAACAGGAACCGCAGACGGAACAGAAAAAACACGAAATTAGCACCGGTTATTGTGGTAATCGTATTGATATTACTGGTGCTGCTGATTGCCGTAGGAACGAAAATTATTCAGAAATATATTCCGAGTAAAGAGCATCAGGATATGACAGAATATTATCATTTACAGGCGGATGATGATATTTCGCTGGTGGTGGATCATGAAGTGTTAGAAACACCGGGCAAATATATAGACGGCGAAGTATATGTGGATTATGAAACGGTACATGACCGCTTCAATGACCGTTTTTACTGGGATGCCAATGAAAATGTATTGCTTTATACACTGCCTGATAATCTCGTTACCGTGGCAGCAGGCAGCAATACTTATCAGGTAGGGAAGGAAAACCAGAGTGCAGATTATACAATTGTCCGGAATGACAGCAATACCATGTATCTTGCACTTGATTTCGTAGAGCAGTATACCAATATTACCCACGAAGTATATGAAGGCCCGAATCGTACCGTAATCAATACCGTGTGGGGGGATGTGGATACAGCACCGGCGAAGAAGGCAACACAGCTTCGTTTAAAGGGCGGTATCAAGAGTCCGATCGTGAAAGACTTAGAAAAAGGTGAGACCCTGACAATTTTGGATGCAGGTGACAGCTGGACCAAAGCCATGACAGAAGATGGTGTTATCGGATACCTTAAGAATAAGTTCGTAGGAAAAGTAACCACTGAAACCTTGAACAATGATTTTACAGAGCCGGAATTTACCCATATTTCCAAGGACTTTACCATAGAAATGGCATGGCATCAGGTGACAACAAAGGATGCCAACAGCACCATTGCAACGGTATTGCAGAATACCAAAGGAATCAATGTAATCGCACCGACCTGGTTCTACTTAAATGATAATAACGGTAACATTGCAAACCTTGCATCGCTGGATTATGTAAACTACTGCCATCAGAATAATATTGAGGTCTGGGGACTGGTAAGCAATCTTGAAAATAAGGAAGTGGACACAGCTGCTGTTCTGACCCATACCTCTACCAGACAGTATCTGGTCAATCAGATTATTTCAGCAGCAATCCAGTACGATTTGGATGGAATCAATCTGGATTTTGAATCCTTAAACAGTGAAGCAGTGGGAGACAGCTATATCCAGTTTATCCGCGAACTTTCCTTAAAATGTGCAAACAACGGCGTGGTATTATCCGTGGACAACTATGTGCCGAGTGCTTATACCGCATTTTATGACCGGGAAGAGCAGGCAAATTTTGCGGATTATGTAGTGATTATGGGATATGATGAGCATTATGCCGGCTCAGATGAAGGATCAGTTGCATCCATTGGATTTGTAACCAACGGAGTAGCCGATACCTTAAAGGAAGTACCTGCAGACCAGATCATTCTGGGATGTCCATTTTATACAAGAATATGGGCAGAGACACCAAAGGCAGATGATGAAGAAGATACAACAGCTGCAGCAGCAGAGGACTATGTACCATATGATTTGACCAGCGAAGCTGTTGGAATGGATACGGTACAGAAACGTCTGGAATTAAATGGAGCAACGCCGACCTGGTCGGAAGAAGATGGGCAGAATTACGCAGAATATGTAAATGATGGGGTTACCTATAAAGTCTGGATAGAAGACGCAGCTTCCCTTGAGAAGAAGTTAGAAGTCATGAAGTCAAATAAACTGGCGGGAATATCTTTCTGGAAGCTTGGCTTTGAGACAGACAGTATCTGGGATACCATTATAAAATATACAAATAACTAAAGTGTAAAACCGCAAAGGAGAGGCCCGTGAAAAAGTTGTTATGGATATTTCCGAAGAATTCTCCAGGGATGGCGACAAAGTAGTGGAAGCCGGACAGGAACTGAAACGGATTGTAGTAGAGATTACCGAAGAAATTGCGAAGTTTAAAGTAGATTAACAGATAAAACAGGATAATTGAGCCGGCACTTTCATATTTATTATAAAGAAAAAAATTAGGAAGTGTGGTTTGAAAAAAAGAATGGAATTATATATGGCAGTTCTTCTACTGGTGGCAGTATGCCTGTTATCAAAAGAAGGAGCAGTGCTGGTAAGCAGCATGCGGGCAGCAGAAGAAAAGCCATGTATCGTTGTGGACGCAGGCCATGGCGGTGATGACCCAGGCAAAATCGGGATTCACGGCGAACTGGAAAAGGACATTAACCTTGCCATTGCAAAGAAGGTAAAAGCCCGTCTGGAAAAAGAAAATATAACAGTGATTCTGACCCGGGAGACAGACGAAAGTCTTGATAAAGGGGAGAGCGGCAGCAAAAAGGTGGCAGATATGCGTAACCGCTGCCGGCTGATTGATGAGGCGAAGCCGTTATTTACCATAAGTGTCCATCAGAACAGTTATACGGAAGAGTCCATAAGCGGAGCTCAGTGCTTCTATTTTGGACAGTCCGAGGAGGGCAGAAAAATTGCCGGGATTATGCAGGAAAGCCTGCGGTCGCATCTGGATACGGAAAATAAGCGGGAAGCAAAAGCCAATGAGAGTTATTATCTCCTGAAAAAAACGGCATATCCTACGGTAATCGTAGAATGCGGCTTCTTAAGTAATTCTGAGGAGGCCGCGAAATTATCTACCGGGGAATATCAGGAGGCAGTGGCAGAAGCTATTGCAGATGGAATTCTAGACTGTCTGGGCAATGAAACAGCAGATACAGAAGAAGCCGGCATGAGTAATGAGACTGCAGATACAGAAAAACAGAAAGTGAAACAGCATTGAAATGCATCAGAAATAAAGAAAGATTACAAAAAAGATTCCAGCCATAATGGTCTGGAATCTTTTGCGTTCTTATATTTTTTCCGGGTTTAGCCCATCACAGAAAAATGATAGAGTGTCTTGGAACGGAAATTCTCGCCTGCTTTTAAAACAACAGAAGGGAAATGTTCGATATTAATTGCATTTGGATAATGCTGTGTCTCTAAACATACTGCGGAATATGGCGGATAATCTTTGCCATCAATTCCTTTCTGATGAAGGGTATAACAAGGGACATAGAGCTGTACACCCGGCTGGTCGGTAAAGCAGGTCATCCGTATGCCGCTTTCCTTAGACTGTAAAACAGCCGCCTCTCTTAAGCCATCCCCGTTGATTACAAAGTTATGGTCGTAAGTACCACCTAATTTTAACTGGGCATTGTCACAGTGAATGCCGTCACCGATTTTCTTCATCTCACGGAAATCAAATGGGCTTCCCTCCACAGAGAGAAATGCACCGGTAGGACACTGTGTGTCATCCAGTTCTGTAATCGCATCTGCATCAATGCGTAATTCCTGATCTAATACGGTACCGTTTCCTTCCCCATTCAGATTGAAATAACCATGGCTGGTAACAGAGAATACAGTATCCTGATCACAGGCTGCATCGTAAACAATAGATAATTCATTGTCTTCAGACCATCCGTAGGTAACGGAAACTGTAAGGTTACCCGGATAACCTTCTTCTCCATCCGGAGAAATGCGGGTAAAAGTAACTTTATCATCTGTAATTTTTCCGGTCCATACACGCTGACCAAATCCCGTAGGACCACCATGCAGGTGGTTTGGCCCATTATTAATGGCAAGATTGTATTCTTTATCATTTAAGGTAAAGTGCCCTTTGGCGATACGGTTGGCGCATCGACCGACAACAGCTCCCAGGCTGGCATCATCAGCAAGATACTCATCGGCATTCATTAAGCCTAAAATTACATCGGTCAGTTTTCCCTCTTTATTCGGAACCATAATCTTAATAATACGACATCCATAATCCGAAAGTGTAACGGAAGCACCGGATGCATTTTCAATAGTATAAAGGGAAATCGGCTTATTATCTTTGGTCATGCCAAATTCGCTTTTTGTAATTTTCATCTGGAAACTCCTTTCCATAATATTCTAGTGAACATACTGATTATGCCACACTTAGGGCTACATAGCAAGTAGGAAGTGCGGTTTTCGGGTGTTTTCGATTTTCGATGGAAATGGATTTTGAAAACAATTCCAGTTCTTGAACACATAAAGGGAACGTGATATAATAAGCGTTATGAAAACAGAAGTGATAAAAATAGATCAGAATAATATGGATACAGAAGCACTGGAACGTGCAGCCGCAATTATCCGGGATGGAGGGCTGGTGGCATTTCCAACTGAGACGGTATATGGACTGGGCGCAGATGCACTGAGTGCAGAGGCATCGAAGAAAATTTATGCGGCAAAGGGAAGACCATCTGATAATCCTTTGATTGTCCATGTGGCAGAATTTTCAGACATGGAGAAAATCGCACAGGAGATGCCGGAAGAAGCAAAGAAACTTGCAGATGCATTCTGGCCGGGACCGCTGACCATGATTGTGCGCAAGAATGATAAGGTTCCATATGAAACTACGGGGGGGATGGATACGGTGGCAGTCCGCATGCCAAATCACCCGGTTGCACTGGAACTGATCAGGAGAAGCGGTGGATATATTGCAGCACCGAGTGCCAATACATCCGGTAAACCGAGTCCGACTCTGGCAGAGCATGTAGCATTTGATATGGATGGCAGAATTCCGATGATACTGGATGGGGGTCCTGTGGGAATTGGAATTGAATCCACGATTGTTGATCTGACAGAAGACATACCAATGATTTTAAGACCGGGCTATATTACACCGAAAATGTTAGAAAAGGTAATCGGGGAAGTGAAAATGGATCCTGGAATTATTGCTTCGGATTCGCTGCAGAAGCCGAAAGCACCGGGAATGAAATATAAGCATTATGCACCGAAAGCAGATTTGATTCTGGTAGATGGAGAAGAAGAGAAGGTAGTAGCAAAGATTAATGCTTTGGCAAAGGAAGCGGTTCTGCTGGGAAAGAAGGTAGGAGTCATCGGAACAGACGAAACGATAGACCGTTATCCGGAAGGCGAAGTGGTAAGTATTGGTGCACGCAGTGATGAGGATGCAATTGCAAAGCATTTGTATAAACTGTTGCGGGACTTTGATGAGAAAGAAGTAGATATTATTTACTCCGAGAGTTTTGCAACTCCGCGTATTGGGCAGGCAATTATGAATCGTCTGCTGAAGGCTGCAGGACATCAGGTGATTACAGTTTAGAGGAGGTTTTTATGAAGCCATACGATCGCATTGTATTCGTGGCGGAAAGCGGAACATGCAGGGCACCCATGGCGGCCGGTATTTTTCGGGAATATTCCCTGAATCATCCGGTAGAAGTGTTAGTGAGAGGCCTTGTGGTATTATTCCCGGAACCACTGAATCAGAAGGCAGAAGCTGTTATGATAAGCAATGGCATTAACATGGAAGGTTTTATGTCAAGCCAGATTACAGCAGGGGATTTTGGCGAAGATACATTGGTGCTTACAATGGAAGCACAGCAGAGACAGAAATTATTGGAAATGTTTCCGGAGGCGAAGGAAGAAAATGTCCAGGTACTGACGGAGTTAGTAGGGGATGAACTGGAAATCTTAGATCCTTACGGCGGCACACTTCAGTCATACGGGCTTTGCTTTGAGACCATGAATAAGAGTATAAAAAAATTAGTGAAATTATTAAACGAAGGAGAATGATATGTCAAAAGTATTTGTAATGGATCATCCACTGATTCAGCATAAAATCGGCTGGATAAGAAGAAAAGAAACGGGTTCTAAGGAGTTCCGTACATTAATCAGCGAAATCGCTATGTTAATGTGCTACGAGGCAACCAGGGATTTGAAACTTACCGATATCGAAATCGAGACTCCAATCTGCAGGACAACTGTAAAAGAGTTAAAAGGAAAGAAACTGGCAGTGATACCAATCTTGCGTGCAGGTCTTGGAATGGTAGACGGAATGCTTGCAATGATTCCTGCAGCAAAAGTCGGACACATCGGACTTTACCGTGACCCACAGACATTAAAACCGGTAGAATATTACTGCAAGCTTCCGGAGGATTGCGATGAGCGTGAAGTATTTGTTGTAGATCCGATGCTGGCAACCGGTGGTTCTTCTATAGCAGCCATCCAGATGTTAAAAGACAGAGGTGTAAAGAACATCCGCTTTATGTGTATCATTGCAGCGCCAGAGGGCGTAAAGGCAATGCAGGAAGCACATCCGGACGTAGACATTTATATCGGAGCATTAGATGAGAAATTGAATGAGCACTGCTATATTGTACCAGGACTTGGTGATGCAGGAGACAGAATATTCGGAACAAAATAAGTTCAAAGATACATGAAATGTGAAGGGTTCTTAAGTTGAATGGCTTAAGAACCCTTTTTTACATTACTGTCTGGCGCAGTCCACATCCTTCACTTTGAATACGGCATAAAGCCTGCAAGGGACACTAAGAATTTCGAAAAAGATACAGTCTATTCCGGCAACCGGTACAAATTCACATCCATGTTCATCTGCACCTCACCGGCACATCCCTGTGCCGGTGTTGCCTAGAAACAGACGAAATTCCAAGTGCCCCTAACAGCCTTTATCATGTATCCCAAGTGAAGGAAGCGGGCTTCGCCCCGGCAAGTACTTTATTCAGCTAAGAACTGTGTCATTTCCGTAAAAATCTCACAGAAACCGTATAAAACCATAAAAAAATATGGTAAAATAGCAACAGAAAAACCGCAGCAAGGAGGAAATAAAATGAGCCAGAAACGGGAAGACTATATTAGTTGGGATGAATATTTTATGGGCGTGGCAATGTTATCCGGAATGCGCTCCAAGGACCCGAATACACAGGTGGGAGCCTGCATTGTCAGTGAGGATAACAAGATCCTTTCCATGGGATACAACGGACTGCCGAAGGGCTGCTCCGATGATGAATTTCCGTGGGTGAGAGAAGGAGCACCCCTGGAAAATAAATATTTCTATACTACCCACAGCGAATTAAATGCAATTTTAAATTACCGGGGTGGTTCATTGGAGGGAGCGAAAATGTATGTGTCACTGTTTCCGTGTAATGAATGTGCCAAAGCAATCATTCAGGCTGGAATCAAGACTATCGTATATGACAGCGACAAATACCAGAATACTCCGGCAGTTATTGCTTCCAAACGGATGTTAGATGCGGCAGGCGTGCGCTACTATCAGTACACCCACACCAACCGGGAAATAAACATTACCTTGTAATGGACAGGCGAGAAAACAATCAATTGCAGAGGTTTACAACCAATTGAACAAATGACGAAGGTAAGGGAAAAATGTTCTGGTAATATTTGTTAAAAATATGTAAAATTGTAAAATCGTAAAGCTGATTTATAGACATTTTTCATAAAATCTTTATAGACAATTTCCTCAAAAATGATATAATGAGCGTAAGCGAGTCATCATGCTGGCACGTTTTGCAGAGCGTTTCACGAAAATGTAAGGGAAGGAGCTATTCATGAAGAACAGAAATAAAGTGTATGATTCATTGATTTTAATCATGCAGTTCGGTATCAACATGATAGTTCCTATTTTTTTATGTGTTGGACTCGGGGTTTTTATTTACCGAAGATACGGGCATCCGTGGCTGGTGATTCTGCTGTTTTTCCTTGGGGCGGCAGCGGGATTCCAGAATTGCTACCGGATGGCACAGAGGCTTTGGCAGAAAAAAGACACGGGAAAGGTTAAATCAGATGTTAAAAAGGATAAATGATGCATTACCGGAATTGATTCTGGGAATCCTTATATACGAAATTGTGGTGGAATTTACCGGTATCTGGTTTGTAAAGGACAAATTGGGATATTCCAACGGCCTTCTGATTGGAGCAGCAACCGCAATCGGAATGGCAATCCATATGGCAGTGGTTCTGCGGGACAGTATGGATATGGCAGAATCCGGAAGGACAAGACGGATTGCATTGCAGTATGTGCTGCGGTATCTCGTAGTTGTAGCAGTCTTTTTTGCTACGGCATACTTTGAAATAGGCAATGTGATTGTAGCATTTGTGGGAGTAATGGGATTGAAGGTTGGAGCTTACGTTCAACCCTTTACACATAAAGTAATTTTAAAACTTTTAGGGAGAGGTGATGAATCTTCTTAGGGTGAAGAAAAATATAATATAAGGAGGTGAAAGCGTGGATAACGGAATTTTAGCAGCGGGTGCCCAGGATATAGATTTTATGATTCATGGACTGTTTTCCTATAAGATTTTCGGACATGAGGTATGGATTACTACTTCTCATGTATGTATTCTGATAATCATGCTGATACTGATTGCCTTTTCGTTTATTGTAAAACACAAGATGAAAGCGGCAACGGAGGTACCGGGCGGATTCCAGAATGTAGTAGAACTTATGGTGGAAAAATTAGATGGCGTGGTTGACGGTGTCATGGGGAAAAATGCACCGAAGCTGGTGAATTACATCAGCACCATTTTTATCTTTATTCTCATGAGTAATATATCTGGATTATTCGGGCTAAGACCGCCTACCGCAGATTATGGAACGACACTGGCGTTGGGACTTATCACCTTTTCGCTTATCCATATCTGCCAGATAAAGTACCAGAAACCAAAGAAAATCTGGGAAGATATGTGTTCGCCGTTACCACCATGGCTGCCACTGTGGCTGCCAATCAATATCATCAGCGAGATTGCCGTGCCGATTTCCCTGTCACTTCGTTTGTTTGCAAACGTATTATCAGGAACCGTAATGATGGCATTGGTCTATGGACTGTTGTCCAAGATTGCAATTGTCTGGCCGGCGGCGCTTCATGTGTACTTTGATTTGTTCTCAGGAGCAATTCAGACGTATGTATTCTGTATGTTGACTATGACATATGTGAACCAGCAGATGGAAACAGAATAGAACAGTATAAGGAGGATTTATAATTATGAACATTACAGGACAGGATTTAATTTTAGCATGCTCAGCAATTGGTGCAGGACTTGCAGTTATCGCAGGTATCGGACCTGGTATTGGACAGGGTATTGCAGCAGGACACGCAGCAGCAGCTGTAGGCCGTAACCCGGGAGCAAAAGGAGATATTATGTCAACCATGCTTCTTGGACAGGCAGTAGCAGAGACTACCGGTCTTTATGGTCTGTTGATTGCAATGCTTCTGCTTTTCGTAAAACCACTGGTATAAAGTGCGAAGAAATGATTACGAAAAGAAAGGAGGCACAGCAGGAAGAAAATGACCAGATTATTTAATCTTGATTTTCAGTTATTGCATGATACCATCCTTATGGCGATATCCGTTTTCGTATTGTTTACCGTAATGTCTTATAACCTTTTCGAGCCGGTTCGTAAGATGTTAAAGGGACGTCAGGAGAAGATAAAGACGGAACTGGAATCTGCGGCAAGCGACCAGGCAGAAGCAGCAGAATTAAGACAGCAGTATGAAGAGAAGCTTAAGAACGTCGATAAAGAGGCGGAGGTTATCTTAAGTGAAGCCAGAACCAAAGCCCTGCGCAATGAGAACCGCATCATTGGCGAGGCAAAGGAAGAGGCTGCGCGGATTATCCGGCGTGCCAATGAAGAGGCAGAACTGGAGAAAAAACGCGTGATGGATGAGATGAAACAGGAAATGATAGAAATTGCATCTATGATGGCAGGCAAAGTGGTAGCCGCATCCATTGATACAACAATACAGGATGCCCTCGTGGAAGAAACCTTGAAAGAGATGGGTGATACAACATGGCAAAATTAGTTTCCAAAACATACGCAGATGCATTGTTTGAACTCGCCGTGGAAAAGGGATGTGAAGATGCCTGGTTAGAAGATGCGAAAGCACTTCTTGAGATTCTCCATGAGAATGAGGAACTGGCAAAATTGATGAATCATCCACAGATTGTAAAAGAAGAGAAGATTCAGATTATTGAAAACATATTCAAGGGAAAGACCGCGGACGAGATCGTGGGATTGATGTGCCAGCTGATAGAAAAAGACCACTTTAAAGATATGGAAAGCGTATTTGCATGCTTTGTGGATTCCGTAAAAGAATATAAAAATATCGGAACGGCATATGTCATTTCTGCGATGGAGCTGTCAATGCAGCAGAAAGACGAAATCGTAAAGAAACTATTAGAAACCACACATTATGTAGAAATTGAAATGAATTATGAGGTGGATGCATCACTCATTGGAGGCATGGTCATCCGCATAAAAGACAGGGTAGTGGACAGCAGTATCAAAACCAGGCTGCAGAAGCTAACCAGTGAATTATCCAAAATACAGTTGAAAGTAGGTGAAACCGCTTCATGAAATTGAAACCAGAAGAAATCAGTTCCGTTATCAAAGAGCAGATCGAGCGGTATGCATCCCAGTTGGAAGTGGCAGACGTAGGAACTGTCATTCAGGTGGCAGATGGAATTGCACGAATTCACGGCCTTGAAAATGCAATGCAGGGAGAACTTTTGGAATTCCCGGGCGAAGTATATGGAATGGTGCTGAACTTAGAGGAAGATAATGTAGGTGCGGTTCTGTTAGGAGATAAGCGTTCCATCAACGAAGGTGATACCGTAAAGACCACCGGACGTGTAGTAGAGGTTCCGGTCGGAGATGCATTACTGGGACGAGTAGTAAATGCGCTGGGTCAGCCGATTGATGGAAAAGGACCGATTGAGACGGAGAAATACCGCCAGATTGAACGTGTGGCATCCGGTGTTATTTCCAGAAAATCTGTAGATACACCATTACAGACCGGTATTAAGGCAATCGATTCCATGGTGCCGATTGGACGTGGACAGCGTGAGCTTATCATCGGAGATAAGCAGACCGGTAAGACGGCAATTGCAATTGATACCATCATTAACCAGAAGGGACAGGGCGTAAAATGTATTTACGTTGCCATCGGTCAGAAAGCATCTACCGTAGCATCCCTGGTAAAAACATTAGAAGAATTCGGTGCATTAAGCTATACCACAGTTGTTGTATCAACAGCAAGTGAGCTGGCACCATTACAGTATATTGCACCGTATGCAGGATGTGCAATTGGTGAAGAGTGGATGGAGAACGGAGAGGATGTATTAATCGTTTATGACGATTTGAGTAAACATGCTGCTGCATACCGTACCCTTTCCTTGCTGCTTAAGAGACCACCAGGACGTGAGGCTTATCCGGGAGACGTATTCTATCTGCATTCCAGATTATTAGAGCGTGCAGCAAGACTTTCCGATGCTTTGGGTGGAGGTTCCCTGACTGCACTGCCGATTATCGAGACACAGGCAGGAGACGTATCCGCATACATTCCGACCAACGTAATTTCCATTACAGACGGTCAGATTTATCTGGAAACAGATATGTTTAACGCTGGTTTCCGTCCGGCAATCAATGCAGGACTTTCCGTATCCCGGGTTGGTGGAGCTGCGCAGATTAAGGCAATCAAGAAGATTGCAGCACCAATCCGAGTAGAGCTGGCACAGTATCGTGAGCTGGCAGCATTTGCACAGTTTGGTTCTGAGCTGGATGCTGATACCAAAGAGAAATTAGCACAGGGCGAAAGAATCCGTGAAATGTTGAAACAGCCACAGTATCAGCCGATGCCGGTGGAAAAACAGGTAGCAATTATTTATGCTGCAACCAAGAAATATTTACTGGATATTCCGGTGGATGAGATTCTGGCATTTGAAAAAGCATTGTTAGAACTGATTGATACCAAGTATCCGGAGATTTTCGAATCCATTCGTGAAACAAAACAGTTAGACGAAGAAACAGAGCAGAAATTAATTACAGCAATTGAAGCATGTAAGAAAGATTTCAAATAGGCATGTAATATGGTAAAAGGCGGTGAGAGACTATGGCGTCCATGCGTGATATAAAGCGGCGCAAAAGCAGTATTTCCAGCACACAGCAGATTACAAAGGCCATGAAGCTTGTTTCTACCGTAAAACTGCAGAAAGCGAAGGGACATGCAGAACAGGCAAATCCGTATTTTAATTATATGTATCAGACCGTAACTTCCATGCTGGCAAAGAGCGGTTCCATCAATCATCCTTACCTTACCGGTAAAGATTCCGGGCAGAAGGCAGTGATTGTAATTACCTCGAACCGTGGACTGGCAGGAGGCTATAATGCGAATGTCGTAAAGCTGATTACAGAGAGTGACCTTCCAAAGGACAAGCTTTCCATTTATGCAGTTGGTAATAAGGGAAGAGAGTCCTTAGAACATAAGGGATATTCCATTGTAAAGGAACTTCCGGAGCTGATAGAGACACCGGCTTATGATGAGGCGTCCGCATTGGCAAGGGAAGTGCTGGCAGCCTATGAAAAAGGTGAAGTTGGCGAAATTTACCTTGCTTATACACATTTTAAGAATACGGTGGTACATGAGCCGAAATTAATCAAGCTTCTTCCGGTGGATATCGAAGATATGCCGGAGCAGGAAGAAGATAATGTGCTGATGAATTATGAACCAAACCAGGAGGAGGCGCTTAATTTAATCATACCAAAGTATGTAACGAGCCTTCTTTATGGAGCACTGGTAGAAGCAGTAGCCAGTGAAAATGGTGCAAGAATGCAGGCAATGGATTCTGCAACCAGCAATGCAGAGGATATGATCAGTGACCTGTCACTGAAGTACAATCGTGCCCGTCAGGGTTCCATTACACAGGAGCTGACAGAGATTATAGCCGGAGCATCGGCAATTTCTTAATCATATCCATAAGAATAGAGAATAAGGAGTGATAGAAAAAGATGGCAGAAACAAATATTGGAAAAATCACTCAGATAATAGGTGCTGTATTGGATATTAAATTTACCGAAGGAAAGCTTCCGGCAATCAACGAAGCAATCCGTATTACCAGAAAAGATGGTGAAGTTCTGGTAGTAGAGGTATCACAGCATTTAGGAGATGATGTCGTACGTTGTATTGCCATGGGACCTACCGACGGCTTAATCCGTGGTATGGATGCAGAGGCAACCGGTGCACCGATTTCCGTGCCGGTCGGCGAGCATACCTTAGGCAGAATGTTTAACGTATTAGGCGAGCCAATTGATAATGAGGCTCCACCACAGGATGTGGAATATATGCCGATTCACCGGAAAGCCCCAAGCTTTGATGAACAGGCAACTTCTACAGAAATGTTAGAGACAGGAATCAAGGTTGTTGACCTTCTCTGCCCTTACCAGAAGGGTGGAAAAATCGGACTTTTCGGTGGTGCAGGAGTAGGAAAAACCGTATTGATTCAGGAGCTGATTCATAATATCGCAACCGAGCATGGTGGATATTCCGTATTTACCGGTGTAGGTGAGCGTACCCGTGAGGGAAATGACCTTTATTATGAAATGAAGGAATCCGGAGTTATTGATAAGACCACCATGGTATTCGGTCAGATGAACGAGCCGCCTGGAGCACGTATGCGTGTAGGTCTTACCGGACTTACCATGGCGGAGTATTTCCGTGATAAAGGTGGAAAGGATGTACTGTTATTCATTGATAACATTTTCCGTTTCACACAGGCAGGTTCTGAGGTGTCTGCACTGTTAGGACGTATGCCTTCCGCAGTAGGATACCAGCCGACCTTACAGACTGAGATGGGTGCATTGCAGGAGCGTATCACTTCTACCAAGAATGGTTCCATTACATCCGTTCAGGCAGTCTATGTACCGGCGGATGACCTTACTGATCCGGCTCCGGCAACTACATTTGCCCATCTGGATGCCACTACTGTACTGGATCGTTCTATCGTAGAGCTTGGTATTTATCCGGCAGTAGACCCACTTGGTTCTACATCCAGAATCCTTGACCCTCGTATTGTAGGGCAGGAGCATTTTGAAGTAGCCCGTGGAGTACAGGAGATTCTTCAGAAATATAAAGAATTACAGGATATTATTGCAATTCTTGGTATGGATGAGCTGTCAGAAGAGGACAAGCTGGTAGTAAGCCGTGCAAGAAAAGTACAGCGTTTCTTGTCACAGCCATTCTTCGTAGCAACCCAGTTTACCGGTCTTGATGGAAAATATGTACCGGTAGCCGAGACCATCCGCGGCTTCCGTGAAATCTTAGAAGGAAAGCATGATGATGTACCGGAGAGCTATTTCCTGAATGCCGGAAGTATTGACGAAGTACGTGCCCGTATGAAGTAAGGGGTGAAGCCATGGCAGACGAGAAGAAAGCATTTGAGGTAGAAATCATTACCCCGGAGCGAATCTTTTATACCGGGGAAGCAACCATGATAGAATTCAATACAACAGAAGGAGAAATCGGTGTCTATCCGGACCACATTCCGCTGACAACGGTGCTTGCTCCCGGTGTTGTGACCATTACCAATGGCGAAGATGTAAAAGAAGCTGCGGTTCATGCAGGCTTTGCAGAGATTTTGGGCGATAAGGTAACACTGCTGGCAGAGATTGCCGAGTGGCCGGATGAAATCGATGAGAAGCGTGCCGAGGCAGCAAAAGAGCGTGCCGAAGCCCGTATTGCAGCTAAGGCTGCAGATACAGATATGCTCCGTGCGGAATTTGCATTGCGTAAGGCGCTGGTGCGAATTGAAGTGAAACATTAAAAACGGTGTATACAAAAGATAAAATATGATGTAAGGAAGGTACCCTCTTTACCGTAGAAAACGGTAGAGAGGGTATTTTTTACTTTACAGGAAATTACTTTCCTGTAAAGTAAAAAACGCTCCGCGAGGATGCACACTGCGGCGTATAAGGTAGATGTCGCAAGCGACCGCCGCAGGCGCGAGAATGTGCCGAGGCACATTCTTTGTTTCCTTTACAGGAAATTGCTTTCCGGTAGAGTGAAAAAGGGGGATATGTTTTAAGAGAGGTTTCTACATAGTTTATAATAATTTAAGAAAATATTTATACCATACCATAGGGGAAAGCTATATAATGAATTTCAAACAGAATGAAAAGGATGAAGAAACAGTTTATGAGTGAAAACAGAATGCCGGAAGAAAAACGTATCCTGCGGGGATTATCAAAGGAAGAAGTAGAAGAACGCTTTATAGAAGGATTTGTAAATAAAACAGACATCAGCACAGAGAAGAGCACAAAGGAAATCGTAAAGTCCAATGTATTTACATACTTTAACTTTATTTTCTTGGTCATTACGATTCTGCTTTGTGTGGTCGGTTCTTTCCGGAACCTGACTTTCCTGCCAATCATCATCGGAAATACGCTGATTGGAATTATTCAGGAATTGCGGGCGAAGAAAGTCTTAGATAAGATGAGCCTTCTGAATGCACCCCATGCCATTGTTATCCGGGATGGAGAGCAGAAGAAAATTTTATCGGAGCAGCTGGTGAAGGATGATGTCATTTTACTGACTGCAGGAACCCAGATTTGTGCAGACGCCGTTGTTCTGGAAGGTACGATTCAGGTAAATGAATCATTGCTGACCGGAGAAGCCGATGAAATTGAGAAAACACCGGGAAGCAGGCTGATGTCCGGAAGCTTTGTGGTATCCGGAGAATGTTATGCGAGACTGGAGAAGGTAGGAAAGCATTCTTACATTTCCAGGCTGACTGCAGAAGCAAAAGCGATGGGAAATGAAGAACAGTCCGAGATGATTCGCTCTATTAACCAGTTGGTAAAATGGATTGGTATTGTGATTATTCCGATTGGAATCATTTTATTCTGGCAGGGCTATATCGTAAATGGAGAGACTTTCCAGAAGAGCATCGTTTCCATGGTGGCAGCAATTATCGGAATGATACCGGAGGGCTTGTATCTTCTGACAACCATAGCTCTGGCACTTGGAACCATGCGGTTGGCAAAACGGCATGTACTGCTCCATGACATGAAGAGTATCGAAGCACTGGCAAGAGTTGATGTGCTCTGTGTCGATAAAACCGGAACCATAACGGAAGCCGGTATGGAAGTGGCAAAAATTGTTCCGGCGAAGGATGCGGAAAATACATTTCTTCAGTCTCTGCTTCGGGATTATGCGTCAGCAGTGCCGGATAATAATGCTACTATGGAAGCAATTCGTGATCATCTGGAGCGGAAGGGCAAAGATAAGGATAGAGATAGTGATACCGACAGCAATAAAGATAAAACAGCGGAAGTACAGACCTTTATGGCTGCCCGGCGGAAAGCACTGGAGGTTATGCCGTTTACTTCTGCAACAAAATACAGTGGCGTTGTATTTGAGGATGGAAAATATCTTCTGGGTGCGCCGGAATTTGTGATGGGAAATGCCTTTGAAGAAATTGCAGATGAAATCAGGGAATATACGAAAAAAGGTTATCGTGTGCTTTTGCTGGCAAAATATCCGGGCAGTGATATCAAGGGAACCCTGACCGAAAAACCGGAGCCGCTGGGTTATGTGATTCTTTCCAATCCAATTCGTGAAAATGCGAAGAAGACCTTTGGTTATTTTAAGACTCAGGGTGTAGCAGTGAAAGTAATTTCCGGTGATAACCCGGAGACCGTATCCGAAGTGGCACGATGTGCCGGAATCGAGCATGCGGAGAAATATGTGGATGCAGGCACACTGGATACCGATGAGAAAATTTATGATGCGGCAGACCGCTATACCGTATTTGGACGGGTAACTCCGAAACAGAAGCAGAAGCTGGTACATGCATTGCAGGATGCGGGACATACCGTAGCAATGACCGGCGATGGAGTTAACGATATTCTGGCAATGAAGGATGCGGATTGCAGCGTGGCGATGGCGTCCGGAAGTGAAGCAGCAGCACAGGCGGCGCAGGTAGTTCTTTTAGATTCCGATTTTGCCCATATGCCGGATGTGGTATCAGAAGGACGGCAGGTAGTAAACAATGTGCAGCGTTCTGCCAGCCTGTTTCTGGTAAAAAATATATTCTCTCTGTTAATGGCAATCTTTGCAGTGGTATCGACAATTACTTATCCGTTAGAGCCGGCACAGATTTCCCTCATCAGTATGTTTACCATTGGGGCACCGGGATTCTTACTGGCATTGGAGCCAAACTGCAACCGTATTGAAGGACGGTTTTTACGGAAAGTATTATTAAAAGCATTTCCGGCAGGACTGACCGATGTATTAATCGTTGGTTCGCTGGTAGTCTGCGGAGAAGTATTTTCTATACCTGCTTCCGATGTGGCAACTGCATCCACCATGCTTTTATGTGTTGTAGGATTTATGATTCTGATTAAAATCAGCCATCCGATGAATAAGTTTAAATATGGAATTTTAATTTTTAATATCGCCGGGCTGCTTTTCTGCGGCATCTGCTTAAACCAGTTATTTGCCATGAGCCAGATGTCTAAGATTAGTATTCTTCTGATGATTGTATTTGCTTTTGCTGCAGAGTCACTGTTCCGTTACCTGACAATCGGGGTGGAAGGAATTGCAAAATTCATCAGTTCACGGGCACATCGCGGTGCTCCACAGAAGTAGAGAATACAATTAGTGTTTTGGTTCGTCCGAAATGCTGCAGTTCGTTGATGAAGTGGTCAAGCTGGATGGTAGTCTGAAACATGACTTCCACCAGCATGGCATAATCACCGGTGACACAATTACATTCAATCACATTGGGAATTCTATCGATGAAAGGGTAGAATTCCTTTTTTTGTGCCGGTTCCACCTCAAGATTAATGAAAGCCTTAATGTGATAGCCAAAGAGCATGGGATTTACAGTGGCATGATAGCCGGTTAAAATCCCTCGTTTTTCCAACCGCTCAATCCGGGCAGAAACCGCCGGGGAAGATAAAAAGACTTCCTTTGCAATATCCTTGACCGGAGTGCGGGCATTTTCCTGTAAGATCCGGATGATGCTTTTGTCAATGTTGTCTAATTCTTTTTCCATAAAGGCTCCTTTCGTTCTCATACAGCGTTTTGCTTTCACTCATTGTAGCACAAAAGTATTTCTCTGAAAAGACAGATACTTAAGAAAATAAAGAAAACAACAAACAATATTAAAATAATTAATCAAAAACAAGCAAAAAACAAATATAAAGCACGTTTTAACTTAAAACTATTTACCTTCTGGTCAAAGAGTGCTAGTCTTTGACAGAACCAAAAAACAAAAAATAAAAATTGAAAACAAACCCTTGTGACAATGGCGTCAGGACAGGATAAGACTGTCTTGACGCTATTTGCGTTACTAAGTAGGGCTAAAAAATAAGAAAGAGAGAGGGAAACATCATGACAGAAGAAATGCGTATGGAATCCGATTCAATTGGAACAATGGAAGTGCCAAAGGAGGCTTATTATGGCGTACAGGCTTTGCGGGCAAAACAGAATTTTCCGATTACAGGACAGAGTCTGCATCCTGTATTTATCCGCAACCTTGCAAAAGTAAAGAAGGCAGCGGCACAGAGTAATCGGAATGCGCTGGCTCTTCCGGCAGATAAGGCAGAAGCAATTATAAGAGCCTGTGATGAAGTGATTCGTGGATGTTTTGCCGATGAATTTATTGTAGATGCTATTCAGGGTGGCGCCGGAACCAGTGCCAATATGAACATGAACGAGGTGCTGGCAAACCGTGCCAATGAATGGATGGGAGGAAGAAAAGGTGATTATAGCCGGATTCATCCGAATGACCATGTGAATATGTCCCAGTCCACCAATGATGTGATTCCAACAGCCGGAAAACTTACGGTGCTGGAACTGTTAAAACCGTTGCTGGCAGAACTGGATGGACTGGAGAGGGAGCTTCGGATTAAAGCAGCAGAATTTGATGGAATCTTAAAAATGGGAAGAACGCAGCTTCAGGATGCAGTGCCGATGCGCCTCGGACAGACCTTTCATGCCTATGCAACCATGGTAAAACGTGATTATGAGCGGCTGAAAGAAGTAAGATGTGAAATGTTTACTGTAAATCTGGGGGGAACCGCAATTGGAACTGCCATCAATGTTTCTCCGGCATATTTATCTAACGTGGTGCCGACACTGGCAAAGATAACCGGTTATCCACTGAAGCAGGCAGAGGATTTATTTGATGCTACAGAGAATCTGGATGGATTCGTGATGGTATCCGGTGCACTGAAAGCATGCGCCGTAGACCTTTCAAAAATGTGTAATGATTTAAGACTGTTATCCTCCGGACCAAGAACCGGGTTTGGTGAAATTAACCTTCCGGCAAGACAGAATGGTTCTTCTATTATGCCGGGCAAAGTAAATCCGGTTATTCCGGAAGTGGTAAGCCAGGTAGCGTTCCATGTCATTGGAAATGACACAGCAATTACCATGGCGGCAGAGGCAGGACAGATGGAACTGAATGCTTTTGAGCCGGTGGTATTTTACAGCCTTTTTGATTCCATCGATACTTTAAAAGAAGCGGTTGAGACACTGACAAAGAATTGTATACATGGAATCACAGCCAATGAGGCACACTGCCGCAGTCTGGTAGACAAGAGTGTTGGTATTTCCACAGCACTTTGCCCGTATCTTGGATATAAGGAATCTGCCGACATTGCAAAGACAGCACTCCGGGAGAACAAGAGTGTAAGAGAAATCGTTCTGGAACGGAAGCTGATGAGTGAAACGGATTTAGAGCATGTACTGAATCCGGAAATGATGACAGAAGTACATTTTGAACAGAGAAAAGCAATGTAGCCAATATAAAAATAACAGAAGCAGCGTCACGATCGGGGAAAAGCGAAAGTCTTATTCCACGAAACCGGATGCTGCTTTTTTTCTGGTGGAATATATAGAAGAAAATTCAAACCTGCATGCAGATTTGATGAGTGCTGAAATAATTTTAGGAACGCACAAAGATACAAAACAGTCTGCGTTTTATTGAAAAAAGCGGCGGATTATATTATGATATGAAGTATAAAAAGTGTGTAAATAGTAAGTAAAAACAAGTAGGAGGAAAACGTATGGAAGCGTCCAAAGTATACTATACCAGTTTTAAAACCAGCGGCTCAGAAAATTTGTTGCAGAAGCTGCGTCGCCTTTGTATTACAGCTGGAATGAAAAATATTGATTTTGAAGATAAATATGCAGCAATTAAGATTCATTTCGGAGAGTTAGGAAATCTTGCATTTCTGCGTCCGAATTATGCCAAAGTAGTGGTGGATCTTGTAAAAGAATGTGGAGGAAAAGCATTTCTTACGGATTGCAATACCCTTTATGTAGGAAGCAGAAAGAATGCACTGGATCATATGGATACAGCATATGAAAACGGATTTACACCATTTTCCACCGGATGCCATGTGATTATCGCAGATGGGCTGAAAGGAACAGACGAAGCACTGGTTCCGGTAGACGGGGAATATGTGAAGGAAGCCAAAATCGGAAGAGCCGTGATGGATGCAGATGTATTTATTTCCCTGACACATTTTAAAGGACATGAGGGGGCCGGATTTGGCGGTGCTTTAAAAAATATTGGAATGGGCTGTGGTTCCCGTGCCGGAAAAATGGAAATGCATTGCTCCGGCAAACCGGCGGTAGACCAGAGCCTGTGTGTAGGCTGTGGAGCCTGTGTAAGAATCTGTGCCCATGATGCACCACATATCACAGATGGCAAGGCAGGTATTGATGAAAATAAATGTGTGGGCTGTGGCAGATGTATCGGCGTATGCCCAAAAGACGCAGTCAATCCAACCAACTGGGATGCATCCAATCTTTTGAATTACCGGATTGCAGAGTATTCCAAGGCAGTCTGCCAGAACCGCCCGTGTTTCCATATTTCGCTGGTATGTGATGTGTCACCGAACTGCGACTGCCATCCAGAAAATGATATTCCTATTATCCCGGATGTAGGAATGTTTGCATCCTTCGATCCGGTAGCACTGGACATGGCATGTGCAGATGCCTGCAATAAGCAGCCGGTAGTACACGGCAGTGTATTGGAAGAACAGATGCAGCATGTTCATGAGAAAGACCATTTTCATATGGTGCATCCGGATACCAACTGGGAATCCTGTGTAGAGCATGCAGAAAAAATCGGACTTGGAACCCGTAACTACGAGTTAGTCCGTATTTAAACGAATTTCGATACGGAAGAGATTTTATGTATTGTTTTCGTTTTCTGGATTTATCCAACGATTTCCAAAAGCAGAACACAGCTGCTTCTAATTCAGACATTTTTATTTTTCTTATAGCGTCCTGTCTTTCCAATGTTTGATAGTATACTTCCGGCGGTTCGTCTGCATACGGATACCATTTATGCAGTCTGTTAGGGACTCTTAGAATTTCGACAGCAACCGGCAACGCTGGCGCAGGGACGTGCCAGCGAGGCGCAACTGAACATGGATGTGAATTTGCGCCGGTTGCCGCAAAATATAGATTGTATATCGAAATTCTTAGAGTCCCTTGCAGACATAATGTTGGTATCCGTAGCAGACGGACAGTCGGAAGTATCCGGTCAAAGCAACCAGAAAGACAAAACGGCAGAAAGCAAAAATGTCTGAAAGAAGCAGGCGTATTCTGCTTAAAAGAAAATCTAATGGATAAATCCAGAAAACAAAATTACAATACCCTAAAAATTTCTTTCGCATCTAAAATAGAAAAAAAGGAGAACAATATGAGGGGACAAAAAATAAGAGCAAAGCTACAAGCACTATTACTGGCAGCATGCATGGGGGTATGCAGTCTGCAGGTAACAACAGCATCCGCAACAGAAGAAAAGCCGAAGTCGGTGGATATCGTATTTACCCATGATACCCACTCCCATTTGAACAGCTTCCGTACGGTAGTAGATGGAGAAAATGTGGAAGCAGGCGGATTTGCACGAATCAAAACAGTCATTGATGAGAAGAAGGAAGAAAATCCGGATACACTGGTGGTAGACGGTGGTGATTTTTCCATGGGAACACTGTTCCAGACAGTTTATGAAGAAGAGGCATCTGAGCTTCGGATGTTAGGCTATCTTGGCTATGATGCAACGACCTTTGGAAACCATGAATTTGATTATCGAAGCAAAGGCTTAGCGCAGATGCTTGATACAGCGGCAGCCAGCGGTGATGTAGTGCCGTCCCTGCTGGTCTGTAATGTTGACTGGTCAGAGATGAATGATGAGAGACAGCTTTTAAAAGATGCCTTTGATCATTATGGTGTAAAGGATTATGAAGTCATCGAGAAGGGCGGTGTAAAAATCGCATTGCTTGGAGTATTCGGCAAGGATTCCCTTTCCTGTGCACCAACCTGTGCGCTTGAGTTTAAAGATCCGATCGAGGCGGTGAGGGAGACTGTGGCAGCCATAAAGGAAAAAGAAGATGTGGATATGATTGTCTGCCTCTCCCACAGTGGAACCAGTGAAGACCCGAAGAAATCTGAGGATGAACTTCTTGCAAAGGCAGTGCCGGAGCTGGATGTTATCATCAGCGGACATACCCATACCACATTGGAAGAGCCGATTATCGAAGGAAATACAGCTATTGTATCTGCCGGAGAATATGGCATTAATGTAGGAAGTATGCACCTTTCCCAGAATGCCGAAGGACGCTGGGAGGTAGAGGATTATAATCTGATTCCGATTCGCCCGGATATTGAGGCAGATGAGGCGGCCCAGGAGAAGATAGATGCTTTTGAAGCCAATATTGATGATACTTACCTGAAACAGTTTGGATACACTGCTTCTGAAGTATTGTGTGAAAATGATTATGAATTTGCGTCAGTAGATGATTTATATACGAAGCATACGGAACATAATCTGGGAGATATTATGGCGGATGCCTATATTTACGGGGCAACCCATACGAAGGATTATGATGGAGAAGAAATTGATGTGGCAGTCGTTCCAAGCGGAACTGTCCGTGATACCTATGTGCCGGGGGATATTACGGTAACAGATGTCTTTAACTCCTTCTCCCTTGGAATCGGGGCAGATGGTGTGCCGGGTTACCCGCTGATTAAGGTATACCTGACCGGAAAAGAATTAAAGACGGTAGCAGAGATTGATGCTTCCATTTCCGATTATATGACAACGGCAAGACTTTACTGCTCCGGACTGAATATGACCTATAATCCCAACCGTCTGATATTAAACCGGGTAACAGATGTATATCTGACGAAGAATGATAAGAGAGAAGAAATTGAAGATGACAAATTATACTGCGTCGTAGCTGACCTTTACAGCGGCCAGATGCTTAGTGCAGTAACGGATATGTCATATGGACTGCTTTCCATTGTGCCAAAGAATGCAGATGGAAGTAAAGTAGAAGATTTTGAAGACTGCATTATTTATGATGGTGACCAGGAATTAAAGGCATGGGTATCCATTGCCCGCTATATGGAATCCTTTGAAGAAGGAGAAAATGGTATTGCAGAGATGCCGGAATATTATAACGGACTTCATGACCGCAAGGTGGTAGATGATGATAAGAGCCTTGGCGCAAGACTGAAAAATCCGAATAAATATGCAGCAATGATTGTGGGAGTTGTTCTTGTGGTACTCCTTGTTCTGATTTTCATAATCGTATTGATTGTCAAAGTCATACGCCGCATCCGCAGAAGAAAATTGAAAAAAAGTTAACACATGAGTGGAAGTGTGGTATGCTATAGAACAGATGAAAAAAGTTTGGAGTAGTTAGAGAGTGCGAGATAAGTTTGACTTAAAAGAATTGACAAATGAAATACCTTTGGGAGAGTTCTTAAAATATGATGAGCCGATGCTGGTATCAAGAACTAATGCGGTAAGTGGAAAATTGCTGCTGGCTTCGGAAATGTCGAGATTTGACACGGTAGGTTATGATTGTGCAGCTGTCTGTATCAATGATATGTATGCCATGGGAGCAAAACCGCTTCTTTTTTATGACAATATTTCCTGTGCCCGTCCCAAGTTTGAATATATCCGGGACATGGAAGAGGGTATGGAAAATGGCTGCCGGCAGGGAAATGTGACTTATGCCGGAAGTGAAATTAAGGAGCTTTCCGATATTTTCTCTTATGACCAGTATGATCTGGTTGGCTTTATTGCCGGAGTTGTAGAGAAAAAGAAGAAAATAGGAATAGCACAGGTGAAAGCTGGAGATGTTATTATTGGACTTCCATCCAATGGACTTCATAATAACGGCTATGTGGCAGCCCGGAGAAAACTATATCTGACGAAGACTTCTATGGAAATCTATTATGAATCATTAGGTTCTACGTTAGGAGATCTGCTTCTGGCACCGACCCGTATGTACCGGGATGCCATGGAAGCATTGCTTCAGAGTGAGATAGAAATCAAATCCTGCGTACAGGTGGCTCATGGAGGTATTGATAAGGCAGTACATACTCTGATGCATAATGCTGCCGGTGCAGTGATAAAGCAGCGGGAAGAAGATATTCCACCACTTTACGATATGCTGCATAAAGATGGTAATATCAGCAAAGAGCAGATGAGAAATATTTTTAATATGGGAATCGGGATGCTGATACTGGTGGCAGAAGAAGATACAGACCGGGTGGTAGAACTGTTAGAAGCAGCGGGAGAAGAACCGGTGGAATTAGGTCTTGCAGAGACAGGCTCGGACATTGTACGATATATATAGCCAAGGTGAAGGGAGAATATCATGAGTACACAGGACAAACTGGAGAGGGTATTACGGGATATACATGTATTAATATCCAGAAGTGAACTTTATGACAATACCGGTGAGAAGATTATTGTTGAGAAGAAGAAAATGTTTGAATATCTCAATCATCTGAATGCCTGTATTTACGAGATGATGGATGAATATGAAGTGACACAGCAGAGCAGGGACAAGGCAGAACGGGAGGCACGCAAAAAAGGCGATGCCATGATTTTTAAAGCAAGCCGGAATGCTGAAGATGTCTATGCAGCCGCTGTGTTGTATACCGATGATGCCCTTCAGCGGGTACAGCATATTATGCAGGATACAACAGATGCCCTTCAGGATATTCTGAAGAAAGCCCAGGATGATATGAAGACCCAGAAGGTGGTTATCCGGGAGAACCAGTCAGAGCTTAAGAGCCAGCTTCAGGATATGGTAGATACCGAAAAGTATCTGAAGTTAATCGAAGAACGTAATCACGAACTGGAAAAGGAACGTGAAAAGGAGAAGAAAGAGCCGAGGGAAGAAAAGAAATCCCCATATCAGGCAATCAAGCCGGAAATCCGGATTAATCCGGAATACTTTAAGAAAGCCGGAATTCCTTTAGAGGATGAAGAACCGGAGGAAGATGCAGCCGAAGGAAAGAAAGAGATTCCGGAAGTTACGGTGGATCTGGATGCAGAGTACTTCAAGTGGAAAGCAAAAGAAAAAGATAACAAAAAGAAATAGAACTACGTAAACCAAATTGCAGGAAGGACTTTAGAGAAGTTCCTCCCTGCAATTTTTTAATTTGTCATATGTGGCAAGAATATCCACATTTCCTTTTTCCAATTGTTTTTTAATAATCTCAATATAGATGACGCCTTTGTTTATTAATTTTTCATCACCGCTGTTGATGCAGGATTCCAGATAAGCAAAGAGTGGATTCTGAGTTTCGCAGTTGGCGGCAAGCTCAGCGAGTACTTCTTTGCTGGTGGATAACTCTACCAGATTAATTGGCTCGGTCTGGATAATAAACCCGCCGGATAATTCCTCCGAATAGAAGGTATCGTCTTCTTTGGCAGTATGAATAAAAGGAAGCAGGCTGGATTTACGCAGGGTGCTGACCTGATGCAGATTGGCAAGTTCTCTTATCATGCGGTAGAGAATGAAACCAGCGGCAATTCCATAGAGAATAAGAAAATACATCTCACTGGTGAGCACCGCAAGCTTCCGGTAACCGATAATGCCAATGACAATCAGGGCAAGCAGGCAGGCACAGGGGCGGAACCACAGGCTGCTGATTAATGCTTTCCGGAAGGAGGATAAATCTTTTTCCTTTAAAGGAATAAAGGTATAATGCTTCTTCATAAACAGTCCTTTCAAAAATAATCAATCATAAAACAGATATTTTCACAACAAAATGCTATGAAAGATACGGATTTAATATAGTATAACACAATTTTAAATGTTTTTTAAGAAAAGTACGCTTTTCCTATTAAGAAAAATCTGATACGCTATAGATAATTATGAGGTAGTTTATGTGTTCGCAGTATGAAGTATTCAAAAATCAGTAAAGATAGAGCATGAGGACAGGAGGACGAAATGAATATACTGGTATGTGATGATGATAAAGAAATTGTAGAAGCAATCGAGATTTACCTGCAACAGGAAGGCTATCATGTCTTGAAAGCATATGACGGAGAACAGGCACTGGATATGCTTAAGAAAAATGAGGTGCATCTTCTGATTATTGATGTCATGATGCCGAAACTGGATGGTATCCGGGCAACTTTAAAGATTCGGGAGGAAAGCAGCATTCCAATTATCATTTTATCAGCAAAATCCGAGGATTCTGATAAAATCTTAGGACTTAACATCGGTGCTGATGATTATGTGACCAAGCCCTTTAACCCGCTGGAACTGGTAGCAAGAGTAAAATCACAGCTTCGCCGTTATACCCAGCTTGGCAATGTCAGCGAAAGCAATGAGACGGTATATCAGGTTGGCGGTCTTATGATTAATGATGATTTGAAAGAAGTCACCGTGGATGGTGAATTAGTGAAGCTTACTCCGATTGAATATAATATTCTTCTGCTTCTGGTAAAGAATCAGGGTAAAGTATTTTCTATTGAACAAATTTATGAAAATATCTGGAATGAAGATGCAATTGGTGCAGATAACACCGTTGCTGTTCATATCCGTCATATCCGTGAAAAGATTGAAATTAATCCGAAGGAGCCAAGATACTTAAAAGTAGTATGGGGCGTTGGATATAAAGTTGAGAAGAATTAACGAAGGAAAGCAAATATGAAGAACAGACACTATGGAAATGCTTGGAAAAATACCATTATTCTCCTGCAGTTACTGTTTTCTGTCCTGCTGCTGATGTCCGTTTTTATGGTAGCGGCATTAAACGGAAAACACATGATAGACATGGATAATCTGACGAATCAGAGCTACGTGGATTCCAGTTACTACGGCTATGTCTATGAGCAGAAGGTAACGGAACTGACTAATTTCTTAATGACCCGGAAAAATTTTGAGACCAACGGGGAATACGATTCGGAGAAACCGGTCAATGTTATCAAATACGCAAGAAGCGGCATTATCCGTAACGACGCAGAAGAAAGCTATACCATGACACTGGTGCGGAATGGTGCCTCGGCATACTGGATGTATGATGACAGCAGTATCTCCAATGCAGAAGAATATGACGGGGAAAATGACAAGGCACAGTTTGAAAATTATACCTTAAGTGATCTGGTGGCATGGTCGAAGGAAGGCTATGTACAGTATTCTGATAAAATTGAGGAAAAATATCTGCCACAGAGCGGTATTTCCATTGCCCAGGGCATACAGGAGGGCAGGCTTACGGAAGAGGAAGGACAGGAGCTGTATCAGGCACTGGCAAAGACCTTGGATCGTATCGGCCAGGAAGAAACTGCCTACCGGAAAGCACTGAATGAATTTGATGATTCTGAGACGAATTTATCTTATGTCTTTATTGAAAATGAGCAGGTTATCTACACAAATATGTTAGAGGATACGGAAGAAGATATTACCTCTTATGTATTCGGAGACAAAGCACATAACCTTTTGGATTACGGAAAAGAAAAGGGAAGCTATCTCTACTGTAATGATAAAGATTTGAAATTCCGCAGCAATGTAAAGGGAATGGAAGATTATTATTACAAATACATTGATGGAACCATGTCTGGCATAGGAAATAATGCAGTCTTTCTGGTGGCAGTAGATACCACATTCCCAAATGAAGATGGATTTACAATAGCAAAATCGGAATTTATGACGCTGCATCCCTGGGGCATGATTTCGATTGTAACCATTGTGGTAAGTCTTTTGGGCTGGATTGTAACACTGGTTTATCTTACCCTTGCAGCAGGACGCAATAATAAGGATGATAAGATTCATTTAAACTGGATTGACCATATTAAGACGGAATTTTTCTTTTTGATATTTATTGTATTTTCTGTGCTGATATTGGTTTTAAGCTTTTCTGCGGCATCCTATGAGTGGGATATTCCGGGAATGCTTGTGGTAGTAGGAGTGATTTCCTTTATCTATGACGGCGTGTTCCAGATTTTCTATACCAGTGTTATCCGGCGGATGAAAGCCGGCGTGTTCTGGGAATACAGCTTTACCAACTGGGTATATGTCAGCACTTTGCGAGTACTTGGAACATGGAAAGCATCGGTGCGTGTCATTGTTACCTTTGTATTTAATGCGTTGTTATTTTTGTTTTTGGCGTATCAGTTCTTTACAAGAAGACATTTGTTAGGTGGAATTCTTCTGGCACTTCAGATTATTGTTATCGGTGTAATCTATCTCCGGGATGTAGTACAGAAGCAGGAAATCATGAAGGGAATCAGACAGATTACGGAAGGAGATTTATCCTATAAGATTCCGTTAGAGAATCTTCACAGCGACAGCAAAAAGCTGGCAGAGGCAGTAAACAGCATTGGAGACAGCCTGCATCTTGTGGTGGAAGAGAATACCAAAAACGAGCGTATGAAGGCAGACTTAATCACCAATGTATCCCATGATATCAAGACACCGCTGACTTCTATTTTGAATTATGTAAACCTTATGAAAATGGAGAAGCCGGAAAGTGAGCGGATGCAGAATTATCTGAATGTACTGGAAGAAAAATCCCAGCGGTTAAGGCAGCTTACAGAAGATCTGGTAGAGGCATCACGAATCAGCTCCGGAAATATTACACTTCAGATGACAAGAATTAATTTTGTGGAACTGATTTACCAGACTGCAGGTGAATTTAATGAGAAATTCGAAGCCAAGGATTTGACCACGATTACAAAGCTGCCGAAGGAATCCGTTGTCATTATGGCAGACGGCAGACGAATCTGGCGTGTGGTAGAGAACCTTTATAACAATGTGGCAAAATATGCCATGGCACATACCAGAGTCTATGTGACCATGGAGACATCGGAGCAGAAGGTAATCTTCTCTATTAAAAATATTTCCGAGCAGCCACTGCATGGAAGTGCGGCAGAGCTGACGGAGCGTTTTGCAAGAGGAGACGAATCCAGAACCACGGAAGGAAGCGGACTGGGACTTTCCATTGCCCAGAATCTTACCACGATTATGGGCGGAACCTTTGAAGTAACTCTGGACGGTGATTTATTCTCTGTTACCATTACCTTTCCGCTGGCATAATAAGGAACCTTGCAAACCGTGGGGAATCCTTGAAAAGGGTTGATTTTTAACAGACGTTTCTTTATAATAACGAATTAGAAAAAGAGTATCGGCGGTGGCTTTTTCCCCGCCGATTTCTTCCTATATAGGAAGAGGTATAAAATAGTAATCAGTTCAGAAAACAGGAGGAAACATTCATGAAGTTACATGAGACAGGGGCATATCTCGTAAACGGATGTACCGTAGTAGAAGACAATAGCGAAGCATCCGCAGCTATTGCATCCATGACAGGCACTGCGGTAAGCAAAGAAGAAGCAGCAAAAAATACCATTGCATACGGTATTTTAAAGGACCACAACACATCTGGCAGCATGGAGAAGCTGAAAATCAAATTTGATAAGCTGACTTCCCATGACATTACATATGTTGGAATTATCCAGACAGCCAGAGCATCCGGACTGGAAAAGTTTCCAATTCCTTATGTACTGACCAACTGTCATAACAGCCTTTGTGCAGTAGGTGGAACCATCAACGAAGATGACCACATGTTTGGACTGACCTGTGCAAAGAAATACGGCGGAATCTATGTACCACCTCATCAGGCGGTTATTCACCAGTTTGCCCGTGAAATGCTTGCAGGCGGCGGAAAAATGATTCTTGGTTCTGATTCCCATACCCGTTACGGAGCACTGGGAACCATGGCAATGGGCGAAGGTGGACCGGAGCTTGTAAAACAGCTTTTAGAGCAGACTTATGATATCAATATGCCGGGCGTTGTAGCCGTATATTTAACCGGAGAACCGGTAAAAGGCGTTGGGCCGCAGGATATCGCACTGGCAATCATCGGTGAAGTATTTGCCAATGGCTATGTAAAGAATAAAGTAATGGAATTCGTAGGACCTGGTGTTGCAAACTTAAGCGTAGATTACCGTATCGGTGTAGACGTAATGACCACAGAGACTACCTGTCTTTCCTCTATCTGGGCAACTGATGAGAAAGTGAAAGAATTCTATGACATTCACGGAAGAGTAGAAGAATACAAAGAATTAAATCCGGGACAGGTTGCTTACTATGATGGCATGATTGAAATTGACTTAAGCACCATTCGTCCAATGATTGCAATGCCATTCCACCCAAGCAATACCTATACCATTGAAGAACTGAATGCAAACCTTATGGACATCTTGGATGACTGCGAGAAGAAAGCACAGGTAAGCTTCAATGGAGCAGTAGACTTAAATCTTAAGGATAAAGTCCGCAATGGAAAACTATATGTAGACCAGGGAATCATCGCAGGCTGTGCCGGTGGTGGATTTGAAAATATCTGTGATGCAGCAGACATCTTAGCGGGAAGCAGCATCGGACCGGATGAATTTACCTTAAGCGTATATCCGGCAAGTACCCCGATTTACATGGAACTGGTGAAAAACGGAGCTGTAGCAAAATTAATGGAGACAGGAGCAATCGTTAAGACTGCATTCTGCGGACCATGTTTCGGCGCAGGAGATACACCTGCTAACAATGCATTCTCCATCCGACATTCTACCAGAAACTTCCCGAACCGTGAAGGCTCCAAGGTACAGAACGGCCAGATTGCATCCGTAGCATTGATGGATGCCCGTTCTATTGCAGCAACCGCAGCAAACAAGGGATATTTAACCGCAGCAACTGATGTGGATGTGAACTTCAGTAAGCCAAAATATTTCTTTGATAAGACCATATATGAGAACCGTGTCTTTGACAGCCATGGTGTAGCAGATCCATCCGTAGAAATCCAGATGGGACCAAACATTAAAGACTGGCCGAAGATGGTAGCATTAACCGATAACCTCATCTTAAAAGTAGTATCCGAGATTCATGATCCGGTAACTACAACCGATGAGCTGATTCCTTCCGGAGAGACATCTTCTTATCGTTCTAATCCACTGGGACTGGCAGAGTTCACACTTTCCAGAAAAGACCCTGCATACGTTGGACGTGCCAAAGAAGTACAGAAGGCAGAAGCAGCAAGAGAAGCAGGCGAAGAACCATACGCTGTGCTGCCGGAATTAAAGGCAGCTGTAGATGCAATCCGTACACAGTTCCCGGATATCAATGAAGAGAATACCGGAATCGGAAGTACCATTTTTGCAGTAAAACCAGGCGACGGTTCTGCCCGTGAGCAGGCAGCATCCTGTCAGAAAGTATTAGGCGGCTGGGCAAACATTGCCAACGAATATGCAACCAAGCGTTATCGTTCCAACCTGATTAACTGGGGTATGCTTCCATTTATCATCAAAGAAGGAGAACTGCCATTTGCCAACGGAGACTATCTCTTTGTACCGGAAATCCGCAAAGCAGTAGAAGAGAAAGCTCCGGAAGTAAAAGCGTATGCCGTAAAAGACGGACAGTTAACCGAGTTCTCATTAACCTTGGGTGACCTTACTGACGAGGAGAGAGAGATTATCCGTAAAGGATGCCTCATTAACTATAACCGAAAATAATATCCGGAAAAAGAAGGAGAACGGAATGGAAGAAGATAAGAAAAAGAGCGGGAAAACAGAACATGAGATGCGCTGGTACATCAGCCTTGCAGTGCTGGTATTTGTACTGTTCTGCTGCTGCACAATGTTTTTCTTTATGATATACCGGTACAATGGTGTCTCAAAGGGTTGGGACACTATAATGAGGGTATTACAGCCGATTACCTTCGGACTTGTGATTGCATACCTCATTAATCCAATTATGAAATTCTTTGAAAAGCATTTGCTGCATTTCTTAGAACCAAGAGTGCAGAAAGAGAAGAAGTGCAGGAAGATTGCAAGGAGTATTGCAACCGGTGGAGCGGTAGTTGTCTTTGTATTAATTGTAATCCTGCTGTTTGCCATGATGATTCCGCAGTTAATCAGCAGTATTTCTGGAATGGTAAATTCCCTGCCAAAGCAGGTGGATTCATTTATTGACTGGTTCAATGGACTGACAAATTCAGATAATGAAATCATACAGTCATTAGAAACGAACATGATGGATATGGTAACGTACCTTGAAAACTGGGTAAAGGAGTCTTTCCTGCCAAACATCCAGACCTACATTACATCTATTACCAGTGGTGTAATCAATATGGTTAAGGTGCTGATGAATGCAATCATCGGACTTATCGTATCCGTTTATGTGCTGATGACGAAGGAGAAATTTATCGGTCAGTCCAAAAAAATTGTATATGCCATTTTCAAACCGGTGCGGGGCAATGTAATTATTGACACCTTCCGGAAGAGTAATGAAATATTCGGTGGATTTATTTCCGGTAAATTATTGGATTCCGCCATTATCGGTGTATTATGTTATATCTGTCTTCTGATTATGAAGATGCCATATACCCTGCTGGTTTCCGTATTCGTGGGATTGACCAACATTATTCCGTTTTTTGGCCCTTTTATCGGAGCAATACCGAGCGTTATTATCATCGCACTGGCAGATCCGATTAAGGGAATCTATTTCCTGATATTTATATTTATTTTGCAGCAGGTAGATGGAAATATTATCGGACCGAAGATTTTAGGAGATTCCACCGGACTGAATTCCTTCTGGGTGGTATTTGCCATCATGGTAGGCGGCGGACTCTTTGGAATCGGCGGAATGATTCTTGGTGTTCCGACCTTCGCAGTCATCTATTATATTATCGATAAGACCGTGGATTACTGTCTGCGGAAACGAAAGCTGCCGGAGGATACGGACGAATATATCCGCCTGGAAAAAGTCGATGAAAAGACCAA
Organism: Roseburia sp. AF12-17LB; assembly: GCF_003479605.1. Taxonomy (GTDB): domain Bacteria; phylum Bacillota; class Clostridia; order Lachnospirales; family Lachnospiraceae; genus Roseburia_C; species Roseburia_C amylophila. The sequence continues at coordinate 90,602 of NZ_QUHR01000004.1, forward strand.
TGAAATCGTACTTTTGAAGGAGCCGGTAGAGGAAGCCTCTGAGAAAAAGGAACTTCATATTCCATCTTTAAAGAAAAAAGAGAAAAAGTAAATTCTGGTAAGGAAATAAATAATCCGGAGAATGATAGCAGATAAAATGTTATGATTCTTCGGATTTTTTTTACAGGAAATTGTTTTCTGTAAAGTAAAAAACGCTCCGCGAGGATGCGCACTGCGGCGTATAAGGTAGATGTCGCAAGCGACCGCCGCAGGTGCGAGAATGTGCCAAGGCACATTCTTTGTTAAACATGAAAAAGTCCGTCGTGCCGGTTCGATTATTTTTGACAGAAGGCACCCCTTATGGTACACTTAAAACAATAATTGGGGTCAGTATACCCTGACGAAAAAAGACGAATTTAAGTTTACTTGAAATAGATATTGAGGTGACATATTTTGGATAAATATGAATACAAATTAAAACTAGATGAAATAAAAAATCTGATGGCGAAGAAGCAGTATACAGAAGCTGCTGAAATTGCTGACAGTATCAACTGGCGAAAGGTCCGTAATGTCAACGCACTGATGAAAGCCGGAGATATTTATGCACAGATTGGTCGTTATGATGAAGCAAAAGAGATTCTCCTGATGGCATATGACCGTTCTCCTATCGGACGAATGATTATCTATAAGCTGGCAGAGATTGCCATCAAAACGAAGGAATTTGATGAAGCACAGGAATATTATGATGAGTTTGTAGAGATTGCACCCCATGATAATTTGAAATATATTCTCCGCTATGAGATGAATAAAGCAAAGGGTGCAGGTCTGGATGTCTTAATTCAGATTCTCGAAGAATTAAAGGAACAGGAATATACCGAGAAATGGGCATTTGAACTGGCATATTTATATCATCAGGCAGGACGCAGCGAAGAATGTATCAATGCCTGTGATGAACTGATTCTCTGGTTTGGCGATGGTCCATATGTAGAGAAAGCACTGGAATTAAAGATGCTTTATCAGCCGTTAAACCGGGCACAGGAGGACAAGTACCGCCAGTTTAAACAACGGAAGGACGGAATTGTGGAAGTGCGGCCGGAGGATTATCTGGAATCCGGTGAGATTATCAAGGAGCCGGTACAGATTAAACCGGTAACCACCAATGCAGAGAAATTTAATACGGTAAACCTGCAGGAAGAATTAGCCCGCAGCATGCAGCAGATTATGAATGCCACAGAGAAGGAAGAAGTGGCAGATACCATGCAGGGAATCAAGAAAATTGTAGAAGAGATTCCTTATTTACAGCTCCCACAGGATGAAGAAGCACAGAAAGAGCGTTTTGCGGATATCCCAACCGATGAAGAAATCGATGGCTCCCTGAAAATTAATTTCCAGGAGATGTTAGGCGAAGATTATGATGGTCAGATGCGTATGGTAGTCCCGGAGAAGAGTGCATTAGAAGCACAGATTACCGGACAGATGAGCATACAGGATATTTTAGAGGAGTGGGAGAAGACCAAGCGTGCCGCAGAGAAAGCATTACAGGAAGCGGAGCAGCAGAAGTTAGAATCTGCCAAGGCAAAGGCATTAGCAGAAGCCGGAGATATCATGGAGCGTCTTGCAGATGTAATTCCGCAGCTGGATGCAGGACTTACCTCCAAAGAATTATTAGAAAAAGAATACTTAGGCAAGCTGCCGGAGGAAGAAGCCGGACAACTTGTTGCCAATATGAATGATATTTTGCAGCAGCAGATTGATTCCATCAGTCAGGCAAATGCGAAAATCGATGAATTCCTAGCTGCCGGTGTACCGGGACAGAGCGGAGAGGCGGCTGCAGGTGCAGCAGATGCGATGGAAATTCCGGAAGAAGAAGGTATTGCAGCTGCCGATGAAGAAGAGCCGGCTGGCACAGAAGAAATGACAGAACTTTCTCCGGAAGAAGAACTCCCAGAGATTGCACTGCCGGACGATATAGCAGAAGAAGTGGCAGCAACAGAAGCAGAGGAAGTATCCGATGCTGCAGAAGAAGTCTTACCGAATATACAGTTAGAACCGGAAGCTGAGACAGAGGATGCAAAGCCGGAGGAGAAACTTCCGGAGATTGCAGAGCCGAATTTAGATGAGGATAACATCGGAGAGAGAAAACCGATTACCCATCTTTCCAAGGAGCAGAAAGCTATCTTTACTTATTTTGTTCCGGTATCCGGAATGGAGCCGCAGATCTGTCAGGCAATGGAAGGATCCATTGAACATTTAGAAAAGGGAATCAAAGGTGGAAACATCCTGATTCAGGGAGCAAGAGGAAGCGGTAAGACCGTACTTGCCACCGCACTGGTGAAGGCAATCCAGAATGAAATCGGAAAGCCGGGCAAGCGTGTCGGAAAGATAGATGCCGTTTCATTAAACCAGAAAAATATCCCGGAGCTTTTAAAGAAAGTTGCCGGTGGATGTCTTATTATAGAAAAAATCGGAGGAATCAACCGGGAGACAGCCGTGAAATTATCACTGGCATTAGAAGCAGATGATACCGGAATTCTTGTAATCGCAGAAGATACAAGAGAGGGAATCACCAAAGCAATGGGAAGAGATGAGTCCTTTGCCAAAAGATTTACCGAGAAGATTACGCTTCCGATATTTACCAGTGATGAGCTGGTATCCTTTGCAAAATCGTATGCCCACGAACTGACCTATGAAATAGATGAGATGGCGGTTCTTGCTCTATACAACAGAATTAGTAACATTCAACGCTTAGACAGAGCGACCACGCTGACCGAGGTGAAAGAAATCGTGGACGAAGCAATTGCCAATTCCGAGAAATTCAGCATTAAGAAAGTATTTTTCTCGAAGAAATACAAGGATGATGATTATGTCATTCTTCATGAAAAGGATTTCGAAGAATAGGAAAGAAAGAAACGAGGTGTAGTATAAATGGGGAACTTCACAGAACTGGACATGTATTTATTTGGCCAGGCAACACACTATGATATTTACAAGAAACTGGGAGCTCATCCGGCAGAGATAAGGAAGAAAAAGGGGATTCTTTTCGATGTCTGGGCACCACATGCTGCAGAAGTCTATGTCATTGGAACCTTTAATGACTGGAATGAGACAGCAAATCCGATGCGGCGGTTAGAGCCGGCGGGAATTGGAATTTTTGAAGCATTTATTCCAAAGGCAGAGCTGGGAGACTTATACAAATATCTGATTATCACACCAGATGGACGGAAATTGTATAAAGCAGATCCATATGCCAACTATGCAGAGGTACGTCCGGGAACAGCATCCCGTATTGCAGACATTGAGCATTTCAAATGGACTGACGATAAGTGGATGGACAAACGGAAACAGACAGAAGATGTCTATGCAGAGCCAATGGCAATTTACGAGGTACATCTGGGTTCCTGGATGCGCCATCCGGGAAGAGAAGATGATGGATATTATTCCTATCGTGAAATGGCAGAAGCACTGACGAAATATGTTAAAGGCATGGGATATTCCCATGTAGAATTAATGGGAATTTCCGAATACCCATACGATGGCTCCTGGGGCTATCAGGTAACCGGCTACTATGCACCGACTTCACGGTATGGAACGCCGGAGGATTTTGCTTATCTGGTAAACTACCTGCATAAGCATGGCATCGGCGTTATCTTGGACTGGGTACCGGCACATTTCCCGAAGGATGCCCACGGACTGGCTGACTTTGATGGCTGCCCGTTATATGAATATGCCGACCCGCGGATGGGCGAGCATCCGGAGTGGGGAACCAAGATTTTCAATTATGGAAAATCAGAAGTAAAGAACTTCTTAATTGGAAGTGCCTTAATGTGGATTGAACATTATCACATTGATGGACTCCGTGTAGATGCGGTGGCATCCATGTTATATCTTGACTATGGCAAGAAGGACGGACAGTGGATTGCCAATAAATATGGCGAGAACAAGAACTTAGAAGCCATCGAATTCTTCCGCCATATCAATACCTTAATTACCGGAAGAAATCACGGTACTGTCATGATTGCAGAGGAATCTACCGCATGGCCGATGGTAACCGGACCAGCAGACAAGGGTGGATTGAATTTCACATACAAATGGAATATGGGATGGATGCATGATTTCTTGGATTACATGTCCTTAGACCCATATTTCCGTAAAAATAATCATCACAAGATGACTTTCGCCATGAGTTATAACAACTCTGAAAAATACATTCTGGTGCTGTCTCATGATGAAGTGGTGCATCTGAAGAAATCCATGTGGGAGAAGATGCCGGGTGATGAGGAAGACAAATTCCGTAATTTAAAGAGCGCATACTCCTTTATGATGGGACATCCGGGCAAGAAGCTCCTCTTTATGGGACAGGATTTCGGACAGCTTCGTGAGTGGAGCGAAGAGCGTGAATTAGACTGGTATCTTATGGAAGAACCACGTCATAGACAGTTAAATGAATACTTCCGTGAACTGCTTCATATTTACCGGAAATATCCGGCAATGTATGAGCAGGACAGTGACTGGAACGGATTTGAATGGATTAATGCAAATGATGCAGACCGAAGCATCTACAGCTTCGTCCGCAAGAGCAAGAATGGCAAGAACTCTCTTCTCTTTGTCTGCAACATGACACCGGTAGCCAGAGATGATTACCGTGTAGGTGTACCAAAGAAAGGTACTTACCATCTGCTGTTAAACAGCAATGAAGTCCGTTTCGGCGGTACAGAAGCAGATAAGAGCAGACCGGCAAGCTACAAGGCAGTGAAGTCGGAATGCGATGGCAAAGCGTATTCCATTTCCTATCCATTGCCGCCATTTGGTGTCGCAGTGTTCCGGGTAATGTAGAGGACAGAAAAAAATCGCATGAGTGGGAAATATGAATTTTTTATAAAATTAAGAATTATGGATTGACATATTTTTTCAATGTGATTAGTATAATATTAAAGACAGGCAACTTGAGTGTCTGCCAAGCGTGGAGGTAAGGTGTTGTGCCAGAGAGCAGTGCCTTACGAGCTTTATAAGGGTTTGACATTTACCACAATCTGGCTAGAGACCGTGGGTTTCGAAAGAAAATGTCGGAGGCTCTGCTAATTTTAGCAGAGCCTTTCTTTTTACGTGAGTAGCGAGAAAAATCTGAGAGAAAAGAAGGAGCCAAGCTTGCTTGAGTGAACTTCTTTTCTACTCAGATTTGGCGAGCAACGCGATAACTCGAGAAACTCGCAAAGCATGTTTCTCGTAGTTTATACATAATTAGGAGGAACTGACTTTATGCGAAATATAAAAGATTGTGTAAGTGCTTTCCTTCCGCTTTTAAATACTGAATACAAGATTGTATTGGGGAGAAAAGAGGTAGCTGTAACTCTAAGAATTACTTTTGATAAAAAGGACTGCTTTCATTTGATGGGATTACAGTATTTGGTTGATCGACCTGAATTAAATCGAGACAGAGGAAAAGTATTTGATGGAATAATGTCGGGAAGCATTAGCACAGAACAAGTTGAGTCATCGGATTTTTATAAAAGAATAGAAGAAAGAGTGAATTTCCTTCCGTTGTTGGAGCAGTTATTAGATAGTAATGATACAATATTTAAGTATAACAAGAAGGCAAATATGTATTCTATGATAGAGGCTGATTATCTGATGAAAAATAAAATGGAAGAGAAAGATTTATATCTGTTTTTATCGCATGCTACAGATGATAAGTATTTTTGCAGGTCATTCTTTCCGAAAGGGGAAAAAGATTATACCAAGAAGCAGGCTTCATGGACCCTGTTATATAAAAAGAAATATAATTTGAACACAGGTGAAGAAATTGTTTTGTATGACAGGTTAAAAAAATAATAATATGTATATTAGCAAGCCATTTGGATGAAATTCCAGATGGCTGTTTTATTTACGCGAGTAGCGAGAAAAATCTGGGAGAAAAGAAGGAGCCAAGCTTGCTTGAGTGAACTCCTTTTCTACTCAGATTTGGCGAGCAACGCGATAACTCGAGAAACTCGCAAAGCGTGTTTCTCGTAGTTGCTGTATGAAAGTAAATATAAGCAAAAAGTGAAGCCCAAAATTATAAAAAGATAATAAATTTCATAAATAAATGATGAAAAATAGAGATTGTGAAAAATATTTTCCAGTTGTTTTCAATGGCTTGTTTCTGCGGTTTAAGTGCCTTAAGATGAAGGTAAATAAAATACAGCAGAAAGGAGAAGAACGTGTATAATCATTTATTTCAGCCAATTTCTATTAATGGAATGATATTAAAAAATAGAATTGTGGCAACACCGACAGGTGATGATTTTGAAGAAAAAGCATTGGGCGGTGCAGCACTTGTAATTGCGGGACATGCAATAGTAGAACCGGGACGTTCCAGTTTTGCAAGTCCGGAAGAACCGTATCCATTTGCCAAGTATGAAAGAGAAGCCACCAGAAAGAAAGTGTTGAAGATTCACAAAGGCGGAGCGAAAGCTTCTATCGAAATCTTTCACGCAGGACAGGATGCAAGAACGGTGGATTATGCGAAAGGACCGTCTGGATTTATCCGCCCGGATGGAGTGGAAGTAAAGGAAATGGATGAAGCGTTGATGGAAGAAACGTTGCAGTGGTATGCCGAGACCGCAGCAAGTGCAAGAAAAATTGGTTTCGATTCCATTTTTCTTCACTTCGGACATGGCTGGCTTCCGGCACAGTTCCTTTCCCCACATTACAATCACCGGACAGATTCCTACGGTGGAAGCATCGAAAACCGCAGCCGTTTTCCACTTCGGATATTAGAAACCGTCCGGAAAGCAGTTGGAAAAGATTATCCGATTGATATGCGTGTCAGTGCCTATGAATGGATTGAAGATTCCATAAGCTTTGAGGATGTGATGTACTTCCTGAAGCAGGCAGAGCGGTATGTGGATACTGTTCAGATTTCATCTGGAATTGATAAAGTGTTTGAAGCAAATGTGCATTGCATCACAACCAATCTGGAAGAAGAAATGCCGAATCTCAAATGGGCAAAAATTGCAAAACAGGAGCTTAAGATTCCGGTTTCTGTGGTCAGCGCCGTTATGACGCCGGAAATGGCAGATGAAATTATTGCAAAGGGTTACGTGGATATGGTGGCATTTGGAAGAACACTTCTGGCAGACCCGAACTGGCCGAAGAAAGCACTGGAGGGGCATCCGGAAGACATTGTTCCGTGTCTCAGATGCTCCAACTGTTATCACATTTCCACAGACCACTGGAATGTAGGCTGCTCGGTAAATCCAAGATATCACAATGAGGAATTTATTCCATCAGGTCTTGATTTGCCGGAAGCAAAAGAGAAAAAACATGTGGTAATCGTTGGTGGAGGACCGGCAGGCATGAAAGCTGCCATGACAGCATATGACCGGGGACATCAGGTGACATTGCTGGAAAAAGAAAGTGAACTGGGCGGCATGCTTCGCTTCATTGAAAAAGAAGCACACAAGGAAGAAGTTAAGCGGCTTTTAAATTATTACCGGACGCAGATGGCAAAAAGAAAGATAGAGGTTCGTCTGAACACAGAAGCAACACCGGAGTTCATAAAAGAGCTTCAGCCGGATTCATTGATAGTTGCCCTTGGTGCTACGGAGCGGGTTCTTCCGATTCCGGGAATTGATAATCCCAAGGTACAGCTTGCAACAAAAGCGATTATGCATCCGGAACAGCTAGGACAGGATATTGTAATCCTCGGTGGAGGAAGTATTGGATGCGAGATAGGATTGGAACTTGCCGAGCAGGGAAAGAATGTTTCCATTCTGGAACTGACCGATACACTGGCAGCAAATGCCAACTCTTTATACCGGGAAGCATTACGTCAGAAGTTTTTGCAGTATGAGAATCTTCACAGCCTGTTAAAATGCGGTTGCAGCAGAATCGAAGAGGATGTTGTTGTTTATAAGGATGAAAAGGGAGAAGAGAAGAGTATTTCCTATGACAACCTGATTCTTTCTACCGGACTTTCGGCACAGAAAAAGCTTGTAGAAGCATTTTACGGAATTTGTAAAGATACCATAGCAATTGGGGACTGTATCAGTCCATCGAACATTATGAATGCAAATTTTGAAGGGTTTGCAGCAGGATTAAATATATAAGAAAAATGTGAATTACACAAAAGAAAGGGGTAATACGAATGAAAGACTACTCAGAATTAATTCAGGCGGTTATCGCCGGCGTGGGTGGCACAGATAATATTGAAAGTTGTATTCACTGTGCAACAAGACTCCGTTTTACATTAAAGGATGGAGCAAAATTTGATCAGGCTTCCTTAAAGAAAGTAAAAGGTGTACTGGGAACCTTAATCGGCTCCGGATATTATCAGGTATTAATCGGACCAAATGTAGGTGATGTTTATGCACAGCTTGCAGAAGTTCCGGCACTGAAATCCAAATTAAAAGCAGAAAATCCAGCAGAAGCTGTGGATGAAGGGAAGAAGAAAGTCGGACTTTTAGACAGATTTACAAAAATGATGTCCGATGTATATGCACCGTATATTCCGATTCTGGCAACCGGTGGTATCGCATCCGGATTAATTGGATTACTGGCAAACCTTGGCGTAGTAGACAGCACAGGTCTTACTTACCAGACCTTTTATTCTATTTTTTATTCGCTGATTTATTTCTTCCCGATTCTGTTGGCATTTACAGCAGGAAAGCATTTTAAATGTAATCCATATGTAGCCGTAACACTGGGTGCATCCATTATGTATCCTGGTGTAGCAGACCTTCTGGTAACCGGTGAGAAAGCTTCCTTATTGGGAATTAACTTTACCGCATATAATTTCAGCGGTTCCTTTATCCCGATTTTACTGGCAATATTCTGCATGAGTTATTTTGAAAAATGGCTGAAAAAGATTTTGCCACAGGTAGTGCAGTTTATCCTTGTTCCATTCTTATGTTTGATTGTATTTGTTCCACTTAGCATTCTTGTATTTGGACCACTGGGCGGACTTGTTGCAAACGGAATTAATGCTGTATACGGTGTAATAAGCGCAAGCAAGATTCTTGTAGGCATTGTATTTGGTGGATTATTCTCCTTGGTAATCCTTCTTGGTATGCACTGGGCAGTTACTCCGATTCTACTTGGAATTATGGCAGAGCAGGGCTTTGAGCCGGCACTGGCAGCAGGTGGAATGGGCAACTATGCAGCACTTGGAATCTGCCTTGCAGTAGCAGTATTTGCAAAAAATGCAGGAGACAAGACAACTGCCGGCTCAGCAGCATTTACCAATGCACTTTGTGGTATTACAGAACCTGGACTTTACGGTATCATTTTAAGAAGCAAATGGTTGCTTGGAACAATGATTGTTTCCGGTGCAGCAGCAGGATTAGTTCTTGGAATCGGCGGTGTTGCAGCAACAAACTTCTCCTTCTCAGGACTTCTTGCTTTCAGTGGCTGGTTTGGATGTGTCAACTTCCCGATGTACTGCGTAGGAATTATTGTATCCATTGTTTTAGGATTCGGAATTACAGCATTCCTGCTTAAGAGCGGAAAAGTAAAAGAATATGACTAGAATATAATTGATGCGGGAAACCCGCAAAGCATATTTTAGGTAATTTACAATATCTTCCCTTTTTTTCCGGTGGATTCTCTGCTAAAATAAATGTAAAATTATTTGGCAAAGGCTGCCGGAAGAAAGGGAAATGCTATGATTATAGAAAAACTGATGAAGCAGGCAGACTTTACAGATGTTGAAAAAAGTATTGCAGCTTATTTGATGAAAAATGGGTTTGATGTAAAAAATATGTCCATTCAGTCCTTGGCGCGTGCGACTTTTTCGTCGCCGTCTACTATTACAAGATTTTGTAGAAAGCTGGGACTGGATGGATATAAAAAATTTCAGATTCTGTTTTATTCAGAATATGAAGCATTTGCAAATCAGGGCGTAGTAGATGCAAACTATCCTTTTTCGGGAAATGACTCTTTTGAACAGATAGCAAGGAAACTTGCAAAATTAAATAATGAGACTATAAGAAAAACAGTGTCTGGATTTGATTATAACCAGCTGCACCGCATTGTACAGCGGATGAGCAGAGCTGATATGATTAATGTTTTCAGTGTGGGTACATCTGCCACAGTAGCACTGGAATTTCAACAGAAAATGCTGCGTTTTGGTAAAATAGTAAACTTGACGATGAGTTCCTGTTTCCTGCCGGGCTATGCGCTGACAGCAACGGAGCACACCGTCAATCTTGCAATTTCCCAGTCTGGTGAAAACCGGGATGTGGTAGAAAGCTTAAAGCTTCTGAAAAAGAATAAACGGTACAGCGTAGGAATTACGGCAACTCCAGACAGCTCCGTGGCGAAAATGTGTCAGGAAGTCATCCTGGTGGACATCCAGGAGCAGGGCTCTTATGAAGAGAAAATAGATACGTTTGCGGTATATAGTGCATTCCATTTTATATTGGATTGCATGTTTTCATTTTTGTATCAGCTTGATTATGAAAGCAATGAAAAGGAGACAAAGGAAAAGGCGTATTTCATAAAAGAAAGCAAAGAGCAGTAGAAAGACAAGGATGTTGTCTATAGTTATGTAAACCAACCAGGCTTGGCAGCATAGAAGTGAAAAAAGAAAAGAAAGGCGGGAAATAGAGATGTTTTCCATTTTTAAAAATAAAGAAAATTCTGCAGAAGAGAACCAGACACCGGTTCTGAAAGCATATCTGTCGGGAAAAGTAATTCCGATTGAAGAAGTAAAGGATGAGGTATTTTCCTCAAAGGCGTTAGGTGATGGACTGGCAATTGAGCCGGAAGGAAATATTGTTACTGCTCCGTGTGCCGCAACAGTATCTTTATTAATGGATGATTCGAAACATGCGGTTGGAATGACGCTTTCCAACGGTGCAGAGATTCTGATTCATGAAGGAATCGATACCGTAAATATGCAGGGAGAAGGTTTCAAGTATTTTGTAAAACAGGGACAAAAGGTAAAAGCGGGAGACAAGCTCTTAGAATTTGACCCGGAGAAAATCAAAGCCCAGGGATATGAGAAAACCTGCATTCTGGTATTTACCAACGGAGATGAGTACCCGGATATGAAGATTCATACCGGAATGGATGCAGTACAGAACGAGACGGTAATCGTAGAATTTTAAGCTGGATAAAAGACACAGAGGCAGAATAAAAAATATAGAAAGATACCGGAACTCTGGAGGTTACTTGAAATATAAAGTAATCACCGGAGTTCTTTTCATTTTTGCCAAGGGCATTTCCGGATAATCCTTAAGTTTTCCGCGGAATCATCCGACATAATAAATTAGTAAGACATATGGACAGACCGTGAAAATGGAGGAATTTCATGCGGATAGAACAGAATCAGAAAATGGATGCCAATGTAGTGGTGACAGGAAACGCCAGACAGGACAATGTGGCAGCTGCGAAGAAGGACGCATCCATTGTAAGAATAGAAAAAGACAGAAAGGCAGATCGTCTGTTAGAGCAGCCGACTTATGGCAAGCCGGAAAAAGAGGGAAATGCCTTAGAGAAGATTAAGGAGCAGGCATCCAATCTGGACGCAACCCAGATGAAAAATGAGATGCTTTTTGCATCAGACCATACTACGGGAAAAGATGTAAAAGCAATGGAAGAAGATGGATTTTCCCTGACGGATACGGAGATTCCAACGGTAGTAACCGAGACCGATAAGATGAAGATGCGTCTGGCAAAGTCAGGAGAAGACATCAGCTATTTCGGGGACGGACTCAGTGATGCCCAGATTGAAGCGATGGCAGGAAGCACTGCAATGGCACAGCATATAGAATCAGCCCTGAATACCGTAAATATCCCGGTGACAGAGAATAATGTAAAAGATATTACAGAGACTGCCAATATGATGGAAGAACTTCATACACCGGATGAAGGAAGCATGAAATATATACTGGATAATGAACTGCCGGTTACCACTGCCAATTTGTACAAAGCAGAATTTTCCGGAAGTGCAACCTATGCCGGAATCCAGCAGATGACAGACCTTGATTATGATGCGTTAAAGCAGCAGATAGAAGCCGTAATATCCGAAAGCGGCATGGATGTCAATGAGCAGAATATGGCAGATGGCAGATGGCTCATTGAAAATGGTATTCCACTGACTGCAGAGAATTTGGAAAAGTTATCCACTTTACAGCAGTTACAGCTTCCACTTGGCGAAGAAGAAATCATAACGGTATCGGCAGAGGCAATTTCCGATGGAATCCGTCCGCAGGATGTCGTACTTTCCGGAAATGATTTCAAGGATCAGGCACAGGATGCATTGGACGTCATTACCAATGTAACGGATGAGGAACTTGCCTATGTGGTAAATTCCGGAGAACCGTTTACTATTGAGAATCTGAAAAAAGCTGCGGATGAGATAAAGAACAAGGACACAAAAGTTTCAGCGGCAGCGGATAAAACAGCTTATACGAAAAGCGGCTTAGACCTTCTGACTGCAAGAAGACAGTTAGAGGAAACCAGACTGAAAATGACCAGTGAAGCGAACCTTTCTTTACTGAAAAAAGGAATTTCCATTGATACCATGGAATTGTCCCAGCTGGTGGAAGAACTGAAAACACAGGAAAATGAATATTACAGCAGACTCCTTTCCGGGGATGGCATTGTACCAAAGGAAGCGGATGTGGCATTGTTCCGGAATGTCATGGACACATCTGAAGCATTAAAAGCGATGCCGGCATATGCTCTTGGAATCCATCCGGTAGATGAAACAACATTGCAGAGTCTCTATGAAGATGGAGCTGCCTTAAAGGATACCTTTGAAAAGGCAGGAGAACGATATGAGACTATGATGACCGCACCTCGTCAGGACATGGGAGATTCCATTTCCAAGGCATTCCGCAATGTGGATGATATTTTAAAGGATTTAGACCTGGAAACAAGCTATGGAAATCAGCGTGCCGTCAGAATCTTAGCTTATAACCAGATGGAGCTGACACCGGAAAATATTGCGGAAATGAAAGCTGCGGATGAAGAAGTGCAGCGGGCATTTGACCATTTAAAACCGGCAGTTGTCCGTACCATGATACAAGAAGGCATGAATCCACTGGATATGAGCTTTGAAGAGATAAATACCGTATCTGAGCAGATTCAGGAAGAACAGGGCATTACCGAAGAGGAAAAATTCAGTAAATACCTTTATAAATTAGAGCAGAATAAGGAAATCAGCGAAGAAGAACGAAGTGCTTATATTGGTGTATACCGGCTGATCCGTCAGGTAGAAAAGACAGACGGCGCAGCAATCGGAGCCTTGCTGCAGCAGGGCGGAGATATTACATTGCGTGGACTTCTGACTCAGGTTCGTTCCGCAAAGCATGGTGCCATGGATTATCAGGTAGATGATGATTTTGGAGGCGTACAGACCAAAGAAGGAGCCGGCATTTCCATTACGGAACAGATTGAGGGAGTGTACCAGAAGAATAAGCTTTCCGATGTGAAAGACGGACTGGCACCGGAGAAGGTGGCACCGTTTATGAAGGATGAAAAATGGCTTTCCATGACACCGGAAGAGCTGGCAGATGCCATGAAAGAAGTGGAGCAGAAAGAAGAAACAGAGGCAGCTTACCGGAAGGAACAGGTACAGGAGCTGTCCCAGGCAGCAGCGGCACCACAGGAAGTCTATGAGTGGTTAGAACAGCTTGATATGCCGGCAACCGTCAACCGGGTGCTTGCAGCGGCAGATTATATGAATAACCGGAATCAGGTATTTAACCGTCTGTTTAAGATGGCAGACCGGAGCGAAAATCTGTCAGAGGAACTGGAAAATATCAAAGAAAAAATATTTTCTGATTTTGCAGAGGCAGTTAAGACACCGAAGGAAATGGCAGAGGCTCAGCGGAAGCTGGCAGATACCGCTGAGAATGTCATGAAGACCATGATGATGTCGGAGGATAATCTTACAAGCCTTGATTTGCAGGAACTGAAAATGATGCATACCCAGATTGCTTTGGGAAGTGCGGCGGCAAAAAAAGAAGAATATGCAGTTCCGGTGCTGGTACAGGGCGAGACCTGCAATGTGTCTCTTAAGATTGTCCGTGGCGAAGAAAAGAAAGGTCTAGTAGACATCGTCTTTGAGACAGACCGCTTAGGAAGAGTGGCAGCACAGCTTCGTGCCGGCAAGGAAAAGATTTCCGGTTATATTGCAGCAGAATCCAAAGAGACCACTGCATTATTTGAAAGCCATGCGAAAGAGTGGGAAAATCTTTTTGCACAGGAGCCGGGACAGGAAGTCAGCATCAGCTATATGACCGGAGAAATAAAGAAGGATGGAATCCATCACAGCACAGAAGTTTCTTCTGAAAATACAGACAAGACGGAAGAAAAGAATTCTTCAGATACGGAAATTCAGACAAAGACACTTTATGGAATGGCAGAAAGTTTCCTAAAAGCGGTTAAGTCCTTAGAAAGGTAGTCCGATATACAATACATAAGACATGGAACGTCGATAGACCGCAAGGATGCGGGCATGAATGGAAGAAAGGAATTAAGATAAATGAAAGTAAACCATAACATGTCAGCGGTAATTACAAATAAACAGTTATTGCGTACAGAAAATAAAGTAACCGAGGCAATGGAGCGTCTGTCCTCCGGATTAAAGATTAATCATTCCAAAGATAATCCGGCAGGTATGGCAATTTCCAATAAATTAAATTTACAGATTGAAGGACTTGACCAGGCATCCCAGAATGCGTCTGATGGTATTTCCGTATTACAGACAACCGATGGAGCCTTAAATGAAGTGACTTCCCTGATACAGAGAATGCGTGAGCTTTCTGTACAGGCAGCCAGTGATTCCAATACACCGGATGATAAGAAAGCAATTCAGCAGGAAGTAGAAGAATTAAAGAAAGAAATTAACCGTGTCAGCAAGGATACCGAGTTCAATACCAAATCCTTACTGGATGGCAGCATCCAGCGAAGAGTATATGGAACCAACGCTACAAGAATGGCAGTATCCAGTAATGTAACCGCAGCAGATTATACCGTAACCATCAATCAGGCAGCTGAGACTGCAAAGAAGGATGCAGATACCGTTGCATTTAATGATATGACAGCAACAATCGGAGCGTCCGGTAAAATGAAAATTAACAGTTCATCCGTAGAAATAGAAGCAACCGATACCTATGAGCAGGTCTTTGAGAAAATCAGAACAGCCGGTGAGTTAGGCGAGACTACCGTAAAAGCAGATGGCGGTAAGCTTTCCTTTGAATCCACTGCATATGGAGAGACAGGCAAAGTAGAAATCACAATCAGCGATGCTGCGTTGGCAGCACAGCTTGGATTTAATTCCATGACACCGGCAGTATCTTACGGAACCAATGCTGAGGTAGATATTCATGCTGCAGGAAGCGGATTTTCAACCACTGCAACTGCCGCAGTCGATGGCAATAAAGTAACTATTACAGACCGTGATGGATTTGAAATGTCTTTTCTTACCAAGAGCGGACTTGCCGCGGGAAGCACTGTTAAATTAGAAGTGACCGATATTGGAACCATGGATCTTCAGGTAGGAGCCAATGAAAACCAGACCATTAAAGTAGATATTCCGGAGATTGATACCGAGACCTTATATCTGGATGATTTGGATGTAACAACCGTAACCGGAGCAGACCGGGCAATCGTTGCATTAGATAATGCACTGGCAAGAGTATCTTCTGTACGTTCTGCCATCGGAGCCTGTGAGAACCGTCTGGATTCTACTGTAGGAAGTCTTGATGAGACCAGCGAGGATATGACATCTGCACTTTCCCGTATTTCAGATGTAGATATGGCAGAGGAAATGACCAATTATACACAGCAGAATGTATTGTCCCAGGCAGCAATTTCCGTATTGTCTCAGGCAAATGATATTCCACAGCAGGTATTACAGTTACTTCAGTAATCAAAGGAGACTGTCATGGATAGTAGAACGAAGCAGGACTTTACCAGAAGGATTACCCAGAGTAACCGCAGTGAACTGGTAGTGGTTTTATATGATATCTGCTTTTCTTATCTTGATGAAGCAGAAAAAAATCTGAAGGAAAAAGATTTTGATGTATACAAAGAAGCCGTCCGGAAAGCTGATGCAGTGATTGGAGAACTTCAGGCGGCATTGAATTTTCAATATGAACTTTCCCCACAGCTTTATCCGCTTTATTCCTATTGCAGAAGAGAGCTGATGTGTAGTATGTATCAGCAGAGCGGTGACGGCATCGCCCATGCAAAAAGAGTTCTGAGCGGTTTGTATCAGGCCTTCTGCGAGGTCGCAAAGCAGGATACCTCAGAACCCTTAATGCACAATACCCAGCAGGTATATGCGGGTATGACGTATGGAAAAGAACAATTAAATGAAAATTTTCAGGAGTCAGATACTTCCAGAGGATTCTTCGCATAAGAATCCTCTGTTTTTTGTTTTAAGCGGCGCAGCAGAAATTTATATTTCAGCTGCATGGCATTTACTTCATAAATATAGGCATCAATCAGATCCGGTTCTACAACATTCTGAAAATTCGCATATGCGAAGTCTAAGTCATTCTTTGTCCGGTTTAAATCATCTAAAAGTAAGCGGTAGCCGGCATCCGGCGCAGGTGTGTTTTTTACAATTCCAAACAATACGATCCCCACTTTCTTTATGGAAAATAAATCCTCTTTTTACTAAGTATAATCAGAAAAATCCAATCTATACAAAAAAAAGGAATATTTTTTTTTGCAGAAAAATATGTTAATGGTAAGGAAATGGATACTTGAAAAGGATTTTAAGCAGTGTAATGAGTAAAGAAACAGGAATTATGGTGATTATAGGCATTTGTCTGCTGGTTTTGTTTATCGGAATCTTAAAACAGAGGGCAGACCTTGTCTTAAATTTTGTTGTCCGGATGGCAGCAGGAGCGGTGGCAATTGTCTTTTGCAACCAGCTGCTTTCGAAGAATGGCATAGACGTTATGGTGGGACTGAATCCATGGAGCCTTACAACGGTGGGACTGCTGGGAGCAGGAGGATTTACCCTGCTTTATGGAATTATGGCATATCGTCTGATGTAATATTTGTGAAATGTGACGAAAGAAAAAACTTTCCCAATTCGACATGTACAAGGTCATGGGGACATCGTATAATGCGATTACAGCGAAGGGGGAAGGAATTATAACAATACTGGTGATAATTATGCTTGGACTGGCAGTTTGCTTTGACTTATGGAAGTCAAAAATACCGAACTGGCTGACGGGCATGGGGGTGATGACAGGATATGCAGCACATATCCGGGGAGAAGGAGAAAAGGGAATTATACTGGTAACAGTAATGATGTTAATTCCCGTGATTCTATTCTATTTATTATTCTTGATGCATGCAATGGGAGCCGGAGACATTAAGCTTTTTATGGCACTCTCCTGCATGACAGATTATTCTATTGTGCTTCACACAATTATTTTTTCCTTATGTTTGGCAGCAGTATACGGATTGTTCCGGCTGATAAGGCAGGGAACATTAATACAGCGTATATTGTATTTTAGAACTTATATGCAGAGCAGTCTGGTGAGAAAACAGTGGGTGCCTTATCGGGAGCAGTCCGGTATGGATGATTCCTGCATGCATCTGGCACCGGCGGTACTGGGCGGCTATTTACTGACATTGGGGGTGGTGTAATGAATCAGATATCAATTGCAATCTGCGATGCGGACAGTGCCTATGGAAATAAACTGGCAGAATATCTTCTGGAGACAGGAAATGTGGCAAAGGCAGAAGTATATACAGACTGGAACAGTGTGGAGGCAGATTTAAATGAAGAAAAAAGAGATATCTGGCTGATTAATTCAGGGCTGTTGAAAGAAGCAGAAACCCTTCCTTTAAAGAAAGAAATGGTATGTCTGGCAGAAGAACGGCTGGGAGCAAGAGAGGCAGCATTGCCGCATATTTATAAGTACCAGTCTGCCAATGTCATCCTGCAGGAAATGTATGCATTACTGGCGGAGCGTCCAACGGAAATCTGTCTGCGGGGAAGCAGGAAGGGTCGTACCATAGGACTGCTGTCACCCTGGTATGACGGGCTGTCTTTATTGGCAGGACTGGCTGTAGCACAGGTTTTGGCAGAGAAGGGAAAGGTTTTATACATTAATACCAGAGGATATTGCGGCATGAAGCTGCCGGAAATGGAAGAAAGCCATAATTTATCCGATGTTTTGCTATCTCTCCGGCTTGGAAGTACCAATGGGGGTGCCAGCGTGATGAGCGGAATTACTACTGTGGGCGAACTTGGCATTATGGTTCCGGTAGAACAGGCAGTTTTATTGGGTGAAGTAAAAGCACAGGATTATCACAGACTTTTAGAAATTATCTGGCAGGAATTGTCCTTTGATTATGTGATATTAGAGATACAGCCGGAGCTTGCTGATACGGGAAGAATTATCGAAGAGTGTGACAGGGTGTATGCATTTTTAAAGCAGGAATATGGAATGGATACGGTAGAGCAACAGCTTATGTCACAGGAAGTAAAAGGAAAGATTCAGATTATAAAGATTCCGGAACGATTGCAGACAGGTGAAAGATATGAAAATTCCGGTAATCCGGTTGCAGCAGCAGGCTATTTCAAAGAGTGGATAGCACAGGAAATAGAAAGAGAAGAAGACAATGAAAAAGAAATGCCTTAGGAAAGAAGTAGATAAGGAAATGGATAAGAAAGTACATAAGTAAATGCGTAAGAAGATGTATGGGGGAAAGGCATTCAGATGGAGACAAAGGAGAATTTAAAGGAACGCTTGAAGCATCAGGTAATGGAACGGATGGACATTTCAAGAACCATGGAAGATGAAGAAATCTTAGAACTGGTGCAAAAGACTTTGGAAGAAGACAGCCATAGAATGCCTATGAGTATTTCCATGCGGCAGAATCTGATTCGGGAAATCTTTCATTCCCTGCGGAGGCTGGATATTTTGCAGGAGCTTATTGAGGATGCTGACATTACAGAAATTATGGTAAATGGGACCAAAGGAATCTTTTATGAAAAGGCAGGGAGGCTTTATCAGTGGGATAAACACTTTACATCAGAAGAAAAGCTTCAGGATGTCATACAGCAGATTGCAGGAGGCAGTAACCGTATGGTAAATGAATTACATCCTATTGTAGATACCAGACTGCCGGATGGCTCCCGGGTAAATATTGTCTTAAAACCTATTGCCATAGATGGAACAGCGTTGTCCATCCGCCGTTTTCCCAAAGAGCCTGTCCGGATGCAGACACTGATAGAATGGGGTTCTATTTCAAGGGAAGTGGCAGATTTTTTAAAGCATCTGGTGTGTGCCGGCTATAACATTTTTGTATCAGGAGGAACAGGAAGCGGTAAGACTACATTTCTAAATGCTTTGTCGGAATTTATTCCAAAGGAAGAACGTGTGGTTACCATTGAGGACTCAGCGGAGCTGCAGCTGCTTGGGCTACCCAATCTGGTGCGTCTGGAGAGCCGGGATATCAAGCTTCCGGGAGCAGAGGAGATTACCATCCGGGATTTGATAAAAAGTGCACTTCGTATGCGCCCAAACCGGATTATCGTCGGGGAATGCCGTGGGGCAGAAGCACTGGATGTCCTGCAGGCAATGAATACCGGACACTCCGGCAGCCTGAGTACCGGACATGCCAATTCGGCAATGGATATGGTAAGCCGCCTTGAGACGATGGTGCTGATGGGAATGGATATGCCGCTGGCAGCAATCCAGAGTCAGATAGCATCGGCCATTGATATTATCATACAACTTGGCAGAATCAGGGATGGCAGCAGAAAATTGCTGCAGGTTGTGGAAGTGAAGGGGGTAGAAAATGGCAAGGTATGTTTACACGAGCTCTTCCGGTTCCGGGAGAAAAAAGAACAGGGAAGCATCGGCGGAATCTGGGAGAAGAAAGGAGAACTTCTCTATCAGGAAAAATTACAGGCTGCCGGATTATCGTCAATATCATTTTAAGAAAAGACAGTTTTTATTATATGTTGGAGAATTTCTGCTGCTGGATATTCTGATAGGCTGGCTGTTTTATCAGTCCACTCTGGCAATTCTTGCAGGATTTGGTTTATGTCCAGTATTTCTTCGAAACAAAAGGAATTCTGCTAAGATACAGCGCCAGAATGATTTAAAGCTTCAGTTTAAGGATGCACTGCTATCGGCAGCAGGAGCAATGCGGGCAGGATATTCCATTGAAAATGCGTGGCGGGAAGCAAAAAAAGATGTGATACAGCAGTATGGCATGGAAAGTGATATGGCGGTGGAAATGCGCCAGATGATACACCAGATGGACTGTAATGTGCCATTGGAGCAGCTGTTAGAGGATTTTGCAGAGCGGAGCCGGATAGAGGATGTAGAGCAGTTTGCGGGAATTTTTTCTTATGCCAAGCGGAGCGGCGGGGATTTTACTGCAATTATGGGAAATACAGTTCGGCAGATGGCAGACCGGATGGAATTGCAGGAAACCATAGAGACAGCATTGACAGCAAGGAAGATGGAACAGAAGGTAATGAATGTAATTCCCTTATTTATACTGGCATTTGTCAATGTGACATCGGGAAGCTTTTTGGAAGCATTGTATGGGAATGTGGCGGGGGTGCTGATTATGACAGGGTGTCTTATTCTCTATGGACTGGCATATCTTTGGTCAGAGAAAATCGTAAGACGTATTGGAGAAAGTATATGTTAAAGAAAATGAAGAAGCAAAAGAAAAAGCTGGCAATTCTGGTACTTTTGGCAGCAGTTTTACTGGGAATTGCAGCGGAGTGGATGCAAAAGCAGGAATCTCATTTTAAGGAGAACTGTTTAATAAGAAATGAACCGGGGGAAGGAGACTATCAGGAATCTTTAAATTATATAGAAGAAGATAGTGGGGAAAAAGGGCAGATTGTATTAAATCTGCAGGAACGTACTTTAACAGCAGCGGAATGGAAAGAGATATTGCCGGAGGCAGAAAAAGAAGCAGAAGAAGTATTTCGAAACGGGCAGCAGGCAGACCATGTCAGTGGACAGGTGGTTTTATGCGAACGTGTTAAAAATGGTCTCATTTCTGTGGAATGGAAGTTAGAACCGGATATCTGGATTGATTTACAGGGAAATATAGAGGAAGAAAATCTTTTGCCGGGGCAGGTGGTGAATGCTACCGCAATTTTGTCGAATGGAAAAAATCAGGCAGAGTATTCCTTTCCCATCTGTCTTTATCCTTCAGAAAACCAGAATGAAACCAATCTGGGAAAAAAGATAGAACAATATCTTTATAATCAAAATGCAGAAGAAAAAGAAGTGGAGCTGCCACAGAATATGGATGGTGTAGCACTTCGCTGGGAAGAAGAAACCGAGAAGCCGTTGGTTATTTTTCTCTTCCTGGGGATATTTGCAGCAGTAGTGATTCTATGGAGTGGGAAAAAGGAACAGCAGGATGCAAAAAAACGTTGGGAAGAGGAATTGGTAAAAGATTATCCGGAAATGGTTAGTCGATTGGGATTATTATTAGAAGCCGGTATGTCATTGCGTCAGGCGTGGAAGAAGCTGACAGATACATATGAGAGTAAACGGAAGGAACAAAGACTGCCAAAACGTGCCGGTTACGAGGAAATGCTGCTTACCAGAAGAGAATTAGAGGATGGAATGGGGGAAAGCCTGGCATATGAGCGGTTTGGAGAACGATGCGGACTGGCATCCTATCGCAGGTTTGCATCTATTCTGACACAGAATCTCAAGAAGGGAACTGTAGGAATCGGCAGAATTCTTGCAAAAGAATCAGAGGATGCATTTTCCCAGCGAAAGACTATGGCGCAGCGACTGGGAGAGGAAGCAGGAACAAAATTATTGTTTCCTATGCTAATGATGATGGTGGTGATTATGGTCATTCTTGTTGTGCCTGCATGTATGACCATGCACATATAAGTTACCAGGCAGCCGTAAGAAGCTGTCAGTGGCAGGTTTCGGCTGTAAGCAGATAACAGGTAACTAAAACAATATGTAACTAAAACAATAGGTAAATAAAGGAGGAAGGAACATGAAAGGTGTAGTAAATGTAAAACGGACAAATCCAATGAACGTTGTAAAAAGAATAAAAGGAAGTCTGACCCGGTTTTTAAAAGAGGAAGATGGGGTAGGTGTTGTGGAAGTGGTTCTGATTCTGGTGGTTCTGATTGGACTGATTGTTATTTTTAAATCAAAACTGACGGTTCTTTTAAACAGTATCTTTTCGACAATTACCCAGCGGACCGGTTCTTTGTAGAAAATGGAAAGAACAAGGGAAAAAGGGAGTATTACATTGTTCTTAAGCCTTGCATTGACGATGATTTTAAGTCTGGTATTTACTCTGCTGGAATCTGCACGCCTCTATGGATTAGAGGCGCAGAGCAAAATGGAAACGGAACTTTTGCTGGAATCCAAAATGGCAGAGTATGATACCGCGCTTTTTGAGCAGTATCATTTCTATTTCCTGGAGGCAGGCAGGAAAGGAGAGCCGGAACTTAGTAGTCTGGAACAGTCATTGCAGGAACTTGGAGAAGAGAACCTTAAGGCGAAGCCGGGATTCTTAAAAATGTCATATACCAATCTTTATGAGATGCAGTTAGAGAACTGCTATATTACGAATTATACGATGGCAACCGATGATGCGGGAGCTGAATTTCGAAGGCAGGCAGCAGATTATGTAAAGCGTACCATGGGAATTGCGGCCATTGAAAAATTATATGAAAAGGCAACAGAAGCAAAGGAACTGACAGAAGACAATAAAGACATCGAGAAGAAGTTCGAAGCTGCTATTCAGGAGACCGATACACAGAGTGGGCTGGAAAGAAACACAAAACGGAATAGCGCAAATCAGAAGAATGAGAATCCACTGGATTATGTAAAAGAACTCAAGAATAAAAGTATCCTGTCACTGGTGGTAGAAGATGTATCAGCGGTATCGACACAGACCATTGATTTATCCGATGATATTGCAAAGAGAACCTGTTTTACAGGAAATGGAGAGGCACAGCAGGAGGATATGACAACGGGACTTTTCTTCCGGGAATATTTATTGAAGCAGTTTAGTGATTACCGAAATCAGAGTGAGTCGGAAGTGTTGCAATATGAGATGGAATATCTCATTGCAGGGAAAGATTCTGATGTGGCAAACCTTGCTGGCGTTGCAGAACGCATGCTGGCGATTCGTGAGGTGGCAAACTATATTTATTTGAAAGGGGATGCCGAGAAAACGGCATTGGCGAATACCATAGCACTTGTAACTGCGGGCTGGACAGCTAATCCGGCGGTAGTCAAGGTGGTAGAAGAAGGAATTCTTGTGGCATGGGCATTTTCAGAAAGCATAAAAGATGTAAAAACGCTTTTAAAGGGTGGCAAGGTTCCTTTTTTAAAAGGAAATGCCGAGTGGACATTAGACGTTGGAGCATTGTCGGAATCCTTTGCAAAAGAAGAGGAAAGTAAGACCAGTGAAAGTGGTTTAAGTTATGGGGATTATTTAAGAATTTTATTATATCTTACCGGACAGGAGAAGCTTACCTATCGGGCAATGAATCTGATGGAGCAGAATATCAGGCGGCTGCCGGACCGGGAGAATTTTCGGATGGACTGCATGATTGGTAGTATGGAAATACAGTGCAGTTATCTGTCAAAACCATTGTTCTTCGGGTGGTTTGGAAGTGGCGAAAGCTTCAAAGGAGATTATCATTTTCAGGAAAAAAATTCATTTTCCTATGTTTATTAACAAAAGAAGAAAGGGGGTGCATAAAGGTGTCTCTTCTCAGAATTCAAATAAAAAATCAATATAAAAAAACTCTCTCTAACCCAGATAATACAAATCTATTGTATAGCAATTCTACAAACAGAAAAGAGACACCTTTATGTGCCTCCACGACGGCGTCTATGACAATAGAAGCAGCTATCGCATTGCCACTGTTTGTAATCTGTATACTATCGGTAATCTTTCTTTTCCGGGTATTGGAATTACAGCTGGATGTGGAATATGCCTTGCAATATGCCGCCAGAAAAAGTGCCATTCATGCACATATGACACATGAAAGCGGGCTGGATTCCGTTGTGCCAATTGCAGAAGCAAAAATCCTGTTTCAAAGAAAATTAGAAGAACTGAAAGCACCGGTAATTTATGTGGAAGGGGAAGAAAAGGGGTTCTCTTTTTGGCGTTCTGAATTAATGGGAAATGATATTGATTTATGTGTATCTTATCGGATTGAAAATCCATTGCAGTTATTGGGACTATTTTCTTATGACATGGATCAGCGGGCAAAAGTGCATAAATGGATTGGTTATACAGGCAGTGGAAATGAAGATGGAACTTATGTCTATATTACAGAGACAGGGAAATCCTATCACTGGTTTTCGGACTGTACCTATTTGGATTTGAGCATTCTGGCGGTGCCGGAAGAGACGGTATCCGGATTACGGAATGATTCCGGAGCGAAATATAAAGATTGCGAGAAATGCCGCATAGGAAAGAAAGATACCAAAACAGTATTTGTAACAGAATATGGAGAGGCAGTGCACAATAGTCTTTCCTGCAGTGGGTTAAAGCGTACCGTATACCGTATTTTGCTGGAAGAAGCGGGAAATCATTCGCCCTGTGGAAAATGTGAAAAGAGAAAAGCTTCCTGAGGAAATAAATGTATCAGAAAAATATGAGAAGAAAGAAACGGCAGATAGCAGGTTATAAGCAGTAAGTAGCAGATAGAAAATAACG
Organism: Roseburia sp. AF12-17LB; assembly: GCF_003479605.1. Classification (GTDB taxonomy): domain Bacteria; phylum Bacillota; class Clostridia; order Lachnospirales; family Lachnospiraceae; genus Roseburia_C; species Roseburia_C amylophila. Next base: position 115,235 of record NZ_QUHR01000004.1, read on the forward strand.
AATAACAAGGAGATAAGGGGATGATGACGATATGTTCTGTACTTGGAATGTTGGGGATATGTTCCATCGAAGATATCCGAAAAAAAGAAATACAAAGCATAAGAGTATTGTGTTTTGGCATTGGTGGGATTTTGCTGCATCTCTGGCAGAGAAACCAGTCATTATACAGCATGTTAGGAGGGATTGCCGTCGGGGCAGCAGTTATTATTCTGTCATTGGTGTCTGGTGGAATTATTGGAATTGGCGATGGACTGGTACTTTGTGTAGCGGGAATTTACATTGGAGGAATCAATACCATGCGTCTACTTCTGACAGGACTTTTCCTGTCCTCTTTGTATGCACTGGTATTGCTGTTCATGCACAGAAAAAGACGAAAAGACACCATTCCTTTTATTCCGTTTCTGCTGGCGGCATATCTCATTCTGTTGATTTTATAAGACAATGGAAAAAGAAATGTTATCTGCCGGCTTCTTATACCATAGAGGCGGCAGTTATAGTGCCAATGATATTGGCACTATTCTGTACCCTGATTGTAGTCAGCTACGAACTGCATGACAGGGTAAAGCTGGCGGCGGAAGAAAGCAGCAAGAACAAAATAGAATGTATGGAGGAAATTTATATTGGAGATATGTTATAAGAGAAATCTGAATCAGAGTTATATGTTTATTACATCAGATCCCGCATATTCCGGATATCAGATTCATATGTGCCGACAGAATCATATTCATAATTTATTGCAGTTTGAACCGGTAGTTTCAGAAGGGGAGACACAGTTTCGATATGAAATTACCGGAAAACGTTCTTTGGATCATGTTTTGGAGAGCAGTGATTTTGCCATAGATATGTTTGCAAAAATGTTAGAAACTTTATTGGGAATCTGTCAGGAAATCCGGCCATATCTTTTGGAGGAAGAGGGAATTCTATTAGACCCGGAGAGTATTTATCTTGAGAATGGAACCAAGAAGTTCTATTTCACCTATTGCCCCGGCAGACAGGAACCTGTTACAGAAGGATTCCGAAAGCTGATGGAATATCTTCTGGCAAAGATTAATCATGAAGATGAACAGATGGTTCTTGCATCTTATGAGGCATATCAGAAATCAACAGAAGAAGGATTTTCTTTGGGTGAAATCCTAAGGATATTATATCAGTACCGGCAGCAGGATGTAGAGGATTATGTACCGGTCCGGCAGAAATCTGTTTCATCTAAAAAGGTAGAGGCATTGCAGAAGGGCATTATGCCATGGGAGCAGGAAAAGAAAGATGCAGCTGTGGAGGAAAAGCCAACTGCAAAGAAAAAGAAGGGGTATTGGAAAAAATATGAGATAGATACAATTGAAAAGGATGATGAATATTATAAGAAGGATGCTCAAAGCCGTGGCTGGAATATGGCAATGGAAGAAAAATTGCAGGAATGCATTGCTGCAATCAGCCGGATTCCGGCATTCTTAACAGGAAAGATAAATCATGAGAAGGAGGAGGAACCAATCGTGTGTACACCTATGGATTACAAAGAAATGCAGGAGGAAAATCCGACCGTTTATCTTGGAACGGAGCGGGCTCCGGAAGGAGTTCTGCGTTATGATGGAAAAGAGGATATTTCGAATATCCGGATGGAGTATTTCCCTTTTATCATAGGTAGCAGTGAGCAGGCGGACGGAAATGTATGTATACAGGGAGTCAGCCGCATGCATGCCCGCATTACCAGAGAAAAAGAGAATTATTATGTGGAAGATTTAAATTCCATGAACGGAACATGGCTCAATGGGAAAATGCTGGCATATCGGGAGAAGGAGCAGTTATGCATGAATGATGTGATTCAGCTGGGACGTGAGAGGTTTACATTTCTTTAAGAAAAAGGTTATATTTCCTTCGTTGACAGTGCCTTTTGAAAGTGTTATTGTCAGATTCATAAAAGACTAGAAGAAGGATAAGTTATATTGATTCAGAAAATAGATGCATGTTTAAAAGAGCGGGGATATTCCTTTATCAAAGTGTCGCCGGAAGAGGTTGGGGTATACTATAGATTTACAGAAGGAAGGGCACAGGTGGTTGCTGGAATCTTTATGCATCCGGGATTTGTACTGGAAACAGAAAAATTGCAGGCAATTCAGAAAAAACTGCAGGAGCTGTTTCTTCATCCGGAAGGAAGGATTCCGGGCTGTGAACAGAATATGGCAATCTATCAGGTGGAGTTACTGACGTTACTGGTTGCAGATGATATAGGACAGGCACGTATGCTCGGTGGCAGCTGTCGGAATGTCTGGCTTATTAATGGGCAGACAGGGCAGCTTATGATTTTTGAAAACCAGCCGGGAGATTTCTATGGATTAAGAGATGCATTACAGGAACAGATATCCGGTGGTGGGAGGCAAAGAGGTTATGCTTCACAGGGGTATGCACAGACGGATAATTACCGTAGAACAGAAGAGAAGCGAGGTCTTACTTTGTGGCAGAGGATAAAACAGTATCCGTCCTGGTGTAACGCCGGCATTGTTTTGATAAATATCATAGTATTTCTGTTATTGAGCGTACTTGGCGATACGGAATCTGCAGCTTTTATGGAACAACATGGAGCAGTATTTCTGCCGGATGTATTTGGACAGGGAGAATGGTGGAGACTGTTTACGGCCATGTTTTTACATTTTGGACTGGCACATCTTGCAAATAATATGATTGTATTATTCTGGACTGGAGACAGACTGGAACGTCTGATAGGAAAGTGGCGCTATCTTATCATTTATTTTGGCGCAGGATTGTGCGGTAATCTGCTTTCACTTCTGGTAACACAGGGCAAAGGAACCCTGACGGTGTCAGCAGGTGCCTCAGGTGCCATTTTTGGTGTATTTGGAGCTTTACTCTGGGTAATAATTGCCAACAGAGGAAGGGTAGAGGAACTGAATATCAGAGGAATTGTAATTATGATTGCATTGAGCCTATATTATGGATTTACCAGTACCGGAGTGGACAACTGGTGTCATGTAGGCGGACTGATTAGCGGATTTTTTCTGTCACTGCTTCTATATCGCAGAAAGGATTGATTTTATTCCGGAAAATTTATATACTGTTGATATATGATTGAATGAAGTAAGATGAAAAACTTAAGATACGGAGGCAGAAATGAAAGTAAATATATATTACGGTGGTAGAGGACTTCTGGATGATCCTACTTTATATGTAATCGGGAAAATGGAAGAAGTTTTAAAAGAGCTTCGTGTCAGTGTGGAACGATATAATATATACGAGCACAAGAATAGCATCTCTACGTTGCCGCAGACCTTAAAGGATGCAGATGGAATCATTCTGGCAACGACAGTAGAGTGGCTTGGAATCGGTGGTTATATGCAGCAGTTTTTGGATTCCTGCTGGCTTTACGGAGACAAGGAAAAGATTAAGACAACCTATATGCAGCCAATCGTTATGTCAACCACGTATGGAGAACGTGAAGGGGAACTGACATTGTCCAATGCATGGGAAATTTTAGGCGGTCTGCCGTGCAGTGGAATGTGTGGCTATGTAGATGATCTGGTAAGCTTTGAAATGAATCATGACTATTCCCTGATTATTGAGAAAAAAGCAGAAAATCTTTATCGTACAATTTCTCAGAAACAGAAGAGTCTGCCGACTTCTAATCAGGCGGTAACCAGAACCATCCTGCGGACACAGCAGATGGATTTAACACCACAGGAGAGTGAGCAGTTATCACAGTATGTGGCAGATGATTCTTACGTAAAGAAACAGAAAGAAGATATTGAAGAATTAGCATCCATGTTTAAGGATAAATTAAGTGTACAGCAGAATGACACGCAGACAGAATATATTACAGAATTAGAAAGCCATTTTGTGCCACAGGGGGATTTCACGGCGAACTATCTCTTTATGATTGAAGAGAAAAAGAAACCATTGGTAGTGGAAGTAGCAGGAGAGGAGTTAAACTGCTATTATGGACAACAGGAAAATGTAGATGTATATGCGAAACTTACCGGAGAAGTCATGAATAATATCTTGGCGGGCAGAATGACTTTTCAGAGAGCATTTATGACCGGTGAGATGACTGCAAAAGGAAACTTTAAGACACTGCGTACCTTAGATCAGATTTTTATTTTTGAATAGAAAGAAGGAGTAACCATGAAAGACGATAATTGTATTTTTTGTAAACTGGCAGCAGGCGATATCCCGACAAATACCGTATATGAGGATGATACATTCCGTGTCATTATGGATGCCAGTCCTGCAACAAGGGGACATTCCTTAATTATTCCCAAAGACCATTTTGCAAATCTTTATGAAATGGATGAGGAAGTAGCAGCAAAAGCAATGAAGCTTGCTAAGAAAATGGCAGTTCATATGAAAGAAAAATTAAACTGTGATGGATTTAATTTACTTCAGAACAATGAAGAGACTGCAGGACAGACAGTATTTCATTTCCATATGCATCTGATTCCAAGATACAAGGGAGACAAGAATGATGATATTTTAAAATATACTCCATTAGAGCTTTCTGATGATGAAATGAAAGAAATCTTGGATAAGATAAAAGTAAAATAGTAAGAAAAATAAAGGTGTAAAGTCTTATATAAAATCAGGACTTTACACCTTTTGACTTTATGCTTTCTTCTTCTTTTTCTCACTGGCTTCTTCAATGAGCTTAAGAATGGTATGAATAGAATCTAACTGCTGGCTGGACTTCATATTAGAAATATAAGTCTCCTTTTCTGTCATGACTTTCTTAATGGCAGCATCTAAGGTTTCTTTGGTCAGATTCTCTTCTTCAATCACATAGCTATACCCTTGTTTTTCAAAAGAGCGGGCATTTAAAATCTGGTCACCACGGCTTGCAGCAGCAGACAGCGGAATCAGAATATTTGGCTTGTGAAGAGCAAGCAATTCACAGATTGCATTTGCACCGGCACGGGAAATGACAAGAGAACTTAAAGCAAACATATCCCGAAGTTCTTTCCCAGCATATTCAAACTGGACATAGCCGGAACGGTTGTTATATAATTTATCTATATTTCCTTTCCCACAGAGATGGATAATCTGATAGTTGGCAAGCAGGTCATCTAAGAGACCACGTACCGCATCATTAATAAATTTGGAACCGCTGCTTCCACCGACTACTAAGATAACCGGTTTATCCATGGTAAAACCACAAAGTCTGGCAGCCTGTTCTTTGTCGCCGCTTAAAAGTTCCTGGCGGATTGGAGAACCGGTAAGAACTGCCTTATCCTTTGGAAGATATTCTACAGTTTCCGGGAAATTACAGCAGACCTTGCAGGCTGCCGGAATTGCAATTTTATTAGCAAGACCAGGTGTCATATCAGATTCATGAATAATAGCAGGAATCCGGAGGCGTTTCGCTGCGAGAACGACAGGAACGGAAACGAATCCACCTTTTGAAAAGACAACATCCGGTTTGATTTTTCTTAAAAGAGATACAGACTGTGCGTAGCCTTTGATCACACGGAACGGATCTGTGAGATTACGGAGATCCTTATAACGACGGAGTTTTCCTGAGGAAATTCCATAATAAGGAATGTTCTGTTCTTCAATTAACTGTTTTTCCATGCCGGCATAGGAACCGATATAAGAGATTTCATAACCAGCCTCTTTTAAAGCAGGAAAAAGAGCAATGTTTGGAGTTACATGACCGGCGGTACCACCGCCTGTTAAAACGATTTTTTTCATGAAAAGAATCCTTTCTTTAATATCAGATTACTTATAATGTAAAATGATTTGCTGAATAATATATTATACTCTTGGTAAAAAAAGTCAACTCTATTTAAAACCTTATACAATCGTAAAAATACCAGAAAATAAAGCGGGGGGTATGTGAAAATGAAAGCATTGTATTATCGGTACTTATTTGAAAATGTGGAAAATGGAATGATTCAGGCAGGCAGTATCTATAACGAGGAGAATGACTGCAGTGTGAATTATGTATACTTATCCGGAAATCCTACGAACAGTAACATAAACGACGGTGTAAGCAGTAAAGACAGCAGTAGAACAAATGATATAACAGGCATCGGTATCTTGGACAAAAGAACCATCAGAAGACTGGCCGGTGCACCGATAGATCTTGTGGTAGTAGGAGAATATACGAGGAACTGTCTTGGCATATTGTATGCACTATTGCAAAATACGACGATTCAGACGGTGATTATGCCTTATGTAGCACCGATTCACCGGATGCTGGTGGAGCAGTGGATATCGGAGGAACAGGATATGGAAGAGAAGGCATTACCGGAACAATGGATATTGGGGCCGGAAATGTCACCGGAAAAACTATTAGAATTTTCCTGCCTCATCCGGCATCCTTACCATGCATTAAAGAATATGGGGGTGGAAAATGTCTATTTATTATATGGAAATTGTCCGCCCTGTTCCCTGGACGCAGTGCAGAATGCCAGAAAAGGAAATTATTTCGAACTGGCAGATGCAGAGGATTTAGAAACGATAAAGATTATGGAACGGGAATACATTCCGGTGGTCAAGGCCGGATGCATCATTAAAAATAAGTGGGTATTTTATTTTTCTGCATATGGAATGAATGTAATGGAACTATATCAGTTTACCAGAAGATATTATACGAAAGAAGGCTATGACAGGGCACTTCGTCATCCGGAAAATACACAGTATCAGGCGGGAATGCAACGGTTATTAGAGGCATATAAGAAGACTTACGGTTTGGAAGCATTTGCAGCAGTTATTATGTATGCAGGTCCGGGTCAGGTAAAAGAAAGCGGAAGTAAAATCAATGGTGCCATGTATGAACAGTCTTTTGGCAGAGAAAATCATTGTTCTCCGTATCTGGATGCCGGCAGAACGGTATGCATGTTAAAATGTATCCAGCGAAATGATTATGGAATGCTCCGGAACCAGTTTACCAGGGAGAGCAGAACCCTTCGAATGGGCGTACTGTTTTTGGGAAATATTGATATGCACAAAAATATGGAAGAGATTTTAAAACGTTATCGGGGCTATGGAAAGACGGTACGGATTGTATCGATTCCCGGCAATGACGATGTGTCAAAATGGAATCCGGAATTTCCGTGGAAATTTGAAGGAGAAGGTATCCGTTATTGGGTTGGAAATATCAATGAGCGAATGGATACGAAGATACTAAAAGATATTCTGCTGGCTGGGTCCTATAACCGGATTATCAGCGTAAATGAAGAATATGGCTACTGCCTTTCCGGCTATATGTTGGATGGGGAAGAATATCAGCAGCTTTTGTAGAAGACCGCAGAAACAAAGGGAAAAATGGAAAAAGATGCGGCGAAAACACGGCGTTGTCCTCTTTTCAAATGGAATGTTCCTTTTTATAATAGAAAGAAAAAGGAAAAGAGGTTATAAGAATGGGAGCTTTCATGAATTTGGTGTATGAATATGCAAATTACATAATTCTGGCAGGAATGCTCTTACAAATGATAATAATTCTGCAGGTTCTGGTTAAAGTGAACCGGACAGACCGCAGATTACAAATGATACAGGGAAAAGTAGAAGATTATCTGAATGTCATATTAACTGAAGACAGTGGAAAAGAAGAACCATTGGTATCGAGACAGGAAGAACTGATGCGGGATTCTATTGAAAAGAAGAGAAAACAGCAGGAAGAAGCGGTATTTAATGCTGTTTTGAAGGAAATTTTTCCTTGATAAATGCATATAGGTTTGATAAAATAAACTCTAATGAAATTTTATTCATAATTAGGGAATTGTGTATAGAAAAAACAAAGGAGTGAATTTGAAATGAGTAAAGTAACATTTGATTACTCAAAGGCAGCTTCCTTCATCAGTGAAGAAGAAGTTGGCTATATGAGCAAACTTGTAGACAATGCAAAAAAAGAGTTATTGGATAAAACCGGAGCCGGAAATGATTTCTTGGGCTGGCTGGATCTTCCGGTAGATTATGATAAGGAAGAGTTCGCAAGAATTCAGAAAGCAGCAGCTAAGATTCAGTCTGATTCTGAAGTGTTAGTAGTAATCGGAATCGGTGGTTCTTACCTTGGTGCAAGAGCCGCAATCGAATTCTTAAGACATGGATTTTATAATAATGTTTCTAAGGAAGTTCGTAAGACTCCTGAGATTTATTATGCAGGAAACAGCATCAGCGGAAGCTACTTACAGGGACTGCTTGATGTAGTAGGAGACCGTGATTTCTCCGTAAATATTATTTCAAAATCAGGAACAACAACTGAGCCTGCAATCGCTTTCCGTATCTTCAAAGAAAAGTTAGAGAAGAAATATGGTAAAGAAGAAGCTGCAAAGAGAATTTATGCAACCACAGATAAAGCAAAGGGAGCATTAAAACATCTTGCAGATGAAGAAGGATATGAGACATTTGTAGTACCGGATGATGTCGGAGGACGTTTCTCCGTACTTACCGCTGTAGGACTTCTTCCAATCGCAGTAAGTGGTGCAGATATCCAGAAATTAATGGATGGAGCTGCAGAAGGAAGAAAACTTGCTTTAGAGCAGGATTTCACAGAGAATGATGCATTACAGTATGCAGCAGTTCGTAACATTTTATTAAGAAAAGGCAAAGCAGTAGAAATTCTTTGCAACTACGAGCCAAGTCTTCATTATGTATCTGAATGGTGGAAACAGTTATTCGGAGAGAGTGAAGGAAAAGACCAGAAGGGTATCTTCCCGGCATCTGTAGATTTAACAACAGACTTACATTCTATGGGACAGTTCATTCAGGATGGTTCCAGAATTATGTTTGAGACTGTTATGAACGTTGAGACTCCGAAGCACAATATCACAATTCAGGAAGAACCGGTTGACTTAGACGGATTAAATTATCTTGCTGGAAAAGATATGGACTTTGTAAATAAGAGCGCAATGAACGGAACCATTCTTGCACATACCGATGGTCAGGTTCCAAACTTCATGGTAAAGATTCCAGAGCAGAACGAATTCTATTTAGGAGAATTATTCTACTTCTTCGAGTTTGCATGTGGTGTCAGCGGATACCTGCTTGGAGTAAATCCATTTAATCAGCCAGGTGTAGAAAGCTACAAGAAGAACATGTTCGCATTACTTGGAAAACCAGGTTATGAAGAAGCAAGAGAAGCATTAATGAAACGTTTATAAAAACTGCTGAAGCAGGGTAAGATGGAATCATTTAAATTTGAATCAGTCCTTGCATTACAGCAAAAAAAGAACTCCATCCGATTGGATATCCAGCCGGATGGAGTTCTTTCTTTGCTTTACAGAAAATTGCTTTCCATTAAAGCAAAAAACGCTCTGCGAGGATGCGCACTGCGGCGTATAAGGTAGATGTCGCAAGCGACCGCCGCAGGCGCGAGAATGTGCCAAGGCACATTCTTATGCATATTATAAAGTAAATGAATTCATATTTTCTTCCAGGATGGAAGCAATCTCTTTCAGACGATTTGCATTTTCCATGATTTCCTGCATAACATTGCTGACTTCCATAACGGAAGCGGAAGTTTCTTCGGTACTTGCTGCATTCTGCTGGGCAATTGCGGTAAGATTCTGTACGACATCCACAACATCTCCACGGGCTTTATCAAGCTGTGTTGTTTTGGTAGCAATCTCGCCTACGCCACTGATAGAAGAACTGATTCCATCACGAACCTGTTCGAATACCTGACCGGTCTTATGCACGTTTTCGCTCTGCAGGTTCATAATAGTTTTAACCTCATCCATGGTCTTAACTGCTTTTTCAGAATCTTCAATTAAAGCATGGATAATCTGGTCAATCTGGTTTGCAGATTCATTGGACTGGTCAGCCAGTTTCTGAATCTGCGATGCAACAACGGCAAATCCACGTCCTGCCTCACCAGCACGGGCTGCTTCGATAGAAGCATTTAAGGAAAGCAGGTTTGTTTCTTCTGCGATGGAAGAAATCAAAGTTGTAGCTTCTTTAATTTTCAGGGCAGAGATATTAGTTATATTGGTCTGTTCATAAATAACATCAATAGAAGCAATTGCCTGCTGGTTGATGTTGTCCAGCTCTTTCAGGGTGGCAGCAGCTTCCTCGCTGGATTCACGCATCAGGTTAGCAGTGCTTGTAAGACTTTCAACCTGACTGTTGGTATGTTCAATCATGTTACCCATATTAACGATATCATCGGTAGCTTTCTGGGTTTCGGAAGCCTGATTGGTTGCTCCGGTAGCAATTTCATTTACTGCGGTTTCTACATTTCCCACGGTTGATGTTGTGTGGGATGCATTGGTATCCAGTTCAGTAGATGCATTGTAAAGCAGTTCACTCTGGGACTTAATCTGTGAAACAATTGTAACTAACTTCTCACGTAAATCTCCGATAGCTCTTGCCATCTGCCCGGTTTCATCCTTACGTTTGCTGATGCGGATAGTAGTCGGGCTTTCTGCAAAGTTCAGGGAAGAGAAACGTTTGATAACATTGGTAATCTCTACAATCGGACGGGTCATTTTACTTGCAATAAGGAAAGAAATGATTCCCAGTACAATAAAGATAACAATTGCGGCACCACCGGCGCGGGCATAAATTGCATCCTTAGCACTTAAAATATCTCCACGGTCAGCAGTAATGACCAAAATAGCTGCTTTATTGGAAGTGACATAGTAAGCCGCATATTTTTCAGCACCTTTGAATTCATAGATTACCAGACCCTTCTGCTGTTCTTTACCTGCTTCTAAATCAGCTACCACCTGTTTAATTGCGGCATTTTCTACAGGTTGTCCGATTTTACTTTCATCCGGATGGTAAATCATGGTTCCATCTGAACCAACCACATAGGCGTAACTGGAATCCAGATCATTGATGCAGACATCACCGATCAGAGTTTCTAGATATGCCTGATTTAAAATAACGTTACCGCTCCGGTTCAGGGCAGCATCAACATTTAAACCGCAGGTATCACAGACATCACGCATATAACTTTCTGCCAAAGTGGAAATTGCATTATCCGCAACCGGTATAATCATAATCAGAAGAGAAGCAACACTGATGATAATACTCAGCAGAACTAACTGTACAACATTAAAACGCATGGAGTGAAGTCCGGCCTTTTTCTCCTTCTTCTCCTTAGGCACTTTTGGCGCCTTTGGTGCTTTCGGCACTTTCTGCGCTTTCACAGGCTTTGGAGCCTTTACTGGATTCTGCTTCAAAGCAGAATCTTTTTGCTTACGTTCCTTCATAAAAATACATCCTCCTTGATAACCATTACGAAAAAGACGAAATCTTTTCTTGTGATTTTGCGTAATTATTATTAGGAAATTATATCATGAATTGGATAAAAAGTACAGAAACTTGACAAATAAAAATTACTTTGTTATAATCCGTGATGTAACAAATTTGTAATAAATGTAATAAAAATGAATAAAATGACATATACTTGTTAATAATCCTTAAAAAAGATAAACAGGATATATGTTATGGAGGTCAAAATGAATTTAAGAAAAAGAGTGATTGAGAGCACAATTATAGCAGTGATGCTTACCGTTGTAACCGCAGTCACAGCAGTTATGCAGACAGCACCAGTAGAAAATGTACCAGAACCGCAGCAGGAAACAAAAGCTGTGGCAGATGTACAGGCAGATGGCTCCGCCGGCATTATAGAAGAATTGGCATCATTGGGAGACGCGGCAACCGAGCAGGCATCCATTGAACGTGCAGATGTAGTGGTTGTTGCAGAAGCACAGGAAGAGGAGCCTCAGCTTAGTGAGGAGCAGCAGGCATGGAACAGTAAGCTTATGGCAAATGTGGATGATTTCTTATATATAAGAAGCTCCGCAGATGGAGAGTCTGAAGTAATTGGAAAATTATATAAAGGTGCAGCAGCTGATATCGTAGAGACATTAGATGGCTGGTATCATATTACATCCGGTTCTGTAGACGGATATGTAAAGAGCGAATATTGTGTGGCAGGTCAGGAAGCATATGCTTATGCACAGACCGTATGTGACACCGTAGCAACCGTAACCACCGGTGGTCTTCGTGTCCGCAGTGAAGCAAATCCGGATGCATCTGTTATCAAGGCAGCATCAGAAGGAGATAAGCTTGTAGTTGATACACAGACAGAATCTCCGGAAGGATGGGTTGCAGTCAGCTTAAAGAATTCCACTGCATTTGTATCTGCAGATTATGTAACCGTATCCTTAAATGTAGCATCAGCAGTTTCCATGGAAGAAGAAAGAGCTGCATTGGAAGAGAAGGCTGCAGAAGAGGCAGCAAAGAAAGCTGCACAGACTACAACAACCATGGTAACACAGAATGCATCTGTAGCAGCAAACTGTGATGAAGTAACACTTCTTGCTGCATTAATCCAGTGCGAAGCAGGCAGTGAGTGTTATGAAGGCCAGCTGGCAGTCGGAGCAGTTGTTATGAACCGTCTGAGAAGTGGTGCATATCCATCCAGCCTTTATGATGTAATTTACCAGAGCGGTCAGTTTACACCAGCAGGAAACGGAAAAGTTGCATCTGTTATTTCAAGCGGTGTCAGCGGAAGCTGTTTACAGGCAGCACAGGAAGCATTATCCGGTGTAGATAATACCGGTGGGGCATTAAGCTTCCGCCGTGCAAGTTCCGGTCAGGCAGGAGTAGTCATCGGAAACCATGTATTTTTCTAGGAAAATGTAAGAAAATATAAGAGAGTATAAAGTCAGGGTGTCAAAAGAAGTTTTTGGCACCCTGTTGTAATCTTGGAAAAAGTATAGTAATATGTGAATAGTTATTCAAAATATAAGTTTTGGAGGGTAAAAATGGAAGGATTAATAGCACTTATCATTTTAGTAATACTAGTACTGGTAATTATTGTATCCTGTATCAAGATTGTACCGCAGGCAAATGCAGTTGTTGTAGAGCGTCTGGGCGGATATCTTGCAACCTGGGGCGTAGGTCTTCATTTTAAAGCACCGTTTATTGACCGTATCGCGAAGAGAGTTCTTTTAAAAGAGCAGGTGGTTGATTTCCCACCACAGCCGGTAATTACCAAAGATAATGTAACCATGCAGATTGACACCGTTGTATATTTCCAGATTACAGACCCGAAGTTATTTGCTTACGGTGTTGAAAATCCGATTATGGCAATCGAAAATCTGACAGCAACCACACTTCGTAATATCATCGGTGATTTGGAATTAGATGAGACCCTTACTTCAAGAGAGACCATCAATACCAAGATGAGAGCTTCCCTGGATGTGGCAACAGACCCATGGGGAATCAAGGTAAACCGTGTAGAGTTAAAGAATATCATCCCACCAAAGGCAATTCAGGATGCCATGGAGAAACAGATGAAGGCAGAGCGTGAAAGACGTGAAGCAATTCTTCGTGCAGAAGGTGAGAAGAAATCTACGATTCTTGTAGCAGAAGGTAAGAAAGAATCAGCAATCTTAGATGCAGAGGCAGAGAAGACTGCCGCAATTTTACGTGCAGAGGCACAGAAGGAAGCAACCGTAAAAGAAGCAGAAGGTCAGGCAGAAGCAATCTTAAAGATTCAGCAGGCAAATGCAGACGGACTTCGTTTCTTAAAAGAAGCAGCACCGGACGATGCTGTATTACAGCTTAAGAGCCTGGAAGCTTTTGCAAAGGCTGCAGATGGAAAGGCAACAAAGATTATCATACCATCTGAGATACAGGGTGTTGCAGGGCTGGTAAAATCAATTACAGAGGTTGCCGAAGATAAATAATTAAAAAGGAAACCATAAACCTAAAATGAAATCGGGCTGCCACATCTATGTAGGACAGCCCGTTTTGTATCAAAGAGTAAGAAGAAAAGAGGAAAAAGCAATGAATTTAAAAGGACGTAATTTCTTAAAATTGATGGATTTTGAACCAGAAGAAATCCTCTATATGATAGATCTGGCAGCAGACCTGAAAGCAAAGAAGAAACAGGGTATTCTGCATGACAGCCTGATTGGGAAAAACATTGCCCTGATTTTTGAAAAAACCAGTACCAGAACCCGCTGCTCATTTGAAGTGGCAGCCCATGACCTTGGCATGCACGTAACTTACCTTGACCCGTCAGGCTCCCAGATTGGAAAGAAAGAGAGCATTCCGGATACCGCAAGAGTTTTGGGACGTATGTTTGATGGAATCGAATATCGTGGCTATGGGCAGGATATCGTAGAAGAACTGGCAAAATATGCAGGCGTTCCGGTATGGAACGGACTGACCAATGAATTTCATCCGACCCAGATGTTAGCAGATATGCTGACCATCCGCGAGCATCTTGGCAGATTAAAGGGCGTAAAGTTGGCATATATGGGAGATGCCCGTTATAATATGGGAAATTCCCTGATGGTAACCTGTGCAAAACTGGGAATGCATTTTGTGGCATGTACCAATAAAAAATATTTCCCGGATCCAAAGCTGGTTACATATTGTGAAGATGTGGCATCCCGCACAGGCGGAACCATTACTCTGACAGAAGATGCCATGGAAGGAACCAGGGGTGCAGACATTGTCTATACTGATGTGTGGGTATCCATGGGTGAGCCGGAAGAGGCCTGGAAAGAGCGTATTACAGACCTGATGCCATATCAGGTAAATAAGAAGCTGATGGATAATGCAGGAGAGCAGGCGTTGTTTATGCATTGTCTCCCGGCATTCCATGACCTTAAGACTAAGATTGGACAGGATGTCTATGAGAAATTCGGATACTCCGAGCTGGAAGTAACCGATGAAGTATTCGAAAGTGAGAAATCCATCGTATTTGATGAAGCAGAGAATCGTATGCATACGATTAAGGCAGTTATGCTTGCAACTTTAGGAGAATAAGAACCTATGAAAGCAAAAATACTTGCAGCACTGCGGGAGGCGGAAGGTTATGTTTCCGGACAGGAGCTTTGTGAACGCTTTGGTGTATCAAGAACCGCAGTGTGGAAGGCAATCAATCAGTTGAAAAAGGATGGCTATGAAATTGAAGCGGTGCAGAACCGGGGCTACCGGATTGTAGGCGCACCGGATATCTTAAGCGAAAATGAATTGAGCAGCATCCGTAAAACAGACTGGATTGGAAAGAAAATCTATTATTATGATGAAACAGATTCTACTAATGTAAGAGCCAGCCGTCTTGCAGAAGAGGGTGCAGAGCATGGAACCCTTGTGGTGGCAGACCAGCAGGATGCCGGAAAAGGCAGACGGGGAAGAGGCTGGAGTTCCCTGCCGGGAACCGGAATCTTTATGACACTGATTTTAAAACCGGAGCTGAATCCTTCCAATGCATCCATGCTGACACTGGTGGCAGCCATGGCAGTGGCAAAGGGCATTACCCGCTGCACCGGTATGGAAGCAAAGATAAAGTGGCCAAATGATATTGTCATCAACGGTAAGAAAGTAGTAGGAATTCTGACGGAAATGAGTGCACAGATGGATTATGTAAACCATATTGTGGTTGGCATAGGCATCAATGTAAATAATGAAAGTTTTCCGGAAGAAATTGCGCAGAATGCCACCTCACTTCTGTTACAAAGTGGAAAACGGGTAAACCGCGCAGCATTAATAGAAGCTGTCTGGGAAGAATTCGAGCATTATTATGACCGGTTTATGGCATATCAGGATTTACGGGATCTGCGGAAGGAATACGATGCAAGTCTTGCCAATAAAGGGCAGAAGGTAAGAGTGTTAGACCCGAAAGAGCCATTTGAGGGAGTGGCACAGGGCATTACCGACCGGGGCGAATTAATCGTGGATACCTGGGAAGCAAGAAAACTGGTGTCTTCCGGGGAAGTATCTGTCCGCGGGATTTATGGATATGTATAGATATGCATAGAGATAGATGTTTATAGGATAGACAGGAAAAACCACATTTACCAGATATAAAAAAGGCATAAATAAGAAAAAGGAGTATGAATATATGGAGCAGGAAGAAATCGTTTTATGCGGTTCCAGCGCTTATACCAAGAAATTCTATCTGAATCCGTTGTTTAACGGACTTCCGGAGGGAATCAAAGAGGACTTGAATATTCTTTGTGTACTGTATACAGAGGATATCGGAGGAACACTGCAGCTTATATTTGACAAAGAGGGAAATCTTAATTTCCGGACGGAATGTGAGGATGGAGATTTCTTCTATGATGAAATCGGCAGTGTGTTAAAAATCAAACAGATGCAGCGGGAAAAGACAGAGCTCTTTGAATCGCTTGAAATGTATTACCGTGTATTTTTCCTGGGAGAAGAATTCACAGAAGATAAGGAGGACTAATATGTTACTGGCAATTGACGTAGGAAATACCAACATTACCATTGGAGTGTTTGATAAGGAAAAATTAATCACAACATTTCGTATGACAACAAAAATGCAGAGAACTTCTGATGAATACGGTATTACAATCATTGATTTATTAGAGCATAACGAGATTTCCCATAATGAAATCAAGGATGCCATCATTTCATCGGTAGTACCAAATGTCATGCATTCCCTCTGCAGTGGAATGATTAAATATTTTGAGATTCAGCCAATGGTGGTGGAGCCGGGCGTGAAGACAGGAATCCGTATCACATCCGAGAATCCGGCGCAGATTGGCGCGGATAGAATCGTAGACGCTGTAGGTGCATATGAGCTTTATGGCGGACCGGTTGTAGTAATCGACTATGGTACAGCAACCACCTATGACTTCGTCAATGGAAATGGAGATTTCTTCGCAGGAGTAACTTCCCCGGGAATTCGCATTTCTGCAAAGGCACTCTGGGAAGATGCCGCAAAGCTTCCGGAAATCGAGATTAAGAAACCGTCTACCATCCTTGCAAGAGAAACTATCAGCAGTATGCAGGCAGGACTGATATTCGGACAGATTGGACAGACAGAATATATCGTAAAAAATATGATAAAAGAATCCGGACTTAAGGATGTAAAAGTAGTTGCAACCGGCGGACTGGGTAAAATCATTGCAAATGAGACAAAATATATTCAGTACTACAATCCGACACTGACATTAGAAGGAATGCGTCTTATTTACGCAAAACAGAAACGATGAAACTGACAATAGGAAATGTAACACTTGATAATAATTTGATATTAGCACCAATGGCAGGGGTAACAGACCTGCCATTTCGTGTACTTTGCAAAGAACAGGGAGCAGGACTTATCTGCATGGAAATGGTCAGTGCTAAAGGCATTTATTATAATAATAAGAATACCGAGAGCCTGCTTGCCATTGATGAGCGGGAGCATCCGGTTTCCCTGCAGCTTTTTGGCTCCGACCCGGAAATTATGAGCGAGATGGCAAAGCGTATCGAGCATCGACCGTTTGATATTCTTGACATCAATATGGGATGTCCGGTGCCAAAGGTAGTCAATAATGGTGACGGCTCTGCACTGATGAAAAATCCGATTCTGGCAGGTGAAATCATCGAAAAAACAGCAAAAGCCATAAAGAAGCCTCTGACGGTAAAAATCAGAAAGGGCTTTGACGATGCCCATGTCAATGCGGTAGAAATGGCACATATTGCGGAAGAGTCCGGGGCAGCTGCCATTGCGGTGCATGGACGGACCAGGGAACAGTATTACTCCGGCAAAGCGGACTGGGAGATTATCCGGAAAGTGAAAGAAGCAGTAAAGGTTCCGGTCATTGGAAATGGTGATATTTTTACCCCACAGGATGCGTACCGGATGCAGCAGGAAACCGGCTGTGACGGGCTGATGATAGCAAGGGGAGCACAGGGAAATCCGTGGATATTTGCACAGATTAACCATTTCTTAGAAACAGGTGAAGAACTGCCGAAGCCATCCGCCAAAGAAATGGTGGATATGGTGCTGCGTCATGCAAAGATGCAGATTGCCTTTAAGGGCGAATTTACCGGAATGCGGGAAATGCGTAAGCACGCAGCCTGGTACACCGGCGGCTACAAGCATGCATCCAGGCTTCGAAGCCTGCTCAATGAAGTGGAGACTTACGAACAGCTGGAGGAATTATTAGAAACCTTTGCATCATATAATGAAGCATGAAATGGTGGAAAAAATTAAAAAGTCTTTTACGCAGGAATAAAAGCAATCTGCAATCAGAAAACAGGAACAGCCGTCAGGAACAGAATAACTTTATTGAAAAAGAAATTTATTTTCCCTGCAATGCATTTTTTCGGAAAATAATCGAAGCAGTATTAGAGCAGAAAGGCATTTCCTACCGGGACATGCGGCTGTTTGTCATTGATGTGGAAGCGGGGGAATATCTTCAGCAGGAGGAAGAACAGTATATGCTCCGGCAGCTTTATCCGGGACTTAATGTATATACGCTTTGCACCGGTCAGTCAGAACATCACCAAGGGGAAATAGAGTATCTCTATGAGGAACTGGGACTGATTGTAGAAGTGATTGGAAAAGAGGAAAATGCAATTCAAAAGGGAACCGGTCCGGAAGAGGGCAGACTGATACTGGATTTTGAAGCTGACGGAAGAATCCGGGAAGAATTTCTATCGGAAAAAAGTATCTATATTTCCATTTATAAAAGGAACTGGTATCAGCGGGCAAATCTTGACATTGAGGTACCTATTGGGTATAATATTATGATTGTTAAGGGAACCGGTTTTACAGGCTGTGAAGCGGTTTCAGATCGATTAGAGCGAGAATTTTATGCAGAATAGAAAATCTATAAAAGGAAGGGCTAATAAGCATGGATAAGAAAAACATTTTGACCTATCAGGGTTTACAGAAACTGGAAGACGAGTTACAGAATCTGAAAGTGGTCAGAAGAAAAGAAGTTGCACAGAAGATTAAAGAAGCAAGAGAGCAGGGAGACTTATCTGAGAACGCTGAGTATGATGCAGCAAAAGATGAGCAGCGTGATATCGAAGCAAGAATCGAACAGATCGAGAAAATCTTAAAGAATGCAGAAGTCGTAGTAGAAGAAGAAGTTGATTTAGACAAGATTAACATCGGATGTCAGGTAAAAATCCTTGATATGGAATTCGATGAGGAACTGGAATATAAAATTGTTGGTTCTACAGAGGCAAACAGCTTAAAGGGAAAGATTTCCAACGAGTCTCCGGTTGGTAAAGCATTAATCGGTGCCGGCGTTGGTGACGTAGTAGAAGTTGAGACCCAGATGGGTAACTTAAAATATAAAGTATTAGGAATCCAAAGATCAAACTAACAGATTAGGAGAACAAAGATGGCGGAACAGAAGAACGTACAGGAACAGGATATTAACCAGTTAATCAAGGTGCGCCGTGATAAGTTAAAAGAACTTCAGGAAAATGGAAAAGATCCGTTCCAGATAACTAAATATGATGTAACAAACCACAGCACAGATATCAAAGACGACTTTGATGCTTTTGAGGGAAAAGAGGTATCTATCGCAGGCCGTATGATGTTCAAGCGTGTGATGGGAAAAGCTTCTTTCTGTAATGTACAGGATTTAAAGGGAAGCATTCAGGCATATGTCGCAAGAGATGAAATCGGAGAAGATTCTTATAAAGATTTCAAGAAATATGATATCGGAGATATTTTAGGAATCAAAGGAAAGGTATTTAAGACCAAGACCGGAGAAATCTCTATCCATGCATCTGAGGTAACTTTATTATCCAAGAGCTTACAGATTTTACCGGAGAAGTTCCACGGACTTACTGATACCGATACCAGATACCGTCAGCGTTATGTAGACCTTATCATGAATCAGGATTCCAAGCAGACTTTCATCAAACGTTCCCAGATTATCAAGGAAATCCGTAATTTCTTAGCTGGACGTGACTTCATGGAAGTAGAGACTCCGATGCTTGTATCCAATGCCGGAGGAGCTGCAGCGAGACCATTTGAGACACATTACAATGCATTAAATGAAGATGTAAAGCTTCGTATTTCTCTTGAGTTATACTTAAAGAGACTGATTGTTGGCGGCTTGGAGCGTGTTTACGAAATCGGACGGGTATTCCGTAACGAAGGTGTTGATACCCGCCACAATCCGGAATTTACATTGATGGAGTTATACCAGGCATACACTGATTATGAAGGCATGATGGAACTTACCGAGAGCATGTTCCGTTATCTTGCAGAAAAAGTATGCGGCACTACAAAGATTACTTACAATGGCATTGAAATCGACCTTGGAAAGCCTTTTGAGCGTCTGACCATGAACGATGCCATCAAAAAATATGCCGGCATCGATTTTGATACCGTAGCAGATGATGAAGCTGCAAAGGCGCTGGCAAGAGAACATCACATTGAATTCGAAGAGCGTCATACCAAGGGTGATATCATCAACCTCTTCTTCGAAGAATTCTGTGAGAAAGAACTGATTCAGCCGACCTTTATCATGGATCATCCGGTAGCAATTTCTCCGCTTACCAAGAAGAAACCGTCTGACCCAACCAAGGTAGAACGTTTTGAATTATTTATCAATACATGGGAAATGTGTAATGCATATTCCGAGTTAAATGACCCGATTGACCAGCGTGAGCGTTTCGCAGCACAGGATGCCGCATTCGAAGCTGGTGATGAGGAAGCAAACCATACCGACGAAGATTTCTTGAATGCACTGGAAATCGGAATGCCGCCTACCGGTGGAATCGGATATGGAATTGACCGTCTGGTTATGCTGTTGACAGATTCACCGGCAATCCGTGACGTATTGCTGTTCCCGACGATGAAGAGCATCGACAAGTAGAAATGCCGTAAAACCGCAATTTATCAAGGCTTTCTAGAGTTGTAATTTAGGTGTCTGTGTCAAAAGGACAACAAAATGACAACAAATGGTTAGTCGGATATGAATACTTGCGAATAAGTTCAGATATTACTGCTTGAAAGTTAAATTTGATAATGCACTAATTTAGGACACTTTTCTAAAAGAAATTTTAGAAAGGTGTCCTTTTTGCGTTACGGAAAAGGAGAGAGTAAGAAATGGCAGAAAGAAAAAAATATGATTACGAAGATAGCAGATTAAAGGCGCAGAAATTTGTGAGATATAAGGAAGGATGCAAATTGTATGCAATGGGAATGTCCAAGTTTCAGGAAATTGCCAAAGAGGCAGGAGCTATTTATAAAATAAATCAGATGGTTTTAGTGAATACGGAAATCCTTGATTCGTATTTAGAGCAGTTTAAGGTGGAGGAATAAGTCAGTGGCGGTTCAATTAAAACATGATATTAGAGGCTATCATGCCGGAAATATATCGAAGCGGTATTTGAGAGAAGCTGAAGCAGCAGATGAATTTGAATTGTCATCTAATGAGGTTATTGCCTATGCGACTGCAGCAGGGGCTTTATACAGGCTTCCGAGGACGAGTCTGATACATAGAGAAAGAATGGAGACTTTTATGAAACATTTATATAAGATCCCGATATCAGGGAAAGTAATAGAGAAAAAATATGTAAGACTAGGTGAAGCGTCTGTCATATATAGTATTGGAAGACATCGTATGATTGAAATGGCTAGGGCTGCGGGTGCAGTTTACAAATTGGGTGATGGTGCTTCTGGAACTGTTCTTGTGAATTTGGATATTTTCGATGAGTATATGGAACAGTTTCGAGAAATGCCGGTGATGATGAAACATCCATTATTTAACGGAAAGGAGACAGAAGAATGAGTTATTCATATAAGTGTTATTCAGATACGAAAGATATCATGAAGAAATATGTAAATGCAGTAGAAGGTGCGGCTATATATGGGCTTGGAAAAACAAGAATTATGGCTTTGGCAAAGGAGGCAGGAGCAGTATATAAAGTCGGTAATTCAGCTTTGATTAACACGGAAATATTTGAGAGTTATTTAGAAAAGTTCAGGGAACCATCAAGACCTTTACCTGCACATATATGGAATGGTAAAAAGAGACACCATATTTCGGTGCAAAAAAAATAAAATACACCAGTGTTGTCTATCGGTGATTTTTTAGTTCTGTGATAGTATATGTTCATCCGAGGGAGACCTCGAAAAAAGTGAATAGGACAACAGGCTATCAAAGACAGTATGACTTT
The DNA here is from genome assembly GCF_003479605.1 of Roseburia sp. AF12-17LB. Lineage (GTDB taxonomy): Bacteria > Bacillota > Clostridia > Lachnospirales > Lachnospiraceae > Roseburia_C > Roseburia_C amylophila. The sequence continues at coordinate 137,096 of NZ_QUHR01000004.1, forward strand.
GATAAGGAGAATACGGGGCATATACCATGATGAACCAACTTACAGCTATCACATTAGTAGTCTGATGGATTGAGAAATGAAGGACGAGAAGTTGAAGCGGATTCAGCGAGAGTGGAATGATAAATATGTTGCGTATGATAATAACCCATAGAGGACAGAGCGACTGTCCTTATCCTCAAAACTGGCTAAAGGAGGAGATAGTGTTTCAAACATTGAAATGCGTCATGTGCCTGTTCCCGAAGATGATAACATCTTCTTGTACACGGGGCAGTAGGTCGTAATAAGAAATCGTGTACCTACATGCTTAGCATTAAGCATAGCCATGTAGACTATATCACTTCCAAATTCAAATTTTGTCTATATGGCAACTAATTTGAAGGAGGATAAAGTGATGATGGGATTTAGCATAGCATTTATAATTATTGTTCTTATCGTATTGTATTCATTAGCAAGGACAGCAGGTGAGTCGGACAGGATATTGGAAAATATAAGAGAGCAATCACTCCTTGGAAGGGAGGAGAGCTCTGGTGGGAACAGTTGAAAAAAGAGATAAGCATAAGAAACGCAGGTTTGTATCTCCAGAAGAAAAGCTTGAAAGAGAATTAAAAGATTGTATGCATTGTAGATTCTTCTGGGGACATAACAACAGATGTGCCAATGGAACATGTTGTAAACCATCTAAGAAAAAAGAACAGAAACTTCCGACGGAATGTGTCGGATGTCCATATTATCAAGGGAATGGTTATTGTTTTCCTTGTATGCGAAAGCTGATAGGAAAGTAGGTGGTTAAGATGTTCAAGTGGCTGTTTAAGGAGAAAGGATGTGCAAAACATATGAATAACAAGTTAGAAGTAATCGGCATTGATCATGGTTGGTCAATGATGAAAACAATTTCTCAGGTATTTGTCACAGGAGTTAAGGAGATTACAACAACTCCGGCACTTTTCGGCGATGTACTTGAGTATGAAGGAAAGTTCTATAAGGTTGGAACTGTGAGGCAGGAAGTAAAGGATACAAAGGTCGAAGATGACAGTTTTTATCTTCTCACTCTTGCAGCAGTTGCTAAGGAACTTAAAAGAAGAGGTCTTGCAGAGGCAAAGGTATTCCTTGCAGTAGGACTTCCACTTACAAGGTTTGGTGCAGAGAAGAATGATTTTATCAAGTACCTGACAAAGAATAAGCGTGTAAGCTTCAAATATGAGAATGAGCCGTATTATATTGAAATGGATGATGTGGCAGTATTCCCTCAGTGTTATGCAGCAGTAGTGGACAAGATTCCTACAATGGCAAAGAAAACGCTGATAGTAGATATCGGTAGCTGGACAATCGACATTATGCCGGTAATCAACAAGTCACCGGATGAATCAAAGTGTGTGACGATACCAAAAGGTCTTATTACCTGTATGCGTTCTATCAATGAACAGTGTGTAAGACAACTTAACGGAGAGGTAGACGAGTCAGAGATACAGAACATCATGCGATATGGCAGGTCAGATATTGATGATGAATACTTTGCCATTATCAAGGCAGAGATAGAGGATTTTGTTGATAAGGTATATAACTCAATTCGTGAGTTTGGGTATAACTTAAAGACTACACCGATTGTATTTGTCGGTGGCGGGGCAGTTGTGATGAAGAATTTTGGTAGCCATGATGCCAAGAACATTTCCTATAACCTTGATGTAAAGGCAAATGCAAGAGGATATGAGCAGCTTGCCACGATGGGGCTTAAAAGCACTAAGCGATTATCATAAGGAGGCAGATGATGGGAAGAAGACTTGAATATGAAGTAAAAACTTCTGTCCGCCTCAACATGAGCAATCCTCAGCATGTGAAAATCAATGATGTGATTCAGAACCTTGATCCGAAGATTTTCAAATCTAAGAACCAGTTCATTATAGATGCGATTCAGTTCTACATTGATAATTATGGAAAAGAAACTTTTGTTATCAAGAAGAAGGAAAAAGAGAGGGCTGAATATATCCGGTCAGAAGATATTGATGACATTAAGGAAGAAGTCATTGAAGCAGCAACCAATGAGGCTAGGAAAGAGGTCATAAGGCTGTTAGGCGGAGTGATATCCGGGATGAATGTTGGTCAGCCGGTAATAATGCAGGCAGCCAATAGTGAAGCACAAGAACCTACAGAAGATGTTATGGACGATGCAGATGTTGCAGGACTTGCAATGGGATGGATGTCGAAAGGAGACTGATTATTATGAGAAGAGTTATGGGAGCCGTAGGAACAGTAATTTTAGAGATACTCAAGTGGATATTAAGGATAATTCTTGGAGCTTTGAAGCTGGTCTTAGGACTTGCCAAAATAATTCTTCTTCTATTCGCTATGGTGGCAAGGGTATTTCTTTCATTCGTAAGAATGGGCACATTTTGAGAGGAGGTGAGCATATATGCAGGCAAAGGGTTTATTCTTGAATTATAAGAAAAACAGACGACTTATGCAGTATTTCTTTAAAATAAGAGAGCTGGTATAATGAAAGGAGTTTAAGATGCACAGAATACGGGACAGTCCTATGTGTCCCGTGCATTACAGATAAATAGTTCACCGCAAGGGTGGATGGCACGGAACACAAAGCCCGTCCCTCTTGCGGAGAAGGGATGGGTGATTACTATGAAGAAGATAAGTATTATCTTATTATCCGCAGTACTGGTCTTTTCAATGGCTGCCTGTAATGGTGGTAAGGAAAAGGCTGATAATCAGACAGAGAAACAGACGGAAAGCATAAAGCCAACTGAAGAAGCAGAGATGGCAACGGAAGCTGTCACAGAGGTCACAACCGAAGCTGGAAGTGAAGAGACAGAGAAAGATATTGCCGAGGTTAAAGAATCAGAAGAGAAGAATGATAAGGAAGATAACCGGTCCGCTGATAATGAAACTGCTTCAAGGCAGGAAGAAAAGCCAAAGCAGAATGACGAGCCGGAACAGAAAGCTTCAGTAAATGATAATGAGGAAGCTGGCGGAAATCAGAGTAATGCAGGTAATGGTGGTCAGACTACAGACAGTCCGAAAGACAATGTGAGCAATCCACAGCCTGCATCCGTGGCATACAGTCCACAGAATGTTGTGTCACTTGCAACAGCAAAGTGTCAGGCAGGAGGGATGATTACCACACAGCAGAATTTACAGAATCATTTGAATGACGGCAGTATCACGCAGGAAGAGTACAATGAGTATTATCCTTACGATGGTATGGAAGGCTCTTATTATAGTGTGTTTGTAGAGACAGACCTCAACAAAGCAAGTACCATTGATGGACAGCGGTTATCATCTGAGGATGCAATCGCAGGATATATTGCAAGTATGTTACTTTTGGAAACAGATCCGGTATTCTACATCAGTTATGATGGAGTTTACACGACAGGCGGTACAGACTATTACGAGTTTCGATGTCACAGATAAATAAAAACGAATAGAAGCATAAGGAAGAAAGATGTAAGCCATAAACTTATGTCTTTCTTTTTTTATGCGTAAATTAAGGAGGAAAGAGCACATGAAACAGAAACTAAAGCGTTTTATGGCAGGATTTATGGCTATGCTCACACTGGTTGGAACACTCTTTACGAATGGAACAACAGCATTTGCAGCCAGTCCGCAGGCAAATATTGCGTTCTGGAATGCGTCAGTCAAAAATTCCGGAGAAGTAAGTGAACTGAAGCCCGGATATAATCATGGCAAGATTCTGTATTCAATTCTTGACGGAAATTCTGCATATTGTATGAATTTCGGATTAAGAGCAGATGGCGGTCAGCTTATGAACAGCTACGATGATGCGAGCACATCAATGTCAGCACAGCAGAGAAAGCTTTTAAGTTACTGCCTTTATTATGGGTTTAACAGTACACAAAAGGCGGCACCAAGCAATAGTCAGTGCAATGAGTATATCGCAACTCAGGCAATGGTATGGGTTATTGTAGCAGATATCTTTGGAACCGGAAGTGGTGATTCGGCAGCAAGAAAGCTCTGTAACACAGCACCAAGTCCTGATTCTTCATACAGCTATTATGAGAGACTTAGGGACAATATCAACAGTTCCTACAATGCAACGCTTCCAAGTTTTGCATCACGTAGAACCAGTGAGGCACCAACTTATGAATTAAAGTGGAATGAGGGAAGTCAGAGATTTGAAACAACATTATCTGACAGCAATGGTGTTTTATCGGATTTTGATTTTGGCATCAGCGGATATTCTGTTGATAAGAATGGCAACAGTATTACAATCTCTTCAACGAACGTGAATACTACAGCTACAACAGGAACATTCACATCCAATGCTGGCAAGGTTGAGACAACATCAAGCTGTGTATTCTGGCTTACAGGAAAGAGCGGATATCAGGAGTTTATTTCTGAAAGACCGACAGCAGATCCTATCAAAGCCTATATCAAGGTCAAGACAGAGAACATCGGATATGGTGAGCTTACAAAGACAGACGAGTCAAGCGGAGTGAAGCTTTCCGGTGCAGTCTATGGAATCTATTCTGACAGCGGATGTACAAACAGAGTACAGACCATGACAACAGATGGAAACGGATATGCAAAGTCAGCTGCACTTGTTGCAGGCACTTATTATGTAAAAGAGATTACCGCACCAAAGGGATATGTCCTTTCCGGTAAGGTTCATACACTTACTGTAAAAGCAGGACAGACAACGGGAATCTCTGCAACAGATAAAGAGCAGCTTGGAGCAATCACAATCTATAAAGAGGGTGAGGTGCTTAGTTCATGGAATGGAAGCAATTTCACTTATGAGAAAAAGAAGCTTTCCGGAGCAGCATTCAAGGTAACTGCCGGAGCAGATATCTACAAGGCAGATGGTACTAAGGTTTACAATGCTGGCGATGTAGTGGCGGAAAGCCTTACAACAGGAACTGACGGACAGGTGGTATTATCTGACCTTCATCTTGGAACTTATGTGGTAACTGAGATTAAGAGCATTGACGGGTATACAATCAATACCACACCTCAGACAGTAGCAGTTGAGTATAAGGACCAGACTGTGACAGTACAGTATGAATCAACTACGATTGAGAATACAAGACAGAAAGCGGATGTATTTGTCGTAAAGAAGGACTCTGACACAGAGAACCCTCTTGATGGCGGCAAGTACACACTTTATGCCGGAAATGACATCAAAAACTATGCCGGACAGGTTATTGTGACAAAGGGTACAGCTCTTGAGACAGTAACTACAGGTGAGGACGGAAAGGCAAGCTACAGCGTGGATCTGCCAATCTCTAACGGATATTATATCCAAGAGACACAGGCACCATATGCGTATATCAGAAACAGTAAAGATGTTTACAGCTTCAATTTCAATGTATTACCTGAAACACAGGCAAAGGCATCATTCAGTCACACATTTGTAAATGACAGAACTACAGCAAAGATTCATATCTACAAGGTAGACAAGGAATCAGGTAAGGCAGCAGCCCAGGGAGATGCAAGCCTTGAAGGTGCAGTTTATGGTCTTTATGCAAGAAACGATATCGTGCATCCGGACGGAGCAACAGGAGTCGTATTCAAGGCAGGAGACCTTGTAGCAACACTTACAACAGATAAGAATGGCGAAGCAGAGGTCAATAACCTTTACCTTGGAAACTATTATGTGAAAGAAATCACTCCATCAGAGGGGTATCTCTTAGACAAAGAGGAGCATGATGTAGTATGCGACTATGAGGGAGACCTTGTAGCAGAGGTATCAAGAAGTACAACATCAGCAGAGCAGGTCATCAAGCAGCCATTCCAGCTTATCAAGGTATCTGACAATGGCGATGATACTGAAGCAGGCTTGTTGGCAGGTGCAGAGTTCACAGCATACTTAAAATCTTCTTTATCCGTAAAGGCAGATGGAAGTTATGACTATAATAAGGCTACTCCGGTAGTAATCGGGGAAAACGGAGCAACAACAATCACATCAGATGACAAGGGACATGCAGTTTCCATTGCAATTCCTTATGGAACCTATGTGGTAGTTGAGTCAAAGACTCCGCATAACATGAAGACAATCAAGCCATTTGAGGTAAAAATCAGCGAGAATCATCCTGACAAGCCTCAGACATGGAGAGTATTTCTTGACAGGGAGTTTACTGCAAAGCTTCGTGTAATCAAGAAGGATTCCGATACAAAGCAGACAGTACTTGTACCAAACGCAGAGTTTAAGATCTTCAATATTGATAAGAACGAATATGTGAAGCAGTACACAACTTATCCGTCAAAGGTCGAGCATACTTCATTCTTTACTGACGATGATGGAGATTTAATCTTACCTGAAGCACTTAAAATCGGTAACTACCGTATTGAGGAAGTATCTGCACCATACGGATATGTTGTAAATGATAAGTATGTCAACATCTCTGTTGATACTGACACAGCATTTGAGACAGATGGTGATACAAATGATGCAATCATTACTGTGGAATATTCCGATGCCCCTGCAGTCGGAGAGATGACTGTAGAAAAGAAGGGCGAGGTACTTGACGGATTTAAGGGTGGACTCCTTGCAAGCTCATATGAGAAAGAGTTTGTCTATAAGGAAGGCTCACTTGCCGGAGCAAAATTCAAAGTTTATGCTGCCGAGGATATTTACACAGCAGACAACCAGAAGGATGCAGACGGAAACCGCATTAAGTATTACAGCAAGGGAGACCTTGTGACAACTCTTACAACTGGCAAGGATGGAAAGGCAACAGCTAAGAAGCTTCCTCTTGGACAGTACAGAGTTGTGGAAGTGGAAGCTCCATACGGATATGTATTAAATCCGAATGAGCAGAAAGTGACATTCACATATGTGGATGATAAGACACCTGTTATCAAGGAAAGTCTTACTTTCTCAGATGACAGACAGAAGCTTGATATGTCAGTGACTAAGCTTGATGCAGAAGATAAGACACCGATTGCAGGTGCAGTATTTGGTCTTTATGCAGATGAGGATATCAAGAATGCTGATGGCAAGGTTATTATCGATAAAGGTACTCTTCTTGAGAAGGCAACATCTGATGAGAATGGAAAGATTGCTTTTGTTAAGGATTATCCATTTGCAAAATATGTTGCAAGGGAGCTTGTAAAGCCTGCCGGATATGTGACAAATGAGGAAGCAGTAAACTTTGATACAAAATATCAGGGACAGGATGTTAAGACTGCTGTATATAACAGCGAGTATAAAAACACACCTACAACCTTTGAGTTTACAAAGACAGATATCACAAGCGGTGCAGAGCTTACAGGTGCAACACTTACTGTACTTGATAAGGATGGAAATGTGGTAGACACATGGACATCTGATGCTAAGGAAGCACATGTGATCAAGAGACTTGTCGTAGGCGAGACTTATACACTTCGTGAAGAATTTGCTCCTTACGGATATCTTAAAGCAACAGATATTCAGTTTACAGTAGAGGACACTGGCAAAGTGCAGCATGTAGAGATGAAGGATGAAGTTCCTACAGGTTCCATCGTTATCAATAAGGACGGCGAATTTGTAACAGATACTACTCTTATGAAGGGTTACTGGTACGACTTTATCTTCAATTTCTTCAAGGACAGCCTTGCAGGAGTAACTTTTGATGTATATGCAAAAGAGAATATCGTAAGTGCTGACGGACTTGACACTGTATATCATAAGGCAGGAGACAAGGTGGCAACCATCGTGACAAATGATAAGGGTATCGCAAGAATTGATGACCTTCCGATTGGCAAGTATTATCTTGTTGAGACAAAGACCATTGATGGATTTGTATTAGATGATACACCGATTGAGGCAGACCTTTCCTATATCGACCAGAATACAAAGGTTGTTTTCGCAGGAATGGATGTGACAAATGAGCGTCAGAAAGTGCAGATTACTGTAACCAAGACGGATTCAGAGACTAAGAAAGCACTTGAAGGAGCAGTATTTGGTTTATTTGCGAAAGAAGATATCGTAAACAAAGATGGCACGGTAATCGTAAAAGCTGATACGCAGATTGAGAGAACAGTAACAGGCAAGGATGGAAAGGCTGCATTTACCTCTGACCTTCCACTTGGACAGTATTATGTCAAGGAGATTGAGGCACCAAAGGGCTATGTGAAGTCTGATAAGATTTTTGATGTGGATGCTTCATATCAGGGAGATAAGGTAAAGGTTATCGAGTTTGAGGCAGCATTTGAAAATGCACCGATCAAGGTAGAAATTTCAAAGACTGATATCACAGGCAAGAAAGAATTGCCTGGAGCAAAGCTTTCAGTTATTGATGCTGATGGAAAGCTTATTGAGAGCTGGACATCAGAGGCAGGAAAGACTCATATGATTGAGAGACTTCCTGTCGGAAAGTACACACTCAGAGAGGAATCTGCACCATATGGATATAAGGTGGCAAGTGATGTAACCTTTGAAGTAAAGGAGACAGCAGAAATCCAGAAGGTATCCATGAAGGATGAGCAGGCAGTCGGTAAGATTGTCATTGAGAAAACTGACAAAGTAACCGGAAAGCCGATCGAGGGTGTTGTATTTGAAGTAAGGGATAAGGACGGAAAGGTGCTTGATACACTCACTACTGACAAGAATGGTCATGCAGAGAGCAAGGAGCTTCCTATCTGTACTTACAATGAGGATGGTTCATTTAAGGAAGATATCCATTATACAGTAGTTGAGACAAAAACAGCTGACGGATATATCCTTGATGAAACAGCTCACGATGTAACTCTTCGATATGATGACAATGCACCGGATGTTGTTGTAGCAACTCTTAAGCTTGCCAATGTACCGACAGAGCCTAAGCTTCCACAGACAGGCGACAATGCAAATCCACTTCTTTACCTTGGAATCGGTGCACTTGCACTTATTACAGGTGTTGGAGTAGGACTTCGTGGAAGAAAGAAAAAGAAGAATCAGTAACAATTAAAGAACTATTAACCCGGCAGGGAATGTAAGCCTAAGACTTATGTTCCCTGTCATTTTAGTTTTACGGAGGAAACGAAAGTGGTTGGAGAAAGAATCAGATATTACAGAAAACAGCAGAAGCTGACGCTCAGGGAATTAGGAGAAAAATGTGGCTTTATGAATCGTGGGGATGTAAGGATTGCCCAGTACGAGAATGGTTCGAGAACCCCTAAGACAGGAACACTGAAAAGAATTGCTGCAGCTCTGGGAGTAGAACCGGAAGAATTGTTCTGTGAAGATTGCAGAAAATGTATGTTTTTGAAGAATTATTACAGAAAGAAAAGAGGTCATTTAATTCCGGATGAGGGGATAGATGAAGACTACAGCTACAGGAAACATGCAGATCCCGATGATGAAGGGATTTTATACGACAATTTAGATTAAGGAGGAACCGTAATATGATGAATTATGAGATTTTTAAGGAAGTAGTAAAGGAAAAGTTTCTGGATTATATGCCGGAGAAGTACAAAGGGATGGAGGTTGTGACTGCACCTGTTGAAAAGGTAAATATGACTCTTGATGGGTTAAGCCTCAGAGAAGAGGGCAAGCATATCTCACCTACCATTTATATCAACGATATGTATAAGAGATATCAGAACTGTGAGGACTTGGAACAGACAATTATGGGAGCCTGTGATGTTATGGTGAAAGCATTTGAAGAGATTCCACCGGTTAGTGTGGATAGCATCTTAAAAGATGCCAGTGAAAGGGTTGTGTTTCAGATTATCAATACACAGCAGAATAAGTCGTTTTTGGAGAAGGTTCCGCACAGGGAGTTCCAGGATCTCTCTATTGTGTACAGAGTAGTGATTAATGAAGATAAGAATGGTATTCAGAGTACAAAAGTTACCGATGAACTTGCTGGCAGACTCGGAATGAATGAGGAACAGCTGTTTAAGTGTGCTGCGGAGAATACCAGAAGACTTTTCCCGCCTACGGTAAGAAGCATGAATGATGTGATGAAGGATATGTTTTTAAAGGATGGCATGCCGGAAGAGATTGCAGAGATGATGATTGGAGAGATTCCACCGGAGCAGACATTGTGGGTGATTTCCAACAGTAAAGGTATTAATGGTGCGGTAAATATGCTCTATGAGAATGAACTGCATGATTTGGCAGAAAACCTTGGCAGTGATCTTTATATCTTACCTTCAAGTGTGCATGAGGTGCTTGCCGTATCCTCAGAAATGGGAAGCCCGGAGGAACTTGCAGAAATGGTTGTACAGGTCAACATGGAAGCTGTAGACCTCGATGAGAGACTTTCCAATCAGGTATATCACTATGATAAGGATTTAAGAAAGCTCACACTTGCTACAGACACTCCGAATAAGAGACTCGATGGCATTGTGGCAGAACCACCGCTTGTATATGACTCTAAGGAAAAGTCCAAATAGGAGGCAGTTATGGAGCAGGAACTTACAATGGAAGAACTCATTGCTCTCATAAACAGCCAGAAAGGTGACTTTGTTATCCGTGTCGAGTTTGGAGAGGAGGCGGTGTCTGATGCCAAAGAAGAATGACTTCAAGCTTGATGTGGTTTCGGTAAGACTTGTAAAGGATGCTCCGATTTATTCGGAGCACACCTTTAATAATCCGGCGGATATAGCTGCTGTCATGGGAGACTGTATGTGCCAGTTTGACAGGGAAGTAGTGTGTGTGGTCAATCTAAGGTCAGATTTAAAACCTATCAATGTGCATTTTGCAAGTGTTGGTTCTTTAAATGAGGCAATGGCACATCCGAGAGAGCTGTTTAAATCAAGTATCTTAAGCAATGCTGCAAGCATGATGTTAATCCATTGTCATCCATCCGGAAATGTATTCCCAAGCAAGGCAGACACGATGATGACAGACCGCATGAACAAGCTGTGTGAACTGATGGGAATACCGCTCATTGATCATATCATAGTCGGTGGAGACAATCGTGAATTTTTCAGTTTCAGGGAAAAAGGCATGATTGATAATCCTAAGATTACCTTGAGCACAGATTACCGGACACTTGATATCAAGTCACCGCTTGTAGCAGAGCAGGGAAAGGCAAGGTGAAAGCATGGATGGAAGATTTACGGATGAAGAGCTTGTCATAGCAAAGAGTGTTGACCTGTGTGCAGTTGCAGAAAGCCTTGGGTATACAGTAAAGAGGATTGGCAAATACCACACTTTAAAGGAGATGGATTCCATCCGTATCTATAACAGAAGCCATTGGTACAGATGGTCAAGGCAGTTTGACAAAGGCAACAATGGCGGCTCACAGATAGATTTCTTACGGGTATTTTGTGGAATGAGTGTAAAAGAGGCTGTGTTCTGGCTTCTGGACTTTGCAGGATACAGAAGAATCGAGAATCCTGTAAAGCAACCACTTGTTCATCAGGTATCACAGAAGCAGGCAGAGGAGAGAAAGCCGTTTGTCCTACCGGAACCGGCAGGAGATAATTCCTATCTTATTTCATATCTGAATCAGGAGAGAGGAATCAGCAGAGCAGTCATAGATCTTTTTTTAAAAGACGGACTGATTTATGAGAGCAGGCATTACCACAATGTTGTTTTCAAGGGAAATGATAAAAATGGAGTGACAAGATTTGCAAGTATGAGGGGCGTGTTTGATAAGCAGGGCAAGCCATTCAAGTGTGATGTCACAGGCAATGATAAAAACTATGGATTTAATGTAGTAAATGTTAACAGTACAGAGCTTGTAGTATTTGAGGCAGCAATCGACCTTATGAGTTATGTTGATATCTTCACGGATTATGAATCAAATAAGCTGGCACTTGGAATGCTTGCAGATGCCCCGCTTGAGACATTTCTTCGGGAACATCCGCAGATTACTTCCATCCGGTTCTGCCTTGATGGAGATGAGCCGGGACGGAAGGCGGCAGCTGAACTTATGAGAAAGTATTATGAGCTTGGATATGAGGTAGAAGACTGCCCGCCTCCAGCCGGATATAAGGATTACAACGAGTGGCTTGTAGCGGCAAAGCTTAATCTGAACAGGATGAATAAGCGAGCAGATGAACCAGTCAGGGCATGAGAAACCGGATTTTGATGTGTGGGGGCAGAAAGTGCCCCCAAAACAGCAAAGTGGGGGCAGAAAGCGCCCCCAAAATGTCAAAGTGGGGGCAAAAAGTGCCCCCACAATTTGGACACGACAAAATCCGGACTGAAGTAAAAATAAAAGTGGGGGCAGAAAGCGCCCCCAAAATAACAAAATGGGGGCAGAAAGCGCCCCCAAAGTAGCAAAGTGGGGGCAAAAAGCGCCCCCACTTTCATAAACAGAGGGTTTTAGGGAGATTTTCTCCCTAACTAGATGGCATTAGGACAGAGATGTCTCTAATGCGTATCTAGCCGTAAACCTAAGAGATTCAGACAGGCGTGTGGGTGGAAGAGATATACAAAACACGGATAAGGGAGGTGCAGGAAAGCAATGGATAAAGAACTTACAATAATCGCAGAACCAGAGGAACTTATTGCCTGGGCAGACACATTTGATATCTTACTAAACCCTTCGATAGAAGATGCTGCAATTCTGCTTAACTATATGGAAGGACATGATTATGCCATTGGCATAGATTCAGATGGGAAGATGTACAGGCAGGATGTAGCTGAGGAGAATGGTGAAATTGAACCATACCCGATAGATGATGTTATAGATATTGTCTGTGAATGGAACTATGAACTGATACTTGATGCGGAAGCACACAGGAGTGATCCAAAGGATTTTAACGACTATAACGAGTATCAGAGCAAGTATGAAAGTCTGAAAGCAGATGAAAAGAGACTGGACAGATTGTTTGATAAAACCTGTTATGGTAAGGAACTTATAGAAGTTGCCACAGAGCTTGCAGACAGGGTTATTGCCCAGCTGGGTAATAAAGAACTGGAAAAAGTTGCTGTAACAGTAGCAGAAGGAGTAAGAGAATACAGTACGGGTAAGAGAGGAAGGTGATTCTATGGCGGATAAAGTTCATTGTATAAGGAAAACACTAAGACTTATGCCACAGGAAGCGAAGGTACTTTCTGATAAGGCAAAGGCAAATGGAATGAATGAAGCCGAATATATCAGGCTTCTAATCAGTCAGAAACCAAATGATTATCCGGAAGTAAGGAAACTTTTTAAAGAGCTTATCAATGAGATAAACCGAATCGGCATTAACATCAATCAGATTGTATTTAACAGCAATGCACAGCTGTATTCCAAGAAAGATAAGGAACAGCTTGTGGCATATATGAAAAAGCTGAATCAGTCTGTCAGCGAGGCGGTGGTAAAGATTGGCAATCAGTAAGATACTTCACATGAAGGACAGCGGGAATTCTTTTCATGCAAGGCATTTGAAACGGGCACTGGATTATGTGATGAATCCTGAGAAAACGCAGAGAGGAAGACTTGTGGGAGCTGTTAACTGTCAGGCAGATATGGCTTTTGAACAGATGATGGATACAAAGAAGCAGTTTGGAAAAACAGACAAGCGACAGGGGTATCACATCATTCTTTCCTTCAAAGAGGATGAGGTGGAACCGGACAGGGCTTTTGAGATAACACAGAAGTTTGTAGCAGAATATCTTGGCGATGCCTATGAAGCGGTATTTGTGGTTCATGATAATACAGACCATGTTCATTCACACATTGTATTTAACAGTGTAAGCTTTGTGGATGGGAAAAAGTATCGCTACGAGAAAGGTGACTGGGCAAAGTATATCCAGCCGATTACCAATAAGCTGTGTCAGGAGTATGGTCTTTCCATTATAGATGTGGAGGATGGCAGCAAAGAGAAACAGCACGAGAATTATAAGGATTGGAGCGAATATCGTGAAGGCAGCTTTGTGTGGGCAGATATGATAAAAAGAGATTTGGATGCCTGCATTTTACAGGCAAATGATTTCAGAGGATTTCTGGAACTGCTGTCGGAAAAAGGATATGAGGTCAAGCAGGGAAAGTATCTGGCAGTCAGACCACAGGGGATGACAAGATTCAGAAGATGTAAGACTCTTGGCGAGAATTATTCACAGGAAGCTATTGTGGAGCGTATTGCTAAGGAAGATTTATCTTTTTACCAGTCACAGAATGAGGAAAAACAGGCAGCGATAGTAAAGTGCTATGTCAAAAGATACCGCAGGGCGAAGATGTCAGGCTTGCAGAAAAGATATTATGCAAAGCTTTACCGGATTGGGAAGCTGAAAAAGAAGCCATATAGTCAGGTATGGAAGTATAGGGATGATATCCGAAAGATGCATAAGCTGCAGGAGCAGTATCTATTTCTGGTAAGGCATAAGATTGAGAGTGCGGAAGAACTTGTATCGGTACTTGATAATCTGACGGATAAGAAAAAAGAAGCATCAAAGGAAAAGAGTAAGACCTATAAGGCAAAGGAAAGATTTAAAGATATTTTTGACAAGGCTGAACAGATTCGGGAGCTTGATGATGCGGAATCGTGTTATCAGAGTGGGGATACCTTCTTTGAAGATGAGCACAATGCATGGGAAAGGCTTAACACTGAACTTTTAGCACAGGGATACAGTGTGGAAGAGGTCGAGAGTCTTAGAAAGAAATATGAGAGCAAGTATGCACAGGACTGTAAGGCAGAACGGGCGGTATCAAAGGAACTTAGCCTTGGAAGATCAATATGGAAGGAACTTACTGTATCAGCTTCGGCAGAAGAGAAGCAGTATGACAAAGAAACAATAAGAGACAGAAAAGAACAGCCGGTACGTTAGGCTGTTTTTTTAGTGGTTAGGAGGCATATATGGAAGAAAAAAGAGCGCCATTAAGTGAAATGGCGATTGAGAGAAAGATACAGATTCTTCGTAATAAGCATATGGACAGTGAGGTCATTGCTCTTGTCAAAAGCGATTATGAATATGGACTGACTGATGATGAAATCGGTCTGTATCTTAACAAAAGTTATGACATTGAACAGATGAAGGTGTTATCAAAATGCCTGCATAAGGGTGTATCAGAAGAGTTGTTAACGCTGCTGAAAGATAGCAGGATGGCAGCACCTAAGATGCAGACAGTATTGGATTACTATGAAAAAGGTGTGCCGATTGATGCAATCAGAGAGGTAGTCCAAAAAGATGATACAGCAGTAAACATGCGCAGGATGTTTGATGTGGTATTAGAAAAGCTTAATAAAGCCAAAGAGCAGATGCCACAGGATTTAGAGTATGTGAAAAGTCTTGTAGCTCAGATGGATGAAGTGGTTGCAAAGATCAATCATCAGAATGAAAGGTATGATGCCCTGAATAAGAAGCTTTCTGAAATAGAAACTTCCAAAGATGACGAGGAAGTCAGGGAGCGTCTGGTCAAGGAGAACCAGGATAAGGACGCTCTTATCAACAGTCAGCAGAATGAACTGAATAAGGCAAGCAGTACGATTGCAAGACTCAGGGATGATATTGAGAAAAAGGATAAGGAGATGAAGCGTATGGGAGACAGAATAGAGTCATTGGAAGATAAGATCATAAGTGTTGCCACAGAGAATAAGAAAGAGGCAGAAAGTAAGGCAGAGCCGCAGGAAAGCCAGTCCGTATCACAGGCAGATAAAAAGATGGTTGATACAGTTGCAGTTCCTCAGAATATGCAGGCTGTGGCAAACGGGATTCCGGTCTATTATCAGATTCCGGTAGTTGATGGTACTGGAAATGTGGTGCAGAGACTTCCGATTGAGCGAAGTGTGAGAAAGAGCAGCAACAGCGGAGTGGCAAGTCTTTTTGCAAGACTGTCATTTAAGAAAAAGTCAAGAGCAGACATTGTAAAGCTGGTTGCATCGGGAGACCTTGTTCCGGCGCAGCTTGTGCAGATTAAGAGTGCAATAGAAAAGGGACTTACTGAGTCACAGCTTGTAGAGCTTATAAACAACAACATTTCAGCGGAAAAGATGAAGGAGATCATTGAGATTGCTGTGCTTGAAAACAGCATGGCAGATTAGGAGGAACTTATGAATTTAGCAGTAGTAAATGAAGCAGTAACAGAAATGAATGGTGTGGAGCATCAGTTTACAGAGGAAGAGAAAAACTTTGTTGTCCAGTTCGCATTCAGAAGTGGCAGCAAGGAAGACACGATTTCTCTTATTGAAGCTTTGGCACATTCAGCGGATAAGGCTGAGTCGGACGAGATTATGGTCACATACAGGTCTAAATATGATATGAAGCCTGCATGGGTGGAACAGGTGGAAAACCTGCTTGTGGCACTTGAAATGTATCGTATCGAGGAGGAGAAAGCAATCAATCATCTGGCAGATATTTTGACTGCTTATGGTATTGATGTATCAGCCGAGGAAATCCGTACTACAGAGACAGAAACACTTAAAACAACAGTCAGAGAGAAAGTGGAGGTGCGATAATGGCAGAAGAGATTCAGGAAGCGGTGCAGATCATCCGTGTAGCTTATGATGGCATTGAGATTGCCATGAAGGTAGGAAGCGGCGGCATTGCTGCCATGCAGAAGGCAATAGATTTCTTAAAAGGGATGCTTGATTATGAAAAGTCACTTGGCAAGACATCCATGAGAAAGCTGATCTTAAAAGGTGGCGATTTACAGGTGTTGCAGTTTAATACCGAAGATATGAAAAAGGTTGAAAAGATGGCAAAGAAGTATGGAATCCTGTATTCGGTACTTCCAGACTGTAACAGGAAAGATGGACTGAGTGAGGTTATCTTCCATACTGAGGCAGTTCCCCGTGTGAATATGATGATACAGAAGCTCAAGTTTGGTAAGATTGCCACATTTGACGATTATCTGAAGAATGGAGATGAAAAATCCCTTGGCAAGCTGATGGATTTTTTGAAGAAACAGCAGGGAAACGAGAAAAGCCACACGATAGAAGGGGATAGGGTTAATACCGCTATTGACGGACTGATCGAAAAGGTCGGAATGTTTGCAATGGAAAAGAAAGCTATCAGTGTGGATCAGGTCAAGGAGAATTTCAGTATCAATGGTGAGCAGGCTGAAAGTGTTATCAAACAGCTTGAGACAATCGGTGTGCTTGGCAGCAAGAATGAGGATGGCACCCATACAGTCATGATGGACAAGGATGCATTTATCAACCGTGTCAGAGGCTATCAGGACCTTGCTGAGAGAATGAGGGCAGTTGCAGCATCAAAAAATGCGAACCTGTCAGATGTGACAATCAGCAAGAAGCTGATTATCGAAGAAAATGACCATGCTGTTAAGACCAGAGTTCCCGGCACATGGGGAGAAGAGGCAAGATATGTATGGCTCCGTAAGGAAAACATCATGGAGATTCATGGTGGAAAGACAATGCTTACCTTCCTTGATTCAACCAAGGATTATAAGCTCTACGATGAGCAGAATCGTGTGGTGACAACCCAGAAAGGAACCGAGCTTTATACTCACTACGACAAGGTGGAGTCATCTGTCAGGGAGCGTTACGAGAAAGTGCAGAAGCAGCAGAAAAAGACCACACAGAAGAAAACTGTTACCACAAAGAAAGCGAGGTAGCAGCCTATGCAGACAACAAAGAAAATGCCGTCACTGATATTCATCCTTGTGGGTGCAGTGTTAGCAGGGTATCTTGGTTATCTGATAAATGGTGCGTGGACGGAAGGGATTGCCTTTAATGAATTTATGGACAGATTCAATGAGGTATGTGCTGTTCCTTTTGCCAATTATTACAATTCCAATACAGTAAAAGCAGTAGCCATTGCATTAGGTATCTATGCGATGGCTATTGTCATGTATTACACCAGTCAGAGAAACTATATGCCTGGCAAAGAATTTGGTACGGCAAGATTTGAAAATCCGAAGCAGGTCAACAAGATACTTGCAGATAAGGATGAAAATTTCAACCGGATACTCAGCCAGAATGTGAAGATGTCGCTGGATTTCAGGAGACTCAAGCTCAATGGAAATATCCTTATCTGTGGTGGTTCCGGAGCAGGAAAAACATTTTATGAAGTAAAGCCGAATCTGATGCAGATGCCGCATAACTGTTCCTTTATCTGTACCGATCCAAAGGGAGAAATCCTTAGAAGCTGCGGGCAGATGTTAAAAAATAACGGATATAACCTGAAAGTCATTAATCTGTTAGAGATGGATAAATCAGACTGTTACAATCCATTTTCCTATATCAGAGAGGAAACAGATGTGGTCAAGCTGATTACAAACCTTATCAGCAATACGACACCAAAGGGAGCGACACCAAGTGATCCGTTCTGGGAAAAAGCGGAAGGATTGTTCTTACAGGCTATCTTTTATTATGTGTGGCTGGAGGTACAGCCGGCAAAGAGAAACTTTGAGACAGTACTTAAACTTCTTGGAGAGGCAGAGGTTACAGAGCAGGGGAAGGCATCAAAGCTGGATGTGCGTATGAAGTTTTTAGAGGAAAGTTCCCCACTCGGAGCCAATCATCCGGCAGTCAAGCAGTACAACAAATGTATGAGAGGTGCAGGAGATACCGTCCGTTCCATTATCATCAGTGCCAACTCAAGACTTGCATTTCTTGAAAATAAGCAGGTTTTACGATTACTCTCCAAAGATGAGCTTAATCTGTCCGATATCGGTATTGGTGTAAACGGAGATGGGGAGACAAAGACAGCACTCTTTTGTGTAATCCCGGATAGTGACAAATCCTATAACTTTATTATCGGTATGTTATACACGCAGATATTTCAGGAATTGTACTATCAGGCAGACTTTAATTGTGGTGGAAGGCTGCCAATCCATGTGACATTTATGTTAGATGAATTTGCGAATGTCGCATTGCCAGATGACTTCTGTTCACTGTTATCGACAATGCGAAGCCGTGAGATTTCAAGTATTATCATTATTCAGAACTTTGCCCAGTTAAAAGCACTTTTTAAAGATACCTGGGAGACAATTCCCGGCAACTGCGATACGTTCATCTATCTCGGTGGAAACGAGCAGAGTACGCATAAGTATGTGTCAGAGCTGCTTGGAAAAGGTACGATTGATAAGAAGTCAAGTGGAGAAACAAAGGGCAGACAGGGAAGCTCTTCAAGAAACTATGATGTATTAGGCAGAGAATTGTTTACACCCGATGAAGTCAGAAAGCTGGATAATAAGAAATGTATTATCTTTATCCGTGGTTTTGATCCTATCATGGACAATAAGTTCATACCGTTCAATCATTCGATGTTTAACCAGACAGCAGATGGCAAGGGAGAGCCTTATGTTCATCAGATAAGAGGAGCAGATAATCTTATCGGTCCGCCATTTGAGATTCTTTCAGACAAGGCAGTTAAGTATTATGAAAAGCTGAGGGATAAGGGCGAGAATGTGTATATAGATTCTCTTACCTATGAGCAGTTTATGATGCTTGGTGATGCGGAGTTAAGCAGAAGATTCTCCATGCAGGATGAGGCAGAGCAGAAAGCAAAGATTGACAGGGAGCAGGCAAATGAGCTTGAGTATGTCGATGAGTCACAGAAGTCTGATACTACAGAATGTGCTAACTCTTCTAATGGAAGTGCTGGTACTAAGCCTGTAAGGAATCCTGAGAGGGAAAAGCCTAAGTGGGAGGATACAATCACAAACCGAATGCTGCACTGGTCATATACACCGGAGCAGAAAGAGGAAGTGAAGAAGGCACTTGCGGCAGGAGTTCCGAAGGCAACGATTCTTACTTACTTTTATCCGGAGGTTACTGTGGAGAAGATGAGTTCATATCGAAAGAAGCAGTAATGTTTTTAGATATATTACAGAGTATATGATATAATTTGCTCACATGGTATGCTTCAGCTTATTGGACTACTAACATGTGAGCAGTTACAAAAGACAGAAATTATTTTATATTGGAGGTACAGGATGAATACGGAAAAGACTTTTGCAGATAGATTAAAAGAGTTGCGTAATATACGAAACTATACACAGGAAGAGCTGGGTAAGATAACAAATATATCTGTTCAGAGTATACGACGTTATGAACAAGGTAGACTCAATGAAGAGCCAAGTGCGTATAATCTTTTACAACTAGCAAAGGCACTAGATGTAACACCTGAATACTTATTGATAGGAGATAATAATATGACAAGTTACACGGAGGCAATTAAGAGAGAATTGAAGCAACTTAATGACTATGGACAAATATCTGAAATTAAAGAAACCGAGTTGAATTCCACGATTTTATCACATCTTGAGATGAGTAATGATTTAGTAGATGCTGTAAAGACGGATTGGAATGAAAAAGGCATATTTAAGAGGATAGAGAAAGAGGAAGATAAACAGATTGTGGTAGACAGTTATTGTACAAGACCTTATGTACAGGATGTCATATTACGATATTGCCAGAATAGATCTATATTTAAGACAAAGTTTGCAATAATTGATGGAATGCTTTTAGAATAAAGCAAATTTGAGAGTAAATTAGCACTTTAGCCATATGGTTAAGGTGCTTTTTTTCATACCTTGAAAGGAGATGGTCACAGCAAAAACGCATCGGGGAAAGCCCGATTAACCAGTACAACAGGCATTGCCTGATTATCATAGAGTAACTATCAACAGGACAGAAAGGAATGCATATATTCCGTTCGGAAAGCTAGCCGGATTGGAATATGTGTATTCCTTTCTGGCTTTTTCCGCTTCTGTCACTTCAAAAAAGGAGATTAAACAACATGAGAAAAGAACAGGTTATTTCAACAACAAACAACAATCAGATGGAGGAGAAAGGCATGAAGAGTAGATTCATTCACTTAAAAAAGAGATTCGTTCCGGCAGTATCCGGAGCACTTATGGGAGTAATGCTTATGAGCACTACTTGTTTTGCAGCAGGTACAGGTACTTCCGCAGTAACACAGCCACTTGAGAACTTAAAGACACTTATTATTGCAGTCATTGGTGCTGTTGGTGTCATTATTCTTGCAAAGAATGTCATGGAGTTCGCACAAGCATATCAGCAGCAGGATTCATCTACCATGAACTCCGCTCTGAAAGGGATTGTGGCAGGTGTCATGATGGCTGGTATTTCAACAGTTCTGACATTCTTAGGCTTCTAAGATTGGGGAAATGTATTTCCCCTTTTAGTAAAAGGAAAGAGGTGAATAACAAGTATGGATATTTTTAAGCTTGGAGACAAGATCCTTGCACTTCTTGAGGCGGTGTTTGGGTTTTGGAACAATCAGATATCCCTGGTCTTTGCAATGCTTGGACAGTCACCGGTCAGTTTCAAGGGCGGAGGTCCCTGGGCAGTCATTGAGGGTATTGAGCCGGTCTTTGTAGCGGTCGGCTCTTCCCTTGTTGTGCTGTTCTTTGTTATCGGTTTCTGCTCGGAAAGCATAGACGTAAAAGATGAGATGAGGTTTGAATCAATCCTGCGTATGCTTATCCGACTGGGACTTGCAGAATGGTTTGTTGCAAATAATGTCACGATTATGAAAGCATTTTTTACTTCCATAGGAAATCTGGTGGGACTTATATCTGCCGGGACAACGATGCAGCTTGCCATTGACAGTACACAGGCAGACATCATTAAGGGACTCGGATTTGGTGAAAGTCTGGTAATGCTGATACTTACAGCTTTGCTTGCAATCATCATTATTATCTGTGGATTTTTTATCATCTACACAGTGTATTTCAGGTTCTTAAAGATTCTGATTATTGTGCCGCTTGGTGCGATTGCCTGCTCCACGATGGCAGGAAACAGAATGGTCAGTCATACAATGGCTACCTACTGTAAATATTTCTTGTCATGTGTGTTTGAGGCAGTAACGATGGCACTTGCGATTGTGGTATGTAATGCATTTATCAATGCAGGACTTCCGGCATTTACAGGAAGTTATGCTGACTGGGCACAGACACTTATATATCTGTGTGAAATGACATTTACGATAGCAATGACTGTTGGAAGCGTGAAGGGTGCACAGACACTTACAAGCAAGGCATTTGGATTATAGAAGGAGGCAGAAATGGATAATGAAAAGAAACAGGTTACTTATAATTCAAGTATAACCGGAGAAACGCAGGTGACATTTGATATCCAGCAGTATATGAATAACAGGGCAATGTTTATTGGTCTTATGTGTAATGAAGATGGATATGAGGAGCCTTTTGGGGATGTGACAGTGAATTTATCTGTTGCAGCACCAAATTACTGCGGATATCTGAATGTGAATGACATGCCGGATATTGAAAAGTTTATTACAGACAATGACATTGGAGAGTTTACAGGATTCACGCAGAGGAGCGGTTTCTGCGAATATCCACTTTATCTGTTCAATGTAGATAAGCTTAGGGAACTGTGTCCGGATGGAATGGATAAGTATGAGGCGAATATTGGAATGACAAGAAAGCCGGAAACAAAGGATTTATCAAGATAGGAGGCAGCGACAATGGTAATCGAAGTAAACAAGGATATAGACCGCTATCAGGAATCGGTTGCGATGGGACTTACTGCAAGGCAGCTTATATTTTCCATTGCAAGCGTAGTGGTCGGTGGCGGTATCGTCCTTCTTCTTTACAAGTATATCGGTCTTACGGGTTCTGCTTATGTGGCAATTCCCTGTGTGGCACCGATTGCACTTGGTGGTTTCTATTCCTTTAATGGGATGAATTTCTACGAGTATATGGGAAAGAAACTGCATTTTATGTTTGGAAACAGGGCATTTACCTATGTATCAACAGAGGGAGAGCCTGCAATAAAGCAGTTAGAAGCAGAGCAGAATGAACAGATAAAGAAGAAAGGCAGAAAGGCTGAACCGGAGACTGTAACAGCTGATTCGGTTGTAAAGAAGCAGGAGGAGTTTGAAGCGATGAAGAAAAAGACGAGAAACATGCTGCTTGGACTTGTCGCAGTCATTGTTGCGATAACAGCTGGTATTGCAGCATATAAGGCGATGCATTAGATAAAAAGTATCTGACCGCAAGGTCGGGAACACAGCCCGCAGGGTGAAGTTCCCGGCGGGCTTTCATTATAAGAAAGCGAGGTTAGAGACATGGGTTTATTTACAGACGGATTTAAGTTATTAAAGAAGGCGAGTGAGCCTTTGTATAAGACACCTAAATCCATTCAGGAAACCATAGAGATTATGGCGGTGGCTGAAAACGGCATTTTTGAAGTGAGCAAAAATAAGTATTCCAAATGCTACCGCTTTCAGGACATCAATTACACGACAGCAACGGAGGATGAGCAGATCGGTATTTTCGAGAGGTATTGCAAGTTCCTAAATTCGCTGGACTGTAATTATAAGATTACGATCAACAATAAGAACAAAAACATGGATGAACTCCGTGACAAGGTTCTGATTGCTGAGAAAAACGATGGCTTCAATAATTATAGAAGAATCTACAATGACATCATTGAGGAGAAGATTATTGAGGGCAGACAGGGGATTGAGCAGGAGAGATACCTGACAATCACGATTGAGAGAAAGAACTTCGAGGAGGCAAAGGCACAGTTTGCTACCCTTGAGGCAACGATACACAAGGCTTTCATTGAGCTTGGGGCAGAGATTGTTCCGCTTAATGGCAATGAGAGACTGAAAGTGCTCTATGATTATTATCATCTTGGAGATGAGGGCAGCTTTGATTTTGATATCAAAAAGGCAAAGAAGGTCGGAGCAGATTTTAGAAATGATCTGTGCAATGGGATGGTGAAATATTTCCCGGACCATTTTGAGGATGAGAGTAAATTCTGCAAGGCACTTTTTATCAAAAAGTATCCGAGCAGTTTGTCAGACAGATTTATCAATGAGATTACTTCCCTTCCGGTTCATTCCATCACGAGCATTGATGTGGTGCCTGTTCCTAAGGATTTGACTACAAAGGTGCTTCAGAAGAAATACCTTGGTATTGAGTCGGATATCATTAAGCAGCAGAGAGTCCGTAATAAGAATAACGACTTTTCTACGGAAATTTCATATGCCAAGAGAACGGAGAAAAAGGAGATTGAGGAAATCATGGATGATGTTCGTGAGAATGACCAGTGCCTTTTCTTCGTGGGAGTTACTATTATTCTTATGGCAGAGAGCAAAAAAGAGCTTGATAGCGTCTGTGAGACAGTGGAGACTATCGGAAAGCGTAACAGCTGTACGATTGATACACACTACTTAAAGCAGAGGGAGGCACTCAACACAGCGCTTCCGATTGGTGTAAGACAGGTGGAGACAATGCGTACCCTTCTTACCCAGTCACTTGCGGTGCTTATGCCATTCAATGTGCAGGAATTAAATGACAGCACAGGGAACTATTATGGTATCAATCAGATCAGCAAGAATGTGAATATCGGTAACAGAAAGAAGCTGATAAACGGAAATGGCTTCGTTTTCGGAGTGCCGGGTTCCGGTAAATCCTTCTTCTGTAAGATGGAAATGGGCAGCGTATTCTTGTCGGGAGATGATGAGATAATCGTCATAGATCCAATGAACGAATACTTTGATATTGCTGAGACTTATGGTGGAACAGTGGTAAATATGTCCACTTACACGGATAACTATGTGAATCCGCTGGAGATGGATGTATGGAGCCTTGATCCGAATGATTCCAAGGGAATGGTAAGAGAAAAAGGCGAGTTTATGCTTGGTCTTTGTGAGCAGTGTATCGGAGACAGCTTAAATTCAAGACAGAAGTCAATCATTGACCGCTGCGTGAGAAAGCTGTATATCGACATTGCAAGAAGCAAAGAGAAGTATATCCCGGTGATGAGTGATTTTTACGATATCCTTATGGCGCAGCCGGAGGAGGAAGCAAAGGACATTGCACTGTCACTAGAGCTTTTCGTAAATGGTTCGCTTAACATCTTCAATCACCAGACAAATGTGGATGTGGATAACAGATTTACAGTATATGGCATCAGGGACTTGGGTACAGAACTTAGTCCTATCACAATGCTTGTTATGATGGAATCCATTCAGAACAGGATTGTTGAGAATGGCAAGAGAGGCAAGGCAACATGGCTCTATATTGATGAGTTCCATGTTCTGCTTAATTCCGAGTATTCTGCAAAATACTTGCAGCAGCTCTGGAAGAAGGTAAGAAAGCAGGGAGGTCTTTGTACCGGTATCACGCAGAATGTTGTCGATCTGTTGCAGAATTACACAGCAACCACAATGCTTGCAAACTCTGAGTTTGTGGCACTCTTGAAGCAGGCAAATACAGATAGTTCAAAGATGGCGGAGGTTATCGGGGTATCAGAGGCACAGCTTCGGTTCGTAACTAATACCGCCTCTGGAATGGGACTTATTAAGTGTGGTTCGGTAGTAATTCCCTTTGATAATCAGATCAGCAAGGATACGGATTTGTACAGGCTGTATAATACCAACATTCATGAGAAGATTGCGGAACAGAAGAAAAAAGAAGCAATGCTGCAGTGATAACAGATGAATTTTTATAGAATCTATAGTATAATCAAGAGGTCGGATGAATGTCCGACCTTGATGATAATAAATTAGATATTCCCTATTTTTAAGAAGAAAGCATATAAGATTCGATATGAAAAATAAATAAGGAAGCAGTTCTAAAATGTATCATTTGTACCGGAGAACATGTGGCTGGATTTTAAGATATGCTTATCGTACACTTTGACGAGAATATGTTGATTGGGGATGCAGCGGACCTGGATGCATTTATGGAAATGTATGGTGTGGAAGCAATTTCCAAGGAATATTTGTAATTATTAGGGAAAAGAAAATTTGAATTTTGTGGAGGGTGTTATGCAATATACCGAGGTACAGAATATAGCGAAAAAGACAATCGAGTTCATTAAAGATAATATACAGCCCGGCATGACATTGCTTGAGGTAAGACATTTGTGTGAAACAAAAATGATGGAATTGGGAGCTGATTCTTTTTGGTATTGGGATGTGGGGGCTTTTGTTTTTGCTGGGGATGAAACCACATTATCCGTTTCAGGGAAAGAATATACTACAAGTGAAAGAGTTATTGCAGAAAATGACATTATTACAATCGACTTGAGTCCACAAAATGAGGATACATGGGGCGATTATGCAAGAACCATTATTATTGAAAATGGAAAGGTTGTCGAAACTGATAATGTGACTAATGATGAATGGAAAAAAGGATTGTTGATGGAAGAATATTTGCATGAGGAGATGTGCAAATTTGTTGCACCGGAAACTACCTTCGAGGAGCTATATTATCATATAAATGGTATCATAGAAGAAAAAGGGTATATAAATCTTGATTTCATGGGAAACTTGGGGCATTCAATTGTTCGGCAGAAAAATGATAGAATCTATATAGAAAAGGGCAATCAAATTTGCCTTGGCGAGGTTCATTATTTTACTTTTGAGCCACATATAAGTGTTCAAGGTTCAAAATATGGATATAAAAGAGAGAATATTTACTATTTTGAAAATGGAGAAATCAAAGAGTTATAATTTGTAGATGTACCCGAAATTTCAGTTTCATGTTGCTTTTAATAATTGAATATTGAATGATTTTACATAGCCGTTAAGGAGTAATTTTTGCTCCCTAGCGGCTTATTTTATTTTTCAAAGTAGGAGGTGAGAAAATTGAAAATTAGAAAGGTTGATGACAAACCGATGGTCATTCACACCAAGGAGAAAGCCAAGATTCATGCCCACGAACCGAAGGGAGCCAAGATTAAGGGGAGTAACATCTATACAGTAGAGAGAGGTCCTAAGACAGCTGGTGCAAAGGTAACTAATACGGATAGAAAGAAGTCATATCGCAAGAGTACCATTCATCAGTCAGAGTCGAAGAATAAAGGATTATCAAGATTTAAGCGAAACTATAGAGAATCTAACACTTCCATCAAGACCAAGAACACGAATCTTCACATTGCAGGAAGAACAGGTGCACTTGCAGCCGGGGCAGTAACGGAGCATGTGGAAGGTGGTCAGGAGGTATCGCAGGCAGCATATCTTGCATATGAAGCAAGCCGACCTGTTACCGGAACTGCTTCCAAGGGTGCAGCACTTTTCAGGAAAAAGGCGGCAGCCGAGGCAAAGAAGCGAATCAAGAAGGTAGATGCAGGAAAGAAGCTGGCAAAAAAGACAGCAAAGAAAGCTGCCAAAGATACTGCCAAAACCGTAGCTAAAGAGACGGCAAAAGAAACAGCCAAGACTACTGCCAAGGTTGCAGCGAAAACTGCTTCAAAGACAGCTGCTACAGCGGCAGGAACAGCGGTTGCACCGGGAGTTGGTACTGCAATTGGCATAGCAGCTGGATATGCAGCAGGTGTGTCCATAGAGGTCAAGGATGAAAAGATGACCAACCGGAGCAGGAAGATAAAATTCTTTCTGGATAAGATGAAAGCACAGGAGAATCAGACAGACAGCGTGGCAAAGCTGGTAAAGGATCTGATTGTGCGAAAAGCGATTACCTGGGTAAAGGCAGCGGCACCGATTGTCGGACTGGTGCTTTTATTACTTGTTCTTGTAGTTGCCATGATTGCGGTTCCGGTTATTGCGGCGATAGCAATCCTTTACAATTCTCCATTTGCTTTATTTCTGCCACCACTTGAATCAGGAGATACCGTGCAGACAGTAACGAGTGCTTATGTGCAGGAATTTAACCGGGATGTGAATACGAAAGTGAATGAGCATACCGGATATGACCTTGGAGAGCTTGTATATGTGGACTATGAAGGTATGGAAGAAAACCCAAGCAATTACTATGACATCATGGCTGTCTATATGGTCAAGCATGGTGTCGGAGATACTGCAACAGTCATGAATGATACTTCAAAAGGCTGGCTGCAGGCAGTTGTAAATGATATGTGTTCATACACCACAAGCACAGGAACAAAAGATGTGGAAGAAACAGATGCAGACGGTAATGTAACTACTGTCACGAAGTCGGTTCTGTATGTGAATGTCACACTAAAATCGTACAGGGATATGATTTCGGTCTATGGATTTAATTCTGATCAGGTGGAAATGCTTGAGCAGATCATGAGTCCTGAGTTTATGGGACAGCTTGGATATGCCGGAAGCGGAAGTGGAGGTGGAGGCGGCAGTCCGGGAGTAAGCTCCATGACTGAGGATGAAATCAATGCCATCCTAAACGAAATTACAGACAGCAGGCAGAAAACAGTCTGCTCCTATGCACTACACAGAGTTGGTTTTCCTTATAGTCAGGATTTAAGAGACAGCGGTAACTATTATGACTGCAGTTCCTTAGCCTATTATTCATGGAAAGATGCAGGCGTGGATATTAGTTATGGCGGTGCAACCACAGCGGCAGCGGAGGCACAGGGACTTGATGAAGCCGGAAAGACTGTCTCCTTTGATGAGTTACAGCCGGGAGACCTTATCTTTTACAGTTTTACAAGCAATGGAAGATATAAGAACATCAGCCATGTGGCAGTATATGTCGGAAATGGCAAGGTGGTAGAGGCACTTAATGAAAGTCTTGGTGTGGTCTACAGGGATGTGGCAAGCACAGGAAAGATTGTTGTGATAGGAAGACCATAACAGGAAATTTGCAGAGAGGGCATAGTCCCTCTCTGAGACTGGAGGTAAGAATGGATTTAAAAGATATGATACTGGTAACAGAAAACGACAGGGGAACAGAGACAAATATGCTGATGACTCTGGATGATTATAAGAGTTTTATAGCAATTGATGATATGTCAGAGCTTGCAGAAAATTTGTTGCAGCTTGGAAGGACACTTGGTGAAGCAGATAACTTCACAGAGTATTACAGGGCAGCAAATGTAACTGTATCTGCGAGATTCTGTCTGGATGATATTCAGCTCGGACATTTTCTTCAGGGATTTTATAACGATTCCAAAGAATTCCGGTTTGATAAAGAAGCCAGTTCTTCTGAATGTGTTGCAAAGCTTAAGGAGATTGGAATGACCGATAAGGGCTGGGTGGATGATTTTAACCTGCATTATGAAATGGAGAACCGCTCATTTGAAAGGGGACAGACATTTCATAACTTCAATGACCATGATTACATGGTGCTTGAAGCATTATCACCAAGGAATCTTGTGGTGATGGATATGAAGTCAGGTTCCCTTACAATCGCCCTTGGTGCGACAGAGTATAAGCGTTATCCGAAGGATGAGAAGCCTACAAAGGACAATACCACAATCGGGGTATCGTGGGAGCATGGCATTTATCTAGGTTCCACACTTTCAACTACAAATTTCAAGGCATACAAGAGGGAGTATGGCACACCGGAAAAGATAGAGGATATCTATGATTACAGGGCAAAGCTAAAGCAGAAGTTCTATTTTTATCAGGATATGTCAAAGGATGATGATGTACCAAAGAAGCTGCAGAATGACTTCCTTCACCAGATGTATGAGGATTTTGGAACGATTGAAGAGGACTGTTTTTACGACAGGCTGGAAGATGGAAAGTACGATGAAGGCTTTAAGGAAAGACAGGTAAAGGAAGAAAAGAGCCGGTGATGAGATTTTTACAGGAGGCGATATCATATGGAACAGGAATTTGATGTTGAGATAAAAGAAGTGCTTTCACGAGTACAGAAAGTAAAGGCAGAGTCGCTTGACGATGCCATCAATAAGGCAATGGATATGTATTATGCAGAGCAGATAGTCCTTGGAGCAGAGGACATGAAGGGAGTTGATTTTGCACCTATCAGCGAAAGTCAGCTCCCTTCTTCATTAAAAGAAAACGGAGGAAGAGCAAGATGAAAAGTGATTCAACAACAGTAATTAAGAACATGGAGTTTTTAGTAAAGGAACTTCATAAGGAGTGGGACAGATCGGGTGCTTCTAAGGCATCCGTTATTATTTCCCTTGAGGAAGTAGATGGTATCAATGATAAGTTAAAAGAGATTATCTATCAGACACAGAAGTCAGTCGATGAGGATGAGCTGACCTTTAAACAGAGCATTGCAAAGTCCAAGGAGTGCTATGTGCTTCTTCGTGTGGTGCGTAAGATTGCAAAGGAAAAGGATAAATGCGAAAAACAGGCAATCGACAATGAATTTGCAATCGAGCTGGATAAGGATGAGTTAAAGCTCTTTAAGGGATTGTTTGCAGAGATGTTTAAGTAGAGGAGGACAAAGGTATGGGCGTTGATATGAAGGTCAAAGCGATATACGATTCTGAAATTGGTAACATCACCAGAACAGATAAGAACTGGAAAGATGTTTTAAAGGTTGCAGGTCAGTTGTACCGCTATGAATTTGACAATATCGTTATGGTAACAGCTCAGAGATCTCCGGAGAGAAGCACACTTATGGCAGATTATGATACCTGGAAAAAGGTGGGAAGATATGTAAAGCGTGGTGCGAAAGGCTGTGCCATTTTCCCGTCAAGGGCACTGAATCCCCGTATGAGATATATCTTTGATATCAGTGATACCGGAGGGAAGAATGTTAAGCTGACATGGGACCTTGAGGGAGAAAATCTTAAGGATTATGTGGATTTTCTTGTGTCAGAAGGTCAGATTGAGCAGTACGATAACAGCGACAGGGAGTCTCTAAAAAATATATTAAAACAGTTTACAGGAACAGATGTTTGGCTTATAATAAAAGAAGAGTTCGGAGACCGAATGACCGAACTTATGCAGCTATCAGGTAGTGTGATAAAGGAAGAAAGTAAGAAACGCAATGGCTTACAGCAGGAAATGGACATGGAGCAGCTTGTATATGCAAGTGTCATGTATGCTGTAGGGACGAGATGCGGATTTGACTTATCTGTGCAAGAACAGGATTTTAGTCAGATCGTAAATATCAAAGACGAAGAGATCATTTACCGTCTTGGTTCCATTGTATGCGATGTCTCCTGTAGTGTTCTTAGAGAATTTAGTCGTAACTTAAAGGCAATCGAGAGCGAAAGGAGAATTGGATATGTTAGAAGAAATGACTTACAAGGAAGTGGACGGACTGCTTTATCCGCAGATAGAGATGCCGGACGAGACGGAGGATCTCACGAAGCTGGGCAAATACGGAAGGATGGCGATGAACTATCTAAAGGAGAACGAGCCGGCAAGATACAAGACGCTGATGAGATTCGGGAAGATGTACGAGAAGATGTCAGCGGTAGAGGAGGAAGCGAACCAGCTGTACGACCAGCTGGAGATGCAGTATCTGGCGAAGCACAAGCCACAGAATCCGTCATCGACAATGGAGATGTGGAAGATAAGAGAGCAGGCGAAGATGCAGGCAGAGGAAGTGGTACTGAATCAGATAGTGATGCGATTCCACTAGAATCAGATGATACAGAACTGAATAGGGAACTTGATGAAATCAATTCATTGGGTGTTAGTAAGGAAGCCGAATATACACAGGCTTCCTTTTTTTTCGACCAGAATGGGCAGGCAAGCATTGGCACTATTCATACTGAGGACGAAAACAATAATCAGTTTATGCGTCAGTTCGAGCAGGACAGAAAAGCTGCATTAGCAGGTAAATACAATTACCTGAATCCCAAAAAGTCTGCAACAGTACCAAGTGAGTATATCAAACAGGTGCTTATGAGAGGTACAGGTTTTATCGGTGGCAAGGGCAGGGTATGCAAGATTTTTGAAACTGAGATTGATGCAGGAACCAGGGCAAAGCGTATCAAAGCAGAATATGGTCAGGGAGGTGCAGGCTGGCCGGTTGACGGACTGGGACTGCACGGATATGACACATTTCATGGGAATGGACTGCGTTTTCAGTGGCGAGATGAGGATGGAGAGGTTGAAGGATATGTTTCGTGGAAAGATATCGAAAAAGAGCTTGGTGTCCTTATTCTTACAGGGGAATACCAGCCTGAGACACCTCGTATTGATGAGCTTGCGATGGACGGACTCCGTGAGGATGATGAGGTCATTGATGCCGAATACCGGGAAGTGGAACCGGAGGAGGCAGAATCAGAGATTGATGATTATGCAATACCGGATGAGCCGGAGAGCTATGCTTCTAACAGAGATTATGTAAGTGCAAAAGGCATGACACCACAGGAAACTGCCGATGAAGACCGCATGGTAACACAGGCAGAATATGGTGCAGAGATAGAAGCTGAAACAACTGAAAAAGATCCATCAGAGCTTCAGTATATTACACCGATTGATTATGCCAAGCGTATTGCAGAGCTTGATGAAGACCTGCGTGATGCGGCGGAGATTCTTGTAACAGATTGCAGCTGCTACACTCCGTTTAGGGCATTCCTTATGGATGTGGTGCAGTCTGATTTTGCATTTATGCCCAATAAACTTGACCTTATCAGGGATATTGCATTAGGGACAGATAATGCAGAAAGAAAGGCATATTCCAACAATAAGTATGGTCTTGTGGAGTACTCAATCAGAAGTGGATATGTGAAGATCAGCTATAAGAACAGGAATGGTGTGCGTAAGGAAGGTGCTCTCGACTGGCGTGAGTTATATGAGATTTTATCCTATATGGTAAAACAGCCATTTTACTGCGGAGAAGACCAGAAAAAGTATTATCAAGAGATAAAGCAGAAGGCTGACAGGGATAAGATGAATCCGGTCTATAAGAGATTCTTTGACATCGAGGATAGTGTAAAAGCTAATCGTCTTGAAACCAGGGAAAGAGCAATAGCGAATGGATGGGAAACCAAGATTGATGAGAATGGACATGTAGTTTCAGATGATGTGGTATCAGTATCTGTGGATGATATTCAGGCTGATACAGAATCACAGGAAACTGTAGATTTTACACCAAAGCAGGAACCAGTACAGCAAGTAGAAAGTCTTGAAAATGAGAAGAATGTTGCCGGGCAGACGAAGCACAACTTCCATTACAATCTCTGGGAAATGGAAAAAGGCGGTGCCAAGACCAGATATCAGTGGAATATGGATGCAATTCGTACTTTAAAGCAGATTGAATCAGAAAACAGGCTTGCAACACCGGAGGAACAGAAAACCTTGTCGAAGTTTGTCGGATGGGGCGGACTGTCACAGGCATTTGACGAGGAAAACGCAGGCTGGAGCAAAGAGTACAAAGAACTCAAAGAGATGTTATCGGATGAAGAGTATGCTGCAGCTAGGGCAACAGTAAACAATGCCTTTTATACTTCACCGGAGATTGCCATGTGCATGAACTCGGCACTTGTCCAGTTTGGTTTCAGAGGCGGCAATGTATTAGAACCATCTATGGGTATCGGTAACTTCTTTGGGAGTATGCCGGCACCTATGCAGAGAAGTAAGCTGTATGGGGTGGAGCTTGACAGCATTTCGGGAAGAATTGCAAAGCAGCTTTATCAGAATGCCAATATCAGTATCACAGGATTTGAGAATACCACATATCCGGATAACTTCTTTGATGTAGTTGTCGGAAATGTGCCATTTGGTGATTATAAGGTTTTTGATCCGAAGTACAACAAGTATAACTTCCGTATCCACGATTATTTTCTGGCAAAAGCACTTGATCAGGTAAGACCGGGAGGCATGGTTGCGGTGATTACCACAAAGGGAACACTTGATAAGGCAAATCCTACTATCCGAAAGTATCTGGCTGAAAGAGCAGAGCTTGTGGGAGCGATAAGACTTCCGAATACTGCATTTAAAGATAATGCAGGAACCGAAGTGACAGCAGATATCCTGTTTTTGCAGAAAAGGGAGAGAAAGATTGATATTGAGCCGGACTGGGTACACCTTGGTGTAACTGAGAATGGCATTGCAGTCAACTCTTATTTTGCAGAGCATCCGGAAATGATGCTTGGATCTATGGAATATGACACAAGGATTTACGGACAGGACAGCAGATACACAGTCTGCGTGAATGATGATGAGAACTTCAATATTTATGAAGCATTAAACAAAGCTATCGGTAATATCAAAGCCCAGATGACAGATTTTGAGAGAGTGGCAGATGAGGCGGAGCAGACGGAGGAAGTTATCCCGGCTGATCCGGATGTGAGAAACTACACTTACACATTTTTTGAAGGAAAACTCTATTACAGGGAAAATTCCGAGATGGTAAGAAAAGAAGTATCACAGACTGCCGAGGAGCGAATCAGAAGCCTTGATGAAATCAGACAGATAACAAGAGATCTGATTGATATCCAGATGGATGGCTGCAGCGAGGAGGAGCTTTCTGATAAGCAGAGACTTCTTAATGTAAAATATGATGCCTTCGTAAAGCAGTATGGAGCCATTACTTCAAAAGCAAACAGAATAGCTTTCAGAGATGACAGCGATTACCCACTTCTTTGCAGTCTTGAAGAAGTAAATGAAGACGGGGAGGTGAAAAAAGCGGATATGTTTTATAAGCAGACGATTAAGGCAAAGACTGTCATAGACAGGGTTGAGACTGCTGTGGAAGCATTGAATGTATCCGTCAATGAATTTGGATATGTAAATCTTGCCTATATGCTCTCTATCTATGAGCCGGATATTACTAATGTAAAGGAAGAACTTGCAGAAAAGTCCGGGCAGACAGCTGATGAGATAACATTTAGTGATGATGCTTTGGCAGAGCTTAGAAGGGCAGTTCTTGTGGAAGAGCTGGATGGATTGATTTTCCTAAATCCCGACCGCTACAACGAGAACAATCCCGACATCGGCTGGGAGACGGCAGACGAGTATCTTTCCGGCAATGTGAGAGACAAGCTTCGTGTAGCAAAGGCTATGGCAGCGGATACAGGCAATCCGCAGGCAGAAAAATTTGCAGGCAATGTGGCAGCACTTGAAAAGGTACAGCCGGAGTGGATTGAAGCCTCGGATATTGATGTAAAGATTGGCACGACATGGATTGAGCCGCTTGATTATGAGCAGTTTATCTATGAGCTTCTCAATACACCAAGACGGGCAAGGGCAGTCAGAAGCCAGTTTTACAATACAGGCATTCAGGTACACTTAAATAAGATGAGCATGGAATGGTTCATCGAGAATAAAAGCATGGATAAGCATTCAGTGGCGGCTACTAAGACCTATGGTACAAGCCGCATGGATGCTTATTCTATTTTTGAGGATACGCTGAATCTAAAGACAGTAACAGTCAGGGACAGGATTGATGACGGTGATGGCAGGTATCATTACGAAGTCAATAAGAATGAGACAATGCTTGCAAGGGAAAAGCAGAACATGATCAAGGAGAAGTTCAAGGAGTGGCTGTTTGCAGAGCCGGAGCGAAGACAGAAATATGTGGAGTATTACAACGAGACATTTAATAACATCCGCCTGCGTGAGTATGACGGAAGTCACTTACAGTTTCCGGGAATGAATCCGGCGATTGAGTTAAAGCCACACCAGAAAAATGCGGTGGCAAGAATTCTTCTTGGGGGAAATACTCTGCTGGCACACTGTGTCGGTGCCGGAAAGTCATTTGAGATGATGGCTGCCTGCATGGAGCAGAAGAGACTTGGACTTGCCAATAAGACAATCATGGTTGTACCAAAGCCGCTTATCGGTCAGACGGCATCAGAGTTTTTAAGGCTTTATCCGTCAGCAAATATCTTAGTTGCCACGGAGCGTGATTTTGAAAAAAGCCGCAGAAAGCAGTTCGTATCAAGGATTGCAACTGGTGACTATGACTGTATCATCATGTCACACTCACAGTTTGAGAAAATCCCAATCTCCGCAGAGAGAAAGGAGCGAATGCTTAACGAGCAGATTGATGAAATCAGCTATGCGATTGATGAGATGAAGGAGCGTAACGGAGAGCGATGGACTGTAAAGCAGATGGAAAGCCAGAAGAAAAAACTGGAGGAACAGCTGAAATCCTTGTCAGATGAGAGCAGGAAGGATGACCTTATTACCTTTGAGGAACTGGGTGTAGATTCTATTATGGTAGACGAAGCACATAATTTTAAGAACCTTGCGATTTTTTCCAAGATGAATAATGTGTCAGGTATCAGCAGTAGCGGAGCTAAGAAGTCAACGGATATGCAGCTTAAATGCCAGTATTTGTCTGAGATAAATGATGGCAGGGGTATTGTGTTTGCAACAGGTACACCAATATCCAATACCATGTGTGAGATGTATGTCATGCAGCTTTACTTACAGAAAGCGGCACTTGAAGAGATGGGGATTTATCACTTTGATTCTTGGGCAGCAAACTTTGGTGAAGTGACAACAGCACTTGAGCTTACTGTAGAGGGAAGCGGATTTCGTTTTAAGAGCAGATTTAATAAGTTTACGAATCTGCCGGAGCTTATGAATATCTTCCGTGAGGTAGCAGATGTGCAGACCGCAGACATGCTTGACCTTGATGTGCCAGCTCTCCGTGGCGGCAAGCCTATTATAGTGGAGTCGGAGCCTGACTGGTATGTGAAGCAGGTCATGGAAGACTTTGTTGTGAGGGCAGAGCGTATCAGAGGCGGTGGAGTTGATCCAAGCGTGGATAACTTTCTAAAGATTACCCATGAGGCAAGACTTCTTGGAACGGATGCCAGACTGATTGATAAGGATGCGCCGAACAATCCGGATGGAAAACTCAATAAGGTAGCGGAGAATGTATGGAAAGAATATGAGAAAGGAAATGCTGATGGTCATATAGGCTGCCAGCTTATTTTTTCGGACATCGGCACACCGGGACCAGATAAGGACTTTACCATCTACGATTATCTGAAAGAAACACTGATCCAGTATGGTATTCCGGCAGATGAGATAGCTTTTATTCATGATGCCAAGACGGATGCACAAAGGGACGCACTTTTTAAGGAGATGAGGACAGGTAAAAAGAAGGTTCTTATCGGTTCAACGGACAAGTGTGGAACAGGTGTCAATGTGCAGACACACCTTGTTGCAATGCATCATGTGGATTGCCCTTGGAAGCCTTCTTCTATTGAACAGAGGGAAGGACGAGGCATACGACAGGGTAATGAAAATGAAGAGGTGGCAATCTACAGATATGTCACCAAAGGGACATTTGATGCATACAACTGGTCGCTTGTTGAAAATAAGCAGCGATTCATCAGTCAGGTCATGACAAGCAAGGCTGTAAGCCGAAGCTGTGAGGATATCGACGAGGCAACACTTTCCTATGCAGAGATTAAAGCGGTTGCCACAGGCAATCCTTTAATCAAGGAAAAGATGGAGATTGACAATGATGTCCAGAGATTAAAGCTCTTAAAGGCATCCTATGACAATCAGAGATATGGCTTGCAGGATAACTTTATGATTAAGTATCCGAAGCTGATTAAGACAGCAACAGAAAAGCTTGCCAATGTAAGAGAGGATGTAAAGGCAAGGGATAAAGAGCTGATTGATAATCCGGAATTTGCCATTACCATAGGCAAAGTAACTTACACAGAGCGTGTGGATGGCGGAACGATGATGCTTGAAGCAATCAGTAAATGTAAGACCGGAGAGACAACTGTAATCGGTAAATTCCACGGATTTGAGCTGCTTGTGGAAAAGAACTTCCTTGGCATCAATTATATGGTGCTTCGTGGAAAGACAGAGTATAAAGCAGAGCTTTCCACAAGTCCTGTCGGCAGCATGGTGAAGCTGGAAAACCTGTTCAATGGACTCCATGAGAACATTGATTTCTTTGAAAAGAAGATTGAGCAGTACCAGAATGACCTTGAAGCATCAAAGGCAGAGTATGACAAGCCATTTGCGTACAGCAAGGAACTGGAAGAAAAGCTGGCTAGGCAGTGTAAACTGAATGCCCAGCTTGACCTTGAGAACGCAAAGGCTGTGGATGCAGACCTGAGCGGACCGGAGGAAGAAAGAGAAGCTGATGACAGAATGGAATCTGCAGCAATTGTAGCAGAGGATAAAGGTGCTTATCCAGCCGACAGAGAGGGCAGAACACGATAGGAGAGTGAATAATATGAGCATAAGAAAAGTGGTCGCAGGACTACTGATTGCAGCAGGGATTGCCATTATGGCAGTCCCTTTTTTCTGGCGGACAACCGGAGAAAAACAGACAGAACAGCTCATAAGTGAATTTGAGCAGACATTGGAGGATGATTACGATGAAGAAACAGATGTGGAGGAAGAGCAAACCTCCATTAGTAAAGAGGATGAAGCCATTCTTAAAGAAGGCGGTGTTATCGGCATCATTGAGATACCGGGCTTAGATATCAGGTATCCGGTAATGGAAGGAACCACAAGTAAAGTGCTTAATGCAGGGATTGGTCATATAGAAGAGACTGCAGGAATCGGAGAAAGTGGCAACTGTGTATTGTGCGGTCATAATGGCAGCAGATATGGCACATTTTTTACACCACTAAGTCAGATATCCATAGGTGATGAAGTAATGATAACCGACAAAAATGGGCTGAAGCATATCTATGAGGTAATAGAGACAGAGGTAGTAAATCCGTATGATAACAGCATCAAGACACAGGGTACAGAAAAAGAATTAACTCTTTTTACCTGTTCCCAGAAAGGAACCATGCGTTTTGTGGTCAGGTGCATTTATAAGGAGGCGGTGATGGATGAATAAGAGATACCGATTAGGTGAGATAGAAGAGGCAGTAGCAGAAATGGAAGAGCTAATTGACATCGAGGATGATATTGCTGAGATTGATGATGACTTTCAGATAGTCGTAAGCGGCTGGTCTGTGTATGTCGAAAGCCTGAATCTGACACTCAGACAGGGAATAGCCTGTGTATGGGATGCAGAGGAAGGATTATTTATGCCTGATTTTGATGTGACTATCGTGTATGAGGGGAACATTGAAACACAGGAGTGGCTCTATTACGAGCAGGATGGAATGGTCGTTACACTTGGCAACTGGCTTAATGGCAGATTGTCTTGTGAACAGATAGAACAGCTTTGGTGTGAGCTTATCATACCGGAGCAAAACAAAGAACAAAAAGAAAGCGAGGAATAGCA
This sequence comes from Roseburia sp. AF12-17LB, assembly GCF_003479605.1. Classification (GTDB taxonomy): domain Bacteria; phylum Bacillota; class Clostridia; order Lachnospirales; family Lachnospiraceae; genus Roseburia_C; species Roseburia_C amylophila. The sequence continues at coordinate 175,639 of NZ_QUHR01000004.1, forward strand.
TATGAAGTATTCAATTAAAGTAAACGAAGTAAGAGCAAAAGAGGGCAGCAACATCAAAGGATTTGCAACAGTAGTATTTGGTGATTCATTTAAGATTACCAATATTGCAATCCTTGAGAATAAGGATAAGGGAGAGCTTTTTGTATCAATGCCAAGATACCGCTCCAATGAGCGTGATGAAAGCAACGGTGTGATCTATAAGGATGTGTGCAATCCTATCACAGCAGAGTTTCGAGAGGAACTCTATACCAATATCCTTGATGCCTATGCAAGAATTAAGGAACCGGAGAAAGAGGAGACACAGAAGCAGGAGCGTACACAGGAAATGCCGGAGTTTTCCGTAACTGTAACACCTTATGAGAGGGAAGGTAGTAACATCAAGGGACTTGCACGCATTTATTTTGAAAACAGTTTCATCGTAAATAACATCAATATCGTGCAGGGCAAAGAGAAAATCTTTGTATCAATGCCTTCTTATAAGACAAAGCAGGTGGACGAGCAGGGCAAGCCAATCTACCAGGATGTCTGCTATCCGGTCACAAAGGATTTCAGGGAAAAACTCTATAATGAGATTATCTCTGAATATGAGAAAGCAAAGGATAAGAGCAACGAAAATGCAAGAGAGAGTGCAGAGAAACATCATGGCAATCCCGATAAAGAGAAGGACAAAGAGGCGCCGCCCTTTCGATAATCAGTAATCAGAGTACAGGGGCGGCCAAGGCTGCCCCATTTACAGAATGGAGGAAACAGAATGGATATGGAAGCAGGAAAAACACTTACCAATGAGGAGGTCATAAGAGAACTTCTCGACTTATTAAAGAAAAATGCCATGAAAGAGCAGGCAAACGATGTATTTGAGATATGCAGCTATGTGGATGGACTGGAGAAAAAGATTGATTCCATGACGGAAGAACTCACCAATATGCAGAACCAGATCAAAGAAATGCAGGAAGATACTCTTGTCAATAATGCTAAAAAGGGCTTGACAAATAAAGGGTTAAGGAATATAATTAGATTCAGTTTTATACAAGGAGTTAATAAATATGCGGCAAGGTATTCTTAAATAAACTGTCAATTTGATAGTGGGAACAAAAAGTAGCAGTCCCGTTTCACTTTTAATATGGGGCTTAGTTTTTTGTACCCAGTTTAAGAATACTTTTATCATGTAATTTTATATGCCCGAAAACATATAAGTGTTTTGGGGCTATTGGAGTTATTTACCCAGTGATAGGAGTATTTATCACTGGGTATTTTTATGCCCTTTTTTGGGTGTTGATAGGAGGAAAATCACATGAAAATAATTAACTTAGGCATTCTGGCTCACGTTGACGCAGGAAAGACAACATTAACGGAAAGTTTATTATATACCAGTGGTGCAATTGCAGAACTAGGGAGCGTAGATGAAGGCACAACAAGGACAGATACAATGAATTTGGAGCGTCAAAGGGGAATCACTATCCAGACAGCAGTGACATCTTTTCAGTGGGAGGATGTAAAAGTCAACATTATAGATACGCCAGGCCATATGGATTTTTTGGCGGAAGTATACCGTTCTTTATCCGTTTTAGACGGAGCAGTATTATTAGTTTCTGCAAAGGATGGCATACAGGCACAGACCCGTATACTGTTTCATGCACTACAGACAATGAAGATTCCGACAATCTTTTTCATCAATAAAATTGACCAAGAGGGGATTGATTTGCCAATGGTATATCGGGAAATGAAAGCAAAGCTTTCTTCGGAAATTATAGTGAAGCAAAAGGTTGGGCAGCATCCCCATATAAATGTAACGGACAATGACGATATGGAACAGTGGGATGCGGTAATTATGGGAAACGATGAACTATTAGAGAAATATATGTCAGGGAAACCGTTTAAAATGTCAGAACTGGAACAGGAAGAAAACAGGAGATTCCAAAACGGAACGTTATTTCCCGTTTATCACGGAAGCGCTAAAAACAATCTGGGGATTCGGCAGCTTATAGAAGTGATTGCCAGTAAATTTTATTCATCAACGCCTGAAGGTCAATCTGAATTATGCGGGCAGGTTTTTAAGATTGAATATTCAGAGAAAAGGCGGCGTTTTGTTTATGTGCGTATATATAGCGGAACATTGCATTTGAGGGATGTTATTAGAATATCTGAAAAAGAGAAAATAAAAATCACAGAGATGTGTGTTCCGACAAACGGTGAATTATATCCATCCGATACAGCCTGCTCTGGTGATATTGTAATTTTACCAAATGATGTTTTGCAGCTAAACAGTATTTTGGGGAACGAAATGCTGTTGCCGCAGAGAAAATTTATTGAAAATCCTCTCCCTATGCTCCAAACAACGATTGCAGTAAAGAAACCTGAACAGCGGGAAATATTGCTTGGGGCACTTACAGAAATTTCAGATGGCGACCCTCTTTTAAAATATTATGTGGATACTACAACGCATGAGATTATACTTTCTTTTTTGGGGAATGTGCAGATGGAAGTCATTTGTGCCATCCTTGAGGAAAAATATCATGTGGAGGCAGAAATAAAAGAGCCTACTGTTATATATATGGAAAGACCGCTTAGAAAAGCAGAATATACCATCCACATAGAAGTCCCGCCAAATCCTTTCTGGGCTTCTGTCGGGTTGTCCATAGAGCCGCTCCCTATTGGAAGCGGAGTGCAGTATGAAAGCAGAGTTTCACTTGGATATTTAAATCAATCGTTCCAAAATGCGGTTATGGAGGGGGTTCTTTATGGCTGCGAGCAGGGGCTGTATGGATGGAAAGTGACAGACTGTAAAATCTGTTTTGAATATGGATTGTATTATAGTCCTGTAAGTACCCCCGCAGACTTTCGGCTGCTTTCCCCTATCGTATTGGAGCAGGCTTTAAAAAAAGCAGGGACAGAACTATTAGAGCCATATCTCCACTTTGAAATTTATGCACCGCAGGAATATCTCTCACGGGCGTATCATGATGCTCCAAGGTATTGTGCAGATATTGTAAGTACTCAGATAAAGAATGACGAGGTCATTCTGAAAGGAGAAATCCCTGCTAGATGTATTCAAGAATACAGGAACGATTTAACTTATTTCACAAATGGGCAGGGAGTCTGCTTGACAGAGTTAAAAGGATACCAGCCAGCTATTGGTAAATTTATTTGCCAACCCCGCCGCCCGAATAGCCGTATAGATAAGGTTCGGCATATGTTCCACAAGTTAGCTTAACAGCTTGCAAAAGTCATATAAAATGAGATTTGAAAGGATTAGAGACTAATTATGATGAAATGCGAATGGATATTGTGTCCTGTTTGTGGGAGCAAAACCCGTAATAAAATTAGGAAGGACACTGTTTTGGAGAATTATCCCCTTTATTGTCCAAAATGCAGACAAGAAAGATTGATTAAAGTTGACAACTTGAAGATAACTGTCATCAAAGAGCCAGACGCTTAAGACGCAGAGCCGATTATTTTTGTAATATATTAGAGCATCTAGAAGAAACTATTTATCAAATTTTATGAAAAGGAATGAGCATATGTTTGGAGAAACATTGCATTGCGGTGAACTTATAAAGAGACTTAACGATGCACTTGGAAGAAAGGCTAATAATACGTTGATGTGCAATGATGTCACCCTTTCGCAGATTAAGGTCCTCGCAACTATCAGCGAGGCAGCCGATGAGACGATAACGCTAAAAGAACTTGAAAAGCATTTTGAAGTTAAACAGGCAACGATGGCAGGAATTGCTGCACGTCTGGAAAAAAATGGGATGATAGAGGGGTTTTATGATTCAAATGATAAAAGAATCAAACATGTAAAGCTCACGGCAAAAGGTGAGGAGATATGCAAGACGGCAAGAGCTTCAATGGATGAAAATGAGAGGGAACTTTTAAAGGCACTTAATGATGATGAAAAAGGACAGCTTAGAAATCTTTTGCAGAAAGTATATGACAGTATCAAGTCATGCTGACTGTAGACTTATAAGGTGAATTTAATCGAAGGGAGAATGATAAAAATATGATAAAAACATTAGCAAAATGTATTGGCAAATATAAAAAAGAATCAATTATAACGCCAATATTTACTGCAGTTGAAGTTTTTTTGGAAATTCTTATTCCATTTATAACAGCCTCAATAATTGATAAAGGAATACAGGCCGGAGATATGAGAAAGGTTGGTATTTATGGTGGAATAATGCTTATTATAGCATTTTTGAGCCTTTTTTGTGGTATACAGGCAGGAAAGTATGGGGCGGCAGCATCAACAGGATTTGCGTGTAATCTGAGAGAGAAAATGTATGAAAATATACAGACATTTTCATTTTCTAATATTGATAAATTCAGTACAGCAGGTCTTGTAACACGTATGACAACTGATGTAACTAATGTACAGAATGCTTATCAGATGATAATAAGGAGTGTTGTGAGAGCACCTCTCATGATGATTTGCAGTATTACAATGTGTGTAATAATAAGTCCGAGATTAAGTATTATATTTCTTGTTGCACTTATATTTTTAGGATTTGTACTTTTCTTTATTATATATAAAGTAACACCGGTTTTTACATCAGGTTTTGAAAAATATGATGAACTCAATGCGAGCGTTCAGGAGAATATTTCAGGAATCCGTGTTGTTAAGGCATTTGTACGTGAGGAGCATGAAAATAAAAAGTTTAATAAAGCGGCAGATAATCTTTATAAAACATTTGTTAAAGCCGAGTCATTTCTTGCATTTAACAATCCGACTATGATGCTTGTTGTATATGGATGTATTGTTGCATTGTCATGGTTTGCTTCACATTTTATTGTGTCGGGTTCAATTACAACTGGTAATCTTACATCAATGTTCAGTTACGTAATGAGCATGCTTATGGCACTTATGATACTTTCAATGATATTTGTAATGGTTTCAATGAGTGCGGCAAGTGCAAGGCGTATTTCAGAAGTTCTTAATGAAAAAGCGGACCTTGCCAATCCGGAAAAACCTTATGAAGAAGTGGAAGACGGAAGAATCGATTTTAATCATGTTAATTTTTCATACAGAAAAAACAGTACAGAGGATACTTTACATGATATTGATATTCATATTAATGCAGGTGAGACAATTGGTATTATTGGTGGTACAGGATGCGGAAAATCAAGTTTTGTGAGCCTTATAAGCCGTCTTTATGATGTTACTGAAGGTTCTGTATGTGTTGGCGGAAAAGATGTAAGAACTTATGATATGGATGCACTCCGTAATCAGGTGGCTGTAGTATTACAGAAAAATGTCCTGTTTTCAGGAACAATACTTGACAATCTCAGATGGGGTGATGACAATGCTTCATATGAAGATTGTGTTGAGGCATGTAAACAGGCATGTGCTGATGAATTTATCGAGAGAATGCCTAAGAAGTATGATACATGGATAGAACAGGGCGGTACTAATGTTTCAGGTGGTCAGAGACAGAGACTCTGTATTGCGAGAGCATTGCTTAAAAAACCAAAGGTTCTTATTCTTGATGATTCGACAAGTGCTGTAGATACTGCAACAGACGCAAAAATCAAACAGGCATTTGCCCAGAAAATTCCGGGAACAACAAAGCTTATAGTTTCGCAGAGAATTTCAAGTATTCAGGATGCCGACAGAATTATTGTTCTTGAAGATGGAAAAGTCAGTGGCTTTGATACACATGAGAATCTTATGGAAAATAACAAAGTTTACCGCGAAATCTGTGAAGTTCAGATGCAGGGCGGCGGCGATTTCGACGAATCGGCAGAATAGTGAGAATAGGAGGAAGACATGAAAAATAAAAATGAGAACAAAGAGAAGAATCCGCTTTTATTATTAAAAAGACTTCTTTCTTATATAGTAAAAAATTATAAATTGGCATGTTTCATGGTGGTCGTTTGCATATTGGTTTCGGCACTTACGACATTATGTGGAACTTTATTTATACAGAAACTTATTGATAATTACATTGTGCCTCTTACCCAGATGGCAGTTCCTGATTATTCACCGCTTGCACAGGCTCTTTTAAAACTTGTAGCAATATTTGCAGTGGGTGTTTTATGTTCCTACGGATATAACAGAATTATGGTAAATGTTGGTCAGGGTACTATGAAAAAGCTCCGTACAGAGATGTTTACTAACATGGAATCACTTCCAATCAGATATTTTGATACACATGCACATGGAGATATAATGTCGGTATATACAAATGATATTGATACATTAAGACAGCTTATAAGCCAGAGTATTCCACAGGTTCTTAATTCACTTATAACACTTGTATCAACATTTGTAAGTATGATAGTTCTTGATATACCACTTACAATTGTATCTGTTATTATGGTTGCAATTATGCTTTTTGTGACATCAAAGCTTTCCGCTGCATCTGGCAGATATTTCATTGAACAGCAGAAAGATATCGGTAAAGTAAATGCTTATATTGAGGAAATGATGGAAGGGCAGAAGGTTGTTAAGGTATTCTGTCATGAGCAGGAAAGTCTTGAACAGTTTAAGCAGATTAATAACAAGTTAAGAGAAAGTGCCAACAATGCTAATAAAATTGCAAATATTACAATGCCTATCAATGAAAATATAGGAAATATAAGTTATGTTTTGTGTGCACTTGTAGGTGGTGTGCTTGCATTAAGCGGCTTTTCAGGACTTACAATTGGTACACTTGTAGCATTTCTTTCATTAAACAAGAGTTTCACACAGCCTGTAACACAGATAAGCCAGCAGGTAAGCAGTATTGTAATGGCTATGGCAGGTGCCGGCAGGGTATTTGACCTTTGTGATGAAGTACCAGAGACAGATGAAGGTGATGTTGAACTTGTAAATATATGTTATGATTCAAATGGTGAAATCCATGAAACTGAAGAACTGACAGAGATGTGGGCATGGAAAAAACCAAATGCTGCAAACAAAGATGAAATGTATACAAGACTTCAGGGTGATGTTACATTTGATGGAGTTGATTTTGGATATAATCCTGACAAAATCGTGCTTCACGATATAAAAATGTTCGCAAAACCTGGTCAGAAGCTTGCGTTTGTAGGTTCTACCGGTGCCGGAAAGACAACAATTACCAACCTTATTAACAGGTTTTATGATATACAGGATGGTAAAATCCGTTATGATGGAATTAATATTAATCATATTAAAAAAGACGATTTACGCCGAAGCCTGGGCATTGTTTTACAGGATACCAACCTTTTTACAGGCACGATTATGGACAATATCAGATATGGAAGACTCAATGCAGCTGATGAAGAATGTATAGCTGCCGCAAAGCTTGCTAATGCTGATGGATTTATAAAAAGACTTCCTGATGGTTATAACACAGTGCTTACCGGCGGTGGTGCGAACCTTAGTCAGGGACAGCGTCAGCTTCTTGCAATAGCGAGGGCGGCAGTTGCAGATCCTCCTGTTCTTATTCTTGATGAGGCGACTTCTTCTATTGATACACGTACAGAAAAACTTGTACAGCGTGGTATGGATGCACTTATGACAGGAAGAACTTCATTTGTTATCGCTCATCGTCTTTCTACGGTACGGAATGCAGACTGTATTATGGTTATGGAACAGGGAAGAATTATTGAGCGTGGTACACATGACCAGCTTATGGAAGAAAAAGGCAGATACTATCAGCTTTACACAGGAAAGTCAATCAGTGCGTAAGATTTTGATTAATTGGTATTAAATAAACATTTCAAAAACACGGGGTATAAAAATATGAAATATGCTTATATTAACGGAAAAATACTTGACGGAACCAAAGATATGCAGGTAAAAGAGGGCTTCGTCATACTTACGGACAATGATAAAATTGAGGATATTGTCAAGGCAGGCACGGATTTGAATGGATATGAAAAAGTTGATTTAAAACGCAGATATATTATGCCCGGTCTTATAAATATGCATGTTCACCTTGCAGGTAATGGCAAGCCGCAGAAAAAACAGCGTGATAATGAGAAACTTGTAAAAATACTTATGGGAAATGCACTTATGCGTTCAATTGCATACGGTATGGTTGCCGGATTTGCAAAAACAGAGCTTATGAGCGGTGTGACAACAATAAGAACGGTTGGCGGACTTGGAAGTTTTGATACAAAATTAAGAGATGAGATTAATGCAGGAACAAAGATGGGACCTAGAATACTTGCCGCTAATGAAGGGATTTCCGTGCCTGGCGGACATATGGCTGGCTCTGTTGCTGTTGCGGCGGACAGTATAGATACAGCCTTAAAACATCTGGAGCAATCGGAAAAAGAAAAGGTTGATTTGATAAAGCTTATGATTACTGGCGGCGTAATGGACGCAAAAGAAAAAGGTGTTCCGGGTGAACTGAAAATGTCTCCGGAAATGGTAAAGGTAGTCTGTGACAAGGCACATGAAAATGGCTATTTAGTTGCTGCACATGTCGAATCTCCGCAGGGGGTGCGTGTTGCTCTTGAAAATGGTGTTGACTCAATTGAACACGGTGCAAAAATTGATGATGATACAATTAAGTTATTCAAGGAAAGAAAAGCATTTCTTTGCACAACAATTTCGCCTGCACTTCCGTATGCATTGTTTGATCGTTCGATTACCAACGCAACTGAAGTTGAACAGTTTAACGGAAATGTTGTGTTTGAGGGAATAATTGCATGTGCGAAAGCGGCACTTGAAAATGATATACCTGTCGTTCTTGGCAATGATGTCGGATGTCCGTGGATTACACAGTATGATTTCTGGAGAGAATTGTATTATTTCCACAAATATACGGGCGTTTCCAATGCGTTTGCACTGTATACGGCAACCGCAAGAGCTGCCGAAATGGCGGGAATCGGTGATATTACCGGTACGCTCGAAAAAGATAAATGTGCAGATATGATTGTAACCGAGGAAAACCCACTCGATGACCTCAGAGCATTACGACATGTAAAAATGGTTGTCGCAAGAGGAACGATTATGGAAAATCCTAAAGTTAAAATAAATAAGCGTGTCGAGACTGAACTTGATAAATTCCTATAAAAAAACCCCGCTGCGGCGGGGCTTTTTTATTCATATAGACACATATAATTTGTCAAATACTCTGTTATAATTTCTCCATAATAATTGTTCATCTGCAATTTCGCATAGATAAAAGGTTTTAATAAATAACGGATTATGATACATATAACAGGACAAATAAAAATCCAGTTTTTATTAACTAGGGATGTTGCCACTCCTTTACTCCATTGTACTGGAATTTCTGTCGGCAACTTAGAATAAGACAAAGCCCCAATAATCAAGCATAGTGCGGTAATCATAGTCCAGGTAAGCATACTTCCCCATATATACAAAAAGCTGACTGAATCCAGTTTGAAAACAGTTCGATTATCTTTCCAATAGTCATGAAAATCTGTTACATACTGTTCTACCTGTAATTTTTCATAACTAATACTTCCTTCATCCAGCATTTTTTCGCACATGAGTTTCGCCTTATTCAAATCAGTAATCTGATTTTTTAATACTTCCTTTTGCTTCTCAAGCATTTCCTGCAATGTTACTTTTTCGGATATAATATTTCGTATATCTTCAATAGAAATTCCCAATGTACGTAGATATGCAATCTTCTTTATATTTTCCACATCATTTTTAGAATAATCTCTATAACCATTACTTTCATTTCTCGAAGGCTCAATAAGTTTTTCCTTTTCATAAAAACGGATATTAGAACGGGATAAACCTGTTCGCTCTTCTACGTCTTTTATAGTCATATTATGCCCTCCTTTCGAGCAACTCTATTTTACTTAATAATAAGCTATAAACAAGGTTTACAGTCAAGCATTTATCAAAAAAACTATAGTTGTTGATAAGGACATGAAAAGCTGTCCAAAATAGAAGGTGAACCGGATTGCTGCTCCGACTCAATCTTCCACATGGAATACATCTTCCACCAGCATATTAAAGTACTTTGATATCCGCAGCATAAATTCGGCAGATGGGGTGCTGTCCCCACGCTCTATCCTGCCGACAGTTTTGGTGCTGTATCCAATAGCAGCGGCAAGGTCATCCTGGTAAATGCCTCGCTGTTCACGTATTTCTCTTATATTATTGGTAACCGCCATAAAAATCCCTTCTTTCAGTTCTATAGATATTTTCTTATTGTCAATTATGCAAAATAATGTGTCCGATAAAAATGACTTGCAATTTTATCGGCAATGTCCTGTAATAGCACAAGCATCAGATTTTCCAAGAACTTTTCCAAATATGTCTAAGCGGTCATTTTCACTAACCTTGATAGGTGCATACTTTTCATTGAGTGAGATAAGGAAAATTCCTTCTTTATCGTTTTGTAATTTCTTAATATAGGCTTCTCCGTTTAGAGCGAAGATGCCGATTTCTCCATTAGCAACAGATTCCTGCTGTAATATCCATGCAATCTGACCATCGTGGAATTCTGGTTCCATACTGTCACCACTAATACGGACACCGAAAGTAGTATCTTCTGGCAGGATAGATTCATCTATGCGTACAGTCTCTTTCGGTCCATCTACAAGGAAGTTACCGGTTCCGGCTGATACAGCATTTTCAAAAATATCAATGCTTCGGAATGGAATTATCTTAGCAGTCTGCTTTTCATACATTCCGGATGCGTGGAGCAGATTGATATAATCCATAGCTTTTTCCCTGCCTTCATCAGTTAGTGATGAGAAAGGATCGGCAGGATTTACTCCAAAATATGCCTCATACATGTTAGTAATACCAAGGATTCTACACACTTTGTAAAATATGGTAACGCTTGGTTCAGCAAGATTTCTCTCCCAGTTGGATATGGCTTTATAGGAAATGGTAATGCCTTCCTTTGCCAGTTCATCAGCGAGATCCTGTTGGAGCAAGCCTTTCTTTTTTCTATATGTTGAAATGATTTCTCCGATTGAGTACATACATACGCCTCTTTTCTTTCATTTTGTTGATTTCAAATGTCTCTTTTCACTCCATAGTATATAGCAATAGTGCCAATTATTCAAGTTAAAAATCCAATATAATGAGAAAAAGGACACATGTGTCCGTTGACAGTCGATTATTCTTGGGGTTATACTATGCCCTGTAAGGAACATTACTCATATACTTGGACTAAAGGTTATGGTAGTGACAGATTAAATGCAGCAGGAGGTTATGCAGATGGGAGACAGGGTAATACTTCATTCAGATATCAACTGTTGCTATGCTTCGATTGAGCATCTGCATCATCCGGAGCTTGCAGGAAAGCCACTGGCAGTAGGCGGTGACCCGGAGGCAAGACATGGGATTGTCTTAACAGCCGACTATATTGCCAAGAAGTACGGTGTGAAAACAGGAATGGCACTCTGGCAGGCAAAGCAGGTCTGTCCTGACATAACGTTTGTTTCACCAAGAATGGACTTATATCTTCGATTCTCAAGAATGGCACATGAGATATATGCAGAATATACGGACAGGCAGGAGCCATATGGAATTGATGAGTGCTGGCTTGATGTGACAGGGAGCAGCTCCCTTAAAGGGGATGGATTGCTCATTGCACAGGAAATCAGCAGGAGAATGAAGTCAGAGCTTGGCATCACAGTAAGTGTTGGTGTTTCTTTCAATAAGATATTTGCAAAGCTTGGTTCAGACTATAAGAAACCTGATGCAATCACAACTATGTATAAGAGTGAGTTTAAGCAGAAGGCATGGTCACTTCCGGTGGCAGATCTTCTATACGTTGGCAAAAGTACGAACAGAAAGCTTGCATTATTTGGTATTAAAACCATAGGTGATCTTGCAAGAGCAGATGAAGATGTGCTTAACAGTCACCTTGGAAAGATGGGCAGTATCTTATGGTCATTTGCGAATGGCTATGATGATTCACCTGTCAAGCTAGAGAATACCCACGCTCCAATCAAATCGGTGGGAAACAGCACAACGACTCCAAAGGATTTAGTATGTGATGAGGATGTAAAGATTGTTCTTTATATTCTGGCTGAGAGTGTTGCAGCAAGACTTCGTGAGAATGGATTCCGGTGCAGAGTGGTTGAGATAAGTGTCAGGGATAATGAGTTATTCTCTTTTATTCGTCAGAAAAAGATTGACCATGCAACGAATATCACCGGAGAGATAGCTGCATATGCTTATCAGATATTTAAGGAAAACTATAACTGGAGCAAGCCGATCCGCAGTGTTGGTGTCCGAGGTGCAGACTTAGTAACAGATAATTATTGGGAACAGATTGATTTGTTCTCAAGTGTGGAGAAGCGTGAAAAGCAGATGAAGATGGATTCAGCGGTGGATGAGATACGCAGAAGATTTGGATTTTACAGTATCCAGAGGGGACTCATGTACCGGGACAGGATTCTGTCGGCAGTCAATGCAAAAGAAGAACACACAGTACATCCACATGGGTATTTTGGATAAAGAGGGAGGCGGAACATGAGCGAAGCAGCAAGAATTGATCTGGTAGACAGAGCACCATTGACGGAGAAGCAGCAGAATGTGTATGAAAGCATTATGCAATATCAGCGTGTGAATGGTTATGCTCCTACTATCAGGGAGATATGCAAGATGGTAGGGGTGGCATCGACTTCAAGTGTTTATGCACATCTGAAAATATTAGAAGAAAAAGGCTATATAGCAAGGAAGATGGATGCTTCCAGAGCAATAGCAATCTTGTAAGGAAGGTGATTACATTGAGCAATAAGGTATATGTTGATGTACTTGCAGAGTTTTCAAAGGACGGACTGCTCATTCCCAAAGAGATAACATGGGAAGATGGCAGAAAGTATGAGATTACACGAGTAAAAGACAAGCGCAGAGCAGCCAGTACAAGGGCTGGCGGCGTTGGAGAGCGTTATACCTGTGTGGTAGATGGAAAGGAAATATTCCTTTTCTATGAAGATAACAATATGTGGTTTATGGAAAGAGCCGGAGCCTGATGTGATTGTGTGCTGACAGCACAATTCATATCAGTTGGCTTTAGATCAGCAAAGCCGGGGAATGTGCAGACATTCATCGGAACTCCCGGCAACAGGCTTGCAAAGGTGATTTCCCTTTCCTTTACGAGTACAGAATTGTAGATTGATGATTTTGTATGAATAAGGAGCGAACTGAATTGAACAAAGAGTTAAAAGTTATAGATTTTTATTGTAAGAAGTGCAAAAAGAGTATGAAAGTTTCATACATGGTTACAGGTAACAGAAATTATCCGGTACTGCCGAGAGTAATGATGAAATGTCACCATTGTGGCAGAGTAATGACCTTGAAGAATTTCAAGGAAGGTGAACTGTTAGATAAAGTAGAGCAGGATAAGTATTATATCTGATACATACAGTCAGACATCAGATGGTGCGGCAGATATTTGGTCGCAACAGGACAAGACAATTAAATTAGTGGTCATCATGATATGGGAGACACTTGCAATAAGCGTAAGCTGATGATACGCAAAGGTGCCATCCTAAGGACGCATGAAAAATTAGAAACCAGTTTGAGGACTGGGACTGTTTTTCATGTGTCCTTTTTTATTTGCTGAAAATTACATATCTAGGGAGTTATTGTCCGTCCTCAAACGAGTTAACGGTAACAAGTTTTAAAGGATGGACAATATGAACAAGGAAATAAGAGAATATGATAAGAATGTACAATTTGAAATAGGGCAGAGAATACAGGAAATGCGACTAGACAAAAATATGAAAAGCATTGAGTTGGCAACGGAATTGGGAATAACAAGGAACCAAATGTCACGGATTGAAAATGGTAGAGCAAATTGCACTATACAGCAGTTATATATAATGTCACAGATATTTGAGCACAGTATGGATTATATCATATCGGGCAAAAGGGGCAGACAGGAAAATAAGATAACATTTGCCCAGAGAGAGGCAATTGATAAAATGTTGAGGGCATTTGATAAATAAACAGTACTTTGCATAAATATCTTTTCATGCAAAAAATAGAAAGTTTTTGCTTTGATATGCAAATGTTGTGCAAAGATTTGACTACACGCAAAATCTATGGTATCCTTTGTGAAAGGAGGAAGCAAATTAATGAAAAGAGATTTATCAATTCTATCAGAATATGTAAGAATAAGTACTCCGGATAAGGATAGATTGGCAGAATTAGTTGTGAGAGCAAAAGGTCCAGAGCTTAGTATGTCACAGTTCGCAAAAAAGTGTGAGGTTAATCCGTCTACGCTTTCAAGAATTGTAAACAAAAAAACAACGGGCAAAAATTCAGATGCTTTAATATTTAATATTGCGGAGAATGCAGATCCAAATAGTGGAGTTACCTTTGAAATGCTTATGTCTGCTCATGGCATGAAAAAGCGTAATTTAAATGGAAAAGTGGATACAGAAGAATACAGAGCATTTGAAAAAAATGCAGCTGACTTAGTACTGTCGGAGATTATGAAGAGGGGGTATAAAGTTCAGGTCCCAATGACACCTCAGGTTTACAATGCTTTAAATTATCATTATAGACCTGATTGGGAAATTGCTACTGATGCCGTTACTTCTGATAACACTATGGGACAATGGCTATTTGAGTTTTGGACAATGCTCGGTACGGAACAGCAAGCCATTCGTAAACAGACAATAAAACTAAGACAGAAATTATTGATGGTTTTAGGACTATATTATATGGATGAAGTCAAAGCAGATAAATTATCGTTTGTGGTTTTTAATAGAAAATTCTATAAATTACTTAAAGATACCTTGGAGGGGATTTGTGTAAAACCATGGATTACAATTATGCTATTTGATATGGAGCAAGCACAATTTATAGAAGAATTCACTTTTTTATCGCCTGATGGAAGTGTTCGTGATAGTAATATGAAAATTTCTATGAATGAAGAATGCGATGATTATACAGACGATTTGTTTGAAGATATAAATGGTCGTAATCAATTTATGGATTAGTCTATAGGAGGTGCTTATGGAAGAAGATAAAACAGTTTTATTATTTCGTCAGATACAGGCAGCAACTAAAAATGGTCATGATGCAGAAGTGCGCAGAGATAAAGATGGAAATTTTGTGGTTTATTCCGTAAAAAAACAGCGGGCAGATAAAATACAAGTTAAATAATACATCAGCTGAATTGGCAGTTGATAAGGGCAAAAGGGAGCCGATATCGTTCAATATTTGAATGATAGAGGCTCCTTATTTTTTTGTAAGGGAGGTGAGCAGAGTGATCCAAGAGATAAAAGAATATGATTCTGATACTTGTTCGAAAATTGGTATACGAATTCAAGATATACGAGAATCAAGACATATGAAAGCTATAGAGTTGGCAAGCTATCTTGGTATTGGTAAGAACCAAATGTCTCGAATTGAAAGTGGAAAAGCAAATTGTACAATACCACAATTGTATTGTATTGCACAAATCTTGGATTGCTCTGCTGATTTTTTGTTGTTTGGAGAAGAACACATGAATTATTCGCCGGAGATGGTGGAATTAGTAAACAATTTAAAAATGGTGACTGGAAGAATAGAGGGAGAAATTAAAAATAGTCTTTTAAAGACTACAAATCAGAAAAGATAGTCTTTAGAGTGGGCGCATAGGTTTTCTTAATAGAGTACCATAAACATGTGCTAAGGAACAGCACACCACGAGAGTGGAGGCGCCAAAACTCTCCAATACGAAATCGTAAAGGAGATAACAAAATGAATAAAAGAGATTTTAACGTAGTGGGAAACGAAGGTACAGATAATCAGGAGCTTGCTAAGGGAATTGCATTTATAAAGTCCCGCAGAGCAGAACTCAATGTAGTCCAGATGGTCGAGAATATGCGTGATCAGGCAATGCCTAACGGAGTAATAATTAACGATGCATATTGTGACCGCTCGATAACAAGAGACTATGACAGAGAAGCACTGAATGCTTTCTTTGCAACACTTAAAGAGGAAGATTTTGAGGTTGTAGTAGTCAGAAGCCTGAATGAGATCACCGATGACATTTATGATTTGGAAGAATTTGTTAAGACCATCACAGATATGGGCATATGGCTCTATTCTCTTGAAGTCGGTCCGGTGCCAATTATTGTATCTCATGCAGAGGACTTTGGATGCTAACGGAGTTCTTTGGTAGAGCGACAACAGAAAATCATTCCGGTCGGGACAAACAAGTCCCGGCTGTGAAGGATTGCAGATTTACACAGACTGCATTCGGAACAGTTGTACATGATTCAAGTGGGAAGTGGCTTGGTCAGTATGAGACAGAAGATGCAGCTGTAGAGATGTTAAGAGAAATGGCAAAGGTCGATGGAGGATATAGCGATGAAATATGATGGTTATGTAGTTGGACCGATACTCCGTAAGCTGCGTGAAGATAGAGGGTATTCCTTGACACGGTTATCAGAAGTAACAGGATTAAGCGTTTCCACATTGATTCAGATGGAACAGGGTGGAAGAAATCTCAGTATGAAAAGTCTTTATGTGTTAATGGAACTTTATAAAGTTGATGCAAATACAATTCTTGGGATAAATAAACGGGAGGATTGTAAATCCATCGATACAAGGCTTGCCAAAATGGAAAAAGAGAAGCGAGCGTATTTTACAGCTTCCTTTCTCTTTATGCTGGAAAATGCGGAAGCGATAGTTTAGGAGATGAATGTATGGCAAATAAAAACAAAGTAATTCGTAAGACAATAGAATGCATAGAGTATTTATCAGTCGAAGCACCACTTAGGAAAGTAGATTATCTGGAAGATAAGCAGAGCAAATATATCCATGAGTATGTGAAAAACAAGGAGTATTGCATTGTTGGAACAATGAGAAGACATGGATTTTCTCAAAGAGATGTTGACAGGCAATGGAGCGATATTGTGGATAAAATCCGAAGAAAAAAGGTTGATGGTGTAGTAATTGCCAATATGGCAGCAGTATCAGTCAATCTTCTGGATGCGTATGTGAAGGTTTGTGAAGTTGTAGAGGCTGGAGGCATAATCGTCACAGTGGATGAGGGTAGACTTGGACTGAATATTAAGGAGGCGTTCTGATGAAAAGAAGATATGAGAAATATAGAAAATATGATGTTGTATATGTCGATTTTGGAAATAATCCGCATGGAGTTCAAAGCGGTATCAGACCGGGAGTAATAGTTTCGTGTGATAGAAGTAACCATGAGTATGCACCACAGGTATGCATTGTCCCATTAAGCACGAAACTCAAAGACAATCCTGTGCATGTGAAACTTAATCCAGAAGATGTAAAGGGATATAAACTGAAAGCGAAGTCGGATTTTATACCAGAAGACATGCAGACTGTTTCTAAAGGGAAGATCAGAGGAAAAACAGGTTATATTCCGAAGAATTCACCGGTGCGTGATGATATAGACAGAAGTTTGATATTACAGTTGGATCTTTTATCTGCAGCAAGAAAAATGATTATGGAGGAAGTAGAAAATGGATGCGAAAACGAGGAAAACTAATAATAAAAGATTTGTCCGTTATTCAGAAGGTGCTGAGATGTATTCAATGGGAAAGACAAAATTTCAGGAATTAGCTAAGGATGCGAAAGCCTGTTATAAGGTCAATCAGTTGGTACTGGTGAATTTAGACATTTTGGACGCTTATCTGGAGACATTCCGTATAACAGATGAAGATTTCTATAAGTAAATTCAAAGATATATGGAGAAACTTGCACGAATACACTTGACTTATTGGCAGACAAAAAGTATAATATCTATATGAGGAGGTGCATAGGATGGCAAAGATGGGAAGACCTAAGAGTGAAAAGCCGTTAGATAAAAGAGTTACTATAAGGCTTAACGAAGAGGAATTTACTATTTTAGTCGAGTATGCGCAGAATCATGATATTACAGTAACGCAAGCTGTTAAGTCATGTATTCAGGAGAAAATCCTGAATAGGTGTTAGGTGCAAAGGACTCCTTCGTATTAGAAAGGAGGAGTACATTGGCAACAAGAAAGGATGGAAAAGGAAGAGCCTTGAGAAAAGGCGAACACTATCGAAAAAGTGATGGGAGATATTCCTATTCATATAACGATGTGTTTGGAAATCGAAAATTCATATACTCAAATAATCTTGCAAAATTAAGAGAACGTGAAGAACAGTTAGTAAGGGATCAGCTGGATGGATTAGATGTATATGTAGCAGGAAGTGCAGATTTGAATTTTGTATTTGACCGCTATATTTCAACTAAATCTGAGCTGAGAAGCACTACTCGTTCAAACTATCTTTACACATGGAATCATTTCATTAGAGATGGATTCGGTAAGAAGAAAATTGGAGATATAAAATATTCAGATGTTTTGTATTTCTACAACTATCTTATAACTGAGAAGAAATTGCAGATTAGTTCGATAGAAAGTATAAATACGGTGTTACATCCTACGTTTCAGTTGGCTGTTAGGGATGATATAATAAGAAAAAATCCTACCGATGGAGCGTATGCTGAAATAAAGAAGCGAAATGGCGGAACTAAAAAAACAAGGCACGCTTTAAGCGTAGAGCAGCAGAGGTCATTTATGAATTATGTTGCTGATAGTCCTATCTTTTACACATGGTATCCGTTATTTGCATTTCTATTAGGAACTGGATGTCGAATTGGAGAAGCAATTGGCTTGAGATGGGATGATGTAAATCTTGAGAATCGAATGATTGATATTAATCATAGTTTGACATATTATCCAAGGCGAGAAAAAACTTATGTATGTGAGTTTCGAGTATCATTGCCCAAAACCGAGGCAGGAAAAAGAGTCATTCCGATGATGGAACCTATATATAATGTTTTAAAATCGGAATACGAAAGACAGCAAGAAGAAGGCTTCTGCGATACAGTAGTTGATGGCATGACAAACTTCATCTTTACTAACCGATTTGGTAATCCACATAATCCGGCATCAATCAATAGAGCTATTAAGAGAATCGTGGATGCTCATAATGCTGAAGAGGAAGTAGAAGCAAAGAAGGAAAAGCGTAAGCCTATTATGTTACCAAGATTTTCGTGTCATATATTTAGACATACTTTTGCTTCAAGAATATGTGAGAATGAAACGAATGTAAAAATTATTCAGCAGTTAATGGGACACGCAGATGTATCGACAACCATGAATATCTACGCAGAAGTAAATGCAGAAAGTACCAGAGAATCTATTGAAAATCTGGCAAAAAATTTAGATGTTTTTTAGAAGAGAGTCCATATTAAATGGGACTTTCAGGTAGGACAACAAAATAGGATGGATGACAACAATCTGACAACAAAAAGACGTAAAAAGTTGCATAAATCCGAACAAAAATGAACTTATTAAAAAATGAATTATAAATGGATGCAAATCAGTTTGGAGAAATATAAAGTGCAAACAAATGTTCTCCCGACGATGAAGTCCTTAGATGGTGTAAATAAGAAAAATGATGTAAATAATATAGCTTCTGAAGCACCTGAAAAAAATGTAAAAACTGAGTCTGAAAAGATTGATTTTTCTAAAGTAAAGATTGAGCCTTTGTTTGAGGAAATGGTAGACTTTGATACATTCAGCAAGTCAGATTTCCGTGCAGTAAAGGTTAAAGAGTGTGTTGCAGTACCGAAGTCAAAGAAACTGTTACAGTTTACTCTTGATGACGGAACAGGCACAGACAGAACCATTTTAAGCGGTATTCATAGCTTTTATGAGCCGGAGGAACTGGTTGGAAAGACTCTTATCGCTATCACAAATCTTCCACCGAGAGCGATGATGGGCATTGACTCTTGCGGTATGCTCCTCAGTGCTATTCATGAAGAAGAAGGCGAAGAAAAGCTTCATCTTCTGATGGTAGATGACCACATTCCGGCAGGTGCAAAGCTCTATTAAGATGAGAAACTGAGCCTTGCGGCGGTGTGCGCTTGCGAACACCGACATAAGGCGAAAAACGCACGGAGACGCCAGTCGACGTGATGTAAAGATGTACCGTTTTACCAAATAGACGGGACGTACTTCATTTGATAAAAAACTAAAAAAACAGCGATTTACATCAAACTTACATCAATTGATGTAGAAATCGGTGCAAGCAAGAAAAAATCGCATAATTAGTGCAATGAGTGGGCAATTCCAATCGGAGTTGCCCATTTTTAAAACAAACAGAAATACAAATCAGAGTTTGTGATGGTAGATAATATGGAATGGTTTAATGTTTTTGGGCTGATTTTTATTGCAGTCATTATGATACCCAATGTTGTATTTGCGATTAAGTGTAAAGATGGATTTGATAATAAGTGGAACAATAAATATGTTGAGGTCACAGAACAAGTAGGGAGATTGGGTTGTTTCGGATTCATGATAATCAATATTCCGGGAACTTGGTTCGGGTGGTGGTCTGACGAAGCATTTGCACTATATCTGATTGTAGATACCATATTGGTAATGCTTTATTGTGCTATTTGGATTATATGTTTTAAGAAAAACAGCGTTTTCAGAGCATTAGCACTTTCTACTATTCCTTCAATGTTGTTCTTATTTAGTGGGATTATGAGTAGGTCAGTGCTATTGATTATTGCATCAGTATTATTTGCACCAAGTCATATTGTGATTTCATATAAAAATGTAAAATGATATTTACAAATTCAAGTTTGTTAAATTGGAAAATTAGAATTTATATATAAAGGAGAATATTGATGAAACTGTTTTTATGTTCGCACTTTTCAAGTGTAGGAAGTCTGATAAAGGAAGAAATTGAAAATAAGAAAGTCGCATTTATTCCAACAGCTTCACTGCGTGAAGGCTACACCGGTTATGTCGGCTCGGCTCGAAAATTATTCAAAAAGTTGGGAGCGATCATAACTGAAATTGATATTTCAACGGAGGCTTATTCAACGATACAGTCTGTTTTTGAAGATGCGGATGTGATATATTTTACCGGCGGAAATTCTTTTTTCCTTATAGACCAGCTCCGTAAAACGGGAACGGATGAGCTGTTGAAAAAAGAATTGGCAAAGGGAAAACTGATGATTGGTGAATCGGCAGGTGCGATTATATGCGCTCCAAGCATCCAATATATCGAGCAAATGGATGAAAAGCCGGAGGACTACTCACAAGAAGATGATGCAGGGATTGATTTGATTGATTTCTATGTTCTTCCGCATTATCTTACAGCACCATTTAAGAAAGTTACCGAGAAAATAATGACTGAATTTTCGGATTTGAATCTATGCCCTATTAACAACCATCAGGGAATTGTAATTGATGGTGAAGGTTCAAAGGTTATTTGCAAAGACTAATTTGAAAAATCCTTTTTTTGAAACTGGAAAATCGGAAGCTGAGGAGATAGACTATTGAGAACATATGAGAATAAAGACGAGCTTAAAAACGAGATAAATAAAAGCTTTGCAAAGTATATTTCAGAATTTAATGATATTCCGGAGCATTTAAAAGATAAGAGAATTGATGAGGTCGATCGAACTCCGGCAGAAAATCTTGCTTATCAGGTTGGCTGGACAACTCTTGTTATTAAATGGGAATCAGACGAAAGAAAGGGTATTCCTGTCAAAACTCCTTCGGATAATTTTAAGTGGAATCAGCTTGGCGAATTATATCAATGGTTCGCAGATACATATGCTCAGCTGTCACTGCAAGAATTGAAAGACAGATTGAATGAGAATATCAACTCTATTTATGTAATGATTGATTCTCTGAGTGAGGAAGAATTATTTAAACCACATATGAGAAAATGGGCTGACGAAGCAACTAAAACAGCTGTCTGGGAAGTATACAAATTCATACATGTTAATACAGTTGCTCCGTTCGGAACCTTTAGAACCAAGATTAGAAAATGGAAAAAGATTGCACTATAACTTCCAGTTTGCCAACTTGCCCTTTGAGAGAGGAGAAATCCCTTTCCCATAGGGCTTTTTCTATTTATACGGATATTCGCAAACTACAAGATAAAGCCAAAACTTCATATACTCTAAGCACAAGGAGGTTGAGGTTTGGCTATGAATAACAGTTTAGCAGAAGTACACCCGGAGCTTGTTTCGGAGTGGTCGGAAAAGAATTTAACGCTTACGCCTGATGACATTACTTTCGGTTCAAATAAAAAAGTATGGTGGAGAGGTGCTTGCGGTCATGAATGGCAGGCAAGAAATGTTGGAAACAGATATAGAAAATGAACTTGTAAAAAATGTTACTTCTCTACTGATGGAATTAGGCACTGGTTTTGCTTTTATGGGACAGCAGTATCATCTTGAAGTTGGAGGAAAAGATTTCTATATAGACCTTCTGTTCTATAACACAAAGCTTAGATGTTATGTAGCAATAGACCTTAAAACTGGCGAGTTTAAGCCAGAACAGGCAGGAAAGATGAATTTTTATTTATCTGCTTTAGACGATTTAGTGAAAGCTCCAGAGGATAATCCATCAGTGGGACTTATTTTGTGCAGAGATGAAAATAGAACAATTGCAGAGTATGCATTGAGAGATATGTCAAAACCGATTGGTGTCAGTGAATATCACTTATGCACGGATTTACCGTTAGATTTGAAAAATGCATTACCTGCCGTAGAAGATATTAGAAGTAGAATTGATATGAAAAAGTAATTTGTGCAGACCGTCTGCACAAATTGCAGGATAAAAGTTCATTGAACAAAAAAGCCTTTATAGGCTGTAATTTTCAATGAAAACAAAAACTTTACTTTTAACATTGGTTGAGTTAAAAAGAAATAAATTGAGTTAAGCGGAAAAATATCAAATGCCAGTTGCTTTTTCACTCTCGAGATGATATTATTAGTATATATACTAAAATATTTGAAGAGAGGTGATATATTTGCGGAGAGACAGCAGTGAAACAAAGAGGAAAATACTGACTGTGTGCGTCCGTCTCTTTCTGGAACAGGGGTATAAAAACACCACTGTCAGTCAGATTGTGGACGAAGCAGGTGTTGCAAGAGGAAGCTATTTGAATCTGTTTCCCACCAAGGATAAAATTTTGCTGGACTTGACCGAAACGATGTTCGGCGGACAGTTCGGCGTGGCAAGAAGCATTGCAGACAGCAAGCTGCCGCCGGTTTACGCCTATGCGGTGGAAACGGCGATCCAACTGACACTGACCGAGCTGAACGAGAACCTGCGGGAAATCTACATTGAAGCCTATTCCCTGCCCGAAACATCGGAGTATATCTACCTGCATACCACGGCAGAGCTGAAGCAGATTTTTGGTGAAAATTTCCCCGATGATACCGAGAGCGACTTTTACGAGATGGAAATCGGCACGGCGGGACTGATGCGCAGCTATATGGCGAGAAAATGTGATATTCATTTTCCGTTGGAACGCAAGCTCAGCCGTTTTCTGACGGCGGCGATGCGGGTGTATCGTGTACCGGAGGCAGAGCAGGCAAAGGTGCTTGCTTTTATTCAATCATTAGATATTAAAGCAATTGCCACAGAGGTTATGTATAAACTGTTTGCCATGTTGGAAATGAAATACGATTTTAAGCTGTCAAAGAACGGCGAAATGGAGGAAACAAGATGAAGAAACGATTATTCAGTATCCTGCTTGCTCTGTGCATGGTGCTCTGCCTTGTGTCGACCACGGCATTTGCCGAGAGCGAGACGGAAGAATCGCCTGTATGCACCTGCGAAACGGCCTGCACAGCAGAAGCAATGAACGCAGATTGTCCCATCTGCGGCGCAGAGGGCGCTTTGCCGGAAAACTGCGAATGCAGCGAGCCCATTGAGAACGCAGAGCCGGAAGGCGAAGAGAACGAAGAACAGCCGGAGACGGCCTTGACAGCGTTGAGCGGCGCGGGCGAGACGCCCGCCGCGAGCGGAGCGGTAACAGAAGTCGGCAACGAGTCTGCCTTGACTGCGGCGATTGCAAATTCTGCTGTCAGCACCGTCAAGCTGACAGGGGACATTAGCATCAGCAACTCCCTGACCGTCAACCGCACCGTGACGCTGGACCTGAACGGTCATGTGCTCAAATACGAGAGCGCAAACAAGGGCAGCGTGATTGTGGTCGAGGGCGGCGGGCAGCTGACGATCGAGGACAGCAATACGAGTAATCTCTCGCACAGATTCAATCCGAATGGCAAACTGTGGGTGCTGGACGAGGCAAGCGGCACAGAGACCGTCACCGGCGGCGTCATCACCGGCGGCACGGGCTATCCGATTCTGCTATATGGCTCCTACTACTATTATGGCGGCGGTGTGTATATCGCATCCGGCGGGCAGTTGACCATGACCGGCGGCAATATTATCGGCTGCTCCGCGACGTACGGCGGCGGTGTACATATTGATGGTGAATCGGGTCAGTTCTCTATGTCCGGCGGCAGCATCGCCGGATGCGTCGCCTCCATCATCGGCGGCGGTGTTCGTGCTTCCGGCACGTTCAAAATGTCAGGTCAGGCGGTCATTCGCAGCTGCACCGCCGAAAGCGCGACCCAATTTGTTTTCGGCGGAGGCGTATATGTCAACGGCAGCAGCAGCTTTGAAATGTCTGGTGAGGCAAAAATCAAAGGCTGTCAGGCAATCTCCAACTCTTCCCATTCTTCCAACGGCGGAGGCGTATATGTCAGCAGCAGCAGCAGCTTTGTGATGTCTGGTGAGGCAAAAATCGAAGACTGTAAGGCAATCTCCAACTCTTCCAAATCTTCCAACGGCGGGGGTGTCTTTCTCGCAAACGGTACGTCGCTCACCCTGTCGGGCAACGCCGTGATTCAAAATTGCACGGCAACGAATTCCGTCAACTCCGGCGAAGCCTATGGCGGCGGTGTGCGCGCCTTTTATGTGAGGGAGATCACCTTGGCGGACAATGCGTGCATTGTCGGCTGTACTGCGGCAAACGGAAGCGGACTATACATCACCGGCTCTACGACACCTGGCAATGGGAAACTTTTCGCCAACGGCGGCTCGGTTAACGGCGACGTCGTGCTGGGAGATACAACAGAGGGTCCCTGTACCATTACAGGCTCCGGCGAGACTGTGTTCAAGGGCAAAGTGACCGTTACCCCCGGCAGCACCATCGAAAACGGTAAATTCAACGGCGAGGTCATCAACAACGGAACCATCACCGGCGGCGTTTTTAACAGCACAGTTTCCGGCAGCGGTATCATCAACGGCGGCACATTTAACGGCACCCCCGATCACATCACCGGCAGCGGCACGGAGACAGATCCCTATCAAATCAGCACCGCCGCGGGGCTGAAATGGTTCCGGGATAAGGTGAACGATGCAAAAACCGAAGAAGAAACCAAAATCTGCGCCGTGCTGACAGCAGCCATTGATTTGAATAACGAACCGTGGACGCCAATCGGAAACTATACCGAAGGAAATAAGATTTACTACGAGGGCACATTTGACGGCGGCGGCCACACCATTTCCGGCCTGAACGTTACGGACAACTTCAGGTATGCCAGTCTGTTCGGTGCTGTAAAAGGCGGCACGATTAAAAACCTGACAGTGGCAGGTAACGTATCCCATAATTATAATTTGACGGGTCTAGCCTGTCACGTCGGCGGCATTGTGGGCGGCGCTTTGGATGCTGCGACGATTGAAAATTGCAGCAACAATTGCAGCGTTACTGGCGGCAGTGGCGATTATATTGGCGGTATTGCTGGCAGTAATATTGACAATGCGAGAATCATCGACTGCTATAATGTTGGCACAATTACCGGCACAATTAATGGAACTGGCGGTGTTACGTGGCTTAACATGGGCACGATCTCCAATTGCTACAATGTTGGAACGATTAAAACACCCTATAATAGTGATGCTGTTGGCGAAATCGTTGGCCGTAATCATGGCACTGTAGAAAACTGCTACTATCTTGCCGGTACGAACCTGAACGCAGTTGGCCAAAACAATAGTAATGGCAACATTACAAAAACAGAGTCCAAAACCGCCGCAAACTTCGCCAACGACACGGTGCTGGCGCTGCTCAAGGCTGACCGCGACAATTCTCCATGGGACAGCTGCCAGTATGTGGCTGCGGCAAAAATAACCCTGCCCGTGTTCAAGGGACAGGGCGATGAACATACCCACAATGGGAACTGGACATCGAACGACAACGGCACCCACAGCCGCCGCTGCACCTGCAATGTCGTGGAAACACAAAACTGCTCCGGTGGCACGGCAACCTGCACCCAAAATGCCGTCTGTGAGTTTTGCAAGGCTGAGTATGGCGAAAAGCTGCCCCACGACTTCACGGCGGAGACCGTGGATGCAAAGTACCTGAAATCCGCCGCCACCTGCACGGAAAAGGCGGTCTACTACAAGTCCTGCGCAGTCTGCGGTCTGAGCTCCGAGGGCACGGCGGATGAGGCGACCTTCTTCTCCGGCAATGCGCTGGACCACAACTGGGGCGCTTGGACGCAGAACAGCGATGAAAAGACACACACCCGAATCTGTAAGCGTGACACCAGCCATACGGAAACCGAGAATTGCATCGATGCAAACAAAGACCACAAATGTGATATCTGCGATTATATAATCAGCGAGTGTGCAGACGATAACAAAGACCACAAGTGTGATTATTGCGGCAAGAAGCTGATTGAGCACACCGGCGGGAAAGCGACCTGCAAGGACAAGGCAAAGTGCGAAGTCTGCGGTGCGGAATACGGTGAGCTTGATGCGAAGAACCACACCGACTTAAAGCACTTCCCGGCAACTGCGGCGACCAAGACCACCGAGGGCAATATCGAGTACTGGTACTGCGAAGGCTGCGGTAAATATTACAGCGACAAGGACGGTACAAAGGAAATCAAAAAAGCCGACACCGTAACGGCGAAGCTGAAGGACGATTCCAAATCTCCGCAGACCGGCGATACAAGCAACCTTGCTTTGTGGATTGCCCTGCTGTTTGTCAGCAGCGGTGCTGCCATTGGTACAACGGTTGTCAGCAGAAAGAAAAAGTACAACAAATAATTGAATAGCGTTCCCTTGCTCCAGCTTCCGAGCAAAACAAAAGCGTCGTAGCAATACGGCGCTTTTGTCGGAGAAAGAAAATAGCGGATAGAATTATTTTGGAGGAATGAAAATGAAGAAGAAACTTCTCGGTAAGAATCCGGAACTTGTATTGTATAAGAAAAGATGAAAATAGAGAAAAATAGTAAGCCATTGGAGTTAATGATTTCAGTGCAAGCAAAGGAATTTTGAGGTGTTAGCAAATTGCGACACCTCTTTTCTTTTACGAAAAACCTACTTGAAAAATTTTTCGTATCAGGTATAATAAAACTATCGAAAGCAAACTGCTTCTGATAGAAAAGAAAGTGAGGTGCAGGTATGAGAAGCAAGAGTCCTGAACTTATGAGTGAAATAAAAAAGTATATCGAGGATTATTACCTGCAAAACAGACAATCCCCATCGACTACAAAAATTGCTGAAGCTGTTGGCATTGCCAGAGGTACAGCATATAAATACTTAGTAGAGATGGCTGAGAAGAATATGATTGAGTACGACGGACAGGAGATTCGCACCAATGTGACCCGTAAGTACAGTGGCGAACAAACACAGACACCGATTGTAGGTTCTATTCCTTGTGGCAGTCCTCAGTATGAGGAAGAAAATATTGAAGAATATGTATCACTTCCTACTGCTATTTTCGGCAAAGGAGATTTCTTCATATTAAGAGCAAGCGGTCAGTCTATGATTGAAGCAGGGATTGATGACGGCGACCTTGTGGTTGTTAAAAAGCAGGTAGAAGCCAAAGAGGGCGATATAGTAGTTGCCCTTGTGGATAATCAGAATACATTGAAACGGTACTTCCGAGATGATGAGAATAAGAAAATCATTCTCCATCCGGAAAATAAGAAGATGAAAGACATCATTGTAGATGAGTGCTGCATTCAGGGTGTGGCTTGTCACATCATCAAAGAACTATAACAGAGGACAGACGAATGAGAACACTTGAAGGAATTCGCTATCTAATCAATTTGGATAGTGCGGAAATACAACAGAACTTTGCCGGAGGAGTTGCACCGCCGGACAAGGTGGAGTCGGAGGTGGACACAACTTGAGTATTTATATGTCAAGAGCCGAGTTGGAAGAAATCAGCGAAGGCTTGATAACAGCTTATGCTAATAAGTTTAGCAATCGAGTGATTCAATCCATCGACATAGAACATTTCATTACAGAATTTCTTATGTTACGAATTGAATACGCTTCTTTCGCAGAAGATGATGCAGGCAGGATTGGTTTTCTGGCAGATGGAGCAACACCACTGCTGATACATCAGGACGGAAAAATTATTCCCTTTGTTTTCCCGAAAGATACCATCATACTTGATAAATTTCTTCTTGCCGAAAAGGAGCAAGGACGTCGCAGGTTTACAATGGCACACGAAGCGTCACATCATATCTTGAGTAAGATGTATGCAATGCCGAGTGAAGGACGCTTTCATGCAGAGTATGACAGTGAGCGTAGTTATTCCAAAGAGGAACTGGCTCAGATGTTTGCGTCTGTTGAGTGGCAGGCAGATACAATGGGAGCTTCGCTTCTTATGCCGAGAAGGATTATTGAAAATGCCTTGGCGAAATATAATCAGTCAAATCCGATAAAAGTTTATGGTGATAATACCATTGCTTCAAAGGAAAAAGCAATTATTCGTAGAATGGCAGCTTATATCGGAGTATCTTATACAGCCTTGGTTATCAGATTGAGAGATATGGGACTATTTGAGTATCACAATATCCTTGAATACATTTCCAATTAATTAAATCTTGGAGGTGTTTCGCAATGAGGTTACTAATGATATTACAAAAGAACGATTTGGAGATCAGTGGATGTTACATTTAATGGATAATATCTGTAGAATCATGGAAATTATCAAATTCCGTATTCCAGATGTGGAAATTTTTATCATGGCGTTTTATCCTGCAAATCTTCACCTGCCATGGCAGACAGAACAATCAATCCAATGGATGAAACTCCGTACTCCTGAAAATCTTATATTATGTAATCATCGATTAAAAGAAATAGCAGAAAAATACGGTTGTCGTTACCTTGATTGTAATGAAGCACTTGTTGATGAACATGGTGAACAGAAATCGGAGTATGCCATTGATGGTGTACATATGTATGCAAATGGATATTTGAATGTTTTTAAGTCTTTAAAGCCTTATTTGTAATTCATGAAAGGGTTTTATTAGTGGAACAAAAAGTAAACAAATCGGAATTTCGAGGTGATACAGAATGCAGCACGAGTGTAAAATAAGAAAAAACTTCTGGGACAGATTTTCTAAAATGTAGCAAACTTCATCAAATCTTTATTTTTCCCTGATAGATTATATTTCAGTAAGAAATAAAATATAGAAGGAAGGATAGAAAAGATGGAAATGATGTTGCAGACACAAAATCTATGTAAATATTTTAAAAAGCAGAAAGCGGTAAATAATGTTTCACTCAATATAGAAAAAGGACAGATTTATGGACTGCTTGGACCGAATGGCGCTGGTAAATCTACCACGTTGAAAATGTTGACCGGTATGATGAAACCTACTGCAGGAAAGATTTACTTTGATGGAAAACTTTGGGATAGGAAAGATTTATCAAAAATAGGAGCGTTAATTGAGAATCCGCCTATTTATGAAAATCTTTCCGCCAGAGAGAATTTGAAGGTAAGACAATTATTGCTTGGTACAGATGAAAACAGAATTGATGAGGTTTTGCAGATTGTATCACTTACAAACACCGGAAAGAAGAAAGCAGGACAGTTTTCTTTGGGAATGAAGCAAAGACTAGGCATTGCAATGGCATTGCTTGGAGAACCGGAACTTTTGATATTGGATGAACCTACGAATGGATTAGATCCAATAGGAATCGAGGAATTACGAGAGCTGATTCGGTCTTTTCCGGAACAGGGAATCACTGTAATTCTCTCCAGTCATATTCTCTCGGAGGTACAGTTACTTGCAGATAAAGTTGGGATTATTTCAGGTGGAATCTTAGGATACGAAGGAGCATTAAAGCAGGGAGATAATCTTGAAGATTTGTTTATGAATGTGGTAAGAAAAAACCAGAAAGCAGGTGAAATCCATGGTTAATATTATAAAAGCAGAACATCAAAAAGCCAAAAGAACCATGCGAAAAAAGTTTATCTGGGGATTTCCTCTTCTTACATTTGTCATGGCATTTATATTTACTCTTGGGATGACAAATGCTTATGCAGAAAGTGTTTGGAACTGGTGGTATACACTTTTGCTGCCGGGGATGATTGCCCTATTTTGTTATCTTTCTGTGGCGCAGGAGAAAAAGATAAAATACTATCATTTAACGACTATTCCAACAGACAGAAGAAAATTGTTGCTGGGGAAAATTATTTATATTGGGTGCATGATTCTGTTTTCCAATGTGATTGTGTTTGCAGGAGCAACGCTTGGAGGCTTTCTTCTAACGACACATGTTCCGGTGAAAGGAGCGTTGATTGCAGTATTGTTTCTGACGTTTTCTGAGTTATGGGAGATTCCGGTAGCTTTATTTTTAAGTGAACGATTTGGAATGATTGTAAACCTGTTCGTCTGCCTATTTATTACCGTCAGCGGTGTGGTAATATCACAAACCAGAATCTGGTATGTACTTGTTTCTGCAATCCCTATGCGAATGATGTGCCCGTTGCTTCATGTTTTACCAAATGGACTTGCCGCAGAAGCAGGGAATCCTCTTTTGGATACGGGAGTCATTGTTCCGGGAATGTGTCTCTCAATCATCTGGTTTGTTTTTGTAACGGTTCTGTTTTTGAAATGGTTTGAGAGAAGAGAGGTGAAATAAGATGATTGGAAGATCTCTTAATGCAGACTTGCGAAAGATGAAAGGAACATCTGTGATTCTGGCACACTTACTGATTCCGATTATAACCAGCGTTATATTTTTAATATATTACTTTTTTTCACCATGGAATGAAAATATGAAAGTGATTGCATTTTATCAGGCAATAGGAGCAGGACTTCCGGTACTTATTGGAATTTTTACAGCAAGTGTGATGGAACAGGAACAAAATGCAGGTGATTTTCAAAATCTGTTGTCTTTACCGGATAAACCTGCAGCATTTTTATCGAAACTGTTGATGCTACTGGTTTTGTGTCTGTGCTCTATCCTATTGACAGCAATCATATTCGGAATTGGATTTGGAAGAATCGCATCAAGCGATATCGAAATCATGAAAGGATGTATATTTGCAGCATTGCTGCTGTGGGGAAGCAGTGTTCCACTTTATCTGTGGCAGCTGATTCTGGCTTTTCAGTTTGGAAAAGGGGTATCCATTGGAGCAGGGATTATATCAGGACTAATTAGTGCATTGATGCTTACCGGACTTGGAGATTATGTGTGGAAATATGTATTTGTCTGCTGGACGGGTAGAGTACCATATACTTATCTGCAATCTGTATTGGGAGAAACTAGTGTAGGTGAATGGTTGTCATTCATACCAGGTTGCTTAATATTTACAGGGATTAGTATGGTATACTATTTTTGGTGGGTAAACCACTGGGAAGGAAACAGAATATCGGAATAGAATCGAGGGAAACTATGGCAAAAATACTGGCAGTTGATGATGAACCGGCAATTCTGGAAATGATAGAAAGCATTTTGAATAAGGATGGACATCTGGTTACCAAAGTAAGTGATCCACTAAAAATTAATATGGAAGAATTACATCGTTATGACCTGATTTTACTGGACATTATGATGCCTGGAATTGATGGCTTCGAATTATGCAAAAGAATCAGGGCACTTGTGGATTGTCCGATTTTGTTTCTTACGGCAAAAACGGAGGAAAACAGTCTGGTAAACGGACTTTCTTTAGGAGCAGATGATTATATTTCAAAGCCATTTGGAGTGATGGAACTTCGGGCAAGGATTCATGCACATCTTAGAAGAGAGCACAGGGAACATTCTGTCCGGATGGTTTTAGGGAGAGTCTGCATTCAGATGTCTCAAAAGAAACTATTGGTTGATGATAAGGAACTTCCTCTTACGAAAGCGGAGTACGAAATTTGTGAATTCCTGGCTAAAAACAGGGGACAGGTTTTCTCGAAAGAACAGATTTTAGAAGAGGTCTTTGGTTTTGACAGTGAGAGTAATGACAGTACCATTATCACGCATATCAAAAATATAAGAGCAAAATTTGCGGATTATGATTATACACCGATAAAAACAGTCTGGGGGATTGGATATAAATGGGAAGAGTAAAGAGAAGCAATGCACTCAGCTGGATTTTTATGAGATATGTACTAGTCATGCTTGGATCATTAGTAGGTTTGGTGATTGTTGCTTGGCTGCTGCTGTACCTTTTGATTAGTGTGGGCTGTATCTATCCGGCGAATTATGCAGAGCAAAAGATTAATGAAGCATATGATACGATTTTACATGCGGATAAAGTAACTGCTGAGATGATTCCCGCACTTTGTGATTATGTAATCTTTTCAGAGAATGGAGAGAAAATAGGTGGAGATCTGTCAGAACAATACGAACAGATAGCATGGAATGTTGCAAAGTACGGAAACGCATCCGGGAAATATTTTTATAAAGTAATTGTAAGGGAAAATGAATATGTTGTATTGCAATATCGCCTGACACCTCAATATCATTCAGCTTTTTTGAGGGAGCATTTTATAGGACCACAGAATGTGATGAGTATTATGTCTGTGATTGGAGCGGTAGCGATTATCATCATTCCGTCCATACGTTTTGGAAAAAGAATCAAAAAGCAGATGCAGCCTGTATTAGACGCAATCGGACAAATAAAGGATCAAAATCTGGAATATGAGACATCCTGTTCCGGTATCAAAGAGTTTGATGACTGTTTATCGGCAATCGATGATATGCGAGATGCATTGCGAGAATCTTTAGAAAAGCAGTGGAAAACAGAGCAGGAAAAGAAACAGCAGATGTCTGCTTTGGCGCATGATATTAAAACACCTCTTACGATTGTACGGGGAAATGCAGAACTACTTTCAGAGACTGAACTGACCACAGAACAGAAGAATAATATCACTTATGTTTTGAACGGCACAACACAGATACAAAGTTATGTAAAACAGTTGATAGATGTCACAAAATCATGGAATTGCAGTGATGTTACCTATACAACGGTGAGGTTAGAAGATTTTTTCACAGATATAAAGGAACAGGCACTCGGACTGGTAGAAATCTATCACCAGAAGATAGATTGGAAGGCGGAACAAAGTGATAAAAAGGTAACGATTGTTTATGATCCAATGTTCCGAGCCGTAATGAATGTGATTCAGAATGCAGTGGAGCATACAAAAGAAAATGGAATCATTTATATTGACGCAAAGGAGCAGGATGGCCGGCTGACATTCATTGTGGAGGATAGCGGATCAGGATTTACAAAAGAAGCATTATTGCATGGCACAGAGCAGTTTTTTATGGATGACACAAGTAGAAATGGCGAAGCCCATTATGGGATGGGGCTATTTTTTGCAAAAACTGTGGCTGAAAAATATGGCGGAGGGATTAAACTTTCAAATTCTGAAAATACAGGTGGGGCGAGGGTAGAAATATTTTTCCTGAGTAGTCAAGAAACAAGCTAAATAGACCGCAATTAAGCTATGTAAAAGAAATTTTACATGCTTTTATCTAATATGTAAAAGCCTTTTGATAGACATTACTACTACGTTTGCTGTAATCTCATGGAAGAAGGAGGCATACAGAATTATGATAGCTGATAAAATTAAAAATGCTCGTACTATTCTTTATTACATAACTATCATTATAGTTGGGATTATATGCACATATAAGAAGAGAATAATATAACTTTTGTTATGATATCAAATGATTTTTTCATTTAATATAACATTGCATTGGATGAAAAAATGTGTTTGGAGATGAAAACATAATCGAATTGAAGGTTGACGATTCAAACATAAAAAGAGCTGGGTGGCATCTACCCAGCTCAATCTTCTACATGGAAGACATCTTCCACCAATAAATTAAAGTATTTAGAAATCCGTAGCATAAACTCGGCAGATGGGGTGCTGTCCCCACGTTCTATCCTGCCGACAGTTTTGGTGCTGAATCCGATAGCAGCGGCAAGGTCATCCTGGTAAATGCCACGCTGTTCTCGGATTTCTCGGATATTATTGGTAACCGCCATAAAAATCCCTTCTTTCAGTTCTATAGAATTTTCTTATTGTCAATTATGCAAAATGATGTGTCCGATAAAAAGGACTTGCAATTTTATCGGTAATGTCCTGTAATAGCAGAAGCATCAGATTTTCCAAGAACTTTTCCAAATATGTCTAAGCGGTCATTTTCACTAACCTTGATAGGTGCATACTTTTCATTAAGCGAGATAAGGAAGATTCCGTCTATATCGTTTTGCAATTTTTTAATATAGGCTTCTCCGTTTAGAGCGAAGATGCCGATTTCTCCATTAGCAACAGATTCCTGCTGTAATACCCATGCAATCTGACCATCGTGGAATTCAGGTTCCATACTGTCACCACTAATACGGACACCGAAAGTAGTATCTTCCGGTAAGATAGATTCATCTATACATACAGTCTCTTTCGGTCCGTCTACAAGGAAGTTACCGGTTCCGGCTGATACAGCATTTTCAAAAATATCAATGCTTCGGAATGGAATTATCTTAGCAGTCTGCTTTTCATACATTCCGGATGCGTGGAGCAGATTAATATAATCCATAGCTTTTTCCCTGCCTTCATCAGTAAGTGATGAAAAAGGATCAGCAGGATTTACTCCAAAATATGCTTCATGAAGA
>NZ_QUHR01000004.1:210257-254992 GCF_003479605.1 Roseburia sp. AF12-17LB
CCCATGCAATCTGACCATCGTGGAATTCAGGTTCCATACTGTCACCACTAATACGGACACCGAAAGTAGTATCTTCCGGTAAGATAGATTCATCTATACATACAGTCTCTTTCGGTCCGTCTACAAGGAAGTTACCGGTTCCGGCTGATACAGCATTTTCAAAAATATCAATGCTTCGGAATGGAATTATCTTAGCAGTCTGCTTTTCATACATTCCGGATGCGTGGAGCAGATTAATATAATCCATAGCTTTTTCCCTGCCTTCATCAGTAAGTGATGAAAAAGGATCAGCAGGATTTACTCCAAAATATGCTTCATGAAGAACTTCATCTTCTTATGGTTGATAACCACATTCCAGCAGGTGCAAAGCTCTACTAAAAACGTGATGTACCTTATTGGTGGAAATTTGTAAAATTACAAAAATACGCCAATTTTACGCCAAACGATGCAGAGTTTGATGTAAGAAAACAATATAATGATGTGGAATCAGACGATATGACATAGAAGCCCCATTGGATAGAGAAATCTGTCGGATGGGGCTTAATTACATATAGAACAAAGATTTTAATAATAAAGGAGAATTTGAGGATGCAGAATTATGATGGGTCAATTAAAACTAAATGGACAGGAATATTTTTATAGAGCAAAGGATGACAGTGGAAGTTCAAAAATTACAACATTACCGAATGGTTGAAATAACTAATAAGGAAACTGGGAATTATGATGTTATGATGATTAGTACAGGAGATTCATTTACTAGAGTTGTAAATCGCGGATGTCCCAAGGATCCAACACAATTAGCACTAAATTCACAGGGGATGCTTTCGAATACAAAAGATAGAAACGAATCTAAAACATTTTTATCTCATCGGAGAAGACTCCCACCTCTGCAGGTGGCGAGTAAGAAATAAACCTGTCCGATATGATTTAGGGTGAATTTGAAAAAAATATAATAAAAAATCACCCTAAATTTAAAAAATATATTGAATTTAGGGTGAAAAAGTGCAAATATATAATCATAAAATCACCCTAAAAGGAGATGGATGAATGAGTAATATAACAGAAATCCAAAGATTACTAAATGAAAAAGCTGATTTGCAGGCTCAAATTAATATCTCTGCATTTGATGGAAGTATTGAAATCAAGACTGTAAATGATCAGAAATATATTTATGTTAGAAAAAGAGAAGCTGGAAAATACAAATCAAATTATATAGATAAATATTCTGAGGAGCTCTACGCACTTGCAGTTAATCAATCGCAGCAAATAAGAGCGGTTAAAAAGCAACTTAGAAAAATCGAAAAGGACTTAGCAAAGCTTGGATATACAGAAAGCGAACTGTCACCAAGAGTAAAGCTTAATATTGACTTTGCTAGAGCTAATGTCAAAAGTCTGATTTATGATCAGGCTGTATTGGAAGGTGTTTCCACTACATTTCCACAGACAGAAACTATTTTGGAAAATGGCGAAGTTAACGGAGTAAAAGCAACTGATGTCCAAAAAATCTTAAATTTGAAGCATGCGTGGGAGTTTATTGTGGATCCGGATGTAGTGGCTTCTCCTTGCAATTATTATATGGTAAGTCATATAGCACGCCTGGTAAATGAAGGGTTCTTCGAAAATGGTGGTTCCGTTAGAGCTGTTCCTGTTACGATTGGTGGTTCAAGCTATGTGCCTCCAATTCCAAATGAGTTGGATGTAAAAGAGAAAATAGATGAAATTATAAACTCAGGACTTGAGGACGTTGATATTGCAATTGAGCTTACGCTTTATTGTATGAAGACACAGATTTTTATTGATGGTAATAAGAGAGCTTCTATTATCTTTGCTAATCATTTTATGATTGGAAAAGGTATTGGATTGTTAGTTGTGCCGGAGAATATTGTGTCTGAATTCAAGGGTCTTCTTGTAGCTTATTATGAAGGTCGAAATGAAGATGAGATTAAGGCATTTTTGAAAGAGAAGTGTTGGCGTAAGTTTTAGTAGATAAGTATTTATATCCTAAACGAACGAATCGTGTCATTAATTGGAACAATGTAGTTGTGAAGAACATTCGATAGAGGAATATGCTGGAAAATTGTGTATTTCAGCAAGCCGATTATCTCATTTATTTAGTGAACAGGTAGGGATAACGCTTAAAAAATATTTAACACTGCATCAGTTAGAAAGAGCATTTCAAGATTTATTAGCTGGGAAACGGATAACGGAAGCAGCATTAAACGCAGGATTTGATTCACCACCACATTTTGCATCTACAGTAAAAAGGATGATGGGACTTCCGGCGAGAAGTACAGTAAAAGATAGCGAATTTTTGAAAGTTTATTAGAGGTTTGTTTTCTATAATAGAGCCATAAGAAGAAAGAGAGGCGATATTATGGAGAAGAAATATCTTGAAATGACTAAAATGCTAAATTTCGATGTAGAGAGTATACAGTCTCTCATAAAAAATCGTAAATGGATAGAATTAGATGAATATAACAAAATAGCTGCCATTTATGATTTCGTAAGAAACGAGATATTGTTTGGATATAACAGTTCAGACTTGCCAGATTTTAACGAAAGAGATTTTGTCGCAAAAGAAATTTTGTTTTGGGCAGATACTTCCGGTTCAGTAAATCAAGATGCGCTTGAAGCAGTATATGCAGAAATTAGAGGTGTTATTGAGCAATTTAATGGTAAAATAAAGGGAAAGCTTGGGTTCTTTGATACAGATGTAACCACACCAATTTCGTTTGAAAATATTAATGAATTAGAAAAAATAATACCATATGGTGGAGGTGGTACTGATTTTACGGTTGTGTTTCATTATATAAAAAGTAATATGAAACACGACCTGTCAGCTGTCATTATTATATTTACTGATGGATATGGTTTATTTCCAGAAGAAGCAGATATACCTGATATTCCGGTTCTCTGGTTGATTGATAATGAAGATGTGAATCCACCCTTTGGAAAAGTAGCAAGACTAAGAAAGGCACAACAATGACAACCAATCATCTGATTTTAGATTTTTCGCATGTATATTGCGATGAAAACATACCAAAGAATACCGGCATCCACTGGCTGGACTGCTCTGAAATTGAGGAGTGTGATTTGT
The DNA here is from genome assembly GCF_003479605.1 of Roseburia sp. AF12-17LB. Classification (GTDB taxonomy): domain Bacteria; phylum Bacillota; class Clostridia; order Lachnospirales; family Lachnospiraceae; genus Roseburia_C; species Roseburia_C amylophila. The sequence continues at coordinate 213,355 of NZ_QUHR01000004.1, forward strand.
ATTGTTCCAGACAGGCAGAAGAGAAAATCAGAGAAAAAATCAAGCTATATGGAATTCATGGAATCCATTTTCTGGATTCCGGAAATTATCATTATGTGACAGAAATTATGACAAGCCAGATTCAAAAGGAATTCCAGCTTGTTGTATTTGACCATCATACGGACATGCAAAAGCCGATGATTGAGCACATGACAAGCTGCGGAGACTGGGCAGAAAAGGTGTTAGAGACGAATCCATGGTTGCAGCAACTGATATTAATCGGACCGCAGGCGAAGGATATAGAGCAGCTTTATCGGGAAAATGATGGCTTGATGAATCGTAAGGAAATATCAGAAAAACTCCTTACTTTTTCTGCAGAAGAGATTCGTGCCGGAGAAGACAAAAATAAGATTTCCAAAATAAAAAAGAATCTGCCGGTTTATATATCCATAGACAAAGACATCTTGGATAAACAATATACGGAGACAAACTGGAGTCAGGGGAACATGTCACTTCCGATGCTGGAGCGATTGCTCTCACATTTTCTGGAAAACGGAAATATACTTGGCATTGATATCTGTGGAGAATGCCAGCAGGGAATTCCACTGCCTGAATATTTGCAGGCTGAAGAACTGAATGAAGAAACGAATCAGAAATTATTTGAGTTCCTGTCCCATTATATTTCATAACATTCCAAAGTAGAAAATAGGATATCCCCCATAAGCGCTCCTATTAGGTGATGGTTGAAAGTGACGGCATTATACAATCTGAAAGTGAAGAACTTCAGAAGATAATAAAAAGAATTGATAGAAATTATGGTTATTACAGTAAGGATAATTGTGAAGGTGATAATCGTTGCGATATTTGCATTTGTTGAAATCGCAATATTTGCAAATGCTACAGTGTCTTGGCTGGAAGGCAGAGAGGCTAATAAGCCAAGGATAAGGGTGGAAAAATAAAATGACCAATAGGAATGAAAAAACAATTAAAGAACAAAGATTCGATGCACAAGAGAAGATTTATGGACTTGTAATTTGCAATAATAGAGTCATTCTAAGAAAGACGAAACGATAGTCTTTCAAGGATGGCTTTTATTATGAGGAAAAGAACAAGGAGGAGGCGGCATATATGCATATATTAGCATTGCTCTTACTGTTTGTAATTGGTTCAATTGTGGCAGCGTGTGATGGTGATTTCTCAGGCTTAGCTGCAATTGGAAAATTTGTCGGCGGAGCAGTACTTATTTTTGCAATGCTATGGTTATTTACACAACCGGCATTATTAATTATTGTGATTGTAGTACTTGTTGTTATTGCAATATGCTGCTCTGGTTCATCAAAGTAGAGCTAAGCATTAAAAGATGGAAGTCAAAGAAAGGAAGGAAAACTATATGAAAAAGAATTCATTTACACAAGTATTAATGATTGCCATAGCGGCTGTTTGCATCATATGCGCAGTTGTAATGATTAATGTATCAAATGAATCTGAAAAATGCATCAAGAGTGGCTGTGACAATGATAGGGCATACGAAGGTGAATATTGCTATAAACACAAGCCGAGTAGTAAAAAAAGTAAATCAAGCGAAACACCTTCATATAATAAAAAATCTTCAGATAGTTCATCTGAAGAACATTCTTCGAATAGCACAGGTAGCAGCTCTAATAGTTATACTGATAGCAATAACTATACGAATAAATCGACATCAGGAAGTGAATCATCATATCAATCTTATGACGATGGTTATGATGACATCTATATGGACGACGATTATGACGATGAGAGATACGAGAATGACAAGGATTATGCCGATGGAGTAGATGATGCCATGGATGAGTTTGATGAGGACTGGTAAAATGAAAAGACAATCATACACTATTTCTACCTGCATTTGCCCAGATTGTGGCTTAAAGTTTCCAATTTCGAGAAAGAAAGCGGAAGCAAGGGAAAAAGGGCACCACAAATATATTTGGTGTCCAAATTGTAAGGAAAGAAAAAATTTTGAAGAATACAGATGCAATGATTATGAGCCCTATATTTATGAATGCTAAGAAGGAGGAATGCAATATGTCGGAAAAATAGTTTACAAAGTCCCGGCAGAAGAACGAATCAAAAGCATAGAGACTTTAAAGGTGCGCGAGAAGCAACCAAAAACTCAAAATTCTATATCTGGCAAGTGTTCCATTGGTGATCTTGTCCAGAATCAGTTTTTCAAGCTGTTTATAAAGTGGTGTGGCTATGGCATTATCAAGTTCCATTTAATGAAAATTCCTTTCCGGTAAATAAAAAAACAGATATTGTAATCTGATTTTATAGTTGAATACTTTTGTGTATATATAATAATACATTTGAGACTATTTGTATATGCAGATTTGTTCTTTTGTAGCAAAAAAAGAAAAAATATTGAAAAATAAAATACAAACTTCTATGCTTTTAGTATAACAATATAATACAAAAATGAGTTGGATGATATTGATAAATGCATCTATGAGCACATTTACAAGTATCAAAAAGATACATTTTGAAATAGAATATGTATTACAATGTATTTTTGTTATGCAGATACAATAAAAAACAATAAGGGAAATTGGTCAATTTAACGAAAAAAATAGATAGTATTGACAAAGAAGTTGTGCAGATATACTATTGTATCAGATACAAAGTAATACATAACAAATGCGAGATATGAAATTACTATTGTACGTACTACCAATAAAGACATGCGCATGATCTTAGAATCATTATGGAGAATACAGGAGGAAGAAATGAAATTTGCACCAATGAATTATCATTATTTGAGATATCCGCTGAAGAAATTCCTGGACAAGGTAGAACAGTCAGTATTTAACAGTATTGATTTGTATTGTAGTGCACCACAGTTTAATATATTTGATTATTCCCTTTTTTCATTACTTGAATTGGAAAAGGAGATTAGGAGAAGAGACCTAAGTGTTATGGCAATGACACCGGAGAATTGTACATACCCGGTTAACTTCTGCACACAGGATAGAGGAACACGTGAGTCCAGTATTCGTTATTATCAGCGAGCTATTGATACGGCGGAATTTCTTGGCTGCCATAAAGTTCAGATCAGTACCGGATTTGGATATTTCGATCAGTCACCGGAAGATGCATGGAAGTATTGCAGGGATTCTCTGCAGCAGTTGGGTGCTTATTGTGAGAAAAAGAATGTGGAGCTGATGCTGGAGGAGTTGAAGGTAACAACAACAAATGTGCTGATAAAAAGTTCAGATCTGAAACGAATGATAGAAGAAACAGGCTCATCTCACATACATGGTATGGTAGATCTGGATCAGATGACCTACGCCGAAGAAAGCATAGATGACTATATGGATAATTTAGGTACTCAGCTTGTTCATGTGCATTTTAACGATCGGGGACATACAGTTCCCGGAGACGGAGATTTTCCAATGAAAAAGTATTATAAAGATCTGAAGCGCAGAGGATATGAGGGGACAATTTCGTTTGAAATATGTGACCGTCGTTATTACTGTGATCCGGATAAGGTAATTGATGACATTACAGAATGGCTTAGGAATAACACAACAGAATTAAGTTAATAAGGTGGATATCTATCCATTTTATATAGAAAATGAAAAAGAATCTGCCGGTTTATATTTCCATAGATAAAGACATCTTGGATAAACAATATACGGAGACTAACTGGAGTCAGGGGAATATGTCACTTCCGATGCTGGAACGTTTGCTGTCGCATTTTCTGGAAAACGGAAATATACTTGGCATTGATATTTGCGGAGAATGCCAGCAGGGAATTCCACTGCCGGAATATCTGCAGGCTGAAGAACTGAATGAAGAAACGAATCAGAAATTATTTGAGTTCCTGTCCCATTATATTTTATAACATTCTAAAATAGAAAATAGGATAAAACCCCACAAGAGGTGTCGGTTGCGGCACCTCTTTTTTCGTGCTAAACTTTAACTTAAGAGAGAAATTATTTGAATTATATTGAAAGACAAAAAGTTGGGAGAGGATGATGGCTGAATGGAAATAAAAAGTATTTTAATCAAAGATACAACCAGGGAAGAGCGGATTCGTATCGTGCAGGAGGGCCTGAACCAGTGCGGAGGAGCCTGTGATTTTTGCAATGGCTGCGATAATTTAGGTGGCGGTTCCATGGATGCATTTTATGAGCCATATATCAACGGCGTAAAGGAGTTGCGGGAAATCAATGAGGAATACCGGAGCAATTCCGGCACCGTCAGGTAGGTGGCAATATGAGAGCGCCGGAAATAGAGACCTCTACTGAAGCGGAAAGAAGACAGTATATCAAAAATGCTTTTCCATGTATTGCAGACTGCGAGATGTGCGGACTTTGCACGGTATTTTGTGGAAAAGACCCGGAACTTGCCTATGCAGATTATATCAGTGGAAAGCGAAGCTATTTAGAGGTATCCCAGGAATATCGATAAAAGAAACGTGGAGAAATAAAAGGGTAAAATGACGGGATAAAAGAAAAGGCAAAAAAATAAAGCCAGAATCAGGGGATGAACTTTATATGACACATGAAGAATTTGAACAGGCAGCGTAATACTGGAACCGCAAAGAGCAGACGGCAATGCCAAAGGAGGCTTTGCAGCAGGCAGACGTATTTATTTTAAATTAGCAGCGAACAAAATTGTGGCTTGAAAGTCTGCATTTTGCTCAATGAGTAGTTTCAGATATTGGAGATAAATTATGGTTAGGAAAATAGTAAAAGGAACACACATTTTTTCAGAGAAAGCAATACCGGCAACGCCTGCAGATAAGCAGGTAATAACAGACCTTTTGGATACCCTTCGGGCGAACCGGGAAACCTGCGTTGGAATGGCAGCAAATATGATTGGCATAAACAAAGCGATTATTGTAGTGGCAGCAGGCCCATTTCAATTTGCAATGGTGAATCCGGTGATTACGAAGAAGTCAGGCGGCTACAGTACAGAGGAAAGCTGTCTTTCGCTGGATGGAGCCAAAGCCTGCACAAGATACCAGGAGATAGAGGTGGATTATCTGAATGGTGATTTTAAACCACAACATGGAAAATATTTCGGCTTTACCGCGCAGGTTATCCAGCATGAGATCGACCACTGCAATGGAGTGGTAATATAATGAGCAGAGAATGTTAATTATGAGTAAATTTTGCTCATGATATATATTGAAAAAATAAAAGGAACCTGCATAAAAACAGATTCCTTAAACGAGGTGAAATCCCTGTCGAAGAATGGAAGTCCAGTTACTTTTCTGATAGAGAAAACGGACGATGATTACAGTCTGTTTTTCTTTATCAATCGTATAAAAGGCAAGGTAATTATTAATTTTCACAAAACGAATGCCCCAGCTTGCCAGTATTGGATCGTCTGCCGGATGAAACTTCTGTGGCAGGTCGGCTAATGAGTCTATCCACTCGGTCGCAGCATCTAACAGATTATCTGCAACATCAGGATTTTTGAGGGTAAATTCAATGTAATCCGCAGCACGCATAATATCGTGTTCTGCGGTGGAAGTGATATAAACCTGATAGCTCATCGACTGCGGTGGCTCCTGATATCAGCCATAGCTTCGGAAAATAGTCTGGTATTGCCTGTGGCAATATCGTCCATTCCTTCCTTAATCTGACTGTAAAGTTCAAAGCGGCTGGTCAGTTCTTCGTAGGATTCAATGCTCATAACAGCAAGATCACCTTTTCCATTCTTCGTAATGAAAACTGGTTCAGGATAATTATGACAAAATGTAGAAATTTCATTGTAATTATTCCTTAAATCAGCACTTGATTTAATTGTTGGCATAAAAACACCGCCCTGTTTGATAACAAAATTATACAAAAATTTGGCTATATGGTTAATGGACATCTCCATAATAGTAGTTAAATAAATATAAAAACTGCCGGTAGCAGGTTAGAGATGCTTAATATATTCCTTTGGAGTAAGCGCACATAGATGAAGAGAAATATGAAAAGCAGAATCATAAATCAAAAAGGAAAGTATCTTTTCTAAAAACAAGGAATGTTATACAATATATCTGTTAAGATAAAAATATGCGGAGGATGTCCAATGTATACAACATACAAAGAGTACTTAAAACAGGAGACGTCACTGCCCTTTGAAGAAGCCATGCAGATCTGGAACCAGATTGCAGAGCAGGGGGAAGCGGATGCAGCCTGCAGGGAACTCATAGACCGTTTTTTGAAATGTGCAGTAGACTATGTGCGAATCAGAAACGGATGGAACCAGAAATCGCTGGCAGAGAAAGGACAGGCAGATGCGGAGCGCACCCGCTGTCATAATCTTGTGATCAGTGCGAAAAACAAACTGTCCGTCTATATGTATGAGCATAAGCTGGGCAATGACTGGGATGATTGGTTAGGGGAAGAGCGAAAACGAATCGGAGACTTCGCATGTTATGTGGTACTGCTTCAGGGACTGGAAGCAAGATAGTATAGAAAACAAAAGAAATCGAGGAACTTATCACATGGCAAAAGTGATTATGATACAGGGAACAATGTCGAATGCCGGAAAAAGCCTGATTACAGCAGGCTTATGTCGTATCTTTCATCAGGATGGATACCGCGTGGCGCCTTTTAAGTCGCAGAATATGGCATTGAATTCCTATATTACAACAGAAGGGCTTGAAATGGGACGGGCACAGGTTATGCAGGCGGAGGCAGCAGGAATCGAGCCGCAGGTCTGTATGAACCCGATTCTTTTAAAGCCTACAAATGATATTGGCTCCCAGGTGATTGTCAACGGTACGGTCATTGGTAATATGCCGGCACGGGAATATTTTAACTATAAGAAAAAGCTTATCCCGGATATTTTAAAGGCATTTCACAAACTGGAAGAGCAGGCGGATATTATTGTAATAGAAGGAGCCGGAAGTCCGGCAGAAATTAATCTCAAGGAAAATGACATTGTAAATATGGGCATGGCGGAGATGGTAAATGCACCGGTTCTTCTGGCAGGAGATATTGACCGGGGTGGTGTGTTTGCACAGCTTTTAGGAACGCTGATGCTTTTAGAAGAGCAGGAAAAATCCCGTGTAAAAGGTTTAATCATCAACAAATTCCGCGGAGATGTATCCATATTGGAACCGGGCATTCAGATGTTAGAGGAAAAAGGCGGCATTCCGGTCTGCGGAGTGGTGCCTTATATGAAGGTACAGCTTGAGGATGAAGACAGCCTGACCGGAAAATTCAAGCATCGGAAAGAGGCGTTGATAGACCTGGCAGTTATCCGTTATCCGAGAATATCTAATTTTACGGATTTTGATGTTTTCGAGCATATGGAAGGCGTATCGGTGCGCTATGTGACTTCGGTGCAGGAAATCCATCATCCGGATGCCATTATTCTGCCGGGCAGTAAGAATACAATGGGTGACCTGAAATGGATGCGCGAAAATGGCATGGAAGCTATGATAAAGAAACTCTCCGCAGAAACTTCGGTTATTGGAATCTGCGGCGGTTACCAGATGTTAGGAGAAAGCCTCGAAGACCCCTATTCGGTAGAGGAAGGCGGCAGCTTACGGGGCATGGAGCTGTTGCCGCTTAAGACGGTGATGAGCCGGGAAAAGGTACGCCGTCAGGTAACGGGAACCATAGACTTTCTCACCGGTATGTTAGCTTCCCTTTCCGGCAAAGAATACAAGGGCTACGAGATTCATATGGGACATACCGGCGGAACACAGAAGACAGAGCAGATACAGGAACCAAAGCAGACACAGGCTCAAGCCCAAGCTCATGCGCATGCACAGGAGGAATCCTGTATACAGGATGCAGTCGTTGTGCAGAAGGGAAATGTCTACGGAACGTATGTCCACGGCATTTTTGATGAAGGAGATATCGCATCTACTTTTATCCGGGCATTAGCGGAGAAAAAGGGAGTGCATTATGAAGATAATCAGGGCATGAATTATCAGCAGTATAAGGAGAGCCAGTACGATTTGCTGGCGGATACACTGCGGAAATATCTTGATATGGAAGCGGTTTATGGAATGCTGCAGGAGGCAGAATATGACAAAAGCAGAATTGGATAGCATAAAGATTTTGCCTTTAGATGACAGTTGGTATCGCAGGGTAAAAGAGAAGCTGGATGGAATCGCCAAACCCCTGGATGGACTTGGAAAGTTTGAACATCTGATTGCACAGATTGGAGCCATAGAGAAGACAACCAGAATATCCATTCAGAAAAAAGCAGTTCTTGTTATGTGTGCAGACAATGGCGTGGTGGAAGAGCGGGTCAGCCAGAGTGGAAAAGAAGTAACCTTTGCAGTGGCAAAAGCCATGGGAGTAAATAATTCTTCTGTAGGAAAGATGGCAGCAGTGGCAGGCGTGGATGTAATTCCGGTGGACATTGGAATTGATACAGACGAAGTGATTCCCGGAGTATTGCCACGAAAAGTTGCAAAGGGAACGAAAAACTTTGCCAAGGAACCTGCAATGACAGAAGAAGAGGTCTTAAAGGCAATAGAAACCGGAGTACAACTGGTGCAGCAATGCCACAGAGAAGGGTATGAGATACTTGCCACAGGAGAGATGGGAATCGGAAATACAACCACAAGTACAGCCGTTGCAGCAGCACTTTTGGATTTAGAGGTAGAGCAGGTGACCGGCAAGGGCGCCGGATTAACGGATGAAGCATTAAAAAGAAAATGCAGGGTAATTGAAGAAGCGATAGAAAAATATTCCCTTCGTGATGCGGATGCATTTACCATATTAAAGACGGTAGGTGGACTGGACATAGCCGGATTGACAGGCGTATTTATCGGAGCAGCAATCGAGCAGATGCCGGTTGTCATCGATGGAGTCATCAGTGCCGTTGCAGCGCTTTTGTCAGAGACCCTTTGCAAGGGTGCCGTAAATTATATGATACCATCCCATAAGAGCCGGGAACTGGCAGAGACAGCGATTATGAAAAAGCTGCATTTGGATCCGGTACTGGATGCGGATATGGCACTGGGTGAGGGAACCGGTGCAGTGATGATGATGTCCCTGTTGGATGTGGCACTGGGCGTGTATTTGCAGGGAGCATCCTTTGCAAATTTTGAGATAGAACAGTACAAGAGGTATGAAGAATGATTGCATTGGTAATCGGTGGAAGCGGCAGCGGAAAATCCGCATATGCAGAACAAATGGCAGTGAAAGCCGCAGGCAACGGCAGCCTTTATTATGTAGCCACCATGCAGGTGTATGATGAAGAAGGAAAGAAAAAAGTAGAGCGTCACCAGAAAATGCGGGCAGGAAAAGGCTTTCTTACGATAGAGCAGCCGAGAAGACTTAAAGAGGCAGCAAAGAAAGTGGCAACCGAAAGAGTGCCAGCCGGAAAAGCTGCAGCAGGAGTTGGAAAAACAGTTTTATTGGAGTGTATGTCGAACCTCGTTGCCAACGAAATGTTTTCAGAAGAAAATCTGTCTGCTGTGATGGATAAAGAAAAAATAAGGCAGCTTTCGGGTGAAATTATAAACGGAGTAACGGCATTGCATGATTCCTGTGATATACTGATTATTGTCACGAATCAGATATTTGAAGACGGAATCCGTTATGATGCATCCACAATGGATTATATCCGGTTGTTAGGAGATGTAAACCGACAGATTGCAGAGCGGGCAGAGCAGGTCGTTGAAGTAGTAGCAGGAATTCCGATTTTCATAAAAAAGGATGGAATTTAAGAAAGAAGAGGAATACATGAAAATTTTAAAAGGATTCGTCATTGCATTTTCCATATATTCAAAAATACCGGTGCCGCAGTTTGACTGGAAGAAAGAAGATATGCAGTATCACCTCTGCTTCTTCCCATTGATTGGTCTTATCATTGGAGTATTGGAAGCCGGCTGGTTCTTTTTGGGAAATGCAGCCGGGATAAGCCATCTTTGCAAAACCCTGATAGCGGTGGCAATTCCACTGCTTGTTACCGGTGGCTTTCATATGGATGGGTTTATGGATACCATGGATGCATTTCATTCCTATCAGGATAAGGAGAAGAAGCTGGCAATTTTAAAAGACCCTCATATTGGCGCATTTTCCGTATTGATGCTGGTTTTATATTATCTTATTTATGGAGCAGCATATGCGGAGCTTACGGAATTGTCTGCAATTCTTGTAGTGGGAATTGGCTTTGCGTTATCACGAAGCTTAAGCGGAATTGGTGTGGTGAGCCTGAAGGCAGCAAAAAAGGATGGTATGCTTGCTTATTTTGCAGACAGCGCCCAGAAAAAAAGAGTGCTGGCAGTCCTCATCATAGAGGCAGTTGTCTACAGTGGATGTATGATTTATGTAAACCTGTGGGCAGGGCTTGCAGCAGTAGTTGTGGCATTGCTCTGTTATGGTTATTATAGCTGGAAAAGCCGGAAGGAATTTGGCGGAATCAATGGTGATACCGCAGGATATTTTGTGTCATTATGCGAAAATGCCATGGCAGTTGCAGTGGTAGTTGTTTTTCACTATACAGGAAATTGCTTTCCTGTATAGTAAAAAACGCTCCGCGAGTATGCGCACTGCGGCGTATAAGGTAGATGCCGCAAGCAACCGCCGCAGGCGCGAGAATGTGCCGTGGCACATTCTTTGTTTTATAGCAGGCTAGAAAGGAAAAATCATGGAATTATTTTTGGGCGGATGTTACCAGGGAAAAAAGGAATATGTGTTAAAGCTTCACCCGGAATGTAAAGGTCAGGTGATAGAGGGCGAAAACCTTCCTGCAGACTGGGATGGAATGATAAAAGAACTGCAGGAATTTGAGAATCCGGTCATCAACCATTTACACCTGTGGATTCGGAAATGTCTTGAGCAGCAGACAGATGTGGAGCTGTTGGCTGATAAACTGCTGGAAACATATCCGGGACTTATTTTCATCTGTGATGAGATTGGAAACGGAATTGTACCGATGGATGCTCTGGAACGGGATTACAGGGAGCAGACCGGAAGACTACAGATCCGGATTGCCGAAAAGGCAGAAAGGGTAGAACGCATTGTATGTGGAATCAGCCAGAGATTAAAATAAATTTATTGCTTATCCGTCATGGAAAGACCCCGTCAAATCGGGAACACCGGTATTTGGGTGTAACAGAAGAAGCTTTATCCGGGGAAGGTAGAAAGCAGTTAGAGATTCTTGCAGAAAAAGACATTTTAAAAAAAACATGGCTGCTTTTCATCAGTCCGATGCTGCGCTGTCAGGAGAGTGCTGGTATACTTTTTCCGGGAAAGAAAGCTTATCCGATAGAAGAATGGCGGGAGATGAATTTTGGCGCATATGAGGGAAAAAATTACGAAGATTTGAAAAATAATGCCTATTATCAGAAATGGATTGACAGCAATGGCACACTGCCTTTTCCGGAAGGCGAGAGCCAGCAGGAATATATAAAACGCTGCCATAGAGGACTTCTTACTGCAACAAAAATCATAGAGGAAAAGATTGCCAGAGAAGTAGCAGATACTGCAAAGACGTCATCAGCGAATGAGATAACAGAACTCCGGGAGCCTGAAAAACTGATAGCAGAAAGTCAAATGACAGAAAATCCGATAACAGAAAGTCAGCCCCGGAACGTGACAGCGGTTGTACACGGCGGCACAATTATGGCACTGCTTCACATTCTTGCAGGAGGAAATTATTTTGATTATCAGGTGAAAAATGGAGGCGGCTACTGCTGTAAGCTCAGACTTTGCGGAGAAGAATGGAAATTAGATTCCCTTGAGGAGATTACAATATGATTTATCACATGATTGCGTTCGGACTGGGATTTTGCCTGGACCTTCTTTTGGGAGATCCATACTGGCTGCCACATCCCATCCGGGTGATTGGAAATTTTATAGGGATATTGGAAAAAAGAATGAATAAAAAGGAGTGCAGTGAGAAATACCTTGTAAGAGCAGGCATTGGAATGGTTACGCTTGTTTTGCTGACAGTTCTTATGGTGACCGCACTTCTTCTGATTCTTGCGTACCGGATTCATCCGGTGGCAGGTGTTATCTTGGAAATGATTATGACCTATCAGATTCTTGCTGCAAAATGCCTGAAAGTAGAGAGCATGAAGGTATATAATTGTTTAAAGGAGAATGACCTTATAGCGGCAAGACATGCTGTTTCCATGATTGTAGGCAGAGATACCGAGCGGCTGGATGAAACAGGAGTGGCAAAGGCTGCCATTGAAACGGTGGCGGAAAATACTTCGGATGGAGTCATTGCACCGATGCTATATACCGCACTTGGCGGACCGGTTCTGGGCTTTTTTTATAAGGCAGTCAATACGATGGATTCCATGGTAGGATATAAGAATGAACGTTATCTTCATTTTGGCAGAGCTGCCGCAAAATTCGATGATATCTGCAATTATATCCCATCCCGTATCAGTGCATACCTGATGATTGCAGGGACGTATTTCCTTGGAAAGGAATATAACAGGAAACATGCATATTACATTTATAAAAGGGACCGGTATCATCATGCCAGCCCGAACTCTGCCCAGACAGAGGCAGTTTGTGCAGGAGCACTGTCCATACAGCTGGCAGGGGATGCCTGGTATTTTGGCAAACTGGTGAAAAAGCCGTTTATCGGAGATGCACTGCGTCCGGTGGAATACGAGGACATCAGAAGAGCAAACCGGCTTTTGTATGCGACTGCATTTTTATGTGAAGGCATTTGCCTTTTGGTGATGGGATTGTTATTCTTTATATGATTGAAAGGATGAAAATTCAGGAAAGGAACAGGAATATGGTACATGGAGGAGACATCTACCGTAATTGCATATCGTTAGATTATTCTGTAAATATCAATCCTCTGGGCATACCGGCATCTGTAGAGGCAGCCCTTAGGGAAGCGGTGTCTTTATGCAGCCGGTATCCGGATATCAGGCAGGAGAAGCTGAAGGCAGCCATTGCTGAGATGGATAAGGTAGCGGCAGATGAGATATTGTGCGGAAATGGAGCTTCTGAACTTTTTCCTGCAATTCTTCATGCATTAAAACCAAAGAAAATACTGATTCCGGTTCCTTCTTTTTATGGTTACGAGTGGGCTGCCGGAACGGAAGCGTGTGAAGTAAGTTATTTTCCATTGCGGGAACAGGATAATTTTGTGCTGGGAGAGGACTTTATTGAGGCATTAGATAAAGAAACGGAGCTTATATACCTTGCTAATCCCAATAATCCCACCGGACAGTTAATTCCACCGGAGATTTTAAAAGGGATTTTAAAGCGGTGTCAGGAGCTTGATATAATAGTGGTGGTAGATGAATGCTTTCTGCCGTTTTGTGAAGAAGCAGAGCTTTATGAAGAAATGGAAGCTGGCATGAAATGTAGGAATCTGATTCAGGTGAGAGCATTTACCAAGACCTTTGCCATACCGGGAGTCCGGCTGGGTTATCTTATCTGCCGGAACAGGGAAGTCTGTCAGAAGATTACAAGGCAGCTTCCGGAATGGAACTTATCGGTATTTGCCCAGATGGCAGGATGCGCTGCAGCAAAAGAAACGGAATTTATCGGGGAAAGCAGAAAACTCATAAAAGAGCAGCGGAGTATTCTGACAAAAGAGCTGATATCCTTAGGCTTCCGGGTGTATCCTTCCCGGGCAGATTATATTTTATTTTACACAGAGCTGCCATTATATGAGTTACTTTTAAAGAAACAGATTTTGATTCGAAATTGTGAAAATTACAGAGGTCTGTCCAAAGGATATTACCGGATTGCAGTAAGAGGGCAGGCAGAGAATGAGCGGCTGATAAGCGCATTAAGAGAGGTGACAGAGAAATGAATCCCATCGAATTTGTATTGCCGGGAGAGATTGAAAAACGCAGCTTTGAGATTATTTCAGAGGAATTAGAAAAGCGTCAGATTGTATTGCCTAAGGAGCAGGAGCCTGTTACCAAGCGTGTGATACATACCAGCGCAGATTTTGATTATGCAGAGACAATGTGTTATTCTGACCATGCAGTAGAAATTGCAAAGGAACTGATTCTTAAGGGCGCCGATATTGTAACGGATACCAATATGGCACTTGCCGGAATCAATAAGAAAATACTGGCATCATTTGGCGGAGAAGCCCATTGCTTTATGGCGGATTTGGATGTAGCACAGCTTGCCAGAGAGCGGCAGGTAACAAGAGCCACCATCAGCATGGAGAAAGCCGCAGCCATTGAAAAACCAGTTATTTTTGCGGTGGGAAATGCACCGACGGCGTTAATCGAGCTTCATAAAATGATAACGGAGGGACGCTACCAGCCGGCATTTATTATCGGAGTTCCGGTAGGCTTCGTAAATGTGGTACCGGCAAAAGAATTGATTATGGAAACAGAAGTACCGTATATCATTAACCGGGGCAGAAAGGGCGGGAGCAATGTTGCCGCAGCTATCTGCAATGCAATTTTGTATCAATTAAGACGATAGTAAAATCAGGGGGAAGAAAGATGCAGTATGGGTTTACCTCCGGAAGCTGTGCCGCAGCCGCAGCAAAGGCAGCAGTCTATATGCTGCTGAGTGGAAGAAGAAAAACAGAGATTACCATTGAGACACCAAAGGGAATTCCCTACCATGCAAAGGTGGAGCATATCAAAATTCAGGAAACAGAAGTTTCCTGCGCGGTACAAAAGGACGGCGGGGATGACCCGGATGTGACAACGGGGGCATGGATTTATGCAGCGGTGAGCATTTGTGAAGAAAATAACAATCAGATAGAAATAGATGGCGGCATCGGTGTTGGCAGGGTTACGCGGCCGGGATTAGACCAGCCGGTAGGAAATGCCGCAATTAATACGGTACCACGGCAGATGATTGCAAAAGAAGTATCAGAGGTCTGCCATCTGTTTGATTTTCAGGGCGGAATCAAAGTCGTAATTTCAGTGCCGGAAGGAGAAAATCTTGCGGCGCAGACTTTTAATCCGAGACTTGGAATAAAGGGCGGAATCTCGATACTTGGAACCAGCGGGATTGTGGAGCCTATGAGTGATAAGGCATTGCTAGATACCATAGCAGTGGAATTGAAACAGAAACGGGCAGAAGGTCATTCTATTGTTGCCATATCACCGGGCAACTACGGATTGGAATTTATGAAACGGACCTATGGTTATGATTTGGAGCGTAGTGTAAAATGCAGCAACTTTATCGGACAGACCATTGACATGGTAAAAGAACTTGGATTTTCCAAAATGCTCTTAACCGGTCATATCGGAAAGCTGATAAAGGTATCCGGCGGCATTATGAACACCCATTCCAAAGAGGCAGACTGCCGGATGGAGCTTCTGGCGGCGGCAGCAATCCGTGCGGGCGCAGAAGTGACACTGCTTCGGGAAATATTAGACTGCATTGGTACAGAGGATGCGGTAGACCGGATTCGAAAAGCCGGACTTTTAGAACCTGCCATGGAATATGTCATGGAAAAAATTGAAGACCATCTTAAGCATCGTGCCGGAGATGGGCTGGAAATAGAATGTATGGTTTATAGTAATGATATCGGACTTTTAGGTGTAACGCCGGGAGCAGAGGCATTATTAAAAGAACTGTTGGAGGAAAAGGAATGATTCATTTTGTTGGAGCAGGGTGCGGAGCACCGGATTTGATTACCGTAAGAGGAATGCATCTTTTGGAGAAAGCGGATGTGATTATCTATGCCGGTTCACTGGTAAATCCCAAGCTTTTAGACTATGCCAAAGCAGACTGTCAGGTATATAACAGTGCAGTGATGACATTGGAAGAAGTCCTTGCAATTATGGTGGAGGCAGAGCAGGAAGGAAAAGATGTGGTGCGGCTGCATACCGGAGAACCAAGCATATATGGAGCGGTTCAGGAGCAGATGCAGGAGCTGGATGCAAGAAAGCTAGCCTATGATTCTACGCCGGGAGTAAGTGCCTGCTTTGGAGCAGCGGCAGCCATGAATCTGGAGTATACCCTGCCGGATATTTCCCAGTCCCTTATCATTACCAGAATGGAGGGACGGACGGCGGTTCCGGAGAAAGAAAGCATTGAGGCATTTGCTGCCCATCAGTGTTCCATGGCAATCTATTTAAGCACCGGAATGTTGGAGAAGTTATCTGAGCGACTGATAAAGGGTGGCTATTCAAAGGATACCACTGCGGCACTGGCTTATAAGGTAAGCTGGCCGGAGGAAGAAATATATATCTGCACGGTAGAAACATTGGCACAGACAGCGGCAGAACATGGAATTACCAAAACGGCACTGGTTCTCGTTGGAGATGTCATTAACAAGAGCGGATACAGCAAATCCAGACTGTATGCAGAAGATTTCTCCACAGAATTCCGGGCAGCAAAAAAATCATAAGAAGGCGGAAAGAAAATGCAGTCATTGAAATGGAGTGTCATCAGCTTTACCGAAAAGGGAGCAGAGCTTGCCGAAAAGATAAAAAGACTTTCGAAAGAGCAGCAGCTTCCCTGTGAAATTCATACTTATCATGGCAGAAAACAGGTGGAAAATCTGAACGCGTGGACAAAGGAGCAGTTTTCCCTAAGAAATGCAATCATTTTTATCGGAGCATGCGGAATTGCAGTGCGGACAATTGCCCCATTTCTTAAGGACAAGCTGACAGACAGTCCGGTGCTGGTACTGGATGAGGCAGGCAATTATGTCATTCCTCTTTTATCCGGGCATGTAGGAGGCGCAAATGAGATAGCACTTTTACTGGCAGAGTTATTAGGAGCAGTTCCGGTAATTACCACAGCGACCGACATTAATAATGCCTTTGCCATAGATGTATTTGCAAAAAAGCATGACCTATCCATTGATAAAAAAGAAGGCATTAAGAAGGTTTCTGCAAAGGTGCTGGAAAAAAGGAAGCTTTCCATGACAATCGCTCCGGAATATGCCGCCAAAGTGGATGTGGCAATCGGCACACCAGAGGATGGGCAGAAGCAGGAACCATTATTGACCTTAATCCCCAAAGAATATATTCTTGGAATCGGATGCAGAAGGAATAAAGAAGAACAGGAACTTAAGGCATTTGCAGAAAACTGTTTAAAGGAAGCCGGAGTAGACTGGAAACAGATACGGGCGATTGCTTCGATTGATAAAAAGAAGGATGAAAATGCAATTCTAAAACTTGCGGCAGAACATGGCATTCCATTTCTCACCTTTGATGCAGAAACCTTAAGCCGTGTGTCCGGTACCTTTGATTCATCGGTATTTGTGGAAAGCCAGGTGGGCGTAGACAATGTCTGCGAGCGGGCAGCCATGGCAGCCTGCCGGGATAATGGAAGGCTGGTGCTTCAGAAAAAAGCGGAAAATGGAATGACACTGGCTATAGCAAAAGAAGATTGGAGACTGACTTTATATGAAGAATAAAATATGGATTGTTGGAATGGGACCGGGAAAAGAAGAGATGATGACAGGCAGAGCCATCGAAGTATTAGAACAGGTGGACGTAATCATCGGATATACCGTATACCTTGATTTGCTAGGAGAACGTTTTCAAGACAAGGAATTTCTTTCCACGCCGATGCGGCAGGAAGAAAAACGCTGCAGAATGTGTTTTGAGGAGGTCGGAAAAGGCAAAAGCGTGGCAATGGTATGCAGCGGCGATGCCGGTGTCTATGGAATGGCATCACTGATGTATGAGATCGGAAAAGAATATCCGGCGATTTCACTGGAAGTGATACCGGGAATTACCGCAGCCAACAGCGGAGCAGCGGTTCTTGGAGCACCATTAAATCATGACTACTGTGTAATCAGTCTCAGTGACCTTATGACACCATGGGAGTTAATTGAAAAGAGGCTGATTATGGCGGCACGGGGAGATTTTGCTATTGCACTTTATAATCCGTCCAGCCGGAAGCGGGCAGACTATTTGGAAAGAGCATGTAAGATTCTGCTTCAGGAGATAGAACCGGAGCGCGCATGCGGTTATGTGGAAAATATCGGAAGAGACGGAGAAAGCACAGTTACCTGTACATTAGAAGAATTACAGAGTAAAACAGTAAATATGTTTACTACCGTTTTTGTTGGAAATTCCAGAACCAGAATTCAGGATGGAAAATTAATCACACCAAGAGGCTATAAGATAGAGCAATGAAAAAAATAATCATTTTTTCAGGAACAACAGAAGGAAGAAAATTATCGGAGCTGATGGCGGCAGCAGGCATAGCCCACACTGTATCGGTGGCAACCGATTATGGAAAGCTGGTCATGAAAGAGCATCCAGAGGTGAAGATTCAGGAAGGACGCCTTTCCAAAGAAGCTATGTCAGAATATCTAAGGAAAGAATCCTTTGACCTTGTAATCGATGCCACTCATCCCTATGCGGTGGAAGTGACCAGAACCATAAAAAGCTGCGTTGTCGGAATGAAAGAGGATGGACTTGAGGTCACTTACTTACGGCTGAAACGGAGCATCCATGCGTCAGAAGAAGCAGGACTTCGTTTCTTTGACAGCAATGAGGCCTGTGCAGAAGCATTAAAGGAAATCAAGGGAAACATTCTTCTTACTACAGGAAGCAAGGAACTTTCCGTATATACCGAATCGGAAGAAGTAAAAAAACGTCTTTATGTCCGGGTACTGCCGGGGCTGGAAAGTCTTGAAATCTGCCGGAGGGAAGGAATTCTGCCACAACAGATTCTGGCACTGCAGGGACCTTTTTCTGAAGAATTCAATGATGCACTGATTCATCAGTACGGGATAAAATGTATGGTAACAAAGCAGGGCGGCATTACCGGAGGCTTTTTAGAAAAAAAAGAAGCAGCTTTAAAAAATCATATCCCGCTTTTGGTCATTCGTCGGGAGGCAGCAGAGGAAGACGGACTTTCCTTTGATGCAGTCTGTGAGAAAATCGAAACATTAACAGGGGTAAACCTTTCCTTAAGACCGGCGGAGCTTATGATTACGCTGGCAGGAATCGGACCGGGGGATGCAGATATGATGACCGTCCGGTTAAAGGAAGCATTGGCAGAAGCGGACCTTGTATTAGGTGCGAAACGTCTGATAGAGGCGGTGACACCGAAGCTTGAAAAAGAGGCACTTTATCTGCCGGATAAAATCCTTACATGGCTTCAGGAAAAGAGCAGACAGTATGCGGTGCATGAAAAACTGAAGGTAGTCATCCTTTTTTCCGGGGATATTGGTTTTTATAGTGGCTGGAGCAAGGTAAGAATCTGTCTGCAGGAAGCGCTGCAAAAGGGCATACTTCATGGAACCTTGCAAAGCATTCCGGGCATTTCTTCCATTCAGATGATGGCAGCAGCCTGTGGCGTAAGCTGGGAAAATGCCGGAATTTACAGTATACATGGCAAAACAGATACGGATGGCTGGCAGGCAGAAGTGCTGCACAGGCTGCATGAAAATGGGCAGCTGTTTCTTTTGGTATCCGGAGCAGAAGACATCAGGAAATTAGGAGCACTTTTTTCGGATAAAGAGAATTGCAGAATTACAGTGGGGTACCAGTTATCTTATCCGCAGCAGAAGCTGATGGTGCTTACACCGGAAGCATGCAGGGAGATAGAACAGGAAGGATTGTATGTTGTCATGATAGAGAAGGAAGAACAGAAAGCGAATGAAGAATGTGCGGAGCAGGGAAAGCGCAGGGAACAGGAAGCGCAGGAAGAGCCGGCAACTTTGTCACCGGGAATCCCGGATGAAGCCTTTATTCGTGGGAAAGTTCCAATGACCAAAGGGGAAGTGCGTCAGGTCAGCCTTTGCAGCCTGCGGCTTCAGAAAGATTCGGTGCTTTATGATATTGGAAGCGGAACGGGTTCGATTGCTGTGGAAGCAGCCCATTTATCCAAAGGAATCAAAGTCTATGCCATTGAAAAGAAAGAAGAGGCGCTAGCACTTCTGGCACAGAATAAAGAGAAGTTTCAGGTAGCAAATATGGAGATTATCCGGGGAATGGCACCGGAGGCATGCAATGGATTAGAGGAGCCAACCCATGTTTTCATCGGGGGAAGCGGTGGACATTTGATGGAAATTTTAGAAGTACTGGCAGCAAAAAAGAGAAGAATAAGAGTTGTAATGAATGCTATAAGTCTTGAGACGGTGGCAGAATTCAAGCAGGTGAAAGAGCGTTTTCCGGTCTGTGGTTTTGAACTGATTCAGATGCAGGTCAGCCGTTATCATGAGCTTGGCTCTTATTATATGCCAAAGGCGGAAAATCCGGTTATGATATGTTCCTTTGATTTGCAGGGAGGAGAAGCGGATGCAGAAGCGTAAAGGAGTAGTTCTTGCAGCACCCAAAAGCGGCAGTGGAAAGACATTGATTACCTGTGCGTTAATCGAAGCCTTGAAAGAAGCAGGAGTCAATGTCTGTGCATTTAAATGCGGACCGGATTATATAGACCCGATGTTTCACCGGACGATTTTAGGTGTGCCGGGCGGAAATCTGGATACATATTTTACCGGCGAAACAAAGACAAAAGAGATATTTATGGAAGAGACACCGGAAGATGCATTTGCAGTGGTAGAGGGTGTCATGGGGCTTTATGACGGACTTGGCGGAATTTTAGAAGAAGGTTCCACCTATCACCTGGCAAATTCTGTTTCCCTGCCGGTGATTCTGGTAATTGATGCACATGGCATGGGAAGAACGATACTTCCACTGATACAGGGACTTTTATCCTATGACAAAGCCGGAATCATAAAGGGCGTGATACTAAACCGGGTCAGCAAAATGTTCTATGCGTCATTAAAAGAGTTAATCGAAACCAAATTATCCATAGAAGTGCTGGGCTGTTTTACCGAACAGAAGGAGCTTCATCTGGAGAGCCGCCACTTAGGCTTAAAACTTCCAGAAGAAAAGCGTGATTTAAAAGAACAGGTATGCCGCGGGGCAGACAGCTTAAAAGAAACGGTATCGATAGAGCGGATTTTAGCAATTGGGGGAGCCGGAGAAAAGGATGCGGCAGCCCCAAAAGTTGATAGTCACGAAAACAAAGTGACATATCAGAGAGCAGATATCTATGAAAATGATATGGTATTCCAGAGAGCAGATATCAAAAAAAATGACACCCATGAAAGTAAACTCCGCCTTGCCATCGCAAGAGATGAGGCATTTTGTTTTTATTATCAGGAGAACCTGAAACTGCTTTCAAAAAGGGGCTTTGAGCTGGTGCCGTTTTCTCCCCTGCATGATAAGAAATTGCCGGAGCATATCAGCGGATTACTGTTAGGAGGGGGATATCCGGAACTTTTTGCAAAGGAATTATCCGAAAATGACAGCATGAAGACAGCCATCCGGGAAGCCATCCGGGGCGGACTTCCGTCACTGGCAGAATGTGGGGGTTTTCTTTATCTTCATAAATCACTGAAGGATATGGAAGGCAGACAATATTCCATGGCGGGCGTAATTGATGCAGATGCAGATTACCGGGGAAAGCTGGTGCGTTTTGGCTATGTGGAGCTTACCGAGAAAGAGAGCTGTTTCCTGCCGGAAAAAGAAGGAATCCGGGGACACGAATTCCATTATTTTGACAGTACGGAAAATGGAACGGACTGCGTGGCAAAGAAACCGACCGGAAACAGAAGCTGGGAGTGTGTCTGGGAAGGAGAAAATCACTGGTGGGGATTTCCTCATCTTTATTATCCGTCCAACCCTTCTTTTGTGGAGCATTTCTATCAGCAGGCAGGATTGTATCAACAATCGAAATTGAAGCAAAAAGATAAATAGAAGTAAAAGATAATTTAAAATAAGAGGAAGACAGATGCAGAAAGAAAAAGCACAGAGCGGAATTTTATATGGAATCGGAGTAGGTCCGGGGGAGCCGGAGCTTTTGACCCATAAAGCGGTTCAGGTGATAGAATGCTGCGATACCATAGTAGTGCCGTCCGAACCGATAGAAGAGTGTAATGCTTTTCAGATTGTAGAAAAACTGGTGCCGGACATCCGGAAACATCAGCTTGTGGCATGGAATTTTCCCATGACCAGAGATGAGAAAAAGTTAGAAGAAGCCCATGATAAGATATGCGAAAATATAGAAGCATATCTTGCAAGGGGAGAAAAGGTTGCCTTTTTAACGCTGGGGGATCCGGCAATTTATTCCACCTATACTTATCTTTCACAGAAAATCGAAGAGCATGGTGGCCATACGGAAATGGTCAGCGGTGTACCGTCTTTTTGTGCAGTGGCAGCAAGACTTGGCATTTCGCTGGGAGAAAAGGAAGAGCAGATTCATATTATTCCCGGTTCCTATGAGATAGAAGAATCGAGACAATTTTCCGGCACCAGAATCTATATGAAGTCCGGAAGGAAGCTGAAGCAGTTAAAAGAAATGCTGCAAAAGGAAAGCACTATCCGTCCGTTAGAAGTGTATAGTGTTTCTGATTGTGGAAAAGAGGAAGAAAAAGTCTTTTCCGGTGTGGATAACATACCGGAAAACAGCGGATATTTTACCATCGTGATTGTAAAGACCAAAGATGAGCCGGTGCATAACAGCAGCCGCTTTTTTGAGAATCGTGCATGCGCTTATTATCCCTGCCATAGGGACATTGAGCAGATTAACTGTATGTTCTGCTACTGCCCGATGTATGAAATGGAGCATTGTCCGGGAACACCGGAGTACAAAGAGACAAATGGCAGAAAACTTAAGATTTGTACCAACTGCACATATCCCCATCAGGCAGAACATTATGATGCCATTATGAAGGTACTGACCCATCGGCTGAAAGGCTAGAGAACTTTTTAAGGGTGAAGATTGTTGAGGCGGGGTGAACTATGGCTTGTGAAAAAATAAAAAGTGTGTTAGTATAGTAGCGATTTCATAGAAAGATAACCGGTGCCTGCAATGAAATTCATTCATATGCAGGGTAAAAGGGAAACAGGTGTAAATCCTGTACGAACTCGTCACTGTAAGAAGGGAGTAACGTAGTCAGGCTTTTAAAAGCGCCACTGCTGCACAGACATTGGGAAGGTGATTACGGAGCGTTAATCTTTGAGTCAGGAAACCTGCCGTTTATCTGGTACGGGAAGAGATTCCGGGTCACGAGTAATTGGCTGTACTGTTTGATAACAAGGGAAATCCGTAAAGCGTATTTCCTGTAGTTAGTATGTCATTTACTTCGTTCATAGCAATATGGAACGGAGTTTTTTCATGTGTAAGTGAAACCAGAACATGAGAAAAGGAGAAAAAAATGAAAAAGAAAGCATTGACTGTAGTTCTTACACTTACTATGGCTGCAACCATGTTTGCGGGATGTGGTGATAAGAAAACAACAGGGACAACTGAAACAACAGAAGCTGTTTCGACAGAAGATGAAAAGGATGATCAGGCAAAAGCAGATGAAGTAGCAGCATTGATTGATGCAATTTATGTGCAGGAAAGAACTGATGAGACAGATGCACAGTGTAAGGCAGCAAAAGAAGCATGGGATGCACTGACAGATGCTCAGAAGGAACTGGTATCCGGAGAAAATGCAGACCCGGATTACTTTGGAAGAGATACCGGAGATGCATCAAAGGATGATCCTTTAAATCAGGATGATATTGGAGAAAATGAGCTTTTGGTAGTAAGCTTTGGTACATCCTTTAATGACAGCCGCGCAACAGATATCGGCGGCATTGAAAAAGCATTACAGGAAGCAAATCCTGACTGGTCTGTAAGAAGAGCATTTACAGCACAGATTATTATTAACCATATACAGGCCCGTGATGACGAAAAAATCGATAACATGGATCAGGCATTAGAGCGTGCGGTAGACAATGGCGTTAAGAATCTTGTGGTACAGCCGACCCACTTAATGCATGGTGCAGAATATGATGAACTGGTAGAAGCAATTGAGAAGTATCAGGATAAATTCGAAACAGTCCGTATCGCAGAACCTCTGTTAGGTGAAGTTGGAAGCGACGCAACTGTAATCAACGAAGATAAAGCTGCCGTTGCAGAAGCAATTACATCAGAAGCAGTTAAGGCTGCAGGATATGACAGCATGGATGCAGCAGCAGAAGATGGAACAGCATTTGTATTTATGGGACATGGTACTTCCCATACTGCAAATGTAACATATGACCAGATGCAGACCCAGTTAGAGAAACTGAATTATAAAAATGCATTTGTTGGAACCGTAGAAGGTGAACCGGAAGATACCGCATGTGAAGCAGTTATTGAAAAAGTAAAAGAAGCAGGATACAAAAAAGTAATTCTTCGTCCGTTAATGGTTGTTGCCGGAGACCACGCAAACAACGATATGGCTGGAGATGATGAAGATTCCTGGAAGAGCCAGTTTGAAGCATCCAAAGCATTTGACAGTGTAGATACACAGATTGAAGGTCTTGGAAGAATTAAAGCAGTCCAGGATATTTATGTAGCACATACAAAGGCTGCTTTAGAGGCAGAGCCACTTGCAACAGCAGGTGGTTCCAATTCCTCTGCAACCTTAGAGGATGGAACTTATACCGTAGACTTCAACACAGACAGCACAATGTTTCACGTAAATGAAGCAAAAGAAGGCAAGGCAGAACTTACGGTAAAGGATGGAAAAATGACAGCACATATCACGCTTCCATCTAAGAACATTGTAAATTTATTTGCTGGAACAGCAGCAGATGCACAGAAGGATGGAGCCAAGCTTCTTGAGCCGACTACAGATACAGTAGAATACAGTGATGGAACCAGCGAAGAAGTATACGGCTTTGATGTTCCGGTTCCTGCAGTGGATGAAGACTTTGACCTTGCATTAATTGGAACAAAGGGAAAATGGTACGACCACAAAGTATCTGTTTCTAATCCTGAAAAAAAAAATTAGCTGATGGCTCTTATGAGGCAGAAGTAACTTTAGAGGGCGGAACCGGAAGAGCAACGGTGGATTCACCGGCGAAGGTTGTGATAAAAGATGGAAAAATCACTGCAACCGTTGTGTGGAGCAGTCCAAACTATGATTACATGTTAGTAGATGGAACGAAGTATCTGAATGAGAACAAGGGTGGAAATTCCACCTTTACGATTCCGGTATCCGGCTTTGACTGTGACATTGCAGTAGTGGGTGATACTGTTGCAATGAGCACACCTCATGAAATTGAATATACATTGAATTTTAAACTGGTAAAATAAAATGCAGAAAAAACAAATTATGATAGTAAGCGTTATCTGTATACTTCTTCTGACTCTTTGTGCCTGTGGTACAAAGAAGCAGGAGAAAAAAGCAGATACCGTAGATTTTAGTTCTCTCAGCAGGACCGGGAGTATGGAATTAAATTATGCAACACAGTATAGTGTTGATGAATATGGCGGGTACAAAATGATTACGATCGTGGATGGCGGTCGTTTTTTGCTTATTCCGGAGGGAGCGGCAGTGCCGCTGAATATACCGGAGGATGTTACAGTTTTACAGCAGCCGCTGGATAAAACATATCTGGTATCCACTTCTGTCATGGATTTAGTAAGACAGATTGATGCCATGTCAGATATCCGGCTTTCCGGAACGAAGGAAGATGGCTGGTATGTAGAAGAAGCCAGGCAGGCAATGGAGGAAGGAGACATTTTATATGCAGGAAAATACAGTACTCCGGACTATGAGCTCATTCTGGATGAAGGCTGCAATCTGGCAATTGAAAATACAATGATTTATCATAACCCGGAAGTAAAAGAAAAGTTGGAAGAACTTGGAATCCCTGTACTTGTGGAGCGTTCCAGCTATGAATCACACCCATTGGGCAGACTGGAATGGATCCGTTTATATGGAGTATTATTTGATAAAGAGGAAGAAGCAGATTCTTTCTATGAAGCAGAATTAGAAAAATTAGAGCCGATTATGAAGAAAGAAAGCTGCAATGTAACAGTAGCATTTTTCAGTGTGACAGCAAACGGAACAATCAGTGTGCGGAAATCAAATGATTATGTAGCGCAGATGATTGCTCTTTCCGGTGGAACCTATGTGCCGGAACAACTGGCGGGCGAAGAAGAAAATGCACTTTCCACAATGAACATACAGATGGAGGATTTCTATGCAGATGCAAAGAATGCCGATATCTTAATATATAACAGTACAATTGAAGGCGAAATCAGTACGCTGGAGGAATTGAAGCAGAAGAATGCACTGTTTGCAGATTTTCAGGCAGTACAGGATGGAAATGTCTATTGTACCACAAATAATTTCTTCCAGAAATCCACGGCAATCGGAGATTTTATGGAAGATCTGAATAAAATATTTCAGAATACAGATACAGAAGAAGCAGGATATTTAAAGAAGCTGAGGTAAAAGAAAATGAAGCGGTATGCAGTCTCTTTTATAACAATTATTATATTGCTGGTGGGATTAATTTTCTGGAATATTGGTTCTGGAAGTATTTCGATTTCATGGGATGAACTTTGGAATATTTTACTGAAACAGACAGAAGAAGGCACCGCTTATCATATTATCTGGGATATCAGACTGCCACGGATTCTTGCTGCTGTCATGCTGGGGGGAGCATTGTCCATTTCCGGATTTTTACTGCAGACCTTTTTTGGAAATCCAATTGCAGGTCCGTATGTGCTTGGAATTTCTTCCGGTGCCAAACTTATGGTAGCACTGGCAATGATTTATCTTCTGGGAAGGGGAATTACAATCAGTTCTTTTGGAATGGTAGCAGCAGCCTTTGCCGGCTCACTTCTGGCAATGGGATTTGTACTTTTAATTTCCATGAAGGTACATAGAATGTCTCTTCTGATTGTATGCGGAATTCTAATCGGATATATCTGCTCGGCAATTACAGACATCTGTGTTACTTTTGCAGATGATTCGAATATCGTAAATTTGCACAACTGGTCCCAGGGCAGCTTCTCCGGAATGAACTGGTCGAATATCCTGATGATATTTATCCTGACCTTGCTGTCCTTTCTTGCGGCAATGTTTCTTGCAAAGCCGATTGGTGCGTATCAGATGGGAGAGACTTATGCCAGAAATATGGGTGTTAATATAACGGTGCTCCGGGTAAGCCTGATTCTGTTATCCAGCTTATTGTCGGCTTGTGTAACAGCGTTTGCAGGGCCGATTTCCTTTGTAGGAATTGCGGTGCCACATCTGATAAAATCTGCCACAGGAACAGCAAAACCACTGGTGCTGATACCGGGCTGCTTTCTGGGGGGAGCGGTAGTGACACTGTTTTGTGATGGAATCGCAAGAACACTCTTTGCACCGACAGAAGTAAGTATCAGTACCGTTACAGCGGTCTTTTTGGTTCCGGTGGTAATTGTAATGATGCTGCGCAGACAGGAGGAGCGGGGATGACAAAACAGATAGCAGGAAAAAAAGAGTCCACAGAGAAAGAATGCATGGCAGGAAAAATGAAATCTTCTGAAAGAAAACAGGGGCTTGTAACAGACAAATTCACAGTTGGATATGGAAAAAAGGTCATTCTTTCGAATGTCAATCTAATGGCAGAGCCGGGAAGGGTATTGACATTGATTGGCCCGAATGGTTCCGGTAAATCTACGATTCTAAAGAGTATTGTAAAGCAGTTGAAATCCCTTGATGGTGTAGTATACCTGAACGGGAAAGCAACCTCGGAAATGAAAGAGGCAGAAATTGCAAAGAGCCTTTCCATGGTAATGACAGAGCATATTCATCCGGAGCTGATGTCCTGCCGGGATGTGGTTGCAACCGGACGATATCCCTATACCGGAAGACTTGGAATCTTAGATAAGCAGGACTGGAAACTGGTGGATGAGGCAATTACCATGGTTCATGCGGAAGAGGTGGCAGAGCAGTCATTTACAAGAATCAGTGACGGACAGAGACAGCGTGTTATGTTGGCGAGAGCCATCTGCCAGGATACAGCAATCCTGGTATTGGATGAACCTACCTCTTATCTGGATATCCGTTATAAGCTTGATATTTTAAACAGCATCCGGAAACTGGCAAGGGAACGGAATATAGCAGTAATGATGTCACTGCATGAACTTGACTTGGTACAGAAAGTATCGGATATGGTAGCCTGTGTAGATGGAACCACCGTCAGCCACATAGGAACACCGGAAGAAATCTTTCAGGGTTCGCTGGTACAGAAGCTTTATGGAATTGAGGAAAAGAACTTTGATTCCATGCTTGGAATCATGCAGATGCCGGGAAATAAAGCGGCCCCGAATGTATTCGTAATCGGAGGCGGTGGTGCTGCAATACCAACCTATTACAGACTGCAGAGAGAGCATATTCCATTTGCAGCAGGAATCTTATTTGAAAATGACGTAGAATATCCTGTTGCAACGGCACTGGCATCAAAAGTCATTACTGCAAAAGCTTTTTATCCGATGGAAGAAGCACAACTGGAAGAAGCTAAGAAAATACTTGCAGGCTGTGAAACCTGTATTTGCACCTGCGAGAATTTCGGACCTTATAATATGTTAAATAAAGAACTGCGAAGCCTGGCAGAAGAACAGGGAAAATTGAAATAAAGAAATTGGAATAAAAGAAAAGCCCGTGGAATCAAAGTTGTTTTATGATTTCACGGGCTTTGGTATATTTTACTGTTCAGTGTCTTCCGGTAAGATGAATTTTCCAACAAGTTCATCTAAGGAAGTTGCCTGTGCAGATAACTCCTGGCTGGTAGCAGAGGTCTCTTCTGCGGATGCGGAGTTGGACTGAACTACCTCAGAAATCTGGTTTACACCCTGTTCTGCCTGATCCATGGCATTTGCCTGAGTCTTAGCAACATCACTGATGTGCTTGGAAGATTCAGCAATCTGCTGGATACCATTTACAACGTTTCCGATAGATTCAGCAGCATGGTCTGCAGCAGCATTACCTTCAGCAATCTCCTGAAGGGCACCTTCGATTAAGTCTCTGGTATCTACAGCAGATTTGGTTGTCTGCTCTGCAAGCTGACGAATCTGGTCAGCAACAACGGCGAATCCACGTCCTGCTTCGCCGGCTCTTGCAGCCTCGATAGAAGCATTCAGAGAAAGTAAGTTGGTCTGGGAAGCAATATCTTCGATTTCAGAAATAATATTTCCAATCTTCTTAGAAGTTTCATCAATACGTGCCATAGCATCAACCATGGCTTTCATTTCAGCACTGCTGTCTTCTGCTTCAGCAGCATACTGCTTTGCCTGATCATAAGCAATCTGAGCCTGATCAGCGGACTGTTCAATATTACTTGTAATATCAGTGATTGTTGCCTGAAGCTGTTGTACGGCACCGGCCTGCTCAGTAGCACCTTCTGCCATACTCTGGGAAGATTCTGCAAGGTTCATGGAACCGGCAGAAACCTGGGAAGAAGCTTCTCCAATCATCTGGATAGTATGTACCATTGCATCACGCATGCCACGCATTGCGGTCAGTAACTGTTCGAAGTCACCGACATATTTGTCGGAATGCTCGGACTGAATGGTGTAATCACCATTTGCCATGCCCTCCATCAGAACACCTACATCAGTGATGAGTGCGTTTAGTGTTTCGGCCATTTCAGTAGAAGTGGCTACAATACTTGCAACTTCATCGTTGGATTTCACCTCCGGGAAAGGGTCATGTAAATTACCCTGTGCAAAAGTGCTAAGACGATTCTCCAGTGCGACTAAAGGTTTTGAAATTCCCCTTGCAATGGAAGCTCCCATCTTGGAAGAAACAAGGATGGATACGATAATAATTACAGCAATGATAATGATAAAAATAAGGGAAACAACAAAAAGTGTATCTGCTAAACGATCTCCTTCTGTTACTTTGGTATTCATCAAGTCCCTCATTCCGGAATAGATTTCATCATATAATGGGGCTACTTCATCAACCATTATATTCTGGGCTTTTGCGCTCTGACCCGGGTCAGTTGTTTTGCCGGTATCAATTGCTTTCTGCTCAGTAGTCCAGTAATCTTCCAGCTTGGTATCAATGGAATCATAGATTTCCTGCTCTTTGCTGGTGGTAGTAACTTCATCTACGATTTCCCAATACTGTTCAAAAGTGGCCTTTCTTTCATCATGGGTATCGGACATCTGACTAATCAGACTGTCATCATCATATCCGATAATAGCACGGGTGGCAGATCGGGTATCGGTAAAGGCAACCATTGCTTTGCCGATGTCACCCTGTGAAAAACCATAATTGTTCAGGGCATTCTTATACAGAGTCATGGTTACAATCAGCATAACCACACCAAGGACGGCTGCGATGGAGCAGGATGTCACGATAATACGGAATGCCTTCCCCAGACGTTTTCTAATTTTAAGATTCTCAAACATAACGTTCCTCCTTCGTTATATACAATGGCACTATGGCACCAATTGCGTTATACAATAGTAAAAGTAAAAGCGAAAATCTAAATATTTATCATAATTTTACTACTTTATGGGAAATAAGTCAAAATTATTTAGACAATAAGTGACTTGGAAACTGATTATTCCTCAAATTTGTTTAAACATATGAAAATTGACATTTTTCCGGTGAACCGCTAAAATGACGAAGAACATAAATAAGGCATTAAGGGAGATAACAGTATGGGATATGTATATTTTGTCCGGCACGGACAGACCATATGGAATGTAGAAAATAAGATATGTGGTGCAACAGATATTGCACTGACTGAGCTTGGACATAAGCAGGCAATTGAGACCGGAAAGAAAATATTAGAAGAAGGCATAAAGGCGGATGAAATATTATATTCCCCATTAATCCGGGCAAAAGATACTGCATTGCATATTTCGGAAATTACCGGAATTCCGGCAAGGGAAGAGCTTCGTTTAAAAGAGCAGAACTTTGGCAGATTTGAATCCACACCGCGGGATGGAACAGAATTTAAGATTGCAAAGGGACAGTTTATCACCCGCTATGACGGCGGAGAATCTATGCTGCATCTGGCACAGAGAATTTACAATCTTCTGGATGAAGTAACAGCTTCCGATAAGACTTATATTCTGGTGGCACACAATGGCATATCAAGAGTTGTGCAGTCCTATTTTTATGAAATGACCAATGAAGAATATGCTGCATTTGGCGTGAAGAACTGTGCCATATTAAAATATGAATTCTAAGAGACGAAGGGCAGGAATGGAAAATGAAACCGAAGTCGGAAAAGAGTATAGAGCTTTATCATATCATGACAG
The DNA here is from genome assembly GCF_003479605.1 of Roseburia sp. AF12-17LB. GTDB lineage: Bacteria > Bacillota > Clostridia > Lachnospirales > Lachnospiraceae > Roseburia_C > Roseburia_C amylophila. The sequence continues at coordinate 244,263 of NZ_QUHR01000004.1, forward strand.
AGCGAGGGTATCCGGAAGAATTCTGTGATGTCATTACCCGGAATCTGAATACGGATTTTACGGCACAGAGGATGTTATGGTATTTATCACACTATGAATATCTGCCGGAGGGTGAAATTGTAGATGAAATGCTTGCCATTTTAAGTGACCGGAATGCGATTATGCAGAAAAAAGAATTAGAAAAAACCAATGCTGCATGGAATGAATTTCTGCAGCATGGTTTTGAAGAAAAAGAATAGTTCATCGGATTAATTTCATATCTTCGATAATAAAAGTCTTATCTTCCATATGATATTCGCTGTGACAGAATGGACAATACCGCTGTCGTACTGCATCAAAGCTGGCACCGCAGCTATTACAGATAACGGAACTGATGGAGAATCCAGGTGGTTCCGGAGTGGAAATATTTCGCAAAAGAGTGACATCAATACAGTCACCGGTTTTGGAAATATTTCCATTTTTTTCGCTGTAATTTATCCACCAGGTTCGTAAGGTCATATGCAGCTGATTGTTTTCCACGGACAGATTTCTCAGTGTCATGCCACTGGTATAAGTCATTTCAATGATATCTTTGAAACGCTCGTCTAATGTACCACCACGATAGGAAGAAAGCGTGGATGGGTCATTGGAAAATACCGCCATGCGTACAAGAGAAATCATCTGGCTTTCAAACTTTTCATAAGAGAAATTCGGATCATAACGAAGCATCGTATCCTTTAACTTCCGTTTTGTACGCAGAAAGCCAAAAGCCGAAATATGTTTCATGCCATCCCGGTTGCCAAGCCCCATAAGAAGCAGCAAATCTCCTAACAGCAAGCCTAAGAATCCGCCACCAATTAGTGCGGCAAGATAAGCAGAGAACAGTGCCAGAGGAAGAATTTCCTGTTTTTCAATGAGAAAGAATGGGAAGAATCCAGCAAAAAATGTCAGCATGGTAAGTAAAATGGTATTGTGAAATACCTGCATATTCCGGTTAGAGGATGGATTTATTACAAAGGATAAATTCATGACACGGGGAAATAAATCCGTTATGCGAAATTTTGTACCGCAGTAAGGACAGCCTTCCGTCAGATTGGAAACCAGATTAACGGCACCACAGCTTGGACAGGTTGCGGTAATAAAGGGAAGCTGCTGTTCGTTAGGGCTGTGTACAATTGTTTCATACATAACCTGCTCGGTATCACGGGAATAGAGTTCACCGGAAGTGTTGGAAAAAGAGAACTTATGGCGGATTTCTTCATAAGTTGTATCCGAGGTATACCAGGCACTCTTGTGGGTGAGACAGGCAGTACCAAAAGTATTTCCCTTTCCCGGAATGACACGGTTTTCCATATGAAGTCCCTTTTCCTTAAGACGTTCCTGCTGTAATTTCAGAAAATATGTAATATCACCATCACAGCTTACCGGAGGAGTTTCATCTTCGTTCCACTGGTTATATTCTTTGGCAAACCGGTCATACATGCCTCTGCCTTTGTCCCAGGCAGGTTCGTAGTCGCGGAAAGCTTTGGCGTCTTTATGGAATTTCAATAATCGGAAACAGCCGAAGATGCCAAGGATAATACCGGCAGCCAGCAGCAGATAACGAGGCATCAGATCAAGCTCTGTAACGGTAATGCAGGAAATAAGAATGGTTCCAAGGGCAATGAAGAAGATGCCCTGTGCCAGGTATTTCCGGTCCGGTTCTGTTACTTCAAAGGTACGTTTTTTACTGGATAGGTTGGATAAGATACTCATGGAGACTCCTTTCTGAAGGATTTCTTAAAGTTAAAATAAGCATTTGATAAGTCACTATTAAGTTAGTACGCAGTGCATCTTGAAAATCGAAGATTTTCAAGATGTACGTGCTTCGCACTATCATCTCATTATATCACACTTCAGAAAGAAGATAAATCATCAGCCGATATGGATGCCGAGAAGCTCTAAGAGGAAGAAGACTAGCGGAATCGTAAAGACGGAGCAAAGTGTCATGACAAAGCAGGTCTTTGAAGCAAATTCCGCATCGGAATGGTAGTTTTCTGCCATCATCGGAATGGCGGACATGGCTGGCATACATGCCATCAGGGTAAGAATGGTTGTTTCGGTCGGAGTAAGGAAATGTGATACCACGGCTGCAACACCAACCGGAATCAGAATCATTTTGACAATTACCAGAAAGAAATAATCATAAATAAAGTCGAGATTCTTTAAGGAAATATAAGAAAGAGTTGCACTCAGGAAAATCAGCGCAAGACTGAAGCTTACATTTCCAACAGAGGTAATTGTATGTTATTCCAGCAGCTTTTCCAAGGTTGTGGCACCGGGGCTTCGTGTGGGATTTATGATTGCCAACAAGAAGATTATAGAACATGGAACACTGTTAAAACAGTTTACCGATGTACATACAAATATTCTTGCACAGATGATTGTTTATGAGTATTATAAGAATTATGATATTAAGAAACATATTGCAGAGGTATCCGCTTTCTATGCGAAAAAGAGCGAATATATGTGCAAATTAATCAGGGAAAAGCTTCCAAAGGCGATAAAGTGTATTGAGCCGGATGGCGGAATGTTTGTATGGTGTACCGATACCTCTGGTAAGATTAACATAGCTTGTCACATATTGGCTATGAGAAAAGCTTTAGCTTTCTGAAAAATGAGGTTCTTTCTTGTACTTTTATTCATAATAAGGTATACTTTAGGGAAGTAATTTGTTGAATTAAATATGTTTGTATGGAGGATTAATTATGGACATGAACATTGTATGCCTTGATCTGGAAGGAGTATTGGTACCGGAAATCTGGATTGCATTTGCAGAAGCAAGCGGAATCCCTGAATTAAAGAGAACTACAAGAGACGAACCGGATTACGATAAATTGATGAAATGGAGACTTGGCATCTTAAAAGAACATGGACTTGGATTAAAAGAGATTCAGGAAACCATCGCAAAAATCGACCCGATGCCGGGAGCAAAAGAGTTCTTAGATGAACTTCGTTCCATGACACAGGTTATCATCATCAGTGATACCTTTACCCAGTTTGCAGGACCTCTGATGAAGAAATTAGGCTGGCCTACCATTTTCTGCAATTCTCTGGAGGTGGCAGAGGACGGTGAGATTACCGGATTTAAGATGAGAATTGAAAATTCCAAGCTGACTACAGTAAAAGCATTACAGTCCATTGGTTATGAGACGATTGCCAGCGGAGACAGCCACAATGACCTAGGCATGATTGAGGCGAGTAAAGCAGGATTCTTATTCCGCAGCACCGAGCAGATTAAGAAAGATCATCCGGAACTGCCTGCATTTGAGACTTATGATGAATTAATGGAAGCAATCAAGAAGGCTCTTTAATTATGGCAGAGGAAAACCAGACAACCCACAAACGCCGGGTGCGTTACAGTGGAAAATATCCGAAGAAATTTGAAGAAAAATATAAAGAACTTCAGCCGGAAAAATATAAAGATACGATTGAGCATGTAATAAAAAAAGGAAACACACCTGCCGGAATGCATATTTCCATAATGGTAAATGAAATTCTGGATTTCTTAAAAATCCAGCCGGGAGAAACAGGCTTTGATGCGACCTTGGGATATGGCGGTCATACGAAAGCCATGCTGCAGTGCTTAAAAGGGCAGGGACACATCTATGCAACGGATGTAGACCCGGAGGAATCAGCCAGGACAAGAAAGCGGTTAGAAGAGGCCGGTTTTGGAGAAGATATTCTGACAATACGATTACAGAATTTCTGTACGATAGATGAAATTGCAAAAGAAGCCGGCGGATTTGATTTTATTCTTGCGGACCTGGGTGTATCTTCCATGCAGATTGATAATCCGAAGCGTGGATTTTCTTTTAAAGTGGATGGCCCACTGGATTTACGGCTGAACCAGGAAGCCGGAATCAGTGCAGCAGAACGCCTGGCTGCCATTACAAAGGATGAACTGGCGGGAATGCTTTATGAAAATTCGGATGAGCCATACTGTGAAGAACTGGCAAAAGCGATTACCGATGAGATTCGAAAAGGCAACCGGATTGATACCACCACAAAGTTAAGGAATATCATTGAAAAGACGCTTGATTTTCTACCGGAAAAAGAGAAGAAGGATACGATAAAAAAGACCTGCCAGCGAACCTTCCAGGCACTTCGTATTGATGTGAACCGTGAATTTGAAGTACTGTATGAATTCATGGAGAAACTGCCGGATGCATTGAAACCGGGCGGAAGAGCTGCAATTTTAACTTTCCATTCCGGCGAAGACAAGTTAGTAAAGAAAGCATTAAAAGAAGGCTATCGGGCAGGCATTTATGCCGATTATGCCAAAGATGTAATCCGCCCATCTGCACAGGAGTGTGCGCAGAACGGACGGGCACGTTCTACTAAGATGCGCTGGGCAATTAAGGCAGAGTAGGTTATTTTGAAAATACAATGAGATGGAGACGAAAACAGTGAAAATGAAAAGAAAACAGATTGGTATGCTGGTATTTATTGCGATTATCGTGATACTTATGGTCGTAACAAGCCAGACACCTGGAACAATTGCTGATGCTGACAGCTATCAGTGTAAAGCTTATGCGACAATTTTATCATTGCTTCCGCCGGTTATTGCAATCGGACTGGCACTGATTACCAAGGAAGTATATACCTCACTTCTGGCAGGAATTATTGCAGGAGGTTTGCTGTATTCCAACTTCAACCTTGAGTTGATGATAAATACCATTTTCTTCCAAGAAGAGGGCGGTATGGTATACAAGCTTGCGAATGCATGGAATGTGGGAATTTTAGTATTCCTTGTCATGCTTGGCATTTTGGTATCCCTTCTTAACCGTGCAGGTGGTTCTGCCGCATTTGGAAAGTGGGCATCCCGGCATATTAAAACCAGAATCGGAGCGCAGATTTCCGTTATGATTCTTGGTGTATTGATTTTCGTGGATGATTATTTTAACTGTCTGACCGTAGGAAGTGTAATGCGTCCGGTTACAGACCGGCACAAGGTGTCCCGTGCAAAATTATCTTATATTATTGATGCAACGGCAGCACCGGTATGTATCATCGCACCAATCAGCTCCTGGGCAGCAGCAGTTACTTCTTCTGTTCCGGCAGATTCCGGAATCAATGGATTTGCGGTATTTATCCAGACAATTCCATATAACTTATATGCATTGCTGACATTGGTAATGTTAATTGGAATTACTCTTTTGCGCGTGGATTTCGGACCGATGAAAACCCATGAAATGAATGCAATCAAAGGTGATTTGTTTACCACACCGGGAAGACCGTATGAAGATAATGAAGAGGAAGTTGTAAAAGAAAACTCTCACGTACTGGATTTGATTCTTCCGGTAGCTGTGTTGATTGTAAGCTGTATCGTAGCCATGATTTATACCGGTGGCTTCTTCAGCGGAACTTCCTTTGTAGAGGCATTCTCTGGCTGTGATGCTTCCGTCGGACTGGTTCTTGGCGGCGCAGTAACACTGGTATTTACTTTTATCTATTACATGTTGCGTGATGTTTTATCCTTTAAGGAATTTACCGAATGTATTCCGGAAGGATTTAAGGCGATGATTGCTCCGATTCTGATTCTGACTATGGCATGGACCTTATCCGGAATGACCAATCTCTTAGGAGCAAAAGTATTCGTGGCTGATCTGGTAGCAAATTCAGCAAATGCAATGCAGGGCTTCCTGCCAATGATTATCTTCCTGGTAGCAGCGTTCTTAGCATTTGCAACCGGAACCTCCTGGGGAACCTTCAGTATTCTGATTCCGATTGTCCTTGGTGTATTCCCAAGCGGACAGATGATGGTAATCTCCATTGCGTCCTGTCTGGCAGGAGCAGTTTGTGGAGACCATTGCTCACCGATTTCAGATACCACAATTATGGCATCTGCCGGTGGCCACTGTGAGCATGTTAACCATGTAGCAACCCAGCTTCCGTATGCATTGACAGTTGCAGCAGTCTGCTTACTGGGCTATTTCCTGATTGGTATCCTGCAGGCAGCAGGACTGGCAGGAATTTCATGGCTGGCACTTCCGGTTTGTATCGTGGTATTAATTGGCGTATTATTCGTAATTCGTTCCAGAACAGGACGGGAAGAAATTTAAAAAATAAAAAAGATAATGCGGGATACGGAATTGGTGTCCCGCATTTTTGTACAATAGAATCTATAATAAAAATAATTTGAAAATTTGAAACAAAAGAAACATAAAATAGCAGAAAAGAGGAAAAAAATGTTTTGTACAAAATGTGGAAATGAATTACCGGTAAATGCAAAATTCTGTACCAAATGCGGAACGAAAGTAGAAGCTTTTCAGCCGGGAGCAATCCAGCCAAATCCGACACCGCAGAAAGCACCGGTAAATCAACCGACTCCGGTACCACAGAGAAACTCAGTACCGCAACAGGCACCGACACAGCAGCAGACCCCGGTAAGACAGGCAAGTCCGGCACCACAGCCACAACAAAAAAAGAATGAGAAAGTAACAAAAACAAAGAACAGTGAAAAAATATCAAATAAAAATAAGAATGAAACTGAGAAGAAATCCGGCTCCGGTGCCATGGTATATTTATTAATCGGTGCAGCAGTCATTATTATTATTCTGATTGCAATTATTGTATTGTTATTTATCAAGGGCAATCAGCCGGCAAAGCAGGATGATATTACCGATAAGCCGGTGGTTACAACGGAGCAGACCACAGAGACGGAAATGTCTACAGAGCAGACAGATAGGAAAGATGTAAGCGGACAGCAGGAAGCATCTGAGAAAACTTCCGAAGTAATAAATAAAGAAGATACAACTGGAAATGAGGACATGGGAACAGACGGAGCAGTTGGAGAAGAGGAAGCAGAATATATTCTTCCGGAGAGTGCCAGCCGATTATTAACGGAAGCTGATTTGGAGAATCTGACCCAGGAGGACCTCCGGATTGCCAGAAATGAAATCTATGCAAGACATGGAAGAAAATTCTTAGATGAAGGACTGCAGGAATATTTCAATGGAAAATCCTGGTACAACGGAACCATTGAACCGGACGATTTCAAAGAAGATATGTTATCGGAAATAGAGAGAACCAATGAGGATACCATCGTGAACTATGAGACGAAGATGGGCTATCGTTAGAAATAACATTCAATGAAACAGGAAAAGGGGTAGAACAGATATGCCATGTACAACTATTTTAGTAGGGAAAAAAGCTTCTTATAATGGAGCAACCATAATTGCACGAAATGATGATTCCGGTGCCGGACATTTTACACCTAAGAAATATGTGGTAATTCATCCGGAAGAACAGCCGACAATCTATCAGTCTGTATTATCTCATGTGAAAATAGAATTGCCGGAGCATCCGATGCGTTACACGGCAATGCCGAATGCGGTAGACGGGGAAGGTGTCTGGGCTGCCTGTGGAGTCAATGAGGCAAAAGTTGCCATGACTGCAACAGAGACCATAACTTCCAATCCCCGCGTCTTAGGAGCAGATCCTCTGGTGACCTACCATCCGGCAGAAAATGGCAGGGAAGAGATTATCGGCGGCATTGGAGAAGAGGATATTGTATACATTGTGCTTCCGTACATTCACAGTGCAAGAGAGGGTGTCATTCGCCTGGGCAGTTTGCTGGAGCAGTATGGAACCTATGAGATGAATGGAATTGCATTTCAGGATAAGGATGAAATCTGGTGGCTTGAGACCATTGGCGGACATCACTGGATGGCAGGAAGAGTGCCGGATGATGTCTATGTGGTAATGCCAAACCAGCTGGGACTTGACACCTTTGATTTAGAGGATGCCCTTACTACACAGAAGGACTATATGTGCTCAAAGGATTTGCGGGAATTTATTGAGAAAAATCATCTGAATCTTTCTTTGGATGGCAGCTTAAATCCAAGAGATGCATTTGGTTCCCATGATGATTCCGATCATGTATACAATACACCAAGAGCCTGGTTTATGGAGCGTTATCTCAACCCACATACCTATAAATGGGATGGGGAGCAGGCTGATTATACGCCGGCATCCGATGATATTCCATGGTGCTTAAAACCGGAGAAAAAGGTAACGATCGAAGATGTAAAATATGTATTATCCGCACATTTTCAGGGAACACCGTATGACCCATATGGTTCTTATGGGGAAAAATCCATGAAAGGCGCATTCCGTTCCATTGGAGTTAACCGGAATGATTTTCTTTCTGTGATTGAAATGCGGCCGGAGCAGGCGGACATTACCGAAAATACAGGAAGCATCATACAGTGGGTAGCATTTGCATCCAATGTATTTAATGTGTTGGTTCCGTTTTACGGGGAAGTGGAGACAACGCCGGAATATTTATCCAATACCACCGGAGAAGTTTCTACAGATAATTTCTACTGGGCAAGCCGTATGATTGCAGCTATGGCAGATGCCTCTTATCACAGATCCCTTTTTCACATCGAACGCTACCAGATGCATGTGATGGCAAAAGGACGGGAACTGCTGCATACCTATGATGCACTTCTGGCAGAAGAAACGGACGCAGCAGATAGACAGAAACTGATGCAGCAGGCAAATAATGCGATAGCAGAAATGCTTAAGAAAGAGACACAGGATACTTTGGATAAAGTGCTGTTTGAATTAAGCAGCCAGATGAAAAATGCATATTCACGTTCAGATGCGTGACAGAGAAGGGCACAATAGAGAAAAGGAGCGTAAGTGGAATGCAGACAGATTTTCATTTATTATATCCACCGGATTATGACCGGAACAAAGCCGTTCCCATGAAGGATTATAAATTTATCCACGCATTAAAAATTGATGCTATGGTAATACTGATTAAGGAAAGTTACCGGGGAGTGGCAGACCTTTCACTGGAAAATTTCTTCTCTACAGATGAGCGGGTATTAGAGTATCGTCTGGGCGTAGTAGAAGATCTGGTGGAAAATCCATCACTTTACGAGGCATTTTGCAAGGCGGTATCCATTATTTATAATATCAATGATATGCGAAGAGTATTAAACAGTGATTTTACGACGGATTCAGCCCTGCGTTCGGTGCGATATCTTGAAATGTATCAGGAAATTGTAAATCTGTTTGCGGATGCATTGGAAAAAGCAGAGATTCATTCGGAAGGTATGCAGAATTTCAAAAAAGAAATTCACTCAATCGTAGCAAGCAGCGAGTACCAGAGCCTGAATGAGGAACTTCCGAAAATGGAACTGAACTTCGGGCATATCAAAAGCGTAACCGTAGGTATTAATCTTGATGGCAATTTAAGACCGAAAGAAGCCGGACTGATTTCTGTCAATGAGGAGCAGTTCCATCCAGGAACTATCATGGACCGGCTTTTGAAAAAAGGGAAAAAAGATAAATGGCATCTGATGTCGGCACTCTATCCACTGAGCCGGGTGCTGCACAATGATGAACAGGATGCTATAGACTATTCCATGAATGCAGCTTTGCAGACTATTTTTGCAAAGTCGCTGAGGGAGTTTGAACCGCTGGTGCAGAATTATTATCACATTAATACAAATATGTTTATTGCTTTATTGGATGATATCCGTTTTCTGACTGCCGGAGTAAAATTTATCCGTTCCATGAAAGAAAAGGGATTTGCCATGTGCAGACCGAAGATTGCATCCATGCAGGAGAAACGCTGTGAGTTAAAGCATGTATACAATCCCATGCTGGCAGTGAATTCCGTAGAGGAAACAATTGTGTCTAATTCCTTTGAGCTGGATGAAAAAGGAAGATTCTATCTGATAACCGGCCCAAATCACGGAGGGAAATCTATTTTTGCCTATTCCATCGGAATGGCGCAGGCGTTATTCCAACTGGGGCTGTTTGTTCCGGCAGAAGAGGCGGTAATGAGTCCGGTGTCTGGAATATTTACACATTTTCCATCCTCTGATGAGAATAATTATGGAATGGGCAGACTGGAAAGTGAGTGTGTAAGACTGAGTGAAATCATGAAACAACTGTCAGATACGGATATGCTGTTGATGGATGAATCTTTTTCCAGTACCAGTGGACTTGAGGCAGGCTACATAGCATCAGAGGTGCTGACCGGAATCGGAATTATCGGCTGCTGTGGCCTTTATGTGACCCATATTCATGATTTGACACAACAGCTGGATACCTATAATGAGCATCCGGAGAATAAAGGCAAAATCGATAATCTGGTGGCAATGATGGAAAGTAAAGAAGAGGGTACCCGGAGTTACCGGGTCATCCGGACGACACCGGATGGCTTAAGTTATGCAAGAGATATTGCCAAACGTTATGGTCTGGATTTGGAAGATATTTTAAAAAGATAAAAGAGAAAATCCGTATCTTACTCCTGTTATATACGTATACTATTTGTTGGAAGATTGCAACTAAGATAGCAATTGACTAACAGGGCAGGTGAAAACTACAATAGGAGAAAAGGAGGAATTTCTATGCAGGCATTGTCAAAAGCAACACCAGGTGAAACCTATACCATTCAGTGGATGTTTGGTCAGCCGGAAGTGCTTGATTTCTTGCATAGCCACTCTGTGGATGAGGGGGAACGCATACAGCTCATCCAGAAAATGCGTGACTGTGTAATTATTGGGGCAAAAGACAGCAGATTTGCAATGGGAAATGAAATTGCAGACCGAATACAGGTGTAGGAAAATCGTATAAACGCGGGAAAATATTTTGTGGGTTATCCGCATAAAAAAAGGGAAGCAGTTCCGATGGTGTACCGACCCCTAAAAGTTAGACCAAAAAATCTAACGATTGGAGGTCGGTAT
>NZ_QUHR01000005.1 GCF_003479605.1 Roseburia sp. AF12-17LB
AAGCCTTGAAAATAGGGGAAAGTTAAGAGAGTTAATAGATAAATTCAAGTTTGATGGAGAAAAAATCATTCATGCCCTATGTTATATAGTTTTTGTATGTTTTCAGGAAGACTCCTTTATATAGTTCGTTTTGCCTTCCTGATAATGTTCTTACACATAGGCGTGTAAGGAATGTTATTCCTTGATTTTTTTCATACGCCAAATCCATGAAGTCGATGAAGATAATCTTGATGTCAGGAGTGCCATTCAGTTCAATGATTCTATCGATATATTTTGCTCTCGTGATTGTTTTTATATAGGCACCCACTTTCAAAAACACAAATTTTTTTATTTTTTGAAAGTGGAAACTATGTAAAGGCAACCCGAAGGCTGCCCGGACATCAAAGCCTATAGAAACGCTCAGAGGCTGTTTTACAGTGGGAAAAAGAAAAAATATCAAAAAATTGATGATTAATGGTGAGCTTGTGATAGAATGAAAAAAGAGAAAAGCAGAAAGGATGTAGTTGTGGAGAATATTTGTTATGATTAGAAAGTTGCTGAACGGAGATATCGATAGAGTTGCTGACATATGGTTAAAGACAAATCTGAAAACGCATTATTTTATTTCCAATCAATACTGGAAAAGTAATTATGAATTAGTGAAAGAAATGATGTCACAATCCGAAGTCTATGTGTTTGAAGTGGATAAGATGATACAAGGATTTGTAGGACTAAATAATGAATATATTGAAGGTATTTTTGTTTCTGAAGAAATGCAGTCATGTGGCATAGGTAAGCTTTTATTGAATTATATTAAGGATAAAAAAGATAGATTACAATTAAATGTATACCAGAAGAATGCCAGAGCAATTTCTTTTTACCAAAGAGAAGGGTTCATTATTCAATGTAAAGGTTTGGATGAAGCTACTGGTGAAAAAGAATACACTATGCTATGGAAACAAAAATAGAAATCAAAATTTGACGGAGTGACAATATATGAAGTATTTATATTTGCATGGACTCGGGCAAAAACCAGACAGTTGGAATAGAGTAATAAAAGAAACGAAAGTATCGAAAAGCAGTTGCAGTTTGAGTTTATCAGAGCTGTTAGAAAGGAAATCTGCTACATATAAGGAATTATATTCAGCATTCTCATCAGAATGCGACAAGGAGAACGAAGAAATTGTCTTATGTGGGCTTTCTCTAGGAGCTGTTCTGGCACTTAATTATGCGATAGACCACCCAGATAAAGTAAAGGCACTCGTATTAATTGCAGCACAATATAAAATGCCCCGAAAATTATTGAAAGTTCAGAATATATTGTTTCATCTTATGCCGAATTCGGCATTCAATAAAATGGGCTTCAAAAAAGCAGATGTTATTAAACTATGTGGTACGATGGCTGAATTAGATTTCAGTGACTCACTGCATAAGGTGTCTTGTCCGGTATTAATCGTTTGTGGAGAGAAGGACAATGCAAACAAAAAAACTTCAAAAGAACTTTGCCATTATCTGAACAATTCCTACTTCCATGAACTTATGAAAACAGGTCATGAAGCAAACATAGAAGCCCCGGAAGAGTTGTCGATTGTGTTGCAAAGATTTTATGATAGTATCAGTTAACTTCCTGTTTGTAAGGATTGCACCATTTGCATTATATGTAAATAATCTGGAAGAAGCAAGAAATTTTTTTGTGAAATATTTTGATGCAAAATCAAACGATGGATATCATAATTTTCAGACGGATTTCCGCTCTTATTTTCTTTCATTTGATGATGATACACGCATAGAGATTATGAATAAACCAGAAATGTCGGATTGTCCCAAAGAGCTTACTCGTACCGGATATGCGCACATTGCTTTTAGCGTAGGCAGCAAAGAAAAGGTTGATGCTTTGACTGCAGAGTTAAGGGCGGATGGTTATAAAGTTGTCAGCGGTCCAAGAAAGACTGGAGATGGTTATTATGAAAGTTGTATTGTTGCATTCGAAGATAACCAAATTGAAATTACAGTCTGAAAAATAGGAGGCACAAATCGGAAATGGACGAGGTTTGGAGAGATAATCAAAAAGCAGGCAATGCAGGAAGAGAGGAAAAACCTTGATTCCTGCATTTTTTATACGCACTAAACCAGGAGTAGAGTGCAAAAATATCGAAATTCATATAGAATAAAGGTATCAAAATATCAGGGAGGAGAAGAAGTCCGGCAAACGGACGAGGAGGGGTATGGATAAAGAAAAAACAGGCGAATATATCAGAAACCTTCGGAAAAAGAAAGGCTGGACACAAATGCAGCTTGCAGAACAGCTTCATATTTCAGACAAAGCAGTTTCGAAATGGGAGCGCGGAATCTCATTTCCGGATATTGAATTAATGGAGGAGCTGGCACAGGTATTTCAGGTGGATGTTGCTGATATTATCCGGGGAGAAGAGGCTGGCAGGGCAGAGCATACGGTAAATGAGCTGGTAAAAGATACTATAGATATTGCAAAGAGGGAGAAAAAAAGACAGATACGAAAGTACCGGTGGGTGTTGTGTATTCTGTTTGTGCTATTTGGAGTTTTAATCGGATACAGTGTAGAGAACATTCAGAAAAATTATATTTTAGAATATCATTTATGCATGAATGCAGTGGTTGAATCGAAGGGTGAGGTGATTTATGTAAGAGAGACAGATGCAAATGGAAAAAATTCCGGAAAGGTATATCGTCTGGCACAGGATGATGCAATCCCGGTAACATTACCGGATGGAAGTGACGGAAGTTTTAAAGATATTAAAGAAGGACAACATATTCAAATCTGGTATTTGGGACACCGGGTATTATGGAAAAATGCATGGATACCGGGCGTAGAGAAAGTAGAGATTACAAAGGAGGTTAAAAAAGATGTATAGAATAAAAAAAAGTAATTTGTTGTGTGATAGTATTGGCAATATTGGGGAGTATGCCAGTAAATGCAAAAGAAGTATTACAGAATGAAAATGAGGCATGGAGTCCTTTGCAGAGCTTGCAGAGAACACCATGGAGAAAGCCAACTCCCAGGCAGAGTCCTTGGAGCAGATTGGCCAGGGAATTGAACAGCTGTCCGGCGTAGTACAGGGCAATGCTGCATCCTCCGAAGAGAATACTGCGATCAGTATTAATCTGGCAGAGGGAGCAGCCAAGATGCAGGATGCTTGCAAAGCATCTTGCGGATATATGCGAAGGAAGAGAAAATGTACATAATCTTCATTACAGGTGGCTTGATAAAGACGGTATGCCGGTCTGGATTAACTGCCGTGGTATCGTGATCGTTGATCAGCAGGGAAAGGCAGAGTATCTGGTTGGGTGTCTGAATGAGACCGGCAACAGGAGAAGAGCCGATAATGTCACAGGACTGCTTGGCGGGCCGGAATTCCTTGCTTACCTGCGTGCACAAAAGGAACCCATTTCCAAGGGTTTTTTTATGCATATAGGAATTGATGATTTCGGAGCAATCAATAGTTCCAGAGGAGCGGATTATGGTATCTATATTTTAAAAAGTGTTGCCGACTGCATGGAGAGCTGTCTTTCTGATAATCAAAGGCTTTACCATCTGGTTGCGGATCAGTATGTGATCGTGGATCTGGAAGCTTCTTCCTCCGAAGACGCTGTGGTACTGAAAGAAAAGATCACAGATAAACTTTATAATTTCATAGTAGCCGGAAATTATGAAGCTATATTTTCTATTTCTATTGGTGTTATAGATGCAGCAACATTTTGTGAGGGAACCGAAGAATGCCGCAAAAAGTTTGAATTTGCCTTGAAACAGGCAAAAAGCATGGGTAAAAATGGATTCTATATTTTTGACCAGGATGACTATGAGGTCTTTTTACGAAAAGGAAGAATCATAGCAACACTTCGTAATGCTATTGTGAACCATTATGATGGCTTTGAAGTATACTACCAGCCGATCGAGGACTGTCAGTCCGAACAGATCATTGGAGCAGAGGCACTGATGCGTTTTTCCATGATAACGGAAGAAGGGCGGGAGTTTGTTTCACCAATGGAGTTTATCCCATTATTGGAAGAGACCGGATTGCTTATGTGTTGAAATGACAGAAAGCGGATTTATGGATATGACACCTTCGTTCTGTAAATTTCGTAAAACTCTGGACAAGAACGGGATTCCCTTTGTGATCGATGATTTTGGAACAGGATATTCGAATCTTCATTGTATCCGTGATATGAATCCAAGTTACGTGAAAATGGATAGGGATTTTACTGCCAAGGCGATGAACAGTGCGAGGGATTATGAATTATATAAAAATATCATCCCAATGGTACATAGTATTAACGTCAGGATATGCGCAGAAGGCATCGAGGAAAAAGAATGGCTCCTAAAAATGAAAGAAATGAAGGTTGATTATCTGCAGGGATATTATTTTGGAAGACCATGTGGAAAGAAACAGTTTCTGCAGCAATATGTCAGTGGCATCAATGTTAAATAAAGAGAGTAAGGCAGACTCAGATATGTGGGGCTGCCTTATTTTATGGCCTTATCAGAAGGATGAGTTCCTAACGGCTTGTCTGAGTCTCTCCAGGTCATCTGCATCAGGGTGAGACAATGCACAGTCAAAATTCTGGATCAATACATCAAGATTTGCCGGATGATCGGGAGCATCCTTCATTTTCAAGTAGCGTTCCCGGACAGACTGTGGCATTCTGCCCTGACACATATACTCTCCGACGATAACATTACTTGCATCAACGAACTGCTTAACCTGATTCAGGATTTTCCGGAAATAGATATCACTGCCACCAAAGCCAGCAGTTCCAAACAGAAAAATCTGTTTATTCTTTAGCTGTGATAATAGCTGTAATGTCTTGGTATCGGCATTCCCCTTGTCTGTCCAAAATCCGATATAGAGCAGTTCGGAAGAAGGAATCACTGTGTCGGACACACCGAAATACTCACATTCATCCTGAGGTAATGCCTCGTGGATCGCATCAGCCAGCACCTTGGTATTACCTGTTAAGCTGCTATAAACGATGGAATATTTTTTATTTTTCATATCATGTTGTCTCCTTTCATAGGATCATGAAATTATCATATCGCATTCCTATTTTAGTTCGGAAAGCATGATTTGTCGAATGAATTTTCCATAAACATTTTACAGAGCGAAAGGGATAGTTGCTTTTCCTGCCGCTTGTGATAAACTTGTTCATAAGTGAGGGAAAAATCATGGACAGAACTCCGATAAGGGAATAAAAGCCGGGCTGTCCCGGTATCATTTAATGAGGTAGAAAAGTTGACAGAAGAGAAATATACAATCCGAAAGTATAAAAGAATTTTATTTTATGTGGTGATATGTGTGCTGCTTGCGGCATTCCTTTTGGGACAATATATTTACCCAAGTGAAAGGGAAACGGTCACGGAGGAAAGCATTACTTATACCGGAACCTTTTACCGGGTGCTGGCAGACGGAACCAAAGAGGAAATCCCGGTTCCGGGCAAATGTGATGTGCCTGCCGGAGAGCCTCTGGTCATCCGGTCAGTGCTCCCACAGGATTATCATGAAAATACGATCGCCATCAGGTCCTCTCTGGAGAATGTGCGCATTTACATCGGTGGGGAACTGAGGGCGTTGTATGATACGGAGAATACCAGACCTTTTGGGAAAAATTCTGCCAGTGGGTATGTGTTCTGCGAGACATCCGGCGAGGATGCGGGGCAGGAAGTGCGGATTGAACTGCAGTCCTTTACCGACAAGTATTCCGGTGTCGTCAACACGGTATATTGTGGGGACAAATCAGATATCTGGGCATATATACTCCACTGCTATTTTATGGTAACTCTGATCGCCTGCACCATGCTGTTTGCCGGACTGGTCGTGCTGATCATCAGTCTGGTGCTTGATATTATATATAAGACGAGATTTGATCTGGAGTACCTGGGATGGTGCATGATTCTGGGAGCAGTGTGGATGCTGGGAGAATCGAAGCTGCGCCAGCTGTTCGTTTCCAATGCTTCTATTCTGTCGAATATGTGCTTCTTAGTTGTGATGCTCTGCCCGGTTCCGCTCATGTTCTATATTGACAGTGTGCAGCAGGGAAGGTACCGGAAGGCCTATCATGTGGCAGAGTGTATCACCTGTGTGAACTTTGTACTATGCACGTCCTTACAGCTACTGAATATCGCAGATTTTATCTCGACAATGTTCTTGTCCCACCTAGTGATTGCAGGAACGTTCCTGACAATATTTATCACCATTTGCCGGGATCTCATCAAGGGAACGGCGAAACATTACAAGCTTCCGCTGATCGGACTGGTAGTTGCCATGATTGCAGTCATGCTGGAGGTGACAGAGGTGTATCGAGTGGTGTCAATGTCAGGAATTTTTATCGCAACCGGACTGGTGGTCCTGCTGGTCGTTACGCTGATCCAGACAATGGACCGCATCCGCGAGCTGGAGCTGGCCAGGCAGAGAGAGGCCAGGGAAAGCCTGGATTATCTGACGGGTCTTCCTATGCGTCATAAGGGTGAAAAGCTGATCCTTGAGAAAATGCAGGAGCATGATGGCTGTCTGGGATTTGTCGATATGGATAATCTTAAGAAGATCAACGATGTCTATGGACATAAGGCGGGGGATTGTGCTCTCAGGCTGGTAGGAGCAATGCTCACAGAGTGCATGGAGAACGCAGTGGTCTGCCGGCTGGGAGGAGATGAATTCCTGTTCTATCTGCCGGAGGCATCAGAAGAAGAGATGAACATGCGGATGAGAAAGCTGTTTGAAAGCTTTGGTGCGGCAAAAAATCTCACGGCAGAGACTTCACCGGCATCCCTGTCCTGCGGTCTGTGCATGTGCAGACAGGGAGGAAACTTTGAAGAATATTATATAAGAGCGGACAAGACATTGTATTATGTCAAACAGAATGGTAAGAACAGTTACCGGTTTTATGAGGAGCTTGAGGAACAGCAGACGGATGCATAGGCCAGAAAAAATGACCTGGAGGTAATCGCCGGAGCATCATCCTTGCGTGAAGCCATCAAACGATTCTGGACCTTCCGTGTTCCATGGGGATGGACATACATGTGGTGAACATGGATGTGGAAACCATAGCTGTCATTAAGAAGAATAAAAAATACAACACGAAAGGATGTGTCAAGGTATTGCAAGAATTATCGTGATACATTCTTTTGTATTTGGATTGATTATTTTTCTTTCCCTGCTTGTCGGAAGTAATGGATGGAATGTATAATATTGTTAATGATCCAGAGATATTTATTTTGGAAACAGCTTAATCAATTTGGAGGTATAAAATATGTTAGAAGTAGGAAAAAAAGCACCGGACTTTGAATTGCCGGATCAGAATGGAGAAATGCATAAATTAAGTGATTATGCAGGAAAAAAAGTAATCCTATATTTTTATCCAAAAGATAATACACCAGGATGTACGAAGCAGGCATGTGGCTTTTCTGAGCGTTATCCACAGTTTACTGAGAAGGGAGCTGTTATTCTCGGAGTAAGCAAGGACTCTGTAGCGTCTCACAAGAGATTTGAA
Source organism: Roseburia sp. AF12-17LB (assembly GCF_003479605.1). Lineage (GTDB taxonomy): Bacteria > Bacillota > Clostridia > Lachnospirales > Lachnospiraceae > Roseburia_C > Roseburia_C amylophila. The sequence continues at coordinate 7,501 of NZ_QUHR01000005.1, forward strand.
GAAAAATACGGACTGGCATTTACGCTATTAGCAGATCCGGAGCGTAAAGTTATTGAAGCATATGATGTCTGGAAAGAAAAGAAAAATTATGGAAAAGTATCTATGGGTGTAGTAAGAACTACATATCTTATTGATGAGCAGGGAATCATTATAAAGGCAAATGATAAAGTCAAGGCGGCAGATGATCCTGAAAATATGCTTAAGGAATTGGCATAATGAAGATTATTTTATCACCTGCAAAAAAGATGATTGTAGATACCGATAACTTAGCACCGGTTGAACTGCCTGTCTATATTGATAAGACAGCAGAAGTATTAAACTGGATGAAAAGCAAATCAAAAGAAGAACTGAAAGCTATCTGGAAATGTAATGACAAGATTGCAGAGCAGAACTTTAACAGATTGGAAAATATGGATCTTTATAACAGGCTTACTCCGGCTGTTTTAGCATATGAAGGGATTGCATTTCAATATATGGCACCATCTGTGTTTGAAAACCAGCAGTTTGAGTATTTGCAAAATCATTTAAGAATCTTGTCTGCGTTTTATGGCATTTTAAAACCAATGGATGGTGTGACTCCTTATCGTCTTGAAATGCAGGCAAAGGTTGGAATTGGAGATGCAAAAAATCTGTATGAGTACTGGGGAGAATTGTTATACCGCTTAGTAATCGATGACAGTAGGATTATCATTAATCTTGCATCAAAAGAATACTCAAAATGTATAGAAAAGTATCTGACACCACAGGACAGATATATTACGATTGTATTTTGTGAGTTATCCGGAGATAAATTGGTAACAAAAGGTACCTATGCCAAGATGGCTCGTGGTGAAATGGTCAGATTCATAGCGGAAAATAATATTGAAAATCCGGTGGAGATTCAGAAATTTGACAGACTCGGATATTCGTTTAGGTCTGATTTATCTTCAGATTCAGAATATGTATTTGAACGCAAAATAAAATAGTTATTCAGGTAAAAGATGCTCAGTTTGGCATCTTTTGTAATAATGAGAATTATTACTATTTTCTTATTGACAACAGGATGATAGTGATATATAATCCTTATTAAGAACTAATCCTAATAAGGAGGACAAATGACAAGTAGGAGAAATACCATTCAAAAAGATCTTGTAAGAAATACCGTATACGAAATGAGAAGACACGTTACGGCAAATGAAGTGTATGAATTTATAAAAGAAGCATATCCAACAATTGGAAAAGGAACTGTATATAGAAATCTTGATATATTGGTAGAGGAAGGTGCATTAAGAAAGGTTGAAGTTCCGGATGGACCGAACCGGTTTGATTTTACATTGAAAAATCATTACCATGTAAGATGTATAAAGTGCGGTGAAATTTTTGATGTGGATATGGATCAAATACCGGATTTGCTGGAAAGAATTCATAACACTCATGGAATTGAATTTGTGGATTATGATATTTCATTTAAAGGCATTTGCCCGAAATGCAGGGAGAAAAAGTAGTAAAGAAAATGGAGGTAAAATAGATGGCAGCAAACAAATATGCAGGAACACAGACAGAGAAGAATTTGCAGGAGGCATTTGCAGGGGAATCACAGGCAAGAAATAAGTATACCTATTTTGCTTCTGTAGCGAAAAAGGAAGGTTACGAGCAGATGTCAGCATTGTTTTTAAAGACTGCAGATAATGAGAAAGAACATGCAAAGATGTGGTTCAAGGAATTAGCAGGAATTGGTGATACAAAGGAAAACCTGGCGGCAGCGGCAGAAGGCGAAAATTATGAGTGGACAGATATGTATGAAGGCTTTGCTAAAACAGCTGAGGAAGAAGGATTCCCTGAGCTTGCAGCAAAATTCAGGGCAGTAGGTGAGATTGAGAAGCACCATGAGGAAAGATATCGTGCACTTCTTAAGAATATTGAAACTGCACAGGTATTTGAAAAGAGCGAAGTTAAGGTATGGGAATGCCGTAACTGCGGACATATTGTGGTAGGAACTAAGGCGCCTGAAGTATGTCCGGTATGTAATCATCCACAGAGCTATTTTGAAGTACATGAAGAGAATTATTAAGGAGATGAGATTATTACGAAGAAGAAAGTGATTAATTCAAAAAAAGCAGTAATGATAGGCTGTGGCTTTGTTGGTTCTGCATCGGTATTTGCTCTGATGCAGAGTGGCTTGTTTACAGAGATTGTCCTTATCGATGCAGATAAGAACAAGGCAGAAGGAGAAGCAATGGATATCAGTCATGGCATTCCATTTGCGAGTCCGATGAAAATATATGCCGGAGATTATGATGATGTGGCTGATGCTGCAATTGTTGTCATATCTGCCGGAGCGGGACAGAAACCGGGAGAGACAAGGCTTGATCTCGTAAATAAAAATGTAGCAATATTTAAGTCAATCATTCCTGAAATAGCAAAGAGAAATTTTGCAGGTATCATGCTTGTAGTTGCGAATCCGGTAGATATCCTGACTCAGGTAGCCATAAAGTTATCAGGACTTCCAGAAAACAGGGTTATTGGATCGGGTACTGTGTTAGATAGTGCCAGATTAAGATATAAGCTTGGTGAGCATTTATCTGTGGACAGCAGGAGTGTTCATGCATTTATAGTAGGTGAGCATGGAGACAGCGAAGTTGTAGCATGGTCATCAGCCAATGTATCTGGTGTTCCATTAAGTGAAATGTGTGAAATGCGTGGACATTACAAGCACAAGGAAAACACGGCAGAAATAGCTACAGCAGTCAAGAACAGTGCTTATGAGATTATAAACAAAAAGCACGCTACATATTATGGAATTGCAATGTCTGTAAAAAGAATCTGCGAAGTGATTATGAGAGATGAAAAATCAATACTTCCTGTATCACACATGATGCATGGAGTATATGATATTGACGGAGTATCGTTAAGTATGCCAGCTATTGTAGGTGCAGATGGTATTGAGTCTGATATACCTATTAATTTAAGTGGCGAGGAAGCGTTAAAGCTTAAGGAATCTGCAGATTCATTGAAAAAGATTATGGAGACAATTGAATTATAAATTTTACACATGGAAGGAGAAAAAGGCATGGAAGTAAGGTATTATATTTGTAAGCATTGTGGAAACATTGTTGAAAAGGTAAAGGATAAGGGTGTACCTGTAATTTGTTGCGGAGAACCTATGCAGGAATTAAAAGCCGGAGTGACAGATGCTGCTGTCGAGAAGCATGTACCTGTATATACGATAGAAGGCAGTCATGTTCATGTCGTGGTCGGAGAGACAAAACATCCAATGCTTGAAGAGCATTTTATTGAGTGGATTACATTAAATACAAACCAGGGAATATACAGAAAACAGTTAAATCCAGGGCAGGAGCCGGTAGCAGATTTTTGTCTTTGCGATGGTGAACAGGTAGAAGAAGTATATGCATATTGTAACCTGCATGGATTATGGAAATGCTAGAAGCATAAATGTATTATGATAGGATTATACCAATGAAAGAAGAACTAAGTATAGATATCATCGGACTTGCAGGAGCCTGTTCTTATGCTTTGGACTGTATAGAAGCAGAGTTGGTGAATATCAAAAACAAACATGGAAAAAGAGTGGCTTATATAAGTATATGCATGGCTGAATATTGGAAAATTCAAGGTGATGAATTACAAGATTTAGCCATGTGTGCTTTACTGCATGATAATGCTTTGACACAATATATTTCGGAAGAACTGAAAAAGGATTCCGTTATTAATTGTAAAAAAGATTTATCCGAGAAAAAGACAAATCTTCATTGTATTTATGGTGAAAAAAATATTACTAAAATTCCATTTAAAACAGATGTGTCAAATGTGATTTTGTATCATCATGAACATGCCGATGGAACTGGTCCTTTTCAAAAAAAGTGGAATGAAATTCCATTGTTTGCAAGGATTATTCATCTTGCAGATACCATTGATATTATAGGAAATAACACGGGATCTGGAAATAACAGTTGGAATTTTATATGTCAGTACCTTTTAAAAAATAGGGATGGATTATTCGATTCAGAATGTGTGAATGCCTTTTTTCATGCATTCACACATTCTGAATCTTTTATATGTTTAAGTGATAATTCTTTTGAAATGAAGCTATGGGAGATTATCCCAAGACAAAAACAGGTTTTTGATTGGAAAACGTGTAAAAATGTCGCAGATTTTTTTGCAAAGATTGTAGATTATAAATCTTCTTTTACAAGCAGACATTCTATAGGAGTGGCTGAAAAAGCAGCTTTTTTTGCTCAATATATCGGATATGATTCTATTAATGTGCAAAAAATTTATCTGGCTGGTGCACTGCATGATATTGGGAAGATGGCAGTAGGCAATGAAATTTTGGAAAAACCGGATAAGCTTACGGATGATGAATTTTCAAAAATGAAGAATCATGCTGGCTATACATACCTTATATTATCAGAGGTTAATGATTTTGAAGAAATACGAGACTGGGCAGCTTTCCATCATGAAAAATTAAATGGAAAAGGGTATCCTTTTGGAAAAACCGCAGCTGAATTAAATGAGCCGGAACGTATTATGGCATGTATTGATATTTATCAGGCATTAACCGAGGACAGACCATATAAGAAAGGTTTATCGCACGAAAAAACGTGTGAGATGCTCGATGACATGGCGAAGAAAGGTTTTGTTGATTCTGATATTTCCAGGAAAATTAGGAAATGTTTTGGTGGAATCTATTAATTATAAGAAGATATTTACACAGAAAGTTCAACATCAGGAATTTATACATAAACTTGATGAATTTATGGAACATCACAATGATGAGGTAGAAGATCAAGATGAACAGATTATGGGAATTTTAAAATATCTCACAGAGTGGTTAGTTAATCACATTCTGTATGTCGATGGTCAAATTCCAAAAGGCTGATATAGTAAGAAAGGTTGTTATTTTTTAGAGAGTAGCAGCCTTTTTTATTTTGAATATAAAATATGACACATACACTTGACAATATGCATACGTAGAAGAAACGCATCAAGTGCTTGCTAAGCGAAACTTTGTGCTGGCAGTAAGAGGAGGTATCTTTGGTGATAAACCAACTGCTTACTATGACTTTGGAGAGTAGAAAGCGACAAGATAGCTGTTTATTGGATGAAATAGGACATTTCTTCCCAAAAACAGTATGTTTATGGTATACTAGCTATTAGTAATGCGATTTCAACCGACATTACATATTATGGTGAGAAATTAATACAAAGGACTATTCTTTCACAGCTTATGATGCAGGTGCAGGGCAGTGATGCCCAGGTAAATGGTGAAGGTACCTATACGGACAGCAGAGACCATGGTAAACAGTTTTCAGTGGGCAGATTAGGTAACTTTGACAAGAGCGAGGAAACGAAAATGACGGAAAGTAAGATACTTCTGGTATTAGATAAAAAAGATTATGAGGATGGCATGCCAGTATTTGAAAGAAAGTGCGTCCGGGCAATCATAGAAAAGAATGGAAAAATTGCAGTCCAGCGCGGAAGGGCAGGGGACTGCAAAATATTAGGCGGCGGCATGGATGGTGAGGAAGATTTTGAAACGGCACTTTCCAGAGAAGTATTAGAAGAGGGCGGCTTGATATTATGCCCGGGAAGTATGCAGCTGTTGGGCGAGATAGAAGAAAAACGCCGTGATTTATTTGAAACAGATAAAATATATCACTGTCACACCTATTTCTTTGCCTGTGCAGTTAAGGAGAGAACAACAGAACCGCATATGACAGAAAGCGAGAAGGCAAAAGGCTATCATCTGGAATGGATGACACCGGAAGAGATTGTAAAAGCAAATGAGCCATTTTCGAAGGAACCGTGGATATATCGCGATACTGCATTTATTAAAATGTTGATGGAGGGAAATTTATGAACACAGGATATGAGGGAATCCTGCAATTTCGGGGAAAGTGGAGAGATTATCAGGAAAGAGTACTCTTACATGCACAGCAGTATTTGAAGGATGGAAAGATACATATTGTGGCAGCGCCGGGTTCCGGCAAGACTACACTTGGAATAGAACTGATTCGGAGGCTGGGAGCACCCTGCCTTATTTTTTCACCTAGCATTACCATCCGCCAGCAATGGCTGATGCGTATAAAGGAGGGCTTCTTAACCGAAGAGGCAGATCCACAGGAAATATTATCCAATAATTTGAAACAGATGAAACAGATGACTGCAACGACTTATCAGGCATTGTACAGTGCCATGAAGCGGGAGCAGGGCACACTGGAAGAGGACAGCGGGGAAGCGGCAGAGGAAGATGCAGCAGCCAGTGAAGCGGTGGATGGAGTAGATGCGGCAGACAGTAAAGTGGCAGCCGGCGGAGTGACAGAAGAAGCAGATGGAGAGAAGGAAACGGAGCAGGTTGACTACCGGGATTTCGATATTTTTAAGGCAGTAAAGGAAGCCGGTATTACAACAATTTGTCTGGATGAGGCACATCACCTTCGTAGTGAGTGGTGGAAGGCACTGGAGACTTTCTTAGACAAGCTGCCGGATGTGAAAATCATTGCATTGACAGCAACACCGCCATATGACAGCACACCGGCACAGTGGAAGCGTTATATCGATATGTGCGGACCGATTGATGAAGAAATCTTTACGCCGGAACTGGTAAAAGAAGGAAGCCTCTGTCCGCATCAGGACTACGTTTATTTTAACTGGCCGACAAGAGAAGAGGAAGCATATGTCAGGGAACATCAGAAGCGGATGCAGATGCAGGTGCAGAAAATGATGGCAGATGAGACATTGCGAAGAATCGTATCTTCCCATCAGGGGCTTATGCATCCGGAAGAATACAGTGAGCGGTTCTTAGATAAACCGGAGTATTTTACAGCACTGCTGGTATACTGCCAGGCAAAAGGGATTCCATTTTCCGGTTATTTAAGGAAGCTCATCGGAACAAAGGGAAAGCTGCCGGGAATGGATGCACACTGGATGGAAGTGTTACTGCAGGGTGTTCTTTATGAGGACAGAGAGTCCTATACCATGATGGAAGCAGAGCGGGAAAGCCTGCTGCAGGAATTAAAAGAGGCAGGAGCCATCTACCGGAACAAGGTTGCACTGCGGGATAATGAAGCCATAAAAAAGGTACTTATGAAAAGCCAGGGAAAGATGGAGAGCATCCATACCATTGTGCAGGCTGAGTATGAGGCACTGGGAAATGATTTACGCCTTCTGGTTCTCTGCGATTATATTAAGAAAGACAAATTGCCGGAGATTGGAAGTAAAGATACACTGGTAACAGAGCTTGGTGCAGTGCCGATTTTTGAATATTTAAGGCGACAGAACATGACTGGAATCCGGCTGGGTGTACTGAGCGGAACAGTGATAATCGTTCCAATGGCAGTGGAAGCAAAACTGCCGGAATTGCTGGCACAGTATGGCTGCAGCGGAACGTTAAATCCACTGGGAGATACCGGATACGGACAGCTTATGATAAAAGGAAAGAGTACCCACACCGTAGCTGTTGTGACGGAGTTATTCCGCCAGGGAGAGATTCATACACTGATTGGAACCAAGTCATTGCTGGGAGAAGGCTGGGATGCACCGTGCATCAATTCCCTGATACTGGCAACTTATGTAGGGTCTTTTATGCTGAGTAACCAGATGCGTGGAAGAGCAATCCGTACCGACAGAGAGCAGCCGGATAAGACCGGAAACATCTGGCATCTTGCCTGCATTTTTCCAAAAGAGCGGGGACAGCAGAGTAATACCGATGCAGAGGGCGATTATGAAATGTTGGAACGCCGGTTTGAATCATTTTTAGGAGTATCCTGCAGGGAAGATGTAATCGAAAGCGGAATCGGTCGGCTGGACATTCCAAAGATAACATCAAAATATGAGGTAGATAAAGCAAACCGCATGATGCTTGAGCGTGCAAAGGACAGAAATGCATTGAGGCAGCGATGGAACCAGTCCTTGCAGGAAGTGCGAAATCAGATGGAAATAGAACAGATAGATGAAATTGCAGCAAAAGAAATAGAAACCGGATATATCTTTATTAATGCGGTCTGTATAGAAATCATACAGGTAATACTTGCAATGCTCTTAATGAGTGGAAGAATGATGGCACAGAAGCTTGGTAATCATCCGGCTTTCCTGTTACTTGGAATTGCGCTGTTAGCCGCATTTGCCGGAATTGTCTATCAGGGGATACGTCTGTTTAAATTCAGCACCCCGGCAAGACGGATGAAACAGCTTAGCGAAGCAATGCTAGATGCATTGAGGGAATGCGGGGAATTAGAGGATGGTGCCCATTGCAGGACAGAAGTAGAATCCTTTAACGGACTTGTGGTAGGTACCTGGCTTAAAGGTGGAACCACCAGAGATAAGACAACCTATTCTGCCTGCATGGAAGAATTGTGGGGTGTTATTGATAATCCAAGATATCTTCTTATCCGGGAAAAAATCTTTGGCACATCAAGAGAGTGTTACAGTGTCCCGGAAATATTCGGAAGACAAAAGGAACGTGCCCTGATTTTTGAAAAACATATGAAAAGGGCTCTTGGACCATACCATGTGGTATATACAAGAACCCCGGAAGGACGAAAACTATTATTAAAAGAGAGGACACGCTCCTTTGTAAATCAAAACCAGAGCCTTTTGCAGGGAAAGAAAATTGCAAAAGGATATTAAGAATAATAAGAATTTTCAATTTTTGGATATTTTTTATTTACTCCAAAGAAAAAGAGGAGCAGTCCTGCAACCAGTAGTCCTGCACCAACAAAGAACCACAGGAAGAAGAACGGAACGGTATCTGCTTTATACATAAACCAGTCAGGAGAGAAGGTTCCCCAGAGGTTAAAGAGGATATGGAAAAGCATGGAAGGATAAATGCTGCGGCTTTTCTCGCAGATAAATCCAAGAACAATTCCTACCACAAAAGCATAAACACCCTGAATCATATTCATATGGAACACACCAAAGAGCAGTGCCTGCAAGAGGTTAGCAACCCAGAAAGGCATTGCTCTTTTGGCATATTTCAAAGTCAGTCCACGGAAAATCAGTTCTTCACAGACAGGTCCAATCAGAACGGAATAGAGAACCAGAATCAGGGAAGGCTCATCCAGTCCCACCGATTCTACCAGGTTACTGTAATATTCCAGCCAGTGCGGGTTAATGGCTGCAGTAAAAGATACAATGTAATTGGTAATATACTGTAATCCTACTGCAGTAATAAGAATGCCGAAGATAACCGGAATATTAAATGGTTTCCGTACATTTTCCGGTTCTGTCTGCCGGAACTTTTTATAATACCAGTAGGCAAATACCACAAGGGCAACAGTACCGTAGGCTGCACTGACACCGGCATTAAAATTGGCGGTGGAAATAATATTTAAAAATGCATCCATACAGTCATCGATAGAAGTTGCCCCTTTGGTATAAAAACCACCCAGCAGGGCAAGCCCTACTGCCGGAATGGAGATAAGCTGCTGCAGGCCAAATGCCAGCAGAGCCGGAAGAAAACAGAACATAATTCTGCCAAATCGCTTCATGAAAAAACCTCCTCAAGTATCATCACTTTTCTTGGCACATTATAACAATTATGAAGCGAATATGCAAACTACTGAGGTACCGCCTGTTTAAAAATACATGGAAAAATGTATTTTTAAATGCAGACAAATACTCTCCGGGTACTTGTGAAATAGGCGGAATCATGCTATACTAGGCGTTATGTTGATATATTTTATGATGCTGTATGAAATATAAATTCACATAATTATAATCAGAGGAGGAATAAATATGAAGAACATGAAGAAATTTGCAGCACTTTTATTAACTGCAGCAATGACAGTAGCAATGGTAGGATGTGGCTCATCTGTAGCTGCAAACACAGTAAATTCCAAGGATGACCTTCCGGGAAAGAAAATCGGTGTTCAGCTTGGAACAACCGGAGATGCCGATGCAACAGCATACGAGGACGAAGGAAGCACCGTAGAGCGTTACAACAAAGGTTCTGATGCAATCCAGGCATTAAAGACCGGTAAGATCGACTGTGTAATCATCGACAAGCAGCCTGCAGAGGCATTTGTTGAGAAGAATGATGACTTGAAAATCTTAGATGATACCTTTGATGCAGAGGAATATGCAATCTGTATCGCAAAAGATAACACAGATTTAACAGACGAATTCAACAAAGCAATCGAAGAGTTAAAAGCCGACGGAACAATCGATACTATCATCAGCAACTATATTGGTGATGAAACAGGAGAGCATCCATATGAGACTCCGGAGGGAACAGAATATCCAAACGGAAAACTTACCATGGCAACCAATGCACAGTTTGAGCCATACGAATATTATGATGGTGACAACGTAGTTGGTATCGATGCAGACATCGCAAAAGCAATCTGTGACAAGCTTGGCTATGATTTAGAGATTGAAGATATGGAATTTGATGCAATCATCGCAGCAGTATCTTCCGGTAAAGCAGATTTTGGTGCAGCAGGAATGACTGTAACAGAAGACCGTCTTAAGAACATTGACTTTACAGATACTTATGCAACAGCAAGCCAGGTTATTGTAGTAAGAAATAAATAATCGGTATAGGAGGAAAGACCTTGAGCGATTTTTTAAGCAGCTTTCAACAGGATTTTATAGAGAAAGACAGATATCTTTATCTGTTACGTGGCCTTGGCAATACACTGCTTATTGCAGTGCTTGCAGTACTTCTGGGTATTGTGGTTGGATTTTTAGTCGCAATTATCCGTTCCACCCATGATAAACATGGTGGATTAAATGTTTTGAATTTTATATGTAAAGTGTATCTTACCATATGGCGTGGAACCCCTACGATGGTACAGCTTTTGATTATGTACTATATTATTCTGGTTGCACTCGATAATAAGATTGCAGTGGCTGTAATCGCTTTTGGTTTGAATTCGGCTGCCTATGTGGCAGAGATTGTACGTTCCGGAATCATGTCTGTAGACGAAGGACAGTTTGAAGCTGGACGAAGCCTCGGACTGAATTATTCGCAGACCATGCGTCTGATTATTCTGCCACAGGCATTTAAGAATGTACTTCCGGCACTGGCAAATGAGTTTATTACCTTACTGAAAGAGACTTCCATCAGTGGATATATTGCAATCCCGGATCTGACAAAGGGTGGCGATATCATCCGTAGCCAGACCTATGACCCGTTCTTACCATTGTTCGGTGTTGCAATTATCTACCTGATAATCGTTATGATTTTAACGGCTGGTGTACATAAACTGGAAACGAGGTTGAGAACAAATGAGCGATAAGAAGGTATTGATTGAAGTAAAGGATTTGTGTAAATCCTTTGGAAATGTAAATGTATTAAATGGTATCTCCACAGAAATCGCCCAGGGAGAGGTGGTTGCCATCATCGGACCATCCGGTTGTGGTAAATCCACATTCTTACGTTCCTTAAATCTTTTAGAGGAGCCGACTTCCGGTGTGATTACTTTTGAAGGAACAGATATCACGGATAAATCCGTAGACATCAACAAGATGCGTCAGAAGATTGGAATGGTATTCCAGCAGTTCAATCTGTTCCCGAATTATACCGTAAAAGGAAATATCATGCTGGCACCGGTTCAGACCGGACTTATGAATAAGGAAGAGGCCTCTAAGCGTGCGGACGAGCTTTTGATGAGAGTTGGTCTTTCCGATAAAGCAGATACTTATCCGGCAATGCTTTCCGGTGGACAGAAACAGCGTATTGCAATTGCAAGAGCACTGGCAATGAATCCGGATGTCATGTTATTTGACGAGCCGACTTCCGCACTGGATCCGGAAATGGTAGGAGAAGTTCTTGAAATTATGAAAGAACTGGCACAGGACGGAATGACCATGGTAGTGGTAACGCACGAAATGGGATTTGCAAGAGAAGTGGCAAGCCGTGTCATGTTTATCAATGAAGGACAGATTCAGGAAGAGAATACACCGGCAGAATTCTTTGCCAATCCACAGAATCCGCGTCTTTGCGACTTCCTTTCCAAAGTATTGTAGGAAAAGAACAGATAAAATGGTAAAAATAGTTGATAAAAAGTTTTCATAAGCTATTGCAATCAGAAAAAAAATAGTCTATGATAAAACCGTTATATGACTGACGGATAAGTGGAAAAACCACATGAAGTATAACGAAAACGAGCCGACCGTCTGGGCGATGAACCTGGAGGACTGGCTCGTTTTTTTTTGTATGTTATTTTGAACACCAAAAGATATTGACAAAAAAATAACGGTCAGTATATACTAACTACAGTTAAACAAGACTAATTCAAACCAATGAATAAAAAGTCTGTTGACAGTAAATTTAGTAACCATTCAGTGTTCATACTGAATACATTTTTTTAGGAGGATATCGTAATGATTGAAATGAAAGAGTGGGATGGATTCGAAGGACGTCTCTGGAAAGAAGAAATCAATGTTCGTCAGTTCATTCAGGACAACTACACTCCATATGATGGAGATGAGAGCTTTTTAGCTGAGCCGACAGATGCAACCAACAAGCTATGGGATGCACTTCAGAAATTACAGAAAGAAGAGCGTGCCAAGGGCGGCGTTCTTGATATGGAGACAGAGGTTGTAACCGGAATTACAGCTTATGGTCCGGGATATATCGATGAAAGCTTAAAAGATTTAGAGCAGGTAGTTGGTCTTCAGACTGACAAACCATTAAAGAGAGCTTTCATGCCATATGGTGGAATCAAGATGGCTGTTCAGGCATGTGAGACCTACGGTTATGAAGTAAATGATAAATTAAAAGAAATTTTCACCAAGTATCATAAGACACACAATACAGCAGTATTTGATGCTTATACACCGGAAATGATGAAGGTTCGTCATGCTAAGATTTTAACAGGTCTTCCGGATACCTACGGTCGTGGACGTATTGTAGGTGATTACCGCCGTGTAGCATTATACGGACTGGATTACTTAATCGCTGAGAAGAAGAAGGACAAAGCCAACTGCGGATGCGGACAGATGACAGATGATGTCATCCGTTTAAGAGAAGAAATTGCAGAGCAGATTAAATGTCTGGAAGACATGAAGAAACTGGCTGAGATTTACGGATATGATATTTCAAGACCTGCAACCAATGCAAAAGAGGCTGTTCAGTGGTTATACTTCGGATACCTTGCAGCAATCAAGACACAGAACGGTGCAGCGATGTCAGTAGGACGTGTTTCTACTTTCCTTGATATTTATATTAAGAGAGATATGGATAAGGGAATTCTTACTGAGCAGCAGGCTCAGGAGCTGATTGACCATTTCACAATGAAACTTCGTATGGTTAAATTCGCACGTATTCCTTCTTATAACCAGTTATTCTCCGGTGACCCTGTATGGGCAACCCTTGATGTAGCAGGAACAGGTGTAGACGGACGTTCCATGGTAACCAGGACAGACTTCCGTTTCCTTCATACTTTAGAGAATATGGGACCGGCACCGGAACCAAATCTTACTGTATTCTATTCATCCAGACTGCCACAGACCTTCCGTGATTATGCAGCACGTATCTCGATTGAAACAAGCTCAATCCAGTATGAAAACGATGATGCAATGAAACCGGTATGGGGCGATGATTATGCAATCTGCTGCTGTGTATCTGCTACACAGACAGGTAAAGAGATGCAGTTCTTCGGCGCTCGTGCAAACCTTGCAAAATGTCTGCTTTACGCAATCAACGGTGGTGTTGATGAAAAATCAGGCGAGCAGGTAGGACCAAACTACGCACCAATTACAGCTGAATATCTTGACTATGATGAAGTAATGGCAAAATATGACAAGATGATGGACTGGTTAGTAGACATCTATGTAAATACACTGAACCTGATTCAGTATATGCATGATAAATATTACTATGAAGCAGCAGAGCTTTCTCTGATGGATACCGACTTAAAGAGAACTTTTGCAACCGGTATTGCAGGATTTTCACATGTTATCGATTCTCTTTCTGCAATCAAATATGCAAAAGTAAAAGTCGTACGTGATGAGAACGGACTTGCAAAAGACTTCGAAATCGAAGGAGACTTCCCGAAGTACGGAAATGATGATGACCGTGCAGATGAAATCGGAGTATGGCTGCTTAAGACTTTCATGGATAAATTAAAGAAACATCATACTTATCGTGATTCTGAGCCTACAACTTCTATCCTTACCATTACTTCTAACGTAGTATATGGTAAAGCAACCGGAGCTATGCCGGATGGACGTAAAGCCGGCGAACCACTTTCACCGGGAGCTAACCCATCTTACGGTGCAGAGCAGAACGGACTTTTAGCTTCCCTGAACTCTCTGACCAAGCTTCCATATGAGTGGGCATTAGATGGTATTTCCAATACACAGACCATCAATCCTGGCGCACTTGGAAACAACGAGCAGGAAAGAATCGATAATCTTGTAAATGTAATGGACGGATACTTTGACCAGGGTGCTCATCATCTGAATGTCAATGTATTTGGCAAAGAAAAGCTTATTGATGCAATGGAGCATCCGGAGAAAGAAGAGTATGCAAACTTCACAATCCGTGTATCCGGCTATGCAGTTAAGTTCATCGACCTGACAAAAGAGCAGCAGCTTGATGTTATTGCCCGTACCTGTCATGAGCGTATGTAATTTAAGACAGTAACCGAACTGCGGGGAGCATGCGATTTTTCCACAATTCAGGTAAAGCAGAATGTGCAGGCTTAATGAAAAAAGCCTGCACATTTTTATAGGTTGTTAAGCATCCGTAAGTATTTTGGTGTATAGGAGGCAATATGAGTGAAATAAAAGGACACATCCATTCTGTAGAAAGCTTTGGTTCGGCAGACGGACCGGGTGTAAGATATATTGTATTTTTGAAAGGCTGTAACATGAGATGTCAGTACTGCCATAACCCGGATACCTGGGCAAAAGATGGCGGAGAGCTGATGACACCGGAAGAAGTGTTAAAAAAGGCACTTCGCTACAAAACTTATTGGAAAGAAAAGGGCGGAATCACCGTAAGCGGTGGAGAGGCTCTTTTACAGATAGATTTCGTAACAGAACTGTTCCGGCTGGCAAAAGAAAAAGGGGTAAATACCTGTCTCGATACCTCTGGCAATCCATTTTCCTTGGAAGAACCATTTAAAAGTAAATTTGATGAGTTGATGAAATATACAGACCTCTTTATGTTAGACATTAAGCATATGGATGATGCAGCACACCGGAAACTCACCGGACAGACGAATCAGAATATTTTGGAAATGGCAGCTTATTTATCAGACCATGGCAAAGCAATGTGGATCCGCCATGTGTTGGTGCCGGGTATTACAACAGAAGAGGATGAGCTTCACCGCTTAAGAAGTTTTCTTGATACCCTTAAGACAGTAGAGCGGGTGGAAGTGCTGCCATATCATACCTTAGGCGTCTTTAAATGGAAGGAACTTGGAATTCCATACCAGTTAGAAGGCGTAGACCCGCCTACAAAGGAGCAGATAGACCGGGCAAAAGAGATTCTTGGGGCACTGTAAAATAGATAAGCAGCATTACAGGAAAATAAAAAAGTAATGCTGCTTTTTAGATTCTGACGATAATGCGGGTAAGGTATTCACTTCGTTTATCCGTCATGGTAGCGTTAATCAATTCTTCTTCATAGAATCTGCCATCGGATGAAGTAATCTGGTGCTGCTTCATGTAGCTGCGCAGCCTGTCATAAGCGAGTGAAATATCATCCCAGTCTCCCAGGTGATAGGCAGCGAGACATTTAGAAGCCGGAAGAATCCGGTAAGGCATTTTCTTGGGAGGGGTCTGCATGGCAAGGCATACCTCGTGATAAAGATTGTGGGCACCCCGGGCAAGGTCACGCTCCATCTGGATATAAAGCACTGTAAAACCGGTAGTTTCCTTGCTTTCATAATAGGAGTTCAGAAGCTCACTGACTTTTACGGAGATGGTCTTATCATCGGAAGAACTGACAGGGTGTGCTGCAATATAAAATCCTGGCAGAGAGACTTCTTCAATGATATCCGGATTTGTAGTCAGGCTGGTTTTAATTCGTTTCTGCTGTCTTTGAATCCACTTCTGCTTTTCTTTTAATGCACGAATCTGCTGTTCGATGACAGCGTTTTCTTTCGTAAGAAGTGTGGCATAATTTTCCGGGCTTCGGTGTTCCATGTATTCTTTAATTTCCGACAGAGGCATGCCAAGTTCCCGCAGCGTGATAATGGCATCTAACACATCCATCTGGCGGACGGTGTAGTAGCGGTAGTCATTGTCCCCTCTTGCTTCGGGTGAAAAAATGCCAAGCTGGTCGTAGTGAAACAGTGTATTCTTTGTAGTGCCCATCATCCGGGCAACTTCTCCGGTGGTCAGATATTCATTTCTACTCATTAAAAAAATCTCCTTGACTATATGGTTACCATATAGTTTATGATAGCAAATAGTGATTCATAAGACAAGGAGGTTATCATGTCGAATTCATTAAATCAGAACTTTAAAACATTATCCTTATTGAAATTTGCATTGCCATCTATGATTATGATGGTATTTATGTCATTGTATACAATCATAGATGGAATCTTTGTGTCAAGACTGGTAGGAGAAAGCGCTCTTTCTGCAGTCAATATTGTATGGCCGGTTATTTGTATTCTCATTGCAATCGGCGTTATGTTAGCAACCGGTGGAAGTGCAGTGGTAGCAAGAAAAATGGGTGAGGGAGATGAAAAGGGAGCATGTGAGAACTTTACTTTTCTTGCAGTGGTAGGAGTTGCTGTAAGTCTGGTGCTGCTGGTTATTGTATTACTTTTTCATAAACCGATTGTATATGCATTAGGAGCAGACGACTCTTTATTCGAAAATGGGAAAACATATCTTATTGATATGATGTATTTTGGACCGTGCTGTATTTTGCAGAGTTTATTTCAGTGCTTCTTTGTGACTGCAGGAAAACCTGCATATGGACTCGGACTGATTACTGCCGGAGGTGTAGCCAATGCAATCTTAGATTATGTCTTTATGGGGCCAATGCAGCTTGGCATTGCCGGAGCAGCTATTGCAACAGGCATCGGACAGATGATTCCTGCGGTAGTGGGAGTCATCTATTTCCTGGTGAAAAGAAAAGGACTTCATTTTACCCGCTTCCATTGGGATGGAAAAGCATTGTGGCAGTCCTGCACCAACGGTTCTTCCGAGATGGTAACGAACCTTTCCAATGCAGTAATTACATACCTTTTTAATATTATTCTGATGCGTATGGTTGGAGCAGACGGGGTAGCTGCAATTACCATTATTTTATACGGACAGTTTTTATTCAATGCGCTGTATCTTGGATTTTCCATGGGTGTGGCACCGGTTATCAGCTTCCAGTACGGAGCAAAGAACAGTGAAAAATTAAGTAACGTTTACCATATCAGTAACCGGTTTGTAAAAATATCCTCTGGCTTTATGGCGGTGGCATCGATTCTTCTGGCGAAGCCGATTACATCAGTATTTGTCTCAGAAAGCAGTCATACCTTTGCAATGACAGTTACGGGATTTGCATTGTTTGGCATCAACTATCTTTTCAGCGGCTATAACGTATTTACCTCTTCGCTGTTCACGGCACTTTCTGATGGAAAAACATCTGCACTGGTATCCTTCAGCAGAACCTTTGTCTGTATTCTGGCCTCTTTACTGATTCTGCCGCAAATTATCGGATTAAAGGGAGTCTGGCTGGCAGTTCCGGTGGCAGAATTTGTGACATCAGGACTTTCTTTTTACTGTCAGAGAAGAAATTTATCGAAATACGGAATTTAAGAAACTTTTTTTTCATCTGGAACGTCTAATCTATAAAGAGTATAATGAATGGTAAAGAATGAATGGATAATACCATTTTAAGATAGTAAAGAGAGGATACGAAAGATGGTTTTTAGCAGCATAGCATTTATCATGTATTTTATGCCGGTATTTTTTCTGGTTTATTATATCCTGCCGGCTTCTTATAAGAATGCCTGGCTTTTCCTTGCCAGCCTTGGTTTTTATTACTATGGTGTCAGGGGAAATCCGGGTTATCTTTTACTTATGATTATGTCTGTGGTGGTCAATTTCGTGGCTGGAAAATTGATTGCGGCACAGAAGACGAAGCGGGCGAGGAAAGCCTGGCTTGTGGTTGGAATCGTCTATGATTTAGGATGGCTCATTCTGTTTAAATATCTGGGCTTTCTTATAGAGAATCTGAATGCCCTTTTTGGTGCAATGCACGTTAAGGTACAACTGGAAACATGGAATCTGATTCTGCCAATTGGAATCAGCTTTTATACGTTCCAGATTATTTCCTATCTGGTGGACGTGTACCGGAGGGAAACAAAAGCGGAAAAATCGTTGATTTCTCTGGGAACGTATCTATGCATGTTCCCGCAGTTAATTGCAGGACCGATTGTCAATTACCATCTGATTCAGGAGCAGCTTCATAAGAGAAAACATTCCATGGTAAAGGTGGAATCCGGACTTAAGGTATTTGCACTGGGACTTGCTTATAAAGTATTGCTGGCAAACCGGGTGGGACATCTTTGGACAGAGGTGACAGCAATCGGTTATGAGAGCATTTCCACACCGCTGGCATGGATGAGCATTGTGGCATACAGCCTGCAGTTATATTTTGACTTCTATGGGTATTCCCTGATGGCAATCGGACTGGGGCGGATGATGGGCTTTGACTTTCCACAGAACTTTAACAATCCGTATATGGCAGTGTCCATGACGGATTTCTGGCGCCGCTGGCATATGACACTGGGTGGCTGGTTCCGGGAATATGTATACATTCCGCTGGGCGGCAACCGCGGTGGTTTTGCAAAGACCGTCCGCAATATGTTTGTGGTATGGCTTCTGACAGGGCTCTGGCATGGCGCAAGCTGGAACTTTGTACTGTGGGGACTTTTGCTTTTTGTCTTATTATTCGTGGAAAAAGCCGGACTTGGAAAAGTGCTGGAGCGGCATAAGGCGCTTGGCCATATTTATATGATACTCTGGATACCACTTTCCTGGCTGGTCTTTGTGATTACGGATTTAAGCCAGCTTGGCATTTATTTACAGAAATTATTCCCATTCTTTGGCAGTACCGGAACGGTATTGTTTCAGGGAGATTATCTGAAATATGGTAAGACCTATGGCATTTATCTGGTGCTTGGTATCCTGTTTGCAACAGGTGTTCAGGAGAAGCTCCTTAAGAAGAATAAGAACCGCCTCTGGGTGATTTTACTGCTGCTGGCATTATTCTGGGCGAGCGTATATTGTATGTATCTTGGAATGGATGATCCATTCTTATACTTCAGATTCTAGTGAGGAAATACGATGAAAAAATATAAATTTACTATACTTTTACTGCTGACATTTGTGATTGCATTCCCGGTGATTACCGTAAAGCTTGTAACTGCGGAGCAGGAGAAGAAGGCAAGGCAGGAAGAACTGGCACAGGTGACAGACACAGAAAAAGAGCCGGCGGAAGCAGTTGCCGGAACGGAAGAAAACAGCACAGATAAAGCCGGTACAGGACAAGAAGATATTGATAGTACAGAAAATACAGAAGATAAAACAGGTACCAAGGATAATGAAACGGTGGCAGATACGGAGCAGGAGGGAACCTTTACAACAGAGGATATCAGCTATTTTTCCGATGCTTTATTTATTGGAGATTCCAGAACAGTAGGATTATCGGAGTATGCAGACCTTGGGGATGCGGATGTATTTGCAACGATTGGCTTAAGTTCCTTTAAGCTGTTTGAAACAGAGGTGGATATGCCGGGCTATGGAAAAGAAACTTTGGATGAAGTGTTAAGCCGGAAAAATTACGGAAAGATTTATCTGATGCTAGGTATCAATGAACTGGGATATCCACATGCAAGCATAGAAAAGCAATATCGTGAAGTGGTAGAGAAAATACGGGAAATGCAGCCGGATGCCATTTTATTCTTAGAGGCGAGTCTTCATGTTTCCAAGGCAAAATCCGATTCGGACAGCCTTTATAACAATGCCAATATTGACTGGCTCAATGACGTGGTGGAGTCCTTATGTGACCAGAAGCAGACCTATTATATTGATGTGAATGAAATCTTTGATGATGGGGCAGGAAACCTCGATGCCCAGTATACCAGTGATGATGCCCATCCTCTAGGAAAATATTATGCCCAGTGGGCAGAATGGATTCTGACGAAAGCTATTGTAAAGGAAAAATAAGACCAAAACTCTTAGGAAAACGCAGTGGAAAACCGATGTATTATTTATAAAAGTGTATACAACAGTGAAAGAAATATCCGATAACCGGATAAGCGTTGCAGAAAGGCAAGGGAAGCGTATATGAATGGAATCAATACCAGTTTTGGGACACAGAGCTTATATCAGAATGACGGGACACAGGGAAGTGCAAAGTCAGATGATAAGAAGCAGGATAATAAGAATGACAGCAATGTAATAAAAGGTGCCGGTCTTAATCTGAATCAGACAGATCTGATTGGACAGAAGATGGCAAATGCCCAGAAAGAAGCATTAAAGAAGATTATGGATACATTTTCCGGTGAGCACGCAGTGGATGAAGAGATGGACGAGCGGCGTGCCCACATTAAGGAAATTGACAGCGAGATAAAAGATTATCAGAGTGAAATCCGCGACTTACAGAATAAGGAAGCTGAATTAAAGGGACGTTACCAGGTAGCGGATGGCAGCCAGGAAGAGGCAGACCTTGACCTTTTAAAGAAAGCCAGTACAGCAGAAGGAAGAAGCATGCTTTCCAAAGAAGAATTAGAGCATGTCTCAGAATTACAGAAAGGCGGAATGACAGACTATCAGAAAGAGTCCATGGACTACTATAAAATGGAGTCAGAATACAGAAGCAAGATAAAAGACCTTGGAAAGGAAAGAGCCGAGGATAACGGATACCTCCGGGCAGTACATACGGAACGGTTAAAGCATCATGATATGATAGACAGCCAGAAGGAAGCGGAAGAAATATTAGACAATGCATCCGATGAAGCAACATTAGGACTGATTGGGGAAGCAGTAGACCACATCGATGAGACCATCAAAGAAAATGAGAAAGATACGGATAAGAAGGATGCAGACAAGAAAGAGGATAAGAAGACTGATACAAAATTAGACAAGGAGACCCAGAGCAGCCTTTTAAAGAGTGAAGCAGAGAAAAAGGTTGCGGAGCATAAACTTGCCGAGGACGATATCAAAGGACTTGTCTATGATGAGCAGTTATAAACAAAATGGACAATTTGTGCTGTCAGATATACAAATTGTCGAAAAAGTATAACTTGACCATACAAAAAAAATCTATTGTATATGTCAAAAAAACGCATTGTTTCTTATACTAATAAATGTTAAAATACATAGAAGAAAAAAGAGGGAGGAAGTTAGCATGGCTTCATTCGTTGAAAACACACAGCACAAAGTAGAAAGAAAAGCTTTTGAGATAATGACCAATAGCATCGTAGGTAAGTTGACTAAGACAGATGATATCGCGAAAAGACAGGAAACATTCCTTGAACTTATTGATAAGGCAGAGACTTTCTGGGGAAATGGCGCAGACAAGGCAACATTGGATAAGGTCAGAGAGTATGTAAAGAATCCGGAGAACAGATGGGTGAAGTTTGTAAACCGTGTTCTGGATGAGACAAATCCAAATTATGCTAAGAAATTCCTTCTGAATTTAGGATATGAAGCATTTTTCCGTGGAACAAAGACAATCAGGGCAAACCGTGAGAAGTACAACTGTAATATTCCATGGCTGATTCTTTTTGACCCGACAGACGCATGTAATATGCATTGTGTAGGATGCTGGTCCGGCACATATGGCCACAAGAATAACATGTCCTATGAGGATATGGATAAGATTGTTACACAGGGTAAGGAACTTGGAACTTATCTTTACTTTATGACAGGTGGAGAACCGACTGTTCGTAAGAATGATATTTTAAAACTTGCTGAGAAGCATAATGATTGTATGTTCGGTCTTTTCTCCAACTCTACTCTGATTGATGAGGAGTTGTGTAAGAAGATTGTAGAACTTGGAAATATTACATTCCTTCTTTCCATTGAGGGAACACCTGAGACAAATGACGGACGTCGTGGTGACGGACATTATGCAGCCGTTATGAAGGCAATGGATCTGTTGAAACAATATGGTATCATATTCGGAACTTCTATCTGCTATACCAGAGCCAATGTTGAGGCTGTTACCGATGAGAAATTCTTACGTTTCATTGCTGATAAGGGCGCACGTTTCGGTTTCTACTTCCATTATATGCCGGTAGGACAGAACGCAGCTCCGGAGCTGATGCCGACATTGGAACAGCGGGAAGAAATTATTAAGAAGATTCGCTGGGTTCGTACTGGAGACAATGATATCGGATTTTTCCCAATGGACTTCCAGAATGACGGAGAATTTGTTGGCGGATGTATTGCCGGTGGACGTAACTACTTCCATATTAATGCACAGGGAGACGCAGAACCGTGCGTATTTATCCATTTCTCGGATTCGAATATCCATGATAAGTCAATCCTTGAGATGCTGCAGAGCCCATTGTTTAAGGCATATCATGAAGGACAGCCATTTAACAGAAACCACCTGCGTCCATGTCCGATGCTTGAGAATCCAAAGCTCTTAAGAGAAATGGTAAACAAGACTGGTGCGAAGGGAACAAACGCTGAGGCAGAAGAGACTGTTGAGCATCTCTGCTCTAAGTGTGACCACTATGCAGAAGAGTGGGGACCGGTTGCAGACCGTATCTGGGCAGAACAGAAACATAAGAAAGCACCTTATGAGAACTATACGGAAGAAAAGAGAGAACATCCGGAACTTGCAGCATTTGAGCATGCGGATGGTTCCGATGGATTAAGAGATGAGGATCTTCAGTAATTAAATTAGATGATAAAATAGGACTAAATCAAGAGAAACCTTATACAACAAGGGTTTGAATGATTTAAGTCCTATTTTTTTGAAAGTCCGCGAGAGATAAGTAAAGCATCTTGAAGTCTTATACCTGATACAGTAAAATAGATACATCCGGCAACAGGGAGGTCTCAAATGAAACAGGAATCCATTACAATCATATGATGAAATAGCTTTCTCTTAAGATAACCGCAGCATAATATTTGAAATAAACTCCGTTTCCTCATTATAAAACCGGGTAGAACCATGATAACGTTCGGCAGTGGTTTGGATAGAAAGAAGTCCAATACCGCTGCCGCTTTCTGTTGTAGACAGAAACTGCCCGTTCATCTTTTTTACAATTCCATTGAAGCTGTTTACCATTGTGATATATATGGTGCCCGGACTGTTAAGGTCAGAACTGAGGTGGATATATCTATTTTCCACCGGAACCTGACAGCAGGCATGGATGGCATTTTCCAAAAGATTGCCGAAAAGCAGGCTTAAGTCTACATCAGAAATAGAAATCTTCTGGGGAACAATAACCTTAAAATCCATTTTGATATGACAGGATTCTGCAAGGGAAGCATAGTAACTGATAACTGCATTCACAGCCATGTTTTGGCAGAAAAGATACTGCATGGAATGTCTGCCGGTTTCCATCTGGTAATCAGACATATAATTTTTTAATTCTTCATATTGCCCGGATTGGGCCAGCTCCTGCATAACTGCAATGGTATGTTTGAAATCATGCCGCTCCTGACGGGACTGATCGAGATAATTCTGAAGCTTGACATACTGGCTTGCCTGGGCGCGGTACATAATCGAAGTGGTATCTGCTTTGATTTTCTGTGCAGTTGTAACGGCAATGAGATAAAGCAGAATCTGGAAGGTTATAAAAAAGATAAAAAGAACCACCTCGATAACCATGGCAATTACAAATACCCGGCCTACACGGATATTGTTGTAGTCCTTAGGCAGCATAAAGATATTACAAAAAGTAATAATGGCAGGAATAATCCATGTAAGCCACCAGAATAAAGGCTGATTTACATTTTCGAAAATCCATTTCAGCTTATCTTTTATGACGATAAATAAGAACATAATAAGAAAGCTGATGGCGTATTGTAAGAGCAGTCCCGGAACAGAGCTGTCATCTACATTGGAAGAAGGGACGGTATAAGCAATGATATAATCGTTGGCAATGCAGCCAAAGGAAAGGGCTGCGGTGGCACATAAAAATAAATACCAGAGCTTTAGATTACTCAGGCGGACCGTAATAAAATATACAATAAGGCATACGGACAGGAGTGGGAAAAAGAACAGATTTGCATCATAATTCCCGGTGGATTCAACGCAGCCTAAAATCAGACAAATTGCAGTCATAACCGGAATCAGAACAGAAAAGAGTTTCCGCAGGGGAATTGATATCCAGTCAGCAACCGGAACGATGCAGATAAAAATACCCGGGAAAATAACTCCGTAATGGGCTGCGGCAATCAGAACAGTAAAAGGATTCATGACAGACCTCCGTGTAAAAGTGACTTTGTGCGTTGGGTAAATTGCCAGGTAATATAAGTCTGCTGAAGGGTATTAGACTGCTTTTTGTTCATGGAAAAGGATGCTCCATCATTCATCATGCAGACTGCTCCGTCCATGGAAGAAACATAGTCCAGATTTACCATAACACCACGGTTAATGGTCAAAAAACGTTCATCCTCCGAAAGCGTGCGGGTAACATCCCGAAACAGCATACGGCAGCGGATTTCTTCGCTGGTATGAATAATAAGATAGTTTGAATCTGAAATAATATATTGAATGTCCGAATAAAGAATCGGAAGCTTCGTCTTGTTGGTATTTACGGTCAGAAATAAATGGGAATCCAAAACAGGACGGACAGCCAGAAGGTCATCTAATAACGGATGGATGGCAGCTTTGGTAATCGGTTTTTGCAGATAGTCGAAAGCGTGGACATGCAAAGCTTCCACATGATATTCCGAGCTGGAGGTCAGAAAGACAATCGGTGTCTTCGGCGAAATTTTTCGAAAAGAAACCGCAAGGTCAATCCCGTTTGCTTCCTTAAGATAAATATCGAATAGCACAAAATCATAGGAATTCGAGGCGGCGGACAACAAAAAAGCATCCCCTTCGGTAAAGGTATCACAGCAGACCGTTATGTTATGGCTGCCGCACCAGTCCCGGATGAGCAGCTCTGTCATATGTATTTCTTCTATATTGTCATCAACAATCGCAAACCGCAATAAGATAGCCTCCTTTCGATTTCCTGGCTTTTCAGGCATTATTATAGCATACCTGTCGAAAAAATACGAATCTTTCATCCCACTAAAGTGCTTTTCATCCCACCCCGATTGACAAGCCTTCAAAAAGAATGGTATAAAGGAAATTGGTATACAAATTCATTTTGAAAAATATTTCGTAAGAGAAAAATAAATTTGGGAGGTAACTTATGAAATTAAAAAAGAAAACATGTGGAATCTTGGCAGTGTTACTGCTGCTGATGACTGTATTTACCGGAATGCAGGAAGTAATACCGGTACATGCAGAGGGACTGAAGGTATCCATAAACGGAACGGAACTAGAGGATGGCAGATACTATGAATTCGGAGGAAGCAGAGGGAGTGGAACCATGAGTGAATGTGACCCGGCGGCTCTTCCGGGAGCATATATCTATTATAGTGCAGGTATAATGGAAGTAAAAGGAAGTGTAAAAATATATTCGAACGGAGGAAGTTCAACAGAAATCTTAAAGATTGAAAATGGAACCCTGACATTGAAAGGGGATGGTAACTTTTATTTGACAAATTATAATGATACAGAAACATTGGTTACAGGAACTGCAGATGCAGTACTTAAGGCGGATGAATATACCGGAGATATTCAAGTTTCTGGAAGGGGTGGAAATGCTCTTATAAAGGGACTTTCTCTGGTGGATTTAAAAACCGCCGGGGAGATAACTTTAGATGCAGACGATGTTACTGGTGATGTATTTATCTCTGCCGGTTCAGTTAAGCTTGAGGCGGATCAGTTGGACATCTATTTATCAGGTGGAGCGGTGAAGTATCTGATAGAGGCAACGGATGAGCAGAACGGAGAAATCAGCCTGAAAAAGACTGGTTCCCTGAATTCGTTTGATCTGGTAAATGGAAATAATATAAATGTAACAGAGGCATTTTTTAAAGCAACAGATACTTTCCTGTCATCCAATGGAAACAGTAATTCGAACAGTTCGAGTGGCAGGATAGTTCTTGTGGGTGAAACAATAGCAGAAGGCAATCTTGAATTAGAAACAGTAAAAGATGTAACAATCCGCGCAAAGAAGACTGCGGTAAAAGGAAATCTCGCTGTCAATGCAGAAAATGGATATGGTGTTGAGATAACCAGTGAAGGGGGAGCGGTATCAACCGGAAGTACAGAGATTACGGCACCTTCATTAGTTGTTATGCTGCAGGCAAATGGAGATGCTGCCATAATCGAAGGAAATGCAAAGATAAATGCAAATAGAATATCCATGCAGAGTGCGAACAATGCAGCAATTGCAGGGGATGCAGACCTTCAGGCACGAAATTACATTACACTTCTGGGAGCAGAAGGGCATTCTGTAATAGGGGGAAGCAACATTTTAATGAATGCAGCAGGCGGTGAGCTTTCCATATCCAGAACCGGAAGTGCTGCTACCGGTACTCCGCCACTTCTGGGAGGAACATTGCAGACGCAGAATGATATCGTAAAATATAGCGATGGCGGGGAAAACTGGGTACAGATAATGGCAACCGGCGAGACATATGATGTAGATAACTGTGAACATCCGATTTTAGCAGGATATTCCGGCAGATGTATGGTCTGTGGAGAATATGACATAGAATATGCAGAGCTGATTGGAACGGATGGAACGACTAAGAGAATGCTGAATGGAGACTTCGGTGGAACCGGAGCATATAATGATTTCAGATACCTGGAAGATGGAGATACCATCAAATTTGTGAAAGATATTTATGGAAATGGAAGAACCGCAGCAATCGGAGACAGTAAAGCCGTAACCCTTGACCTGAACGGACATACATTGATTCTGGATACGATTTCCTCAGGGAACAATCTTACCATTGCAAATGGTAATTATAAGGGAAAGATTACCAATGGCGGTGTCGGACTTACAAAGGAACTGACCTTTAAAAATGCAAAAGCAGCACTGACTGATTTACAGTGGATGACGAACAGTGGAGTAAAGCTTGAGGGAAGTGAAGTTACAGTATCCGGAAATGACGGTTCTGGACGGTGCTGGTTAGAGAAGCTTACAATGGATGAAGATTCAAAGCTGGTATTAAAGAATGTGAGTCAGGGCATTTCGAATTATGCCAACGTTGCTCTGGAAGAAAGTCTCGGAACAATCCGGGGATTCCTGCCAAAAGATTATTCTATTGCAAATAGGAAGAGAAATCCGGCAGATGTTGATTACAGAAATACCATTGTGGATGCAGATGGTCAGATTGCCCAGAATGTGGAGCTTCGTTATCGTAAGATGACAGATGCAGATTTATCAGCAACATTGAATCCAACGACCTATACTTATGATGGAACAGCAAAGGAACCGGAAGTACTTGTGGTATATGACGGACAGACACTGACAAAGGATACGGATTATACCGTTGCTTATTCGGATAACAAAAATGCAGGAAATGCAGAGGTAACAATAACAGGTATTGGAGTGTATCATGAAGCAGCACATCTGCAGTTTACGATAGGGAAGGCAGGTCAGGCGGCACCAACAGGACTGAAGGCTGTAAATACCAGTAAAACAGGTGCAAGTGATGGAGCCATTGAAAACCTGACTACTGCAATGGAATACAGCACAGATGAAATTCATTGGATCAAGGTTACAGATGGTACAAAGATAAGCCAGCTTGCAGCAGGTGACTATTTCGTACGGTATGCAGAGACAGGAAACTATCTGACTTCTGCATCTACAAAGGTGACAGTTGCCGTAAAGGAAGCCCCTTCCACTGGAAACGGTTCCAATCCAGGTGAAACCACAGGCAGTAATGGAACTACAGGCAGCACTGGAACGAACGGTTCCGGCACAGTAGCGGGAACTTCAAATAGAAGCAGCTCTGATGCAGCCGGTTCCAATACGGCAGCCCTGACGGGAACAACACAGAAGACTGCAACCATAAAAACTGGTGATGAAACACCGGTTGGAAGAATACTGCTTCTGATGTTTTCCGCAGCTGGATTGATGGTTGTGGCAGCTGCTGGCAGAAAGAAATATTGTTAATTGTTTAAGAAGGCACGCAGCGCATCCTTTTGTGCTTTATAATCACTGATTCCTAAATCATAAAGCTCCTGCATGATTTTCGGGTCAGTGGTAAAAGTGCCAATCTTAACCTGATGGGACGGTGCAAAGAGAAATGCCCGTCCTTCTTTTTGTAATTTTGCAGCAACTTCTACCGAGTGCCGGTAATTTAAGTGTCTGTTATCAATTGCAGTAATCGTATTTGGAAATTTCCGTAGCATCTTTTTGTAAAGAAAACGGTAACTCTCCGGCTGCTTGACATAGCCAAGTGGACGGCAGTAGATAATTACTACCTTGTCGCAGCCATCTGCAATGGCACGTTCAACCGGAATGGAATCTGCAACACCGCCATCATAGTAATAATTGCCGTGAAAAGAAATCGGTTTGCAGAAGCCCGGAAGGGCACAGGTTGCCATAATGCCGCGGTAGTCATCACGGCCTAAATCTTCTTTGGAAAAATATTCTGCCTTTCCGGTGGCAGCATTGGTTGCCGGAAAATGAAATTCACTTGGATTTGCTGCTAAGGCATCATAATCCAGCGGGTCGTTTCCTGTGGAATTGGTTAAGGTTCCGTAAATATATTGAAGTCCGAAGAGAGAACCGGTTTTAATCAGATTTTTGATACTGATGTAGCGGGGGTCTTTTACATGCTCTATATAGAAACGCAGATTACGACCACGTTGCCCGGCAAGGTAAGAAGCAGTATTTGCCGCACCGGCAGATACCCCCATACAATAATCAAATGTAACATTGTCGTCTAAGAAGGCATCCAGAATTCCAGCACTGTAAGCGCATTTCATACCGCCGCCTTCTACAATCAATCCAGACTTTTCCATGATATCACCTCTTGAGATATACTTCGTTAATTTTTTCACATATAGTTTAGCACATTGAAGAAGAAAGTCAAAATACACTTTTTATTGTATGTATATTCCGGAAAAATATATGAGTTTGCGGCATTCGGGCTGCTACCCATATGTCACTGCATTGTTAATATATGGGTAGCAGCACGAATGCCACAAATTGATATAATTTCCCCGGAATAATCCACACAGAATCTCCTTCCGGTCGTTGAAACCTTCCGCAAAAAACGTTATAATATGAGACAGTGATAAAAGGCGAAGAATAGAAACAGCGGAAGAGAGGAAACGGGAATGGCATTTGCCCATTTACATGTACATACAGAATACAGTCTGTTAGACGGTTCAAATAAAATAAAAGAATATGTGGAGAAAATCAAGGCACTTGGCATGACAGCAGGGGCGATTACCGACCATGGTGTTATGTATGGTGTCATTGATTTCTATAAGGCAGCCAGGGAGGCGGGAATTAACCCGGTTCTTGGCTGTGAAGTCTATGTGGCTCCCGGCTCGAGATTAGACCGCGAGATGGTACATGGAGAGGACAGATACTATCATCTTGTGCTTCTGGCAGAGAATAACACAGGCTATAGCAATCTGATGAAAATTGTATCCAAAGGCTTTGTGGAGGGATACTATTATAAGCCGCGTGTGGACATGGAAGTGTTAAAAAAATACCATGAGGGAATTATTGCCCTAAGTGCCTGTCTGGCAGGTGAAGTACAGCGTAATCTGGTACGTGGAATGTATGAAGAAGCAAAAGAAGTAGCTTACCGCTATGAACGCTGTTTTGGAAAAGGCAATTTCTTTTTAGAGCTGCAGGATCATGGAATTCCGGAGCAGAAGCTGGTAAACCAGCAGCTTCTTCGCATGAGTCAGGAGACCGGAATTGAGCTGGTGGCAACCAATGACGTGCATTACACCAATGCAGAGGATGCAGAGCCTCATGACATCCTGCTCTGCCTTCAGACCGGAAAAAAATTAGCGGACGAAGACAGAATGCGTTATGAAGGCGGACAGTATTATGTCAAATCCGAAGAGGAAATGAAATCACTTTTTCCATATGCACTGCAGGCACTGGAAAATACCCAGAAGATTGCAGACCGCTGTCATGTGGAAATTGAATTCGGACATACCAAGGTGCCGCATTTTGAGGTGCCGGAAGGCTATGATTCCTGGACTTATTTAAATAAATTGTGTCATGAAGGACTGGATAAGCGGTATGGAGCCGATGCACCAAAATATTTACAGAAATTAGATGACGAGCTTGCCGTTATTAAAAATATGGGATATGTGGACTATTTCCTGATTGTGTGGGACTTTATCCATTATGCGAGAGAGCATGATATTATGGTGGGACCGGGACGAGGCAGTGCCGCAGGAAGCCTTGTTTCTTACACCACCGGAATTACAGATATTGACCCGGTTCGTTACAATCTGATTTTTGAGCGTTTCTTAAATCCGGAACGTGTATCTATGCCCGATATTGATGTGGATTTCTGCTTTGAACGAAGACAGGAAGTTATTGATTATGTGGTAGAAAAATATGGCAAGGACTGTGTGACACAGATTGTAACCTTTGGTACGCTGGCAGCCCGTGGAGTAATCCGTGATGTGGGGCGTGTCATGGATTTGCCTTATAATTTTGTAGATACGATTGCCAAGGCAATTCCAAATGAACTGGGAATTACCATTGATAAGGCACTGATGATGAACCCGGAGCTCCGGGGCATGTATGAATCCGACGAGTCGGTAAAGAAACTTATCGATATGTCAAGAAGATTAGAAGGTCTGCCGAGGCATACGTCCATGCATGCAGCAGGCGTGGTAATCAGCCAGAAACCAATGGATGAATATGTTCCGTTGTCAAGAGCATCCGATGGCACCATAACCACACAGTTTACCATGACTACCATTGAAGAATTAGGACTTCTGAAAATGGATTTCTTAGGACTCCGGACACTGACTGTAATCCAGAATGCAGTCCGTCTTGCAGAAAAGAGCAGCGGTAAAAAAATTGATATGAATGCCATTGATTATAACGATAAGAAAGTGCTAGACTCTCTTGGAACCGGCAAAACCGATGGTGTCTTCCAGTTGGAAAGTGCCGGAATGAAGAACTTCATGAAGGAGTTAAAGCCACAGAGCTTAGAGGATGTTATCGCAGGCATTTCTCTTTACCGTCCGGGTCCAATGGACTTTATTCCGGCTTATATCAAGGGAAAAGACCACCCGGAAAGCATTACCTATGACTGCCCGGAATTGGAGCCGATTCTGGCACCGACCTATGGCTGTATCGTATATCAGGAACAGGTTATGCAGATTGTACGTGACCTCGCCGGTTATACATGGGGCAGATCTGACCTGGTGCGCCGTGCCATGTCTAAGAAAAAAGGCAAGGTAATGGAGCAGGAGCGGAAGAACTTTGTCTATGGTAATCCGGAAGAAAATGTTCCGGGCTGTATTGCAAGAGGAATCGATGAGAAAGTGGCAAACAAGATTTATGATAACATGATTGACTTTGCCAAATACGCATTTAATAAATCCCATGCGGCAGCTTATGCAGTGGTTGCATATCAGACCGCATATTTGAAATACTATTATCCGGTAGAGTTTATGGCAGCGTTAATGACATCAGTCTTAGACAATACTTCCAAAGTCTCAGAATATATCTACACCTGCCGCCAGATGGGAATCGCAATTCTGCCGCCGGATATCAATGAAGGCGAGGGTGGTTTCTCCGTATCCGGTCAGGCAATCCGCTATGGACTTTCTGCCATTAAGAGTATCGGAAGACCGGTGATTGATGCCATTGTGGAGGAGCGTAAAATCCGTGGGCCGTTTACCACGTTAAAGGATTTTATTACAAGACTTTCCGGAAGAGAAGTGAATAAACGGACCATAGAAAACTTTATCAAAGCGGGAGCCTTAGACGGACTGGAAGGAAACCGCCGTCAGAAGATGATGATATACGGTTCTCTTTTGGATGCACTGAATCAGGAAAAGAAGACCACAATGGCTGGTCAGATGACACTTTTTGATATTGCACCGGAAGAGGACAAGGCAGAGTACGAAATCAAGCTTCCGGATGTAGAAGAGTATGACAAAGAAGTGCTTCTTGGCTTTGAAAAGGAAGTTCTGGGCATATATATCAGCGGACATCCGCTGGAAGAATATATGGAGCGTTTAAAGAAGAATACCAATGCCGTTACCACAGACTTTATACTGGATGAAGAGACCGGAACCCTTAAGGTATCGGATGGCGCAAAGGTGTGTATCGGTGGAATGATTACCGATAAAGTCATCAAGTATACCAAGAATAATAAGGCAATGGCATTTATTACGTTAGAAGATCTGGTGGGAACAGTGGAAATCATCATTTTCCCGAAGGATTATGAGCGTTATGCAAAATATCTTGAAAATGATGCCAAAGTATTTGTGGAAGGCCGTGTAACTGCAGAAGAAGACCGCAACGGCAAGCTTATTTGTGAGAAAATCATTTCCTTTGATGAAGTGAAACGGGAGCTGTGGCTGCAGTTTCCAAGTAAGAGCGATTTCGAAGAAAAAGAAGGTGCTCTTTATGGAAAAATGATGGATGCCGATGGCTCAGAGCATGTCGTTATTTATCTTGCAGCAGAAAAACAGATGAAGCGTCTGCCGGAAAACAGAAATGTTGCAATTACAAAAGAGCTTTTAGAAGATCTTGGGAATTTCTTAGGTAAAGATAATGTAAAAGTTGTAGAAAAGTCGTTGTAGCCATTGCAAAACCACAGTTTAAGGATTAGAATAAAAATGATTGGATAAAGAACAAAGAGAAGTGTTTACATATAGGAGGTAACAGGGAATGTCAAAAGAAATTCAGACAATTGGTGTTTTAACCAGTGGCGGGGATGCTCCGGGCATGAACGCTGCTATCCGTGCGGTAGTAAGGGAAGCTATTGCAAAGGGAAAGAAAGTAAAAGGAATTAAGAGAGGTTATGCAGGTCTTTTGCAGGAAGAGATTATTGATATGGAAGCAAAAGATGTAGCAGACATTATCCAGAGAGGTGGAACAATTTTACAGACTGCACGTTGTCAGGAATTCGTAACACCGGAAGGACAGCAGAAGGGTGCTGAAATCTGCAGAAAACATGGCATTGATGGAATTATCGTAATCGGTGGAGACGGTTCCTTTAAGGGCGCACAGAAGCTGGCAGCACTTGGAATCAACACCATCGGATTACCGGGAACCATTGACCTTGATATTTCCTGTACCGATTATACCATCGGTTTTGATACCGCAGTAAATACTGCCATGGAAGCCATTGATAAGGTACGTGATACCTCAACCTCCCATGAGCGCTGCTCCATCATTGAAGTAATGGGCAGAGGCGCAGGCTACATTGCACTGTGGTGTGGTATTGCCAATGGAGCAGAGGATATCCTGCTTCCGGAGAAATATGATTATGACGAGCAGAAGCTTGTAAATAATATTATAGAGAACAGAAAACGTGGAAAGCAGCATCATATTATTGTAAATGCAGAAGGTATCGGTCATTCCGCAAGCATGGCAAAGAGAATTGAAGCAGCAACCGGAGTTGAAACCAGAGCGACCATCTTAGGACATATGCAGCGTGGTGGAAGCCCGACCTGTAAAGACCGTGTTTATGCATCTACCATGGGATGCATTGCCGTAGATTTGCTGTGCGAAGGCAAATCCAACCGTCTTGTAGCATATAAAAATGGTGAATTCGTAGATTATGATATTGACGAGGCACTGGCAATGACCAAATCCATTCCGGAATATCAGTATGAAATCTGTAGAAATCTTTCCAGATAGGATGTTATTATGATTACCAGTACAGCAAATCCGCAGGTAAAAAATTTAATTCAGTTAGTAAAAAAAGCCAAAGTTCGTAATGAACAGAGGCTTTTTGTTGTGGAAGGAATCCGTATGTTCCGGGAAATCCCGGAAGGCTGGCTTGATAGAATTTATGTTTCCGAGCATTTCATGGAAGAGGAATCCCATGTAAAAGTTCTGCAGGGGAAAAATTATGAAGTACTTGCCAATCATGTGTTTGAAAGTGTGTCCGATACCAAGACACCGCAGGGAATCCTTTGTCTTGTGAAAATGCCGGATTATACCTTAGAAGAAGTAATACCAAAGGAAAATGCCCATCTTCTGATTCTTGAAAGTATTCAGGATCCGGGCAATTTAGGCACGATGTTCCGAACCGGAGAGGGAGCGGGAATCAGCGGAATTATCATGAACCGCACCACTGTAGATGTTTTTAATCCAAAGACCATCCGCTCCACTATGGGCAGTATCTTTCGCGTACCATTTTTCGTGACGGAAAACCTGCAGGATATATTGATGCAGTTAAAGTCCCGGAAAATAAAGCTTTACAGTGCCCATCTGCAGGGCAGTGTTTCTTATGAGGAGCCGGATTATAAAGAACCCACAGGCTTTTTAATTGGAAATGAAGGAAATGGATTATCGGATGAGATTGCCAGAATGGCAGATACCTATATCCACATTCCAATGGCAGGAAAAGTAGAATCACTGAATGCAGCAATTGCGGCAACACTGCTGATGTATGAGGCAGCACGCCAGAGGAGGTAAGGGATGTTCCGGTTATGGGCAAAAGAATTTAAAGACAATCATATGTTAAAGGATACCACCATCTGTGATGACTCCGGGGATACCAGAACCCATAAGGTGTTCCGGGCATTAGATGAGGTGTGCTATACCTTTGATTTGGGAAAACCAATCTGGTTAGACCGCAATGTGGATGAATTTAAGCGGCATGCAAAGACCAGGTTTTATCAGGATAATTTTGTGGAAGAAATTGAATTTGATTTTTTGGAAATTCATGTGATTGAAGAGGATTAAGTAACTGTGTCAGGAGGAAAGAAAATGGAAGGGCAGATGCGCCGGGATACCATCATTAAGATGCTGGGGGAGAAGGGAAAACCTTTGTCCGGAACAGAATTGGCAAAAGAATTAGGAGTCAGCCGTCAGGTGATTGTACAGGATATTGCATTGCTTCGTGCAGTAAATAAGAATATTTTAAGCACCAACAAAGGCTATGTGCTTTATGACCCTTCGGAAGAGACACAGAAAGCAAGAAGAACCATTGCAGTAAGCCACAGTGATGAACAGACACAGGATGAGCTTTATACCATCGTGGATTTCGGTGGGAAAGTCTTAGACGTCGTAATCGAGCATGATATTTACGGACAGATAACGGTGGATCTGATTTTAAAAAGCCGTCAGGATGTGGACGAATTTATTGCAAAGGTTGCAAAGAGCAAGGCAAAGCCGCTTAAGACACTGACCGGAAATAAACACTTTCATACCGTAGAAGCAGATTCAGAACAATTACTTGACATCATAGAAGAAAAATTACGGGAAAAAGGCTACGCAAGATAACAGCTTGACTTTTTTTCTCGATATGGTAAACTACTCCTTGACTGACAAGACAACTGACAAGACAGCTAAAGTCAAGGAGGAAGAAAAATGGAAAAGATAAAAGCGTTCTTAAAACGCAAAAATATTATTATCTCAGCAAAAAGATATGGCATTGATGCCTTAGGTGCAATGGCACAAGGTCTTTTTGCTTCTCTTTTAATTGGAACAATTATCAGTACAATTGGTGAGCAGGCTGGCATCCAGCTTCTGGTGGACATCGGTGGATATGCCAAAGCAGCAACCGGCCCGGCAATGGCAATCTCCATTGGTTTTGCTTTGCAGTGTCCGCCACTGGTGCTTTTTTCACTGGCAGCCGTCGGTGTGGCCGCAAATACCCTGGGTGGAGCAGGCGGACCGCTGGCAGTATTGATTGTCACCATCTTTGCAGCCGAATTCGGTAAAGCAGTATCCAAAGAAACCAAAATTGATATTATCGTCACTCCGTTTGTAACCATTTTCATCGGAGCAGGCTTATCCATCTGGTGGGCACCGGCAATCGGAGCCGCAGCTAGTGCAGTAGGAAATGCCATTATGTGGGCAACTGAATTGCAGCCGTTCTTTATGGGAATTTTAGTCTCTGTAATTGTAGGTATCGCACTGACGCTGCCAATCAGCAGTGCTGCAATCTGTGCAGCTTTGGGACTGACCGGACTGGCAGGAGGAGCTGCAGTAGCAGGATGCTGTGCCAACATGATAGGTTTTGCAGTACTGAGCTTCCGGGAAAATAAATGGGGCGGACTTTTCGCACAGGGAATCGGAACTTCCATGTTACAGATGGGAAATATCGTGCGGAATCCAAGAATCTGGCTTCCGGCAATTTTAAGCTCCGCCATAACAGGTCCAATAGCAACCTGCGTCTTCCATCTTCAGATGAACGGTGCAGCCGTAGCATCCGGAATGGGAACCTGTGGACTGGTTGGTCAGATTGGTATTTATACCGGCTGGATTAATGATATTGCATCCGGCACCAAGGCAGCCATTACACCAATGGACTGGATTGGAATGCTGTTAGTATGCTTTATCTTACCGGGTGTTTTAACCTGGGCATTCGGTCTGTTCTTCCGTAAGATTGGCTGGATCAAAGAAAATGATTTGAAGCTCGATTTATAAGAATAATTTAAGAAAATATAGATAAAAGTTATACCATAAGAAAACAAAAACAATACTTCTTGTGCATAATTATTAAAAATTGATAAAAATTTAACTAATAACAAACATATTATACAAAGATGTGCTATACTAAAGTTAGATTATTATTGCATATATTATAACTTACGAGGAAAATTCCGGAAATATAAAAAGGTTATTTTCCGCAGTAGATGCATGGAGGAGTAGAAAATGGAATCACCAATTGAAGTGACAGAAGGTGTAGATGGTTGGAATACCATAATCTTTCTTTATAATTCTGCATTAAAAGAAGTTGGAACCAAGCTTGAAATATTAAATGATGAATTTCAGCATGTACATCAGTACAATCCGATAGAATATATAAAGCGGCGGATTAAGACGCCGGAGAGTATCGTAAAGAAGCTGAAACGATATGGTTACGAGAGTACCATTGATAATATGGTCAATTATGTAAATGACATTGCAGGAATCCGTATTGTATGTTCCTTTACCTCTGATATTTATCGTATGGCAGAGATGATTGGAAAACAGAATGACCTTACCGTGGTATCGGTAAAGGATTATATCAGGCATCCGAAGGAAAGCGGCTATAAGAGTTATCATATGTTGGTTACGGTGCCGATTTTTTTATCAGACCGCGTAGTGGATACAAAGGTTGAGATTCAGATACGGACCATTGCCATGGACTTCTGGGCGAGTCTTGAACATAAGATTTATTACAAATTCGAAGGAAATGCACCGGAATATATCAGTAAAGATTTACGGGAGTGTGCAGAAATTGTTTCTATGCTGGATGCAAAGATGTTATCCTTGAACGAAGCAATTCTAGAGGCAAAGGCAGCACAGGAAGCGGAGCTTTTGCGGGAAGAAAAAGATAGAGCGGATAAAGAAAAATAAAAGAAGCTGCCGGTTTGGCAGCTTCTTTTTTACGCGAGTAGCGAGAAAAATCGCATGCTTGCGTGCAGATTTGGCGAGCACCGCGATAACTCGAGAAACTCGCAAAGCGTGTTTCTCGTAGTTGCAAGTGGCTTAAAAATGATTTAATCGTCTTCACCATTCATCCAGCTATCGAATTTTTCTAATACTTTATCATAGGTCTGCTGGGAAATATCAGGAAGCTTTCCACCCCAGGCTTTGGTAGCCTGATCAAAGCCCTTTTTAAAAGCATCTGCTAATTCCTGGGCTTTGGACTTATCATTACCGGATAATGCTTTTGCAAAATCTAAAATACGGTCAGAGGTCTGGTTTACACCCCAGTATCCGTCTTCTGCAATATCAGCCTGTGCCTGAGCCTTTACATCAGCAGAAACGGTGAAGTTACCGCCTGCAAGGAAAGACCACATATCATCGGCTTTGCCAATGGCTGCGCCCTGTTTGCTCATCATCTGTTCTACAATTCCGCGAAGCTGTGAAATACGGCTGTCAGAATCAGCTTTCATCTTTGCAATGAGAGCAGAGTTCTGTGTCTTTTGGGAAGAACTGCTCTTGTCGCTGGAGCCTTTTTCATAGATAACACCGGTAGAGGTGTCATTCTTCGAAGATTCGGTCTTCTTAGAAGAAACTTTGGAATCTGTGGCAACAGTGGATGCAGCAGATACATAATTGTTAATAGAATTAATTGCCATAATCTTAACCCTCCTTGGTCAAATGCTTACTAAGTATCCATTCTTAGTCTTATTCATATATTTTATCGGTAAGAATGGGACAAAATATAAGAGGAAGAATTGACCTTTTTTAGAAAAAATGATAACATAAATTTGTATCATGTATACAAAATACAGGAGAAAAACAATGGACGAACTTGCAGTAAAAGCACTGGCAAAAATAAATCTTGGATTGGACGTATTACGTCGGAGAGAAGATGGGTATCATGAAGTAAAGATGGTTATGCAGACCATTCATTTATATGACCAGCTTCATCTTAAGAAAATAGAGTCTGGCATACATTTAGAGACAAATCTTGGATTTCTTCCGGTAGATGAAAGTAATCTGGCTTACCGGGCAGCGAGACTTATGAAAGAAAAATATCAGATTGAAGAAGGCATTGATATCCGGCTGAATAAGCGGATTCCTGTTGCTGCCGGGATGGCAGGTGGAAGCACGGATGCCGCAGGTGTGCTTTATGGAATCAATGAATTATTCAATCTTGGAATAAAGCGGAAAGAACTGATGGAGCTGGGCGTTCAGATTGGGGCTGACGTACCGTATTGCATCATGCGTGGTACAGCTTTGGCAGAAGGCATTGGAGAAAAATTAACTTCACTGCCACCGATGGTGAAGTGTCCGGTAGTGATTGCCAAACCGCAGGTCAGTGTATCTACTAAATATGTCTATGAGAATCTGAAGCTGGATGAGCATACACAGCATCCTGACATTGATGCCTTAATACAGAATATCCGCACAAAGGATTTGCCGGCAATTGCAGGTAGTATGGGAAATCTTTTAGAAACGGTTACTGCAAAAAAGTATCCGGAGATAGAGAAGATAAAAGAACTGATGCGGGAAAATGGTGCATTGAATGCCATGATGAGTGGAAGTGGCCCGACAGTATTTGGACTTTTTGATGAATTGGAAACGGCAAAAATGGCAGCAGCGATTGTACGTCAGAGCGGGCTCGCAAGGCAGGTCTTTGTAACAGATATTTATAATAATAGAAGATAAGAACATGCCCTTTATAAAAAAGGGTTGGAGGGTTAATATATGACAGATAATCTGGAATTAAATATGAATGCATATCTTCCTTTGCGAGATGTTGTATTTAATACACTTCGTGAGGCAATATTAAAAGGAGAATTAAAACCGGGTGAAAGACTGATGGAGCTGCAGCTGGCATCTAAGCTTGGAGTCAGCCGGACTCCGATTCGTGAGGCCATCCGGATGTTAGAGCAGGAGGGGCTTGCTGTAACCATACCGAGAAGAGGAGCCGAGGTTGCCCGCATGACAGAAAAGGACATGGAAGATGTGTTACAGATCCGGGCAGCTTTAGATGAACTGGCAGTGCAGCTTGCAACAGAACAGATTACAGATGAACAGTTTGATGCATTAGAACAGGCAAGACAGAATTTTGAAAATTCTTTAAAAAGTGATGATGTAAAAGAAATTGCACAGGCAGATGTGGCATTTCATGATGCAATTTATAATGCTACCGGAAATGCAAAACTGGTATCCATGCTGAACAATCTGCGGGAGCAGATGTATCGTTATCGTGTAGAATATTTAAAGGACGAGACGATTTATCCGAGATTATTAAAGGAACATAAGGATATTGCAGAGAGTCTTCGCAGGAAGGACAAGTTTCGTGCTTCAGAAACCATGCGGGAGCATGTGAAGAATCAGGCAGAAGCAGTCAAAGATATGATCCGTCAGCAGGAACAAGACCAATAGCATAAAGAAACAGGAATAAAAAAGCAAAATACGGAAACACTAAGGACAGACCGCACAGGGTCTGTCCTTTTTGCATATGCACAGGTGACTGGAAAATCGCATGCTTATATGCAGAGCTGGCGGACATCCGATACTATAAAAATTATGCCAAGGAGTTGATTTATGCAGCAGAAAGAAGAGAAAATCGCAGGGCACACTGCAAAGCATATCGCAGGACACACCGCAGAACATACAACAGAACGTAATGCAGAATACAATGATGAAATTACAACCAGTTTGCAGGAAAATGCTGCACGTTTTCAGAAGATATTTTCCGGGTGTGCGGATATTAAAATGCGAAACATGAAGATTGGACAGAAGCAGCAGATTGCGTGTATGGCAGCATACATAGAGGTAACCGGTGGTGGAGCAATTTTTGAGAAATCTCTCGTTGGCAGGCTTTTAAACGAATTGTGTCATTATAATGAAAAAGAAGTCTATGAGCGGCTGTCGCAGAATGCCCTTGGCTTATCGGATGTTACGCCCTTTGATACTTTTTCGGATGCAGCAGCAGGTCTTTTGACCGGAGATACCATTCTATTTATAGATGGCTATGATAAAGCGTTAAAGATTCCGGATAAGGGATACCCTTCTATGGGAATTTCAGAAGTAAATTCAGAAAAGGTAATCAGGGGCTCTAATGAAGGATTTACCGAGTCCGTAAAAGCGAATACGGCATTAGTACGTAAAAGGATTCGTTCTCCGAAAGTAAAGGTAAAAGAGAAAAAGATAGGGCTGCGCAGTAAGACCAATGTGGATTTGATGTATATGGAGGATTTGATTTATCCAGGAGTTTTAGAGGAGGTAGAAAAGCGGCTTGACGGATTTGAAATTGACGGAGTCTTAGACAGTGGAATCATTGAACAGCTTACAGAAGAAAAATGGTATTCTCCATTTCCGCAGTTTCAGACCACACAGCGGCCGGACCGGGCAGCTATGGCAATTTTAGAGGGAAGGGTAGTGCTGATTGCGGATAATTCACCAATTGCACTGATTCTGCCGACGGATTATAACTCCTTCATACAGACCAGTGATGACTATTACAACCGCTGGGAAATTGCATCATTGGGAAGAATTTTACGTTTTCTGGCTTCTTTTTTTGCCATGACATTACCGGGACTGTATCTTGCGGTCTGTAATTTTCATACACAGATACTGCCGACGAAATTGCTGTTATCCTTTGCAGCAGCAAGACAGGGAGTGCCGTTTCCCGGGGTGGTGGAGGTACTTTTGATGGAGTTATCCTTTGAACTGTTGCGGGAAGCAGGCGTGCGCCTTCCGGGAGCTATGGGGAATACCATAGGAATTGTCGGTGGGCTGATTATCGGACAGGCGGCGGTGGAAGCAAATCTGGTCAGTCCTATCGTGGTAATTGTGGTGGCATTTACAGCACTGTGTTCCTTTGCGGTACCCAATGAAGAATTTGCAACAGCATTTCGCATCTTGAAATTTTTCTTTATTGCCATGTGTGCGTGGCTGGGCTTTTTCGGCTTTTTGATGGCTTTACTTGCGGTACTCATTCATCTGTCGCATCTTCAGAGTTTTGGCATTCCATATCTGATGCCCTTTGTAGGCGCAGATGTAACGGATTATCAGGATGAGCGGGACAGTCTGCTGCGTCTGCCATTATATCAATTGCGGCACAGACCGGTTTTTGCGAGACGCCACAATCGTCTGCGGCTTAGGAGGAAAAAGTAATTATGTTTTCAGAAAATCAGAAAATATCAGAGAGGCAGATGGCAAGGCTCCTGATTTTTGATATGTGCGGAATCAGTACGTTGCTGCTTCCCGGACTGTTAGGAAAAATGCTTGGGACAGACGGCGTATTTGCCATATTGCTGGGAGCAGTGCCGGTGTATCTATTTACCTTTCTTCCAGAGCTGCTACAGGAAAAGCGGAAAAACAGTAATACCAGAAATGGCAGTAACACCAGCAATATCAGTAATATCGGGAAAAGTTATCCGGAGATTTTAAAGAAGCAAGGAAATGGTTTTATTCGCATTTTTGTACTGGTAGTCTATACAGTCGAGGGGATTCTGCTGGCGGGCTATGGCTTATTTCTTTTAAGTGACCTGATGGTGAGTGAATTGTTAAAGGATAGTTCATTTGTGCTGGCAGCAGTTTTACTAATGCTTTTATGTGGCTATGGAATCTGGCAGGGCATCGAAGGGCGTGCCCGGGTGTATGAAATCCTGTTCTGGTTTGTATTTCTTCCACTTATTTTAATGCTGCTTCTGGCAACAAAGGATGTCAATACGATTTACTGGACTCCGGTAATGGTACATTCCTGGGGAAACTTTGTTAAAGGGACAGCGGCAGTTGTGCTTCTGTATGGCACAATGGCATTTGTTTTGTTTTTACAGCCCTATCTTGCAGAAAATGTCCGTGTAGGACGAACATGCCGGAAAAGCCTTTGTGTTACAGTGATTTTTAATGCTGCAATCTATCTGATTACGCTTGGCATCTTTGGCAGTGGCATGCTGCCGAAAATGAAATATCCGGCAATTACATTAATGAGCATGATAAAACTGCCAGGCGGTTTCTTCGAACGGCAGGATGCCTTTATGGTAGCAATCTGGTTCTTTACAATTTACGCATTTATCAATACCGGAATGTTTTATGCCTCGGATTTGCTGAAAGCTGTATGGCAAAAGGAAGGGCGCCAAAAAGCGGATGGGAAAAATGAAGCAATTCCGGGAAAAGCCGATGCGAAAAGTATAGAAAAATTGATAATACCAAGTGTAATGGTTCTTACATTTGCAGTCACATTACTTTTTTACCGGCTACCGGAGTGGAAAATAATGTTTATATGGATTCAGGCAATTGCATTTCTTCCGTTGACGGTAATTCTTCCGCTGTGCATTGGAGAGATAAGTAAATGCCGGGAAAAGGGATAGTGAAAAGGGATAGTGAAAAAGGATAGTGGAAAAAATGGTGGAAAGGAGCAGCAGTATGAAAAATAGGATCGTGACAATTGTTTCCATGATATTTTTGGCAGTCTTATGCTTTGGCGGCTGTGGAAATACAGAGTTGGAAGAACGGAATTTTCCATTGGCAGCAGCAGTGACTTTGACAAAGGAGAACTATCAGATGGCATTTGGCTTTGAGCAGCTTAAGGATGTGGCAGATGAGAAAAGCGAAAAAGAGAATACATCGGTACTTCTGGCGGAAGGAAAAGACTGCATGGAGCTGTTTTTGCATGCAGATGGGGAAAATCCTGGAGAGATGGATTATAACCATTTAAAGGCATTGATTCTAAACCGGTCGCTTTTAGAGGATGAAAAGCAGCTGGGGGCATTTCTTGGGTATCTGGAAGAGGAAAATCTTTTTTCGAGGAATACGCTGCTTTTTGTTACGGAGGATGAACCGGATCAGGTGATGGAGATGGATACAGTTTTAAAAGAGCCGGTAGGAACTTATCTGAATGAAAGAATTGCCTCGGATGAACGTTTTAAGGACAGTGAGGCAGTTACCCTGGGCAGCCTGTTCCGGATATGGGAAAATGAGAACGAAAATCTGTGGATTCCCTATATTAACTGTGCAGAAGATAAAATGATACTGGAAAAATATTATCTGATGCAGGGCAGGACGGCAGCAGGCAAAGTGGACCGGGAAACGGGAGAACTGGCTTTGCTCTCAGAGCAGAAGATGAAAAGCTACAGCATTTCACTTGAAGATGCAGAAAGTGTAATACTTAGTAATTTATGCTGCAGCTATGCTTTTACGGAGCAGAATGGCCAGGTGACGGAAACCGTTACAATAAAGGCGGATGGAAAGTATCAGGGCAACAGGGAACTGCTGCAGAAAACAAAGCACAGGGATGAAAAATTGGAAGACCTTCATACAGACAGTCAGGATGAAAATGCACTGCTGGAAGTGGAAGCAGAAATAGAGCAGACTTTGGAAGAAAAGATGGATGCCATGACAGAAAAATTGCAACAGAATCAGAATGCAGATGGAACAAACAGTTATTATAAATTAGGGGCATATGCAAGAGATATTTATTTG
This sequence comes from Roseburia sp. AF12-17LB, assembly GCF_003479605.1. Lineage (GTDB taxonomy): Bacteria > Bacillota > Clostridia > Lachnospirales > Lachnospiraceae > Roseburia_C > Roseburia_C amylophila. Next base: position 51,510 of record NZ_QUHR01000005.1, read on the forward strand.
CAGTTTCAGAAGGATTGGAGCGGTTACCGGAAAAACCTGACAGTGGAATATCATTGGGATGTCACGCTGGTGACATCTCCGTAGGATGCTGGACACCCGGTTACACTGGTAACATTGGCAACATCTTTGTAAGATGTCTGGTTCTGGTGATGCTGATGGCAGCCTATTATTTCTTAAGTTAATTTATTAATTTGACTTAGATTGGGCAAAAACAGAAAGATTACATTACTTTTTGCCCAAAATGAGTTGCAGAAGGAAGCATAGTCTTTGTTATTTGCTTCTGATTGGGTAAAAAGACTTCATTTTTCTAGAATCTTACCCAAACCGAGAGAACTTCGGAGATAACAGCAGAGGAGATTGGGCAAAAAAGAGTCATTTTTCTTAAATTATACCCAAATCAACTTCACCAGCGACTTTTGAGAGAAAAGTCGCAAACTCAACCGTGTCCCCAAAAAGAAAAGTTACAAGCTCAGCCGCATCCCACCAAGAAAAATTTACAACCCCACACCATTTCTACATAAAATTTTCTCCCCCAAAAAGTTATCAAAATGTATAGAAAAAATTTTTTCGGTTATATTCCAGATAGAAAGTCAGAATGGTATGGCGAAAGAAAGCGTAGCAAGGAAAAGCAGAAATAAGAAATCAGAAACATGAAAAGGAGTTTTACCATGAAAGAATATAACCGAAAAAAATTGTATTTAAAAAGGGCGTTGTTCTATGGCATGCTGTTATTACTGTTGGTATTTACGGCAGGCAGTGCGAAAAAGGCTTATGAGGGGCGAAGAATGCAGGAGGACATTGCAGAAAAGATTCTGCGTTTCCATGTCAGGGCAAACAGTGATGGGGAAGCAGATCAGGCACTGAAGCTTAAGGTGCGGGATGCTGTTGGAAAAGAAATGGGAGAACTTTTGCAGGATGCTAAGACAGCCGAAGAAAGCAGCCGGATTGCAAGAGAACACTTCCCAGAAATTATACATATTGCAAAAGAAGTCATCCGGCAGGAGGGCTATGATTATCCGGTAGAGGTGAAATTATCTTCCGTGGAGTTCCCGGTAAAGACCTATGGCAGTTATACGTTCCCGGCGGGAACTTATCAGGCACTGGAAGTGATTATCGGAGCAGGCATGGGACATAACTGGTGGTGTGTCATGTATCCGAATATGTGCTTTGAAGGAAGTGTCTATGAGGTTGTGGATGGTAAATCAGAAAAGGTATTGAAGGATACCTTGAGTGAGACGGAATATCAGTCTCTGATGGAAGAGAAGAATTATAAGATTTCATGGAAATGGCTGGATTTCTGGGATAAATAGTGCTATACTGACCTGGATTTCTATAGAAGGAGCGGATTAGATGACAAAAGATGTAATTGTATCAATCAGCGGATTACAGATGCCGGCAGAAGGAGAAGCAGAGCCGGTTGAAGTGATTACAGTAGGGGATTATTACCAGAAAAACGGAAAACATTATGTGCTGTATGAAGAAGTAAATGAAGGTTTTGAAGGAAGCACAAAGAATATAATCAAGATGCAGGAAAACTGTATTGATATTACAAAAAAAGGAGTTTCCAATGTACACATGGTCTTTGAAAAGAACCGGAAAAATATGTCTTATTATGGAACGCCATTTGGAAATCTTCTGGTTGGAATTGATGCAAAGGATATTAAAGTGGAAGAGACAGAACATTGTATTGATGTGCAGATAGATTATGCATTGGAGGTAAACTATGAGCATCTGGCAGACTGTACCATTAAGATGAAGATTGCATCAAAAGAAAAAGGCGGATTCAGTCTTGCGTAGCTGGATGTATAAAAATAGAGCTGGGTGAAAACCCAGCTCTATTTTTATTTTATTTACCAGCTTTTTCTTTTAATTTTGCCATAAAGCCTTTTTTCTTTTTGGCAGGTGCTTCGATAGGACCACGCATTCCTTTTACTGCGGTAATGTAAAGCCCGCTGACAGTAGCTTTTACTTCCTTCTTAACCGGAACGGAATCAAAAATCTGTCCGTCACAGATTAAAGTCATAACCTTTGGACCAACCTTTGCTTTGACGATTGGAAGTTTGGAACGGCGGAGCATTTTCGGAGTCTGGGCAATGACATTTGCCGGAAGACCGGAATCTTTAAGCCGCATCTTCTTCTTATCGATAATCAGCATGGAAATGGTCTGTGCTGCTGCTGCAATCTGGGCATCCTGTTCTTCTTTCTTTTTCTGAGCTCGTTTGCCCACAAAATAAAGAACAATCAGGGCAATAATCATAATAATCAGTATTGTTAATAATACAATCGCAAATTTTGGCACGATGAAAACCTCCTTAAGTAAAATCCAAATATGATTGTATCATTGATTGGCAGGATTGACAACCTGCAAATGCGAAAAATTCTATGAAATGCTTTTATTTTCGGTGAAAATGTGGTATCTTTAGAAAGTATGACTGACTGGAAAAATCCAGCCTTTGAATGAAAGACAGAAGGGAAATAAATATGAAGAAGAAAATAGTAGCAGTATTGTTATGCCTGACACTGGCATTTTCAGTAACTGGCTGTGGAAAAGACAAGAAAAGTGAATCGGTAGAGAATACAGAGAGCACAGAAGTGGTATCCAGTGCGGCAATTGATTTTGACCCGCTTGATTATGTGGAACTGGGCGATTATATGGGATTGTCAGTAGCTTTGACAGACGATTATTCCGTAAGTGATGATGATGTGAAGACTTTTATTGAGAATAGCGTAATTACCAACTATCCATACTATGTAGATACGGATAAAACAGTGGTAGAGGATGGAGATGCTGTAAATATCGATTATGAAGGATTAAAAGATGGTGTGGCATTCAGCGGTGGAACTGCAACAGATACGGTCTTAGAGATTGGAAGCAATACGTTTATTGACGGCTTCGAAGAAGGACTGATCGGTGCAAAAGTAGGGGATAAAGTAACCTTGAATCTTACATTCCCGGAAAGCTATAAAAATACAGACCTGGCAGGACAGGCGGTTGTGTTTAATGTAACCATCAATAAAATTGTTGAGAAGCAGGATATTACTTATGACAATATGACAGATGAATATGTGGCATATGTCAATGCTAAGGCCAGCCTTGGCTATGATACGGTAGATGAGATGAAGGCAGATGCACGCAATTATCTGGAATCTTCTAAGGAATCCTCCAAGAAATCTGCAATCCGTTCTGCAGTAATGGACAAGTTAGGAGAGGTATGTACCGTAAAGGAACTTCCGGATGGACTTCTGGATGCCCGTATGGAAGAGGTAATGGCACAGTATGAATCCTATTACTGCAGCGATGGAAGCAGCCTTAAGGATTATGTGGAAAATACAGCAAATCAGGATTATGATGAATTTGTAAGCAATGTAACTGATGAAGTGACATCAGATCTTAAGACACAGATGATTTTAGAGGCAATTGCAGAAAAGGAAGGCATTGAGTTTGACCAGGATGGCTTTGACAGCTACGTTGGAAATCTTATGAGCAATTACAGCTACAGCGATGAATCCACATTATACAAATCATATGGATTGAGCGCAGACAGCGGAAAAGAATATTTAAAGAAAGTATATGTATGCAATCTGGCACTTCAGAAAGTAGTTGACAGTGCAACTGTTGAAGATGAGGCAGGAACAGAAAATGTTACAGATACTGAATTAAATACAGAAAACTAAAAAGGATTAGAAAATTTTTTATCTAAGGGGGATAGAAAAATGGAACTTGTTGACATCAGAGATTTATTTCACCATCAGGAAGATTATGTAGGTAAGAAGATTACCGTCGGAGGCTGGGTAAGAAGTAACCGTAATTCTAAAAACTTCGGATTTATCGTAGTAAATGACGGAACTTTCTTTGAGCCACTGCAGGTAGTATATGCAGACGGACTGGAGAATTTTCAGGAGCTTACCAAAATTAATGTTGGTGCAGCTATTGTTGTTACCGGAGTGCTGGAAGCTACACCGGAAGCAAAACAGCCATTTGAAATTCAGGCAGAGGAAATCGTAATTGAAGGCGCATCTGCACCGGATTATCCGTTACAGAAGAAACGTCACAGCTTCGAATATTTAAGAACTATTTCACATTTAAGACCACGTACCAATACCTTTGAGGCAGTATTCCGTGTACGTTCCCTGATTGCATATGCAATTCATAAGTTCTTCCAGGAGAGGGACTTTGTCTATGTACACACTCCGCTGATTACCGGAAGTGACTGTGAGGGTGCGGGAGAAATGTTCCAGGTTACTACCATGGACTTAAATAACATTCCACACAAGGAAGACGGAAGCATTGATTATACACAGGATTTCTTTGGAAAACCAACCAATCTTACCGTAAGTGGACAGTTAAACGGAGAGACCTTTGCACTGGCGTTCAAAAATATTTATACCTTTGGACCAACCTTCAGGGCAGAGAATTCCAATACTACAAGACATGCTGCAGAGTTCTGGATGATTGAGCCGGAAATTGCATTTGCAGATCTGGAAGATGACATGGTACTGGCAGAGAGTATGCTGAAATATATTATTTCCTATGTTATGGAACATGCACCGGAAGAAATGCAGTTCTTTAATTCCTTCGTAGACAAGGGACTGATTGAACGGCTGAATAATGTATTACATTCCGATTTCGCAAGAGTGACTTATACAGAAGCCATTGAACTTCTGGAGAAGAATAATGATAAATTTGATTATAAGGTATCCTGGGGCTGTGACCTTCAGACCGAGCATGAGCGTTTCTTAACAGAGCAGGTTTTCAAGAGACCGGTATTCGTAACAGATTATCCAAAGGAAATCAAAGCCTTCTATATGAAACTCAATGAGGATGGCAAGACAGTTGCAGCAGTTGACTGTCTGGTACCGGGAATCGGAGAAATTATCGGAGGAAGCCAGAGAGAGGATGACTACGATAAATTATTAGAAAGAATCCATGAACTTGGATTAAAAGAGGAAGATTACAGCTTCTATCTTGATTTACGTAAATATGGTTCTGCAAGACATGCAGGCTTCGGACTTGGATTTGAAAGATGCGTTATGTATCTTACCGGTATGGCAAACATCCGTGATGTCATTCCGTTCCCAAGAACCGTTAACACCTGTGAATTGTAAGAGCAGCAGGTTATAAAAGAAGTATATAGAAGAAGGGCGTATGAAAAAACTTTCGTTTTTTCATACGCCCTTCTTTTGAATCATGGATTGATTTTATATAAGATAAATAAAGGGAGGTATTTTGCTTAACCCATAATTACTTCAACAGTAACTTCTTTCTTAGACGGATCAAATGGAATCATATTGCCATCAGCAATAGCACCATCTACTGTAAGAACCTTGACACCTTTCTGTACACCATTTGGATTCTTTACCTGGATGTGATAAGTTACACCACGGAAATCACGTTTTGCGGTAAAACCGGATAAAGTAGATGGAATACATGGATCAATTACAAGACCATCATAATCCGGACGGATACCTAAGATATACTGGGATACATCAAGGAAAGTCCATGCAGCAGTACCGGTAAGCCAGCTGTTCTTTGCTTCACCGAAGTTTGGCGCATCTTTTCCGGCAATCATCTGAGAGTACACATATGGCTCAGTGCGGTGGATTTCGCTGATATCTTCGATATAAGCAGGACAGGTTCTGGTGTATACCTGCCATGCACGGTCGCCACGTCCAACGACTGTTTCCGCAATGGAAATCCATGGATTGTTGTGACAGAAGATACCTGCATTTTCTTTGTATCCAGGTGGATAGGAAGAAATTTCACCGAGCTCTACATGGTATTTGTGATAAGGTGGCTGCAGCAGTACAATACCGTATTTGGTATCTAAGTATTTTTCAACAGACTGCATTGCCTGAAGACAATTGCCTTCTTTCAGTCCGATTTCTGCCATAACACAGAATCCCTGCGGCTCGATAAAGATTTTACCATCGTCACATTCTTTGGAACCGATTTTCTGTTTGTAGTGGTCGTAAGCTCTTAAGAACCATTCGCCATCCCAGCCGGCATCGAGAACGGTTTTTTCCATGGAAGCAATTGCTTCTTCCGCTTCTTTGGCTTCTTCTTCCAGACCTCTGTGTTTGCAGATTTCTACATAATCTTTACCATATTTTACAAACATGCCTGCGATAAATACAGACTCTGCATTTGGTCCCTCAGATGGTCCGAAGGTCTGGAAGGATTCACCCGGCTCTTCTGAGAAGCAGTTTAAGTTCAGACAGTCATTCCAGTCAGCACGTCCAATCAGAGGAAGTCCATGTGGTCCTAAGTGTGTTCTGGTATAGTTGAAGGAACGTCTTAAATGTTCCATAAAATCGGTTGCTTTGCTTTCGTCATTATCATAAGGAGTGATTTCATCTAAAATGGAGTAATCTCCGGTCTCCTTGATATAAGCAGCAGTACCGGCAATGAGCCATAACGGGTCATCATTGAATCCGCTTCCGATATCAGCATTTCCTTTTTTGGTAAGTGGCTGATACTGATGGTAAGCACTTCCATCCTCAAACTGGGTGGATGCAATATCTAAAATACGCTGTCTTGCACGGTCCGGAATCAGATGAACAAATCCTAAAAGATCCTGACAGGAATCACGGAAGCCCATGCCTCGTCCAATTCCGGATTCGAAATAGGAAGCGGAACGTGACATATTAAAGGTAACCATACACTGATATTGATGCCAGATGTTTACCATGCGGTCTAACTTCTCTTCGGAAGAAGATACGGTAAAGTGGTTTAAAAGGTTATTCCAGTATTCTTTTAATTCTGCTAAAGCAGCGTCAGCTTTTTCTGTGGTATCAAAACGTTTTAATAATTCTTCTGCCGGTTTTCTGTTGATGCATCCGTTTTCAGCAGGACCATCCCATTTCTCGGCAACCGGATTCTCTACATAACCCAGTACAAAAACAAAGGATTTTGATTCGCCCGGTGCAAGAGAAACCTTGATATGGTGGGAACCAATCGGAGACCAGCCGCTTGCTACAGAGTTCTTAGAGGTTCCGTTTATGACAACTTCCGGCGCGGAATTTTCGCCATAAGCACCAAGGAAAGATTCACGGTCGGTATCGAATCCGGCAAGCTGGGTATTTACAGCATATACCGCATAATGATTACGGCGTTCGCGGTATTCTGTCTTATGATAAAGGGCAGAGCCGTGAATTTCCACTTCACCGGTACTGAAGTTACGCTGGAAGTTTGTCATATCATCCATGGCATTCCACAGACAGAATTCTACATAAGAGAATACGGAAATTTCTTTGTGTTCACTGCCGTGGTTGGTCAGTGTCAGTTTGTTAATCTCACAGGTATTTCCCATAGGAACAAACATGGTCAGCTCTGCGGATAACTGATTTTTGCTTCCTTCAAAAACAGAGTAGCCTAATCCATGCCGGCACTGATAGGAATCTAATTCAGTCTTGGCTGGCATCCATCCCGGATTCCAGATGATGTCACCGTCTTTGATATAGTAATAATGTCCATTGCTGTCATAAGGAATATTGTTGTAACGATATCTTGTAAGACGAAGGAGCTTGGCATCTTTATAGAAACTGTATCCTCCGCAGGTGTTAGAAACCAGTGAAAAGAAATCTTCACATCCTAAATAGTTGATCCATGGAAGTGGAGTCTTTGGGGAAGTGATGACATATTCTTTCGCTGCATCATCGAAATGTCCAAATTTCATAATTAAATAACCTCCTTAAATACAATAAGTCCGAAAACGATTAAGAGAGGTATTTCTTTAGGTTGAGTATAATATAAGAATCAGGAAAAAGCAACAGAAATATTGAAGAAAGTATGCATTTTAGGAGAAAAGAGCGAAAATGACAGCTTTTTGTCATATGAATCGAAAACACAGAGTGATAACGATTAAGTAAAGAGAAAGAAAAAAATCGACTTAATATAGAAGAAAGAAAACAAGATTAGTAAAAAATGCACAAAACTGACGGCTTAAAACTGGATAACTATTACAAATATACAAAAAAAGGTTGCATTTCACACTGAATATGTTATGATAAAGCTACGAAAACGATTAAGAAAAGCAACTCGATACAGTGAGGTGCAAAAGATGGTATCTTTAAAAGACATTGCGAAAGAATGTGGTGTATCAACTGCAACAGTTAGCAAAGCACTGAATGGACAACATGATATTGGAGAAGAAACAAAAGCAAGAGTAAGAGAGACAGCAGAGCGGATGGGGTATTTTCCAAATGCAGCTGCCAGAGCATTAAAGACCAACCGTTCCTACAACGTAGGAGTCCTGTTTCAGGAAGAAGCAGGAAGTGGTCTGACACATGAATATTTTTCAGGTGTGCTAAATGGAATTAAGGTGCAGGTTGAGAAGATGGGATATGATGTAACATTTATCAACAACAGTTACGGAGTAAAGAAAACCTCATTTTTTGAACATTGCAGATACCGGAACTTTGAAGGAATCGTTATCGTGTGTGCTGATTTTGCCAGCCAGGGAGTGCTTGAATTAATGAACAGTGCATTCCCGGTAGTGACCATTGATTATACACATTACAATTGCACAGCAGTTTGTTCCAATAATGTAAAAGGAATGGAAGAGCTGCTGAAGTATATATATAAGAAGGGTCACCGAAAAATTGCTTACATACATGGACAGAAAAACTCGAATGTAACAAGAGAAAGACTTACAAGCTTTTACCGGACGATGGAAGAACTTCATATTAAGGTAAATGAAGATTACATTCGGGAAGCTGCTTATCTGGAAACAAAGGGAGCGGCGGAGCAGACAGAAATCTTACTTGATATGGATGACCCGCCAACCTGTATTCTTTATCCGGATGACACCTCTTTAATCGGAGGAAAAAACGTGATTATGGAACGTGGGATGCATATTCCGGAAGATGTTTCCATTGCAGGATATGACGGAACAAGAATTTCCCAGTTATCTCATCCGAGAATCACAACGATTCGTCAGGATACAGAAGAAATAGGAAGAGAAGCAGCCAGGCGTCTGATTGATGCCATCGAGAAACCGAGAACTACTCTCATAGAGAGAGTCGTTATAGAGGGCACATTGATTACCGGACAGTCGGTAGGAGAGCTGCCTGAAAACAACATCCAAAAGGATGACGAATAAGAAGGAGGAGAACTCAATGAAAAAGAAACTTATCAGTACTTTATTATGCGTATCCATGGTAGCAGCTATGGTAGCTGGATGTGGATCAGGGGATGACACAAAGGATGCGAACAATGATGCATCCAACACAGAAGGAACAGCAGATGCAGATACGGACACAGACAGTGGTTCTGATTCTACAGAAGTAGAGAACACCATCACCGGTGATCCAAGTGCAGATGATGCATTCGTAGTATGGGGCTGGAACGACGATATCAAGAATATCTTAGATGGACCGTTTGCAGAGCAGTACCCAGACCTTGCAAAACGTATCGTATTCGTAAATGCAGGTGGATCTGATTATTATCAGACAAAGATTGATGAAATCTTAGATGATCCTGATAATGAATTGTATCCAGACCTGATGGGACTTGAGGTTGACTACGTTTTGAAATATGTAAACAGCGACTGGCTGACCTCAGTTGGTGACTGCGGAATTACAGCAGATGATTATGCAAATCAGTATCAGTACAATCTGGATCTTGGTACCGTAAGTGGTGAGGATTCATCTGATGCAAACAATGTAAAAGCATTATTCTGGCAGGCTACTCCTGGATGCTTCCAGTTAAGAGCTGATCTTTGTGAGAAATACCTTGGAACAACTGATCCTGCTGAATTAAGCACAATGTTCTCTACATGGGATGGCGTTCTTGATGCAGCAAGAAAAGTAAATGATGCATCCAATGGAAAATGTAAACTGTTCTCCGGTTATGATGAGTGCTTCCGTGTACTTTCTAACTCAAGAGCAACTGGCTGGTATGGCGATGACGATGTGATTTCTGTTGATGATAACATGACACAGTACATGGACCTTGCTAAGACAATGGTAGACGAAGGCTTAACCTATGAAACAGACCAGTGGTCAACTGACTGGTATGCAAACATGGAAGGTGACGGCGAAACATCTAATGCAGCACTTGCTTACTGCGGATGCCCATGGTTCACATACTGGAGCTTAAAAGATACCTGGAAAGGCAACACAATCCTTGTAAACGCACCGGAGCAGTTCTATTGGGGTGGTACAGGACTTGCAGCAACAGCTAACTGTGCAGATAAAGAACTTGCTGGAACAATCATTAAAGCATTTACCTGTGACACAGACTTCATGGTATCTATCAATGCAAAGAACAGTGATTTCGTAAACAACAAAGAAGCTGTTAAGAAGATTTCTGAAGCAGGCGCAACATGTGACTACTTATATGCAGATGCTGGTCAGGACATCATGGCATTCTACTTACCAATGGCTGATTCTATCAGTGCTAAGAATGCAACAGCAGAAGATCAGAACATCAATGCTTCCTGGGCTACTCAGGTAAAAGAATATGCAGCAGGAAACAAGGATAAGGATACTGCAATCGCAGATTTCAAATCCGCAGTACATGACTCCTATTCATACTTAAAAGCTGAATAATCAGTAAAAGAACAATAACTATGCTGCCCTTTCCGGCATGGGAAGGGCAGCATTTATAAACAAAACTATTGGAGAGTTGTTTTTAATATAGGGAAATGGAAGATGGATTGAGAGGAGTTGGCAAAGATGGACAAAAAGAAAAAACGTAAACATATTGAATATGGCAGATATGGATACTTCTTTATCGCCCCATTCTTCATTGCATATTGTCTGTTTCAGTTATGGCCGTTATTTAATACATTTTACTATAGTACATTAAGCTACTATAAGAGAAACGGTAGAGAATTTATTGAATTTTGTGGATTAGACAATTTCAAAAATATTCTTGGACTGACAGCAGGTGAAAAAGGATATGCATTGATTTATTTGAAAAATACACTGGCAATGTGGGTATGCAACTTTATTCCACAGATTTTAGTTTCATTGTTACTGGCAGTATGGCTGACTGATAACATTGTAAAATTAAAAGCTCAGGGCGCATACAAAATTATTATTTACTTACCGAGTATTATCACAGCAGCGTCTGTATCTGTTTTATTCAATGCGATGTTCTCCCAGTACGGACCAATTACACAGTCCTTACGTAACATGGGAATCATTTCACAGAAATTTAACTTTATGACAAGCGTCGGCGGAACGCGAGGGTTAATATCATTTATCCTCTTCTGGATGTGGTATGGAAATACAACCCTGTTGCTGATATCAGGAGTTTTGGGAATTGACCCAAGTCTTTATGAAGCAGCTGATATCGATGGAGCAACCGGATGGAAGAAATTCCGTTACTTAACACTTCCATTATTAAAACCGATTATGTTATATGTATTGATTACTTCCGCAATCGGTGGTTTACAGATGTACGATATCCCGGCATTATTCAATGTCAGCAAGTCAGGACTTATCGGACAGCCGGATGATTCATCCACAACAATGGCAATGTACATCATGAGATTATATCAGAGTGATGTAGGTAAGGCGGCAGCAGTATCTGTATTCCTGTTTATTCTGACCTTGATTATCAGTCTTATCTTCTTCGGAACGATGACGGATCGGAGCGAGAAGAAACATAAGAAAGGAGGGAATCGATAATGGCAAGTTTTGATATGGCAATGAGCGGACAGACATCCCAGCCAAAACAGAAAAGTTATTCGAAAGTATTACATACAAAAAGAGCAATCCGAGGTTTGATTTGTATCCTCTTCTGTCTCCTTAGTTTACTGCCATTCCTTTTAATGGTTATGAATGCAACCAGAACCTCCGGAGATATACAGGCAGGTGTAACATTGATTCCTTCTTCCCACCTGATGGAGAACTGGAATATGCTTCTTCAGAAGCAGAATGGTATGAGATTAACATTAGGAAGAGCAATGTTGAACTCCTTATGTATCACAGTACCAGGTACCTTCCTTGCAGTATATTGTTCCTGTATGACAGCTTATGGAATTCATGTATATAACTTCAAAGCAAAGAAGTTTGCATGGGCGTTCATCATGGCAATCATGATGGTGCCGAACCAGATTACAATCATTGGTTTCTACCGCTTTATGTTAAAACTGAATCTGGTAGATACTTATATCCCATTGATTATTCCTTGTATCGCAGCACCGGCAGTTGTATTCTTCATGAAACAGTATATGGAAAGTACCTTATCCATTGAAATGATTGAAGCCGCACGAATTGACGGAGCAAGAGAATTCCGGATTTTCAATACCATTATCATGCCGATTATGAAACCGGCAGTAGCAACACAAGCAATCTTCCAGTTTATTGCACAGTGGAATAACCTCTTTACCCCAACCATCATGTTAACAACTGATGAGAAGAAAACACTTCCATTGTTCGTACAGATGCTGACAGCAGATCAGTTCCGTGTAGATTACGGTGTTGTATATGTAGGCCTTACCGTAACGGTACTTCCATTAATTATTGCTTACCTTATCCTTTCAAAATACATTGTAGCAGGTGTAGCACTTGGTGGTGTAAAGGGCTAAAACAAAAAGAATTCTTTTTTCCATTTCCTCATACAAAATATAATTAAGCGCGAAGAGAGGTTGCCGAAAGGCAGCCTCTCTTTGTGTGCATACAATCGCTTGCAATTAGGCAAGTTCTGTGATACACTTTCAAACGTTGCAAGTACCCCGTAAAACCAAGGTCTTTGGGGAAGAAGAAACCGAGTGTTCGAGACCTTCCACTCGTAAAACAAAACTAGAGGAGACAAAAGAATATGAGAAACAAAAAAGTATTATTTATTGTGCAGGCTGCGTTAATTGCAGCAATCTATGTGGCGCTGACTTATCTTAGCAGTATTGCAGGACTGGCATCCGGTACGATTCAGGTGCGTATTTCAGAAGCATTATGTATTCTGCCGGTATTTACGACTGCAGCAATTCCAGGATTATGGCTGGGATGTTTTCTGGCAAATATGCTGACAGGCGGTATTCCTGTGGATGTTGTGTGCGGAAGCATTGCAACTTTGATTGGAGCGTTTGGAACTTATGCATTAAGAAAGCATAAATTTGCATGCACATGGCCGCCGGTTATTGCAAATATGGTGATTGTACCTTTTGTATTACGCTATGGTTATGGCTTTATTACAGAATTTAAAGGCGTTGACTGGTCGATTCCATTTAATGCACTTACTGTTGGAATCGGAGAAGTTATCACCTGTGTGATTTTAGGCAGTGTATTACTCCGGGTACTGAATAAGTACCGCAATGTAATCTTTCATGAATAAAAATAAAATAATACTTGCAATTTAAAATGCCATAAAATATAATGGTTTTAGACCAAAGAGGGTATATTCGAAAGAATATGCCCTCTTTTTACATCTGAAAAATACTTAAAGAGGGTGATTGATTGAAAACACTAGAGACAAATGACTGGATGATTTTAAATAGTATTATTTATAAGATTTATACGACGGAAGATGCAGATATTATGCGGGAGCAGTTTTTAGAGCAGATGAAGATGGTGCTGGATTTTGACAGTGCAGATTTTTTTCTCGCAGACAGCCAGGAGAGCAGGCATCTGGTAAGACCGGTCACTTATAATTGTGATGATGAATCCCCGATGTATGATGAAATAAATTCGAACCGCGGAATTGTATATAGCGGAAAGAGCCTGGTGTACCGGGAAACTGATATGATATCGGATGAAAAAAGGGTACAGACAGAATATTATCAGAAGGTGTACCGGCCAAATAACTGGCATTATGCAATTCAGATGATATTGGGAAGAAATAAAGAATTTTTAGGCGTTGTCACTTTTTACCGGACAATCGGAAAAGATAATTTCCAGTATGATGACATTTTTATTCTGGACATGTTAAAAGACCATCTGGCATTCCGGTTATATAAGGACGGACAGCAAAAGGATGAAAGGGCAGAGAAACTTACGATAACAGAAGTAACAGAGAAATATGAACTGACAAAGCGGGAGCATACGATATTGCAGCTTCTGATGCAGGGAAAGGATAATCATACCATCTGTGAAGAATTGTCCATAAGCGTAAATACATTAAAGAAGCATATCTTAAATATTTATCGGAAGCTTGGTATCAGAAACCGTGTTCAGATGTTTAAAATGATTAAAGAAAAAGAGTGATTTTTCTATATCGAAAATCTGATGGATATTTTTGCATTGCCGGAAGAGGAAGCAGAAAATTTATTGCAGGGTGGTAAAGAACAGTAAAATATATATTGGAATAGCATGATTTAAGGAGAAGGTTCGCTATTGTCATAACTGATGGAAGGAGACAATAGGGAATCTTTTTTTACTTTACAGGGAATTGTTTTCCTGTAAAGTAAAAAACGCTCCGCGCGAATGCACACTGCGGCGTATAAGGTAAATGTCACAAGCGACCGCTGCTGTCGCGAGAATGTGCCAAGGCACATTCTATGTTCCGATAAACATGGGAAACATATTTCTAGCAGTTTATGGCAGGAGCAGAATTTGACAATCTGGGGTATAATATTGAGGAAGAAAAGAGAATGAGGAAGATGATATGATAGCATTTAGACCAATAACCATAGATGACAGAGACTGGATGAGCGAAAAACTCAGGGAAGATGACCGACAGGGCTGTGAATACAGCTTTGCAAATAACTTTATCTGGTCTGTGATATATAAAGTGGAAGTGGCAGAAGTCTGCGGCTGCTGCGTGATAAAATTCGATGCAGAAGGGGAAGACTGTTATGCATTCCCAATTGGAGCCGGAGACAAGAAAGCAGCAATTATGCAGCTCCTTACACATGCAAAAGAAGATAACAGCAAGCTCTATATTGAAAGTATTGAGGAGGCAGACCGGGAGTTTTTAGAAAAGTATTTTTCCGGTATTTTTCAGATTGAAGAAAACAGGGACAGCTTTGATTATATTTATACAGTGGATAAGCTGACCAGTCTGGCAGGAAAGAAGCTTCATGGCAAACGAAATCACATTGCGAGATTTAAAGACAACGAGGATTGGAGTTATGAGCCAATGACAGCGGAAAATAAGCAGGAATGCTATGATATGAATCTTAAGTGGTGCGACCGGAGAGCCTGCAAGTGGAATGAGGATATGAGTGATGAGCAGTGTGCCCTGAATCAGGCAATGAAATATTTTGATGCGCTGCATTTAGAGGGCGGCATATTGCGCAAGGCTGGAGAAATCGTAGCATTTACCATAGGAGAACGATTAAATTCCGATACTTATGTAGTGCATTTTGAAAAAGCATTTCCGGAAATACAGGGTGCTTATCCGATGATTAACCAGCAGTTCGTAATGCATAATTGTCAGGAGTATAGTTATGTAAACCGAGAAGATGATGCCGGGGATGAGGGACTGCGAAAGGCAAAATTATCCTATTATCCTGATATTTTGCTGAAAAATTATACTGCACGGGAGATTTAACATGGAAATAAGGTTTGCAACAAAAGAGATGATTCCTCAGATAAAAGAAATCTGGCATCAGTGCTTTGGGGATGAAGAGGATTATATGGAATTCTATTTTACCCACCGGTTTACGGAAGAAAATATGCTGGTGTGTATGGAAGATAAGAAACCTGTGGCAATGACAACATTTCTTAAGGCGTATCTTGTGACCGGGGAAGGTGAGATACCGGTACATTATGCTTATGCAGTAGCAACCCTGCCGGAATACCGGGGCAGAGGCTATGCAAAAATGCTGTTAGAAAAAGGAAAACAGCATTTTCAGACACCGATTGTCTTAGAACCAGCCAGCGAAAGCCTCATATACTATTACGAGAAGCTGGGCTTTTGTATGGCATTTTGCGTAGCAGAGCGAACTATTCTTCCGGACGAAATTGCAGAAGCAAAAGGGGAAGAAAAAGGGCAGCAGGAATACTGGCTGCTTACAGTGACACCGGATGAGTATGTGCAGCTTCGGGATGCTTATTTTATGGGAAATGGTTATATCCGCTGGGATAGGGATGCAATCGCCTATGTACTGCTGGAAAATGACTATGCAGATGGCTATGCCTATAAAGTGCAGCACCATGGCAGAGAGGAGCTTTTATTATTCAGGGAAGAGGAAAATGCAATCGAAGTATTGGAGACAACTTTATCAGAGCAGGATTTGCTGGCGGTATTAAAGCGTCTTCGGATAAAAGTTCTGGTCAGAGTCAGAAAATCTTTGGCGGCAGTTGAAAGAGAAGAACGAGTCGGAAATGATAAAAAAGAATCGGGCTATCAGAAAAAAGATTTTGGCATGATAACCGGCTGTGATGAGGCGGAGAATGGGTACTTGAATCTTACGCTGGAGTAGAAACTTTATGAGATAAATTCCATATGAGAGAAGAATTTTATAAGAAGATAATGAAATGCAGCTTTAGAATAGCAAGTGTGAAAGGAGGTTTTATATGATTGGAGTATATATCTGGATTCCGTTTGTAGGAACATTTTTAGGGGCGGCCTGTGTGCTGTTTATGACTGGGGAGTTGAAGCCGCTGGTGCAGAAATCCCTGCTGGGATTTGCATCCGGAGTCATGGTGGCAGCGTCGGTATGGTCGCTATTGATTCCGTCTTTGGAATTGTCAGAAGAAATGGGAAGGTTGTCATTTATTCCGGCAGCAGTTGGATTTGCCCTTGGAATTGCATTTTTGCTGATTTTGGATAGGATTATTCCGCATTTACATTTAAACAGTGATGAGCCGGAGGGAATTAAAGCACACCTAAAAAAAACAACCATGCTGGTACTGGCAGTTACCTTACATAATATTCCGGAAGGAATGGCAGTGGGAGTGGTATTCGCAGGATTTCTGATGGGCAGCGGAAATATTACTTTGACAGGAGCACTTGCCCTGGCAATCGGTATTGCCATTCAGAATTTCCCGGAGGGTGCAATTATATCATTGCCGCTTCGCAGTGAAGGAACCGGAAAAGGAAAAGCATTTCTTTACGGTGCACTGTCTGGCA
The DNA here is from genome assembly GCF_003479605.1 of Roseburia sp. AF12-17LB. Taxonomy (GTDB): domain Bacteria; phylum Bacillota; class Clostridia; order Lachnospirales; family Lachnospiraceae; genus Roseburia_C; species Roseburia_C amylophila. Next base: position 68,473 of record NZ_QUHR01000005.1, read on the forward strand.
TTGTAGAGCCGATAGCTGCAATTATAACCATTGCAGCAGCATCTGTAGTGATTCCGATTCTGCCGTATCTGTTATCGTTTGCAGCAGGCGCCATGATTTATGTGGTAATAGAAGAACTGCTGCCAGAGGCATCCACAGGTAGCCATTCGAATATTGCAACCATATGGTTTTCAGTAGGATTTCTGCTGATGATGATACTGGATGTGGCACTGGGATAGAAAATCCCGGATAGCTGATAATTTGAGGAACATCTCATTTTTATCAGGTATCCGGGATTTTTTGTTAAAAATGTCCGGTTTCAACGATGATAGATCAAGTTGTAAGTTTATATGAATACTTTAAATTCATAGTTTACAAATGAATCGAAAAATCATATAATATCAATATGTATGTAAACAAAAGGAGGTGCGGCTATGAATATGAATCCGGAAATATATAGTGCAATTAGAGCGAACAACAATATGATTACAACATCGGATGTTTTGTCGATGGGATTTTCTAGAATGTTATTATCAAAGTACGTAAAAGAAGGATTACTAGAGCGTTGCAGACAAGGTGTTTATATGCTTCCAGAAGAAACACAGGATGATATGTACATATTAATGCTTAGTTCAAAAAAGATTATTTTTTCTCATGATACAGCATTATTTTTGAATGGGTTATCAGATCGAACTCCGTTTACTCATTCAGTTACGATTCCGAGTAATGCCTGTTTGCCAAAAGCAATTATAGGAGAATGTAATTGTTATTATGTGAAACCAGAGTTACATCAGCTTGGCGCTATTGATATGAAAACCACTTTTGGAAATGTAGTTCGATGTTATGATGCGGAAAGAACAGTATGTGATTTGTTAAGAAGTCGCACTCGTATAGATGAAGAAACTGTAATTGCTGCAATAAAAAATTATGCAGAATCGAGAAATAAAGATTTAAATAAATTATCAGAGTACGCAAAACAATTTAAGGTGGAAAAGACTTTGAAGAGGTATCTGGAGGTTTTATTATGAGTTCAAAAGCAATGAGTTTAAAGGGCAAAATAAAAAATTATGCAAAATCAAAAAGTATAGCAGCACAGGTTGTTTTGCAGAATTATATGTTCGAACGATTTCTTGCAAGACTGTCAATGTCAGACTATCGTGAGAAATTTGTTGTAAAGGGCGGAATGCTTATTGCAGCAATAGTCGGATTGGATACCAGATCCACTATGGACCTTGATACAACACTCAGAAATCTGCCACTAACGGAAGAAAAGGTTATGGAAGCAGTGGAAAATATATGCAAGATTACGTTAGGTGATGATGTAATATTTGAAGTGAAATCGATTGCACCTATTAGGAAAGATGACCGTTATGGTGGATTCTGTGTAAGGCTAGATGCAATATATGACACAATTGTTACCCCGTTATCAATAGATGTTTCTACAGGTGATGTGATAACACCGGAAGCTGTTGAATATGAGTTTAGTGGAATATTTGATGAAGAAATCAGAATTAAGATGTGGGGATATAACATCGAAAGCGTTATGGCTGAAAAGGTTGAAACAATTCTAAGTAGAGGAATATTTAATACAAGACCAAGAGATTTTTATGATGTTTATATTCTTGGAACAACACAGAGATATGATAAGAAAATATTCCTGAAGGCATTAGAGGCGACTGCAATTCATAGAGGAAGTAGGGAGCAAATAATAGATAAGACTGGAATTATTGAAAAATTGTCTGCAAGTGAGGAATTGATTCAAATGTGGGAGAAATATCGGAAGAAGTTTTCTTATGCAAGCGAAATTCAGTATGCAGATGTTATGGATGTGCTTATAAAAATGTTCCAATAGTTCTGTTCAGGAATGAAGGAACTTCTCTTATATGGTTATTTATGGTATCATATAAGAGAAGTTTTTAGTTTTATCGGGGAGTTTGGAGGTGCTATAAGCCTAAATCATCAAATCAGAAATTGAAACTGATATATCTTATGAAAATTCTTCTGGAGCGGACTGATGAAACGCACAGTATTACTATGCCGGAGATTATAGATGCACTCGCTGCGTATGATATAAGTGCGGAGTGCAAAACTGGCAAAAATCGGGAGCCGTCGATGCTCTCGACGGTTCCCGATGTATTGCCCACTAACTTTGAAATTTGTTCCCTTTTGGGATTGATATATTGCTTGCGACTAATGCGAGTGTAATGGCTTTTGGAAGGCAGAGATAAACATGAAAAAGATTATTATGAAAGTTGGGTTAATAATTATGGCACTTACAACAATGGTTACTATGAGTGCTTGCTCTAAAATTAATAATGATACGGCAAACGATGTGTGCTCGGCGTTGTCTGAGAAGTATGGAGAATCTTTTGTTGCTGTAAAAATTGGTGATCGCTTCAATACTGATAGTGCAAAACTTTATGTTCATCCTGCAGATAATGAAGACATTTTATTCACAGCTAGAATTAACAAGGACACCGGTGCAGTAGAGGACAATTACATCGAGGAAAAGGTAAACTACCAGGTTGAAGATACTTTGAAGAATGCATTTGAGCTGAATGGTATATCTGCTGCATCAAGATGTATGGTTGTTACCAGAGATACGTTGAGTGTTGAAACAGAGGAATATACACCTCAAACCTTTAGTGAAAAATATGGGTTTACCCATTACACTGTTTATCTTGTCCTTAAAGATGGCACCTACACTGCGCACGATGTTCTGAATGCAGTCAAGTTTGCTAATGACACAATCGGTGTAAAACTTGTTATTGCGGGATATGTTTTTGAAGACGATGGATATTCGAAATGTGTTTCTGAGATTCAGTCAACCCCGGATATCAGTATTACTATGATTGAAGCAATTTCTCCGATTTCCTCCTTTGATGTGAATGTTGAACAGGGTATGTGTTCAATTACTGAGGATGAGTTATCAGAGAAACTCGGGAGGTCTTGATTATGGCTTATTCAGATCTCCAATTATAGGACAACATAAGTAGTACTATATAATCAGAAAGAAACAAATAACCTTGATAATTCTTGATTACAGGAGGTATGGCAATGAGAAATTGGATGGATTTAAATGGCGATGGAGAAATAGATAGCTCAGAAATGATGTTTGCAGGAGAAATGCTTTGCACCAGCAGGGAAGAACATGAAGCATTATTTGGAGATGCCGGAGACTTCGAGGATGACGCAAAGGATGATTTTGAGATTGATGCAATGGCAGCAGGACTTGATGTTGATGAATTAGAACGTATGAATCCAGATGACAGGACAGAGGCATTGGAAGAAGCAGGGTTAGACCCGGATGATTATGATTTTGACTGAGTTTTTTGCAAGGGAGGCTGATTTGTATGAGAAAGAATTCATTTGGACAGGGACTGGCAATATTCCTTGTAATAATAGGTGTTCTGTTTGTAATAGGTTCCATAGGTGAAGCAAGTGAGCCTAAGTGCATTAAGGCAGGATGTGATAATAAGCAGGCAAGTGGAAGCAGCTATTGTTATTTGCATAAACCATATACGGGAAGCAGTACATCCCATAGAAGTTCATCATATAGCAATAAATCGTCTGGCAGTACTTCTAAGAGCAGTACAAGTAACTCTGGTTCAAGCAGTAGTTACAATAATAAATCAAATTCTACAAACAAGTCATCATATAGCAGTGGTACAAAGAAAAGTACAACGACAAAGAAGAGTACATATGACTCTTATGATGATGGCTATGATGATATCTATATGGATGACGATTATGACTATGACAGATATGACAGAGACAGCGATTATGCAGATGGTGTAGATGATGCAATGGATGAGTATGGAGAAGATTGGTAATGCTGACAAAGTTTTACGGAAAGGAGACCACTATGGAAGAACTTTATTTTACCATCAGGAGTTTTCAGTTAAGAACCAATACTTGAATCACCACACCATACTTCATTTATGTGAGGTCTTTCATAGCGGCGCATATCCTGATTGCTGGTTGTTTTGAGCTTAAGAGCCAGGAGATTAATATATCTGTTAACCGTGGGTTCAGATACATCCCCTTTTTTGATGCTTCCGTTTTCATGAAGCTGTCTGTAGATAGCAGAAAGTCTGATGATGTTATCGTTCCAAGCGTACCTAAAACCGAAAAGGCAAGGTAAGTGCTTATGACAGATAAAGAGAAAAGGTACTGGGCATATTTTCTGAATGGAAAGTAGTAGCCGAAGGGAGGGTGATTCATCTTATGGTGGATTGCTCTTTTTGCCGTTTGGCTTGAAAAAGTAAAAAAATTCCAGGTATATTTTTTTGAGAAAAGGGAAATATATTAATGGCACTAAAATAATAATAGTGCCGAAAAAATATTGACAAATATGAAAAGAAATATTACGCTATTCATATATTTCCGGCACTTGGCTGGGTGAAGTGCCGGAAAAATAATTGGAGGTGATATCACGATGACTGAAGAAATTTATTTCAGGGGTGTTCATAATGTGACGGAATTTACGCGCAATGAATTATTCGTCTCTTTTCGTCAGGGAGGATATCAATTAAGTGAAGCTTCGTTCTACAAAAAGGTTGAAGATATGGTCAATGATGGTGAGATAGTAAGGGTGGGACGTAATCATTATTGTTTGCCGAATGATAAGCGACAGGTGTACCGGCATGACTATTCGGAATTGGCGGAAGAAGTGGCATTGCAACTAGAGGAACAATATCCATATTTGAATTTTACAATATTTGAATTTGTTCAAATGAATGATTTCGTAAATCATTTAGTGGCTCATAATGTTATATTCCTATCAGTAGAATCAGATATTATGGAATTTGTTTTTGATACATTAAAGGAGAAATATCCTGGAAAAGTGCTTATCAATCCAACGGCAGATATCTACCATCTGTATTGGTCGGATAACATGATTGTAATTGTAAAGCTTATAACAGAAGCACCAAAAGGACAGGAAAAATCGTGGCATACAAGATTGGAGAAGCTATTAGTAGACATTATGTCAGAACCGTTACTTCTGGCATCTATAAGTGAGTCAGAATATCCGGGTGTATATATGGATGCTTTTACAAGATACTATATTGATGAAAACTGTTTGTTTCGATATGCAAATCGAAGAAAGAGCGCAAAGAAAATAAAGAAACTGCTACATGATAAAACGGATATTATATTAAAAACAAAGGAGTAGGTGCAAATGCTTTTGGACTTCTTGAAGCTTTGGCAAGGGTGAGGATGCCATTTATTTTTAAAGGTGGTACCTGCCTTATGATGCTAATGGATAAGCCACGTCGATTATCTACAGATATTGATATTATTGTGGAACCAGGGACTGATTTGGATGATTACTTAGAAAAAGCATCTGCTATATTTCCATTTCAGATGGTGGAAGAACAGAAGAGAGTCGGAAAAAACAATATAGAAAAGCGGCATTTTAAATTTACTTATGATTCACCAATTAACAATAAACAATTTTATATATTATTGGATGTGCTATTTGAAAATAATCATTATGCAGAAGTTGAGACAAAGGAAATAAGAAATGATTTACTACTGACAGAAGAAGAGTATCTAACAGTTAAAATTCCGAGTGCAGATTGTATTCTTGCAGATAAACTGACTGCATTTGCTCCTCATACGACAGGTGTCGAACTTAATAAAGGTAAGGATATGGAAGTAATGAAGCAGCTTTATGACGTGTGTTCTTTAATAGAGGTTTTTAAAGAATGCGATGTTGTAAAGCGTACATATGAACCGATTGCGTTGGCGGAGATTGCATACCGTGGAATAAATGCAACACCAACGGACTGCTTATGGGACAGCTTTGAGTCAGCTTTATGTATTGCGTCACGAGGCAAGGTCGGAGCAGAGGAGTATCCGATATATGTTAAAGGTATACGTGACTTACGTGGACATATTTATGCAGAAAACTATAGTCCGGAAATTGCAGCAGGGAGAGCAACCATGGTTATGTACATGGTAATGTGTTTGTTGACAGATACAGAGTTTGAAAAGGTGAAGGACTTCCGGGAATATGCCAATCATAAATTAGTGCATGAAAAGTTATTGACTCTTCGTTACTTGAAAAAGGCAAATCCAGAGGCCTATGCTTATGTGGTGAAGACTGATGAGATAATGAAATAAAATGATACTTGAAGAATTAATATCAAAAGCTAATCTTTGAATAAATATTTTTTGAATTTAAGTGACTCTTGACACATTTTTCCCGTCTATTAGGGTGAAAGGCCTTAATACAAGGGAAAGGAGGAGAAGCCTATGGATGATAAGCAGATATTAGATTTATATTGGGAGCGCTCCGAAGCTGCTATATCCGAAACTTCAAAAAAATACGGAAAGTATTGCAGATATATAGCCTTTAATATTCTTCACAATGACGAAGACAGCGAGGAATGTGTAAATGATACTTATTTAAGAGCTTGGAACAGCATACCGCCTAACCGTCCATCTGTCCTAAAAACTTTTTTAGGGAAGATTACTCGCAACTTATCTTTGGACAGGTACGAACTGCTCAATGCAAAGAAACGTAATGGCGGGCAAATGCCATTGGTTTTTGATGAAATAAAAGAGTGCATACCATCGTTGGATAGTACAGAAAACATTGTTGAAGAAATTGCTCTAACGGATATTCTCAACCGCTTTCTTTCTTCCCTGTCATTAGAACAGCGAAAAATCTTTATGAGAAGATATTGGTATTTATCGCCCATTAAAGAAATTGCAACGGAATATGGTATGAGCGAGAGCAAAATCAAGATGTCATTATTTCGTTCAAGGAACGAACTCAAAAAATTGTTAGAGAAAGAAGGTATCTCTGTATGAAAGAAAAGAAACTTTTAAGGGCATTGGGAAATGTCGATAATCAGTATATTAAGGAGGCTGAACCTATGAAAAAAACAAGTAAAATAACTAATCGGCAAAAATGGGTGTCTGTTGCTGCTTGCTTCGTACTCGTTGCTGTGATTGGAGTGGGAATTTTTCAAAGCAATCTGTTTGGTACAAAAAACGATATTGCTACGCTGGATGGTGGAGAAACAATTACTTTTGTTAAAAATGACTTATCACAATCTTCAATTAACTTAAATGTAATAACAAGACCTTTGAGCGATGCTGAGATTGAAATGCTTTTTGCAGACTTGCCTGTTACCGCAGATGCTTACTTTGATGCTGACAATCATAATATTCTGGGTTTTGAGGGAAAAATTGGTGATACAAGAATGGTAGTATCTAAACAGGGTGTAAATCTATTAGATACTATCATTGATGGAAATACAATCACTTCAAGTATAGACGGCGTTGATATCAATGCAGGATATTTCGTAACAAAGTCAAATAGTCAAGGTATCAAAACCGTAATATATTATGCAACCTTTGATATGGGAGAGAACACTATTTATGTAGAGTATTCTGGCGCTGAAAATGAAAGTGAAACTGTAAAGAACAACTTGGTAGACACAATTTTGAAGTTGATTGAGAACGGTGCATTTGATTTGAGCCAAATCCAAGAATAATCTGCAAATTTCATATACTAAGAACTTGATATAACGCCTATACCCTTAAAAATATTTGGCTTCGGTATGCTGTATTGCGTGGTGTATCTTCCTTCTAAAGATGGCACATTATTTCTTTGCTGTGGTTACAAATGCACCAATTACATATTATGGAACGGTGTGCATTGTGCTGTTTGGATTAATGTGGAGTATAGTCATGGAATTGAAGCAGGAATTAAAAGAATACCTTTTGGGGTTTCCACAGGAATATTGGCTTGTTCCGTGTTCTAATAGTTCAAGATATAACAAGGTGTTTCGTTTTATATGGTTAGTAGGCGTCGTTTTAGGAATGATATTTTTATTAATGATTAAATGAGGGATGAGTCTTTGATAAAAGTTATATTTTATTTTTTGCTTGTAAGTATAGGAGCAGGTTTGGTGCAGATGAAAATACCGCTGTTTGGTCGTCATGGCAAGCGGTGGGAAGAACAAAATTATGCACAGCGGTTTGGCGGTATCTTTTTTCCGGTATTCATTGCGCTTGTAGTTATCTTTTTATTTAATGAGTATAAGACGGCTCAATTACCCACTTTGAATGAAGAAATGCTGATGAATGGAGCGGAGTATTGTTTGGTAACTGATCTGAATGAGATAGGAGATGCGGATTATGCTTATGAGATAAAAAGCGGAAGCTCACAAGAGGAGATTTGCGGAATTATATCAAGTATATGTATAGACTTAAAAAGGGAAGATGATTTGGTAAATGCCAGATATGAAAACGGAGAATATATTATCATCAGCAATGGCATAACAATAGGACGGGCTGTCATAAATGACAAAGCAACAACAGATTTGTTGAAAATATACTTTTGCAACTAACAGTGGATGAGCGTTTCTGTGTAACTTTTAGGCGAGAATATCAAAAACTTTTCGTTCTGTTCACATTAACTGCTATCATTCAGAAGGGGTATGTGGTACTATTTAGTATAGTGGGGAAAGTGTGCACAGTTGCTGAATTATAAGATGAAGAGGTGTTACTGATGAAGATATGCTATAACAAACTTCAAAAACTTATGATTGATAATCAGATGAAAAGACAGTATTTAATGCGTGCAGCCGAAATCACATCATACGCTGCAACGAAGATAAATAAGCATGAGCCAGTATCTCTTGAAGTACTGATGAGGATATGTCAGGTGTTTCACTGCGACATCGGAGATATATGCGAAGTTATTTTAGATGAAGATTAAAACACGGAGGTAATTATAGATGGCAAGTGCGGTTAAACCAAAGAAAGAAATATCAATGGAAGAAGCACTTTGGAAAAGTGCTGATAAATTGAGAGGTTCTGTTGAGCCTGCGGAGTATAAGCACGTTGTTCTGAGTTTATTCTTTCTTAAATTTGCCAGTGACAAGTTTGAGGAATGCCGTAATAAGATTATTGCTACACACGGCGAAAAGTATGCGGATATGAAGCCGTTTTATACTCAGGAAAATGTATTCTATCTTCCTGAAGAAAGCCGTTGGAAATACATTATTGAAAACGCAAAGCAGGACGATATTGCCCTGAAGATAGATACAGCACTTTATACGATTGAGAAGAACAACCCGGCACTGAAAGGTGCTTTGCCGGATAACTATTACTCCCGCTTACATATTGATACGGCAAAGTTGGCTTCTTTGCTTGATGAAATCAATCGTATCAACACGGATGATAAAGAGAACGACATTATAGGTCGTGTATATGAGTATTTCCTCAGTAAGTTCGCTCTTGCAGAAGGAAAAGGTAAAGGAGAGTTCTATACACCAAAGTGCATTGTAAACCTGATTGCTGAAATGCTTGAGCCTTACGACGGAATACTGTATGACCCTTGTTGCGGTTCGGGCGGTATGTTTGTGCAGTCCATCAAGTTCGTAGAAGCACATAGCGGTAATAAAAAGAAAGTGTCTATTTACGGTCAGGAATACACAAATACCACTTTCAAACTGGCAAAAATGAACTTAGCTATCCGTGGTATTTCTGCAAATCTTGGAGAGATGGCAGCCAATACATTTACCAATGACCAGCACAAAGACCTTAAAGCAGATTTTATTATGGCAAACCCGCCTTTCAATCAAAAGCAGTGGAGAGCCGAAAATGAGCTTATAGACGACCCTCGTTGGAACGGATATGAAGTTCCGCCAACAAGCAACGCAAACTATGGTTGGATACTGAATATTGTTTCCAAACTCTCTCAAAACGGTGTGGCAGGTTTCCTGCTTGCCAATGGTGCATTATCTGATGATGGTACAGAGTTGAAAATCAGACAGCAGCTTATAGAAAATCACTTGGTAGAAGCGATTATTATTCTTCCGAGAAACCTTTTCTATACCACTGACATCAGCGTTACCCTTTGGGTACTCAATAAGAATAAAAAGGCTCGTGTTGTTGAACAGAATGGAAAGCTAAAACGCTATCGTAATCGAGAAGATGAAATACTCTTTATGGATTTGCGACAGATGGGAAGTCCTTATGAGAAGAAGTACATTGAATTGACAGAGGAAGATAGAGCCAAAGTTACAAGTGTATATCATAACTGGCAGCAGGAAGGCTATGAGGAAACTTATGAGAATGTGCCGGAATTTTGCTATTCTGCTTCTTTTGATGAAGTAAAGGAAAAAGGATTTACTCTTGTACCGAGCAGATATATTGAGTTTGTCAACCGTGATGAGAACATCGACTTTGATACCAAAATGAAATCATTGCAGGGAGAACTCAAAGAACTTCTTGCTCAAGAGGAAAAATCTAAATCAGATTTGCTTGCTGTATTTAAGGAGTTGGGATATGAAATCGAGTTATGATATTTTAGGAAACCATATCCGACTGATTGATACTCGGAACAGAGAAAGCATAACAGACAGAGTTTTGGGAATTAACATAGACAAGTTCTTTATGCCGTCGGTTGCAAATGTCATTGGTACGGATTTGAGTAAATATAAACTGATAACAAAAGGAAAGTTTGCGTGTAATCCAATGCACGTTGGTCGTGATGAACGACTTCCGGTTGCATTGTATGATGAAGAAGAACCTGCTATTGTTTCTCCGGCGTATTTTATGTTTGAGGTAGTAGATAACAGCATTTTGAATGAAGATTATCTGATGATGTGGTTTCGCAGACCGGAATTTGACCGTATTTGTTGGTTACATACTGACGGAAGTGTTCGTGGTGGGATTACTTGGGACGATATTTGCAGACTGGAATTGCCTATCCCACCTATTGAAAAACAGCTTGAAATAGTGAACAGTTATAAGGCAATTACGGAAAGAATTGCTTTAAAGCAGAAGATAAATGATAATTTAGCGGCTTGAGAGTTGGGCAATCAATGTGCTTTGAAGCTCCTTGAGTTTCAGTATCTCGGATTGATTGTAAGAACGAACCTTTTCGACTTCTTTCAAAACACCTGTAATAGCCAACATGGAAGATTCGCAAGGTAAATATATTGGCAACTCACATTGTTTAGTTATTCCAATGTAAGCTCTTGTACTTCCACCACCAGCAAATGATTCCAAAATTGACTGGAAATAGCTTGAGGTAAAATAGTATCTGAGATAAACATTGCTTAATCCTTTATGAACTCGATAGTAGGTAACCTGCGGAGTAAGGATGATGTAATCATTACCTTCTGGTACAATAGCAACTCTGCCCAAAGTTGCCTTATGTGTTAACAACACATCATTGGGTTTTGCAAATCCTTTTCTAAGAGAGCTCGCTTGTTTCTCCGAAATAAATGCGCACTGAGAAAGGTCAACAAATCCATCAGATAAATTGTTTGCCATAATAAACGGAACACCTGATGCAACATAATCGCTTACCTTGGGATGTATCTCTCCATGGTTTCCGTCCATAGGAGGATCAATAAACCCTCGGTCAATCAAATCCTGCACCGTGTACTTAATCCAAGGTTTGCCACATTCTAAATCAGCTGAATACTGATTGTACATAACGCAAGCACATTGTTCAGCTAAATTATCATTTACCGAAAAGGAGGGTTCATATATGGCATCACATAATTTCGCCTTTGAAGGTGGAGAAATATTGACCGGAATGGGTGCATCGTGGTTTGTGTCCTATGCCTACTATGAAACGGTTGACCCGTCTCACAGAAATTGGGCGAAGGTATCGACTACACAGCCCAGGATTTCCAAATACAACAAAGGTAAACAGTATCACAGGGCTTGGCTGAAAGAGGTTCTTGCTATGAACCCTGCCAACCTCAATAAAAACACCATCGGGCTTGATGCAGCTCAGACCAAAGCTATGGCGAAAGCTGTCCTGGAAAAGCTCGGCTAACCAGTTAACAACTCCTACCGACGGCGGGAGTCCTAAAAAGAACAGCCGTTGCTTGTCGTTCTCAAATTTGCAAAGGAGAAACGACGATGAAACAGAATTTAATCAATGATGTTGTTCAAGGGATGTTACCATACTTGAATAATGGACAGACTGAAAAGTTGCAAGAGGTATTGCATTTCGCACTTTTTAATTATCAGGTAACGCAGGATAAAGAACACGAGGAAATCTCAGAGCAGAATTTGGTGGAGCTATTCCTTTCGGCAAAGCGAATCGAAGGTTGCTCTGAGAAATCCCTCAAATACTACCAAACAACGATTGAAGCAATGCTCTATCAGCTTCAGAAAGATGTAAAGCAAATCGTGACCGATGACATAAGAACATACCTTACGGAATATCAGAACCGCAAGCATTCAAGCCGTGTTACGATTGATAATATAAGGAGAATACTCTCCAGCTTTTTCTCTTGGCTTGAGGATGAAGATTATATTCTGAAAAGTCCAGTCAGGAGAATACATAAAGTTAAGACTGGAACAAGCGTTAAGGAAACTTATTCCGATGAAGCACTTGAGCTTATGCGTGATAGTTGCACAGAGCTTAGAGATTTGGCAATGATAGATATGCTTGCTTCAACGGGAATGCGTGTCGGAGAGATGGTTCTGCTCAATCGTGAAGATATAAACTTCAATGAGCGAGAATGTATTGTGTTCGGTAAAGGTGATAAAGAGCGAATTGTGTACTTTGACGCAAGGACGAAGATACATCTGCAAAACTACTTACAGAGCCGAAAAGATGATAATCCGGCATTGTTTGTTTCCTTGCAGTCACCGTATAACAGAATGAAAATCGGTGGCATAGAAGTTAGACTTAGAAATTTGGGTAATCGCTTGGGTTTGGCAAAGGTACACCCGCATAAGTTCCGACGAACCCTTGCGACGATGGCAATAGATAAAGGAATGCCCATTGAGCAGCTTCAACAGCTCTTGGGACATAGAAGAATAGATACGACCTTGCAGTATGCAATGGTCAAACAGAGCAATGTAAAGATGGCTCACAGAAAATACATTGGATGAGGCGATTATGATGAAAGAAGGCTACAAAATGCTTGGCAATTTTATCAGACAAGTTGATGTGAGAAATACAGAAGGTAAAGAGGAAAATCTCTTGGGGGTTTCAGTTCAGAAAAAATTTATACCCTCGATTGCCAATACAGTTGGAACAGATTTCGCAAAATACAAAGTGGTAAAAAGACGACAGTTTACATACATTCCAGATACTTCTCGACGTGGAGATAAGATTGGAATAGCATTTTTGGAGGATTACGAGGAAGGACTTGTCAGCAATGTATATACCGTATTTGAAGTGATTGACGAAAAACAAATGTTACCGGAGTATTTGATGTTGTGGTTTAGCCGTCCGGAATTCGATAGATATGCCCGATTCAAATCCCACGGTAGTGTTCGTGAAGTAATGGATTGGGATGAAATGTGTAAGGTAGAATTACCAGTTCCGCCCATAAATGAGCAGAAAAAAATCGTAAAAGCGTATAAGACGATTACCGATAGAATAGCACTGAAGCAGAAGATAAATGATAATTTACTGGCTACATCACAAGCTATTTTCAAGTCTTGGTTTGTAGATTTTCAGCCTTTTGAGGGAAAATGCCCCTACTTTTGGCGAAATGGCTGTGTAGAGGATATTGCCGAGTTCTATGACTCTATGCGTAAACCCCTTTCTACGTTAGAAAGAACCGATATGGAAAAGGTATATCCATACTATGGTGCTGTATCTATTGTTGATTATGTTGATGATTACTTATTTGACGGTGAATATCTTCTCGTTAGTGAAGATGGTATTTATGTCGTAGACGAAAATGGACATCCGTTGCTACAACATATAACCGGGAAGTTTTGGGCAAATAATCACGCACATATCTTAAAAGGTAAAGCTGGTTTTACAGAAGATAGTTTGTATTTATTCTTGGCAAATACTAATATGGCTCCTATTGTTACTGGAGCAGCACAACCAAAAATCAATCAAGCAAACTTAAAAAGTTTTCCTTTAGTTATCCCTGATAGTGAAACTTTGTCCAAATTCAATGCGTTAATTGAACCATTTTTCGACCAACGCTTGAGCAATGTAGCGGAAATCAAGGAATTGGAAGCTTTAAAGGAATTGCTTCTTTCACAGCTCACACATTAAGCCGCTAAATTATCATTTAACGGAGGTGGTATGTATGACAACAGCAGAAATAATTCAAATAGTCATTGGAATATTGTCATTAGTGGCAACAATAGCTGTTTCGTTTTTGATATATTGGTTACAAACACGGCACGAAAAAGAAATTCAAAAACTACAAGCGGAAAAAGAGTTAGAAATGAAGGCACGGTTATTTTTAATTGATAATGAGCCTGAGAGAGATTATTTACCATGGTGTGTTATAGTTGCTAATTTACATCCACTTGAAAGACATTCCAGAAAGATTTACACGGCATATTGTCGTTGTACGGAAGAACTTCAGAATGAAATATTGCGTCAAGCAGGATATAAAAGTAATTCAATACAGGGAACTCGTTGGGTACAGAAATGTATAATGGATTTGGAAAAGGATATTGAGCGATATAATTTAGGTAGAGATTATCTGTATGATGGAGCAAAGTATTTTCATAGAAGCTATGAGAGATACCGTGATTTGCGGTGGAATGGTACACCAAGTGTGTTTGAACCCATAAATAAGGATAATAAATCCAGAAGAACTTTCAATATAAATCAACTGTCTGTTGGGGAGTATGTAGATGAGTATTTTTATTACTACATTGAAAAGAAAATGGAATTTGACGAAGGTACACCTATTCCACCAATGGATTATGTATGGAGTTCTCAAAATCTTGCATATTGTGAAGAAGAAACAGTGTGTATGTGGTTAATGGAGTTGATTGAAAGTATTGCTATTGTAATAAGAAATAGAAAGTCTGATGAAGAAATAAATCAAAATCCATTAGAATATACAGATGCACAAGCTGAAACATTTGAGGACAAGTATTATGAGGTAATACAACAGCTTTATAATACTTATTATAAGAGTATTGCGGAGAATAAAAACAAAAGGAAGAAAAGCTAACGCAAAAGGAGTGAACGCAATGGCAAATTTTAATGAACACGCATTGGAAATGTCAATAATGGAGTTGTTCAAAGACGAGGAGTACACCTATGTCAGTGGCGACCAGATACACAGAGAAAGGACAGAGGTTCTGCTTACGGGCGACCTGAAGCAATATCTCTATAATCGCTATGCGAAAGACGGTATCACACCGAGTGAGGTGGATAGTGTCATTTTAATGTTGCGTAATATTTCCGGTACGATTTATGAAGCAAACAAAGCTGTATTTAAGTTGCTTTGCGATGGCTTTATTCTTAACCGTGAGGACAGAACGCAGAAAGACCTCTATATTGAACTTATTGATTTTGACACTCCCGAAAACAATATTTTCAAAGCGGTTAATCAGTTTGAAATTGAGGGCGTAAATAACCAGTTGCGTATTCCAGATGGCATTGTGTTTGTAAATGGTATTCCTGTTGTTGTTCTTGAGTTTAAGAGTGCGGTACAAGAAAATACGACCATAATGGACGCATACAAGCAGCTTACAATCCGTTACCGTAGAGATATTCCGGAGATTTTTAAATACAATGCTTTTGTTGTTATCAGTGATGGAGCAAATAATAAATATGGTTCTTTCTTCAGCCCGTATGATTTCTTCTATGCGTGGAGAAAGATAAATTCAGACGATAAAGAACTGGACGGTATCAATTCTCTTGTAACAATGATAAAGGGACTTTTCCGAAAAGACCGTTTGCTTGAAGTTATCAAAGATTTTATTTATTTTCCGGATAACTCCGATAAGGATTTGAAGATAGTGTGCCGCTATCCACAGTTCTTTGCGGCAAATAAATTGTATGAGAATATCAAGGCTCATCTTCGCCCTGAAGGAGATGGTAAAGGTGGTACATATTTTGGAGCGACAGGGTGCGGTAAGAGTTATACAATGCTTTTTCTTACTCGTATGTTGATGAAAAGCAAATACTTTTCTTCTCCGACCATTCTCATTATTACGGACAGAACAGACCTTGACGACCAGCTTTCCAAGCAGTTTGTCGGTTCAAAGAAATATATCGGAGATGAAACTGTTGTAAGCATTGAGTCTCGTGAGAAACTTCGTGAGGAGCTTCAGGGACGAGAGAGTGGCGGTGTTTATCTGACTACCATTCAGAAATTTACAGAGGATTTGCAGCTTCTTACAGACAGAACGAACGTTATTTGTATTTCTGATGAAGCACACAGAAGCCAAATCAATCTCGACCAAAAGGTTAAGATTACAGAGTCCGGTGTTCAGAAAACCTATGGCTTTGCCAAGTATCTGCATGACTCTTTACCAAATGCGACTTATGTTGGATTTACCGGAACTCCGGTTGATGGAACAATCGAAGTCTTTGGTGGTGTTGTAGACGCATATACAATGACGGAAGCTGTTAAGGACGGTATTACAGTTAATCTTGTTTACGATGGTCGTGCAGCCAAGGTTATGCTCAATCAGGATAAGGTAAGACAGATTGAAGAATATTATGCTCAGTGTGAACTTGAGGGGGCAAATGAACATCAAGTAGAAGAAAGTCAGAAAGCAGTTGCCAAAATGGAAGTTATTATTGGCGACCCTGATAGACTTCGTGCTGTTGCGGAGGATTTTATCAAGCATTATGAAACCCGTGTGGCAGAAGGTGCAACCGTAGCAGGCAAAGCAATGTTTGTATGTTCCAATCGAAATATAGCATACGATTTCTATAAGATAGTAAAGGAACTCAGACCGGAATGGACAGAAAAGAAGATTTGTGATGACGGTGTTGTTCTGAGTGAGAAAGATAAAAAAGAGTTGAAGCCAATGGAAAAAATTAAGTTGGTTATGACTCGTAATAAAGATGATGAAAAAGAGCTATTTGATATGCTTGGCACAAAAGAGGATAGGAAAGAATTTGACCGTCAGTTCAAAAATCCGAAGTCGAACTTTAAGATTGCCATTGTTGTAGATATGTGGCTGACTGGTTTTGATGTGCCGGAGCTTGATACGATTTACATTGATAAGCCTATTCAGCAGCATACCCTTATTCAGACGATTTCCCGTGTAAATCGTGTATGCGAGGGCAAAGATAAAGGTTTGATTGTTGACTATATAGGTATTAAGAAAAATATGAATACCGCCCTCAAGAAATATACGAATTTTGAGAGCGAAGAATTTGAAGGTGTGGAGCAGTCCATCACGATTGTAAAAGACCAGTTAGAAGTCCTTGGTCAGATGTTCCACAACTTTAACAGCAGTGATTTCTTCAATGGTTCCCCTACCGAACAGCTTGCCTGCTTGAACCGTGCGGTTGAGTATGTGCAGTTGTCTGAAGAACTGGAAAGAAGATTTATGGCAGCAGTCAAGAGAATGAAACAGGCATTTAACCTCTGTAGTTCAAGTGAGAAATTCTCTGATGAAGATAAGGATTATATTCATTTTTATTGTGCTGTCCGTTCTATCCTTTTCAAGTTGACAAAAGGTGATGCACCGGATATCGAGCAGATGAACGCTCGTGTCCGCAAAATGCTTGAGGGGGCAATTCAGTCCGATGGTATTGAGGAATTATTTGAAACCGGAAAGCATATATCGGTTGATATTTTCAGCGATGAATATATGAATAAGATAAACGCTATTCAGTTGCCGAATACGAAAATTAAGATACTTCAAAGACTTCTTTCTCAGGCAATCGACGAGTTTAAGAAAGTCAATAAGATTATGGGGGTAGAATTTGCAGACAGACTCAAAAAGGTTGTTGATGAGTATAATAACCGACGTCGTGATGAAGCGTATGCCAACGAAGTCCTTGATGATGTTGCGGAGCAGCTTGCACAGTTGTTGTCTGAACTGAAAACAGAAAAAAACTCATTCAAGAATATGGGCATAGATTATGAGGAAAAGGCTTTCTATGATATTTTGAAAGCAGTTGCCAAGAAGTATGAGTTTGAATATCCGGACGATAAAATGATTGAATTATCCAAGAGGATAAAGCTGATTGTTGATGATAAGTCACGTTATACTGATTGGTCTGCCCGTGATGATATTAAGGCAAATCTGCAAGTGGATTTAATATTGCTGCTTGATGAGTTCGGCTATCCGCCAGTAACCATTGATGATGTTTACAAGGAAGTTCTTGAACAGGCAGAGAATTTTAAGAAATATGCGAATTAAAGAATTGATTGGAGTAGGAAAAAGTTTTCAGATGATAGAATTAGAAGAGGAAGGAATTGCGTTATGTCAAAATTAAATGTTGACCAGAAAACAATAAAAGATTTATTTCAGAGTAAAAAATCGGACTTTTTAATACCGGATTATCAAAGACCTTATGCGTGGGGCGAAGCTGAATGCAGGACGCTTTGGGACGATATATTTTCTTTTGCTATTCCTGATGAAGGGAAGACAGAATTTGATAGTAATAGCGAGTATTTCCTCGGTCCGATTGTAACTTTTAGAAATGAAG
Organism: Roseburia sp. AF12-17LB; assembly: GCF_003479605.1. GTDB lineage: Bacteria > Bacillota > Clostridia > Lachnospirales > Lachnospiraceae > Roseburia_C > Roseburia_C amylophila. The sequence continues at coordinate 86,840 of NZ_QUHR01000005.1, forward strand.
ATAAATTAGAGGTTATTGATGGACAGCAGAGATTGACAACTCTTATGCTACTTTTAAGAGCGTTCTATTCTAAGTTCGGTCATATGCAGGACAAGGCTTCTATATCAACAAAGCAGAACATTGAAAAGTGTTTATGGAAAACTGATGAATTTGGCGAGCCTGATATGTCACAGCTCAAGATAGATTCTGAGGTTGCCACTGATAATGATAAAGAAGAATTTCTTGAGATATTAAGAACAGGAAGTGTCAATAAAGAAATGAAAAGCAAATATGCTTGCAACTTCAGATTCTTTCAGGATAATATTGATGAATTTTTGTCCAAATATCCTACTTACTTTGCTTATTTACCTACCCGTATTATGAATAACTGTATTCTCCTTCCGATTGAAGCTGAATCGCAGGATACAGCGTTGCGGATTTTCTCAACGCTTAATGATAGAGGAAAGCCGTTGTCTGATGCGGATATTTTTAAGGCACAGTTTTATAAGCATTTTTCTAAATTGGGTAAAAAAGAAGAATTTATTACTCAATGGAAAAAGCTCGAAGAACTTTGCGAGAGAATATTCCACCCGATTTCTGGTACACCGATGGACGAATTGTTTACAAGATATATGTATTTTGTTCGTGCAAAAATGGGAATTGTATCTTCTACAACAGAAGCTTTAAGAAAGTTTTATGAGAAAAACTCGTATGCCCTTTTGAAAGACACTAATACATTAACCGAATTGATTGTATTGGCTGAATTTTGGGAAGATGTTTCCAACCAAGATACCGATAGATTTTCAAATAGAGTTTTGAAGCAATTTTTTGTATTGAACTATGCTCCAAACGGAATGTGGACATATTTTGTATCCGTATATTTTATGCAAAATAAAGATGATGAAGGTTTGCTTGATGACGAGAAGTTCTATACATTCTTGCAAAAGATAACTGGATTTATATGGACGTATGCTATTACAAATCCGGGCGTAAATGCACTTAGAACTCCAGTGTATGCTGAGATGGTAAATATCGTAAATGATAAGCCTGTTGAATTTTCAAAATACAAGTTCGATGCGGATACTATAAGAAGTATGTTTGATAATTTCAGCTTCAATAATGCACGTCCAATTACAAAAGCAATGATAGCTTGGTGGGCATATCAGAATGATAAACAGCCACTACTTTCACTTGAAACTACTTTTGAGATTGAACATATTTATGCTCGGAATAGAAATGAGAAAGAAAATTCATTAACAGATGCTCGAAATGTAGAGTCATTGGGCAATAAAGCATTACTTGAGAAAAGAATCAACATTCGTGCTTCTGATTATCGTTTTACGGATAAGAAGAAGTATTATGAGGGATTTACAAACAGTAAAGGTCAGGTGAAAGAGGGAACAGGTGTTGTTGAACTTCTTGATCTGACGGCTACATCGGCTGATTTTACCGAGAAAGATATTATTGACCGATATAAAAAGATGATTGATTGCTTTATCAATTACTTACAGAAGAATGGCTTGTTAAAATAAGAGCATAGAATGCGAAAAATATATTTTATTTGGAAAGGTACAGGAAATTTACTTGGAAAATAATAAAGCTGTTTTATTTGAATTAAATATAGAAAATGACAGATGCATATTCCCAAACACAATATCAGATGCAATCATTGATGCCAATGAAGAACTGAAAGATTTGGAAGGTAAACTAACTGAAACACTTGAAACCATACGCACACTAGTTAATTACAACTGAAGAAAGTGAATTGAAGAAAATGCAGATATTTGTAGATGCAGATGCGTGTCCGGTAGTGGACATTGTAGAGACAATAGCAGAGAAATACAATATTTCCACCACATTGCTGTGTGATACAAATCACATTTTGTATTCTGATTACAGCGATGTGATTGTGGTAGGTGCAGGAGCAGATGCAGTAGATTATAAACTGATCAGCATTTGTCATAAAGGGGATGTAGTAGTATCGCAGGATTATGGTGTCGCTGCTATGGCTCTTGGAAAAGGTGCATATGCTATTCACCAATCTGGCAAGTGGTACACGAATGATAACATAGATCAGATGCTTATGGAACGACATCTTAACAAGAAGGCAAGACGCAGCTCTCATAAGAATCATATGAAAGGACCGAGAAAGCGTACAGAAGAAGATGATGTACGTTTTGCACAGTCCTTTGAAAAACTTATAGAAGATATATGGCAGGAAAGGAACAGCAAACCAACCAAAGTGAAATAAAATTATGAGCAGTAAAGCAGAAAGCAGAAGAAAAAGTATCGGGATGACATCCGGCTCTTTATGGAAGAACATCTTCCTCTTTAGCATACCGTTGATGTGTTCTCAGATATTAGAAGTATTATTTAATTTAAGTGACGTAGCAATTGTAGGAAAATATGCAGGATATATCCCCCTTGGGTCGGTTGGCTCGACCACGCTGTTGGTGTCCTTATTTACCGGCTTCCTGATTGGAATGGGTGGCGGTGTTAATGTAAGGGTAGCGCATAAACTGGGCGTAGGCGATGCGAAGGGAACGGAAGAAACCGTGCACACGGCGGCATTGATTTGTCTGGTGGCAGGACTTATACTGTGCCTGATATGTAATATATTTGCGGAGCCATTTTTAAACATTTTACATACAAAATCAGAGTTTATGGATGGCGCAGTACTATATTTTCGGATCTATGCACTGGGGCTTCCGGCACTTGCAATTTACAATTTTGGAAATGGTGTTTTAAGTGCATCCGGCGAGACGAAGCTTCCACTTATTTATCTGAGTATTGCCGGTGTGTTAAATGTTTTGTTAAATCTTTTCTTTGTTATCCAGTGTAATATGGCAGCAGGCGGAGTGGCAATTGCCAGCGTTATTGCTCAGTATGTGTCAGCTATTTTGGTGGTTTCTCATCTGTGCCGGAGAAAGGATAGCTGCAGGCTTTACTTTTCCAGACTGCGTTTTCATAAGGAAGCGGCGAAAAGTGTGCTGATGCTTGGCGTTCCGGGCGGAATGCAGAATGCAATCTTTGCAATTGCAAATCTTTTTGTGCAGACCGGAGTCAACTCCTTTGATGCGGTTATGGTGTCCGGCAATTCAGCGGCAATCAATGCAGATACGCTGATTTTTAATATTATGATAGCATTTTATACGGCATGCGCCAGTTTCATGGGACAGAATATGGGGGCAGGAAACAGGGAACGCATGATAAAAAGTTACCGCATCAGTTTATTGTATTCGTTTCTGGCAGGCGCAATTTTTGGTGGGCTGCTGGTGGTTTTCGGAAGACAGTTCCTGTCTCTTTTTGCCAGCAAACCGGAGGTAATTGAAGCCGGAATGGAGCGGATTAAGATTATGGGATTTTCCTATGCACTTTCCGCATTTATGGACTGCACGATTGCGGCATCCCGCGGAATTGGAAAGAGCATTGTGCCGACCATTATTGTTATCATGGGCTCCTGCGTATTCCGTGTAATCTGGGTATATACAATTTTTGTATATTTTGGAACCATTGCATCCTTATATCTTTTGTATGCATTTTCCTGGTCGATTACAGCAATTGCCGAGATTATTTATTTCAAAGTATGCTTCCGGAAGCTTCGGATAGCGGCATAGAACCATAGAGTCATGGAAGAAAGTAAAAAAGAAAGCGGAAGAGAGAAAGAAAAATGGAAGAAAGACGTTCGGAAAATACAACGCTTTGCTATATAGAAAAGGAAAATTGCTACCTGATGATGCACCGGGTGAAGAAAAGCCATGATGTAAATAAAGATAAATGGGTTGGTGTTGGCGGTCATTTTGAAGCCGGAGAATCTCCGGAAGAATGCCTGCTTCGGGAAGTAAAAGAAGAAACCGGGCTTACTTTGGATGCCTATCGGCTGCGGGGCGTGGTAACTTTTGATTCCGATGCGTGGCCGACGGAGTATATGTTTCTATATACGGCAGATGAATTCCACGGTACGATGAGCGAGTGTGACGAAGGAACACTGGAATGGGTGCCAAAGGAAGAAGTATATGACCTGCCAATCTGGGAAGGTGATAAGATATTTTTCCGGCTGTTAGAAGAGAGGGAGAGCTTCTTTTCACTGAAATTATCCTATCAGGGAGATACTTTGACCCATGCCATATTAGATGGGACAACCCGATTGAAATAAAAGTAAATTATAAGTAGAAATAAGCAACCAGATACCATTAATTAGAAAAACTAATTAGTGGTATTACTATATATAATTGGTCTTTATAAGCAAATGACGTTATAATGTAAGTAGCATTGAGCAGTGCCAGACCTTATAAGCAGTCCGTTGGGCTGCTGGCAGTCCAAACGGGCTGCTTATAAGGTCTGATAGGGCGAAAGCCCGTAGTATGGAAATGCGAAGCATTTCCATACTTGCACTGAAAAAATAAAGAGCAAGATAAAGAATAATTTCAGGAGGAAGAACAATGGATTACAAGAACGCAGGCGTGGATATTGAGGCAGGATATAAGTCCGTAGAACTGATGAAGGAGCATGTAAAGAAGACCATGCGTCCAGAGGTTCTTGGAGGACTGGGCGGATTTTCCGGAGCATTTTCATTAGAGAAGATTAAAGAAATGGAAGAACCGGTACTGTTATCCGGAACAGATGGCTGTGGCACGAAAGTAAAGCTCGCCATGATTATGGACAAGCATGATACCATCGGTATTGATGCAGTAGCAATGTGTGTAAATGATATTGCCTGTGCAGGTGGAGAACCATTATTCTTCTTAGATTATATTGCATGTGGTAAGAATTATCCGGAGAAAATTGCAGCCATCGTAAAAGGTGTAGCAGAAGGATGTCTTCAGTCTGATGCGGCATTAATTGGTGGAGAGACCGCAGAGCATCCTGGTCTGATGGCGGAGGATGAATATGACCTGGCTGGATTTGCAGTAGGTGTATGTGATAAGAAAGATATGATTACCGGCGAGACCCTGGCAGACGGTGATGTTCTGATTGGTATGGCATCAACCGGAGTACATTCCAATGGATTTTCACTGGTTCGTAAAATCTTTACTATGGATAAAGAAACCCTTGATACATACCATGAAGAACTGGGAACTACTTTGGGAGAAGCATTACTTGCACCAACCAGAATTTATGTAAAAGCACTGCGTGCCATCAAAGATGCCGGCATCCGTGTAAAAGCCTGCAGCCATATCACAGGCGGTGGTTTCTATGAAAATGTTCCACGTATGCTTCCGGAAGGAAAACATGCAGTGATTGAAAAGAACAGCTATCCGATTCCACCAATCTTTACCCTGATGGCAAAAGAAGGAAATGTAGAAGAGAAAATGATGTACAATACCTACAACATGGGACTAGGTATGGTACTTGCAGTTGCACCGGAAGATGTAGATAAAACCATGGAAGCAATCAAATCTGCCGGAGACAAGCCATATGTTGTTGGTAAGATTGAAAACGGAGAAAAGGGTGTTACATTATGCTAAAAGTTGCAGTATTAGTATCCGGTGGTGGAACCAATCTTCAGGCAATTATCGATGCCATGGATAATGGAACCATTACCAATGCAAAGATAGAAGTGGTAATCAGTAATAATCCGAATGCCTATGCCTTAGAGCGTGCAAAAAAACATAATATCAAGGCACTTTGCATTTCTCCGAAATCCTATGAGAACCGGGCGGCATTCAATGCTGATTTCTTAGAAAAATTGAATGAATATAAAGTAGATTTGGTGGTGCTGGCAGGATTTTTGGTGGTAATTCCACCGGAAATGATTGCACAGTACCGCAACCGGATAATCAATATTCATCCATCCCTGATTCCATCTTTCTGTGGAACAGGCTTCTATGGATTAAAAGTCCACGAAGGAGCACTTTCCCGTGGAGTGAAGGTAACAGGAGCTACGGTGCATTTTGTGGATGAAGGAACAGATACCGGTCCAATCATTTTACAGAAAGCAGTTGCAGTAGAAGAGGATGATACGCCGGAGATTCTGCAGCGTCGTGTGATGGAACAGGCAGAGTGGAAAATTATGCCACAGGCAATTGATTTAATTGCCAATGGAAGAGTAAAAGTCGAAGACGGGAAAGTGAAGATTCTTCCAAAAGCAGACCATTAGAATTGAGTAAAAGTAAATAAAGATTAAGTAGAAATGAATGAAAAATAGAAGAAAAATAACCGGATTAGGAGGAGCAGCATGAAAGTATTAGTAGTTGGAAGCGGCGGAAGAGAGCATGCAATTGTGACAAGCGTAGCAAAGAGCAGCCATGTAGATAAGATTTATTGTGCACCGGGCAATGCCGGAATCGGACAGCTGGCAGAATGTGTGAACATTGGAGCTATGGAATTTGACAAGCTGGTAGCTTTTGCAAAGGAAAAAGAGATTGATTTTACCATCGTAGGAATGGATGATCCATTGGTTGGTGGAATTGTAGATGTATTTGAAGCAGAAGGATTAAAAGTATTCGGACCGAGAAAGAATGCTGCAATCTTAGAGGGATCCAAAGCATTTTCCAAAGATTTGATGAAGAAATATAACATTCCGACCGCAGGATATGAGACCTTTGATGACCCGAAAAAGGCATTGGAGTATCTGGAAACTGCAAAAATGCCAATCGTATTAAAGGCAGACGGACTGGCACTTGGTAAAGGTGTTCTGATTTGTAACACCTTGGAGGAAGCGAAAGCCGGAGTAAAAGAAATCATGGAAGATAAGAAATTTGGTTCTGCCGGCAACCATATGGTAATAGAAGAGTTCATGACAGGCCGTGAAGTATCCGTGCTTTCTTTCGTAGATGGCAAGACCATTAAGATTATGTCTTCCGCACAGGACCACAAACGTGCCAAAGATGGAGACCAGGGCTTAAATACCGGTGGAATGGGTAACTTCTCTCCAAGTCCTTTCTATACCAAAGAAGTAGATGATTTCTGTAAGAAATATATCTATCAGGCAACCGTAGATGCCATGGCAGCAGAAGGAAGACCATTTGTAGGTGTTATTTTCTTCGGTCTGATGTTGACAGAGGATGGACCAAAGGTATTAGAGTACAATGCCCGTTTTGGTGACCCGGAGGCTCAGGTAGTTCTTCCGAGAATGAAAAATGACATCATTGATGTAATGGAAGCCTGCGTAGACGGTAAATTAGATACTATTGATTTACAGTTTGAAGACAATGCAGCCGTATGCGTTGTTCTTGCATCTGACGGATATCCGGTGGCATATGAAAAAGGATTTGAAATCAAAGGCCTTGAGAACTTTGATGGCAAAGAAGGTTACTACTGTTTCCATGCTGGAACCAAGTTAAATGAGGAAGGAAAAATTGTAACCAACGGAGGCCGTGTACTTGGCATCACAGCCAAGGGAGCTACCTTAAAAGAAGCAAGAGCCAATGCTTATAAGGCAACGGAGTGGGTAGACTTCGATAACAAGTATATGCGCCATGACATTGGAAAATCCATAGATGAAGCATAAAGTTAAAGAATGATTTAACGAATCGACAAAATAGAAAGATAAGAAAAGTATCCGTAAAAAACAGAAAAATTTACGGGTACTTTTTCTATACTTAAAAATGCAATGCAATAAAGAGACGAGAATCAATGACGAATTCTTGAAATTAAAACAAGACATAATAAATTTTGATAAAATAAAAACCAATCATACTACGATAATTCAATTCATATTAGAACAGACCGGTTCATATTGGGATAGACCAATTCTTCCGCCCATCCCCCAGTCCGGCACATTCCCTTCTTCTAAAAAATAATAAAATCAGAAAACAAATTAACATAAATCTTAAAAGAAAGATTTTAAGATTACATAATATATAAAATAACAAAAAATGATAAGACAACTTGCAGGAGAAAAAGAAAATGCACAAGCTGCAATCATAAATTTGTAATGTTAAATTTTCTACTCTTGCGCTTGGTGGGATTATCCGATACAATATTAATTTAGAATATACTCTAAACAGTGAAAAAACTAGCGCAGGAGGTGCCGTAGCATGAGTCTGGCAGATAAAATTTTTATCGATATGTGTCAGGATATATTGGACAACGGGGTAAGTACAGAAGGAGAAAAGGTCCGCCCACATTGGGAGGATGGAACCAGTGCTTATACAATTAAGAAATTCGGAGTGGTAAACAGATATGATTTATCCAAAGAATTTCCGGCAATAACATTACGGAAGACAGCAATTAAGAGCTGTACCGATGAGATGCTGTGGATCTGGCAGTTAAAATCCAACAATGTCAATGATTTACACAGCCATGTCTGGGATGAATGGGCAGATGAGACAGGCTCCATTGGAAAAGCCTATGGCTATCAGATGGGAGTGAAACATAAATATAAAGAAGGAATGTTTGATCAGGTAGACCGTGTCATTTATGACCTTAAAAATAATCCTTTCAGCAGAAGAATCATGACCAATATTTATGTGCATCAGGATTTAAGCGAGATGCATCTTTATCCATGTGCATACAGCATGACTTTTAATGTGACCCAGAAGAAAGGGGACGACAAGCTGACATTGAATGCAATTTTAAACCAGCGTTCCCAGGATATACTTGCAGCCAATAACTGGAATGTCTGTCAGTATGCAGTACTGATGCATATGCTGGCACAGGTTTGTGATATGCATGTGGGAGAACTGGTGCATGTAATTGCAGATGCGCATATTTATGACCGGCATATTCCTATTATAAAGGAACTGATCCAGAGACCGACTTATGATGCACCGACATTCTGGCTGAATCCGGATGTAAAGGATTTCTATGAATTTACCAGAAACGATGTACGTCTTGATAATTATGTAACAGGACCGCAGATTCAGGATATTCCAATCGCAATATAAAAAGGAGCAGGTGAAAGAGATGAATTTAATCGCAGCAGTAGATGCTAATTGGGCAATTGGCTATAAGAATAAATTACTGGTAAGCATTCCGGATGATATGAAATTCTTCCGTCAGACGACAACCGGCAAAGTGGTGGTCATGGGACGTAAGACACTGGAAAGTTTTCCAAATGGACAGCCGCTTAAGAACCGTGTCAATATTGTATTGACCAGTGATAAGAACTATAAAGTGAAGGATGCCATTGTGGTGCATGATTTAGACGAACTGCATAAAGAGTTAGAGCAGTATAACAGTGAGGATGTCTATGTTATTGGCGGTGAAAGCATTTACCGTCAGCTTTTAGATGAATGTGATGTGGCACATATTACAAAGATTGATTATGCATATGATGCAGATGCATATTTTCCGAATCTGGATGAGAAGGAAGAGTGGCAGATTACGGAAGACAGTGACGAACAGACCTATTTTGATCTGGAATATTACTCCTTGAAATATGAGAGAATAAGATAAGCAGAAAGAAACGTGTAGGAAATGAATAATCTGATTTTCAGTTTAAATACCACCATGCCGATTTTTTTAGTGATGGTAATTGGTTACGTTCTTAAACAGTTTGGTATGCTCAATGATAATTTCGTGACGGTGGCAAACAAGTTTAATTTTAAAGTGACATTGCCATTTATGCTTTTCCGGGATATTTCTACCGTGAATATCCGGGAAATATTTGACTTAAAATATGTGCTGTTCTGTGCACTGGCAAGTACCGCCTGTTTCTGGGTAATCTGGGGAGCCACAAAGCTTTTTGTAAAGGATAAATCCATCCGTGGTGCATTTGTGCAAAGCTCCTTCCGGAGCAGTGCCGCAGTCATGGGACTTGCCTTTATTGAAAATATTTATGGCAGTTCTGCCATGGGACCATTGATGATTATCGGGGCAGTACCGCTTTATAATATTTTTTCTGTTATTGTACTGACCTTTGAAGCCAATGAAGATGGTGAAGACAAGGACAGCGCACATGGTGGCAGAATCAAGAAAGCATTTCTTAACATATTAAAGAATCCGATTATCCTTGGAATTGCCTTTGGTATGGTGGCAGCATTATTGTCCCTTGATTTTCCTGCCATGGTAGATAAGACCATTGAGAATGTGGCAAAGATGGCAACACCACTGGCGTTGATTGCACTGGGTGCAGGCTTTGAGGGAAGAAAAGCCCTGGCAAAAATCAGACCGACCCTTGCAGCATCTGCAATCAAGCTTGTGATACAGCCGCTTTTACTACTTCCGGTGGCAGCAGCCTTGGGATTTACTGGAGAAAAAATGATTGCAATTCTGATTATGCTTGCATCACCGACGACACCGAGCTGCTATATTATGGCAAAGAACATGAAAAATGATGGTGTGCTGACGGCAAGTATTATTGTGACGACGACACTTTTAGGAGCATTTACCTTAACTGGCTGGATTTTTATCCTTAAGACCATGGGATTGATATAGAGGAGGACGTTAGATGGATATTACAGGAAGAAAATTATTTGTAAAGGCGATGATGGAAGAAGGCGTGGATACCATATTTGGCTATCCGGGCGGAATGGTCACCGACCTTTTTGATGAATTATATAAACAGGATGATATTCACCTGGTGCTTCCCAGACATGAGCAGGGACTGATTCATGAGGCAGAAGGATATGCGAGAGCTACCGGAAAGCCAGGCGTATGCCTGGTAACCAGCGGACCGGGTGCCACCAATATTATTACAGGACTCGCAGATGCGCATTTTGACAGCATTCCGCTTGTCTGTATTACCGGTCAGGTGCCACTTCCGTTGATTGGAAATGATGCCTTTCAGGAGGTTGATATTGTAGGAATGACCCGTTCCATAACAAAATACGGCGTAACCGTTCGGGACAGAAAAGATTTGGGAAAAATAATCCGCATGGCATTTCACATTGCAACCACCGGAAAACCGGGACCGGTTCTTGTGGATATCCCAAAGGATATCCAGTTAGAGAGTGGACCATCCGATTATCCAAAGAGTGTGCAGATTCGTGGTTACAAGCCAAATGAAGGCGTACATATCGGACAGTTGAAAAAGGCATATAAGCTTTTAAAGAGTGCCAAGAAACCATTGATTCTTGCCGGAGGCGGAATCAACATTGCCCGTGCCAATGATATTTTTGATGAATTTGTTACTAAAATGCAGGTGCCGGTTGTTACTACCATTATGGGAAAAGGAGCCATTGGCACATCCAATCCTTATTATATGGGAAACTGCGGTATGCATGGAAGATATGCAGCCAATATGGCAGTTTCTGAGTGTGATGTATTATTCTCCATCGGAACAAGATTCAATGACCGCATTACCGGCGATTTGAATGAGTTTGCGCCAAAGGCAAAAATTGTTCATGTGGATGTGGATACAGCATCCATTTCCAGAAATGTTGTGGTGGATGTACCGGTAGTAGCAGATGCAAGAACCGCACTGGAAAAATTATCAGAGTGGGCAGAACCGAAGAAAACAACAGCCTGGATAGCCCGCATTGAGGAATGGAACAAAGAAAATCCTCTGGAAATGCGAAGAGATAAGGGACTTTCCCCACAGATGATTATGGAAGGAATCAATGAGCATTTCAAAGGAGCCATTATTGCAACAGATGTTGGGCAGCATCAGATGTGGGCAACCCAGTATCTTGAGATGGAACGTGGCGGAACCTTTATTACATCAGGGGGCCTTGGAACAATGGGCTTTGGATTCCCGGCAGCAGTCGGAGCAAAAATCGGCTGTCCGGAAAAAGAGGTTATCTGTATCACCGGAGATGGTGGATTTCAGATGAATATGCAGGAAATGGCAACTGCAGTATGCCAGGATGCACCGGTAATTGTCTGCATTTTAAATAATTTTTATCTTGGCATGGTTCGCCAGCAGCAGCAGCTTTTCTACGGAAAACGTTATTCTGCAACCTGCCTGCGTCAGCATAAGGAATGTCCGAACAACTGTAAGGGACCGGGAAAAGACTGTCCGGTATATGAACCGGATTTTGTGAAATGGGCAGAAAGCTATGGCGCAAAGGGTATTCGTGTAACGAACACCGAAGAAATGAATGCAGCCTTCGAAGAGGCAAAGAAGAATAAAAAGACTTCTACCGTAATAGAATTTATGATTGCAACAGAGGACATTGTACTTCCGATGGTTAAGAGTGGAACTGCAATGAGCCAGATGATTTTGAAATAGGAGGAACGTTGGTATGAAAAACAGATGGATTGCATTATATGTAGAAAACCAGGTTGGTGTACTGGCGAAGGTTTCCGGACTTTTTTCCGGCAAATCCTATAACCTCCAGAGTCTTACCGTAGGAACCACGGAAGATGAGAGTGTGTCCCGTATGACAATCTGTGTAACCAGTGATGATATTACATTTGAACAGATTAAGAAGCAGTTAAACAGTATGGTAGAGGTCATTAAGGTAATTGATTTAACCAATGTACCAATCCATATGAAAGAGATTCTTTTTGCAAAAGTGCTGCATTGCAGCGTGGAAGATAAAGCGGAGGTATTTCAGATTGCAACAACCTTTAAAGTAGATGTGGCAGATATTGGGGAAGACAGCGTATTGTTAGAGTGCAAGCTGACAGAACGCCGCAACAATGAACTGATAGCTCTTTTAAAACGCCGCTTCAGGACCATCGAAGTAGTGCGTGGCGGGGCAGTAGCCATTGAATCAATCAGCACATCCTGCCGGTAATATTAAATACCGGGAATATGGGAAGTCCGTAATGCGGAATTCCCATATTTTTTATAATCTTTTTTTCAACAGTGCAATAAACTTCTCAAACTGCAATGGTGTTCCCTGAATTTCCTGTACCTTCAGGCGGTTCTTTTCGTTGAAGCCTACAAGAATATTATGATTTGCTTCTGCTAAGTAGTCGATGATACCGTCGATATCGGATTTTAAGTTCTTCGGACACTGGATGTATAAGTGCTTTTTCGCAGAGATACACAGCGTATAGGAGATACTGAAATGGTACCAGAAGAACTTGTGCAGGGTGGAATGTTTATAAAGCCAGATGATTTCCTGAATCGGAACAAAGGCAATTCCATCCGTAGAGATTTCAATAAAGAAATGCTCGGTAATAAACATATCTTCCGTAGCCAGCTGTGGCAGTGTCGCCAGTTCTTCTTCTGCCTGCATAAGAAGAGTCTTCGGAGAACCGAACCGGGCAAGCTGCTGGCAGGGCGGTGACAGCCATGGAAAATGAATGTATACAAAATAACATATGATACTGAAAATGGCATAAAGTCCACTGCATGCAAAAAGCAGGATCAGAAAGATACTGAAGCCGTAACGGAAACCGGGCTCACTGATATAATAGGAGGAGCTTTCTCCGTAAATACCGCTGTCTGTCCAGTTCAAATCTGCTGCAATTTTAGAAAGCAGGGTATGGTAGGATTTTGTTGCGGTCTGGATTTTGGCATGAACGGTTACTTTGTTAATATTCGGAAGTCCTTCTTCGCTGGTCTTCGGAGAGAGCAGTACGATATTACAGCACCCATCCTGAATCGTATAGTAGTAATATCCATGGGTCTGCCCTAAGACTTCCTGTGTGTATCCGGTAAATTTTAAATCCGTCAGCGTAATACTGACATACCGGTCATTCTCTTTATATAATTTATCAAGAGAAGTTTTTTCGTTGATAACCTTCGGACTTAAGATGGTGCCGATGGGAAAGATAATCCAAAGAACAATCAACAGTATCATATATAGAATCGGCGAAAAAAGCTTATGCCGGTAAAGACTTTTGATGTGGTTGGATATATAGTGGTCTAATTGGTTTGTCATAATTCCTCCCAGTAGTGTTATGATTTTAAGTATAAAGTTTTAGGGAAAAATAATCAAGCCTTAGGGAGCGACTACTTGCTTTTATCAGGGAAAATTGTTAGTATTACAGAAGAATAGGACAGAAAGAGTGGTTGTGTGGAAGCATATACAGAATTTGCAACAGTTTATGATACTTTTATGGACAATGTCCCTTACGAAGCATGGAAAAAATATCTGGTGGACATATTAAAAGCAGAGGGGATAAACGATGGTCTGCTTTTGGAACTTGGCTGTGGAACCGGAAGGATGACGAGGCTTTTAGCAGCAGAAGGTTATGATATGATTGGTGTGGACAATTCTGAGGAAATGCTCTCGGTAGCCAGAGAATATACCATGGAAAATACAGAGATACTGTATCTTCTTCAGGATATGCGGGAGTTTGAATTGTATGGAACCATCCGTGCGGTAGTAAGCGTCTGCGATTCCATGAATTATATCATGTCAGAAGAGGATTTAAGACAGGTATTTTCCCTGGTCAATAATTATCTCGACCCGGGCGGAATCTTTATTTTCGATATGAATACCAGATATAAATATGAGGAACTCTTAGGAGACAACAGCTTCTGCGAGACCAGAGAGGACAGCAGCTTTATCTGGGAAAATTATTATGACCCGGAGGAACAGGTCAATCAGTATGATTTAACACTTTTTATCAAAGAAGAGGATGATTTGTTCCAGAGATATGAAGAAACACATTTTCAGCGGGCGTATGAGATAGAAACCGTACGAAAATTAATCGAAGAAGCCGGTATGAAATGGGAAGGTGTCTTTGACGTAGAGACGGGAAAAGAACCGACAGCCTGCAGTGAACGGATTTATATCATCGCAAGAGAACAGGGGAAATAAGAAGAAAGAGGAAGAAAAAATGTCAGATTATATGGTGAGAGCAACAGCCGCAGATGGACAGATTCGTGCATTTGCGATTACATCAAAAGAGATGACGGAGGAAGCAAGAGTCCGTCATAACAGCAGCCCGATTGTAACAGCAGCATTAGGACGTGCCATGAGCGCAGCAGCAATGATGGGCAGCATGATGAAGGGAGAAAAAGACCTTCTGACCCTGCAGATTCAGGGCGATGGTCCGATGCATGGCCTTACGGTAACTGCCAATGCTAACGGGGGTGTAAAAGGCTATCCGGGCGTGGCAGACGTGATATTGCCACCCAATGCAGCCGGTAAATTAAATGTAGGCGGAGCCATTGGAAATGGTGTTTTAAGTGTCATAAAAGACATGGGATTAAAAGATCCGTATGTGGGACAGACAGAGCTTCAGACCGGTGAAATCGCAGAGGATTTAACCTATTATTTTGCAGTATCCGAGCAGGTACCATCTTCCGTGGGTTTAGGAGTTCTCATGAATAAGGACAATACAGTGCGTCAGGCAGGCGGGTTTATCATTCAGCTGATGCCGTTTACAGAGGATGCAGTCATTGATGCATTAGAGCAGAAAATCGCACAGATAGCATCCGTAACAGAAATGTTGGAAAAGGGTATGACACCGGAAATGATTTTAGAGGAAATCTTAGGAGAGATGAAGCTTGAAATCAATGATACGATGCCGGTTGCTTTCCACTGTGACTGTTCCAAAGAACGTGTGGCAAAAGCACTGGCAAGCTTAAGCAAGAAAGATTTGGATGATTTAATCAAGGATGAAGAACCGATTGAAGTAAAATGTCATTTCTGTAATGAGAATTATGTATTCAGTCCGGATGATTTAAGGGAGATAAGAAAATGAGAGATGGATTTATCAAAGTAGCAGCAGTAACACCAAAAGTAGTAGTTGCTGACCCGGTAGAAAATACCATTCGAATAAAAGCAGCAGTAATGGAAGCAGCAGCAAACGGAGCCAAAGTCATTGTGTGCCCGGAGCTTTGCATTACCGGATATACCTGTGGAGATTTATTTTTACAGGAGACTTTATTAAGAAGTGCAAGGGAGCGGCTTGTATGGCTGGCAAAGGAACTCGGTGCTTTGGATGCCGTTGTATTTGTTGGTCTGCCCCTGATGCATGAAGGCAAGCTTTATAATGTGGCAGCAGCTTTAAACAAAGGCGAGATTATCGGCATCGTGCCAAAGACCCATATTCCAAATTACAATGAATTCTATGAAGCAAGATACTTTACTCCGGGAAAAGAAGAAGCAGAGGGTGTAGATATTGCACCGGCTTATCATGTACCGATGGGAAGCCACATTTTGTTCCAGTGTGATGATGTATTGCCGGAGCTGGTAATCGGTGTGGAAATCTGCGAGGATGTCTGGACACCGAACCCACCGAGTATTTCCCATGCTCTGGCAGGAGCAACTTTAATCGTAAATCTTTCAGCCAGTGATGAGACAACCGGAAAGGATATTTACCGGAGAGAGCTTGTTGCAGGACAGTCTGCCCGCCTGCTCTGTGGCTATGTCTATGTCAGTGCCGGAGATGGAGAATCCACACAGGATGTAGTATATTCCGGGCATAATATCATTGCAGAAAACGGAGCGGTTTTAGCAGAATCCGAACGTTTTACCAATGAGACGGTATATTCTGAAATTGATATGGAACGTCTGGTATCCGAAAGACGGAGAATGAGCACTTTTGCAGCAGGCAGCAGAAGCGAGGATTATCTTAGATTTTCTTTCTTTATTGATAAATCAGATACCACACTGAGCCGTTTTGTGGATCCGGCGCCATTCGTTCCGGGCAATAAGGGCAAGCGTGATAAACGTTGTGAAGAGATTTTAGCTATTCAGTCCATGGGACTTAAGAAACGGTTAGAGCATACCAGATGTAAATGCGCAGTGGTAGGCATTTCCGGTGGACTGGATTCCACACTGGCACTTCTGGTTACGGTACAGGCGTTTGACCGGCTGAAGCTTCCGAGAGAGCAGATATATGCAGTTACCATGCCGGGCTTTGGAACCACTGACCGTACCTATGAGAATGCATTAAGTCTCATTCGCTGTCTTGGCGCAAAGCTGATAGAAGTAGATATCAAAGAAGCAGTACGCATTCATTTCCGGGATATTGGTCAGGATGAGAGCGTACATGATGTCACTTATGAAAATGGACAGGCAAGGGAACGTACCCAGATTCTGATGGACATTGCCAATAAGAATAATGGTATGGTAATCGGAACCGGAGATATGTCAGAGCTGGCATTGGGCTGGGCTACCTATAACGGTGACCATATGTCCATGTATGGAGTGAATGCATCCGTACCAAAGACTCTGGTGCGTCATCTGGTACACTACTATGCGGACACCTGTGGAAATAAGGAACTTTCAACTGTGCTGTATGATGTCTTAGATACACCGGTCAGCCCGGAACTGCTTCCGCCGGAAAATGGAAAAATCGCCCAGAAGACAGAGGATATTGTAGGACCGTATGAACTGCATGATTTCTATTTATATTATGTGATGCGATTTGGCTTTGCTCCGGCAAAAATATATCGTCTGGCACAGGTGGCATTTGCGGGGCAGTACGACAATGCGGTGATTTTGAAATGGTTAAAGACCTTCTACCGCCGTTTCTTCTCACAGCAGTTTAAACGTTCCTGTCTGCCGGATGGACCAAAGGTCGGTACGGTAGCAGTATCACCAAGAGGTGATTTGCGAATGCCAAGTGATGCATCGGCACGTATCTGGATGGATGAAATCGAACATCTGGAATAAAATGTGAAAAATGAACTACGAGAAAAGAACTGCTGCTCAAAATGGAGCGGCAGTTCTTTTATAAAAACTATATGTGCTTAAGTTGTTTTTCAAAAGATTCTTTTGCCTTGCTGCGGCCGAAAGCAAAGTTCCTGCCGTAGACGAAAGAGTACATGACAGCAGCCATTACAAATGCAGTAACCACATCAAATACAGAATGCTGTTTTAAGAACATGGTTGCAAGAATAATGCTGGCCATAAGAATGAAAGAAGCCAGCTTTAACTTCGGACGGTTCTTAAATTCTTTACTGCTACAGATTGCAATGTGAACACCGAGCGAATTATAAACATGAATACTTGGAAACAGGTTTGTCGGTGTATCGGTTGCATAAAGCCAGGCTACCATATGGGTGAAGACATTGTCATGCTCAAAGGAATGCGGGCGGAGATAATGTCCGTTTGGATAGAGGCTGGATACTACCAGAAATACGGTCATTCCCACAAACAGGAATGTACAGAGCCGGTAATAATCTTCTTTATTTTTGAAGAAAAAGTAAAGAACCGCATATGCGACATATCCAAACCATAACATATATGGTACGATGAAAAATTCTATAAATGGGATTTTATCATCCAGTGCAGTATGTATTACGTTGAAATTTGAAGTCACATGTTTTTCCAGATAGGCAAACCATGGAAAATATATGAATACATACAGCAGAACCCATGCGTGCTTATATTTTTGAAAAAATGCTTTGAGATTTTGCTTAAAGTTATCTTTTTTCAATATCGGATTCCCCTTCTTTAATGTAAGAATACTACTTCTATTTTGGAATTCTAGCACAGCATTTTTTAAAAAACAATGCTATAAAATTGAATTTAATAATTTTTATGGAATTCTTAAGATTTTAATGGAAAAGGAACATTTTCATTGTGCAAGAATACAAGAAAATGTATTTCATTTTTTAAATAAATATTACAAATGCGGGATTTCATTGACAAAGAAAAACGGTCAACTATAATGGAAACTAGCAAAATAGAAAGGTTAAGGGATATGAAGAAGAATGACGAGAAACAGCAGGAAACTGCGAAGGAAAAAATGAGCAGAAAAAAACTCCTTTGTGTAATCGGAATTCCTGTAGGAATATTAGTTGTGATTTATCTGGTACTGGCACTGTTTTTTCAGAGCCATTTTGCATTTCGTACCACGATAAATAATGTGGGGGTATCCGCTTCCTCAACCAGTGGTGTGGAAAAGAAGATTACGAAGCAGGCATCCAGGTATGAGATGAAGCTGGTGGAGCGTGAGGATAAGACAGAGAGCATCAATGGAACAGACATTGATATGGAGCCGGTATTTGATAAGCAGGTAAAAGAGCTTTTAAAGAAGCAGAATGGATTTGCATGGCCGTACTATCTTATTTCTCCACGGAAATACGAAGTGGAGACCATGATATCTTTTGATGAAGAAAAATTGAAGGATGTTCTGGATAATTTGTCCTGTATGGATGAAAGCAAATGGACGGATTCCGAAAATGCACAGATTAAGGATTATACAAAGGATGGCTATGAAGTGCAGCCGGAGGTATATGGAACAAAAATCGATAAGGATGCATTTACGGAGAAAATCAAAGAAGCCTTGGATAAAATGCAGCCGGAATTTGACCTTTCCGGGGAAGGCTGTTATGAAGACCCTAAGGTGAAAGAAGAGGATGATGTATTTCAGGATGCCTTGGATACCTTGAATAAATATACCCAGATGAAGATTACCTATCAGGCAGAAGGCAAGGATGATGTGGTTTTGGATGGAGAAACCATCAGTACCTGGCTTTCTGTGGATGATGATTTCAATGTGTCTGTAGATGATGAGGCATTGAGCGCTTATGTAAAAGCTATGGCAAAAAATTATAATACCGCCTATGGAAACCGGACACTGGATACCTCTTATGGACAGACAGTGACAATTTATGGTGGAAATTACGGATGGTGGGTAGATAATGCAGCTGAAAAGGAAATGATACTGGAGGATTTGAAAGCCGGTAAGGATGTAAAAAGAGAGCCGGTTTATTCCCAGACGGCTAACAGCCATGGTGAGAATGACTATGGTAATACATATGTGGAAATCAATCTGACCGCACAGCATTTGTTTTTCTATAAGAACGGATCACTGGTGGTAGAATCTGATTTTGTCTCCGGTAACCTTGCAAAGAATCATGGAACGCCGTCCGGCTCTTTTGGTGTTACTTATAAGGCAAAGGATGCGGTGCTTCGCGGCGAAGATTATGAGTCTCCGGTATCTTTCTGGATGCCGTTTAACGGTGGTGTTGGAATGCATGATGCCAGCTGGAGAAGTACTTTTGGTGGAACAATTTATAAAAGAAGCGGTTCACATGGATGTATCAATCTTCCATACAGTGCAGCAAAAACAATTTATGAAAATATAGAAGCTGGTTATCCGGTACTTGTTTATGAACTGCCGGGAACTGAGAGCCAGAAGGGCAAGGATATGGATGCAGCATCTGCAGTAGATGAGGCAATTACATCTATTGGAACAGTAACTCTGGACTCCGCAGGAACCATTGCGTCTGTCCGTTCCCAATACGATGCTTTATCTGACAGCGCCAAAGCATATGTAAAGAATCTGAATGTGCTGACAGCAGCTGAGTCAGCTCTGTCACAGTTGCAGTATGAACAGGCACTGCAGGAATTGCAGAATCAGGAAAGTATCGATGCACAGAATGTAACGAATACAATCATGGCATTGCCGGATACGATAACTGCCACAGATGCAGCAGCAGTAGCCAATGCAAGAAATGCCTATAATGCCTTAAGCGAGGGCGCAAAAGCGAAGGTACCGCAGAGTGCACTGGACAAGCTGGCAGCCGCTGAAGCAGCCTTGTAAAATAAAAGCAGGGAAAGAGAATATCGCTCCTGCTCCTGTGATTTGCTTCCGATAAGATGTATGCCTACATGGGACGTCGGAAATAAAATTGAAAATAGAAATGTAATAGAAATAACACCAGCCTCTGCCTGGATGATTGCAGATACATGAGGGAGGGCTGTTAGGGACTTATGAAATTCGTTCGGAAACAGGCAACGCCGGTACAGGGATGTACCGGCGAGGCGCAGATGAACATGGATGTGAATTTGCGCCGGTTGCCAGAAGCAGATACGCTTTTATCGAATTTCTAATGTCCCTTACAGCTCTCTCTCGTATCTTATTCATTCAGTCAGAGACTGGTGCTTTTATATTTTCACAGTTATTTATAAATCCTTATCTTGCATATGGAAAAATGTTGCCAAATAGCAATTGAGATGTTGCAGACTAGAACAGCAATATTGCAAAGAAACAAGGCACATAGTATAATATTATCAAGAAGTAAAAAATATAAATTATGTTGCTGACGAGCACAAAGACAGATGAATAATATCCTGTGAAAATGTGCCGGATAACAGGAACGGATGAAAATAAATCGAAAGGAGAATGTATTGATGAAGGAGCAGGTTTTGACAAGGTTTAAGGAATTATTTGGGGATGAAGGAGACATCCGTGTGTATTTTGCACCGGGACGTGTGAATCTGATTGGAGAGCATACGGATTACAACGGAGGTCATGTATTTCCATGTGCACTGACCATTGGAACTTATGGCGTGGCAAGAAAACGTGCCGATAAGAAACTGAGATTTTATTCCATGAATTTTGAACAGCTTGGTGTGCTGGAATCTTCCATTGAAGGCTTGAAGCCGGAGAAAGAAGCAGAATGGACAAATTATCCGAAGGGTGTTATCTGGGCATTTGGAGAAAAGGGCATGCAGGTAGATACCGGACTGGATTTGTTATTATTTGGAAATATCCCGAATGGTTCTGGACTTTCTTCTTCTGCATCTGTTGAGGTGCTGACCGGATATATCTTAAAGGACTTATTCGGATTTGGTGTAACGAATCAGGATCTGGCTTTAATCGGACAGTTTTCAGAGAATAAATTCAATGGTGTGAACTGTGGCATCATGGATCAGTTTGCCATTGCCATGGGAAAAGCAGAGCATGCGATTTTCTTAGACACGGCTACTTTAAAATATGAATATGCGCCGGTTCGTTTAAAAGATGCTAAAATTGTAATTTCCTGCAGCAATAAGAAGCGTGGTCTGGGTGATTCGAAATATAATGAACGTCGTGCAGAGTGTGAGGAAGCACTGGCAGAATTACAGAAGGTGGTGGACATCAAGAGTCTTGGTGAATTGTCTGAGGAACAGTTTGAAGAATATAAGGGAGCCATCGGAAGTGAGGTCCGTATGCGTCGGGCAAAGCATGCGGTATATGAGAACCAGAGAACCTTAAAAGCGGTGGAAGCCTTGAAAGAAAATGATGTGGAAACCTTTGGAAAGCTGATGAATGCATCCCATGTATCCTTAAGGGATGATTATGAAGTAACCGGAATTGAACTGGATACCTTAGTAGAAGAAGCCTGGAAGGTGGATGGAGTCATTGGATCCCGTATGACAGGTGCAGGCTTTGGCGGATGCACCGTCAGTATTGTAAAGGATGAAGCGGTAGAGCATTTTATTGAAGCAGTAGGCAGTGCCTATGAAAAGAAAATTGGATACAGCGCAGATTTCTATGTAGTAGAAATTGGAGACGGTCCATCCAGACTGGCATAAGAAACAGGAGGTAAGTCATGATTTGTGAAGATATCTTAAAATTAACAGAATATGGCATGGTAACCGGACTGGTTCCGAAGGAAGATGAAAGATTTACCATCAACCGCCTACTGGAATTGTTTGAATTAGAAGAATTAGATGAGGACGCTGTGGCAGCTTATCAGTCACGGACTCCGATGAGCAGAGAAGAAGCAGAAGAGAGTCTGGAAGAATTATTAAACCGTCTGCTGGATTATGCTTATGAAAATGGTATTTTAAAGGAAAACAGCGTAGTATACCGAGATTTATTTGATACGAAAATCATGGGAATGCTGATGCCAAGACCAGGTGAAGTAATTCATAAATTTCAGAGCCTTTATGAGAAGGATGCAAAGGCGGCAACAGATTATTATTATACTCTCAGCCAGGACAGCAATTATATCCGCAGATACCGTATCAGACGTGATATGAAATGGACCGCAGAGACGGAGTTTGGTGAACTGGATATTACAATTAACTTATCCAAGCCGGAAAAGGACCCGAAAGCCATTGCAGCTGCAAAGCTGGCAAAACAGAGCGGCTATCCGAAATGCCTTTTATGTAAGGAAAATGAAGGTTATGCAGGAAGAGTCAACCATCCGGCAAGACAGAATCACCGTATTATTCCGGTAACCATCAATCATAGTGACTGGTTCTTACAGTATTCTCCTTATGTGTACTATAATGAGCACTGCATCGTGTTTAATGGAAAGCATACACCGATGAAAATCGAGAAGGCAACCTTTGGAAAACTGCTGGATTTTGTAAAACAGTTTCCGCATTATTTCGTTGGCTCCAATGCAGACCTGCCGATTGTAGGAGGTTCGATTTTAAGCCATGACCATTTTCAGGGTGGACATTATGAATTTGCCATGGCAAAGGCACCGCTGGAAAAAGAGATTACCTTTGCGGGCTTTGAAGATGTGAAAGCCGGAATTGTAAAATGGCCGATGTCAGTTATCCGCCTGTCCGCACCGGATACAGAACGGCTGATTGAGCTGGCGGATAAAATACTTCTGACTTGGCGTGGCTATACGGATGAGGCAGCATTTATTTTTGCAGAAACAGACGGGGAGCCACATAATACCATTACGCCAATTGCAAGAAAACGAGGCAATAATTACGAACTGGATTTAGTGCTTCGTAATAATATTACAACAAAGGAGCATCCGCTGGGCGTATATCATCCGCATGCGAAGCTTCATCATATTAAGAAGGAAAATATCGGCTTAATCGAGGTAATGGGTCTGGCAGTGCTGCCGGCACGTCTGAAGGACGAGATGGCACAGCTTAAGACGGCAATTCTTTCCGGGGCTGATTTACGGAGCAATGAAGTTTTAAGTAAGCATGCAGACTGGGTAGAGGAATTTTTGCCAAAATATGAGAGCATTACGGAAGAAAATATCGACGGGATTATCCGAAAGGAAATCGGACTGGTATTCCGTGAAGTTCTTCTGGATGCCGGTGTATACAAATGCACTGAAGAAGGAAGAGAAGCATTCTTACGCTTTATTGACACGGTAAATAAATAGAAAAAGATGTTTATCCGGGAGTGGGATTCTGGTTGACATAAGAAAAGAGCATCATTGGCATAAGGTGTCATCCAATGGGAAGGATGAAAAGCACCGCCTTTGATGCTCTTTGTTGTATGTTATGACTCTTGCAAGAAGGAAAGAAATGCATTAATATAAGAGCAATATGATAAATTATGCAAAAGAATAAGGACAGAATGGAGATTTTATGAAACAGCAGATAAAGAGTTCTTTGATATTATTATTGACCGCAACCATCTGGGGCGTTGCTTTTGTAGCCCAGAGCGTGGGCATGGAATATATTGGTCCCTTTACCTTTAACGCAATCCGATGCGTTCTGGGGGGACTAGTGCTAATCCCGGTTATTCTGGTTTTAAAGAAAAAGAAAGAGACAGGAGCAGAAAATCAGGAAAAAGAGGATAAAAAGACTTTGTGGACAGGCGGAATTGCCTGTGGTGTAATTCTTTGCATTGCATCCAATCTGCAGCAGTTTGGCATTATGGAAGCAAGCGTTGGTAAATCTGGCTTTTTTACGGCGTTGTATATTGTGATGATTCCGGTTATCGGCATCTTTATTGGAAAGCGTCCGGGAATCAAGCTGTGGTTTTGTGTAGCACTGGCAGTTGTGGGAATGTATCTGCTTTGTATGAAGGACGGCAGTTTTACCATTGAGCGGGCAGACATCATGCTTCTTTTATGTGCACTGGCATTTTCCTTTCATATACTGGTGGTTGATTATTTTTCACCGAAGGTAGGCGGTGTAAAAATGTCCTGTATACAGTTTTTTGTATGCGGAGTACTTTCAGCAGTAGGAATGCTGTTTACAGAGACACCGGACATTTCCAATATTCAGGCGGCATGGCTGCCTTTGTTGTATGCGGGACTTCTTTCTTGCGGCGTTGGCTACACCTTGCAGATTGTAGGACAGAAAGGCATCAACCCGGTTATCGCATCCCTTATTATGAGCCTGGAATCCGTGATTTCCGCACTGGCTGGCTGGGTGATCTTGGGACAGGTATTATCACCAAAAGAAATTTTAGGCTGCGTATTGATGTTTGTGGCAATTATTATCACGCAGATTCCCATCGGAAACAAGAAAACAGATTGATTTTACGGATAGTCTCAGCTATACTGTAACAGAATAGAAAGAGAAAGAAGGCATAAGATATGTTGTCAAAAAAGATAAAACAGGCAATGGCAGGAAGCTCTGCAATTCGTGCCATGTTTATGGAAGGAAAAGAAATGGCTGCCAGATATGGGGCAGAAAATGTGTATGATTTCAGCCTTGGCAATCCGGCTACACCGGCACCGGAAAAAATTAAGACAGCAATTTATGATATTTTGGATAAAGAAGACCCGCTTGTGGTGCATGGATATATGGCAAATGCAGGCTATGAGGAAGTAAGGGAGGCAATTGCAGAGAACTTAAATGAACGCTTCGGAACCAATTTCCATGGGAAGAACCTGATTATGACAGTTGGTGCAGCAGGCGGTCTGAATATTATTTTTAAGACGATTTTAGATCCGGGCAATGAAGTTATGGTATTTGCTCCGTATTTTGGTGAATATAAAAGCTATGCCGCAAACTTCGATGCAAAGATTGTGGAAGTCATGCCAAATGAAGCAGATTTTATGCCGGATTTAGCAGACTTTGAACGAAAAATTACAAAAGATACAAGAGCGGTTATCATCAACAATCCGAACAACCCGACCGGAGTGGTATATTCAGATGCAACCTTAAAAGAGATTGCCAGAATTTTAACTGTGAAGGAAGAGGAATTTGGAACCGATATTTATCTTATTTCCGATGAACCATACCGTGAACTGGTTTACGACGGCGTACAGGAGAATTTCCTGACGAAATATTATAAAGATACGCTGGTAGGATATTCCTTCAGTAAATCTTTATCACTTCCGGGCGAGCGGATCGGTTATGTGGTAGTGCCGGATGAAGCGGCAGATTCCGCAGAATTAATCGAGGGAATTACCGTATCAAACCGTACTCTTGGCTTTGTAAATGCACCATCCCTCATTCAGAAAGCAGTGGCAGAGTGCTTAAAGGAAAAGACCAATCTTGAATTTTATGACCGCAACCGTATTGCTTTATATGAAGGACTGACGAAGCTTGGATTCACCTGCATCAAACCACAGGGAGCATTTTATCTGTGGCTGAAATCTCCGGTCGCAAAGGAAGAAGAATTTGTAGAAGCTGCGAAGAAATACCATTTGATTCTGGTAAAAGGAAGTGCCTTCGGCTATGGCGGTTATGTACGTCTTGCATACTGCACTTCTTATGAGACAGTAGTAAATTCCATGCAGGCATTTGCAAAGCTGGCAGCAGAGTATGGACTGAAGGCAGCAGAATAAAAAATCGGAAAACGAAAGAATGATAAAATCAAGCAGCAGATAGAAGGAGTAAGACATGAAAGCATGGGAAAATAATATACGCAAAGTTATCCCGTATGTTCCGGGAGAACAGCCGAAGAAAGAGAAAATGATAAAACTGAATACCAATGAGAATCCGTATCCACCGGCACCGGGAGTAAAGGATGTTTTAACCTCTTTTGATACCGACCGGCTGCGTCTTTATCCGGATCCAAAGATTGAGAAACTGACGGACGCAATTGCAGAACGATATGGTTTAAATTCCAATCAGGTATTTGTGGGCGTTGGCTCAGATGATGTACTTGCCATGTGCTTTATGACATTTTTTAATTCTAATCGTCCGATTCTGTTTCCGGATATTACTTATTCTTTCTATGATGTCTGGGCAGAGGAATTCCGTATTCCATATAAGCAGATTCCACTGGATAGGAATTTTACGATTCGCCCGGAGGATTATGCTGGGGAAAACGGAGGAATTGTATTCCCAAATCCAAACGCACCGACAGGAAAGATGCTTCCGTTAGAAGATGTGGAACGCATCATTGCACAGAATCCGGATGTCATTGTTATTGTGGATGAAGCATATATTGATTTTGGTGGAACGTCTGCATTGCCGCTTATTGATAAATATGACAATGTGCTGGTAGTCCAGACCTTTAGCAAATCCCGTTCCATGGCAGGCATGCGGATTGGATATGCGATGGCACAGCCTGAATTAATCAAATATTTGAACGATGTTAAATATTCATTTAATTCTTACACCTTAAATTCCCTTACGATTGAAATGGGAACGGCTGCTATTTTGGATGAAGCTTATTTTAAAGAGACAACACAGAAGATTATTGCAACGAGAGAGCGTACCAAGGAAGAACTTCGGGCACTGGGATACCGGATGGATGATTCAAAGAGCAACTTCCTCTTTGTAACCCACGATACGATTTCCATGGAGAGGCTGTTTGAAGATTTGAAGAAGAAAGACATTTATGTCCGTCATTTCTCCAAACCGGAGCGGATTGCAAATTACCTGCGTATTACCATTGGTACAGATGAAGAAATGGATACGCTGATTACGTTTTTGAAAAACTATAAACAGTCATAATTCGTTAGGAAAGGAGTATTATGTTATTACATTATCTGATTGTATTTTTTGTTTCCATGGTACCACTGGTTGAACTGAGAGGAGCGATTCCATTTTCACAGGGCTTTGGACTTCCATTGATACCATCTTATATTATTTCCATCATTGGAAATATGCTGCCGGTACCATTTATTTATTTTTTTGCAAGAAAAGTACTGATTTGGGGTGCAGATAAGCCTGTTATTGGAAAATTCTTCGGCTGGTGTCTGGAAAAAGGTGAAAAGGGTGGTAAGAAGCTGCAGGCAAAGGCAGGAAGAGGATTATTCCTGGCATTACTGCTCTTTGTTGGAATCCCGGTGCCGGGAACCGGAGCCTGGACAGGAACTCTGGCAGCCAGCATCTTAGATATGGATTTTAAATCATCTGTTATCGCAGTGATGCTTGGCGTATTGCTGGCTGGTGTAATTATGATGTTAATCAGTGTTGGTGCATTTTCTATGATTCGCTAACAGAGTGGAATGTAAAAAGGATATCTAAGTGATAAAAAGCACAGCATGTATAGTAATGTTATTTACTATATATTCTGTGCTTTTTAAATAATGATTTAATTTCTGATATTTTAAACTACGGTGTGGATGCTTTTTCTGCAAAATCTGTATTTACAAGATCTTCATAAGGAGCGGCACCGGAGAGAACACCGGACTCTTCTAAAATAGTAAGCATTAAGTCATAGCCTTCTTCCCGGAGTATTAAATCTGTGTTCCAGGTTTCCTGGTCGTAGTAGCGGCTTACAATAAGTGTAAGGGTTTTAAGATCTGTTTCACTAAACTGTGGTGCAATGACAGTTGCGATTTCTTCCGGACTGTGACCTGCTACATAATCCATGCCTTTCTGTAAAGCATTGGTGAAATGCTGGATAAGGTCGGCATTTTCCTTAAGATAGCTTTCTTTGGCACAAAAAGCAGTATATGGAAGATAGCCGGAATCCACGCCAATGGACGCTACCACATAGCCGTCACCGGACTGCTCCAAAGCAGTAGCGGATGGTTCAAATTCAATGGTATAATCCCCCTGCCCGCCGGAAAAAGCCGCTGCGGTAGAACCAAAGTCAATACTCTGGTCGATTTTGACTTCGGAAGGAGAAACACCATTTTCCCGGAGTACATATTCATATACCATTTCCGGTGTGCCACCGGCTCTTCCGCCCAGCACATCTTTTCCAATCATATCTTTATAGGAAAAGGAATCGGTGTTTTCCCTTGCAACCACAAAGTTACCGGCACGCTGGGTAAGCTGTGCAAAATTAATGACATGGTCTTTTGCACCTTCCGTGTAGGCATAAATGCTTGCCTCCGTTCCCATGAATCCTACATCTGCATCCCCGGAAACAACGGCAGCCATGGTTTTATCCGCTCCAAAGCCGGTGGTCAAAGAGAGCTCGATTCCCTCATCTTCAAAGTAGCCTTTTTCGATGGCCACATACATCGGTGCGTAAAAGATGGAATGTGCCACTTCGTTTAATTTTACGGTTGTTAATGCTTTAGAATCATCTGATTTGCAGGCACAAAGCGGGAAGGACATAAGAAGAATTAAGAAAAGAGAAATACCTTTTTTATAAAATCGTTTCATAGAGCATCCTTAAAAGACATTTGTATTATAGTATGAAAGACAGATGAAAATGTGCTATGATGGATTGGATAGGATTGTCTGAAATTTAGAAAACAGTATTAAGACAAGAGATATAAAAGGAGAACAGAACATGAACGACTACGTAGACCTTCATACTCATACAATTGCAAGCGGACATGCTTACAGTACTATTGAAGCAATGATAAAGGCGGCAGAGCAGAAAGGAATCCGTCTCTTTGGTATTACAGAGCATGCTCCGAAAATGCCAGGAACCTGCAGCGAGTTATATTTTAATAATCTTCGCGTGCTGGAAAGAAAGCATGGAGAAATGTATACGCTGTTTGGCGCAGAACTTAATATCATGGATATGGAAGGGCATGTGGATCTGCCGGAGCGTACCTTAAAGCAGATGGATTTGTGCGTTGCAAGTATGCATGGTCCGTGTTTTCATCCGGGAACCATAGAAGAAAATACGAAAACTTATCTGAATGTGATGAAAAATCCCTATGTAAACATTATCGGACATCCGGATGATTCTTATTATCCGGTGGATTATCGTGCATTGGTGGAAGGTGCAAAGGAACATCATGTATTGTTAGAGGTCAACAATGGCTCCCTGATACCGGGTGGCTTCCGGCAGAATACGAAGGAAAACAGCTGCAAAATGTTAGAACTTTGCAAGGAATATAAAGTTCCGGTTATCATGGATTCTGATGCACATGTGGATACTGCAGTTGGGAATCATCAATATTCATTGGAAGTTATTCAGATGGTAGATTTTCCGGAAGAACTGGTGGTCAATACCAATGTGGAACTGGCGAAGAGTTTTTTGAATTATTTTAAATCACCGGAACATCTATAAGGAGTTATCACAGGTGAGAAAAGAATATCAACAGCGGTATTGACAGAAAACAAGAGTTAGTATAAACTAACTCTTGTAAGGAACATTACAATACACACAAAATACTTTGGACGTAAAGGGAGCAGACTTTTGATGCGGGTCTGCTCCTTTTATATGTCATCAATTAGGGGATTGCGATGTGGGAGAGAAATTTGTAAAAAAATTTTGCAGCAGCCGAAGCACATTGATTTTCATATGATGAAACGTCACCGTTCTAAGAGGTCTGTTTTTCTTTTTACGATAAAAACCGTCTTTTCCATGTTTGACAAAATATTGGTACTGATCGTCGAAGTGCAGATGCCTGATAAGGGCTGTTAGGGGCACTTGGAATTTCGTCTGGCAACAGGCAACGCTGGTACAGGGATGTACCAGCGAGGCACAATTGAACATGGATGTGAATTTGTGCCGGTTGCCAGATGAAATGAAAAGTATATCGAAATTCCCAGTGACCCTTGCAGACATTAGGTGGCATCTGTCCTCGGCGGACAGTGCAAATATTCTGTCAAAGCAACCGAAAAGACAGTTTATCATCAAGAAAAACAGACCCCTAAGAACGGTTGACATTTCACATAAAAGAAAATCAGATGTGCTTTGACTGCTGCAAAATTCTTTGATTCTAAATGTTATCCCCACATCGCAATCCGCTAATTCTGCCAGTGAATCCCACCCGCATCAAGAACCGCAAACCGGATCAACTCTGCACTGTCCAGGTTCTCATGATGCATATCAATTCCGTTAATTGAATGATTATCATAGGTCGTATAGTAATAAATCCCCTTATCCGCATTGCAGCAGGAAGTGTAGATTGTAATTTCATATTTCCCATCAGCAACTTCACAGCAGCCCCGCTGCTGGTCGACGGAACCTAAGATATGAAAGAACTGGCTGACACTTTCGATTTCTGAACTGCCGGAAATGGAATGTAGTCTGGTGAAAGCAACCCGGATAAAACGGGACTGGGAAGATAAATCGCCCGGCAGACCCAAAGCCCCCATACCGCGGCTGTAAGCCTGTAAGTTGAGTTTGTCGGAAAAATTATTTTCCGGCTGCCTGGATGAGAGCGCTGCATAATTATTTAAAGCAAACATCTGCATTGGAAAAGGTGGATTGTTGGTCAGCACACCGGCAGGATTGTCATAGATATGAAGCCCGTCTGCCATGGATTCCACAACGATGTTTTCGCTTTTATCGGCAATCATCCAGTGAAGCTGTGCTGCCGGAAAATGGCTGGCAAAAACAGTTCCAACGAGATTCATCTGTATTAATTTTTCTTTGGCTTCTGAAACAGAAGCACACTGGCTTAGAATCCATGGAATAAATTCAAATTGTGCAACATTTTCTTTTGTATCAATAATATCAGCATAAGCGGCATTTCCCACAAAGTTAAGCCCTGCCATGCAGACACCTTTTTCATTGCAGGCATCATAATAAAGAGGATAGTCAACACCATTGTCTGGTGCTACATGAGCCATGCCAATCATGGCATAGTGGGAGCTTAAAGTCCCGGCATGACGGAAATGAAAAGGATAGTTGCGAGGGGTGATGGTGACTTCATCACCATAAGAAAATTCATAATCAAGGGTTCTGCCCATGTAGAAGTCTTTTGTTTGATAAGTAGCTGCGGTGCACATAAAATAGCCTCCTTTTTGTCTTTCTTTTGTATTAGTATTCTGCTGAAAATCAGATTTATGTAATAGGACTATTATAACGTGGATACAGAGGCAAATCAAATTAAGAAATAATGAGAAAAAATATCAATACGAAAGGTTCTATTTTCAATAGCAGGTGTTATAATACAACTGGATTAGAAAGAACTAACATAAAGTAGTAAAAACTAAGGAAGGAAACGCATTATGGGAAGATATTATCGGATGTCTAAAAAAGTAACAGAGGATCAGGTAAAAGAAATTCTTCGTGAAACATTAGAATTAGAAGATGTAGAGGAAGCAGAATATGAGGCAGAGACACAGCTTCTTAAAATTGTAACCAAAGATAACCAGTTTGCAGGTGTTATGACCAGAGTGGTAAATATCTGCAGCAGAATCGGCAAAGGAGCAGAATTATCATTTGCAAAATTTGCCATTGAAGGATAGAAAGTGAAGGGATTATTTGAAAACTTGTGAATATTGCGATGAGATAGATTATCATGAAATTATAGAATGCATTACCTGTGCACTGGATGCCAAGGACCCTTATACGGCGGGGCATTCCCAGCGTGTCAGTGATATGGCTATGAAAGTATGCCAATTAATTGGCTTAAAAACGGAGAATATACAGCAAATCCATATTGCAGCACATCTCCATGACATTGGAAAAATCGGTGTTCCGGATGCTGTTTTAAATAAAGAAGGAAAGCTTGATGACGACGAATGGGAGGCAATAAAAAGGCATCCTTCTACCGGAGCTGAGATTCTGAGCAAATCAAGACATTTAAAAGAAATGAAATATATCGTGCTCTGTCATCATGAACGATTCGATGGAAAGGGCTATCCGCTTGGACTCAAAGGAGAAGAAATTCCGGTGGGGGCAAGAATCATTGCAATCTGCGATTCCATTGATGCCATGACTTCAAACCGGAGTTATCGCAAAGCGCATGATTTTGACTACTGTTATCAGGAAATCAAAAATAATCTTGGAAAGATGTATGACCCGATTATCGGACAGTATGTCTTAGACCACTGGGAAGAAATTATTTCCGTAATCAAAATTTCAAGATAAGATTCTGTTGTTGATAAGAATTCTCAATAACGAAAAAGAGTATGGACAATGGGTTTTAATGGCGGTAAGCTAAAAAACAAACAGAAATAGGAGGAATACATATGTTTGATTTTGTGAAAAAATTTAACTGGAAGAAGACCGGAATCTTTGCTGCCGGTGTATTGTTTGGAACAGCCGGAATTAAAATATTAGGTAGCAAGGATGCAAAGAAAGTCTACACAAACTGTACAGCAGCAGCATTACGTGCAAAGGAATGTGTCATGAAGACTGCTTCTAATATCCAGGAAAATGCAGAGGATATTTATGCAGAGGCACAGCAGATTAATGAAGACAGAGCTGCTAAAGCAGCAGAATATACAGATGAATCTGTAGAAGATGCAACAGAAGAAACTGTAGCAGAATAAACATTGGGCATGCGATTTTGCTCGCTGTTCACGCAAACTATGAGAATCACCTGCAGAATATGCTGTAGGTGATTCTTTATCTAAGGAAGTATGTAATATGAGATTTGTTATAAAACATGAGATAAAAGGAAGACTTCGTATTCATATCATTCAGGGCGGGATGAGTTTCCGCCAGGCAGATATGATGGAATATTACCTGAGTAACTGCAAATGTGTCACTTCAGTGAAAGTAAATGAACGTTTACAGGATGCAGTAGTCTGTTATGTGGGAAATCGTGAGGAGATGATAGAGACACTGCGTCATTTCTCTTATCAGAAAGTGGATGTGCCAGAGACTTTTTTACAGAATTCCGGCAGGGAGCTGAACCGGACTTACTGGGACAAGCTGGTAAATAAAGTGGTACTCCGTATGGGCAGTAAGATGTTCCTGCCATATCCAATCCGCGCAGGAATTACCATGGTCCGTTCCGTGAAATATTTGTGGGCTGGAGTGTCTGCATTGGCGAAGGGCAGGATAGAGGTTCCGGTGCTGGATGGAACAGCTATTGGAGTCTCTCTGCTTCGCAATGATATCAATACAGCAGGTTCCATTATGTTCTTACTGGGCATTGGAGAAATCTTAGAGGAGTGGACACACAAGAAATCCGTCGATGATCTGGCAAGAAGTATGTCCTTAAATGTCAGTAAAGTATGGCTGTGTCAGGATGGACAGGAAATACTGGTATCGGCATCTGAGATTAAAGAAGGCGATGAAGTCTGTATTCATATGGGAAATGTCATTCCGTTTGATGGCGTGGTAACGGAAGGGGATGCGATGGTAAATCAGGCATCCTTAACCGGCGAATCCCTTCCGGTGCATAAGAGTGCAGAAGGTTATGTCTATGCCGGAACCGTATTGGAAGAAGGAGAACTGACCATTCGTGTCAAAGAAGTAAATGGCTCCAGCAAATTTGAAAAAATTGTCACGATGATTGAAGAGTCAGAGAAGTTAAAATCTTCCCTGGAAAGTAAAGCCGAGCATCTGGCAGACCGCCTGGTTCCATATACATTACTAGGAACAGGCATTACCTGGCTCTTTACCAGAAATGCCACAAAAGCATTAGCAGTTCTTATGGTGGACTTTTCCTGTGCATTAAAACTTGCAATGCCGGTATCTGTATTGTCTGCAATCCGTGAAGCAAGTGTGCACAATATTACCGTAAAAGGTGGCAAATTCTTAGAGGCAATGGCAGAAGCAGATACCATCGTCTTTGACAAAACAGGTACTCTGACCAAAGCACAGCCTACCGTAGTGGATGTGGTTTCTTTTACGGATAAGTCCACGGAAGAGCTTTTACGCATTGCTGCCTGCTTAGAGGAACATTTCCCTCATTCTATGGCAAAAGCAGTTGTAGATGCAGCTCAGGAAAAGAATCTTGTGCATGAAGAACTACATTCTAAGGTGGAATATATTGTAGCCCACGGAATTTCTTCCACCATAGAAGGAAAGAGTGTGGTAATCGGAAGCTATCACTTTGTATTTGAAGATGAAAAATGTGTGGTTCCGGAAGGCTATGAAGAACAGTTTAACAGCCTTCCATCAGAATATTCACACCTTTATATGGCAATTGAGAACCGCCTTGCAGCCGTTATCTGTATTGAAGATCCGCTTCGTGATGAAGCAGCAGCCGTTGTAAATTCCTTAAAGACAGCCGGAATTAAGAAAGTTGTTATGATGACAGGGGATAGTGAACGTACAGCATCCGCCATTGCAGCAAGAGTGGGCGTAGACGAGTATTACTCCGAGGTACTTCCGGAAGATAAGGCAAGTTTTGTAGAGAAAGCCAAAGCAGAAGGACACAAGGTCATTATGATTGGAGATGGTATCAACGATTCACCGGCATTATCTGCGGCAGATATTGGAATAGCCATCAGTGATGGAGCAGAGATTGCAAGAGAAATTGCAGATGTAACTATCGGTGCGGATAATCTTTATGAGATAGTAACCTTAAAGGTGCTGAGCAATGCATTGATGAAACGGATTCATAAGAATTACCGGACAATTGTTGGATTCAATACAGGACTGATTGTGCTTGGCGTGGCAGGAGTCCTGCAGCCAACCGTATCTGCATTACTTCATAATACATCTACATTGGTAATTACCTTAAAGAGTATGCAGAATCTTCTGGATTAAAAATTTCCAGAAACAGAAATTTTGAGGTTCAGAAAAAGAAAAAAATTGAAAAGAAAATTTTTCGAAAAACGGTTTACTTTCACACTTTAATATGCTAACATTTTTGTATTGAAAAAAGTATAATACGAAAAGGAGAGGCAGAATGAGTAAGAATGTAAGAACGGAAGCAGTGGATCATTTGTTTGATGCAATCTTAAGCCTTGAAAATAAAGAGGAATGTTATAAATTCTTTGAAGATGTCTGTACGGTAAATGAATTACTGGCATTCTCACAGAGATATGAAGTGGCAAAGATGCTGCGTGAGCAGAGAACTTATCTTGATATTGCAGAGAAGACTGGCGCATCAACGGCAACCATCAGTCGTGTGAATCGTTCCTTGAATTATGGATGTGATGGATATGATATGGTATTTGCAAGAACGAATGTAAAACCTTTGGAAGAAGAGAAAAAAGCGGAAAAGAAAAACGAAGAGTAGAGATAAAATTAAACCAATATTTAATTTTTTGCACAAAATCATGTAAATGATAAAGAAAAGCACCGGTTCGAAAACTGGTGCTTTTTCGATTTACAGGAAATTGCTTTTCTGTAAAGTAAAAAACGCTCTGCGAGGATGTGCCAAGGCACATTCTTTTTTCCAGGCATATGGCTTTTTATTCGTTCGACTTTTTTCCGGAAGTCTTTTTCTCAGAAGCTTTTTTCTCTTCAGAAGCTTTCTTTTCTGCTGCACGCTGCGCATCGTCTGCTTCTTTTTCCATTTCCTTTGTCTCGTCAATCAGCTTTTCAATCAACATACGCTTTACAAATACATCAAAGCTTAACATGCAGATAAAAGAAAATGTATGAAGAAAATCCTGGTCTTCTTCCGGCGCATCTGCAAAGGTGGTAGAACTGGTGTTAAATTTCTTGGTAATATCTTTCATCAGATTTTTTACTTCATCCCGTTCCAGACTGAACACCTCTTCATAGACAGTTGTCAGATTGAATTCTCCTTCTGCATTGAAGAAACGTTTTGCCAGAGGATTTAAGATACTTTCGATATCATTGATACTTAATATGCTTTTGAAATAATAAATGAAAATCAGCATCAGAATATGTTCTTTGCTGTATTTCTTCTTGACCGGCGGTGGAAGCAGATTGTTTTTCGCATAATTGTTAATCATGGTTTTGGTCAGAATCTTGTCATCGGGATGACGCTTGGAAGCTGCAAGCTGGGTATCCATGAAGGTAGTAATCTGATCCATGTAAAGGTCAATATTTGGAATACTTTCCGGACGGATATAGTCAATCCGCGACAGACTGGATAAAATACTGTTTAATAAATCTTTTGCATCAATTGTCATTTGAATTCACCTCATACCTATTATATAGTATTGAAAACTAGACGACAAGAAGTAAAATGACAGAAAGCATATACAATGACGCTGTGATGTGTAAATGACATTGCGTGATGCAACTACAATAGAATGAACATAAGGGAAAAGAACTCATGAATGCGTTCGACGGACAGTACAAAAAGAAATCTGAAAAGAAATACAGAAAATATGTTCCCATCCCTTAAGGAAGTATGGTATACTGAGCGGAGTGGTATTGAGGAGAGTAAAGGAGCATTATGAGTATATACGATTCATTAAATGAAGAACAGAAAAAAGGTGTATTTACAACAGAAGGACCTGTGCTGCTGCTGGCGGGCGCAGGCAGCGGAAAGACCCGTGTGCTGACTCACCGGGCGGTATATCTGATAGAGGAACTGGGAGTCAATCCCTATCATATCCTTGCGATTACATTTACCAATAAGGCTGCAGGCGAAATGCGGGAGCGTATTGATGACATGGTGGGCTATGGCTCGGAAAATATCTGGGTATCTACCTTTCATTCTACCTGTGTGAGAATTCTGCGCCGTTTTATTGACCATATCGGATTTGGAACCAACTTTACCATATATGATACAGAAGACCAGAAGACCATTATGAAGGATATCTGCAAGCGTCTGGAAATTGATACGAAGATGTATAAGGAAAAAAGTTTGCTTGCGGCCATTTCTTCTGCAAAGGACGAGCTGATTAGTCCGGAAGCATATGCCCTTCGGGCGCAGGGAGATTTCCGGAAAATGAAGGAAGCAGCCGTTTACCGGGAATATCAGCAGGTGTTACGGAAAAATAATGCACTGGATTTTGATGATTTGATTGTAAAGACCGTAGAGCTTTTCCAGTCGGATATGGAAGTGCTGGATTATTATCAGGAGCGGTTCCGTTATATTATGGTGGACGAGTATCAGGATACCAATACGGCACAGTTTCAGCTGATTAAACTGCTGGCAGGCAAATATAAGAATCTCTGCGTGGTAGGTGATGATGACCAGTCCATTTACAAATTCCGTGGAGCAAACATTTATAATATATTGAATTTTGAAAAAGAATTTCCAAATGCAGTCACCATCAAGCTGGAGCAGAATTACCGTTCCACCCAGAATATTTTAAATGCAGCCAATGGGGTCATTGCAAATAATGTGGGACGAAAGGCAAAACGTCTCTGGACGGAGAATGAGGAAGGCGAAAAAATTGCATTTCATCAGTTTGAAACCGGATTTGATGAAGCAGACTATGTAGCAAAAGATATCCGGAGCAAAGTGCGGGAAGGCATGTATCATTACGGAGACTGTGCCGTATTATACCGTACCAACGCCCAGTCCCGACTTTTCGAGGAACGTTTTATCACAGCCAGCATACCATATAAGATTGTGGGAGGCGTAAACTTCTATTCCAGAAGAGAAATCAAGGATTTACTGGCTTATCTTAAGACCATTGACAATGCCATGGATGATTTGGCGGTACGCCGTATTATCAATGTGCCAAAACGTGGAATTGGAGCAACGACATTAAGCAGGGTGCAGGATTATGCCGATGAAAACGGTCTTACCTTTTATAATGCCTTAAAAATGGCAGAAGAGATTGGCACAATCGGACGGGCATCTGCAAAAATCAGACCGTTTGTAATGCTGATTCAGAGTATGCGGAGCAAGTTGCCGTATATCAGTGTATCAGAGCTTTTGCAGGAAATCATTGAAGAAACCGGTTATGTCCGTGAACTGGAAGCAGAAAATACAGAGGAAGCACAGCAGCGAATGGAAAATATCGATGAGTTGATTTCCAAAGCAGTTACTTATGAGGAAAGCGAGGAAGAGCCGACCTTAAGCGGATTCTTAGAGGAAGTAGCACTGGTTGCAGATATTGACAGTGTGGATGAGACACAGGACTATGTTGTGCTGATGACGCTGCACAGTGCGAAGGGTCTTGAATTTCCACAGGTTTATCTGGCAGGAATGGAAGACGGACTGTTTCCGGGATTCGGTGCAATCTGTGCGGAAAATCCAACAGCGGAAATCGAAGAAGAACGTCGTCTTGCCTATGTGGGAATCACAAGAGCCAAGGAGCGGTTGTCCATATCCTGCGCAAGAATGCGTATGATACGAGGAGAAACACAGTATAATAAGGTGTCCCGTTTCGTAAAAGAGATTCCGCGGGAACTTTTAGCGGGAACCATCCAGAAGGAAAAAATGCCGGATATTCCGAAACCAAGTATGATGGCGAAAAATGCATTTTCGGCAAAGCCGATGGCACTGCGCAGAACTGGCGTACCGGAGGCAAGGAACTTTGGTAATTCCGCAATGAAAAAGCCATTGGATTATGCTGTGGGCGATACCGTTTCCCATATGAAATTCGGCACCGGAGTCGTAAAGCAGATTATTGACGGCGGCAGGGATTACGAGGTTACCGTTGATTTTTCCAGTGTAGGTGTGAAGAAGATGTTTGCATCCTTTGCCAAATTGAAAAAGTTATAAAAATTTTATGAATTTGTAATTTTTTCTAGTAGATTGGGGAAACATATGCTATAATGAATTAATAAAAAGAGTTCTAGGTGGCAGGAAAATGAAAAACTGTTGTTGGCATAAAAAGGAGTGGTCAGAAATGGAAAAAATGGAAGAATTAAAGAATTTATTAACCGCAAATGTGAACAAAGTAACAGAATTATTGCATAAAAAGGAGAAAGAGGAAATAATGGAAGAGAAGAAAAAATCAAAAGCTGGTTTAATTTTTGCAATCATTGGTATTGTTGTAGTAGTTGCTGCAGCTGCTTATGGATTATATCGTTTCTTTGCACCAGATTATCTGGAGGATTTTGAAGACGATTTCGATGATGATTTTGAAGATGATTTCTTTGACGAGGATGACGAGGAAGAGAAATAATCATTATCATTTGCATAATTTAACAGGTGAAGATGTAAAGGGCTGTGTGATATCATGCAGCCCTTTTACTGAGTGTGCCGGAAACGCTGCGGATGACATGTGTTTTTGGAAAAGAATTGTTTGTGTGAGGTAAGTATGAAAAAAGGTCAGGTATTACAGGGAATTGTTGCATATGTGGATTTCCCGAATAAGGGAGTCGTAAAAGTAGAAGAAGGAAAGCAGGTAATCGTAAAAAACGTATTACCGGGACAGGAGATTTCCTTTTCTGTAAATAAGGTAAGAAAGGGAAAAGGCGAAGGCCGCTTACTGGAAGTTTTGAAGAAAGCACCAAATGAGCTGCCGGAAGCACCATGCCCGCATTTTGGAATCTGTGGAGGCTGTACTTATCAGAATTTATCCTATGAAGATCAGCTTGCATTAAAAGGACAGCAGGTGAAGAAACTGATGGATGCGGTAGTAGCCCCGGAAACCTACAGCTTTGAGGGCGTAAAAGCAAGTCCGAATGAATTCGGATTCCGTAATAAGATGGAATTTACTTTTGGGGACGAATTTAAGGATGGCCCCCTTGCTCTTGGCATGCATAAGCGTGGCAGCTTTTATGATATTGTTTCGGTAACGGACTGTAAAATTGTAGATGAAGATTATCGGAAGATATTAAGCTGTGTGCAGCAGTATTTTGCAGAAAAAAAGATTTCCTATTATCACAGAATGCGGCATACCGGATATCTGCGTCATTTACTGGTGCGTAAAGCGGTAAAGACCAAAGAGATCCTGATTGACCTTGTATCGGCAGGTGCAGAGCATATACTGGATGGTCTGACAGAAGCAGTATCTTCAGAAAAAGATTTGCTGACCGGAATGAAAGACGCGTTATGTAAACTTGATTTAGATGGCAGCATTGCAGGAATTCTTCATACGAAAAATGACAGTGTAGCAGATGTAGTAAAGGATGAAGGAACAGAGATTTTATATGGAAAAGATTATTTCTACGAAGAACTCTTAGGACTTCGTTTTAGAATCACACCATTTTCCTTCTTCCAGACCAACTCTCTTGGAGCAGAGGTGCTTTACCAGACTGCAAGGGACTATATCGGAGATACGCTGACCGAGAAGGCAGACAAGGTGGTATTCGATTTATACAGCGGAACCGGAACCATTGCACAGATGCTGGCACCTGCCGCAAAAAAGGTAGTGGGTGTGGAAATAGTAGAAGAGGCAGTGGAAGCCGCAAAGGAAAATGCGGCATTAAATGGTCTTGAAAACTGCGAATTTTTAGCCGGCGATGTCTTAAAAGTATTGGACGATATTACTGAAAAACCGGATTTTATCGTATTGGACCCTCCGCGCGATGGCATCCATCCAAAGGCATTGGAGAAGATTATCCGCTATGGCGTAGACCGTATGATTTATATTTCCTGTAAGCCAACCAGTCTTGCAAGAGACTTAGAGGTTTTAACCGCCAGAGGATATCAGGTGGAGCGGATGTACTGCGTGGACATGTTCCCATGGTCCGGAAATATTGAGACTGTGGTTCTTTTGTCCCAATTGTAACAAAAGCCGGATGATTACATTAATGTCACGATTGAACTTGATGATATGGATATAACATCTGCAGAGACTAAGGCTACATATGATGAGATAAAGAAGTATGTGGCTGAACATAATGCCGGCATGAAGGTTTCCAATCTGTATATTTCGCAGGTAAAGAGAAAATGCAGAATTGAAGTTGGAAAGAATTTGTGCGTTGCAACGAGGAGAATAGTTAATAAAGAGAGGCGCATATGCTATGCCAGGTATACTTGTGGTTGAAGATGATGAAAATTTAAATCGTGGAATTACATTTTCGCTGAAAAAATCCGGATATGAGGTTTTTTCAGCAGAATCAGTGAAAAAAGCGAAAAGAATTGCAAGTGATAATAATGTGGATGTTACCATTTGTGATGTGAATCTTCCGGATGGGAATGGACTGGAATTTGTAAGGTGGATGAGATGCAATTATAATACATACATTATTTGTCTTACAGCACTAGATCAGGAGATGGATCAGGTCATGGGATATGAAGCTGGGGCAGATGATTATATTACAAAGCCGTTTAGTCTTTCGGTACTTCTTTTGAAAATAGAAGCACATTTCCGTCGCAGACAGGAGAAAACGGAAGCCGGAAAGATGATTTCGGGAGATATCGTATTTATCGCAGGAGAAATGAAAGTCCTGATAAAGAGTCGTGAAATCAGTCTGACAAAAACGGAGTTGAAAATGCTGACTTTTTTTCTTCAGAATCCGAAACAGATTCTTTCAAAAACACAAATATTGGAAAATGTGTTTGATCTGGAAGGGGATTTTGTGGATGAAAATACAATCGCTGTCAATATCAGAAGACTCCGTGAGAAAATCGAAGACAATCCGGCTGCACCGGTCTATATAAAGAATATCAGAGGTCTTGGGTATATATGGAATCAGGAGGTAAGGCAGTGACAAAGAGATATCGCAAGAAGATTACAGTAGTGCTCTCCCTGGTATTACCTGTCATATTATTGTTTGCAATATTAAATTGCTTTACCACGTATGTGTTTTATGAAGATTATAAATATAAAATGAATCTTATGACAGAGATTGCTGCAAAGGAAGAATTTTCCGGGCTGGATGCTGTTTCGGAATTGCTTAAGGATAAGGATATTGAAACGAACGAACAGGGAAGGCGATTATTGGAGCAATATGGATACTGGGGGAATAAAGGGAATGCATTTTATTCGCAATTCCGGCATCAGGTTATGGTGACCGGTGCTGTAAGCACTGTGATATGCGTGCTCCTTTTGACTTTTTTACTTTATTGGAAGAAAAAAGAAGATGCGTGTCATCAGAAAATTTTAGAGCAGTTGGAAGAAATTCTGATCAGATTCCGTGAAAATAAATTTGATGATTTACTGAAAACGGAAAATCATGCAGAACTGGAAAAATTGAATGACCAGCTTGAAGCAATCGGACATCATATTCAGTTGCTAAAGGAAGAAGCACGGGAAGAAAAAGAGAGCACGAAAGAAATGGTTTCTGATATTTCTCACCAGTTAAAGACACCGGTTGCAGCTTTGGATATATGTTTTAGTGTGCTGATGCAGAATGACTTAAGTGTTACAGAACAGGAGGAGTTTCGTGTCCGTTGTCGGAGTGCTCTGGATGGACTGGAGACATTATTACAGTCGCTTCTTGAAATATCCAAGATGGAAACTGGACTGATTCAGATGAATAAGAAAAAACTTCCGCTTATGGATACTGTCATATCTGCTGTGAACCGTACTTATCCCAAAGCGGATGAGAAAGAGATTGAATTTGTTTTTGACTATGAAAAAGAGCTGGAAACATGCACGATTATGCAGGATAAAAGGTGGCTTGGTGAAGCTGTGATCAACGTTCTGGATAATGCAATCAAGTACAGTCCGTGTGGTTCAAAAATATTTATCCGTTTACAAAAAAGAAACGATCTTGTAAGAATGGAAATTGAGGATCAGGGAATTGGTATTCCGCAGAATGAGTATCACAAAATTTTTCAACGATTTTACAGAGGAAGTTCCAGGGAGGTCATGGAAAAGAGTGGTACAGGAATCGGACTTTTTCTATCGAGAGAAATTATCGAAAAACACGCAGGTACGATTACGGTAACCTCCGGCAAAAAGAAAAAAGGAAGCACGTTTGTGATTCAATTACCATATGTTGGTTAAATTTTAAGTGGGCAGAAATCTTACAATTCTGTAAGACTTCTGCTCGTTTTTTGAAAGTGAAATGAAAGATTATCCTGATACAATTTGGATGTAGGTTGAAAAATGACCAAATATATAAACAGGCAAAGAAAGTGTGCTGAAAAGGTACGTTTTACAGAATTGAAAAGGAGGCAACACATGAGTGTGATGTTAGAAACCAAGCAGCTTTGTAAATTTTATGGCGCGGGTGAGAATCAGGTCAAAGCGGTCAATCAGGTGGACATTCAGATTGAGCAGGGAGAATTTGTCGCAATTGTCGGAAAGTCAGGTTCCGGTAAAAGTACATTACTTCATATGCTTGGAGGGCTTGACATCCCGACAAAAGGCAGTGTTACTTTAGCCGGGAAAGATTTATACAGGATGAAGGAAGATGCCCTTGCTGTTTTCCGCAGAAGAAAAATCGGATTTGTTTTTCAGGCATTTAATCTGGTTTCATCTGTTAATGTCTGGGAAAATATTGTACTGCCACTGGGGCTGGATGGAAGAAAAGTGGATGAAGCGTATGTAAATGATATCATTGCAACTCTGGGGATTGAAAAGAGGATTTACAATCTGCCAAATCAGTTATCCGGAGGACAGCAGCAAAGAGTAGCAATTGCAAGAGCACTGGTGAATCGTCCGGAAATTATATTTGCAGATGAGCCGACAGGAAATCTTGATTCCAAGACCAGTGATGAGGTAATCGCCCTGCTTAAGATGACAGCCAAAAAATATGGACAGACAATTGTAATGATTACCCATGATGACGAAATTGCACAGGTCGCTGATCGTATTCTGGTGATTGAGGATGGACAGGTGGTGGATTTCAGATGAAGACAATAAGCAGGATTGCATATAGCAATGACAAAAAGAACAAGACAAGAAGTATACTGATTATGATGTCCATATGTCTGACTACGATGCTGCTTGTGATTATCAGTACTGTGGGAAATGGAATGATCCGTTTACAGAAAAGTCAGGCGGCAGGCTCATATGGAAGCAATTATGGTTTGTTTGTCGCAGCAGACGGATCGCAGTTAAAGGAAGTAAACCGCCGTGCGGAAATAGATGCTACAGGCACTATGTGCACCGAAGGTATCATAAAAGGCAACGAAAACGGTGGTTTTGTCTGCATGGATGAGACTGCAAGAAAAATGCTTCCCTATAATAAGGAATATGAGTTAAAGGAAGGAAAGTATCCGGGGGGAACGCAGGAAATTGCCGCAGGAAGAGCATTTTTTCGTGAAATGGGATATGATGATGTAAAGGTCGGAGATACGGTTACACTGGATTACCGCGCAGGGATGCAGTCAGAATATAAGCCGGAAGAATTTGTTGTCAGCGGAATCCTATATGATCGGGATGAGTATACCATCGAGGCATCTTATGTTGCTTTCGGGTCACAGGAGTTTTATGATGAGCACGTCGCAGAGAATGACAGACAGTATAATATTTATTTTACTTTAAATGATTCTGCAAATGTATCTATGAATAATATTGATTCGGTTATAAAGCAGATTGCAGCAGCTTGTGGGATCGAAGAAAAAAACGTTATAGTCAATGATCTCTATTTGCAATGGGTCTTGCAGCCGAGTTATGAAACGATTGCGGTATGCGGGGTTTTGATTCTTGCAATTGTACTTTTCTCTGTTGTGGTCATTTATAATATTTTTCAGGTCGGTATTGCCAACAAGATACAGGAGTATGGAAAAATCAAGGCTCTGGGAGCGACAAAAAAGCAGATGAAACAATTGATCTTCAGAGAGGGCATTTTTTTGACATTTTTTTCAATACCAGTTGGATTGCTTTTTGGCTTTCTGATTGCAAAATGCGGTTTTAACTGGCTGGTAGAACAGGGGAACCTTGTATCAACCGGAACTGGCTCTATGGGAGTTCAAAATCAGCAGGTGCCTCTGTTTTCCCTGCCTGTTATGCTTCTCTGTATTTTCGTATCATTTCTTACTGTTGCGTTGGCACTGCGTAAACCAATGAAAATTGTTTCACGGATTTCACCTATCGAAGCAACACGGTATTTAGAAAATGCAGAAACACAAAAAAAAGGAAAACGAAATGGCAGAAAAAATGTCACCGTGTTTTCT
Organism: Roseburia sp. AF12-17LB; assembly: GCF_003479605.1. Lineage (GTDB taxonomy): Bacteria > Bacillota > Clostridia > Lachnospirales > Lachnospiraceae > Roseburia_C > Roseburia_C amylophila. The sequence goes on from NZ_QUHR01000005.1 coordinate 131,730, forward strand.
ATGGCAATGGCAAATGTAACGGGTAATCCCAAAAGAACTATTGGTACTATCCTCACAATGGGTTTTTCTTGCGTATTGTTTGTGATTATCTCTAATTATGTGGGAAATATTGACACGGAGCATGAAGCACGTCTTTCCGTTAATCATGGACAATTTGAACTGCAGCTTGACTATTCTGCTGAGTATGATGAAAGATATCCGGAGAATAATCTGGATACGATTCTGACGGATGATCCATTGAATGATTCGCTGATTGAAGAAATCAAAAGCATTCCGGGAGTAACAGATGTCATGACGAGAGAGATTGTCTCTGTAAATCTGAACGGAACAAGATTTCCGGCTGATATTGTGAGTAAAAAGGATTTTGATTTTATGCGCCAGGAAGGGGATATTGGCTCTATGGACTATGATCAGGCGGTAAAGAATGGTGATATTTTCTTTGGCTGGTCAACGTGGATGGAACAAGATGGATATGCTCCGGGTGAATCCATTGCATTTGACTTTGAGAATGGAAGTGGAACCTATACCTATCAGGGAAAGATTGCAGGATCTTTTGTAAGTGCGGACACTTATCTTGTCATTCCGAAAGGTGTATATCGTTCCATGAATCCGAGAGGAACAGCCTATGGCTATCTGTGGGTGGACTGTGATAAAAAAGATGTGGCATCTGTAGAACAAAGTCTGAATACTTTGATTTCTAATACTTCACATATGAAAATGGATACTTATCATGCGCAGTTACAATCTGCCGAATTTGCAAGCAGCATGATGAAGCTTGGCTGTTATCTGTTTATGGCGGTTGTGGGACTCATCGGGTTTATGAATATGGCGAATACCATGATCATGAATATTACGACAAAAAAGCAGGAATATGGTATATTACAGGCTGTGGGTATGACAAATAAACAATTAAATTTATGCCTGCAGTTACAGGGACTGATTTTTACGGTTGGCACCATATGCGTAGCTTTGATCATTGGTCTGCCGCTCGGCTATGCACTTTTTTCCTATGCAAAACATAATGGAATATTTGGAATGAATATCTATCATGTTCCAATCGTACCAATTTTTATTATGATTTTTTTGGTCGGTCTGTTGCAGATTGTACTTTCCTGCGTTTTAAGCAGTAATCTGAAAAAGGAAACGCTGGTAGAAAGAATAAGGTATCAGGGATAGCAAGTAATATGTAGTGAACTAGGTCTTAACGAAGAGGAGAAATAGATAACTTCCAATTTGTATGTATGGTAAATCTAAACTGTATTTTAGCAATATTTCCTGAGTGGGGGCAGAAAGCGCCCCCACACCCACGTGAAAATATAATTGCAGGCGATTACATTTTAGCAGATACGCAAGCGTTTCTGAGTAAGCGTCACAGACAACAAAATAAGAAAATTTTGATAAGGCATATCACTGGAATAAGTGAGTGTTTTTTTTGTTTTCAAATATTCAATTAACTGAAAAAGTAAAAAAGTTTTCCTCAGGGGCTGTAAAAATACCTTTCAGCGTTTCGTATTAATGAAAGGGTATTTTTTGCAGGAAAAATAAAAAATTTTTATCAAGAGCCTGTGTTTATGCCCTTCATCTTTTATATATGTGTAAGAACATTTTTTAGCCGGCATAAAAATGATTTTTACAACAGTTAGAAATAGAAATGAGGCGAGAAAAGAATGAAATATGAATACATGAAGGAGTCAGAGCAGATGATTCAGTACTTCCGGTTTCCGAAGTTTTTGCTAAAACTGCGAATTTCTCAAACTGCAAAATTCCTTTATATGATTTTGTATGACCGGGCGCGGATATCGAGAAAGAATAGCTGGATAGACAAGTATGGAAACGTTTATCTGATATTTCCAATAGATGAATTGTCTGTTCAAATCGGCAAATGCAAATCTTCTGTAAAAACAACATTGAAAGAATTAGATGATGAGGGATTATTGGTTCGCAGATTCGGTGGATTTTCAAAACATAATCATTTATATGTAAAAATTCCATCTGATGAGATAGGTTTACAGCCAGTTGACAATAAGGCGGTTGAAAAGATGGCTATAACAGAGTCAGAAAAGCAACCATCATCTAGCCGAAAAAATGGCTGTGCAGGAGTCGGAAATGTGGCACCTAGTAAAGTAACTGAGAAATATAAAAGAAATAAATATTATGAAGTAAATTAAGGTAGTTTAATATGGAAGTGGGATGACACTCTGGCTTAGGCTGGAGTGTTTTTCTGTGGAAAAAACATAAAAAAAATATTATAATAGAAAAGAAATTTTAAGAAAAACGGAGGAGTTAGGAAAATGAAATCGAAATCCGGAAACAAGAAATTATGGATTGCTGTTATTATTTTCGTATTGATGATAGCCGGAGCAATCGGCAATCATTCGGATAATAAGAAAGAAAATCCTGGCAGGGAAAGTTCCGCTGCCACGGAATCGCAGGCTGCAACAGAAACTGAGACCAGTACCAATACAGAGTCAGACGGTGATACCGAAGATTTTGTTACTGAAGGAGTCATTAGTAATACCTATAAGACAGATAGCAGTTCCGCCGGACAGATGCAGGTGCATTTCATAGATGTAGGGCAGGGCGATGCTGCCTTGATATCCTGTGATGGTCATTACATGCTGATAGATGCCGGCAATAATGACAAAGGAACAACGGTACAGTCCTATCTTATGAGCCAGGGCGTAGAAAAACTGGATTATGTCATAGGAACGCACCCGGATGCAGACCATATTGGCGGACTGGATGTAGTAATTTATAAATTTGACTGCGATACAATTATCATGCCAGATGTGGCAAATGACACCAGAACCTATGATGATGTGGTGCAGGCAATGAAGTCCAAGGGCTATCAGACTACTTATCCGGTAGTTGGAGAGACTTATACTTTGGGCGGAGCAACTTTTACCATCGTGGCACCGAATGCAGACTATGGAAATGACATGAATGACTGGTCGGTGGGTGTGCTGGTGCAGAATGGCAACAACCGTTTCCTCTTTACCGGAGATGCAGAAGAAAAAGCGGAAGAGGACATTTTAAATAATGGAATTGATATTTCCGCAGATGTCTATGCAGCGGCGCATCATGGAAGCAAAACAGCCACAAGTCAGGCTTTTTTGGATAAGGTATCACCGACTTATGTGGTAATCAGTGCCGGTGAAGGCAATAAATACGGACATCCTCATGCAGAGGTGCTGAACCGTCTGCGGGCAGCCGGCATATCCGTGTTTCGTACCGATGAACAGGGTACGATTGTAGCCACGTCAGATGGAAATGATATCACTTGGAACTGCTCCCCATCAGAAAGCTGGAAAGCAGGAGAACCGACCGGAAGCAGTGATAGTACAGCAAATAATTCCACAGCAGACAGCACTACATCATCAGGCAGCAGTGATGCAGGTATAGCTGCAGATGCATCCGGCAGTTCAAATAGTGACAGCAGTTCCGTTATGGTACATATTACAGACACCGGTTCAAAATATCATTCGGCAGGCTGCTCGTATTTGAAAAAGAGTGACCATGAGGTGACTTTGTCAGAGGCGAAGAACATGGGTTTGACACCATGCTCAAGATGTAACCCGCCACAGTAAAAATTTAATGAGAAAAACGAATCGCCAAGCACCTTGCACTTTTTATTTGATTAGTATACAATAAACGAAGTTAGTAGCAACTAACTCCTCGTGAATCATAGTGACTCCTTTGGAATATGGAGACGGCAATATCCATATTCACCGGAAGAAATATTCTTCCGGGAGGCAGAGTCCTGTATCTGACAAAATATGAAGAGGAACTGCACCGAGCTTCAAAGTTATAAACTTCCAAAAGCTGGTACGGAATATACCGCAGAGCAGTTAATCGTACTCCTATAGATAAATGATATTCTTTAACAAACACCAAAGAAGCTGCAGTACGGCAGCTTCTTTTGGCGTGCCGGGAAAATGGAAGGGTGGTTATTATAGAGGGAAAAAGAAGAAATGCATAAAAAATGGATAAATATGCATCAAACTTAGTGACTATTTGTTTTGCAAAAAAGGTTGAAAAAACCTTTCCGATATGGTAGAATTTTTACAATTTAGGTAGACTGTGCAGGTTTGGTGCATTTTTTATGCAAAAGGAAGGAAAAAGAGATGACTGACTCTTTTTTTTTGCGCAGGTATCGGAAGAATAGAAAGGACAGGGTGAACAAATGAAAGCTTTTCTTATATTGGAAGATGGCAATGTATTTACCGGAACCAGCATCGGTTCAACACGGGAAGTCATCAGTGAAATCGTATTTAATACGTCGATGACAGGGTATTTAGAGGTACTGACAGATCCATCTTATGCAGGACAGGCGGTAGTAATGACATATCCTTTGATTGGAAATTATGGAATTACACCGGATATGGAGTCAGGACGTCCATGGGTAGATGGATATATCGTAAGAGAATTATCCAGAATGCCAAGTAATTTCCGTTGTGAAGGAACCATTCAGGATTTTCTGAAAAAATACGATATACCGGGAATTGCAGGAATTGATACCAGAGCATTAACCAAGCTCTTACGTGAAAAGGGAACAATGAATGGAATGATTACAACAGATGAGAATTACAATCTGGATGAGATTATTCCAAAATTAAAGGCTTACACCACAGGAAATGTGGTAGATAAAGTAACCTGTGAAGAGAAAAGCGTATTGCCTGGAAAGGGCAAAAAAGTAGCACTGTTAGACCTTGGTGCTAAGAGAAACATCGCCCAGTCATTAAATAAAAGAGGCTGTGAAGTTACCATTTATCCGGCACACACCACAGCAGAAGAAATTTTAAGCACGAATCCGGACGGAATCATGTTAAGTAATGGACCTGGAGACCCGAAGGAGTGCAAGGAGATTATTGCAGAGATTCGTAAATTATATGAATCTGACACACCGATTTTTGCAATCTGCTTGGGACATCAGCTGATGGCACTTGCAACCGGTGCAGACACATATCATTTGAAATATGGTCATCGTGGAGGAAATCATCCGGTTAAGGATTTAAAGACCAACCGTGTATACATTTCCAGCCAGAACCATGGTTATGCAGTAGATACCAATACCCTGGATGAGAAAATTGCAAAACCGGCATTTGTAAATGTAAACGATGGAACCAACGAAGGATTAGAGTATGTCGGAAAGAACATTTTCACCGTACAGTTCCATCCGGAAGCATGTCCGGGACCACAGGATTCTGCTTACCTTTTTGACCGTTTTATTGAGATGATGGGAGGAACGAAATAATGCCTAAGAATAAAGATATTAAAAAAGTATTAGTAATTGGTTCAGGTCCGATTGTCATTGGACAGGCTGCAGAGTTTGACTATGCAGGAACACAGGCATGTCGTTCTTTAAAAGAAGAAGGAATCGAAGTTGTTCTGGTAAACTCCAATCCTGCTACCATTATGACAGATAAGGATATTGCAGATGAAGTTTATATCGAGCCATTAACTGCAAAAGTATTAGAGCAGATTATCATAAAAGAAAAACCGGACAGCGTCCTTCCTACCTTAGGTGGACAGGCAGGTCTTAACCTTGGTATGGAGTTAGCAGAATCCGGATTCTTAGAGAAACATGGTGTCAAACTGATTGGTACAACTGCTGAGACAATTTTTAAGGCTGAGGATCGCCAGGCATTTAAAGATACCATGGAAAAAATCGGTGAGCCATGTGCACCATCCCAGGTAGTACACAATGTAGAAGATGGTATCAAATTTACCAATACCATCGGATATCCGGTTGTACTTCGTCCTGCTTATACCTTAGGAGGAAGCGGCGGCGGAATCGCACATAATGAGACAGAGCTTATCGACATCTTATCCAACGGACTTCGTCTGAGCCGTGTCGGAGAAGTGCTGGTAGAACGTTGTATCGCAGGCTGGAAGGAAATCGAGTACGAAGTAATGCGTGATGCCAATGGAAACTGTATTACTGTATGTAATATGGAAAACATTGACCCGGTTGGTGTACATACCGGAGACTCTATCGTAGTAGCACCTTCCCAGACATTAGGTGATAAAGAGTACCAGATGCTGCGTACTTCTGCACTTAATATCATTTCCGAATTAAATATTACCGGTGGATGTAACGTACAGTACGCACTGCATCCGGAAACCTTTGAATATTGTGTTATCGAGGTTAATCCTCGTGTATCCCGTTCTTCTGCATTAGCATCCAAAGCAACCGGATATCCGATTGCAAAAGTTGCTGCAAAGATTGCACTGGGCTATACCTTAGATGAAATCAAGAATGCAATTACCGGAAAGACATATGCAAGTTTTGAGCCAATGTTAGACTACTGCGTAGTAAAAATCCCAAGACTTCCATTTGATAAATTCATCACTGCAAAACGTACGTTAACAACACAGATGAAAGCAACCGGAGAAGTTATGAGTATCTGCAATAACTTTGAAGGTGCCCTGATGAAAGCAATCCGTTCCTTAGAGCAGCATGTAGACAGTCTTTTATCCTATGACTTCAGCAAGCTTTCTGATGAGGAATTACAGGAGCAGTTACATGTGGTAGATGACCGCAGAATCTGGGTTATTGCAGAAGCACTGCGCCGTGGCGTATCTTATGATAAAATTCATGAGATTACAAAGATTGATAAATGGTTTATTGACAAACTGGCTATCTTAGTTGAGATGGAGCAGGATTTAAAGACAAAACCACTTACCGTAGAGCTTTTAAAAGAAGCAAAACGTATGGAATTCCCGGATAAAGTCATTGCAGAACTTACCGGAAAGAGTGAAAAAGAAATTCATGACATGCGTTACGAAAATGGTATCGTAGCAGCCTTTAAGATGGTTGATACCTGTGCCGCAGAGTTTGAAGCATCCACTCCATATTACTATTCCGTATTTGGCAGTGAAAACGAAGCAGAAGAGACAACACCGAAGAAGAAAGTTCTGGTATTAGGTTCCGGTCCAATCCGTATCGGACAGGGTATCGAGTTCGACTACTGTTCCGTACACAGCACCTGGGCATTTGCCAAGGAAGGCTGGGAGACAGTTATCGTAAATAACAACCCGGAGACCGTATCAACAGACTTTGATATTGCAGATAAACTGTATTTTGAGCCGCTGACCCTGGAAGATGTTGAGGCAATTGTAAAATTAGAAAAACCGGACGGAGCTGTAGTTCAGTTCGGTGGACAGACCGCAATCAAGCTGACCGAAAGCTTAATGAAGATGGGTGTCAAGATTCTTGGAACCAAGGCAGAAGATGTAGATGCTGCAGAGGACAGAGAGCTCTTTGATGAAATCTTAGAGAAGACCGGAATTCCAAGAGCAGCAGGCGGAACTGTATTTACTGCAGAGGAAGCCAAAGAAGTTGCACACCGTCTGGGTTACCCGGTACTGGTTCGTCCTTCCTATGTATTGGGCGGACAGGGTATGAAGATTGCATACAATGATGAAGAGATTGAAGAATTTATCGGAATCATCAACCGTATTGCTCAGGATCACCCGATTCTGGTTGATAAATACCTGATGGGTAAGGAAATCGAAGTAGATGCCGTATGCGATGGTACAGATATTTTAATTCCTGGTATCATGGAGCATATCGAGCGTACCGGAGTACATTCCGGAGACAGTATTTCCGTATATCCGGCACCGACCATCAGTGATGAAGTAAGAGAAATGCTGGTAGAATATACCAAGCGTTTGGCTCAGGCATTACATGTAGTAGGACTGATTAATATCCAGTTTATCGTAATGGACGAGCAGGTATATGTCATCGAAGTAAATCCACGTTCTTCAAGAACGGTACCATATATCAGTAAAGTTACCGGTATCCCAATCGTAGACTTGGCAACCAAGGTTATCATTGGAAATACCATCAAAGGAATGGGCTACACACCGGGACTTGCACCAACCGCAGATTATATCGCAATCAAGATGCCGGTATTCTCCTTCGAGAAACTGCGTGGAGCAGAAATCAGCCTTGGACCGGAAATGAAGTCCACCGGAGAATGCTTAGGAATTGCCAAGACCTTTGATGAAGCTTTATATAAAGCTTTCTTAGGAGCAGGTGTTCAGCTTCCGAAATATAAGCAGATGATTATGACGGTAAAAGATGCAGACAAGCCGGAAGCAGTCGGCGTAGCAAAACGTTTTGCAGCCTTAGGCTACAAGATTTATGCAACCAGAAGTACTGCAAAATATTTACAGGAGCATGGCGTAGATGCACTGCGTGTCAATAAGATTACCCAGGAGTCACCAAACGTTATGGACTTAATCTTAGGACATAAGATTGACCTTGTCATCGACACACCGACCCAGGGAAATGGTGATAAGAACCGTGACGGATTCCTGATTCGTCGTAATGCAATTGAGACCGGCGTATACTGTATCACGGCAATGGATACAGCCAACGCACTGGCAACCAGCTTGGAAAATGCCCAGTCAGAGCTTACTCTGGTAGATATTGCAACCGTGAAGAATATTTAAGAGCAAAGAAACAGCCTCATGTGTTTCAAGTGGAACACATGGGGCTGAAATTTTTGCTGTCAGGCATCTGTAAGAAGCTGCCGGTAGCAGGCACTACAGGCGCAGGCAGCGTTTATATAATATATACAAAAACGGAAACATAATTTGAATAAAAATGACAATTGACAAAGAAATGTAAAATGGTTAATCTGATAGGTAGTTGCTGAAGAATCAGCGGGAGTACTGAGCTATGGAAAATGATATGAAATAATCGGATAGGACAATTCATAGATACCGGAATTCTCCGGTGATAATCCCAAATGATATGAGGCAATAAAAATAGAATAGCAGGTCTCTAAGGAGATATATTATGAAACCAATATATGCAGAAAATATTATAGTAGCAATAAAATCGTGCGGCTGTATAGAGTGGTATATTTTAGACAAAGATTATTGCTTTTTAGATTATCCTAAGTTAGAAGAAGCATATCGTAAGAAAGGCTATAATGATACTTTTGATGATGATTCCAGATTTGGCATAAAAGTAGTAAATGAATTGTCGAAAACACAATTTTTGGATCATATAAAAGAATATAAAATTACAGCCGAAGAATTAAAGAAAATGTTAATGAAGGAATCTGATTATAATGATAAATTAGCATATAATCCATCTATTTTAATAGATTTTGAAAATCGGGTATTTATATCGTATTATGCTGAACCGGAATCTTTTGAAGCGTTTGTTCCAGATGGCTGGATAGGAAAGTATCAGGATTTTACAGAAGAAATACCAGAAAAACAGAGATATTGGATGGATGAAAACGGTAAAAATTTGATAGGAGAATAGGAATGGATAATAAAACGGAGGGTATTGGTATGGGATTTAATGAGACACAGACAATGGCAATTAATTTTACTAAAATGGCAAAAAAAAAAATGGGGGATAAGGTTAAAGATTTTTGCATTTTGGACGTATATGATGATGCGAATAACCGAGCATTCAGCGTGGAATTTACAGCATATGATTATTTTCCAATAAGGTTGAATTATGAAAGAGGAAGATTTGGATGTTGCATTTTATATGGAGAAAGAACAGTGGCATTAAGTAACTCACAACAATGGTGGGAAGAAGCTGATTTTGATGTCTTTTTTAAAGAATTAGAAAGAGAACTGAAGTTAAGAATTCCGGATAAATTCTTAAAAGCGCATCGTTGGCGATGATATGAAAGAAGCACTACTAAGGAGAAACAGACATTGCGTGATACAGTAATGAATGAACAATATTTTGCGGAATATATTCTGGAAGAGACAGAGCGAATAAGAAAATTTCAAAATAAATTAAAAAATAATGAGGTAAGAGAAGATAGAATTTATTCGGTAAAAAGAAAGATTGATGCTATACAATTTGAATTACTTATTGCAAGATATTCTAGTGGTGAAGATATAGAAAAATTAGAAAATGATTTTATGCAGTTATTAAATGATATGCCATTGTATTGGAATGGTAATTCCAGCTATATTGATATGCTGTGGATGATGGCACTTGCAATTTTATTCGATGTAAGTAGAGAAAAGTTTGGTATATTGTCGGATTTGGTAACTCAATATAATCGGAAAGATGCTTTATTGGAATTTTTTGTTAATTACAAAATGCATGGAAGCATAGAACAACTGGAAGGAGACTATTCCTTTGGCTTCCCATATGATAAGTTGATGGATATTGTTGCAAATAGAGAAAAAGCAGTTGAAAAATTAAAAGAATATTTGGAAAAATATTGGTATGTGGGACATAAAAATATGGGATGGTACGATATTCATAAAGCAAAAGAAAAATTGTATTACGGTTACTGGAGTTTTGAAGCAGGAGCTATTGCAAAAATATTAAATTTAGATGACAGCAATTTGAAAGATGTACCGTATTATCCATATGATTTGGTTCACTATAAAAGCAATAGTATCTAATCTGGATTAGAGGATATAAAAGGCGTTTTATATGTTGTGGGATAAATTAACGGAAGAGAATTATGTGGTATATGTAAACAGAGACATTGATTTAAAAATAAAAGTTTTTGAATTGATGGAGGATGATGAAGTATATATCAACTATAAGGGATTTAATTTGACAATACCTATGTTGATATGGGAGTTTGGAGAAGATTTAAAGATGGCATCAATAGAAGATGTTCGTATTGAAGGCAACGACCGATTTGATAAACATTTTGTTATAAAAAAAGAGGATAAAGAAAAGTTTTTAGATGAAATATATTTCTTTTTGGTTGATAATAATATGGATTCTGTTTTAAATGAAAAATATCGAGCAAATTGGTGATAAAGATAAAAAATATATTATAGGATGAATATGAAAATAAAAGTAAGAAGAGAAGCTGCTAAATGCACAAATTGTGGGAAAATTAATGAATTTTATTATTTGTCAGATTTTTCATATGGTGAGAGATTAGTGCTATTTCATAACGGTATGAGTTATGCATATATTAATTTGTTGGAAGATGATGTTTATAATGATTTTATTGATAAAGTGAGATCCATTTTAAATTTGCATCAAAAAGAATTTTCAGAAGAAAAATTACAAAATATAATTAAACATATATTTGGCATGACTTGTGACAGGATACAGGAAAGTGAGATTGAATTTGCAATGGACCATAAAAAATGCATCTATTGCGCCGCGGATGATTTTGAAGATTTAATGGCTGAGCCGGAAAAAATTATTTGTGTGGAGATGCCCAATGTGACACATCATGCGTGGAAAACTCTGGATGATGCGAAAAAGGTGCAGCGAATAGAAAAAGCATTGATGGAAAATAAAGTTATCTAATGATACAGTGGTGTATACCAAATGGAGAAAATCAGGGAATGAGAGATTATATTAAAAGTGAAAAATATTTCGACGAATTCATAGCAGAAGATACAGCTAGAATTTTAAAATTAACAAAAAAAGTAAATGGCGGAGAAGTTAGACCAGAAAGATTAGTGCCAGTAAAACAGGGAATTTTTCGTATTAAACTTGGAATTATAATAGCAAGGTATTCTAAGGGAGATAACATAGCTTGTTTAAGAAGTGATTTTATGGAAATATATGAAGAGTGGATAATGTCCTTCTTTTCACAGGTTGCATATAATGAGAATTTAAAGATGCTATCACTTGCAGTCCTATTTGAAATAGAGCAAAAACTGATTACATTAACAAAAAGAAAACTGAAAGAAAAAGAGGTAAAGGACTGGTTGTTGCTTTTTCTGATGGGGGAAAAACAACCAAATTTACCACTTTTATTTCCAGACAGATTTCAAATAATGAAAGAGTTAGTTAAAGAAAGAGATAAATCAGATTTATTGGAGAAATATTTGAAAGAGGACTGGTATAATAAAGAATACGAGTGTTATGAGGCTCATAAAAGTGACCAGAATATATATTATGGTTACTGGAGTTTTGAAGCAGGAGCTATTGCAAAAATATTAAATTTAGATGACAGTAATTTAAAGAATGTGCCATATTATCCATATGATTTGGTTCACTATAAAAGATAAAATTCCCGTGGAGAAAATGAAATGTGGAGAATCCAAAAGAAAGAAAAATTTGATATTTGGGAAAACGACTTATGTTCATTGAAAGTTCAATATGAAGAAAGTAAATGTAGAGTTTATGTTAATTATAAAGGGTATAATGTTGTTGTTCCGATGGGAATATGTGGATTTGAAGATGAAATTCAGGAAAGAAAGATAAAGTATGAGGTTGAGGGAGAAAAGGGAATTTTAAACTCTTTAAGTTATGTAGTCGAGAAAGATAATTTGAGACTGTTTTGCGATATGATATTCTTTTTTTTGACTGAACATAGCTTAGACAGAATGTTATATGAAGAATTTAAATATTAAATAATAGCTGTCCCATTTAAAAGAAACCCACATATGTTCAAGGTTTTCTTGGATTGAACATATGTGGGCTATTCTGTATTGATAATCCTACACCAGCTTCTTTCTTGCAGTCTTTTTCTTTGGTGCCGGCTGGGCAGCGGCTGCTGCGGCAGCCTGATTCTGGCGCTTGCGGAACCGGTCGGCTACATCTTTGATATATTTGTCTGAGGTAAAATGCTTTAAAGTATTTTCATCAATGGCAATCCGGTTATCCATGGTCTTCATAATATCCTGAATCTGGATAATGTCATAGATGTGCGGGTCACGCAAATCAAAGATTTCATTATTAGTAAACTGTAAGATAAGAGGTTTGGAATAATCCTCCGGGTTATCTTCAAGAATCATCGCCTTTTCGCCATTGGATAAATCTACACAGGCACCTCTTGGAAGAATGTGGATGCAAAGAGAAAGTGCACGGACAATCTTTGTATCATATTTTTCCGGAAACTCCTGCAAATATTTCATGGCAACGATTTCGGAAATCGGCTCATTGGTTAGGCTCATGGCGGTCATCCGGTCAAAGGCATCTGCAACCTGTAAAAGCTTTGTGCCGCTGCTGCGGAAAATCTTGGATGGGTCAGCAGCCTCTTCCGGAGCGGAGAGTGTAATAAACTGGGTAATGATTCTTAAAGCATCCGGTGATAACTTTATACTGTGAGTCTGCGGATTCAGATAATCTAAGCTCTTGATACGGCAGGCAAGGATTTTCTTTTCGTCTTCTTCTGTTAAAGGATCCGTTTTTTCAGCAAGCTCGGTCGGAACTAAAAGCCAGCCAAAATCATAGAGCAGAGCAGCCGTTACACAGGTCTGCTGAAAATCATCCGGCATATTTAACTGGTGAGTCAGCATGGCGACCAGAATAGCAACGCTGATGGAATGCTTGTATACATAATCCGCAGAGCTTCTTAAATTCTGCGCAAAGTTCAGCTTGTGGTCAAGACGGCCATACTGGGACAGAATCGAAGAGACCAGCGTTGGAAGCTTGTCCGGCTGTCTGCCTTTACGAATCATATCCATGCAGTCGCGAAGCTGGAACATGGAAATGGTCTGGAACTGTTCGAAAGCAATATCCTCGTCGGATAATGGCGGAACCGGTTCGGCAGGCTCCAGAATATAAATACCAATCAGCTCGAAATTCCGGATACTTTCGATACCCTGCCGGGTCAGTCTGGTGTCGCGGTCATAAAGCATGACGCCCAATTTATTATAGATAGGTTTAGCAAGACGCATGCCGGGTTTTAAGTCATCTGTCCGTATAAATAGCATAGCGGTTACCTCCTTACAAAATATGTTTTTTTCCGTTAAAATTCCTAGTTCAAATATAGCACAAGCAGAGAGGAAAAACAATCTTGGGATTGAAAAAGAAGTGTAGTTTTTCGTTGCATTTTCATAAGAAAGCCGTCTATAATAAAGGAAGAAAACAAGAGGCGTGATAAATCCATAAAAGAGGATAAAGATATGAAGAAAAACAGTAAACGACGTATGTTTTCCGCATTGCTGATACTGTTTCTGATGATACAGATGACGGTGCAGGCAGACACCGGTACCAAGGAAAGAGTGGATCTGGCATCTAAGGACACCGGAAGCAGCGTGGAAGAGCTGGAACGTCAGAGAGAGGAACAGCAGTCGCAGCTTGATTCCTTGAAAGAATATCAGATAAATCTTTCCGATGAACTGACGGAATTAAATAATGGATTGCAGGAAATCAGCAACGAACTGGCGGATACCCAGGATGAAATTGCGGCGAAAAATGTGGAGATTGAAGCAGCAGAAAGCCGGATTGCAGAGCTGACAACACGTTCTGAGAGCCAGTACGAAGCCATGAAGAAAAGAGTACAATATATGTACGAAAATGGCAATCAGTCTTACCTGGAGCTGCTGCTTGGAGCAAGCTCCTTTTCGGATTTTTTAAACCGGATGGAATATGCCAAATCCATTTATGATTATGACAGGCAGGAGCTTTCTGATTATCAGGATACACTGGCTGAATTAAAACAGCAGAAGGAAGATTTAGAGACGGCAAAAGAAGAACTGCTTGCGGCAGAACAGACGAAGCAGGAGCAGAAGAGCAAGGCAGACAGTCTGGTGGCAGCCCAGCAGGAAAAAATAAGCGCAGCAAAGTCGGATGTTGCAGATGCAGAGACGGAAATAGCAGACACAGATGCGGAAATCGCAAGACAGAAAGCCTATGAGGAAGAATTAGAGGCACAGAAGGCGAAAGAAGATGCTGCCCGTCAGGAGGAGATTAAGCGTCAGGAAGAGGAACTTATTAACAGTCAGCAGCCAGATGCTTCAGATAATAATGTAAATCCGGATGGGACATCCACCGGGGATAATACCACAGGAAGCGATGCTTCCGGTGGGGGGACAGTGAATGCCAGTGATGTTGCCATGCTGGCAGCACTGATCCAGTGCGAAGCAGGCGGCGAAAGCTATGAAGGGAAGCTTGCCGTTGGAAGCGTGGTCATGAACCGTGTGGACAGCAGTTATTTCCCGGATACCGTGGTAGGTGTCATCTATCAGAGCGGGCAGTTCTCACCGGTAGCCAGCGGTCGTTTCGCAGTAGTGCTTTCATCCGGGGCAGATGCGTCCTGTGTGCAGGCTGCCACAGAAGTGTTAGCAGGCACAAGAACCTTAAACTGCTTATATTTCCGCAGAAACAACGGACTGATTAATGGAACTGTAATCGGAAACCATGTATTTTATTAAGGAAAGCTGAAAATCCGGCTCAATAAAGCAAGTTTCACTTGCAAAAATCCCCTTTCTATGATAACATCAGATTGTCGGGAAAGAGCCGGAAAGGCTTTCTTTTATTTTTTTTACAAAAGATTGTTAAAAAAATAACAATAGTAAAAGGCAAATTTAATTCAGAAGGAGACGAGAAAATGGCACAGAAAGTAGTTTTAGCAGGCGCATGTCGTACCGCAATCGGTAAAATGGGAGGAGCTTTAAGCAATACTCCAGCCGCAGATTTAGGCGCAATCGTAATCAAAGAAGCATTAAACAGAGCTGGTGTTAAACCAGAACAGGTTGATGAAGTAATGATGGGATGTGTAATCCAGGCAGCACAGGGACAGAACGTTGCACGTCAGGCTTCTATCAAAGCAGGTTTACCAATCGAGGTTCCTGCATTTACATTAAACGTAGTTTGTGGTTCTGGTTTGAAATGTGTAAACGAAGCTGCAAACATGATTATGGCTGGTCAGGCAGACATCGTTGTTGCAGGTGGTATGGAGAACATGTCTATGGCACCTTACGCTATGACAAAAGCTCGTTTTGGATATCGTATGAACAATGCAACAATTATCGATACCATGGTAAATGATGCATTAACAGACGCATTTAATCATTATCATATGATGATTACAGCAGAGAACGTATGTGACAAATACGGAATTACCCGTGAAGAGTTAGACGAGTTCTCAGCAAACAGCCAGCAGAAATGTGAAAAAGCAATTGCTGAAGGCAGATTCAAAGACGAAATCGTTCCTGTACCTGTTAAGGTTAAGAAAGAAACTGTTATGTTTGACACAGATGAGGGACCACGTCCAGGCACAACTGCTGAGTCATTAAGCAAATTAAGATGCTGCTCTGGTAAAGAGGGTGGACTTGTTACTGCAGGTAACGCTTCCGGTATCAACGATGGTGCAGCAGCAATCGTTGTTATGAGCGAAGAAAAAGCAAAAGAGCTTGGTGTTAAACCAATGGCTACATGGGTTGCAGGAGCACTTGGCGGAGTTGAGCCGGAAATCATGGGTGTTGGACCTGTTGCTTCTACAAAGAAAGTTCTTGCAAGAACCGGAATGTCTATCGATGACTTCGACTTAATCGAGGCAAACGAAGCATTCGCTGCTCAGTCAATCGCAGTTGCAAGAGATCTTGGATTCGATATGTCTAAGGTTAACGTAAATGGTGGTGCAATCGCACTTGGACATCCTGTTGGAGCATCTGGATGCCGTATCTTAGTTACATTGCTTCATGAGATGCAGAAGAGAGACGCTAAGAAGGGTCTTGCTACTCTGTGTATCGGTGGTGGAATGGGCTGCTCAACAATTGTTGAGAGAGACTAATTCACTCTTTCTGAATAAGTAAATATACCCGGGAAGTGTAAAACGCTTCTCGGGTCTTGCGTTGCAAGTTATAACCCAGAAGACTTTCGTTTTCGGGTAAATATAATACATATATTTTTAAGGAGGACTAACATGAAAGTTGGCGTTATTGGTGCAGGTACCATGGGACAGGGCATTGCAAAAGCATTTGCTCAGGTAGAAGGATATGAAGTAGCTCTTTGTGACATCAAGCAGGAATGGGCTGATGGCGGAAAAGAGAAAATCGCAAAAGGATATGCAAGACTGGTAGAAAAAGGAAAAATGACACAGGAAACTGTTGACGGAATCCTTGCTAAAATCACACCAGGTTTAAAAGAGAATCTTTGCGCAGACTGCGATTTAATCGTAGAAGCAGCATTTGAAGATATGGGCGTTAAGAAGACAACATTCCAGGAGCTTGATAAGATTGCTAAACCAGAATGTATCTTTGCTTCTAATACATCCAGTCTTTCTATTACAGAAATCGGAAATGGTCTTACCCGTCCAATGGTAGGTATGCATTTCTTCAACCCGGCAGACAGAATGAAATTAATCGAAGTTATCGCTGGTGTAAATACTCCTGCTGAAACAGTAGAAGCTATTAAGAAAATCTCTGTAGAAATCGGAAAAACTCCGGTACAGGTAAATGAAGCTGCAGGTTTCGTAGTAAACCGTATCTTAATCCCAATGATTAACGAAGCTGCATTTATCAAAATGGAAGGTGTATCTGATATCGCAGGTATCGACGCAGCTATGAAGCTTGGCGCAAATCATCCAATGGGACCTCTTGAGTTAGGTGACTTCATTGGTCTTGACATCTGCCTTGCAATCATGGATGTACTTTACAACGAGACAGGCGACAGCAAATATCGTGCATGTCCATTAATCCGTAAAATGGTTCGTGGTGGTAACCTCGGCGCTAAGAGCGGAAAAGGATTCTATGTATACAACGCTGACCGTACAAAGACCCCGGTTGACGCTCAGTAAAATAAAATTTATGGAGGATTTCAGAACATGGATTTCAGTTTAGATAAGAAACATGAAATGGCGAGAACTCTGTTCAGAGATTTCGCAGAAAACGAAGTAAAACCTCTGGCTCAGGAAGTTGATGAGACAGAAGTATTCCCACAGGGAACAGTTGATAAAATGGCAAAATTTGGTTTCATGGGAATTCCGGTACCAAAGGAGTACGGCGGACAGGGATGTGACCCATTAACCTATGTTATGTGTGTAGAAGAGTTATCTAAAGTTTGTGGTACAACAGGTGTTATCGTATCTGCACATACTTCTCTTTGTATCGACCCAATTATGACTTACGGTACAGAAGAGCAGAAACAGAAATATGTAAAACCACTTGCAACAGGTGAGAAGCTTGGCGCATTCGCATTAACAGAGCCTGGTGCTGGTACAGATGCCCAGGGAGCACAGACCAAGGCTGTATTAGATGGTGATGAGTGGGTATTAAACGGATCTAAATGCTTTATTACAAACGGTAAAGTTGCAGACGTTTATATCGTAATCGCAATCACAAGTGTTACCGAAGATAAGAGAGGAAGAAAGAAGAAGAACTTCTCTGCATTCATCGTGGACAAGGGAGCTCCTGGATTCTCCTTCGGAACAAAAGAAAAGAAAATGGGTATCCGTGGATCATCTACATACGAGTTAATCTTCGAAGACTGCAGAATTCCAAAGGAAAATCTGTTAGGACCAGAAGGAAAAGGATTCCCAATCGCTATGCATACTCTGGATGGCGGACGTATCGGTATCGCAGCTCAGGCACTTGGTATTGCAGAAGGTGCATTAGACAGAGCAGTTGCATACACCAAAGAAAGAAAACAGTTTGGTCGTTCTATCGCTCAGCAGCAGAATACCCAGTTCAAGCTTGCTGATATGGCAACCAGAATTGAAGCAGCTCAGATGCTGGTTTACAAAGCTGCTATGGCTAAAGCAACACAGAAGGTATATTCTGTAGAAGCAGCAAAAGCAAAATTATTCGCAGCAGAAACCGCAATGGCAGTTACTACAGAAGTAGTTCAGTTATTCGGTGGATACGGATACATCAGAGAATACGATGTAGAGCGTATGATGCGTGATGCTAAGATTACAGAGATCTACGAAGGAACAAGCGAAGTTCAGAGAATGGTTATTTCTGGCGCATTATTAAAATAGTTTCTGACAGATCGGCGCAAAAGGATTTTAAACGAAAAATCATGGCGCACACAAATTAAAAATATAAGGAGTGAATATACCGTGAAAATAGTTGTATGTGTAAAACAGGTACCAGATACAAAAGGCGGAGTAAAATTTAATCCGGATGGTACTTTGGATAGAGCTGCAATGCTCACTATCATGAACCCAGATGACAAAGCAGGTCTGGAAGCAGCATTAAGATTAAAAGATCAGTACGGTGCAGAAGTTACTGTACTTACCATGGGACTTCCAAAGGCTGATGAAGTTCTTCGTGAAGCAATGGCAATGGGCGCTGACAAGGGAATCCTTGTAACAGACCGTGTATTAGGTGGTGCAGATACCTGGGCTACTTCTACTACAATCGCTGGTGCATTAAGAAACCTTGACTATGATTTAATTATCACAGGTCGTCAGGCTATCGATGGAGATACCGCACAGGTTGGTCCTCAGATCGCAGAGCATCTTGGACTTCCGGTTATTTCCTATGCACAGGATATCAAAGTAGAAGGTGACAGCGTAATCGTTGAGCGTCAGTTTGAAGATGGATATCATGTATTAAAAGCAAAAATGCCTTGCTTAGTGACAGCATTATCTGAATTAAACGAGCCGCGTTACATGACTCCAGGCGGAATCTTCGATGCATTTGACAAAGAAGTAACTGTATGGGGCAGAGCTGACCTTAAAGACGTAGATGATTCTAACCTTGGTCTGAAAGGTTCACCGACCAAAATCGCAAAAGCATCTGACAAAGTTCGTAAAGGTGCAGGCGAGAAGGTTGCTCTCGATACCGACGAAGCAGTATCTTACTTAATTGGCAAATTCAAAGAGAAACATATCATCTAATAAAAATAAGGAAAAGTGGTGAATAAAATGGGTTTAGAAGAGTATAAAGGAGTATTTGTCTTTGCACAGCAGGTAGACAACACATTAAATGGTGTTGCTTTTGAGTTACTTGGAAAGGGCAAAGAACTTGCAAAAGATTTAAATACAGAAGTAACTGCAGTATTAATTGGTTCTGATGTGAAAGGTCTTGCAGATCAGCTTGCTGAGTACGGCGCTGATAAAGTTATCGTAGTAGATGATCCGGAACTGAAGAACTACAGAACAGAGCCATATGCACATGCATTAGCATCTGTAATCAACGAATTCAAACCAGAAGTTATGTTAGTTGGTGCAACAGCAATCGGTCGTGACCTTGGTCCTACTGTATCTGCAAGAGTTGCAACAGGTCTGACAGCTGACTGTACTGTTCTTGAGATTGGTGATTTTCCAATCAATCCGGTTGGAAACCAGGAGCAGAAACACAATCAGTTACTGATGACCCGTCCTGCATTCGGTGGAAATACCATCGCAACAATTGCTTGTCCGGATAACCGTCCTCAGATGGCTACTGTACGTCCGGGCGTTATGCAGAAAATTGCTCCAATCAAAGGTGCAAAAGCAGAAGTTATCGAGTTCAATCCAGGATTTACACCAAACAACAGATATGTTGAAATCATGGATATCGTAAAAGAAGTTAAGAATACAGCAAACATCATGGACGCTAAGATCTTAGTATCCGGAGGTCGTGGAGTTGGTTCTAAAGAAAACTTCAAACTGTTAGAGGACTTAGCAGAAGTTCTTGGTGGAACAGTAAGCTGCTCCCGTGCAGTTGTAGAGAATGGATGGCTTCCAGTTGACTTACAGGTAGGTCAGACAGGAAAGACAGTTCGTCCTCAGATTTACTTTGCAATCGGTATTTCCGGAGCAATCCAGCACGTAGCTGGTATGGAAGATTCTGATCTCATCATCGCAATCAACAAAGACGAAGATGCTCCAATCTTCGACGTTGCAGATTACGGTTTAGTAGGAGACTTAAACAAGATCGTTCCAGCTCTTACAAAAGCTTTAAAAGAGGAAATGGCTGCAAAATAATCCGTTTACGGATGTAATATTTCATCTTGGATGAGTCTCATTTGAGATGTGTGATAAAAGGGTGTCATGCAAACCGGAAGATTTGTGTGATGCCCTTTTTATGTGCTTAGAGGGAAATTTGCAAAGTATGTTGCCTGTAGTTAAACCGCAGGTATTTTTTTGGGTACATACATTGTATACAGTGGAAAAAAGTGGTATTCTAAACAAGGTTTGCAGGAAACTGTTTTGGCAGTGTGGCAGACAAATAATATTGTGGCATCGGCAGACAGATGCAGAAAAGAGGAAGAGACTATGAATAGAAGTAGCAGAACAGTGAAACTCGTTGAGATGGCTCTGTTGGTTGCAATCATTCTGATTCTGGCTTTTACCCCACTTGGTTATATTAAGACACTTGGTCTGGAAATTACATTGATTGTAGTTCCAGTTACAATTGGTGCCATTATTTTAGGACCATTGGGTGGAGCAGTATTAGGAGCAGTATTTGGAATCACAAGCTTTATCCAGTGCTTTGGAATGAGTCCTTTTGGAGCAGTACTTCTTGGCATCAATCCATTCGGAACCTTCGTGGTATGTGTAGTATCAAGAATTCTGATGGGCTGGTTGACCGGACTTATCTATAAGGGATTATCCAAATTTCCGAAAATGAAGAACTGGAAGATTTTAATTGCCAACCTGGCAGGTCCAATCTTAAATACCTTTTTCTTCATGTCAACACTGGTAATCTTTTTCTTCAGCTCCGATTACATACAGTCACTGGCAGGCGGCTTAAATCCATTCCGTTTTGTCATTGCCTTTGTAGGTGTAAACGGACTGATTGAAGCAGCAGCCTGTTTCGTGGTAGGAAGTGCAATTACCAAGGCATTACAGGTTGCAATGAAAAATAAATAAAGAATATCTGCTTCAGATAAAAAGAGGAATGCTCTGTTTTCGTAATTAGAAAACAGAGCATTTTGTATGCTGGAAATTTGCTGAATATAAGAATGAAGTTATGAATTGTCATAACAAAAACGGTATTTACTGCCACAGATATATTCATATCCAACATGGATGAGCTCATTGTGAATATCATACATTTCTGTATGAAAAAGAAACAATGGGTCACCGGGTGAAATATGAAGAAGATTGGCTTGTTCCGTTGAGGCTTTTACTGCATCAATATAAGAATTCTGTGAACAACCAATGCAGATATCATATTTTTCACGAAATAGCTGATACAGAGAACTATCTAAAGGTTCTGTCAGCAAAAATGAAAATTTGTGACATGGATAATAATTGTTCTCAATCATAATAGGTGTTGCATCTGCATATCGAATACGTTGGATATAAACAATAGAATCGCCCTCAAAGAGTTCAGCATTATCAAGATGATACTGTTCATATGGTATGACTTCACGTTTGGTTACAATAGTAGATGCCTCCATTTGATTGGCTTTGCATGCATCGGAAAAACTGAGAGTATGTTCCAGTTTACGAAAAATTTTCCGCTCTTTTACAAAGGTTCCTTTTCCCTGTTTCTTAATTAAGACCCCTTCATTACATAATTCAGTAATTGCACGCCTTATGGTAATACGGCTCACATGATATAGTTCAGACAATTCAGTTTCTGTCGGGATTTGCTGACCGGAAATATAAATTCCTTTTTTTATTTGTTCGAGTAAATCATTTTTTAACTGTTCAAACAGTGGTATATCACTGGTTGTGTTCAATTTCATAATAATATCACCTCACAAACATTATAATAACATATAATGTTTTGCATAACAATATGAATTTAAAAAACATCATATTGAAAAGATTATGTGAAAAATTGTATAAAAAGTAATAAAAAGTAAAGGGAAAGTATAAAAAATAGATAATAAAATGTTGAGAATGCTGAAAGTGATTTGAGAAAAAGAAACAATATTGCAATATAACGTTATATGATGATATAATCAATTTAACAAAAGGAGGTGGAAAAATGCAAAAAGAAGCAGACAAGATATTTCAATCAACCTGTATTTTTGATTCTGTTTCAGAAGAGGCATATCCAGGATATGTGGCAATAAAAGGAAAACAGATTCTTGAAGTCGGATGTGGAGATATCCCAAATGAACTGGTGGGTGAATCTACTGAAGTTGTGGACTATGGAGAGGGAACCATTTGCCCGGGATTTGGTGATACCCATACATTTTTCACAGGATATGTAGTGGATTATCTTGGTGTGGATTTATCAGAAGCAGTTAATCTGAAACAAATAGTTGAACGGTTATCAGAAAATCTGGAAATGAATCCGGAGACGGTCGTTTTATTTGGAAATCATTTACAACCGGAGCTGGCAGAAAAAATAAATAAGGGAGGTGAATTGGAACAGGTTAAAAGACCGGTTATTTTATTTACTGCTGGACATGGGTATTGTGCTATGAACAAAGTTGCAGAAGAAGTGTTTGGGTTTACACCAGATACATGCGGAAGTTCAGAGGCAATTTATAAAATTATGAAAATTTATCTGAATGATAGAGATTTTATTATTCCACAGTTTAAGGCATATATGTCTATGTTAAACAGCCATGGGATAACATCTGTAAAAGAAATGGGATTTGATAATTTTTATGGATTTACAGATATATTGGCTGAATTGGAACAGAAAGCAGAATTGAGCCTTCGGATTTCCTTTATGTCACAACCAGTAGGAAAGAAAATGGATTTAGCATATGGAAAAGAAATGAAGAAGAAATATCATTCTGATTTTTTAAGGTTTTCCGGTTATAATCAGATGACAGATGGATTGATTGTCTCAGAAGAGGCAGATCTGATGGAGCCATATGAGGGAAAAGATTATTGTTGCCAAAAGAATATTGATTATGCATTATTAGAAGAAGATGTACTTACAGCAGACCGTGAAGGATTCAGATTTACATTGCATTCTGAAGGGGATGGTTCCTTCCATAAAATTCTTCAGATTTATGATAAATGTGAAAAGGAAAATGGAAGATTAAAGAATCGACATGGAATTACTGATTTGGAATTGACGGGTGCAGTGGACGAAGAAAAAATGGCACAGCTTGGAGTATTTGGTGAGATTTATACACAGGTTTATAAGTTGGATTCCTGTGAAAATTGGAAACAAGACTATGATGAAAAACTTGGTAGCAGGCGGAGCCGTTATATGAATTATCGTTCAATGGCAGATCATGGTGTGATTTTAAGTGGTGCAACGGATCTTCCGATGTTAATACCGGATATACCTGAGGCAATTTATTATGGATGCGGAACCTATGCCGCAGATGGAAAAGAACCGGTTCAGCCGGAAAATGGTCTGACAATACCGGAAATGTTAAAAACCTGGACAATTGGAAGCCAGTATGCCATGGAACAGGAACATATATTAGGAACGCTGGAAAGCGGTAAGCAGGCTGATATAGTAGTTTTTGACAGGAATCTTTTCAAAACAGATATTGAAGAAATTCGAAAGGCACATGTTTTAAGAACCATATGTGCTGGACAGGATGTTTATAAAGAAATGGAGAATAGGTAAAGGAGGTTTTGCGATGAGTGACAAAACAAAAGCACATTTGAGTGCAAAAACGTTATGGGTACTTTTTATTCTGGGACTTGTAAATGCAGTTATGTATTGTTTCCCTTATATCAGATATGTGTTTTATGATCAGCAGATTGCAGCTATGGGAATTACAAATACCCAGTCAGGAATTTTAATGACAATTTATGCGGCAGCAAATACGATTACATTGATTCCCGGTGGAATATTAGCTGATAAGTGGTCTGTGAAAAAATGTCTAGTAGGCTCTATTCTGGGTTCTGTAGTTATCGGAATTATTTATGCACTTACCATGAATTTTGCAGTAGCCTGCGTATTATGGGCTGGACTTGGTGTGTCTACAATTTTTGTATTCTGGGCAGCAATAACCAAAGCAGTAGGTCAGGTTGGCACAGCAGAAGAGCAGGGAATGTGTTATGGAATTTATTATGCTGCATCAGGTATTATTTCTGCAATTTTAAATGCAGTATGTTTACAGGTAAGCCGTTTATCAGATGACCCATCTACTTCCTTTAGTATTGCAGTATGGGCAATGGTAGCATTTACAGCAGTTGCTTTAATTCTGACAATGATATTTTTTAAAGAAAAAAGTATTACACAGACAAAATCTTCTGATGAAGAATTTAAAATTAAATATGTCGGTGAAGCGTTAAAGAATCCGATGACCTGGCTCTTTTCACTGATGGTATTATGTGCATATGGTCTGTATACAAGTGTATCCTATTTTTCACCATATCTGACGGATGTACTTGGTATACCGTTGGTACATTCATCTTTTATCAGTATTGTGAGAAGTAATCTTATGAACCTTTTATGTCCGATTGGTGGAATTATCGTAGATAAGATTTTTAAATCTTCTACAAAATGGTATATTACTGCATTTGGAATTACAATTGTGATTTATGGTGGAGTATTGATAATGCCATCCAACATCAGTCCGGTACTGGCAACAATTGTTTCTTTGTTACCAAGTGCAATTGGTATGATGCTTTACGGAGTAATCTGGTCGGGATTACAGGAATGTAAATTTAAACCGATATATGCAGGAACTGTAATTGGAATTGCATCTATTATCGGATATTTGCCAGATTCTTTTTACTATATAATTTTTGGAAAGTGGATGGATAAATTTGGAAATAATGCTTATCCAATGATTTTTGGCTTCCTGATGGGAACTGCTGTACTTGGTATGGCTATAACAATTTTAATGAGAAAACTGATTAAGAAAAATAACTAAGAAAGAAGGTATTTAAAAATGCATGCATCAGAATTTAACGTAGAAAAATTTGTTGATATAATTGAAAAGGAAAATGGAACAATCAGTGAAGTATATTTTGTGGCCTGTGGAGGCTCTCTGGTTGACCTTTATTCTTCATGTTACTTTATTAACCGAGAATCATCCACCATGACAGCAGAGTGGATTACCAGTAAAGAATTTGTTTTAACCCCTCCAAAGAAACTTGGAAAACACTCTGTTGTCATTATCTGTTCACATGGTGGAAATACAAAAGAAACGGTAGAAGCAGCAGAACTTGGTGTAAAGGAAGGTGCATTTGTAATTACATATACACATACACCGGGCAGTGCCTGCGACAGTGAAAAATTCCATGCAATTGTCTATGATTGGGAGCCGGAAACATTACAGAAGGATAGACCATTAGGATTAAATTACAGTATTATAAATGAGTTGATTCACAGACAGGAGCCGGAGTATAAACTTTATGAAGGAATGAAGGATGGAATCACTAAATGCGATGCAATTATCCGTAATGCAACAAAGAAGTTTCAGAATAAGGCATGGAATTTTGCAGAACATTATTATAATGCACCATTTTTATATATTATGGCATCCGGTTCTGCATATGCACAGGCATACGGATTTGCAATCTGTTCTCTTCAGGAGATGCAGTGGATGGACTGCTGTTATCTTGATTCCGCAGAATATTTCCATGGACCATTTGAGGTAACAGATAAAGACCATATTTATATCCTCTTAAAATCGGTAGGAAAAACAAGAATGATTGATGAAAGAGCAGAAGTATTTTTAAATAAATATGCGGAAAAATATGAGATTATTGATGCAGCAGATTGTGGAATGGATGCAATAGATGATTCCTGCGTAGATTATTTTAATGCTCCATTGTTCTATGAAATGAGCGTGTTATACCGTACTGCAATTCAGAATAAGAGCGGACACCCATTGGATATGCGCCGGTATATGGGAGTTGTAGAGTACTAGACGAAAGGAGAAACAGTATGAAATATGACGTAAGTGTGGTAGGCTTTGGGGATAACGTGGTAGATATTTATACTCACGAGAATGTACAGTATCCAGGTGGAAATTGTGTAAATCTTGCTGTGTATGCCAAAATGTTTGGTGCAAAAAGGTGTGCCTATATGGGCTATTTTGGTACTGATAAAAATGCAGATCATGTTATTTCTGCGTTGAGGGAAGAACAGATTGAACTGGTAAAGTGTAAGAAAATTGAGGGAGAAAATGGTTATTCCAGATGTACCTTAGAAGATGGTGACCGTGTATTCTTAGATTATAATGAAGGTGGAGTCCGGAGCAGACATATTTATGATCTGGATGAATTTGACTTGGAATATCTTGCAGAATTTGATCTGGTACACAGTGGAAATTACTGTTATATGGAGTCACAGCTTCCAAAGATTAAAGCAGCCGAACTTCCATTATCTTTTGATTTCTCGGATGATTCTGAACCGGAATATTATGAAAAAATAGCACCATTAGTAACATATGCATTTTGCTCCTTTGATGGAACGGATGATGAAGTAAAAAAACACCTTAAGAAAGTAGCCTCTTATGGACCGAAAATTGTGTGTGCATCCAGAGGCGCAAAAGGTTGTATGCTTTATGCAAATAATGAGTTTTTTGAGCAACCGGCATATCCGATTGAAAAAGCAATAGATACTATGGGTGCAGGAGACTCACTTATTACAACTTTTATGGTAGGTTATCTTGACCGTAAGAAAAAAGGTATAGATGATAATGTTTCAATCAAAGAGAGTATAAAAGAGGCTGCAAAGTTTGCAGCAAAAGTATGCCAAATGGAGGGTGCTTTTGGACATGGAAAGGAAGTTCAGATAGATGCTTTAAAAACAAAATAAAAGAATAAAAAACGAATCGTAACACATACTATTCCGGAAAATGCAGTAAGCAAGGAGGAATGGCATGAAATATAAAACGTATCGTATCTGCCTCCTTTCACTGGTGATTCTTGCAGTGATAGGAGGCATTCTTTATTATGCGAATGAGAATGGTGATAAAAGTGCAAAAGGAGAAGGAACATTTGTAACCAGATTTATAGAAAGGATGCCATTTTCATGAGCAGTCAGCAGACAAGTCTTTATATTAAAATCGAAAAGAATTCCGTGGTCAGAGACCGCAATGTCAGATTGTCGGATGTTGCAAAGATGACCGGAACAGATACCGCAATGATACGCCAGCTAAAGCAGATGAAGATTTATTCCTTTCCACAGAAGGCGAAAAAGACAGAATATGTTCAGGTGATGACTTCATTAAAAATAATTGAAATGATACAGGCACAGTATCCGAATGTAAATATTACCAATGAAGGAGAAGCGGATTTCGTCATAGAATATGAGCCCAAACTACAGCCGGGCAAAGCATCAGAGGTTATCAAAACCAGCATTTTATGTATCCTGATTTTCTTCGGGGCAGCATTTACGATTATGGCATTTAATAATGATATTTCAGTGACAGAGCTTTTCCAGAAACTCTATTATCAGGTGATGGGGAAGGAGTCATCGGGGATTACAGAACTGGAAATCTGCTACAGTATTGGTCTGCCGATTGGTGTTATCATTTTCTTTAATCACTTTGGCAACAGTAAAATAACCAATGATCCGACACCAATCCAGGTGGAGATGCGTAAGTACGAAAAAGATGTAGATGATACTTACATTGCCAACTGCGGACGGGGAGGCAAGACGATTGATGTGGATTAGACATGTTTTCCTAGGACTGGCAGGACTGACCGCCGGCGCTGCGGTGGCTGGAGGAACCTTTGCATTCCTGATCATGCTTAATATCATCCCGCGGATGATTGGTAAATCCAAGACGGCAGGAAGGATTTATCTATATGAAAATATGATCGTGCTGGGTGGAATCGGAGGCAATCTTTTGTCGGTCTTTCTTACAATGAGAATTCCATTGGGACATATTTTCTTAGGAGTATACGGTATCTGTGCCGGTTTCTTTGTGGGCTGTGTAGCAGTTGCACTGGCTGAAATATTAAAGACTTTTCCGGTTATATTCCGGCGGCTTAAGGTAAAGACCGGATTGTGGGTGATTCTTTTATTTATGGCATTTGGAAAAATGGCTGGGGCACTTTTCTATTTCATAAGACAGCTGTCGGATTCCTGAATCACAGGGCAGGCAATTCCTTAAACGATAGGGGAATCTACAGGAGAAGTCTGTAGGACAATATGCGGCTAGGGTTGATGTTTTTCGTGGAATGTTATAAAATGAAAATATAAAAATCCGTAAGGAAGAAGTGAAAAAATGATACAGTCAATTGCACGTCAGAGTGTTGTAATCAAATGTAATCTGCAGGCATCTATCATGATGGGAAACTATGAATTCTATTATGCGGCAGGTCTTGCATACAAACTGACCGGAAATATGGCAACAGAGATTTTACAACCACAGCAGTTAATTGAAGAGGTCAACCGGATGCTGGCAGACTATTTGACAGATGATGTGCGGGAGCAGCATCTGATTCGGATGTTAAAAGATTACGAACCGGATGATAAACTAGATGAACAAATGCGTGAATTATTTCAGGAGGGACAGACAGAACAGCGTTTGTGGCAGGAATAGGAAGCGATGTTATGGGGAAGAAATTTACAATTGGGGTATTGATTGGAAATGTGCATACAGCACATCCGAAGGACCTGATGAGGGGGATTCGGGCAGCAGCAAGCGGGATGGATGTTAATGTGATTTATTTTCTGGGAACGCAGAGTGTGCGTTTCAACCAGAAATTTGCACTGGAGGATTTTGACTATCAGTACAATACAGTCTACGATTATGCAAAATTAGCGAAAGTAGATGTATTGATTATTGCATATGGCTCTCTTTGCATTTTTCAGGAAAATGAAGATAAACAGGCATTTTTGGATAAATTTGCGGGAATACCATATGTACTGTTAGAAGATGCGACGGATGATCCACGGGGTATCTATGTCATGGTGGATAACTATGGTGGTATGCAAAAATGTGTGGAGCATCTTATTATAGAACATCATTTAAAGCATCTGGTTTATCTTGGGGGACCGGAAGACAATCAGGATGCCATAGAGCGGAAAGCAGCATTTTTAAATGTTATGGCAGAACATCATCTGCCAGTGACGCCGGAAATGATGGCGGTGGGAGATTATTCGGAATTCGTGGATAATCTTGTAGAACAGCTGCTAAGGGACAATCCGGATGCCGAAGCAATTATATCAGCTAATGATGAAATGACAGTGGCGTGTTATCGTGTATGCAAAGCCCATGGACTCCGGATAGGAAAAGACATTTTGATTACCGGTTTTGATGATGTGGAGAGGGCGCGTTATAGTAATCCACCATTGACGACTGTCTCCCAGGATGCTTATAAAATGGGGCAGATAGCGGTAGAAAAGGCAGTAGATATCTGTGCAGGCAGACCGGTGGAATCTGTCCGGTTGGATGCAGAACTTATAATCCGGGAATCCTGTGGCTGCAAAGTAACACGAAGAGCGAAAGAAAAGGCAGATGAGAAAACAGAGCTGCTTCATATTATTGATGAATTAAGGCTTTTTCAGCATAAATCGTGGCTTGGCCCATTTCTGATCCGGGACCTGATGCAGGAAGCAGAGAATGAGAAATCTTTCTACCGGAAAAGTGGAGAAGTATTTTATCATCTGGGTATACGCAGTTCCCTGCTTTATCTGTTGGAGCAGCCGGTTACCTACGAAAAGGGACAGAAATGGAAGATGCCCCAAAGGATGTATTTAACTATGCACCAATACAGGGAAAATATTCAGGTATTTGAGAAAAAGGAACGTCCATATATAGATGGAAGCTTTGGTGTACCGGATTGTTGCAGCTCCGGTGAAGATTATTTTTCTTATATCAGCTTTCTATTAATTGATGGAAAGCGGCAGTACGGACTATTGATGCTTGAGATTGAACCGGAAGAGATTTCTTTTTATTATATACTGGCATTGCAGCTTGGAACATCTCTCCGTTTTCTGGAAGCAAATATTAAACAGAAAAAATATCGTGACCGGCTGCGGGAAAAGAATGAAGTATTAAATTTTATTGCAATTTATGATGAACTGACAGGAATCTATAACCGCAGGGGACTGATGGAGAGTCTGGTCCGGTTTAATCAGGACAATTTAGGGAAAAAAGCCTGTCTTATGATAGCTGACCTTGACCATTTAAAGGAAATCAATGATAATTTTGGCCATGCAGAAGGAGACTGCGCAATTCGGACAGCAGCAGGAATTGTAAAAGAAGTCTTTGGACAGTATGGAGATGTGGGAAGATTCGGAGGGGACGAATTTGCAGGCATTGTAAGATATAGCGAGATGGAAGAGAAGGAACAGCTCATTTACAATATTCACCAGAAATGTGAACAGTACAATGAACATTCCATGAAACCGTATTATGTTGGAATTTCAGTTGGAGTAGTAGAATTTGTCTGTGAAAAGAAGATTGATTTTATTGAGATGTTTAAGCATGCTGATGAATATCTGTATGAGGAAAAAAGGAAACGGCGCAAGACAGTCTGCCGTAATGTAAATTTCGAGAATTCGTAATAAGCCGGTGTTGAAAAACAAACGAAAATATGCTAGAATAAAGCAAATCATATGGTAACGTTTCCATGCAAATGAAGACGTAAAGAGCGGGGAGAAAGATATGCTTACAATTGGAAAAACGGGGTAATACGGATGAAGACAAGAAAGCAGTTGGAAGTAAAGAAAGAGAAGCTTAAGAAAGTAAAGCCAAAAAAGGAAAAGTTAAAGAAAGAAAAGGTAAGAAAACCGAAGAAAGAACGGATTAAGAAGGAAAGACCGGCAAAACAGATGGAAAGAAAGCCACAGCCGAAGAAAACAGGCAACAGTAGAAAGGCTGCGAAGGATAAGGGAATGGGGCTTCGTGGCATTCAGGTGAAATTAATCGGGGCATTTATGATTCCGGTTATCCTGTTTGTTATCATTGGTTTTATGATTTATTCAAAGTGCAGTACTACCTTGAATAGTACATACGAGGCTTCTGCAAATACCAGTGTTGGTACATTGGAAGAGTATCTCGGACTTGGTTTTGAGAATATTGAACTGATGGCAACACGTCTTTCTATTAATTCTACAATTACAAGTTATTATACAGGTTCAGAGGTAAAGTCAGAGTCTATGCTGATGGATGCAAAAGTTGCATTGAGCAATGAATCTACTGCAGACAAATTCATCGATCACATTATAGTTTGTGCGAAGAGTGGAACAGCATGCAGTGAAAAGGGTGCAATCCGTGGAGATGTATATAATGCGTTTGTTGAGTCGGAAGAAGGAAAGAATGTAGAGTCTGAGATTGGCATGGGAAGTATGTGGATCAGCAGCCACCCAGCCATTGATGAAGTCACCGGATATGACAGTGATGAGTATGCATTATCTCTTGTTACCGTTCTTAAGAATAATAGCAATAAATCTGTTGGATATATCATCATTGATGTTAAGACAAGCTTTATCCAGGATATATTAGACAATGCACAGATTAGTGATAACAGCATCAAGGGCTTTGTATTAGAGGATGGAAGCCAGGTGTTAAGTGGAGATAGTGATATAAAATTTACAGATACGGACTTTTATCAGGAAGCATTAGCAGGAGAAAATCTGCAGGGTTCTAAAGAAGTGTCTTATGAGGGCGCAGATTATCTGTTTACATACAGCAGGATTGAAGGTACGAATATGCTGGTATGTGCCATGGTTCCGCAGAAAGAGATTATGGCAGGTGCACAGGCGATTCTCAGATATACGTTAATTGCCGTAGCAATATGTGCAGTTATTGCAATCGTGGTAGGTTCCGTTCTTGCAAGCGGAATTTCCAAAGCAATCCGTAAGGTTAACCGTGTCTTAAAGAAGACCTCCGATGGAGATTTGACCGGACAGATCAGCATGAAGCGTAAGGATGAGTTTAATGTGTTGTCATCCAGCATTACCAATATGATTGGCAGTATGAAGGATCTGATTCTCAAGATGACCAATGTCAGTGGTCATGTTTCTGATTCGGCAGTCCAGGTAGGAACCAACTCCGAAGTTTTATTGGAAGTAACAAAGGATATCACGGAAGCAGTGGATTATATCAACAGTGGTATTTCCCAGCAGGCACAGGATACGGAAAGCTGTCTGGAGCAGATGAATGGTCTGGCAGAAAGAATCAATGTTGTACATGAGAATACTGATGAAATCAGCGAAATTGCCCAGGAAGCCCAGGGAGCAATTGAAAATGGTATGGTTATCGTAGCAAACCTTGGTGAAAAAGTTCAGGGTACAACGGAAGTAACAGAGACCATCATCCGGGAAATCAGAGAACTGAACAAAGAATCTATTGCAATTAACAGCATCATCGGAACAATCAATGAGATTGCAGAACAGACTAATCTTTTGTCTTTAAATGCATCAATTGAGGCGGCGAGAGCCGGTGAAGCAGGAAGAGGATTTGCAGTAGTTTCTGAAGAAATCCGTAAACTGGCAGAACAGTCCGGAAATGCGGGTAATCAGATTGGTGAGATTATCAATCATATTCAGGAACGTCTGGCAGCTACCATCGAGACAGCTGGACTTGCAGGCGAGAGCGTTGCATTCCAGACAGAAGCATTGAATAATACCGTTGATGTATTTAAGAATATCAGTCAGCAGGTAAGCAAGCTGGCAGAGGATGTTGAGAAGATTACCCAGAGTGTGGGTGGCATCGAACAGGCAAAAGAAGATACCATGAATGCCATCGAAAGTATTTCAACGACCTCTAACCAGACAGAATCTGCATCTGAAGAACTTGCCCGTAGTACAGAGAAACAGTTACAGGCAGTAGAAGTATTAAATGATGCGGTAAAACGGCTTCAGATGGATGCAGAGGATCTGGATACATCAGTAAGTATCTTCAAGGTACAGTAAGGAATATAATTCGGCAGTCAGGTTTCTGGCTGCCGTTTTTTACTTTACAGGAAATTGCTTTCCTGTAAAGTAAAAAAACGCTCCGCGAGGATGCGCACTGCGGCGTATAAGGTAGATGTCGCAAGCGACCGCCGCAGGCGCGGGAATGTGCCAAGGCACATTCTTTGTTTCACAAAGAATCCGTAAGAAGCTGTTAGTGACAGGTTCTGCAGGGCGAGCTTGATATTATGGCATAGAATACATATAATAAGAGTCAGAGTATTTCAAAAGTTTGAGAAATCTAAGAAGTTGAGATAGAAAAGAGGAGAAATAAATATGCAGACAGGAAAAGCAATTTCAGTTCCGGCAATTCTGAAAGTCGGAAATGGCACGTTAAATCAACTGGGAAGTTATTTAAAGGGAGAAGGCTTAAAGCAGGTAGTCATTTTTCTTGGAAATGGTTTGATTGATATGTTTGGTGAGACTGTAATGGAATCACTGAAAAAAGAAGAAATTACAGTGTTGGAGTATAGCGAACTGGATACCGTTGATATCGATGATATTATAACGCTTGCATTTTCCATGCCGAATAAAACGCAGGCAGTTATTTCAATTGGTGGCGGAAAAGTAATCGATGCTGGAAAATATGCCGCATTTTTAAGAAACATTCCGTTTATCAGCGTTCCGACCTCCAGTTCCAGTGATGGATTTTCCAGTGCCAGTGCATCCCTTTTGGTGCACGGTAAGAGAACTTCGGTTCCGGCAAAACTGGCTTATGGCATTGTGGTGGATACGCAGATTATCCGCACGGCACCAGAGAAATTTATTTATTCCGGTATCGGAGATATGATTTCAAAAATCACAGCATTATATGATTGGATTTATGAGGAAAAATGTGGTTACTCTACGGTAAATGATTTTGCGGTTATGATAGCGAAGAAAGCGGTGAACAGTTTTGTCCGGACTCCATATCAGAGCATCAAAGATGAATTGTTTTTAAAAGAACTGGTGGATTCTCTAGCCATGAGCGGAATTGCCAATGAAATAGCCGGAAGCAGCGCACCGACCAGTGGAAGCGAGCATTTGATTTCCCACGCACTGGACAAATTATTGGAAGTGCCACAGTTACACGGTATTCAGGTCGGTATTGCAACCTATATCATGAGCAAGGTGCACAATCACAGATATGTGCGGGTACAGACCGTATTGGAAGAGACCGGATTTTTTGATTTTGCAGCAACACTTCAGATGAAAAAGAGCGATTTCCTTGCGGCAATTGATTTGGCACCGTCTATTAAGCCATTCCGTCACACTTACCTTCACGAAGAAAAATACCGGGAAGAAGCAAAACGCCTGGTGAGAGAAGATGAAATCTTAAATCGTATATTGGTTGACTGACATTCATAAGGAACTGCCGGGCATCCGTAAGAAGCTGCCGGTGTATGTATAAAAGAAACAATTTTTGCCATACTAAGAGAAAAATATTATATTATTTAGGAAGGTTTTAGCATGGCAAAAAGTGAATCAGAAAAAGATATGCGGCAAAAAAATGAAAATCTGAATAAAACAGTACAGGAGCAGGATGTTGCGGAAAGAAACCAGGCATATAACGAATATGTAAAGCAGGTAACACCAACGCATAATCTTGCCCTGAAAATGTTAAAAGCATTTGTGACCGGCGGAATTATTTGTTGTATTGGCCAGGTGATTTTAAATATTGCACAGAACGCAGGACTGGATAAAGATACTTCCGGCGGCTGGTGCAGTATGATCCTTGTCCTCATGAGCGTAATTCTTACCGGTCTTAATATTTATCCATCAATTGCAAAATTTGGCGGGGCAGGAGCCCTCGTTCCTATTACTGGATTTGCCAATTCAGTGGCAGCTCCTGCTATCGAATTTAAAAAGGAAGGACAGGTCTTTGGGATTGGTTGCAAAATTTTTACCATTGCAGGGCCGGTAATCCTTTATGGAATCTTTACAAGCTGGCTACTTGGGGTCATATACTGGATATATCAGCTGATAGCGAAGTAGATGGGAAGGGTGTGAGCCACAGTTGAAAATCAGATACAGCAGTGAAACAAAGTTGTGTCAGCGACCCCAGCCGTGCCCGGAGGCAGATTGGGCAAAATCATTGTGAAACAAGAGAATTTTGCCCAAAAGGAGAAGATTCTTATAATGAGATAATAGTTTATTATAGATGTCAGTTTCTCCTTTCTCAAAAAGTTCAATGGAAATATTGAAAAATGTTGAAATTAATTGCTGCCATGGATTTATTACAGCATAACCGTAGATAGAAGTAAAGAAAAGAAACATGAAAAATTTCTGAAAAATACATAAAATGCCAGAACCTGGACATGCTAATCACAAAAAGGAGTGATGACATGTCTGAGGTAAAGGGAAAACAGAGTCTTCGCTTTGCGAAGACTCCTTTTATTTTAAATTCGGCATCGGTGGTCGGAAAGAAAGAAGGAGAAGGACCACTGGGAGAGTATTTTGATGTGATTGGAAATGATGACAAATTTGGATGTGAGTCATGGGAGGAAGCAGAAAGTACCTTGCAGAAGGAAGCAGCAACCCTGGCATTGGGAAAAGCAGGGCTTACGCCGGAAGAAATCCGTTATATTTTTGCAGGAGACCTGTTGGGTCAGACTATAGCAACATCCTTTGGACTTCTCGACTTTGAAATTCCGCTGTTTGGTGTGTATGGAGCCTGCTCTACGGCAGGGGAATCCATGTCACTTGGAGCAATGTGCGTGGCGGCAGGATTTGCAGAAAATGTCCTGACGATTACATCCAGTCATTTTGCCAGCGCGGAGAAACAGTTCCGATTTCCGCTGGAATATGGGAATCAGCGTCCCATGTCGGCTACCTGGACGGTTACCGGAAGTGGTGCCTATGTATTGTCCACCCAACGGACTCATGTAAAAATCAGTGGAATCACCACCGGAAAAATTGTGGACTATGGAATTCATGATTCCTTAAATATGGGAGCAGCGATGGCTCCGGCAGCAGCAGATACCATAGCAGCACATTTTACGGATTTTGGAAGCAGGCCGGAAGAATATGACCGTATTATAACAGGGGATTTAGGAACTGTCGGACAGGAAATCCTATTTGATTTGCTAAAGAAAAAGGGCTATGACATCGAGAACAATCATTCAGATTGCGGAATCGAAATTTTTGATGCAAAAGAACAGGATACGGATGCTGGCGGAAGCGGCTGTGGCTGCAGTGCTTCTGTTTTATCTGCCTATTATCTGCCGAAGATTATTTCAGGGGAATGGAAAAAGGTGTTATTTGTGCCAACCGGAGCATTGCTTTCCACAGTAAGTTATAACGAAGGGAAAAATGTACCGGGAATTGCCCATGGAGTAATGCTTGAGTATGTGCCGTAACAAAAGCCTGGTAGATAATAAAAAGTAATAATAGTTTTGATAAGAATGATGGAAGAAAGGAAAAGAACACATGGATTATGTGAATGCATTCTGGGTAGGAGGCCTGATATGTGCCCTCTGCCAGATTTTAATGGAAAAGACGAAAATGCAGCCGGGACGGATTATGGTGCTATTGGTATGTTCCGGAGCTGTTTTGGGAGCAATCGGTGTATATCCGCCTTTCGTGGAATTTGCAGGGGCGGGAGCATCGGTGCCATTGTTAGGCTTTGGTAATACGCTGTTTAAGGGAATTAAGGAAGCAGTTGATACCAATGGATTTATCGGAATCTTCATGGGTGGATTTACGGCAACGGCGGTAGGAATCTCTGCTGCATTGGTATTTGCCTATCTGGCATCCCTGATATTTGAACCAAAGATGAGAAAGTAGAAAATCCACACAGAAGATGCATAGAAAAGGATAGGTTGGAAACAATAAACTTGAAATCAATAAAAAGGAGATATTGAACATGAAGAAATTAAGAAAACTGGTGTTGACCATGATGGTAGTGTGCCTCTTTGGCAGTATGGCAGCCTGTGGTAATAGGAATGGAAATGAGGAAAATACCACGGAAAACGGAGCAGGAAGTAACAATACCACCAATAAGAATGACACAGACAATAAGAATAACACAAATGACAAGAATAATCGTGACAATACCACAAACAATGGAGATAATGGCGACGGTGTGGTAAATGATGTGACAGACGGAGTAGTAGATGGTGCAGAAGATATTGTAGATGGTGTGGATGATGCAGTAGATGATGCCGGAACCGGAATTAAAGATGCTGTGGATGATGCAACAACCGGAACCAATGGAAATGGTAATAATGCAAAAACAGCAAGATAGTTTTGAATAAAGATTTTTAAATGCCAAAAAAAGGATTGAAAACTCAATGAAAAGTTTTCAATCCTGTTTGGTATAATATGAGTACCACGATGGCTCATATAAAATTGTTTCTCTTGGTGAAAAACTTATTTGTCATCAATACTGTAGTTTGGTGCTTCTTTTGTGATATGAATGTCATGTGGATGACTTTCCTTTAAGGAAGCAGCAGTAATCTTAACGAAACGGCCTCTTTCCTGTAATTCTGGAATAGTAGGACATCCGCAGTAACCCATACCGGAACGGATACCACCGATTAACTGGAATACGGTATCTTCAAGGCTTCCCTTGTAAGCCACACGACCTTCAACACCTTCCGGAACAAGCTTCTTAGCACCTTCCTGGAAGTAACGGTCTTTGCTTCCGTTTTCCATAGCTGCAAGAGAACCCATACCACGGTAAACTTTGTATTTTCTTCCCTGATATAATTCGAAAGTTCCAGGAGCTTCGTCACATCCTGCGAACATACTTCCCATCATACATACATTACCGCCGGCAGCTAAAGCCTTGGTCATGTCTCCGGAGTACTTGATACCACCATCGGCGATGATTGGAATACCATATTCTTTTGCAACTGCAAAGGCATCCATGACAGCAGTAATCTGAGGAACACCAATACCTGCAACCACACGGGTAGTACAGATAGAACCAGGTCCGATACCAACCTTAACAGCATCAGCACCAGCTTCAATTAAAGACTTGGTTGCTTCACCGGTTGCTACGTTACCTGCGATAACCTGAAGATCAGGATAAGCAACTTTGATTTTCCTAACTGCATTTAAGATATTTA
Source organism: Roseburia sp. AF12-17LB (assembly GCF_003479605.1). Taxonomy (GTDB): domain Bacteria; phylum Bacillota; class Clostridia; order Lachnospirales; family Lachnospiraceae; genus Roseburia_C; species Roseburia_C amylophila. The sequence goes on from NZ_QUHR01000005.1 coordinate 170,105, forward strand.
AGGAATGTCCATGTGCGGAATCTACAACGATTACATCGACATGGGATTTTACCAGTGCATCGATACGGTCCATCATGTTAGCAGTAATACCAACAGCAGCACCACAAAGCAGTCTGCCCTGGTCATCCTTTGCGGATAATGGATATTTAATCTGTTTTTCAATATCTTTGATTGTGATAAGACCTTTTAAGTGAAAATCTTTATCAACAATTGGAAGCTTTTCTTTTCTTGCCTTAGCGAGAATTTTTTTCGCTTCGTCTAATGTGATTCCTTCCGGAGCAGTAATAAGACCTTCGGAAGTCATGCTTTCTTTAATTTTCTTTGTATAATCTGTTTCAAATTTCAAATCACGATTGGTGATGATGCCGACTAATTTTCCGTTTTCTGTAATAGGAACTCCGGAAATGCGGAAGTTGTGCATTAGATCTTCTGCGTCAGCTAATGTATGATCTGGGGATAAGAAAAATGGGTCTGTGATAACTCCATTTTCGGAACGTTTTACCTTGTCCACTTCCTCCGCCTGAGCCTCGATAGACATGTTTTTGTGGATGATTCCGATACCACCCTGTCTTGCCATAGCTATTGCCATGCGATGTTCAGTTACTGTGTCCATTCCAGCACTCATCATTGGAATGTTCAATTTGATTTTCTTAGTCAGGTAAGTGGTAAGATCAATCATATTAGGAGTAACTTCCGAATATGCAGGAACCAGCAAAACATCATCAAATGTAATTCCTTCACCGATAATTTTACCCATTTTCTCGTTTCCTCTCTTTCTTATTAAAAAGTGTGTAATATAATAAAGCCTTTAATTTCTCAATTCTAGCAAAAAAATAATATACTGTCAATTGTTAAAACAACTATTCCATTTTATACAAAAATATGTTATTCTTTTAGACGGACAACGGGGTCAACCAAGGGTGAACGTTGTCCTTTTTTCAAACAGAGGGGGAAAAAGGATGGAATTTCGACCGTGCATAGACATCCATAATGGCAAGGTCAAGCAGATTGTGGGCGGAAGTCTTAAGGATGAAGGAAATCAGGCAAAAGAGAATTTTGTGGCGGAACAGGATGCCGCTTATTTTGCAGAATTTTATAAAAAAGATAAGATTCGTGGCGGACATATCATTCTGCTGAATCCGTCAGACAGTTCTTATTATAAAGAAACGAAACGTCAGGCACTGCTTGCACTTCACACATATCCGGGCGGTATGCAGGTTGGCGGCGGCATTCATGCAGAGAATGCCAAAGAATTTATCGAGGCAGGAGCCAGTCATGTAATTGTGACATCCTATGTATTTAAGGATGGAAAAGTAAATTATAATAATCTGGAAAAAATTCTTGCAGCAGTAGGAAAAGAGCACCTGGTTCTGGATTTGAGCTGCCGGAAAAAAGATGGCGACTACTATATAGTGACAGACCGCTGGCAGAAATTTACCGAAGAGAAAATCACGCCGGAGTTATTAGATAAATTAAAGGAATATGCGGATGAATTTTTAGTACATGCAGTAGATGTAGAGGGAAAAGCATCCGGCATTGAAGTCCCACTGGCAGAAATGTTAGGAGACTGGGGCAGAATTCCAATTACATATGCCGGAGGAGTCGGCAGTTTTGAAGATTTAAAGCAGTTAAAAGAACATGGAAAAGGCAGGCTTAATGTGACGATAGGCAGTGCATTAGACTTGTTTGGCGGCAGAATGGCATATAAAGAGGTTCTGCAGTATATAAATCAAGTATAAGGAAAAGGAGAGCGGCAGTATGAAGTATACAAAACAGGATATTATCCGTATGGCAGATGAAGAAGATGTGGAATTTATCCGGCTTCAGTTTACGGATATGTTTGGAACCTTAAAAAATGTGGCAATTACACGAAGTCAGTTAGAGAAGGCACTGAATAATCAGTGTATGTTTGACGGCTCATCCATAGAAGGCTTTGTCCGGATTGAGGAGTCCGATATGTATCTCTACCCGGATTTAGACACATTTACTATTTTCCCATGGAGACCACAGCAGGGAAAAGTTGCAAGAATTATCTGTGACGTTTATTGTGCAGACGGAACACCTTTCGAAGGAGACCCAAGATACGTATTGCGGAAAGAGATTGCGCGTGCAGCAAAGATGGGCTATACCTTTGAGGTAGGACCAGAGTGTGAATTTTTCTTATTCCATACCGATGACAATGGTCAGCCCACAACCATTTCCCATGAGAAAGCAGGATACTTTGACTTAGGACCGGTAGACTTAGGTGAAAATGCAAGACGTGATATGGTGCTGACCTTAGAGGATATGGGATTTGAAATCGAGGCATCCCATCATGAAGTAGCACCGGCACAGCATGAAATTGATTTCCGTTATGATGAAGCATTGGCAACAGCCGATAAGATTATGACTTTTAAACTGGCAGTTAAGACCATTGCAAAGCGTCATGGCTTATTTGCAAGCTTTATGCCAAAGCCAAAATATGGAATCAACGGTTCCGGCATGCATATTAATATGTCACTTTCCCGGAATGGAAAAAATATATTTGATGACCCATCCGGTGAACTTGGTTTGAGCAAAGAAGCATATTATTTCATTGGCGGAATAATGAAACATATGAAAGGTATGTCCGCTATCACCAACCCACTGATAAATTCTTATAAGAGACTGGTTCCGGGCTATGAAGCACCGATTTACATTGCATGGTCTGCAACGAACCGCAGTCCGCTGATTCGTATTCCGGCATCCAGAGGAGCAGGAACCAGGGTGGAATTAAGATGTCCGGATCCGGCAGCCAATCCATATCTGGCATTGGCAGTATGCCTTGCAGCAGGCTTAGATGGAATTGAAAATAAGATTATGCCGCCGGAAGAGGTAAGAGAAAATGTATTTGAAATGAGACTTTCCAGGAAAGTGGAAAAGGGTATTGAATCACTTCCGGGAGATTTAATGGAAGCAATCGAAGAGTTCGAACACGATGATTATATCAAAGGGGTTTTAGGACCACATATTACAGAGAAATATGCAGAAGCCAAGAAGGCTGAGTGGGCGGACTACAGAGCCCAGGTGACACAGTGGGAGATTGATGAGTATCTGTATAAGATTTAGTTGATGTAAGAAAATGCTACAGGAGATAAGAACTTGATTAATGTTATTGTTGCATTCCCTAAGATAGAAAACGCCAAAAGTATAAAAAATATACTTGTGCGCAGTGGATTTCATGTAGATGCAGCAGTCACAACAGGGGCTCAGGCATTGCAGTATGCGAATTCGTTAGATGGAGGTATATTGGTCTGCAGTCCAAGATTTGTGGACATGATGTATACAGAACTGCATGAATATATTCCTGCTACATTTCAGATGCTTCTCGTTGCTTCGCCGGATATCTGTAATGAGCATGAAGTTGCTGATATTATGTGCCTTTCCATGCCGCTTAAGGTGCACGAACTGATACAGACGGTAGAGACCATGTCTTATACTATTACCAGAATGCGTAAGAAACGGCGTATGGAACCGAAGGTACGGAGCGAAGAGGAAAAACGCATGTTACAGGATGCCAAAGAACTTCTGATGGTACGGAATAACATGAGTGAAGAAGAAGCACACCGGTATATCCAGAAACGGAGTATGGATAATGGAACCGGACTCATCGAGACGGCACAGATGATTTTGAGCCTTATGCATGCATAAGTATGAAAAATATGTTAAGTATAGTAGATTATTTAGAGAGAAGAAAAGGAGATATTATGTATCAGATTAATGAAAACTACCAGAAATTACCAGGAAGCTATTTATTCAGTACCATTGCCAAAAAGGTAAATGCATTTACCCAGGCAAATCCGGATAAGAACATCATCCGTCTTGGAATCGGGGATGTTACCCAGCCAATCGCTCCGGCAATTATTGAGGCTTTACATAAGGCAGTTGATGAGATGGCAGATCCTGCAACCTTCCATGGATATGCACCGGATTTGGGATATGATTTCCTGCGTAATGCTATTGTAAAAAATGATTATCAGGCAAGAGGATGTGCAATCGAAGCAGATGAAATTTTCGTATCCGATGGAGCAAAGAGTGATTCTGGAAATATTCAGGAATTATTCGGACCGGATGTAAGAATTGCTGTATGTGACCCGGTATACCCGGTATATGTGGATTCCAATGTTATGGCTGGAAGAACCGGTACATATAACCCGGATACCCAGATGTGGAGCAATGTAATTTATATGCCATGTACCAGAGAAAATAATTTCGTGCCGGAATTCCCGAAGGAGACACCAGATGTAATTTATCTGTGTCTGCCAAATAACCCGACAGGAACAACCATTACCAAAGCACAGTTACAGGAATGGGTTGATTATGCCAATAAAGAAGGTGCATTGATCATTTATGATGGCGCTTATGAAGCATATATTTCAGAAGCAGATGTGGCACATACGATTTACGAATGTGAAGGCGCACAGACCTGTGCAATCGAGATTAAGAGCTTCTCAAAGAATGCAGGATTTACCGGAGTACGTCTTGGATATACTGTAGTACCAAAGGATTTGAAATGCAATGGCGTATCTTTACATGATATGTGGGCAAGACGTCACGGCACCAAATTCAACGGCGCACCTTATATCGTACAGCGTGCCGGTGAAGCAGTATATTCCGAAGCTGGAAAAGCACAGTTAAAAGAACAGGTTGCATATTACATGAAAAATGCAAGCGTAATTAAGAGCGGTCTGAAAGAAGCAGGCTTCGAAGTATTCGGTGGTGTAAATGCACCATATATCTGGTTAAAGACACCGGAGCAGATGACATCCTGGGATTTCTTTGATTACCTCTTAGAAAATGCCAATGTAGTAGGAACACCGGGATCCGGATTCGGACCAAGCGGAGAAGGATACTTCAGACTGACAGCATTCGGAACATATGAGAATTCAGTTGCAGCATTAGAGAGAATTAAGGCATTATAAGTCAGTGTCATAAGGATATACGAAAATATAGAAGGGACAGCGATTTTAATTGCTGTCCCTTTTTGACATCCGATATAACAGGCAATTGGGAAGAAAAATATATTTATTTAAAAAAGTTTGGATATCGAAGGGCATCTGGATTTTACACTGAAATACCGTAATTCTAAAATATCGGTTTTGCTTTTGACTATTAAAACAGTCTTTCCAATGTTTGACAAAGGCACTGTATTGTTCGTCAACTACGGATGCATGATAAGGTCTGTTAGGGGCACTTAGAATTTCGTCTGTTATCCGGCAACGCTGACACAGGGAAGTGCCAGCGAGGCGCATTTGAACATGGATGTGAATTTGTGCCGGTTGCCGGAACAGATACTATTTATAACGAAATTCTTAGTGCCCCTTGCAGATTTTATGTTGCATCCGTAGTTGACGGACAGTGCAGTGCCCCTGTCAAAGCAACGGAAAGACAGTTTACCATCAAGCAAAACCGATATTTAAGAACTGCTGGTATTCCAGTGCATATTATCCAGATGTCCTTCAATATCCAAATATTAAAAAGAAATTTCTTATTTCTTTCCCAATTGCCTGTTAATACGACAGCACCACAATATTATGCAAATTATGCCACAACCGGCAATAACGGCGGTGCTTCGTCTTCGGATGATGCAGCAGCCCAGCCACATGAAAGTGCATCCAGCAGTTTTATTGTAAAGAATGCACTAAAATACATAGAATCCAATTATAATCAGAAGCTGACCTTGTGTGAAGTAGCAGAGAAAACCTATGTCAGCCAGTGGCATTTGAGTAAATTATTAAACCGTCATACCGGTCAGAGTTTTTCTGATATTTTAAATCATTGTCGAATTGAACATGCCAAGAAGCTGTTAGAGGATCCGTCCCTTCGCATCGGGGATATTTCTGATGCAGTAGGATTCCTGGATCTGGCACATTTTTCCCGTGTATTTAAGAAGCAGGAAGGAATGTCTGCCAATGAATGGCGGAACCAGAAGCTTGGCAGTTAGAATATGAAAAGCTTTGCGAAGAGAGTTGAAGAATCGAAAGAAGAGGATGAAACAGCAGGAAGGCTCACATGATTGAGAGCCTTCCTGTTGGAAAGTACACGCTCAGAGAGAAATCTGCACTATATGGATATAAGGCAGCAAGTGATGTAACCTTTGAAGTAAAGGAGACAGCAGAAATCCAGAAGGTATCCATCACTTGGAAATACGCTCACATCTTTTTTCTAGATATTTTGATTTATACCTTACAACAACTGCCATTCCGCCACAGGCAGCTGCCAGCAATACTATCCAAACCAATGGATTGCTGTCATCCCCTGTCTTTGGTGCGTTTGTAGCAGTCGTACTTTCCGTTGTAGCTGTAGCCGTGGCCGTGACCGTGACCGTGGCTGCTTCTGAGCTACTCTTTCCGCTTTCAGTAGTTGCCTCTGTGGTCGTACCGCCTGTTGCCCGTTTAATCTCAAAATCCGCACTGCATTCGCCGTCTGTATAAATGACTGTTATCTTATGGGTACCGACAGATAAGTCTTTTAAGTAACTGCTCTTTAATGTAATGATTGTGGAACCGGACTGTGCTGTGTAATTATCAGCCGAAACCAGAGTACCGTCAACCTTTACTCCTGTAAACTTGCTGATTTCTCCGTTTACACGGAATCTTAATGTACCGTTGCCGCCCTGCGACCATGAAACATTTTCTCCCTCCAGGAACTTATAGGTACTTTGTGCTACTGTCGGCTGCATGGTCTTAAGTTCCATAGCATATAAGGAATCACATCCCTCATCGACTGTTATTTTGGATGCATCAACTGTTTCCCCATTTAAGGTCATAGTCAGTCCCGTATCTACATCTGCAAAGAAGTTTCCATCGACCGCCTCCAGATTAATGCAGTACGTATAGTTTTTGCCTTCTTCAAAGGTGGTTATCTTTTGGTCGTCTGCCAGTTTTGCATTTTTTGTTGCATCCGAATACCAGAATTTTACCGGTACCACAGTGCCGTCGCTCTGTTTTTCCATTTCCGCCCAGTATTCATATACAATCTTGTACTTGGTGGCATTTTCACCACTTAAGGCTGCGGTTGCTTTTGGTGCATCTCCTGCATGGTAGGTAAGTGTCGCATTCGTAACGTCAATCGTCTTAATGTCCTCCGGCACTTGTCTGCTCGGTAACGTCATGCTCTTAATATTTGTAGCATAAACAGTCCAATAATCGCCTGATATTGGTTGGGTATTGGTGACCGGAAAGGATTCTCCGTTAATAATTACTGGCATCTTTTCTGTAAAGCTGTCAACTGTCATCATAGAAAGTATAATTCTTACAGAATAATAATAGGTCTTTCCTGCTTCAAAGGTTTTTAACAACTGACTTTCATCCTGCGGATTATCATATTTATTTGAAGAACACCACTTCACCTTATTCCCGTTTTCATCCAACTCACTCCATTGCTCAGAGTCGATAAGATATTTGCCTTCTTCTCCGGCAGCAACCTGTGCCGTAAATACCGGAGCATCTCCGTCATTAAACTGTAACGTTGCTCCGGTAATCTCCGCACGGTCAAACACCCGCGAGCCAACCTTATATTCCATATACATCACCTGACTCGTATCTCCAAGATTAAAGTCGCTGTTTTCATCAGGAAAATATTCTGTCGCATTACCGCCGAGCATATTGGGACTGGTAAGAATAGATGCTGTTGAACCGTTATAAAAAAATTTTCCTTTTCCTTGCTTCAGAGTTTTCGTACTACTTCGCAAGATCACAGAAAAATCCGTATGCTCACAACCCGGATTAAACCAAATTAATCCTGACGAATACAAGGCACATGCCTCCGGAAAATAAGTCCCTATGGAAGCACGATTGTTGTCCCCTGTAATGGTAAGCTTAGCTGCTGTATCAAACGGTGTAATACGAATCTGGTTTACATATACTCCATATCTGGCACCGGTAATGCTGCAGTCTCCGTTAATCCGTAGCTCCAAGAAGGTATTTGGACAGTAAATACCTGAATTAAAACAATCTTCCGATTCACCTCCACTATTGCTGTAAATCTTTACATTTCGCAGGTTCACAACGATTGCCGATGCAGGGTCATGTTTCGTCTCTGCATTTATCACCACGTTTGCCTCTGCCTCGGAACATGCCTTAATTTCGCCGGTCCCCTCATTATACTTCCAATACGATGCTTCATTTGTCTTAACCGTTAATTCATTTCCCCCGATATATATAGTCTGGGTCGTATCATCTGCAAATACGGTAGCCGGTACCATTGCAAATATCATACTAAATGCAAGCACAAAGCTTACAAGTCGTCCGATACTATGTTTTCTATGTATCGTTTTCATTTGAAACACCTCCTGTTTTTTGTCCTCATTTACATGAGACGAAATATAGTCATTATTTATTATAACATATAGTTTCCTGTATTTGCTATAATAAATAATGAAAGCACCTGGATCCTGTGTTAGGATTAATCTGGATTTTTGATTCAGTGGGGACCTCCAGGATGCGGAAGCGTTTTTTACTTTACAGGAAAGCAATTTCCTGTAAAGTAAAAAGAAAGGACATCCAATCGGATGTCCTTTCTTAAAAGTAGAGCGATAGACGGGGCTCGAACCCGCGGTCTCGACCTTGGCAAGGTCGCGCGTTACCAACTACGCCACTATCGCATTTGTGTTGAACACAAAATTTACTATACTATAAGAAAAAGGGTTTGTCAAGTGTAATATTAGAAAAGTTTTCACATAAAATACAATAAGCAAGAAAGCAGGAGGACTCCCTTGAGTGCAAAGACAAAGATTGTAGTGCTTCATATGAAGGAACTGATTTACACAGGAATTTTTGCGGTACTTGGAATATTACTGGTATTATTGTTGGTCTATATGTTTTCTCCGGATAAAGATGAGGAGAGCCGGGAGACCATGAAATATGTGGCAGGGGTATATACGTCTTCCATCATATTTAATGATAAAACCGTGGATGTGGAGGTTGTGGTGGATGAGAATAAAATCAATTCCATTTCGCTGGTAAATCTCGATGAAACTGTAACCGCAATGTATCCGTTGATGCAGCCGGCGCTGGATAATTTGAAAGAACAGATATATGAAAATCAGTCAACGGATAATCTCAGCTATTCCGATGATAACCAGTATACGTCCATGGTGCTGATTCACGCCATTGATGATGCCCTGGAAAAAGCAGCGGCTGCCCCGGAGACAGAGGCGGAGTAACAGTATAAAATGATACGACAGAAATAGCAAAAGGAAAACAAGAAAAAGGCTTGTCAGTGCCGGGACCAAAAAGCTATAATAATGGAATGGAGAATACAATACAATATGAACTGACACCAAAAAAAGTAAAGAATATTATCATCCGGGTAAAAGCCAATGGCGTAGTAGCAGTAACGATGCCCTATCGCATGAGCAAAAAGAAAGTGGATGCATTTGTGCAGAGCAAGGCGGAGTGGATCCGCATGATGCAAAAGAAGCTTGCAAATCAGCAGAGGATAGATGTGGATGCACTGGAGTGGAACCGGCAGAAAGAGCAGTATTTAAGAGATATACTGCTGCAGGAGTATGAACTGTTTCGGGCTTATCATATTTCTATGCCAACGGTCAGATTCCGCAGCATGACCAGCCGCTATGGGAGCTGCTGCAAGGCAAAGGCATCCATTACTTTGAATAAAGTACTGGCAGACCTTCCGTTAGAATGCGCAGAATATGTTGCTGCTCATGAACTGGCACACCTGGTAGAAGCAAATCACAGCAGACGATTTTATCAGGTGCTGGATACTGTGATGTCAGATCATAGAATACGAGAAAAGAGGTTGAGAGAATATGCGTTATTCCATGGAAAACGCGAGCATGAAGGTGGAAGTTGAGTCCCTTGGGGCAGAACTGAAATCTGTGCTTGGAAAGAAAAGTAACATTGAGTATATGTGGTGCAGCAATCCGGAGTATTACAAACGGAGTGCACCAAATCTGTTTCCGATTGTTGGAAGCTTAAAAGACGGAGTCTATCATTATCAGGGAAAGACTTACAAGATGGGACAGCACGGTTATGTCCGTGATGTAGAGTGGAAGGTGGAGAAAAAAGATGAAAATACACTCGTTTTTACCCATCAGTCCGATGATACAACAAAAGAAAAATATCCCTTCGATTATGAGATGGAATTAATCTATCATATGAATGGCAACAGACTGGAAATCACATGGAACATTAAGAATACCGGTAAGGAAAAAATGTATTTTTCCTGTGGATTCCATCCATGCTTCTCCTGCCCGGTACATGGCGAAGCGGACAAGAGCGGTTATGGCTATGACATGCATATGAATGGAAATGCCATCTGTCGTGATTTTGACGTAGAATCCGGACTGGCATTAAACAGCGAAAGTGAGCTTAAGTTAGAAAATGGATTTGCAGCATTTACGAAGGATTTCTTTGACAATGGTGCTTATGTGATAGAGAATAACCAGACTCATGAAGTATCTTTGCGTGATCCGGAAGGAAAGAATTACTTAAATGTGTATTTCCCGGAAGCTCCGTTATTTGGACTCTGGTCAGCAGAGAAGAAGAATGCACCATATGCAGCCATTGAACCTTGGTTTGGAAGATGCGATAAAGAGGATTTTAACGGAAGTTTGGAAGAAAGGGAATGGGGACATGCGTTAGCACAGGGTGCATGCTTTCAGGCAGCATACACCATAGAAATTGCAGGAGAAGATTAATTTTCATGCATTTTCTTATCTTCCGCTAAGAGTTCTTCATGAAGTGCAATGGAATCCCAGTTGATATTGTGCTCCGTGAGAACGGCTTTCAGACCGATTCTGGTAAGATGAAGCTTTTTAAATTCCACCAGGAAACGGTCTAAAAGAGCATTATCAAAGCCTTTGAATACCAGCATTTCGTCGGTGAAACCATCGCCGGTATAGGCCTCTTCTTTCAAAGGGAAGCCATCAATCCCTGCGAGGGCACCTAAAGTCTGATTATATTGTTCTTTGGTGATAATACGGATTTTTATTTTTAACCGGAGGCAGAGCATTTTTAATGTTCTGCCTTTGCTGTTTTCTAAATTGTAAAATAATAAAACTGGATGCATAAGGGAAAACTCCTTTCTTAAAGAGGTAGAAAAAATCTGCCATTCAGCCATAAAGTATAAGGTTTCCGGGGGAAAATGGCAAGTATAAAAGATTGCATTTTTATATATTTTTTATTATAATGAAAAATCATAGTTAAAAGTGGGATAAAACGCAAAAAAGTTGGTGTGAATTATGGCAGATATTACAACAGAAGAATTAGAAGAATTAGAAAATGAAGTGGTGTCTAAGGATGACAACATAAAGACCATGCAGGAATTCGTCAGTCCGGAGAGCCTGTATCAGGAGCTGATTGCCAGTGTGAAGAAATATCACCCATCGACAGATATTTCTTTGATTGAAAAGGCATATAAGACAGCGGATACGGCACATAAGGGACAGGTACGAAAATCCGGTGAAGCATATATCATTCATCCGTTGTGTGTGGCAATTATTTTAGCGGAGCTGGAGCTGGATAAAGAGACTATCGTAGCCGGACTGCTTCATGATGTCGTAGAGGATACCGTCATGACAGTAGAGGAAATTGCTTCCGAGTTCTCAGAAGAGATTGCCCTTTTGGTGGATGGCGTTACAAAGCTGGGCCAGTTATCTTATGATGCGGATAAAGTCGAGGTTCAGGCAGAGAACTTAAGAAAAATGTTCCTTGCCATGGCAAAGGATATTCGTGTTATCTTAATCAAGCTGGCAGACCGGCTGCACAATATGCGTACGTTAAAATATATGACACCAGAGAAGCAGAAGGAAAAAGCAAGAGAGACCATGGATATCTATGCGCCGATTGCACAGCGTCTTGGTATTTCTAAAATTAAAATCGAATTAGATGACCTTTCCTTAAAGTATCTGGAGCCGGAAGCATATTATGATCTGGTAGAAAAGGTTGCACTTCGTAAGAGTGTCCGTGATGATTATGTGCAGAGCCTTGTAAAAGAAGTGAGTAAACATATTGAAAATGCAGGAATCAAGGCACAGATTGATGGAAGAGCAAAGCATTTCTTTTCCATTTATAAGAAAATGGTCAATCAGCATAAGACCTTAGACCAGATTTATGATTTATTTGCCATAAGAATTATTGTGGATAATGTCAAGGACTGCTATGCAGCACTGGGTGTCATCCATGAGATGTATAAACCAATCCCGGGACGTTTTAAAGATTATATCGCTATGCCAAAGCCAAATATGTATCAGTCCCTCCACACCACACTGATTGGACCGACCGGACAGCCGTTTGAGATTCAGATTCGTACCTTTGAGATGCATCGTACCGCAGAATATGGTATCGCTGCCCACTGGAAATATAAGGAAGCTGCCAATAACGGCGGCACAGTGGCTACCACCAAATCAGAGGAAGAGAAGTTAAGCTGGCTGCGCCAGATTTTGGAATGGCAGAAAGACATGTCAGATAATAAAGAGTTCATGAGCCTGTTAAAGAGTGATTTGAACCTCTTTTCCGATACGGTATTCTGCTTTACTCCGTCCGGAGATGTAAAGAATCTGCCAACGGGTTCCACACCGGTAGATTTTGCGTACAGTATCCACTCGGCAGTTGGAAATAAGATGATTGGAGCCAAGGTAAATGGTAAATTAGTTCCAATTGATTACGAGATTCAGAACGGTGACCGTATTGAGATTATCACGTCCCAGAATTCCAAGGGACCGAGCCGTGACTGGTTAAATATTGTTAAGAGTACACAGGCAAAAAATAAGATTAACCAGTGGTTCCGGAGTGAGTTAAAAGAAGAAAATATCGTAAAGGGCAAGGAACTGATTGCCCAGTATTGTAAGGCAAAATCCATTAATCTTACGGATATTAACAAACCGGAATATCAGAGTAAGGTTATGCGGAAATATGGATTCCATGACTGGGATTCCGCACTGGCAACCTTAGGACACGGCGGACTGAAAGAAGGTCAGGTCGTGAATAAGATGCTGGAGGAGTACCGGAAAGACCACCCAATCCAGCTTACCGATGAGGATGTATTGAACAATGTGCCTTCCGAGAATAAGGATAAGGCAGTTCCACAGAAATCCAAGAGTGGTATCATTGTAAAAGGACTTTATGATGTGGCAGTGCATTTTTCCAAATGCTGCAGCCCGGTGCCGGGAGATGAAATTGTAGGATTTGTCACAAGAGGCCGTGGTGTATCTATTCATCGTACCGATTGCATTAATATCATGAACCTTTCCGAGCTGGAAAAAGTGCGTCTGATTGATGCAGAGTGGCAGCAGGGTGCAGAGCATGGTGACAATGGACTTTATCTTGCTGAGATTAAAATATTTGGTAATAACCGTACCGGACTTTTAGTAGATATTACCAGAATTTTCACCGAACGGGAAATTGATATCAGTTCCATTAATTCCAAGACCAGCAAACAGGGTGTTGCGACCATTTCTATTTCCTTTAATACCAAAGGCAAAGAGGAATTGAGCAGCTTAATAGAAAAAATCCGTCAGGTAGAGAGCGTGATTGATATTGAACGTACTACCGGCTGATAGAGCATTAGCAAAATAAATTGCTGATTTATGAAAAAAAGTCAAAGTCAGTTATTATTATAGAAGAGGAAAATTATGACAGAACAGACAGAAGTATTACGATATATTGTGGGACCAGTCTGCACCAACTGCTATCTTCTGGTAAATCATAAGACAGGAGAACTTCTTGTGGTAGACCCGGGAGACCAGGCACAGTTGATTGAAAAGCAGATTGAGAAAACCGGAGCAAAACCGGTGGCAATCCTTCTGACCCATGGACATTTTGACCATGCAGGAGCAGCAGAAGAGCTTGCAGATAAATACCAGATTTCCATTTATGCCCATGAGGCAGAGAGGGAGACCTTGGAAGACCCGGGACTTAACCTTTGCGGGATGATAGGAGAGCATAAGGTCTATCGTGCAGATGTTTTCGTAAAAGACGAAGAAGTATTAAATCTTGCAGGATTTTCCATCCGTGTATTTTTTACACCGGGGCATACCATTGGCGGATGCTGCTATTATATTGCAGATGAGAAGATTCTTTTCAGCGGAGATACGCTGTTTCAGGAATCTGTGGGAAGAACCGATTTCCCAAGAGGAAGTGCATCGGATTTAATCCGGGCAATCAGAGAAAAACTGATGCCGCTGCCGGATGATGTGACCGTGTATACCGGACATGACGAAAGCACTTTAATAGGCTATGAGCGGATGCATAATCCGTATTTATAAGGACGAACCATGATAACAGTATTATTAGATAAAGCAGAATTTGAATATGATATCCATTCGCTGGTAAAGGCATTTTATCCGAAGGAAGAGGTATATGTTTCCACGAAGGATAAGGAGAAAAAAGAAGAGCCGGTACATTATCACATGGATGTACAGTTTGCACCGGAAGAAATCATTTTTTCCTGGAAAAAGGTAGAGCCTTCAGAAGAAAATGAAAATCAGACCGGAATTACAAAACGAGTAGCAGTAGATGATACAAACCGCAAGGAGACAAAGAACAGCCTGAAACGGACGCTGTATCAGCTGCTGTCAGAATATACCGGAGTGGAACTTCCGTGGGGAAATCTTACCGGTATCCGCCCGACCAAGATTCCGATGGCACTTTTAGAAGAGGGTAAGAGCGAGGAAGAAATTGCCCGCTATATGAAGGAAACGTATTTTACCTCCGATGAGAAGATAAAGCTCAGTATTGAAATTGCAGAGCGGGAGTTGGAACTTTTACACAAATTAGACTACGAAGAAGGCTACAGCCTTTATATTGGAATTCCATTCTGTCCGACCACATGTCTTTACTGTTCTTTTACGTCCTATTCCCTGGCAGCCTGGAAGAATCGTATGGATGAATATCTGGATGCACTGGAAAAGGAACTGGATTATACAGCGGTCAAATTTGCACATAAGAAATTAAACAGCATTTATATCGGTGGTGGAACACCGACCACATTAAATCCGAAACAGTTAGACAGATTGATTCGAAAAATTAAATGTAGTTTTGATTTATCTGATTTAGTGGAATTTACAGTGGAAGCCGGAAGACCGGACAGTATTACAAAAGAGAAGCTTATGGTGCTTCGCAATCATGATATCAGCAGAATTTCCATTAATCCACAGACCATGAAACAGGAGACACTGGATCTGATTGGACGGCATCATACCGTGCAGCAGACAATAGACAGCTTTTATCTGGCAAGAGAACTTGGATTTGATAATATCAATATGGATTTAATCGTAGGACTTCCGGGAGAGAGTCTTTCAGATGTGGCAGATACCATGGAAGTCATCCGGAAGCTTGCGCCGGATAATCTGACGGTTCACTCCCTTGCTATCAAGCGTGCAGCAAGACTGAATATACAAAGAGAGCGTTATCAGGATTTTGAGATTGTCAATACTGCAGACCATATTGCACTGACAGCCAAAGTAGCAGAAGAAATGGGGCTTTTCCCATATTATTTATACCGCCAGAAGAATATGGCAGGCAATTTTGAAAACGTAGGCTATGCAGCACCGGGAAAAGCCGGTGTATACAATGTTCTTATTATGGAAGAGAAACAGAGTATTGTAGCTTGTGGTGCTGGTGCATCCACGAAGCGTGTCTGGGTACAGCCAAATCCCGATGGCACACACCGGATTGAACGTGCCGAGAATGTCAAGGATGTGGCACAGTATATCGCAAGAATTGATGAGATGATAGAGCGCAAGAGCAGGCTCTTTACGAAGGAATAAAAGCGGTTGACATATCAGGGTACGAAAAATATAATAGTTCTGTATGAATACAAATATATAATAAGAAAAATAGATAAAATGCTTATCTCGGAAAATGGAGGAAATTTCATGGCATTGAGTAAGAAGCCGGTTACAGGCATGAAGGATATTTTACCGGAGGAGATGCAGATTCGTGATTATGTGCAGAATGTAATCAAAGAGACCTACCGGAGTTTTGGATTTACACCAATTGAAACTCCTTGTATGGAGAATATTGCAAACCTCACCAGCAAACAGGGTGGAGAAAATGAAAAACTCATTTTCAAAGTATTAAAACGTGGTGAAAAGCTGAACTTAGAGACAGCAGAAAAAGAAGAAGATGTAGTGGATTTTGGTATGCGTTACGACCTTACCGTTCCGCTGGTAAGATTCTATTCCAATAACAGTAACCAGCTCCCATCCCCGTTTAAGGCATTACAGATGGGAAATGTGTGGCGTGCTGACCGTCCTCAGAGAGGGCGTTATCGTCAGTTCATGCAGTGTGATATTGATATTCTGGGCGAGCCGTCTAATCTGGCAGAGATAGAGTTGATTCTTGCGACAACAACAACGCTTGGAAAAATCGGATTTAAGAATTTTGAAATCCGGATTAATGAACGCCGTATTTTAAAAGCAATGGCAGCTTACAGCGGATTTCCGGAAGAAAGCTACGACCTTGTATTTATCATCTTAGACAAGATGGACAAGATTGGGCTGGACGGAGTCGCAGAAGAACTGAAAAAGGAAGGCTTTGCAGAAGAAGCGGTCGATAAGTACTTATCCTTATTTGAAAAAGCAGAAGGTACCGAAAACGGACTGGTTACCTTATGTGATACATTAATTGAAGCAGGATTCTTAGAGGAAGAAGTAAAGCAGAATCTGACAGAGATTATCGACAGCGTAGAAGCTACCAAGGCAGCAGATTTTAAAATGGTATTTGACCCGACTTTAGTGCGTGGCATGGGTTATTATACAGGAACTATTTTTGAAATAGCTATGCCGGAGTTTGGCGGAAGCTGCGGTGGTGGCGGACGTTATGATAAGATGGTTGGAAGATTTACCGGAAATGATGTACCGGCTTGCGGATTTTCCATTGGTTTTGAAAGAATCATTCTTCTGCTCTTAGAGAGCGGATTTAAGATTCCGGGACAGGCAGTGAAGAAGGCATATCTCATTGAAAAGGGATATCCGGCAGATAAGCTGCAGGAGGTAATTGCACAGGCTCAGAAGGAACGTTCCGAAGGAACCCAGGTATTAGTGGTTCGTATGAATAAGAACAAGAAGTTCCAGAAGGAGAAGCTTACGGCAGAGGGTTATGAAGAATTTGTGGAGTTTTTTAACAGATAGTCTGTTTTTCTGCAAGAAGCAGAAAATGGAATGATTTTGATAAGATTTTTAGGAGGATAAGAAAATGTCAGAATCCATGCAGGGATTACACAGAACCCATAGATGTACAGAGGTATCCAATGCCAATATTGGAGAAAAAGTTACCGTCATGGGATGGGTACAGAAAAGAAGAAATTTAGGAAGTCTTATATTCATAGATTTAAGAGACCGTTCCGGAATTCTGCAGCTTGTATTCGACGAGCCAAAGGTAGGAAGCGAAGGCTTTGCCAAAGCAGGAACACTGCGTAGCGAGTTTGTTATTGCAGTCGAAGGAACCGTGCAGAAGCGTTCTGCAGCAGTTAATGAGAATTTAAAGACCGGTGATATTGAGGTAATTGCTGAGAGTATCCGTATTCTTTCAGAATCACAGACACCGCCATTTCAGATTGAAGAGAACAGCCAGACGAAAGATGAGATTCGTTTAAAATATCGTTATCTTGATTTACGTAGACCGGATATCCAGCGTAACCTGATGCTGCGTAGTAAAGTAGCATATCTGATGCGTGATTTTATGGCAAAAGAAGGTTTCTTAGAGATTGAGACACCGGTTCTTTGTAAGTCTACACCGGAAGGTGCAAGAGATTATCTGGTGCCAAGCCGTGTGCATCCAGGCAGTTTTTATGCGCTGCCACAGTCACCGCAGCTTTTTAAACAGCTTCTGATGGCATCCGGATATGACCGTTATTTCCAAATTGCAAAATGTTTCCGTGATGAGGATTTACGTGCAGACCGTCAGCCGGAATTTACCCAGGCAGATATGGAACTTTCATTTGTAGATATTGATGATGTATTAGATGTCAATGAGCGTCTGTTAAAATACATTTTCAAAGAAGCCATCGATGTAGATGTAGAACTTCCACTTAAGAGAATGCCTTGGCAGGAAGCAATGGATCGTTTTGGTTCTGATAAGCCGGATACCCGTTTTGGAATGGAATTAAAGGATGTATCTGATATTGTAAAAGATTGCGGTTTTGGTGTATTTACCAGTGCGTTAGAGCAGGGTGGTTCTGTCCGTGGTATCAATGCAGAAGGACAGGGCACAATGCCAAGAAAGAAGATTGACAAGCTGGTAGAGTTTGCAAAAGGCTATGGAGCAAAAGGACTTGCTTATCTTTCTGTACAGGAAGATGGCAGCTATAAATCATCCTTTGCAAAATTCATGACAGAAGAGGAATTGAAGAATCTGGTAGCAGCAATGGACGGAAAGCCGGGAGACCTGCTTTTATTTGCAGCAGATAAGAATAAAATCGTATGGAATGTATTAGGTGCACTTCGTCTTGAAATTGCCAAAGAATTAGACCTTTTAGACCCGAACCAGTATAATTTCCTCTGGATTACAGAGTTCCCATTGTTGGAGTGGTCAGACGAAGAGAATCGTTATATGGCAATGCATCATCCGTTTACCATGCCAATGGAAGAGGACTGGGATAAGATTGATACAGATCCGGGTGCAGTACGTGCCAAAGCATATGACATCGTATTAAATGGTACCGAGTTAGGCGGTGGTTCTGTCCGTATCCACCAGAGTGATATTCAGGAGAAAATGTTTGAGGTTCTTGGCTTTACAAAAGAGAGAGCACATGAGCAGTTTGGATTCCTTCTGGATGCATTCTCCTATGGTGTACCACCACACGCAGGACTGGCTTATGGTCTTGACCGTCTGGTTATGCATATGGTACATGCAGATTCCATCCGTGATGTCATCGCATTCCCGAAAGTAAAGGATGCATCCGACCTTATGTCCAATGCCCCGGATATCGTAGATGAGAAGCAGTTAGAGGAACTGTGCATCAAAGTGGATGAGAAAGAAGTAGAAGAAAAAGAAGCAGAAGAAGCTGCAGAAAAATAAAGAAACAGATAAAGCATGTTTCTCACATAAATAAAAGAGTTATTGTATCACAGAATTTTAAACCGTGGTACAATAACTCTTTTTTGATTTACGCGAGTAGCGAGAAAAATCTGAGAGAAAAGAAAGAGCCAGGCTTGCCTGAGCGAATTTCTTTTCTCAGCAGATTTTGGCGAGCACCGCGATAACTCGAGAAACTCGCAAAGCGTGTTTCTCGTAGTTGTCAGATATTTTGCCAGACATCCGTAAGAAGCTGACTTTGACCGCTTCGTATCTGCTGGCGTTTTATCGATATTCACCCATATAGAACAGCGCAATAGTTCCCGGACCGGAATGTGCACCGATGGTTGAACCGACGTAATTGATTAAGAAGCTGTCGATGCCAAAACGTTCTTTTACAAGATTTGCAACAAACTGTGCATCTTCTAAAGCATCACCATGGCTGATAAATACGATATCATTCTGGTCACGGTAGGAGCCCATCTGTTTTTCCATATTGTCAACCAGGGTAATCAGGGATTTTTTACGTCCACGAACCTTGGAAACCATGATAAGATGACCTTCATCATCTACATGAAGCACCGGTTTTAAGTTAATCATGGTACCAAGAACAGCAGCGGTTTTAGAAACACGTCCACCTCTGTGAAGGTGGAACAAATCATCTACCGTAAAGTTATGTACTAGATGTAGTTTGTTTTCTTCCAGCCATTTTACGGTTTCTTCTAAAGTGGCACCATTTTCTTTCATCTGGACAGCTTTGTGAACCAGAAGTCCCTCTCCCATGGAAGCACAGAGAGAGTCTACGACAACGACTTTATGTGGAAAATTATCTTCTTCCATTTCACTTGCAGCAATTTTTGTACTGGAGTAGCTGCCGCTGAGTCCGCTGGAAAAGGCAATGTGAAGAATATCACAGTCATTTTCCGTGGCAATTTTTGTAAAGATTTCGCGGGCAGTTTCCGGGTTGACCTGAGAGGTGGTAGGCAGAGAGCCGGCGCGCATCTTTGCATAGAATTCTTTGACATCCATTGGATGTTCCCAGTCATAGGTTTTGCCGTCTATAGTATAAGTGAGTGACAGCATGCCAAGATTATGTTCTGCTACATAATCTGCCGGCAAATCTGCGGTAGTGTCGGTGGTAATAATAAATTTATTCATGTGTCCTCCTGTAGTTCTTATATAAAATTGTGGCATAAAATCATACCTTTTTTATTATAGCATAATGAAAAATGAAAATGTAAAATTTTTATAAAAATGAAAAAATATATTTACAAAAAAAGAAAAAGCAGGTATGATTAGAGCCATCTTATTTATCTTTTTTTATCCGGGAGTTTCCTCCCAAATATTCCAAACAGTGAAACGAAATTCAGTATGGAAAGGGGTTTTCTTATTTGAAAGAAATTTTTGAACAGTATGGTGGGGTAATTATAACAGTAGTTGCGATTGCAGCATTAGCAGCACTTGTGACAGCAATTATGGGAAATGGAACCAGTGGCCCCGTTTATGATGCATTTAAGAACTTAATTGATAACTTTGGAAATAACATCGGAACACCATAGGAGGGGATGACTTGGACAGACAGGAACTGGGTATCCGGATGGAGCCGGATTATTTTGGCCCCCTTTGGCGTTATGTTCGGAATGATAAGATTACAGATATTGACTATAACGGAAACCAGTTGTGGATTACAGATGTAGAAAATGAACGCTATCTGATTCGAAGTCATGGCATTACAGAGAAGTTTGTAGAGCAGTTTTCCCATCGGATTGCCAATGAAGTGAGCAAGCCTTTTAACAAGAAAAATAATTTGTTGGAGGCGGAGACCGACACGCTGCGTATCAGTATTGTGCATGAATCTGTTGCCATATCCGGCAGGAGCATCTGCATCCGTAAGTCAATGCCAATGCTGCGTATGCAGGTAAAAAAGATGGTGGAGGATGAGTATGTAGCTGTTCCGGTATTAGAATTGCTGACCAATTGTGTGGCTGCAAAAATGAATTTTGTTTTTTGTGGAGAACCGGGGGCGGGAAAGACAGAATGTGCAAAATTTTTCTCGCAGTTTATTCCGGCAGGAGAGCGTGTCATTACAATAGAGGATAATCCGGAATGGCATTACAGTCAGATTAATCCCGGAAAAGATTGTGTGGAACTGCGAATTAATCCGGATTTTGATTATACCAAAGCCATTAAGACATGTCTCAGACAGAACCCATCCTGGATTATGTTATCGGAGGCACGTTCTACGGAAGTAAAGTCTTTACTGGAATGCTGGTCTACCGGAATCCGTGGATTTACCACGCTTCATACGGATGATGTGCGTAAAATTCCGGACCGTATTTTGAATATGATGGAGAGCCGTATGGATGCAGACCGCATGGAAAATGATGTATACAGCTATGTTGATGTTGGAATTCTGCTGCGGAAGAAAATGAGTGCAGAAGGAAAATTGTACCGTTATATAGATCAGGTCTGCTTCTTTGTAAGAGAAGAAGGAAGAAATGAAATACATATGCAGGTGGTGGATGGCAATCTTATGGTGAGAGAACTTCCAAAAGGGCTGATTGCGCGTATGAAGCGGCATGGAATTTCCGAGCCATTTGATAATCCGATGATACAACATCGTCTGGAAGGAGAAGAATATGAAAAAGAATGAGCGTTTCGTTGCCTATGGAGGTTGTTATGGATTATTGCTGCTGGCAGCATTTTTATTACAGCTTAAGTGGCAGGGATATATCTGCTGCAGTATTGTATTTGTTCTTGTTATGTGGCGTATGGATAAAGTGTTGAAGGAAGAAAAGAAGCAACAGACCCGTCTGCAGGAAGCAGAATTGTATATGGAGCAGATGCTGTATGCATTTTTGCAGAATCCGAAAATCTTATCTGCACTGGAGACAGTTTGTGCATTGTTTGAACCGGGAGCCATGCGAAAACAGATAGAAACTGCAATCTTTCATTTACGAAAAGAATATGACAGCAATATGAAAGAAGAGTTAGATGCGATTGAGCAGCAGTATGAAAATCGCAGAATGAAAGAGATTCATGCGTATTTTCTGATGGTAGAACAGTATGGCGGAGCATACGAGACAACGGTGGAATTGCTTTTGGAGGATTTGCAGAAGTGGATGGAACGGGTCAGACTGCATCAACAGGACTGTAAGAAATATCGAAGAAATGTATTCTTAGCGGTGGGTTTATCCATTCTGGTATGTGCAATAACGAATCATTTGCTGCCAAAAGATATTGAATTATCGCAACTTTTGGTTTGCCAGATTGCATCAATTCTTTTTCTGTCCCTGGATATGCTGATTTGCTTCCGGGCAATGAAGCGTACCTGCCGCAACTGGTTGAAGGAAAGGGAATCTTATGGAGAAGGGGATGAAAAGAAATATCGTTATGTGCAGTCCCATAAAGGAGTGCGCAGTAATTTCTACCGGAAGTATCTGAGAAAGAAAATGGAAACGGAATTTCCGCAGTGGTTAATGGACATTTCTTTATTGCTTCAGACTGAAAATGTGCAGGTGGCATTCTATCGTATCCGGCCGCAGACACCGGAGGTTCTAAGACCGGCAGTGGATGATATGCTGGAAGAACTTTCACAGAATCCGGAGAGTCTGGAACCATATCTTAATTTTTTAAAAGATTATGATTTGCCGGATGTGCATTCTGCCATGCGGATGTTGTATGCATTATCCAACGGCGGATATGGAAATAGTGAAAAGCAGTTAAGTCAGATTTTAAAACGGAATCAGGAACTTTTGGATAAGGCAGAAAGAGAGCAAAATCAGGATTCACTGGCTGGATTATATGCATTGTTTTTAGCTCCGGCATTGACTGGGGCAGGAAAAATGATGATTGATATGACGGCATTTCTGGTGGTATTTTTAGCAAGCGTACATAGATAGGGGATTAGATGGAGCAGGTAATAAAAACATATCTTGGAATATTTCTGATGATGCTGCTGTCAACAGTTGGAATAGGTATTGTTGCAGCAGAAGCACAGATTTGTCAGGCAAGAAATTTTAAATCGGATGTAGTAGTGGAACTGGAAAACAGCAATTATAACCGGGAAGTAATAAATGCCTGTATAAAGCAGGCTGATGAATTGGGTTATCAGCTGCAGGTGAATTTATATGAAGATTCCGGAACTGTAATTGTATGTGAAAATGGAAATGTGCCGCCATTGGAAAAGGAGGTAACCATGGCGGAAGTGATATTGCATTACGCATACCGGATGGGACCGTTTCACAGTAAAACGGAGCATAGTATCCGGGGATTTGGAAGGTAGATTTATGAGAAAAATTATGGAGGATTATGGACAGGCAATCATCTATGCAGTACTTGGAAGTGGTTGTATCGGAGTGTTGTGGTATTTGCTTGGTTATGTCCGGTAAGGGGATAAAAATGCATTTTTTTATGGAAGAATATGGTGGACTTGTGATAGCGGTTCTGGCAGTCATTGTTATGACAGGAATTTTATTTGGACTGTTTTCACAGGGAGGTTATCTTTATGAAATGATAAGCAGGGCACAGGGGGCATTGGGGTAAAACAAATGAAAACATTATGGAAAGAATATGGACAGACAGTAATTACCGTATTAGTGGCGGCAATGTTACTGATATTATGCTTATGGGGATTTCGCATAATTGGAAGTGGGATGGAACGTCCGGCAGCCGGTGCAGATGTTGGAAATAATATGGACGGAAAAATGTTAAAAGATATTCATAGCCGTCAGGTTCCGGTGATTATCTATGAAGATCATCGCATCTTAACGATTGCAGATAAGATAGCGTTATCAGAACTGTTTCACGCAGTGGATGCAGATGGAAAGGAACTTAAGATTGAGATAACTGATATCAGAAATCAGGCAGGAAAAACAGTAGAAGATATTTATGAAAAGGCAGGAATCTATGAAATAGAGGTGCGGGTAGAAGATGCATATGAAAAGCGGACGGTTTCCCGTTTCCGGATTCCGGTAAATGGAGGCGGTATATGAAACATATGGTATTGGGGGTATTATCCGGAGGAATTGTTGTTTTATTTGTGGTAGTTCTGCTGACCATGCAGCATAAAAATGTACGAAAAGAAGAATTAGAACAGAGTCTTACCGAAGCAATGGAAACAACATTGCAGATGGTACAGGCGGATGCAGACAGAGATTATACTTCCGAAGATATGAGGACATTACTGATTCGAAATCTGGTTCCACAGATGAATTCCAATTCAGAATTAACCGTTCGGATGCTTGCAGCAGATGCAGAAAAAGGATTACTTTCTGTGGAAGTGGAAGAGTATTTTTCGTATCCGGGTGGGAAAATGGGCAGTATAAAGTGCTGCCGTACAATTCTTACAGATGACGATGGGGATGGCGAAGAAACGGAGAAAGGGGAAAAAGAAGTGGCAATGCAGACGGTAATCTTTTATCGCTCCAGGGAAGAAATGGAACAGGGAAAATCTTATTATAAGAAGCTGGAAATACAAAAGGGGGATTACTGTACCTCTCCGGCAGAACCGGTTTGTGATGATTTGAAAAAGAAGTTTTTAGAGTGGCGGGACAGCAAGGATTATCTCGCGGATTTTACACAGTGTGTAGAAGAAAATCAGACATATTATGCAGTATTTGAATAGGGGGGTAAGCATGAAAAAGAAGGTGCGAAAGGGAGTATGCCGTTTCCTTTGCGGATGCATGATTCTTTTTATGAGTCCGTGCAGTATTCAGATGATAAGTGCGGAAACGGTAGAAGAAACTGAGGTGGCAGAATCTGAAAAAGCAGAAGTATTAGAAGCAGAAGTATTAGAAACAGAAGAAACCAAGCAGTTGGAAGAAATGCCGGATGAATTGACTTCATCTGTTTACGGAAGTGCGCAGACCTGGTATCCGGAAACTTCCGGGTATTTCATATTGATAGTTCGTGACAATGCAGGTGGAAGAACAGCTCGTTACCGGATTGACTGTAATATAGGGGAACGTCATTCCAATGGGATTAATTATCGAATCTATTATAAAATGTATCTGATTGGGGGAGACGAGCTTGGCATTACATTAGAAGATAGGGAATATTATACCAGACATGATAATGCAACTTCTGAAATAGGAGCAAGGGAATATCATCTTCCGGTTACGTTTCGTCTGCCGGAGCTGGGGCATCATTTTGAAGGAGTGTCTACCAGCAACTGCTATCAGACATACTTTGAGAGTATGGAAGAGGAAACCTGTAGTTTTGTGGTGGACACCAACGGATGTGGAATGACACCCTGGGGAGATGATGGCGCATGGCATAATGATAATATCGAAGTAAATTATCTCGAAAATCGTTATACCATTCATTATGATGGAAATGGGGCTACCAGCGGAACTGTTGCTTCTCAACCGGATGTGCTGTATGGAAAACCGATTCAATTACAGCAGAATCAGTATAAGAAAGAGTATACAGTAACCTTGGATGGAAATGGTGGAACATCTGAGGCAGAGAAACTTACCGCGGAAAGCACCTTTGCCGGGTGGGAAGATCATAACAGTTTTTATTATAACGGAATAGAATTTCCGTGGTATGCATTTGATGCCCCCTGTTATGCAAAAGCAAATCAGGATTTACTGGAAAGTTTCGGGTTTAATAAGGCAGCATTAGTAAAACATTTCTATCAGTATGTGATACAGGGCAGGGAACGAAGAATATCCAGTCCATATTTTCGATTGACGGATTATATGAAATATGGAGGGGAAGATTTAAAACAGGCATTTGGCAGCCGGCGTGAGTCATATTTATTACATTGGATAAATCATGGATATAATGAGCATAGAGAGGGAATAGGCACAATCGGTGTGCCGGAAGCGTTATCGGAACTTTCTGTATACGAAGATAAGGCACAGGTATTAAATTTATCTTCAAAGCATAAGGGAGAGGTTCTATTAAAGGCACAATGGAAGGATGCAGAAGTAATACTTCCATCTGCAAAGCGCAGTGGGTATGCGTTTGCCGGCTGGGCAGACAGGAAAGGTGCTAAAGAGCCGGTATATAATTCAGGAGATAAGGTAGTGGTAACGGAGAATCAGACCTTTTATGCCATTTGGAAGAAATCAAAGCCACCGGTTATAGAGCGGACGATATCGATTCAGAATGGAACGGATGGATTCTATACATATGTCTTTGTGCGGGATGGCGGAGATGGAATTAAAAAGACTGCTTTTGCGGTGTGGAGTGAAAACCAGGGTCAGGATGATTTGACGGCAGAATGGCAGATGTCAGAATTAGGAGAAAAAGGGGACTATTTTATAGAGGGGCAAAACTATAATTACCGTTATTATACCTCTGCTGTAAAACATAAGAATGAATATGGAAGGCATCTGATTTCAATTTATGCATATGACAGTCTGGATGGCTATGCAACAGCAGATACGGATTTTTGCTATTGCTTTCCAATCATTTTTGATGGAAATGGAGGCCTGATCGATGGAGAAGAGACAAAGCAGGAGAGCCGATATTATGGGACACCCTATGGAGAAATGCCAGACGCCGTGCGGGAGAACTTCCTTTTCTTAGGATGGAGCACAGAGCCGGATACAGAACAGGACAAAGAGGAAGATAAAAAGCCGGATGTAATATGGCAGGAAAAAGAACTTATCGGGGAAGAAGATGTTTTTTGCCATGCAGGGGAACAGAGATTATATGCACAGTGGGATGAGAGTCCTGTTATTGAGGCAAAAGATCAGTATTATAGTTTGACGGATGCAAGAAGCGGCAGGATTACAGAGGAAATACTTTTGCAGCAGGCATGTGCAAAGGACAGAGAAAACAGCTCAGAAGATAATCCGGAAGGTATCTTAGAGAGCGGAGTAGATGAAGAGAAGAATACTGTTTTTTGCGTGGAAGATTATACGGAAGAAGAGTGGAAGAACTTTGCGCATGAAGGAACCACCACGATTACTTATTATGCAAAAGATGCAGTTGGCAATGTCAGCAGAAAACAGGTTACCGTTTATCTGGTGGATACTACCTCGCAACAGGTGGAGGACAAAGAAAAAACGTTTCGATTTATCAGTGAAAAATATCTTGATACCATAACACAGGATTCTATTTGGAGGAGAGAAGAAAATTACAGACAGTTAGAAGAGGCATTGCAAAGGAATACGGCTTTAGAAGTCTGGAATTTATCACATCAACAGATGAATGAGATGAAAGAATATGAATTGCAGCATAATACTGGGAAAATGACGGAAATAGAGCGTTTTCGGAACAAATTTATCCATTGTATCGGTGAATATGCCGAAATTTAGAAAGAAAGAAGAAATTGGTTGCACAATAAAAATGACTTATGGTATAGTTGGAGAAAAGTGAAAGGAGTTATGAAAAATTGAATCCAAAGAAAAAAATATTGATTTTATCAGGCTGTCTGCTTACAGTGGCAGCTGTAGTTGGTGGTACATTTTTCGTACAGAAGAGCAGTAATCATGTTTTAAACAAAACATCCATAGGAAAATTCCACGAAGCAGAGGAGCATACTGCAACAGGAGTTGTGGTATGTAAGACGGAAGCATTGCAGGAGGTATTTCAGCAGAAGAAAGAAGAGGTTCTGTTGGCAAAGCAGGAAGTGCCGGATGAATCCGAGGGAAAGAATGAGAAAACCGATAAAAAGGGAACACAGGAAGTGACACCGGGAAAGGAACCAACAGAGCCGGCATCAACTGCAGGAGGGCCGGCCCCTTCAGCTCAGAAAAACGCAACGACATCCGGGGGACAGGAACCTGTCGGTGGAATTCCAGCAGCACCATCAGATGCACCATCGGAAACTCCGGCAGCACCATCAGATACACCGTCGGAAACTCCGGCAGCACCATCAGATACACCGTCAGAAACTCCGGCAACGACACCGACAGAACAGCCGGCAGAGGAAACAAAACCAGCAAATCCATGCCCGTATCCGCTTTGGACAGTGATGAGTTTTGATGATGGAACTATGGGATATTACTGGCCGATGGATTATGATATTGCAGATGCAGTAAGAGTGGACAAGGAATTGTATGAATTACATTATACCAGACTGGTAAGTACAACTTTTGTGGGAAATTATGATGGCGCATATCATGTAAGATTAAGTAAATTCAGTTATCATATTCCGTATGCAGATGACTGATGATAGAAAAAGAAAGGTATATCGAAAACTCCCTAAGGAGTTTTCAGATATACCTTTTCGATTCTGTTCTTATCCATTTTTTCAACCCGGAGCAGGATTCCATTTTCTGTGGTAATGGATTCTCCCTCGTCCGGAAGATGGTCTAAATGTTCTAAGATATAGCCGCCAATGGAATCATAATCTTCTGACTCTAAATGAATCCCCAGTTTTTCGCACATATCATAAAGGTTCATGGAACCATTGACCAGGTATTCTTTTTCACTTAAAGCAGTAATATCAGCTTCTTCATTGGCATCATATTCGTCATGAATTTCGCCTACAATTTCCTCTAATAAATCCTCTAAAGTAACAAGACCGGCAGTTGCACCATATTCATCTAATACGATAGCAATGTTGAGGGAAGAAGCCTGCATTTCTTTTAATAATTCAGCAGTATTCTTATGCTCATATGTAAAGAACGGTTCCCGCATAATAGAGCGAATGGAAAAATTCGTCCGGTCATCATAGAGCAATAAATCCTTTACATTTAAAATACCAATGACATTGTCCGTGGTATCTTCATATACTGGTAATCTTGTATATTTGGCTTCCCGGAAAATCTCTAATAATTTTTCGTAGCTGGCATTGACATCTACGAAAGTCATATCTATGCGGGGAACCATAATTTCTTTTGCTTCAGAATCAGTTAAATCGAACACATTATTAATCATATTGCGTTCTTCATTCTCAATAACACCGGATTCGTGACTGACATTTACGATAGTACGAAGCTCGGCTTCTGTCATGGTCTGCTTCTTGGCATCAGGATTAATATGCAGGAGCTTTAAGAAGCCATGGGAAAGCATATTAATAATAAAGATGACAGGAGTAAGAACCTTCATAAGAAAGCTGACAACTCCGGAGTACGCCAATGCCAGTTTTTCGGAATGTATGGTAGCAATTGTTTTTGGAGTGATTTCACCGAAAATCAGAATCAAAACAGTTAAAATTCCAGTTGATATTCCGGCAGCAACACTTCCGAAAATGCGGATGGCAAGTGCTGTAGAAATAGCAGAGGCGGATAAGTTTACAATATTATTCCCGATTAAAATAGCGCTTAACATCTTAGATGAATGATCCGTGATAGCAAGCACGCGCTTTGCCCTTACATTTCCTTCATCTGCCAAGGTCCGCATCTTAATCCGGTTAACGGTTACAAGGGCGGTTTCAGCAGAAGAAAAGAATGCTGATAAAAGAATCAGTATGACAAGACTTACTAATTGGATGATATCTGTTCCACTCAAATTAGTCCACCTGCAGATTGGAATAGTAATCCGTAAGAGCACTTAAATCTACCTCTGTATAGGATACCGGTTTATTTGCTTCATGATTTTTATAAATGGAGAAGCCTGCCCAGCCTATGATAAGTGCAATGACAACAACGGTAGCGGTATAACCCAGATAACGCTTGCATTTCTCCTGTTTCATTATTTTTTTACGATTTTTCTTTTGTTCTTTATAACGGTCAACTTTTTCCTGACTCATAAGAAATCTCCTTGCAATTTTTTTAATAATAATGGTATTATACACCATGTAGGAATAAAATTGAACAAAAAATTCAAAAACTAATAGAAAACTAATAGAAAACAGAAAAATAGAAGAAGGAAAGAAAAATGAAGCAGGGAATAATTTTTGATATGGATGGAACTCTGTGGGATTCTACAGTCGGTGTGGCAGAATCCTGGAATGAAATATTAAAACAGGAAAAAGTGAACCGTACACCTCTGACTGTAGAGGATTTTCGTGGAATCATGGGAAAAACAATGGATGTTATTGCAGCAAAATTTTTCCCGGATATGCCGGAAAAAGAGCGGATGGAACTTTTAGATAAATGTGGCGAATATGAAAATGAATATCTGTCCGGGCATGGTGCGGTGTTATATCCGGGTGTGGAAGAAACCTTTGCAAAGCTGAAGGAAAAATATGAACTTTATATCGTAAGCAATTGTCAGAGCGGATATATCGAGGCTTTTCTTTCTTATTATAACTTAGGAAAATATATTTCGGATATAGAATGCTATGGAAATAATGAAAAACAGAAAGAAGATAATATAGCCCTGGTAGTATCCAGGAATGCACTTACCGATGCAGTGTATGTGGGAGATATCCAGAGCGATTACGAATCCAGCAAAAAGGCAGGAGTCGCTTTTATCCATGCAGCATATGGATTTGGCACAATTGATGATGAAGTACCGGAAATTGAAAATTTGTCACAGCTTCCGGAAGTGGTAGAAAAAGTATTTGCCGGAAAATAATTAAAATAGAAAACAGGAAACGAATGTAGAAATAAGAGAAAAAGAGTCTTGGTTGTTTGAAAAGAACGAAGCAAGGCTCTTTTTTTGCTTTACAGGAAATTGCTTTCCTGTAAAGTAAAAAACGCTCCGCGAGGATGCGCACTGCGGCGTATAAGGTAGATGTCGCAAGCGACCGCCGCAGGCGCGGGAATGTGCCAAGGCACATTCTTTTTTCTTGCCCGGCATTCGTAAAAGGCTGCCAGTGACAGGTTTTATAGGTTGACAAATAATATTATATGATATATAGTATTGAATATAAAATAGTAATACATTAAAAATAATATTATATTTATGAAAATCTGGAGGGAGTGATTGCATGGTATTTAATACAGGCGCGGCACTTCTGGATGCAATTGTTTTAGCTGTAGTATCAAAGGATGAGGAAGGTACTTATGGTTATAAGATTACGCAGGATGTGCGGAAAGCCATTGAAGTGTCAGAATCAACGCTGTATCCGGTGCTGCGAAGATTGCAGAAGGACGGTTGTCTGGAAGTATATGACAGAGAATGTGGGGGCAGAAACCGAAGGTATTATAAGATAACTGGAAATGGAAATGAAAGATTAACATATTATCGAAAGGAATGGGAAAATTATTCTTCGAAAATAACAGAATTATTTTCCGGAGAGGAGAAGATATGAACAGACAGGAGTTTATGAGAAGGCTGGAGCAGTTATTAGAAGGAATTCCGGAAGAGGAAAAACGGGAAGCAATTGCATACTATACCAGTTACTTTGAAGATGCAGGAGAAGAAAATGAAGAAAAAATAATCCGGGAATTAGAATCACCGGAAAAAGTGGCAGCAACCATCCGGGCAGATTTCCCAGGATGCAATAATAGTGAGACAGCATCTTCCGGTAATCAGCAGAATTATAACGGTGCAAGCCAGAATATGGGGCAGCAGAATTATAACGGAGCGAGCCAGAATATGGGGCAGCAGAATTATAACGGAACGATCCAGAGGGAAGACAATACCACAAGAAATATTCTGCTTATAATCCTGCTGGTGCTTACTTCACCAATCTGGGGCTGTATTTTAGTAGCAATTGGTGGAACGTTAGCAGGAATTATCGGAGGACTATTTGGAATAGCAGTTGGTTGTGTAATTGGTGGAGTAGCGGTAGTCGGTGTGGCAATTACAATTTTGGTGACAGGAGCAATCTCCTTAGGCTTTATCTCAATGGGAGCCGGACTTCTGATGCTTGCAATTGGATTATGTGCGGCCGGACTTCTGGTTCTGGTATGTGGAAAGTTTCTTCCATGGTTTGCAAAAGGAATTGCAAAATTATGGCAGTCACTGTTTAAGAAGAAAGGGGGCGCTTGCGCATGAAAAAAGCATTAAAAATTATTTTTGGTATTGCATTAGGCTGCTTTCTTTTAGGCTGCGTGGTATTAGGAATTGGAATTGCAACCGGTGGAACCATGCGGGAATTTGTAGAAGCAGTGCAAAATAATAAATTTGCATTTCATTGGGATATAACTGACTGGGAAGGACAGGATAAAGGAACAGCCAGTACAGAAGAGACTGCATTTGCACTGGAAGATGTGAAATCACTTGATATCGATATGGATGCAGGAATGTTGAAAGTAGTCAAAGGAAAAGGCAAAGAGATTAAGGTAATAACAACTTCTAAAAATGCTGAGGTAGAGACTGCATTGGAAGATGGAACTTTAATAATCAGCGAAAATTCCCATGCAGCATATTGGGGCGATGGAGTGCATCGTTTACAGGTGGTCATTGAAGTGCCGGAACAGCTTGAGTTAGAGGAACTTTCAGTTGAAGTAGGAGCAGGAGATATTGATATAAAAGAAGGACTGTTGACGACAGCATATGCAAGCTTGGATGTGGATGCCGGAAATCTTGATTTTGCCGGTGAAGTAAAAGGTGATTTAGACGCCAATTGTAATGTGGGAAATATGGAATTGAAATTAACCGGAGAGCAGCAGGATTACAATTATAGTTTAAGCTGTGATGTTGGTTCTATAAAAGTAGGAGATATTTCCGTTTCCGGACTTGGCAGAGAAAAAGAAATCGACAATGACGCAGATTATGATATGGATATAAACTGTGATGTGGGAAATGTTGATGTAATTTTTGAAAAACGATGAGAAACACCCTTTGCGGGCTGCCAGCATAAAAATGATAGCAGATAATGTGAAAAGACATTGCCTGCTATCATTTTTTATAAAATTATTTACTTGGAAACCCACTCATTTACATCATTGATTTTACTTAAAACCGGGAGCAGAATCAGGCAGAGAATAATGCCGACAACACCCTGGACGATATTGAATGGAATACCTGCAGCAGAAGAAGCAATTCCGGTTGCAAGAGCAGCGGAGGAGAAAGAACCGCTGGCAAATGCAGCAAGACCAGCTTCAAACAGGAAGTAGCCAAGAACCATAAGAGTCTCACCTACGATACCGCCGATAACAACGCGGACACTGCGGTTAGCTTTGGAAGAAATGTTAAGACGCAGTTTGTGGAACAGAAGTCCGGCGATGCATGCGGTCAGAGCCTTGATGATTAAAGTGGCAGGAGCCCAGGTCATATAGCCGGAGAAAATATCAGCAAACATAGAGCCGATACCAGCGGCAAGTGCACCAATTCCAGGTCCTAAGATAATACCACATAGGAGTACCAGTCCGTCTCCTAAATGAATATATCCAAAAGTTGGTGTAGGAATCTTAATAATCATAGTTGCAATGCAGGTAAATGCAGCAAGCAAGGCCGCAGTAACCATTTTCTTTGTATTTTTCATAATAAAGTAAATCCTTTCTTTGGTATGTGATCTGCAAATCGTTTTCCCTATCATATGTAAAATGTGGTTTGATTAAAATAGCCAGATATAACAAATATGACCATGCCAGTTTAAAGGCAAAAGGAGTATACAAATTTTAACGATTGCCGAAATGCTCATTCATTGGTAAAATAGTCACGGAAACATGACTACAAAAAAGGAGATAAAATAATGAAGAAAGAAGTTCGGATTGCATTATATATAGTTTCTATAGTGTGTGTGATTCTGCTGGGTGCAGCAATGATATATGCAGCCCATCACGGTGGAAGCATCCGCCAGAAGGACAGCCGGCAGACTGCCACAACAGCAGGGACAGAAGCTGCAGAAGACAGCAAGGATAAAAATGGAGAATCCGATTTAAAGACCAGTGATAAAACTGACGGTAAAAATGATGCGGAAGCCGGAAAGGATGCTGCTTCTGAAGATGCAGATAAGAAGATTGGGAAAAACACGGAAACAACAGATGTAACAGAAGATACAACACTGATGTTTACCGGAGACGTACTTTTTGCCAATTCTTTTAAAACAAACTATGATGCCGGAGGCATAGACGCTGTCATAGATAATGGCATGAAAGAGCTGCTTGTAAATGCAGATATTACCATGGTAAATGAAGAATTTCCGTTTAGTAACCGGGGCACCCAGATGGAGGATAAGCAGTATACCTTCCGCACAGACCCATCCTATGCAGCCGCATTAAAGGAAATGGGCGTGGACGTGGTCACTCTGGCAAATAATCATATCCTCGATTATGGAAGGGAAGCATTGAGTGATACGTTTACAACATTAGATGGACAGGGCATTTTATATGCCGGAGCAGGGGACAGCGTAGAGCGGGCGCAGGAAGTGCAGGTAATAGAAGTAAATGGGAAAAAGTATGGATTTCTTGCAGCATCCCGTGTACTTCCGGTTGCCGGCTGGAATGTAGAAAGCGCAGTACCGGGAGTCCTTTCTACTTATGATGAAACGCGGTTTGTCAATGCCATTGCCGAAGCACGCAGTCAGTGTGATGTGCTGGTGGTTTATGTCCACTGGGGCTTGGAACATCAGGAAAAACCTGAGGCATATCAGAGAACGCTGGCACAGAAATATATCGAAGCCGGTGCAGATGTAGTGTTTGGTGCACATTCCCATTGTCTGCAGGGCATTGAATATATCGACGGAAAGCCGGTGTTTTACAGCCTTGGCAATTTTGTTTTTGGCAGCAGCATTGAGCGCACCATGGCAGTGGAAATGGTAGTGGATAAGGATGGTGCAATTTCTTATAAGCTGGTGGGAGCAAAGGCAGAAAATGGAAAGACCAGACAGATGAATGAATTAGAACAGCAGCAGTTGAATGACTATATCAACAGCATTTCCTTTGGCGTAACGGTGCAGGATGACGGAACCGTAACACCACAATAAGAGACAGCAGAGTATGAAAAAGTATTGGTACAATAAGCTGAAAAGAAGTGCATAAAAATACAGGATTGCGATAGAGTAGTAATAAAAGAAATTGCCGGGAGATGGAATGAACAGTTCGAAACGGGAAAACTTACTGAATCTGGCACTGGATGCAACGGAAGAGGAAAGACAGCAGTCCTTAAGCTTAAATGTAGGATATCAGGAAGAAACGGACACATGGGAAGTCATTGTAAAATATACCGGAAGTCTCAGAAAATTAGAGGAGATATTTCCGGATATTGAAGTTACAGAACTGAGCAATGAATATGCAGTTATCCGGCTGCCGGAGGCTTTGATGGATGCGGTAACAGACCGGACAGAAATTGAATATATGGAAAAACCAAAGAGGCTCTTTTTCTCTGTACAGCAGGGAATCAAAGCCTCCTGCATTACGTCCCTTTATACAAGAAAAATGGGGTTAGGGGGAACGGGATTGAGTGGGAAAGGTGTGATAACGGCATTTTTAGATAGTGGCATCGATTACAGACACCCGGATTTTAGAAAGGAAGATGGAAGCAGCCGGATTCTGGCAATCTGGGATCAGACCATTGCAGGAAATCCACCGGCCGGATTCCGGCTCGGGACAGAATATGACCGGAATATAATTAATGATGCATTGCAGCAGGAGG
Organism: Roseburia sp. AF12-17LB; assembly: GCF_003479605.1. Classification (GTDB taxonomy): domain Bacteria; phylum Bacillota; class Clostridia; order Lachnospirales; family Lachnospiraceae; genus Roseburia_C; species Roseburia_C amylophila. Next base: position 205,441 of record NZ_QUHR01000005.1, read on the forward strand.
ATATACAGGAGGGGTACCGTATCTGCCCCAGCCGGGATTTATCCGGGCACGGAACCCATGTGGCAGGAATCGCAGCGGGAAATGGAAGATCATCCAATGAAAGAAACCGGGGCGTGGCATATGAAAGTGATTTGCTGGTGGTAAAGCTTGGCACACCGGGAAAAAATTCCTTTCCAAGGACAACAGAGCTGATGCTTGGAATGGATTATATTCTCCGGAAAGCACTGGAACTTAAGCAGCCGGTGGCAGTAAATATAAGCTTTGGCAATACCTATGGTTCCCATGATGGAACCTCTCTTCTTGAAACCTATTTATCTGATATGGCAAATTACTGGAAATCGGTTCTGGTGATTGGCACCGGAAATGAAGGCAGTGCCAGAGGGCATACCTCCGGGCAGCTTGTAATGGGAAGAGAACAGGAAGTGGAATTTGCAGTAGGAGAATATGAGCCTGCGTTAAGCTTACAAATCTGGAAATCCTATGCGGATATTTTTTCCATCCGGATGACACATCCCAGTGGGAAAACGGTGGGGATTATCCGGCAGCAGCAGGGCCCCCAGAGATTTACTATCGAAGGAACGCAGGTTTTATTATATTTTGGAGAACCAAGCCCTTTCAGTCCTTTTCAGGAAATCTATTTTGATTTTCTTCCGGTGGAAAATTATATCGACAGCGGAATCTATAAAATAACGCTGATACCGGAAAAGATTGTAACCGGGGCCTATAATATGTGGCTGCCTTCCCTTGCGGTCATCGGAGAAGCAACCGGATTTTTATATCCCACAGAAGAGACAACGCTTACAATTCCATCCACTGCCTATAAGGTAATTTCGGTGGGGGCCTATGATGCAAGATATAATCAGGTGGCAGCCTTTTCCGGGAGAGGGTTCACCAGAGAGACCAATCAGGTGAAACCGGACATCTGTGCGCCAGGGGTGGACATTGAATCCTGTGCACCGGGCGGCGGTTATACCGTACGAAGCGGAACTTCAATGGCAACGCCATTTGTAACCGGGACGGCAGCACTTTTTATGCAATGGGGAATTGTAGAGAAACATGATGCTTTTTTATATGGGGAAAAAATAAAAGCATATCTCATCCGGGGAGCAAGACCACTGCCGGGATATTCTTTTTTCCCAAATCCAAGGCTGGGCTGGGGTGTATTGTGTGCAGCGGACAGCCTGCCATCGGATGCCGGATGAATACGGTTGTGCTTTTATGACACTTTTCTGAATAAATATTGTAAAAAACGATAATTTGATGTACAATTAAATAATGCAGGAAGGAATGTATAGACAGAAAAATATATATTTTTTGGAGGGGCTATGCAGGAGAAGAATACGCTGGATGAATTGTTTAAAGGGAAAAAAGGATTTGCGGAATGTTACCAGACTCTGCAGTTATTAAGTGAAAGTACCGATGATTATTTATTTCTGGCAGATTTAAAAGAGGGTAAATTTTATTTCGCCAGCAATGATATATCAAAGAGATATGCATTGCGCATGGATGAAAACAACAGCTGCGGCATAGATGACTGGAAAGATATTGTATATGAAAGAGACTTAAACCAGTGGGTTAATGATATGGAATCTATCTGCTCTGGAAAAAGCCTGATACATGATTTGGAATACCGGCTGGTAGACAGAAACAGCAATCTGGTCTGGATCAGCTGTCGTGGGAAAGCTGAACTGGATGAGACCGGGATTCCTTATGTAATGGTGGGAAGAACATCAGATACTGTCCTTTTGGGAAAGACAGATTCACTTACCGGACTTTTTAATAGTACTAAATTAATGGAACATCTGGATGAAATGCTGAACAGCAGAAAAGAAGGTGTTTTACTTGTTCTTGGTGTGGATAATTTTAAAAATATCAATACGAAATATGGAAGAGGCCATGGTAATTTTATTTTAAAGAGGATTGCGGCTCTTCTGGAAAATAGTATTGATGAAAACATAAAAATTTATCGTCTGGATGGTGACCGGTTTGCAGTTAATTTTGTGGGATATGATATGGAGGCTGTGCGTGAGGTATACCAGAATATACAGATGAAGATGATGGAGAACTGTACCTTTTCAGCAGGTGCAGTCTGCTATCCGATGTCCGGAATCAAGGATGCCAATACACTGTTTAACTATGCGGAAAGTTCTCTGGACCGTGCCAAGAAGAGCGGTAAGAACCGGTTGATTCTTTTCTCAGCAGAAGATTATGAGAAACAGTTGTCGGTTATTGACTTAACAGAAGAAATCAGAAAGAGTATCCGCAACCAGTGTGATGGATTTTATCTTCTCTTCCAGCCACAGATTGGGATGAGTAATTATGAAGTAGTGGGAGCAGAGGCACTGCTCCGTTTCCGCTCAAAATATCATGGGGTAGTGTCACCAAATCTTTTTATTGGAATATTAGAGCAGAGCGGAATGATTGTGCAGGTGGGAAAATGGGTATTAAAGGAAGCCATTGCCCAGTGTGCAAAGTGGCGGCGTTATAATCCGGAATTCCGTATGAGTATTAATCTTTCTTATATACAGTTACAGCAGCCGGATTTAAGCCAGTACATTTATGATTTATTAGAACAGGAAGGAATTCCCGGAGAAGCTATTATTCTGGAACTGACAGAAAGCATGCAGTTACAGGATTATACCAAATACAATCAGTTATTTTATCAGTGGGGCAAGCGTGGTATACAGATTTCCATGGATGATTTTGGAACCGGATATTCCAGCTTAAGTTATCTTAAGAGTCTGGCAATTGATGAGATTAAAATTGACCGCTGCTTTGTCAGCCGGATTAATATGAGTGCATACAATTACCGGCTTCTTCGTAATATTTTGGAACTGGCAAGAAGTGCACAGATCCGGGTAGTATGTGAAGGGGTAGAAACACCGGAGGAATTACAGACACTTGCAGAGCTTGCACCTGAAGTTTTACAGGGGTTCTATTTCAGTAAACCGATTGAAGAAGAGCTGTTTGAAAAACAGTATATTTTTGGACATGTAGAGGAAGAACGGTGGCAGGAAGATTGTGGGAATAGCACAGTGATTCTGCCGGAAGCAGGAGATGGTACCGATTATAAAGCAATATTAGACCAGTTAGAAGAGATGGTCTATGTCATAGATGCGGAAAGCTATGAGTTATATTATATGAACTCTGCCGGACAACGAATCAGCGGCGTCAGTGATTATGCCGGCAAGAAATGTTATCAGGTATTAGAGGGCAGGGAAGAACCGTGCCCAGATTGTAATATGGCAAAATTAAAGCATAAGAAGTTTTTGACCAGATATGCAAATAATGAATTCTTAGGAACCCAGATGTTGATGAAGGATAAATTAGTAAACTGGGGCAATAAGGCAGCACGCCTTCAGATAGGTATTGACATGAATACCATCAATATTTCCATGAGCAGGCTGGAAGAACAGTTAGAAGTGGAAAAGGGCATTGTGAAAGCCTTGGAAGAGGCGAAAGAAAAAGAAAATGAAGCTGATATCATCAGTGAACTTCTTCATCATACCGGGGAATTTTATCAGGCAGACCGCTGCTATATCTTTTTATATTCCAAAGAGGCAGATAGCTGGAGCAATGTCTGTGAGTGGTGTGAAAATGAGATTCAGAGCCAGCAGCTTTACCTCGCATCAGTACCGGGTGACCGGGTAAAACTGGTGATTGGCAGTCTGAAGGAAGACAGACCGGTTATTATCAAAGATGTGGATATGTATCGGGAGTCAGCACCGGATTTGTGGAAAATATTAGTGCATCAGGAAATACGCAGGCTGATGCTTCTTCCATTGTTAAATGAAGGTCATTTATTTGGATTTATTGGTGTGGATAATCCGAAATACCGCCCAAATGATAAGACTTTTCTTGCCAGAATACGTCCTTTTATTTCAAATATACTGATTCGTGACGGAATGATGGATGTAAAGAGTGAAATGATAGCCCGTATGACGGGTATGCTGAAGGAAGAAAATATATTACAGTCTGTAAAACTGGGACTGTGGACGCTGGAACTGGATACGGTCAATGGAAAGAACCGTCTGTATGTGGATAAGAGCATGCGCAGCATTCTGGGCATAGACGACATTATGAACAGCGAGGAATATTTCAGGTTCTGGTATGATAACATCAGTGATGGTTATTACGATTATGTACAGAATGCATTACATGATATTATTACAACCGGAAAGATTATTGAGATGGAATATACCTGGAATCATCCGGAACGTGGAAAAGTGACAGTACGCTGTGTTGGAGTGCTTGGTCATCAGGAAAATGGTGTCTATACATTAAAAGGATATCATCGTATCAATAATGATATGATTCGGAAAAAATTTTTAAAGAGTCAGGAATATGAACGTATGGAGTATAATGAGAAGAAACATACCATTTATTTCCATACAAATCGTTCTATGTTAAAGGGAAATCAGCTAAAAGAGGTTGGATTTCCGGAAAGCTGGGAGGATGGAATGGTACATCCCCATTTCCGGGATGTATTTCACGCAGCGTTTACCGGTGTAGAATATAGAAAAGAGGATCAGGTATTAGAAATTCTTTTAAAAAACAAGCAGGATGAGTTTGAATGGTTCCGTCTGGATATCTGTAAAATCGGAGACCAGAAACAGGATGAAAATTTGAGGATAGTTACTATTTATCAGATTGAAGATCATCAGAATATCCAGTTAAAATATTTACAGAGAGAGGACTTTTATCAGGCAATGCTGTCGGAGACCGTGGCATATGCTGAGGTAGACCTGAGTAATGGTAAGATTCAAAGCAGTGGTGGACTCTGGAAAGATTACGTAGCAGAGGGCGAGCGGGAAGCATTAAATTATATGAAGGTTTTCAACCGTCATATTGATGAACTGGTATTAGAGGAAGACCAGTTTGGATGCTATGATGTATTAGAGCAGGAAAAGATGGTTTATAATTATAACAGTGGAACGGCTACTGTGAATTATCAGCTTCGCAGAAGGATGGCAAGAGGAAGTTACCACTGGATGGAGCTTACCGTACATGTATTTCAGGAGCAGGTAACAGAAAATATGTATGCACTGCTGTATCTTAAGGATATAGATGGACAGAAACGCCGTCAGCAGGAACAGGAGCGTGCAGCCAATACCGATCCGTTGACGAACGTACTGAACCGGCGGATATTTGAACAATATACCAGCCATTATGTATTAGAAGAAGCAAAGAAAGGGGAAGTGTGTGCACTTCTTATATTGGATATTGATAATTTTAAACAGATTAACGATACCAAGGGACATCCATATGGAGATAAAGTATTGCGTACTTTTGTGGATACCATTCATGAAAGCTTCCGCTGTACCGATTATATAGGAAGACTTGGTGGGGATGAATTTGTAGTATTGTTTAAAGGATTTGGCTCAAAGAAAACCTTGGATAAGAGACTGGTTCGGATGCAGGAACAGCTGCGGGAGAAGCTTCCGACTCCGGTATCCTGTAGTGTTGGAATCACCCTGATTAGAAAAGACAGCTATAACTATGAAGACAGTATCAGGCAGGCAGATAAAGCTTTGTATACAGCGAAGCATAAAGGAAAGGATACCTGTTGTTACTGGGAAGAGTCAGAAAAATAGGCATTGACGGAGACAAAAGGTATATGTTATGATGATGGCGTATCAGGGAGTAGTTCGCACCGGATAGCCGGTGTTGTATTTTTCGTCATCACGTTATCTGAAGAGGGATAACCGGAATATACACTGCAGAGGAACGAGACTTTTACCGTATTATTTTGATGCGGTAAAAGTGCTCGTTCCTTTTTTGCTTTACAGGAAATTGCTTTCCTGTAAAGTAAAAAACGCTCCGCGAGGATGCACACTGCGGCGTATAAGGTAGATGCCGCAAGCGACCGCCGCAGGCGCGGGAATGTGCCAAGGCACATTCTTTGTTGTGCATGGTTGATACCCGGTAACATAAAAAGCAGGAGGTTAAGCGTATATGAAAGCATATTGGAATTGTACGAAAGAGCAGTTGGAAGAAATGTTTGGCTTTCGGGAAAAAGGATTAACAGAAGAAGAAGTAGAAAGAATACGAAAAGAGACAGGCGAGAACCGGCTGAGCGAGGGCAGACATAAGAGTCTGCTGCAGGTGTTTTTAAGTCAGTTTTGTGACTTGATGGTCATAATCCTGATTATTGCAGCAATTATTTCCATGTTTTCCGGAAATGTTGAGAGCACTATCGTAATTTTTCTGGTATTACTTATGAATGCTGTTCTTGGTACGATACAGTATAGGAAGGCAGAAAAATCACTGGATAGTTTGAAGGATTTGGCGGCACCAGCGGCCCGGGTTATCCGGGATGGAAAACGTCAGGAGATTGCATCCAAAGAGATTGTGCCCGGGGATTATGTAATCTTAGAAGCAGGGGACATGATTGTGGCAGACGGAAGAATTCTTCGCAATTATTCCCTGCAGGTCAATGAAGGCTCACTGACAGGAGAGTCTGTCAATGTAGAAAAGAATGAAGAAGTATTGCCGGAAGAAGTACCGTTGGCAGACCGGAAAAATATGGTATTTTCCGGAAGCTTTGTAACATATGGAAGAGCGGAGGTACTTGTAACAGCAACAGGAATGGATACGGAATTAGGAAAGATTGCCGGGTTGATGAATCAGACGAAGGAGCGGAAGACTCCGCTTCAGATAAGTCTTGATTCTTTCAGCAAAAAGCTGGCAATACTGATTATGGTAATCTGTGCACTGGTCTTTTGCCTTGGCATTTACCGGAAGATGCCGGTCATTGATGCCATGATGTTTGCTGTTGCACTGGCAGTAGCGGCAATACCGGAAGCATTAGGCTCCATTGTTACAATTGTGCAGGCAATGGGAAGCAGGAGAATGGCAAAGGAGCACGCCATTGTCAAAGAATTAAAAGCTGTGGAAAGCCTAGGCTGTGTATCGGTAATCTGCTCCGATAAGACGGGAACACTGACACAGAATAAGATGCATGTGGAAGAGGTTTATCTGAATGGTATGACTTGTAAACCGGATGAGATGACCTTGGAGTCCAGCCTGCAAAGGCTTTTTTTATACAATGCTATTTTAAATAATGATGCCAGCATAACGGATGGAAAAGTACTGGGAGATCCGACAGAATCTGCCCTGTTGGAAATGTTCCACGAAGTCCGCCTGAATCAGGACAGAACGGAAAATGTAGGGCAGCTTACCATACAGGAAGAAACGATTCGAAATATGATTCCGAGATTAGAAGAAATTCCATTTGATTCTGAACGGAAATGCATGAGCAGTAAATACCGGCTGCATGGCGAAGAAGAAATTATTTTTACAAAAGGAGCAGTAGATGTCCTTTTAAACCGTTGCATAAATGTGGCATATGAAGAAGAGATAAGACCGATGGATAATGTAGAAATCGCAAAAATCCAGAAGCAGAATCAGCATTTTTCTGAAAAGGGACTCAGGGTACTGGCATTTGCATGTAAGAAGTCCGGGGGAGAACTGACGGTGGAAAATGAAAATGGACTTACCTTTTTAGGATTAGCTGCCATGGCAGACCCGCCAAGGGAAGAATCCATACAGGCAGTAGCAGATGCGAAGCGGGCGGGAATCCGCACCGTAATGATTACCGGAGATCACAAAATCACAGCCGTTGCGATTGCAAAGCGTATTGGAATCTATGAAGAGGGGGATCTGGCATTAACCGGAACAGAGCTGGATGCCTGCCCGGAAAAAGAACTGGAAGAAAAGATTGATAAAATATCTGTTTATGCGAGAGTGTCACCGGAGCATAAGATACGGATTGTAAAAGCCTGGCAGAAGAGGGGCAATATCGTTTCCATGACCGGAGATGGTGTAAATGATGCACCGGCATTAAAGCAGGCAGACATCGGAGTAGCCATGGGAATAACCGGAACGGAAGTGGCAAAGGATGCGGCAGCCATGATATTAACAGATGATAACTTTGCTACGATTATTAAAGCAGTAACGAACGGAAGAAACATTTACCGTAATATAAAAAATGCTATTTTATTTTTACTTTCCGGCAACATGGCAGGAATTTTATCTGTATTGTATACATCCCTTTTGGGGCTTCCGGTTCCATTTGCTCCGGTGCATTTACTGTTTATTAACCTGCTGACAGATTCCCTTCCGGCAATTGCCATTGGCGTGGAACCGCAGGATGAAAGTTTATTGGAAGAAAAACCAAGGCAGGCATCGGAAGGAATTTTATCTGGAGAGACATTCCGGCGAATTATGTTGCAGGGCTTATGCATTGCGGCATCCACCATGGCAGCATTTTATATCGGAAATGGAAAAGGTGCGGCAATGGCATCCACTATGGCATTTGCAACACTGACATTGGCGCGTCTTTTCCATGGATTTAACTGTCGTGGAAACAAGACCATTTTTGCATTGGGCTTTACCGGAAATCCATACAGTATCCTTGCATTTGTGTCTGGAAGCGTGCTGCTGGGACTGGTGCTTTTTGTACCGCTGCTCCGGGGATTATTTTCAGTAGAATCATTGTCTGGTCCTGCTGTGATTGAGATTATTCTGCTGGCAGCACTTCCGACCGTTGTCATCCAGATGGTCAGAGGAGTGAGAGAGTTAAAAAAATAAGCCAAATTTGCGCCGGTGTCCGGGAAGAAGTTTTTGATGAAATGCGTTATCGTTCTTGAAAGTGTTTTTTCTGATAATAAATTGTCTTTCCGCTGCTTTGACTGCTCACCCCGTCTGTCCGTCGGAAGCGGATGCGAACTGGAATCTGCAAGGGCACATAAGAATTTCGATATTGTGTTTGATTTCGGCTGGCAACCGGCGCAAATTTGTGCTTGTATTTTTCTCTCTGTCCTTAGCCCATCTGGCTGCATCAACTCTTGACGGAAGCTGTCCTGCGACATATACTAAGCTTAATCACAGGGTAAGGAATGAGACAGATGTATCGGAAAAAGATAATCAGGCATTTGGCACTGCTGTGGAGCATCCTGTTTCTGGTAGCCATTGCAGGCGCATCCACCAGAACAGAACAGGTTTCCCCGGCAGAGAAAGAAGCCTTTGCAGTAAATTACATAGAATTAAAGAATGTCCGTCTTTTAGATACTCCGGATAAGATGTTATCCAGAGAGGAGCAGATGCAGAATACAGGCATTGCGGCATTGACACTAGGCTGCAGCGGTAGACTGGCGAACCATAGGAGAAATATTGGAATGATGTTCTGGCTGCTGTTGGTGGTGCTGCCACAGCTTTTTATGGGACGTATTCAGAGGAATCGGAAGAAGCATGGCGATAATGTACTAAGGAGCCTGATGTTAGCAAGGTTTGAGCGGAAGGCGGACGGAAAGAAGGAAGCATTGGCACCCGCATATTAAATACATAAAATAATAATATGCGAGGTGTAAGAAATGAATATTTTTATCTGGATTATGATAATCTTAGGTGGTGGAGTAGGAATTCTTTCCTGTGCTTATCTGGTACTGGCAATGCCGGTACTTCTGGTATGGAAGATTTGCCGGAAGGTAAAATATCACATTGGATTATTTGATTAGAAGATAAAGAAAAAGAAAAGAGGATTCTGGAATCTGGCGGCAGGTCAGAAAACAGAGTCCTCTTTTTACTTTACAGGAAATTGCTTTCCTGTAAAGTAAAAAACACTCCGCGAGGATGCGCACTGCGGCGTATAAGGTAGATGTCGCAAGCGACCGCCGCAGGCGCTAGAATGTGCCAAGGCATATTCTTTGTTCTGCACTTACGGGTATTTCTAAAATTTTTATGAAAACCATGATATTTTTCGAAAGTGAGATGTAAAAATGTTCAAAATAAGGTAATATAAAAAACAGAGTGAGAAAGAAAAAGTAAAATAGAAAAATAAAAAATGGAAAACGAGAGAATATCATATGCTTCAGATTCAACACATTTATAAGGAATATAAGACCGGAAGTCTGGTGCAGAAGGCACTGGATGATGTCAGCTTAAATTTAAGGGATAATGAGTTCGTGGCAATCCTCGGGCCGAGTGGTTCGGGAAAGACCACATTGCTTAATATAATCGGAGGACTCGACCGTTATGATAGCGGAGATTTGATTATCAATGGAATATCCACGAAGAAATACAAGGACAGGGATTGGGATTCTTACCGGAACCATACCATTGGTTTTGTGTTTCAAAGTTATAATCTGATTCCCCATCAGACGGTACTTGCAAATGTGGAACTGGCATTGACCATTTCCGGTATCGGTAAGGCAGAGCGGAAGAAACGAGCCGTTGCGGCATTAGAGCAGGTGGGACTGGGAAACCAGTTACACAAGAAGCCAAGCCAGATGTCCGGTGGACAGATGCAGCGTGTAGCCATTGCAAGAGCTTTGGTCAATGACCCGGATATTCTGCTGGCAGATGAACCGACGGGAGCATTAGACAGTGACACCAGTGTGCAGGTCATGGATTTGCTGAAGGAAGTGGCAAAAGACCGGCTGGTAGTTATGGTAACCCATAACCCGGAATTAGCAGAGCAGTATGCTACCAGAATTGTTAGATTAAGTGATGGAAAAATTCGTGCTGACTCCAATCCTTATGAAGTGGATGAAGAAATGTTGAAGGAACCGGAGCATAAAAACATGGGAAAATCCTCCATGTCATTTCTTACGGCATTGTCCTTAAGCTTTAATAATTTAAAAACGAAAAAGGCAAGAACCCTGCTGACTTCCTTTGCAGGCTCTATTGGAATTATCGGCATTGCACTGATATTATCTCTTTCTACCGGTGTAAATAAATACATCAAAAATGTAGAGGAAGAGACCTTATCCGAATATCCGCTGCAGATTCAGAGTACGGGATTCAGTCTGGCATCCATGAGTCTTGGAATGGCAGATTCTGAAAAGAATACGGAAAGTGATGACGGAAATGCCAAAACAGATAAAGAAAATTCCGGGGATAAAGTAAAAGTCATTAAGATGGTAACCAATATGTTTTCCACGATGGCATCTAATGACCTGGAGGCTTTGAAAAAGTATCTTGATGAAGGAGACAGTGGAATTGAGCAGTATACTACAGCGGTGGAGTATACTTATAATATCAGTCCGCAGATTTTTAAGGAAAATGAAGACGGGATACGTCAGGTAAATCCGGACAAATCTTTTGATGCAGTAGGTCTTGGAACTTCATCTGGTTCCAATAGTCTGATGTCATCCATGATGAGCACGGATGTTTTTTATGAGATGCCGGAAAACAGTAAGTTATATGAAAAGCAGTATGATATTAAGGAAGGACGCTGGCCGGAAAATTATAATGAGTGTGTGGTGGTGCTTACTTCCAATGGCGGAATTAGTGACTTTTTACTGTATACATTAGGTCTTCGTGACCCGCTGGAATTAGATGAAATGATACAGCAGTTTGCCAGTGAGGAAAATATCGAGACGCCATCTGATTTTGGAACTTATACTTATAAAGATCTGGTAGGAATCCGGTTTAAGCTGGTGAACAGTGCGGATTATTATACTTATGATGAAGAGTATCAGGTCTGGAAGAATAAGTCGGATAATGAAGATTTTATGAAACAACTGGTGGCAGATGGCGAAGACCTTACGATTGTAGGTGTGGTGCAGCCGGCAGAAGGAAGTAATGCCGCATCCTTAAATACAGGAATTGCATATCCAAAATCTCTGACAAAGCATGTGGCAGAGGAATCGGCAAAGAGTGAGATAGTAAAACAGCAGCTTGCAAATCCATCCGTAAATGTCTTTACCAATGAAGTGTTTGGTGAGGTAGATAAGGAAAACGGATTTGATATGCAGTCATTGTTTACCGTAGACAGTGAAGCATTGGAAAAAGCATTTTCCTTTGATGAAAGTGCCTTAAGCGGGTTGGAAAATTCTATGGGGGATATGGGAAGTGCCGATTTGTCCGAAGCATTTTCCATGGATGCTTCTTCCATGGGTCAGTCAATTTCTGCGGAAGAAATGCAGGCAATTGCAGGCAGTCTCTTAGAGGGCTACCAGCAGTATGCAAAGGATAATCCGCAGGCAGATTATTCGAATCTGTCCCAGTATTTTATGAACTATTTAAATACGGAAGAAGCCCGGAAAATTTTATCCGATAATATCAAAGAGATTATTACAGCAAATGGCATGGTAACTATTACACCGGAGCAGATACAGAGCCTCATCCAGCAGATTATGGGTGGATATCAGCAGTATGTCATAGACCATGGTTATACCGACCCGGAGAAATTTGATGAGTACTTAGCAGAATATTTGCAGACAGAGGAAGCCCAGGGGATCATAACAGCGTGGGCATCTGAGATATTTACAGGTAGTGGAAATATTGAGATTACGCAGGAGCAGATGCAGAAATTGTCTTCTGAATTATTTGCAGGTTATCAGACTTATGCACAGAATAATGGATTACCTGACCCGGCAAAATTGGGAGATTCTTTTGCGGCATATCTGAATACAGCAGATGGTCAGCAGAGAATTGCAGCCGGACTTTCGAATGTTATGAATGTGGATGCAGTACAGCAGCAGATGATGACGGCAATACAGCAGTATATGCAGCAGGCAGTGACACAGATGGGAAACAAGCTGCAAAGTGCCATGGCATCCGGCATGCAGGTGGATGAAGAAGCATTTTTAAATGCATTTCAGATTAATATGAATGAGGATGAGCTGACAGAGCTTTTGATGTCTATGGGTTCTGCAACCGGAACAACCTATGAGAATAACTTAAAGAAATTAGGCTATGTGGATTTTGCAGTGCCAAGCGGAATTAATATTTATCCGAAGGATTTTGAAAGCAAGGAGCATGTGGTAGAAATTTTAGATGCATACAATAACCGCATGGAAAAGGAAGGCAGGGACGAGCAGGTGATAACCTATACCGATATGGTAGGAACGCTGATGTCTTCCGTAACCGATATTGTGGATATTATCACATATGTACTGATTGCATTTGTGGCAATTTCGCTGGTGGTATCTTCAATTATGATTGGTGTCATTACTTATATCAGTGTGTTAGAGCGAAGAAAAGAAATCGGAATCCTAAGAGCCATCGGAGCATCGAAGCGGAATGTTTCCCAGGTATTTAATGCAGAGACCTTTATTATCGGACTGTGTGCCGGACTGATTGGAATCGGATTTACACTGCTTCTGATTATTCCGGTCAATGCGATTATCCATAATCTTGCAAATACAACCGATGTAAGTGCGGTGCTTCCGGTAGTTCCGGCACTGGTGCTGATTTTACTCAGTATCCTTTTGACACTTCTGGGTGGTCTGATCCCATCAAAGAAAGCATCGAAGAGTGACCCGGTAACAGCACTCCGGACAGAATAATGAGATTGACATTTTTTGAAAAACATTTATAATAAGTAGCAAAGCTACCTAAAAGGAGTGAAATTATGGCAGTGAAGATGCCGCTTGGACTTCGGATTGCAATTATAGACCGGGCATTCCGTCGCAAAATGGATGAATGGGCAGAAGAAATCGGAATTACTGCCGTTCAGCTTCGGGTATTAGGCGAAGTCAGTCTGATGGAAGATAATGGAGTGGAAGAAGTAAATCAGAAGGACTTAGAACATATCGAGCAGGTGACACATCCGACAATGACGGGAATTATAAAAAGGCTTGAGGCAAAAGGATTTTTAATCTGTGCACCAAGTGAGAATGACCGGCGTTATAAGAAAATATCCTGTACGGAGAAATCCCGTGGAATTCATAAGGAGATTGCGAAGAAGGAAGCACTGGTTGTAAAAGATATGTGTAAGGATTTTACACCGGAGCAGAAGGAAGCATTTCTGCAAATGACAGAGATGATGTTACAGAATATTTCCTAAGCATAAAATAAAAGTGAAATCGGAAGAGGAGGAAGTTGCCGTGTAAATTTCCTTTTCTGATTTCACTTTCGTTTTGAACTAATAGGTAGCTTTACGACTTAATGAAAGAAAAATGGAGGTAATGATTATGCCAATGCATAAGAGAGAAAGTTTGATTTATACGGTGTTAATGTGTTTTACCATGGTATTATGGATGAGTATGTATAATGTAGCACTGCATATGGGAACACTGAATATGGAAGTAATAAGAGAAGGCTGGCTGGGATTCCCGCTGGCATATGTATGCGCAATGTGTCTGGATTGGCTTCTGGTATCTAAAATTGCAAAGGGATTTGCATTTCGTTTTCTGGTAAAACCGGAAAGCAGCACAACGAAAAAAGTGATTGCAGTTTCCTATTGTATGGTAGTTCCGATGGTAATTTTCATGTCCTTATACGGTGGACTGGAAGCCTGCGTAAAAAGCGGAGCATGGAATATGCTTCTGATTATCTGGCTTACCAATATTCCAAAGAATTTTATTATGGCACTGCCGTTTCAGCTTCTGATTGCAGGTCCGTTGGTAAGAAAGATTTTTCGGACAGCATTTCCGGTTGGAACCGTATTATTAGAAGCAGAAAGTGGAAATCCTGTATAAGAATTCCTCTTGTAAAATCCAAACATATGTGCTAACATAAAACAAGAACAAATGTTCTTGAAAGGCATTGATATGAATGGAAATAAAATCTATTTATGTATTGATTTAAAATCTTTTTATGCATCGGTGGAGTGCGTGGAACGGGGATGGGATCCGCTGACTGCCAGGCTGGTAGTCGCAGACCCGGAACGCTCAGAGAAAACCATCTGTCTTGCCGTATCACCGGCGTTAAAGCAGATGGGAGTTCCCAACCGGTGTCGTGTCTTTCAGATTCCCAAAGAAATTCCATATAAGATGGCACCACCCCGTATGCAGCTATATATTGATTATGCAGCGGAAATCTATGGCGTATATCTAAAATATATTGCAAAAGAAGATATTCAGGTCTATTCCATTGATGAAGCATTTTTGGATGTGACGGATTATCTGCATCTCTATCAGATGACAGCAGTGGAACTGGGCAGAAAAATTATGCAGGATATTTTAGATACGACCGGGATTCCTGCCGCCTGTGGAGTAGGAACCAATCTCTATTTAGCGAAGATTGCTTTAGATATTATGGCAAAGCATGAAACAGACCGGATTGCCTATCTGGATGAAGCACGCTACCGGGAGAAGCTCTGGAAACATAAACCGCTGACTGATTTCTGGCGGGTGGGGCGTGGAACGGTAGAGCGTCTATCGAATATGGGCATCTGTACAATGAAAGAGATTGCCCATGCCAGAGAGTCTTTATTATATAAGGCTTTTGGCATAGATGCAGAGCTGTTAATTGATCACGCATGGGGAAGAGAACCGGTAACGATAGCGGACATCAAGGCATATCGGCCGAAGAATACATCCTTTTCCAGCGGTCAGGTGCTGCCGCGGGATTATGAGTACGAGGAAGGTGTACTGGTGGTAAAAGAGATGGCAGATTTATTGTGCCTTGACCTGGTAGACCAGGGCCTTGTAACATCCCATATCAGTCTGGTAATCGGTTACAGCAATCAGAAATGCTTTGAACCGGCGAAGGGAAGCACAACGTTGCGCAGTGCAACCAGCTCCAACCGCCGGCTGCTGTCTTATGTAGAGCAGCTTTATCGGAGAATTGTAAGACCGGGAGCATATATCCGGCGGATTACATTGACTTATACCGGCGTAATGGCAGAAGATTATCAGCAATTTGATTTGTTTTCAGACCCGGAAGAGACAGAGAAGGATGTGAAGGCACAGCGTGCAGCAATCTCCATCAAGCAGCGCTACGGCAGGAATGCTATTTTAAAGGGAATGAATTTGGAAGAGAGTGCAACGACAATAGAACGAAACGGTCAGATTGGAGGGCATAAGAGTGGCGTATAGAAGAGACACCATGGGAGCCGGACAGCAGGAAAACGCATCCGGCTGGAATGAGAGAGAGAATCTGAGAAGAGAGAAAATGGACATCGAAGACCGTGCCAAGCAGTTTATGCCCTTCGATGCCCTGAAGGGCTTTAAGGAAGCACTGCGGAAGAAGGAAAA
Organism: Roseburia sp. AF12-17LB; assembly: GCF_003479605.1. Lineage (GTDB taxonomy): Bacteria > Bacillota > Clostridia > Lachnospirales > Lachnospiraceae > Roseburia_C > Roseburia_C amylophila. Next base: position 221,370 of record NZ_QUHR01000005.1, read on the forward strand.
AGAGAAAGGGTATTGATTTTTTTGACAAAATGATATAAATATATATCTGTAGCATTGTATAGATACAGGGAGTAGATTCCACAAAACAGCTAGGAAGCTGAATCGGAATGCTGAGGGAGGAAAAGAAAGAATGATTCGAATCATGCTTGTAGAAAGTGATAAACTTTTGTGCAAGGAATATGCATTAGAAATAGCCCGGGATGAAGAATTTGCATTGGTAGCGGTAACGGGGCGGCAGAGTGATGCAATCAATATTCTGACAGAACAGGAAGTAGATGCAGTAATTGTAAATTTGGAGTTAGAAGAAGGTGACGGAATCCATCTCATTATAGAGATGAAACGGAAGTTAAAGAAACATCCGGAAATTATCGTAACAACAAATTATGGTTCGGAGCATTTTCTGCATAGCATCAATAAGTTAGATATAGATTTGGTTTATAAGAAAAATAACGAATTATTTTCACCAAAGAAAATTATTGAAATAATTAAGCTGACCGCACCAACGACTGCAGATGGAGAAAGCGAATATCATAATGGAAGAAAGGTAATCTATACGGAACAGGAAGAAACCGAAATTCAGTATGTACTGGCATGGGGTGAACTGATAAAAAGCGGTTTTGAGCCGGACCGAAAAGGAACCAAATATCTTGCAAGAGCAATTGGGATTCTGTTGGCTGTTCCCAATGGTACGTCAATCCAGATAACGAATGATGTTTATCCGCAGGTTGCACAAGTATATCAGACATCAGTAAGTGGTGTGGAAAAATCAATTCGAAACGTAATAGAACGGGTATGGTCAAGGCCAGATAAGGAGATATCATACCTCAAGAATCCAGAATGGAGAGGCTCAATACAGAACAAACCATCGAATACAGAGTATATTCAGTGTGTGGTCAGACGATTGAGGAATGTTTTACATTAAATAAATACTTACAAGATAGAAGAAATTTGAATTTCTAAGGAGATTCAGATTTCTTTTTTTATTTACGCGAGAAATTCGCAAAGTGTGCTTTTCGTAGTTGCTCTGCATTGCAAGAAATTATGGTTATAGTTATTGGTAAAAATGCACAACCAATTCGTACTTCGTGCATGAGTGTAACCGGTTTTTATATATAATTCGACTTAAAAAATTTTTGGCTCGACCTTGA
>NZ_QUHR01000006.1 GCF_003479605.1 Roseburia sp. AF12-17LB
ACAGGATATGAATCACCATCAAAAACGATGGATAATCTCCTATTATCCATCAAAAAGAGACATCCCTTCAGAATGTCTCTTCATGTAGCTGTCATAAACTTTCATTTTTCAACTTTTACCCCACCCTGAAATCCTTCCTCGGATGCTTGTTCATCAGAATGTCCCGCTGCTTTGCTGTGGAAACATGGGTGTAGATTTCTGTGATGTGGATGGAACTGTGCCCCAGCATTTCCTGGATGTAGCGGATGTCCACATCGGCTTCTAAGAGGCTGGTGGCGAAGGTGTGGCGGAACATGTGCGGAGTGATGTGCATATCAATGGAAGCAAGGCTGCAGTATTTCCGGATGGTTCGGCGGACGTACTGGGCGGAGAGCGGACGCCCTGCCTGGTTGACGAAGAAGCGGTTGGTACGCTTAATATCAGGAAGGTAACATTTCCAGTATTCCAGCAGGGTGTGGACAACATCGTCATTGCCAATCTGGAGGAGCCGCTCTTTGGAACCTTTGCCGAAGATAAGCAGAGTCCGGTTGGAAAGGTTGATGTCATCCGGTGTGATGGAACACAGCTCAGAGATTCGGATGCCGGTGGCGAAGAGCAGCTCGATAACAGCAGCATCCCGGAGCGCATTTTTACGCTGGAAATCGGTGGCAGCGTGGGAGTATTGGTGATAGATAGAAGATAAAAGCAATTCAATCGTAGGAAGCGGAATGGTTTTAGGCAGAATCACCGGTTCCCGGAATTTGATATGCAATTTGTTAAAAGGGTTGGAGACAATGCGGTCGCGGTAGTCGAGGTAGTGGAAAAAGGCTTTGAGGGAGGCAAGCTTTCGCTTTACGGTTTTGGGCTTGAATTGTTCATGAAGGGTGGCAACATAGGACTCTAATATAGCAGGAGAGATGTCAGATATACTGGAAGCAGAAGGAAAGGCAGCCGCAAGGCTGGTACCAAACTGTGTAAGGTCGATGCGGTATGCTTTTAAGGTTTTGCCATCAAGGCGTTTCTGGGTGCGGCAGTAGGTTAAATACTGGTTCATTTCAAAGTTAAAATCATGCATAATAAATACTCCTTTGTATGTGGCAGGAGGCTGTCCTGCCTGAATATAGATATAAGAGTATATCATAGAAAAATTTTTTATAAAAATTTCCAACTTCATATTGACAATTTGAAATCCCAAGCGTATTATGAACATATGAACAAATGCTCATATGTTGAAACGAGCTGGAGGTGAGAGGATGGCAATGAACGATGTAGAATGCTGCGAAGAAAACTGCATTCATGCAGAGCTTCTTAAGAAGGCACGGGAGAAGATGCCGGATGAAGATGAATTATATGATCTGGCAGAGCTTTTTAAAGTATTTGGTGATTCTACCAGAATCCGGATCCTGTTTGTATTATTTGGCTCGGAAGTATGTGTGTGTGATCTGGCAGAGACGTTGAACATGACGCAGTCAGCAGTATCCCATCAGCTTAAGATTTTAAAACAGGCGAAGCTGGTAAGCAGCAGGCGGGAAGGAAAATCCGTATTTTATTCACTGGCAGATGAACATGTAAGAACCATTATCGACCAGGGCAGAGAACATATTGAAGAATGAGGAGGATATTATAATGAAGAAAAAATTTAAATTGGAAGACTTAGACTGTGCAAACTGTGCAGCAAAAATGGAAGATGCAATCAAGAAAATCCCGGGAGTCAATGATGCAGTAGTAAGCTTCATGACACAGAAAATGACCATCGATGCAGAAGATGAGCGTTTTGAAGAAATTATGGATGAAGTAGCCAAAGTATGTGCAAAGGTAGAACCGGACTGCCGGATTCTGCGATAGGAGATAGCTTATGACAAAGAATCAGAAAAAAATGCTGGAACGTATTCTGGTTACTGCAGTGCTGTTTGTAGCACTTCTGGTATTGGAACACGTTGGTGTCTTAGAACAGATTACACAGCCAGTCCTGATTTTTATTATTTATCTGGTACCATACCTTTTGATTGGCTATGATATTATATTTAAAGCGTTCCGGAATATCAGTCATGGACAGGTATTTGATGAGAACTTTCTGATGATGATTGCAACATTTGGCGCATTTGGTGTACGGGAGTATTCCGAGGGTGTTGCAGTTATGCTGTTTTATCAGATTGGAGAACTTTTCCAGGGCTATGCCGTTGGAAAATCCAGACAGTCCATTGCAGATATGATGGACATTTGTCCGGAATATGCCAATGTGGAAGAGGATGGCAAATTAGTCCAGGTAGATCCGGATGATGTGGAAATAGGCACTGTCATTGTGGTAAAACCGGGCGAGCGTATTCCATTGGATGGAATTGTAGTAGAAGGTGAGTCCATGGTCGATACCGCGGCACTGACCGGAGAATCTGTTCCAAGAAGAGCAGCAGAAGGTGATGAAATCATCAGCGGCTGTGTCAATGGAAGCGGTACTTTAAAGGTAAAAGTAACAAAAGCATTCGAGGATTCCACAGTATCCAAGATTCTGGAACTGGTGGAGAATGCCAGCAGCAAGAAAGCAAGAGTGGAGAACTTTATCACCAGATTTGCAAAATATTACACTCCGGTTGTTACCATTGGAGCAGTAATTCTTGCAATCCTGCCACCGATTATTTTAGGCGGCGGCTGGGCTGAGTGGATTCAGAGAGCCTGTATTTTCCTTGTTATTTCCTGCCCGTGTGCCCTTGTAATCTCAGTCCCATTGGGATTCTTCGGTGGTATCGGAGCATCTTCTAACTTAGGTGTTCTGGTAAAAGGAAGTAACTATTTAGAGGCAGTGGCTGAGATGACCACTATCGTATTTGATAAAACCGGTACACTGACCAAAGGCGAGTTCAAGGTATCTGAGGTACTTCCGGTAAATGGAAGTAAAGAGGAACTCTTAGAGCTTGCAGCCCATGTAGAAGGATATTCTAATCATCCGATTGCTAATTCCATGCGTGAAGCCTATGGCAAAGAACTGGATATGAACCGGGTAAATGGAACGGAAGAAATTGCCGGACATGGAATTCATACATTTGTAGATGGAAAAGAAGTATGGCTTGGAAATGCCAAAATGATGGCAGCCCGGAATATTTCCTATACCGAAAACAGCAGTGCTGGAACCGTAATTTATGTTGCGGTAGATGGCGCATTTGCCGGAACCATTGTAATTTCCGATTCCATTAAGGAAGGCGTAAAAGAAGCTATCCATAGCATGAAGAAGGTAGGCGTGAAGAAATGCGTTATGCTGACCGGAGACCGTAAGGCAGCAGCACAGGCAGTAGCAGATGAACTGGGACTGGATGAAGTGCATGCAGAATTACTGCCGGGTGACAAAGTAAGTCAGGTTGAGGCACTTCTGAAAGAACAGCATGAGAAAGAAAAACTTGCATTTGTGGGTGATGGCATCAACGATGCACCAGTACTGACCAGAGCAGACATTGGAATTGCAATGGGAAGTATGGGTTCCGATGCAGCCATTGAAGCTGCAGATGTAGTTCTTATGGATGATGATGTGCGAAAGATTGCATCTCTTGTGAAGATTGCAAGAAAGACACTTTCCATCGTGCACCAGAATATCGTATTTGCACTTGGCGTAAAAGCAATTGTGCTGATACTCGGTGCATTTGGTATTGCCAATATGTGGGAAGCAGTATTTGCAGATGTAGGTGTATCTGTCATTGCAATTTTAAATTCCATGCGGACACTGCACATTGCAAAGAAATAGTATAAAGGCGTTTATTGAGAAAAAGAATCAGTAAACGCCTTTCTTTTACCAGGAAGATAGCCTATACTAACAAAAGTTACAAAAAGCTAACAGGAAGTTGGAAATAGTACAACATTGGGAAAGAGGGAAGCAGGAGTAACAAAATAAAAGAACTGAAAAAAGAGTCAGAAAAGAAAAAGGAGGATGAATATGTTTCTGGAGATTCAGGATTTGAAAAAAAGTTTTGGACAGGGAGAGGCAAAAACAGAAGTTTTGAAGGGAATTAATTTCTCTGTTGAAAAAGGTGAGATTTGCGTATTGTTAGGACCGTCTGGTTCCGGTAAATCAACACTTTTGAATATTATCGGAGGAATTGACAGTGCAGACAGCGGCTATATTTCCATCAATGGAGAGAAAACAGCAGATATGAACGAAAAGGCACTGACGAATTACCGCCGCCGCCATTTAGGATATGTATTTCAGATGTATAATCTGATTCCAAACCTCAATGTGAAGGAAAATATCGAGGTAGGAGCATATCTGAGTGATAAATCATTAGACATTGACGAATTGCTTAAGACACTGGGACTATATGAGCATCGTCATAAGCTGCCAAACCAGTTATCCGGTGGACAGCAGCAGCGCACAGCCATTGGCCGTGCTATTGTAAAGAACCCGGATATCCTGCTCTGTGATGAGCCGACCGGAGCACTGGATTACAATACATCCAAAGAGATTTTGAAGCTGATTGAGGATGTAAATCAGAAATATGGAAATACCGTTATTATGGTTACCCATAATGATGCCATCAAAAACATGGCAGACCGTGTCATTAAGCTGCGTGATGGACAGATTCGAAAGGATTACACCAATGAAGTGAAGATTCCTGCACAGGAACTTGACTGGTAAAGGCGGTGATGAAAGTGAAGAGTCCATTAAGAAAACGAATTCCAAGGGAATTGAAAACAGATTTTGGAAAATATCTTGTGATTTTCCTGTTCCTGACAGCTACTATCGGATTTGTATCGGGATTTCTGGTGGCAGGAAGCAGTATGATAACTGCCTATAATGAGAGTTTTGAAAAGTACAATATTGAAGACGGTAATTTCGAACTGATGGAAGAAGCTGACGATACGCTGCTTACAGAACTGGAAAAAGAAGGCGTAACAATTTATGAGAATTACTATCTGGAAGAAGAGGTGGTAAATGGCAAGTCAGACAGTACCCTCCGTATTTTTAAACCGAGAAACGAAGTGGATAAAGTATGTCTGATGGATGGAGAAATGCCGCAGCAGGAAGATGAAATTGCAATTGACCGGATGTATGCGGACAATAATTCCTTAAAAGTAGGAGACACCATTAAAGTAGGCGGCGAGAAAAAGACCATCAGTGGTCTGGTGGCATTATCGGATTACAGTGCGCTGTTTTCCGATAGCAAGGATCTGATGTTTGATGCCATAAAATTTGGCGTTGCCATTGCCACAGAGGATGCCTTTGATGCTTATGGTACCGGAAATCTCCATTACAGCTATTCCTGGAAATATGAAAAAACTCCGGCTGATGATACGGAAGCAAAAGAGAAAGCAGAAGATTTTATGAAAGTGCTGGGCAGTAAGGCGGCAATAGCAGCATACATACCGGCATTTTCCAATCAGGCAATTCATTTTACGGGAGATGATATGGGCGGAGACAAAACAATGGTAATGACGTTGTTATATATCCTGATAGCGATTATGGCATTTGTCTTTGCAGTTACCACCAATAATACGATTACAAAAGAAGCGGCAGTCATCGGAACGCTGCGTGCATCCGGCTATACCAGAGGAGAACTGCTGCGGCATTATCTGCATCTTCCGGTATTGGTGACAATCGTAGCAGCAATTATTGGAAATATACTTGGCTATACCGTATTTAAAAATATGGTAGCAGATTTGTACTATGGAAGCTATAGTCTGCCGACCTACCATACCATCTGGAATGGGGATGCGTTTATCCTGACAACGGTGATTCCGGCAATCATAATGATTGTTATAAATCTGCTTTTGATTTCTTCCAAACTGCGTATTTCACCACTGAATTTTCTGCGCAGGGATTTGAGCAGAAGAAAGCGGAAAAAAGCAGTAAAACTGCCGCATTTCAAATTCTTTAACCGGTTCCGTATCCGTATTATTTTACAGAACCGTGCGGGCTACCTGACTTTATTTATCGGTATTGCTTTTGCAGAAATTCTGCTGGTTTTCGGCATGATGATGTCACCACTTTTAAACCATTATCAGGATGAAGTGCTGTCCCACATGCTTGCAGATTATCAGTATGTATTAAAAGCGCCGGTTCCAACGGAAACAGATGGCGCAGAGGCTTATCTTGCCGGTAGTTTAAAGACAATGCCGACAGAATTCAGCAGCGAAGAGGTCAGCGTCTATGGAGTTGAAAAAGACAGTGCTTATGTTGATATTGATTTCCCAAAAGAAGGTGTTTACATTTCGGATAGTTATGCAGAAAAATACCGGCTTGCAGAAGGCGATACTATTGAGTTAAAGGAAACTTATGGAGATAAGAAATACATGTTTAAGGTGGCTGGAATCTATGAGTATCCGGCAGCAGTGGCAATTTTTATGCCGGAAGAGGAATATCGGGATGTATTTGACAAAGAGGAGGATTATTTCAATGGATATTTCTCCGATAAGAAGATTACCGATATTGAGGATGCCTATATCATGACGACCATTACAGAAGATGACCTCACCAAGGTATCAAGACAGCTTGATGTATCTATGGGCGGCATGTTCTATCTGATGAATGTATTTTCTGTTGCATTGGCAGCAATCCTTATTTACCTGATGACAAAGCTGATTATCGAGCGGAATGCTTCATCCATATCCATGGTTAAGATATTGGGTTACAACACCCGAGAAATCGGGAAATTATATCTGACAGCCACCACCTGGATTGTGGTGATATCCGTTATTCTGGGTGAAGCAATTGCTACCGAGACCATTAATGTCATCTACCGGGCAATGATGAGTGATTACTCCGGCTGGCTGAGCATCTACTATGACCCGAACATCTACTGGAAGATACTTCTGATGGTACTGGCGGCATACTTCGTAGTGGCATTGTTCTGCCTTCGGAAGATTCGGAAGATACCAATGGATGAAGCTCTGAAGAATGTAGAGTAGAACTTGAAAATGTAATATTGCAGCGAAACTGCTGGTATTTTTATACAAGTATATTTTCATCCCACCCAGCCAAACTAAAACCATATCAAACTAACTGAAATTCTTAATATGATAAAGAATTCTCACCACGCACATTTTGTGTTGACAACAGAAATGTAATTAGTTATGATAAACACAAGTTAGAAATAACTAACTAGAACGAAAGGAAAAGAAGCTATGAGTACAGAGATTCTGGAAATTGTACAACAGATGGATTTACACAATGCAGAGACGCAGTTAGCGTTACAATGTGCCCCATTGATCGCAGGAGTAAAGATATCCAATCTCTTAGTCGTTTCAACAGGCATGGAGGATGCGGTAAAACAGTGCCTGAGAAAATCCGGAATTTCATTCCTGCTACTGCTCAGGACCAGGGAAAAAGCTCGTTACCTTCTTTTTCGGAAGAAACCGTTGGAGGCGTATCTGATGCGTAAAGAGATACGGGAGCTGCTGCAGGAGTCCGGTTATCAGGACTTTACGCTCGGAAATATTCTCAGTACGTTTCAGAAACGTTACCAGGGTTATATGTGCGGAGAACCTGGTTTTCCTCATGAAATGGGAGTGCTGCTTGGCTATCCGGTAGAAGATGTAAGAGGATTTATGGAACAGAATGGACAGAATGCACTCTATCAGGGTTACTGGAAAGTGTATGCGCACGTTCCGGAAAAGAAACGTCTTTTCGCACGCTATGATATGGAAAAAGAGACCATCATCCAGCTTCTCTCCAATGGAGTGGGAATGCGGGACATCATTGGTATTTATAATGACAGCATGCCGCAGAAAGCGGCTGTTTAGGAGGTAGAAAAAATGAGTAAGATTCAGGTAGTTTATTGGACACAGTCAGGAAACACACAGGCAATGGCTGAGGCTGTTGGAAGAGGAATTGAAGCAGCTGGCAAAGAAGCAGAGGTTGTTGATGTAAGTACAGCTGATATGGATGCATTAAAAGCTTCTTCCGTATTTGCAATGGGATGTCCTGCAATGGGTGCAGAAGTCTTAGAAGAAGGCGAGATGGAGCCATTCGTTGAAGAAGTAGAAGGCTTTGCAGCAGGAAAGAAAATCGCATTATTCGGTTCTTACGGATGGGGCGATGGACAGTGGATGCGTGACTGGGTAGACCGTATGACAAGCGCAGGAGCAACCGTTGTAAATGGTGAAGGTGTGATTTGTCAGGAAGCACCGGATGACGATGCAGTCGCTGCATGCGAAAGTTTAGGCAAACAGTTAGCAGGAATGTAAATTCCAAAAAACAAAATCATTTCCGTAGGGTACAAACAAATTGTATTATATATCATAACCAGAAGAAGTCTTGCAGAAAACTGCAAGGCTTTTTCGCTTTACAGGAAATTGCTTTCCTGTAAAGTGAAAAACGCTCCGCGAGGATGCGCACTGCGGCGTATAAGGTAGATGTCGCAAGCGACCGCCGCAGGCGCGAGAATGTGTCAGGGCACATTCTTTGTTACGTTTTGAAAACAGCTGCATATACTGATATGAAGGACTGGAAACAGGTGAAAGAATGAAAGTATTGAATCCGGGAGAACGCTCCGTGCTGGTACAGTATGTGCAGCTGGCATTAAACCGTGCGGGATATGACATAAGGAAAGATGGAATTTTGGGAGAGAATACCTGCAGGGCATTGCGGCAGTTTTTAAGGAAAAAGGGCGGGGAAGAATTTAACTGTAAAATAGATGATGTAGTGTGGGGAAAGCTTTTCCCTTATTTAAAAGGATATACGATGCATGAAATAAAATCCGGTGATACATTATGGGGTATTGCGGCAAATTATGACACCAGTGTATCAGCGATTATGACAGCCAATCCAACAGTAAATCCGCTGGCACTGCGGACCGGAAGTATTCTTGCAATTCCATTCTCTTTTTCGCTTGTAGCAGAAGATGTGGCTTACACTTCTTATCTCAATGACTGGATATTGGAAGGGCTTACGGTACGCTATCCTTTCTTGGTTCAGGGAAATATTGGAAAAAGTGCGATGGGAAAGGAAATCCCCTATCTTCGGATTGGAACAGGAGAGCGGGAAGTCTTTTACAGTGGAGCATATCATGCCAACGAATGGATTACTACACCGGTCCTGCTTAAATTTGCGGAAGAATATGCCCATGCATTTGCAGCGGGACGCATGCTTTATACTGTGCAGGCAGCGTGGCTTTTTTATGGATTTTCCCTGTATCTTGTTCCCCTGGTAAACCCGGATGGCGTGGATTTAGTGAATGGAGTATTAGAAGAGGGTGCATCCTTAGAAGAGGCAGAGCGCATTGCAGCTGATTATCCGAAGATTCCATTTCCGGATGGATGGAAAGCCAATATAGAAGGAATTGATTTGAATCTGCAATTTCCGGCGGGCTGGGAAAATGCCAGAAACATTAAATTTGCCATGGGATTTACAACACCGGCACCAAGAGATTATGTGGGAGAGGCTCCCCTTGTGGCACCGGAAAGCCGCAGTGTCTATGAATTTACAAGAGCTCATAATTTTTCGTTAATTCTGGCATATCATGCACAGGGAGAAGTGATTTACTGGCGGTATCTTGACTATGAACCGGCAGATTCCAGAAGAATTGCAGAATACTTTGGCGAGGTCAGCGGATACCGGGTGGAAGAGACACCATCTGCGTCGGGTTATGCTGGTTTCAAAGACTGGTTTATTCAGGAATACAATCGTCCCGGCTATACCATTGAGGTGGGAATGGGTGTAAGCCCGCTTCCAATGAGCCAGTTTGCCGGAATCTATGAAGATAACCGTCTGATTTTAGAAGGCGGAATGACGGAACTTGTGCGATAACCGGGGATGTGTTATATTGTAGCAGAGAAAAGTTGAGGAAACTGGAGCGTAAGATGAACACAGCATACAGCTATGAGATACAGCCGCTGGATGAACATTCCATAAGCATAGAGCGTGTATATGGGACGACACCGGTTGTTGTAATTCCAGAACAGATAGATGGATTCACAGTAAAGAGAATAGGCGCATATTGTTTTTCGGAAAGCAAACATGTTCCGGCAGATGCCGTTACCATCGGCGAAGTGGACAGTTTTATGAAGGCATTATGTGGAAATGATATCGAAGAAATTTCTTTGCCGGATTCCGTGGAACAAATCGGGAATCTGGCATTTTATAATTGCCGCAAATTACGAACACTTACCTTGGGGCGTTTCTTAAAAGAATTAGGAAGCGATGCCTTTATGAACTGCCGGAGCTTAAAGCGGCTGGTGCTTCGTTCTTCCATGGAAGAAGCCAGTGGCGCACAGCTTATCTTAAATCAGGTTCGGGCTGATTTGGAAGTGGAATTTAAGGAAGCCTTATTTTTCTATCCGGAATATTACGATTCCTATGAAGAAATCGGACCGGCACATATATTTGCACTGAATATTGCGGGGGAAGGTTTCCGGGCAAGACAGTGTTTTCATGAGCGGATGGTAGATGCCGCCGCATACGATATGATATTTGAGCGGATCTGCATTGAGGAGAAGATGTGGACTGCAGCCAGAATGGCACTTTGCAGACTGGCATATCCGGTGGAATTAAAGGAAGAAGCCCGTGAACGTTATTTTTCTTATTTAAAAGAACATGCCAGTGAGGTATGTGATGTTTTGATTCAGAAAAAAGATTTAGCATTATTAGAGCTGATATGCCGGCTTCAGGTGGTGGAGCGGAGTGGAATCACTGCATTAATCGAGCAGGCGGCAGAAGCCGGCTGGGCAGAAGGCAGTGTCAGCTTAAGCAGCTGGCAGCAGAAATATTATAAGGAAGAAGCAGCTTCTTCCTGTTATGATATTGAGTGGTAAAAACAGCAGAAAATTAAGAAAATATGCAGTGGCAGAAAGGAGTAGAAGATGGCACATATTAAGACCCAGACCGAATGGGAAAATGATATGTCTGTAAAAATCTTGCAGCATGCAAGAAGTGAAATCTATCTGGATTTGCGATATCTTGATGTGGCACTTTCTGCATTGAAGCCTCAGGCAATGGAAGGCTTAGAGACAATGGCTACGGACGGAGAGAGTCTCTTTTTCTCAGCAGGACAGGTAATACGCGTATTCCGGAATAATCCGGCATTTATGAACCGGGCGTACCTGCACACGATATTGCACTGTATTTTTTCACACTTATTTTTAAAAGGAAACAGAGATACGAAGCTTTGGAATCTTGCCTGCGATATTGTAGTGGAGCAGACCATTGACGGCATGGACAAGCCCTGTACCAGGCGCGCATTAAGCTTTCTGCGGCAGCAGACCTATGAAGCGTTGAAGGGTGAGGGGCGGATTTCAGCAGCAGTGGTATACCGCTGGCTGCGGGGAAAATCCATGGAAGAGCTTCTTACCTTAAATCATGAATTTTATACGGATGACCACCGTTTCTGGAAAGAGGAAACCGGCAATGGCGCGGCATCTGCGGCCAGAAATAAATGGAATAAGATAGCAAGGCAGACCAGTATGGCGAAGAAGCGGCATGGAGATGAGCCGGAAAAGGGAGAAGAACTTCTGATGACACAGATCAGTGCTGCGAAAAGCCGCCGGAGTTATAAGGAATTTTTACAGAAATTTTCCATACTACAGGAAGAATTAAAATGCAATCCCGATGAGTATGATTTGAATTATTATACCTATGGGCTGCGGCTTTATAAGAATATGCCCCTGATAGAACCGGTGGAGAGCCGGGAAGTAAAGAAAATCCGGGAATTTGTAGTGGTGGTAGACACCAGTTATTCCACCAGCGGCAGTTTAATCAAAGGCTTTTTAAATGAGACATTTGGCATTTTATCCCAGCAGAACAGCTTCTTTCGAAGATGCAGAATCCGGATTATCCAGTGCGATGATAAAGTGGAAATGGATGAGGTAATCAGCAGTCAGGAAGAAATGGAGCGGCTGCTAAAAAGCTTTCAGGTAGTGGGCGGCGGAAATACAGATTTTCGACCGGCGTTTACTTATGTAAACCAACTAATCAAAGAAGGAAGTATCCGGCATCTGGATGGACTCTTGTACTTTACCGATGGCAAGGGCATTTATCCGGTAAAGAAGCCGGAATATAAGACCGCATTTTTATTCTTGGGAGCCTATGATGAGACGGCAGTACCACCATGGGCAATGCGGCTGCAACTGGAGCCGGGAGAGCTGGAACAGAATGCATGAGAGAAATAATATAGATTGGAAGAAAACAGATGAATATCAAACAGGCAAAGGAAGAAATCAAACATACCGTAACAGCATATTTGAAAAAGGATGATGAGGGCAGATATAAGATTCCTCTGATTCGTCAGAGACCGGTCTTATTAATGGGACCGCCGGGAATCGGCAAGACCCAGATTATGGAGCAGATTGCAGAGGAGTGCAAAATCGGACTGGTAGCATATACGATTACCCATCATACCAGACAGAGTGCAGTGGGACTTCCTTTTATCAAAGAAATGGAATTTGCAGGCAAAGAGTATTCCATAACGGAATATACCATGAGTGAGATTATTGCCAGCGTATACCGGAAAATCGAGGAAGGCTGTCCGGAAGGAATCCTTTTCATTGATGAGATTAACTGTGTGTCAGAGACACTGGCACCGACCATGTTACAGTTTTTGCAGTGCAAGACCTTTGGTAATCAGGCAGTGCCGGAGGGCTGGATTATTGTTGCAGCAGGCAATCCGCCGGAATACAATAAATCGGTGCGGGAATTTGATATGGTAACCTTGGACCGTGTCCGCTGTATGCAGGTAGAGGCAGACCTTGGTGTTTGGAAAGCTTATGCCAGATCAAGACATATCCATGGTGCAATTTTAAGCTATCTTGAGCTTCGTCCAAAGAATTTCTACCGGGTGGAAGCAGATGTAGACGGCTTGCAGTTTGTCACAGCAAGAGGCTGGGAGGACTTAAGCATTTTGATGCAGACCTATGAAGAAATGGGGCTTCCGGTAGATGAAACCGTTGTAGGAGAATTTTTACACCATAAGGATGTGGCAGAGGATGCGGCAGCATATTTTGATTTATACCAGAAATATAAGGATGACTATGGAATTCCGTTAATATTGGAAGGAAAGATTCGGCCGGAAGTATTTGCCCGGATTTATGATGCAGCTTTTGATGAAAGACTCAGCGTGGTCAATCTTTTGTTGGACGGATTACAGAATCTGTTCCGAAGCTATGGAAAAGAAAAGGCTAAGACAGACCGCGACTTTGCAGCCTTGAAAGAGTACCGTAATTCCGAAGGGGCAAAGAAAGAAGTTTTTGAGGAAAAAAAGGCAGCCTTTGATATCCAGAGAAAGACATTAGAAACAATCGAAGAAAAGACCGCAGCAGCCTTAGAGCATGCGTTTGATTTTATGGAGCAGGCATTTGAGGGCGGCCAGGAAATGGTGGTATTTGTAACAGATCTTGCTACCGTGGCAGAATCCGCAAGATTCTTAGCCGAGCACAACTGCGACCGCTATTTACAGTATAATCAGGAACTGCTGATTGGAAGCAAGCGGGCAGAGCTTTTAGCCGAGCTGAACCGGGACTAGTTGTACAGCGTAAAAAAATGTCAGAAAGGATACCTTTAAATATGAAGAAGCTGGTAATCGGAATTCTTGCACATGTAGATGCAGGAAAGACAACATTATCGGAAAGTATGTTGTATACAAGCGGAAGCATACGCCATCTGGGAAGAGTGGATAATAAGGATGCATATCTTGACAATAATGCCATGGAGCGGGAGCGTGGAATTACGATTTTCTCAAAGCAGGCAGAATTTTCCTGGAAAGATATGGCAATCACTTTATTGGATACACCGGGGCATGTGGACTTTTCTGCGGAGATGGAGCGGACCCTTAAAGTGCTTGATTATGCAGTGCTGGTCATCAGCGGAGCCGATGGTGTGCAGGGACATACCAGAACGCTGTGGCGTCTGTTAAAACTTTATCAGGTTCCGGTATTCTTATTTATCAATAAAATGGATCAGCCGGGAGCGGATAAAGAGGCTCTTTTATGGGAAATCAAGGAGCATTTGGACAGCAACTGCATTGACTTTACACAGGAGCAGAACGAAGGCTTCTATGAAGAGGCGGCTATGTGCGAAGAAGCAGCCATGGAGAAATTCTTATCGGAAGGAAGTCTTGCATCCAATGACTTTGCACAAATGATTGCAAAGAGGGAACTTTTCCCCTGCTATTTTGGCTCTGCATTAAAGGTGCAGGGTGTGGAAGAACTGTTAGACGGGCTTTACGAATATGGCAGGACACCTCAGTATCCGGATAAATTTGGTGCTAAAATCTTTAAGATTGCAAGAGAAGAACAGGGAAACCGGCTGACTTATCTTAAAGTGACCGGAGGAACTCTTCGTGTAAAGGACATGCTTAATGGCAAAGCCGGAGAAGAAGAGTGGGCGGAAAAGGTCAATCAGATCCGTATTTATTCCGGAGAAAAATATGAGGCAGTATCCGAGGCGGCAGCAGGTACAGTCTGTGCAGTTACGGGGCTTACGAAGACTTATCCGGGTGAAGGGCTTGGTATAGAAGAAGAATCAATTCTTCCGGTCTTAGAACCGGTACGCAGCGTGAAAATGGTTCTGCCGGGGGAAGTTCCGGTGGCGGTCATGCTGCCAAAATTAAAGCAGTTAGAGGAAGAAAATCCGGAATTGCATATTGTATACCGGGAAGAAACCGGAGAGATTATCGTAAAGCTGATGGGTGAAGTGCAGCTTGAAATCCTGCAGAAATTAATCAAAGAACGTTACGGAGTTGTGGCGGAATTTGGAGAAGAGAAGATTATCTATAAAGAAACCATCCGCAATACCGTAGAAGGAGTCGGACATTTTGAACCACTGCGCCATTATGCGGAAGTACATCTTCTGTTAGAGCCGGGTGAGCGCGGAAGCGGACTGTGTTTTCAGACAGACTGCAGTGAAGATATTTTAGATAAGAACTGGCAGCGGCTGATACTGACCCATCTTGCAGAGCGGGAACATAAGGGCGTATTAACCGGTTCTGCCATTACTGATATGAAGATTACCGTAGTGTCCGGCCGGGCACATCCAAAGCATACCGAAGGCGGCGATTTCAGGCAGGCAACTTACCGGGCGGTAAGGCAGGGGCTGATGGAAGCAGATTCTGTATTGTTAGAGCCATATTATGCATTCCGTCTGGAAATACCGGAAGAATGTCTGGGTCGTGCAATGCATGATATGGAGCAGCGTAACAGCAGAATGGACGCTCCGCAGATAGAAAATGGAATGGCACTGCTCACCGGAAGCGGTCCGGTATCGAAGCTTTCGGATTATCAGAAGGAATTAAATACCTATGCCAAAGGGCGTGGCAAATTCTTCTGCACATTGCAGGGCTACGAGGTGTGCCAGAATCAGGATGAGGTGGTAGAAGCTATCGGTTATCAGCCGGAGGCAGATTTATATAATACATCAGATTCTGTATTCTGTGCCCACGGAGCGGGCTATCTGGTGCCGTGGTATGAAGTAAAAGAGCACATGCATATGCCATCTGTTTTAGAAGAAGATGGCGGCACAAAAGAAGAACGGATAAAAGTCCACCGTCCCGGCGTAGTAGAGGATTGGGTAGATACCGATGAAATCGATGCTATTTTAGAAAAGACCTTCTATGCCAACCGGCAGGAAGGAAAACGCAAAAACGGTGTTGTGCGAAAACGCAAAGCAGAAAACAATGCACCAACCGTCCGTACTTACCACAAGCCGGAAAAACTGGAACGCTATCTACTGGTGGATGGCTACAATGTAATTTATGCCTGGAAGGATTTACATGAACTGGCAGAAGTGAATCTGGATGGAGCCAGAGGCAAATTGCAGGACATTCTCTGCAACTATCAGGGCATCTTTGGTGGCGAAGTCATTGTGGTGTTTGATGCATACCGCCTGACCGGACATAAGACAGAACAGTTGGACTATCACAATATCCATATTGTCTTTACCAAAGAGGCAGAGACAGCAGACCAGTATATCGAACGATTTGCCCACGAACATCACAATCATTATGATGTAACGGTTGCAACCTCCGATGGCTTAGAGCAGATGATTATCCGCGGCCAGGACTGCAAGCTGATATCTGCCCGGGAGTTTGAACAGGAAGTAAAACGGGCGAATAGCACCATGTGGGATAATTACCGGAATGGACAGAATATTTTCTGATAAATATTGCCATGGCATGGAAAAAAAGCTATGATAGAAAAAGAGTTTTACTCGGGTGATTACGATAGAGGAAAACAGGATGCAACCATTGTATCTGCCATTTGACAGATGTTTCTTTTGTAACAGGAAATGCCATCGTTCTAAGACACTGCATTTTGCTTTTGTGATTTAGCCGGTCTTTCCAATGTTTGACAAGATATCTGTACGGTGCGCCGGAATGCGGATGCATGAAGCAGGCTGTTAGGGGCACTTGGAATTTCGTCGGCAAACCGGCAACACTGGCACAGGGATGTGCCAGTGAGGCGCATCTTAAGCATGGATGCGAATATGCGCCGGTTGCCGGACGAATTCGTAACTTTATCGAAATTCTTAGTGCCCCTTGCAGGCTTGCTGTGGCATCCGCCTCCGGCGGACAGTGCAGATATCCCGTCAAAGCAGGCGGAAAGACAGTCTACTACAAGCAAAATGCGTATCTAAGAACGATAGGACATTTCCTGTTCATCAAAAGAAAACATCGTTAAATAGCAGTAACAATTGTTTGGTCGTTGTTTTGCATTATCGTAATCACCCGAACAGAATCATTTCGAACAGAAGGAGAGAAGACATGGAAGGAAAAGGAAGAATAACAGGACATACAGGATTATTGGCATTGATCGGTTCCCCGGTAGGACACTCAGGCTCCCCGGCAATGTATAACTATAGCTTTGAAAAATTAGGATTAGACTATGCATACGTAGCATTCGATATAAAAGTAGAAGAAGTAAAGGCAGCCTTGGATGCCATGCGCCTTTTCCACATGCGTGGCTGCAATGTAACGATGCCATGTAAGACAGAAACTGCAAAATATATGGATGAGCTTTCACCGGCAGCCCGGATTATCGGAGCAGTCAATACCATAGTAAATGAAGATGGAAAATTAATCGGACATATGACAGACGGTGAAGGATTTGTAGGCAATTTAAGAGACCATGGAATTGAGATAAAAGGAAAGAAAATCACAGTAGCAGGAGGCGGCGGAGCAGCCACTGCCATTCAGGTACAGTGTGCGCTGGACGGGGCAAGAGAAATCAGCATTTTCAATATCAAAGATGACTTCTTCGAAAGAACACTGGAAACAGCAGAGAAGATTAGAAAAGAAGTGCCGGGCATTGTGGTAAATGTGTATGACATTGCAGACACTGCAAAGATGACAGAAGAGATTCAAAGCTCTGACATTTTTGCCAATGCAACCATTGTTGGAATGAAACCGATGGAAAAAGAAAGCGTTGTGAAAGATACATCCGCATTCCGTCCGGGACTGGTGGTTGCAGATGCCGTTTATAATCCGGAAGAGACAAGATTACTCCGGGAAGCAAAAGAAGCAGGCTGTACCTGTCTCAATGGAAAAGGAATGTTACTGTGGCAGGGTGTTGCTGCATTCCGCCTGTACACCGGAGAAGAGATGCCGGTACGGGAAGTAAAAGAGAAGTTTTTCCAGTAGGATAAGGAGTAAGAAATGGAGCAGACGGTAGTCAGAATCAGGACATTGGAAATCGGAAGCGGAATGCCAAAGATTTGTGTTCCGGTTGTAGGAAAGACGGAAAAAGAAATATTAGAGGGCGCAGAGCGGGCGAAGGCTGCAAAACCGGATCTGGTGGAATTTCGTGTGGACTGGTATGAAGAAGTTGCAGACAGTAAAAAAGTAGTAGCACTGTTAGAAAAGCTTCGTAAATGTTTGGGAGAACTTCCAGTTTTATTTACCTTCCGAAGCAGCAGGGAAGGCGGAGAAGCTGCCTTAAGCGACGGAGCATATCAAAGCTTAAATGAAGCTGCAATTGCATCCGGGTTTGTGGACTGCGTGGATGTGGAATTATTTTCCGGGGATGCTGTTGTAAAGGCAGTAGTAGCGGCAGCACATAGCAATAATGTAAAAGTCATTGCATCCAATCATGATTTTGAAAAAACACCGGCAGCAGAAGAACTCCATGCCAGACTTCAGAAGATGGAAGCACTTGGTGCAGATATTCCAAAGATTGCCGTTATGCCACAAAGCAGCAAAGACGTCTTAACACTGCTTACGGTAACGGAAAGCTGGAAGGAAACAGGGAAGACACCTGTTATTACTATGTCTATGGCAGGAGAGGGCTTAATCAGCCGTCTTTGCGGAGAAATCTTTGGCTCGGCAGTTACCTTTGGTGCAGCCGGAAAGAGCAGCGCACCGGGACAGATAGATGCAGAAGAACTGCGGCGGATATTGGAAATCATACATCAGAACAGCAATAGACAGTAAAAATAATAGAGAAGAATTTCAATCGATATTTGGAATCATACATATGGAAAGGAATTAGAAAATGGCAGAGAATATTTTTCTGATTGGATTTATGGGAGCCGGGAAAAGCACCATAGCAAAAGTATTAAAAGAGAAATTAAATGTTCCTCTTTGCGAAATGGATGAAATGATTGCAGAGCAGCAGAAAATGGCTATCTCTGACATTTTTGCACAGTATGGTGAAACACATTTCAGAGATTTGGAGACACAGCTTGTAAAAGATATTTCAGAAAAAGACGGTGTCATCGTATCCTGCGGTGGCGGTGCAGTGCTGCGGGAAGAAAATGTATCTTTTATGAAAGAAAATGGCAGAATCGTTCTGTTGTCTGCTACACCGGAAACCATTTATGAGAGAGTCCGCTACAGCAAGGACCGCCCGATTTTAAATGGCCATATGAATGTGGAGTACATCCGTGAACTGATGGAAAAACGCCGTAGCCGTTATGAAAGTGTTGCAGACCTTGCGGTGGCAACAGACGGCAGGAGTGCAGAGACAATCGCAGATGAGATTATTGCAAAGTTAAGAGAAGCATAATGGAAATGAGAGAGTATATAGAAGCAATTGCAGAAAGCTGCAGAAAGCTGATTATCAGTAAGCCCGCCACAAAGCAGGAAGAGTATCGTAAAATTATCGTGCAGAAAAAGGAAGCCTTTTTCCAGATGGAAAAATATACGGACAAGCAGGTATTTCATGAGAATCTATCTGTAGAAGAATTAGAGACAGCATTGGAAGAACTGATGCAGAATCATTTTCGCCAGCTCAATGGATTTGATATAGAAGCAGAGCATATTCTTCTGGTATCCAAAAAAGGAGTGCCGTCTTATAAAAAGAAAAAGCTGCAGAATGCAGTAAATGAGACTGCAACCCATAACCGGAAGAAAAATTATCTCTTAGAAGAAGGTAAGGTCATTCCGCCGTTGGTGGATATGGGAATTTTTACCACAGAGGGTAAAATTGTCCGTACCATGTATGATAAGTTTAAGCAGATTAACCGTTTTATTGAAATCATCGATGATTATGTGAAGGACTGTAAAAAAGAGAAGCTTCATATCATTGATTTCGGCTGCGGTAAGTCCTATCTTACTTTTATTATGTACTACTACTTTACGGAAGTGCGCAAGATTCCGGTAGAGATTGTGGGATTGGATTTAAAGAAAGATGTCATAGAAAAATGTAATCAGGCAGCAAAAAAATACGGATATGACACCCTGCATTTTGAACTGGGAGATATCAATGGCTACAAAGCACCGTTTCCGGTGGATATTGTAGTATCTTTGCATGCCTGCGATACCGCAACGGATTTTGCCTTATACAATGCCATCAGTTGGGATGCGGAAATGATTTTCTCCGTGCCATGCTGCCAGCATGAATTAAATGAGCAGATGGAGAGTGAAAAGCTGCATCTGATGACCCGTTATGGCATTATCAAAGAGCGTTTTGCAGCACTGACAACGGATGCAATCCGTGCCAACCTCTTAGAGTGCTGCGGATACAAGAGCCAGGTCTTAGAATTTGTGGATTTGTCCCATACGCCAAAGAATCTTCTGATCCGGGCGAGAAAGGCAAAGATTTCAAAGGAGCATAAGCAGAAGCTTTTAAAAGAAGTGGATGCCATGTGCGAAGAATTCCAGCTAAAACCGTTACTCTACGGATTACTGCAAGTGGATGAAGGGAGAAATACGGATGCATTCAGAACAGGAAAATAATAGTTTCCCGGCAGAGTTTTTAGAGAGAATGAAAGAAATGTTAGGGGAAGAGTACCCGGCATTTTTCGAAAGCTTAGGGCAGGAGCGGCAGCAGTCGTTCCGGATTAATACAGGGAAAACCAGTGTATCAGGATTTTTACAACAGACAGATTGGAAGCTAAAACCGGTTCCATGGTGTGAGTCCGGTTTTTATTACGGAAAAGAGATTCGTCTGGGAAAACATTCTTATCACAATGCTGGTGTGTATTATATTCAGGAGCCATCGGCAATGGTACCGGCAGAATGTCTTAAGGCACAGCCGGGGGATATCATCTTAGATCTCTGTGCAGCTCCCGGTGGAAAGAGTACCCAGATTGCGGCAGCTATGAAGGGGGAAGGAATCTTAATCTGTAATGAGATTCATCCGGCGAGAGCGAAGATTTTATCTGAAAATATAGAGCGGATGGGAATCAAAAACGCACTGGTATTAAATGAGACACCGGAGCATCTGTCAGAGCGTTTTCCAGGCTGCTTTGATAAAATCATGGTGGATGCACCATGCTCCGGGGAAGGCATGTTCCGGAAAAATGAAGAGGCCGGAAATGAGTGGAGCCTTGACAATGTGAAGCTGTGTGCCGACCGGCAGGACGGCATCTTAGACTGTGCGTATGAGATGTTAAGACCCGGCGGCAGGATGGTATATTCCACCTGCACCTTTGCACCGGAAGAGGATGAAGGAAGTGTGCACCGTTTCTTAGAACGTCATCCGGACTGCCAGATTGCAGAAGGAATTGACTGTGAAGGCTTTATTCATGACAAAGAAGGCTGCATCCGTCTGTTTCCACATAAAATCGAAGGTGAAGGACATTTTGCAGCAGTGATAACGAAAGCAGGCGAAGGTTATGGCGGCTTTGGACTGACGGAAAAGGGCATAAAGGAAAAAGACTGCCCGGAATATCTTTCTTTTGTAAAAGAGAGTTTAAAAGAAAAACCTCAGGGAGCATTGCTTAAATTTGGAGAGCAGCTCTATCTGATGCCGGAAGGATTTCCTGCTTTAAAGGGGCTGAAGGTATTACGGCCGGGACTGCATCTTGGCACCTTAAAAAAGAACCGTTTTGAACCATCCCATGCACTGGCACTTGCCATGCAGCCACAAGAGGCATTTCATGTTGCCATGCTTTCTTCTGGCAGCCAGGAAATCAGACAGTATCTGATGGGACAGACTTTTTCATGGGGAGGAGAAAAGGGCTGGTATTTAATCTGCGTAGATGGCTACAGCATCGGCTGGGGCAAGCTGGCAGGTGGAATCATGAAGAATCATTATCCGAAAGGGCTTCGTATGGTGGATATTACCTGAAAGGAGAGAATCTGAAAAAAGCTGCTTAAAATAAAACAAAATTAAGGAAATATTAATAAACACCGGGAATATCTGCTTGTGATTTAAAAGAAAATCGAATATGATTATTAAGTCGGAAAAAATAGAAAGTTAGAAAATTATGTGTGAAGAGACAAAGTTGGGAAAATTTTATCAAAAATACATAGCAAAATGGATACCATCATACGGACCACTGCCATTGGCATGGTGTGCCATTTTTAATACCATTATTTATTGGGGCACCCAGAGGCTGATGGCAAATGCAAAGCATTATGACCTGACCAGCAATCTGGACAGGAGTATTCCTTTTGTAAAAGAGTGGATTATTCTGTATGTTTTATTTTTTGCGTTCAGTTTAATAAATTATATTTTGGTATCGAGAGAAGATAAGGAAACATTTTTCCGTTTTGCAACAGCGGATATGTTGTCAAGAGTAATCTGTTGTATCTTCTTTATATTGCTTCCAACCACGAATATCAGACCGGAAGTGACAGGGCATGATTTCTGCAGCTGGCTGGTGCGTTTTATCTATGCATCGGATGCACCGACGAATCTCTTTCCATCCATCCATTGTCTGGTAAGCTGGTTCTGCTTCATCGGAGTAAGAAAGAGCCGTAAGATACCGGGCTGGTACAAAGGATGTTCTTTTGTGATGGCAGCATTGATTTGTGCATCCACCCAGTTTACCAAACAGCATTATATGATTGACCTGGTAGCAGGCATTTTTCTGGCAGAATTCTGCTGGTTTGTATCAAAGCATACCGGAATGTACCGTCCGGTAATGAAAGTTTTTGATAAAATCGGAAGAAAGATATTTGGGGTGAAGCATTATGATGAGTAAGAAAAAAGGAATACTGAATGCAGTTTTTCTTATTACCGTATTTGCAATTACCATATATGCAATCTTTCATGGACAGGATTTAGGTGAATTGTTCGGCTATATCCGGAATACGGATTACCGGTACTGGCTTGTTGCGGTGGTCTGCGTGGTATTCTTTATCTGCAGTGAATCTGTTATTATATTTTATATGATGCGAAGCATCCGGCAGAAGATAAAACTTATGCATTGTTTCCTGTATTCCTTTGTTGGATTCTTTTTCAGCTGTATTACTCCATCGGCAACCGGAGGACAGCCGGCACAGATTTATTATATGAAAAAGGATAAGCTGTCCATACCGGTATCGACACTGGTTTTAATGATTGTAACCATTACCTATAAGCTGGTACTTGTGGTACTCGGCACATTGGTTGTAATCATTCGTCCGGCACAGATTATGCATTATCTTGAACCGGTGCTGGGATGGTGTTATTTGGGACTTTTATTAAATGTCTTTTGTGTGGCATTTATGATGTTTCTGGTTTTCCATCCGACACTGGCAGCTAATATGATGGATGCCATCATAAGAGGACTTGGCAAAATTCATCTGATGAAGCGTACTGAATATTACCGGGAAAAAATGGCAAATGCCATGAAGCAGTATCAGGATGTGGCAGGTTATTTCCGTACCCATAAATTGGTCGTAACCAATGTATTTCTGATTACCGTAGTACAAAGACTGTTACTCTTTTTTGTAACATATCTGACCTGCCGTTCCTTCGGAATCAATGGAACAGGGATGGTAACCATTGTTGTATTACAGGGAATGATTTCCGTTGCGGTGGATATGCTTCCGTTACCGGGAGGAATGGGAATCAGTGAATCACTGTTTTTATCTATTTTTGCACCAATCTGCGGCACACTGACATTGCCGGCGATGGTGGTAAGCAGGGGACTCAGTTATTACACAGAATTAATTTTAAGCGCAGTTATGACAGTCGTAGCACATTTTACGATAGGAAGACCGCATAAACAGAAGAGGGAAGAAAGGTAGAGGGAAAAATGATAGGTTTTTATGATTATACAGTAGTACTTACATATATTAGTCTGATGTGTTCTGTTTTTGGAATTACTCAGGCAATTGGAGGACATTACAGAACAGCAATTATCTGTCTGGCATTATCCGGATTATTTGATATGTTTGATGGAAAGATTGCAAGAACCAAAAAGAACCGTACTGATGATGAAAAATTATTTGGCGTTCAGATTGATTCCCTTTGCGATGTAGTCTGCTTTGGTGCGTTCCCGGCAGTAATCTGTTATGTGCTTGGTGTAAGAGGTATTCTTGGAACCATTGTTCTGGCATATTATTGTGTCTGCTCCGTGATTCGTCTTGGATTCTTCAATGTGTTGGAAACCAACCGCCAGAGAGTAGAAGAGGGTGCCAATAAATATTATCACGGACTGCCGATTACAACGATGGCAATCGTACTGCCACTGGCATTTATGCTGAACTTTGTAATTGCAGAGCGTGAATTCAGTGTGTTACTGCTCTTTGTTTTGGCAGTAGTTGGCACATTATTTATTGTAGATTTTAAATTGAAAAAGCCATCCAATGCATTTCTTGCAGTTTTGGTTATCCTTGTGGCATGTGCAGTAATTGCAATCTTCCTATTCTCAAAATATCATATTTCGCTGTGCTTTCCGGGACTGGAGAATTCCATTTTAGATCGTCTGATGAGGTAGAAATTGTGTCGGATGAGACCAGCATTATGTTCAATGAGCCGGAAATGGGATGTAACGTGACAGAAAATGCGTAACATTTCCTGCAATAAGGAAAAATGAGGAGGAAACGAAGATGCGTTGTGTAGACCGGAAGGGAAATGAAATTGGTGAGAATGCAGCACAGGGCAGAGTGTTAAAGGCATTGTATGAGACGGCTGCCGGAAGAATTTTACTTGGAATTTTAGTGAAACCTTTTGTTTCCAAAGCAGGTGGATTCCTTTTGAACCAGCCGGTATCAAAGGCTGCAATTGCACCATTTATAAAAAAGAATCATGTAGATATGACAGATTATGAGGAACGGGAATACCGTTCCTATAATGATTTTTTTACCAGAAAAATCAAGCCGGGACACCGGAAATTTGACCGTGTTAAGGAGAATTTCTGTGCACCCTGCGATAGCAGGCTCAGTATATATCCCATTACAGCAGAGGGAAAAGTCTGCGTCAAGGATACGGAATATACCATGGAGAGTCTTTTCCGTAGCAGGAAAATCGCCCGTCATTATGAGGGCGGAACCCTTTGCATTTTCCGCCTGACGGTAGATGATTATCATCATTACAGCTTTGTGGATGATGGCAGAATGGGGTACATCTATAGGATTCCGGGTGTTTTTCATACGGTAAATCCGCTGGCGGGAGAAATATATCCGATTTATAAGGAAAATACCAGAGAATTTTCTGTGCTGAAAAGTCAGCATTTTGGCAATATTTTAATGATGGAAGTGGGCGCACTTATGGTAGGCAGAATCTGTAATGAGAAAGAAAACTGCCCGGTGCACCGTGGAGAAGAAAAAGGTAAATTTGAATTTGGCGGTTCTACGGTAATTTTGTGTCTGGAAAAAGACAGGGTAGAACTGGACGCAGATATTGTGTATAATTCCAATAAAGGAGTCGAGACGAAAGTCCGGCAGGGGGAAAAGATTGGAAGGATGTCAGAATGGAAGCGCATGAAGTATTAGAACAGGTAAAAAGCGGAAAGATGACCGTAGAAGAAGCGGAGCAGTTTTTTAAAAGGGAACCATTTGAAGAGATGGGCTATGCAAAGATAGACAGCCATCGGAAAGTGCGTTCCGGTTTTGCAGAAGTGGTATTCTGTCAGGGAAAACGGGATGAGTTTCTTCTTGAAATCTTTCAGAGAATATACAAGGATGAAGGCGAGGTCATGGGAACCAGGGCGTCTTTGGCACAGTATGAGCTGTTGCACAAGGAATTACCGCAGGTTACCTATGACCCTGTTTCTCGTATATTAAAAATTGAAAAAAAGGATAAAAAACGCAGTGGACTGATAGCAGTATGTACGGCTGGAACGGCAGATATTGCAGTGGCAGAAGAGGCTGCGCAGACGGCAGAGTTTTTCGGAGCCAATGTGGAACGTATTTATGATGTGGGAGTCAGTGGAATTCACCGTCTCCTTTCAAGGCTTGAGGTAATCCAGAAAGCCAACTGTGTTGTTGCAGTGGCTGGCATGGAAGGAGCACTGGCAAGTGTTTTAGGCGGACTGGTAAGCAGGCCGGTAATCGGTGTACCAACCTCCGTAGGCTATGGAGCGAATATGGGAGGCATTTCTGCATTGCTTACCATGATTAATTCCTGTGCGAACGGTGTTGCAGTGGTAAATATTGATAATGGTTATGGTGCAGGCTGTCTTGCAACACAGATAAACAGACTGGGGGTGCATGATGAAAAAGCGTAGTTTATATCTTGACTGCCATACCGGAATCAGTGGTGATATGGTAGTGGCGGCTTTACTGGATGCAGGAGCAGACAGAGAAGTCTTAGAAAATGTTTTAAAGAGCATTCCGGTATCCGGCTTTGAAATTGCAATCAGCAGAGTACAAAAGGCGGCCCTGTCGGCATGTGATTTTAGGGTCATCTTAGATGCCGCCCATGAGAATCATGATCATGATATGAAGTACCTTTTTGGACAGGAAGGAGTACACGCACATGGAGGGCATTCCCATTTGGAAGAATCCCATACCCATGGGGAACATCATCATCACGAACACCGCGGTCTGACGGAAATTTATTCCATAATCGATGGCACGAATATGCTTGATAGTGCCAGGACACTTGCTGAGAAAATATTTAGGATTTTAGCAGAAGCGGAAGCAAAAGCCCATGGTGTTCCGGTGGAAGAAGTACATTTTCATGAAGTGGGAGCCTTGGATTCAATCGTAGATATTATTGCAGCGGCAGTTTGTGTTGATAATCTTGGAGTAGATGAGGTCATTATTCCTGCCCTGTGGGAAGGGGAAGGAACGGTGCGCTGTCAGCATGGAATCCTGCCGGTTCCGGTTCCGGCAGTGACTAACATAGTGATGGAATATGGAATCCTGCTTGGAAAAATCGGTGAACCGGGAGAATATGTGACTCCGACAGGGGCAGCAATTGCAGCGGCTATCTGTACGTCAAGAGAGCTGCCGGAATGTTACCGGATTGTGGGAAACGGACTGGGCGCCGGAAAGCGGGACTATAAGCGGCCGGGACTGCTCCGGGCATTGTTGCTGGAAACAGAAGAACCGGTCTATGAAAGTGATTCTATTTTAAAACTGGAATGTAATATCGATGACTGTACCGGGGAAGCACTGGGCTATGCCATGGAGCTTTTACTGGAAAATGGCGCAAGAGATGTCCATTATATACCGGTCTATATGAAGAAAAACCGCCCGGCATATCAGTTGACAGTAATCTGCAGAAAAGAAGACCGGGAAAAATTAGAAGCAATTATATTTCGTGAGACAACAACCATTGGAATCCGCTATGTAGAAATGGTGCGGACGATTCTGCCAAGAAGGACAGAAAAGCGGCAGACCTCCTACGGTGAGGTGGTGGTTAAAATATGTGAGGGTGAAGGAGAAGTGCGTATTACTCCGGAGTATGAATCCATCCGGGAGCTATGCAGAGAGAGAGGACTTTCTTTTCAGAAGGTATATGATGATGTATTGCAGGAGTTGAAATAAGGATACGAAAAGGATGAGGTTAAAAGGATGCATACGAAAACAGATTTGTTAAAAGGCAATATTTTAAAATCATTGATTTTATTTGCAATTCCACTTATTATTTCAAATTTATTTCAGCAGCTCTATAATGCGGCAGATACCATGATAGTAGGCCATTTTCTGGGTGATGAATCGCTGGCAGCAATCGGTGCATGTGCAGCGGTTTATGAACTGCTGGTAGGATTTGCACTGGGGTTTGGAAATGGACTTGGCATGGTAGTGGCAAGAAGCTTTGGTGTAGGAGATAAAGACTTGTTAAAGCGTGCAGTTGCTGGCTCTTTGGTAATTGGAGCAGCGGTGACGGCTGGTGTAATGTTGATTGCGCAGATTGGACTTCGTCCGCTTCTGGTCTTGTTACATACACCATCAGAAATCATTGAGGAATCCTATTCTTATATTTATATTGTAACAATCTGTGTTGGAGTAATGTTTGCATATAATCTGTTGTCCGGATTGCTTCGTGCAATTGGAAACAGTTTTATGCCGCTGGCATTTCTGATTATTTCGTCCGTTATCAATATTGTACTGGATGTTCTTTTTATTACACAGTTTCAGATGGGAATCCGCGGTGCAGCAGTGGCAACGGTGGTAGCACAGGGAATTTCTGCAGTATTATGTGCCATTTATATTATGAAAAAATGTAAGATTTTAATACCGGCACGGGAGCATTTTAAAGTAGATGGACCACTTTACCTGGAACTGACAGGCCAGGGGCTTTCCATGGGCTTTATGTTAGCCATTGTATCTGCAGGAACAGTAATCCTGCAATATGCTATCAATCAGCTGGGTTATCTGATTATTGCGGGACATACAGCAGCACGAAAATTAAACAGTTTTTGTTCGTTGCCATTAATGCCACTGGCAATGGCAACAGCAACCTTTGTATCCCAGAACCGGGGAGCAGACCAGCGTGACCGTATCCTTAAGGTAGTACGGTATGCCATGATACTGTCTGTTGGCTGGGCAGTATGTATTACCGTTATTGTTGCATTTGCCGCACCTTCCCTGATTGCATTGCTCTCCGGCTCATCCGAAAGTGTAGTTCTTGAAAATGGTGCCAGATATATCCGCTGGAATACACCGTTTTATTCGGTTCTTGGAATTCTTATGGTACTTCGAAATGTGTTACAGGGACTTGGTAAAAAGGTAGTGCCACTGGTTTCAAGCATGATAGAACTGGTAGGAAAAATTGCATTTGTTTTATTGTTTATCCCAATCTTGAAATATTTTGGTGTAATTATCTGTGAGCCGGTTATCTGGTGCCTGATGTGTATCCAGCTTGTCATATCCTATTACAGAGACCCTTATATCCGTGGAAAGGAAGAAAAGAAATGAAGCTTGGAATCGTAGGAACAGGAACTATCGTAGAAGAAGTACTTCCGGTATTGCAGCAGGTAAAAGGGCTTTCCTGCTATGGAATTTGTGGAACAAAGCGCAGTGAAGCAAAAGCAGAAAAACTAAAAGAACAGTATCAGATGAAGCTTGCAGTAAGTGATTATGAAAAGCTTCTGGATTCGGAAATTGATACTGTCTATATTGCTGTGCCAAATCTTTTACATTTTGAAATGGCAAAAGAAGCAGTTCTTCGTGGAAAACATGTTATTGTAGAAAAACCCATGACAGCCAATGAAAGACAGGCAGAGGAGCTTTGTGCCCTGGCAAAGAAGCAGGGAGTATTTTTATTTGAAGCTATTACCACACGGTATCAGTCGAACTATCAGTTTATTAAAGAGCAGTTACCGACGATTGGCAAAATTAAAATGGCAGTCTGCAATTTCAGTCAGTATTCCAGAAAATATGACCGTTTCCAGAATGGAGAAAACATTCCTGTTTTTGATGCAAAGCAGGCAGGTGGAGCTTTGATGGATTTAAACTTATATAATATCCAGTATTTAGAAGGCTTGTTTGGAGAACCGCAGTCTGTGCATTATACCGCAAACATGGAAAAAGGAATTGACACCAGCGGTGTTGCAATTTTATCTTATCCCGGCTTTCAGGCAGTTGCAATAGGCGCAAAGGACTGTCAGGGACAGCCGGAATATCGCATTGAAGGAAGCGAAGGCTACATTGCCCAGAACAGCCCGTGTAATGTCTGCGGCGCAGTGACCATCCATTACCGGGATGGAAGAGAGGTATCCTATGATGGAAATGGAGATGCACACCGGATGTATGCAGAGTTTGTTTCCTTTGTAAATGAGATAGCATCAAAGGACACTGCAACCTGCTACGAAATGCTCGACCACAGCCTTGCGGTCAGCCGGATACTGACCCGGGCAAGAGCGGATGCCGGAATTGTATTTCCGTGTGATGAAAATTAGTCAAGTATGATTTAGTCAATCGTACTTGACTAAATTGTATTTGACGAAGGTAATCCTTCCATCTCCACACTATCTCCATATCTATGTAATAAGATGTAACAAGTTCGTAACAACTTGCGAATGATTACATAGGAAATTGCGAGAAGAGAAAATTATTTGAATTTATTTTAGAAAATGAACAATAGCCAGGCAGGCCAGCAAAGTGCGAAGGCATTTTCATGGCTGTTAGGGGCACTTGGAATTTCGTATGGGAACAGGCAACGCCGGTACATGGAAGTACCGGCGAGGCGCAGATGAACATGGATGTGAATTTGCACCGCTTGCCGGATAAAAAAGAATATAATCCGAAATTCTTAGTGCCCCTTGCAGTTATGATACAGCCTTAGTACTTGCCGGGCTGCCCGGCTATTTCTTACTTAGTAAAAATAAATAGAATATCTCTTCTGCAATACCTGATGATTACATAGGTAAGGAGACAGATATGAAATACAAAACAGTAAAAAAATTATGGCTTGCAGCCGCAATCCTGACAACTACAACTTCATTATGGACCAATGTCAATGCCATGGAGACACCAGCTGCATCCGGTGCAGGCGTAATCCGGGCACTGAATGAGCAGCGCATTTTATCTGAGCAGTATGCACTGCAGCAGATACAGACAGGAGCTGGAGAACTGGCAGAAGGTGAAGCAGCAGGCGAAGCAGAAATAAATGATGTGGCAGAACTTTCACTTGGAAATGCAGAAGAGGAAATGCCGGCAGCAGACCAGCCGGAACTTGCGGTTGCAATCGCACCGAACTATGTGAATATTCGAAAAGAACCGTCTACAGAAGGAGAAGTGCTTGGAAAACTTTACCGTAATACGGTAGGTGTGATAGAGGCAGCAGAAGAGGGCTGGTATTATATTACTTCCGGTTCAGTCAGCGGATATGTCAGTGCAGAATATGTCTGTGTGGGAGAAGAAGCAAGAGCACTTGCGGAAGAAATTGGCACACAGCTTGCCCTGGTAACTACAACAACTTTAAAAGTGCGTACGGAAGCATCCACAGAGGCCGCCGTATTAGGTTTGGTGCCGGGTGGCGATATACTAACGGTAACAGAGACACTGGATGGCTGGTTAAAGGTTGATGCAGAGGAAGGGGAGGGCTATGTAGCAGCAGATTATGTAGAAACCTATACGGAATATCCCCATGCAGAATCCATTCAGGAAGAAGCAGAACGGTTAGCAAGAGAAGAAGCCGCAAGAAGAGCGGCACAGGAAGCGGAAGAAAGAAGAAAAGCGGCAGAGCAGCAGGCAGCAGCACAAAAGAAGGCAGCAGCGAAGCAGAGCACCAATCATGCAACAGCAGGGAATGCAACATCTAAAGCTTCAACATCTGGAAATGCTGCATCCGGAAACAGCGGAACAGCGGCGTCTGCATCTGATGCCGGTTTAGGCAGGCAGATTGCAGATTATGGATTGCAGTTTGTAGGAAATCCATATGTATATGGTGGAACCAGTCTTACAAATGGGGCGGATTGTTCCGGCTTCGTGCAGAGTGTATATAGGAATTTTGGAATTAATCTGCCAAGAACCTCCGGTGAGCAGGGAGCCTGCGGAAGCGCAGTGGCATCTTTGGCAGAGGCACAGCCGGGAGATTTAATCTGGTATTCCGGTCATATCGGAATCTATATCGGAAACGGACAGATTGTGCATGCAAGTTCAGCAAAGACCGGAATTAAAGTATCAAATGCAGGCTACCGGACGATTCTTTCTATCCGAAGAATTGTATAAAGAGAATAAAAATTTTTATCCGTGGAGATACTGACTACAATAGAAAAGAGTATAAATTAGTAGAAAAGATTGTAGCAGGAAGGATAGAAGATATATGGGAACAAAGGGAACCATTATCATTCAGGAGTCAGAAGGAAGGATGCCCCAGGAACTCTGCCAGCAGCTTTTAGAAGAGGGCTACCGTATTGTATACGAAGAAGACAGGCGGGCAGGAAGTCAGATTGAAATTGGAACGGCCTGTATCTTAGAAGTAGACAATCATTGTATCAGAAGAGGCAGGAAAAAGATTCATCTGACACCTAATGAATATAAAATTTTATATACCATGGTGAAATCTCCCCACCGGGTATATAGCAGAAACCAGTTGATTACTTATGCGTTAGAGGATTCCTTTGATGGCTATGACAGAACCATAGATTCCTATATTAAGAGTATCCGGAAGAAAATTGAAAAGAATCCCAGACGGCCGCGTTATATCATAACGGTGCACGGAGTCGGCTATAAATATGTTCCATCAGACAGTGAGGGCACTCATGGAGAATAAGAGCCTGGAACAGAGGATGGAAACAGAACCGGTGCATCGTGTGATTTTGTCACTGGCGGCACCTACGGTACTTAGTATGCTGGTAATTTCTGCTTACAGTATTGTGGATACCTTCTTTGTAACAAGACTTGGCAGCAGGGCAACCGGAGCGGTCGGAATTACGTTTGCTCTGGTGGCATGGATACAGGCAGTGGGCTATACTGTTGGCATGGGAGCGGGAAGCCTTGTTTCAAGGCTCCTTGGAAAGAAAGAAAAAGAGCAGGCAGAGCAGATTGCAATTTCGGCAATTATGTCAGGGCTGCTGCTTGGACTTATAAGTCTGGGGGCAGGTCTGATTTTTTTGACACCTTTGCTGAAGCTTTCCGGTGCAACAACAGAGCTGCTTCCATATGCAAGGGAATATGCCCTCTTTGTATTGCTGTCGGCACCCTTTACCATAGAGACACTGGTACTTGGTACGCTTCTTCGGGCACAAGGCAGGGCGAAAGCATCCATGGCAGGAATGGTAACCGGTGGAATTCTTGATATTATACTGACACCGGTGTTTCTGTTTGTCTTAAATCTTGGAGTAAAAGGAGCCGCATTAGCGGCATTTATCGGACAGGCAGTGGCAGCGATGGTACTGGGAGGCTGTTTCTGGCATGGCAGAATGAAACTGAATGGAAAGAAACAAAGTAAAAATTTTTTTAAAATAAAGGACTATGGTAGCATTATAAAAAATGGTCTGCCGTCGCTTTGCAGGCAGGGATTTGCCAGCGTGGCAGCTGTATTGTTAAACCGGCAGGCGGTAGGATATGGAGATGCGGCA
Source organism: Roseburia sp. AF12-17LB (assembly GCF_003479605.1). Taxonomy (GTDB): domain Bacteria; phylum Bacillota; class Clostridia; order Lachnospirales; family Lachnospiraceae; genus Roseburia_C; species Roseburia_C amylophila. The sequence continues at coordinate 32,456 of NZ_QUHR01000006.1, forward strand.
GTAGCAGCAATGTCTGTAGACGGACGGTTATTTATGGTATTTTTCAGCCTTTTTATCGGATATGGTCAGGGTTTTCAGCCGGTGGCAGGGTATCAGTTTGGAGCTGAAAATAAAAAAAAGTTAAAGCAGGCATTTATTTTTACTTTATGGAGCAGCACCATAGCGGCGGCAGGAATCGGTCTGGCAGGATTCCTTTTCGCACCGATGACCATGAACTTCTTTTTAAAAGAGGATATGGCAGCACAAATCGGCATTTTTACTTTTCGAAGCCAGTGCCTGATTCTTCCGCTGATTCCGATAGGAATTTTAAGTAATATGCTGTTTCAGGGAATCGGGCAGCAGGGGAAGGCGGCATTTCTATCAGCGTGCCGTCAGGGAATTGTATTTCTTCCGTTGATTTTCCTTCTACCGGAATGGATCGGACTGGCGGGAGTGGAAATTGCGCAGGCATTGTCAGATGGGCTGACTGCAATCATCAGCATTCCATTTGTGTTTTGTTATTTCCAAAAGAGTGAGAAAAAAAGAACAAAAAAAAAGACCAGTGACGGAAAGCGGCGGCTATGAAGCGCCGTTTGGTCAACTGGTCTACTGAACCATTTCTACCAGATAAGCTAACATGGTAACAGGTTCTTTCTTCTGTGCTTTCATCTCTCTTACATATGCTTCGTATTTTGCTACGAACCTGGAAAGACCCAGCACTGCATCCTGCTCTAAGAACATACAAATCCCTCCTTATGCAATTTATTATCTGAACAAACCTCTTTGTTCATTTAGTATTATATACTTACCTTTGGTAAATGTCAACAAAAAAGATGTGAAAAAATTGTGTAAAATTACCATAAAAGAAAATTAAGTTTTTGTTAATAAAATGTAAGGAACATTTGGTGTATGATGATAAGGAATGAAATAACAGATAACGCATATAGGAGCAGATAAAAATAAATGAGACAGACCGGAAGAGGAAAGAGAAAAACAGGAAGAAAAAAATATACATATGAGAAACCACATACAGCAGCAGAATACCGGCGTAGAAGAAGACAGCAGCAGGTGCGGATTCAGAGAATGCTGCTGCTTTTAGGAATTGTTCTTGTAGTAATTTTCATATTTGTATTAGGTGGGAAATTGCTCCGCTGGATAAGGGGAAAACATTTGGCAGCAGCAGATGTGCCGGCAGCCGTTACCAAAGTGGTAGAAAATCCGCCGGATTATGATGTGCAGCTTCTTACGATAAATGATTATTCCAGACCGGGACTTGCAATTGATCAGGTAAATGGCATTGTGGTGCATTATACTGCAAATCCGGGAACCACAGCGCAGCAGAACCGTGATTATTTTGAAGGCTTAAAGGACAGCCATGAAACACATGCCAGCAGTCATTTTGTCATCGGACTGGATGGTGAACTGATTCAATGCATCCCATGCAAAGAGATTTCCTATGCATCCAATGACAGGAACAGTGATACTATTTCCATCGAATGCTGTATCCCGGACGATACCGGAAGATTCAACGATGCCACCTACCAGACATTAGTGCATCTGGTGGCATGGCTTTGTGGCAGATATGATCTGACCATGGATGATGTCATCCGTCATTATGACGTAACCGGAAAAAACTGTCCGAAATATTATGTGGAACACGAGGATGCCTGGAAGCAGTTTAAGGTAGATGTGGCAGATTATATAGAAAAGAATGGAGTTGTCCCGGAAAATCTAAAAAATGACAAGGAGTAAGTCTTGCCAAATCTTCTGATTTCAAGTAATATTAAATCATTGATAGTGGAGAGACGAAAAGTCCACTGGTTGTAAGAAGGAAAAACATGTTAGAAGAGATTTGTAAGGCACTGACCGAAGAGACGAATATACGTGAAAATCTGATAGAATTAAAGAAAAGCATAAAAAATCAGGATGCATTGAAGGAATGGAAAGAATACCATGCAACGCATCCGGTTTTGTATGCTTTTTTGAGTTCCGAAGATGCTAAAATCCGGAAAAATGCAGCACTTATTCTGGGTGAGACAAATGAATCAGCGGCGGCAAAAGCACTGTTTGAGGCATACCAGAGGGAGAATACACGCTTTGTGAAAAGTTCTTATCTTACTGCAATGAATGGACTTGATATAGAGAATTATCAGGACGCACTCGGGAAGCGTTACAAGGAATTGATAACAGAAGTTCCGGCAGAAAGCGAAAAGAAGCACAGAACGGAAGAACTGCATGCTCTGGATAAATTGTTAGGTGGGCTGAACCAGAATAAGAAGCATCGTTTTACTGGATATGAAGAAGAGGTAGAAGTGCTTCTGACAACCAATCCTGCATATCGTGAGATTACGGCAGAACAGATAAAAAAAGATCGTCCGGTGCTGGTTCCGGCAGGTGTAAAAGTAAAGACAACACATCTCGGGGATGTGATAAAGATTCGTACTTTCCGGGAGATGCTGTTGCTGTTGTCCGGGGGACACCGGATTGCTGCAGAACCGGAAGCGGTAGCAGAGGCATATGCAAAATCAAATCTTATGGAGTTATTAAACAGGCTGCATGAGGGCAATCCACCATTTCGCTTCCGCATGGAAGTAAGGGGCATTGCACCGGAAGAAAAAGGCAGCTTTATCCGGAAAGCGGCAGCAGCATTAGAAGATTTAACCGGACATCAGCTGTTAAATACGGTAGATGGCTATGAAATAGAATTGCGGCTTACGAAGAATACGGATGGCACATTATATCCATCCTGTAAATTATTTACGATTCCAATGCGGAGATTTTCTTACCGGAAGGAAGCAGTTGCAGCATCCATTCATCCGGCAAATGCAGCATTATTTATGAAGCTGGCAGAACCTTATCTGAAAAAGGGTGCACAGGTATTAGATCCGTGCTGCGGAGTTGGTACCATGTTAATAGAACGTGACCTTCTGGTGCCGGCGGGAGATATGTACGGACTGGATATTTTTGGAGAGGCTGTGATAAAGGCAAGAGAGAATGCCAAAGCGGCAGGAAGGCAGATTAATTATATTAATCGTGATTTTTTTGATTTTACACATAAATACCTTTTTGATGAAATCATTTCCAATATGCCATTGAGAGGGAAGAAAACAAGAGAAGAACAGGATGCCTTTTACAGTCAGTTCTTTGATTGTGCAGGAAAATTCCTGAAAAATGGTGGTCATATGATTTTATATTCCAATGAGGGCGGCTTTGTAAAGAAACAGCTGCGGAGACATATGGAATATCGTCTATTAGACGAGTTCTGTATACGGGAAAAAGAAGGTTTTTATTTATTTATAGTCGGTAAAAAGGGGTAACAAAAATGAAGCAGAAGTTGGACATGCAGGGGAGTAATGAGTTAATGTTTGGAGCGGAATTACTCGACGGAAGAGTGCTTCAGGGATTACAGGACCGTTTCTGTGCCTGTAATAATTTATATTGTGTATGCTTAAGCCAGATGCAGGGGGTTGTGACCAAGGCATATGGTTCCAAGGAAGAACTGAATTATCTTCATGAAAAAGTCGGTATGGCACGCCATATTGTGCTGCTGAACAGACTGATTACCTCTGAGATGGAAGATGTAGTGGAAGAACCATTGGAAGAGGATTATTTGAAAATGAACGGTGTTGCAATCCGTGTAGGCGGTAAGATTGCAGCAATCTGGATTGTCATTGGTGTGCTTTCTGATATAGCCGCACCAGAACAGGAGATTCCGGAGAATATCCAGAAGACTACGACAAAGCAGTATTACAATTCACTTGATTTTTTAACCTATATATCCAAACAGTATTTTGCTACAAAGTTGGATGAGCTTCTGGCACAGGAAGCATTTGCAAAAAACAGGGAAAGCCAGGAGCAGATTAAGACAGAATTACAGCGTACAGAGGTCATGACTTCTATCGTGAAAATGTTGGAGAGTGAAAATGGCTTTTCCAAAATTGCAGACGAAATTCTGACAGATGTATGCAATTATCTGAAAATCAGTAATGCAGCATTGCTCCGTATTAACCGGGATGGCGAGACTGCGGATATGATAAGTGAATGCTGTCTGGAGGAAGAGGATGCATTGATTGCAAAATGCCAGGGCATTTCCACATCAGAATTTCCTTTTACCAATGGCAAGCCTTATATGATTTCAGCAGATTCCATACTGCCGCCCGCGTTTGCACAGTTTTTTGAAAAATGGAATATTCAGGCGGCAATCAGCCTGCCGGTAGAGATTAACGGGGAAGCTGCCATGTATTTATGCTTCTTTGAACTGCGGAAACGCCGTATCTGGGATGTTTCCGATATTAAATTTTTAAATGAAGTAAAACAGATTGTGCAGAGTATTTTGATTAAGCGGATTACAAAGAATTCGCTGGCAAGTTCTTATGCATCCTTAGAGGCAATCCTTGAAAATGTAGGCTGTGGAATCTGTGTAAGGGATATGCTTTCGGAGAAGATTCTTTATACGAACCAGCAGTTTCACAGGTTATTTGCAGATGGCCGGTTTGAAAAGCAGCAGGATGAGATTTTCCGTTACGGTAATAAGCGTTATGGAAATGGTAATTTTGTAGAATATTATTCCAAAGAGGATAACCGGTATTTTGACATTTATCATACCCAGATTAACTGGGTGGATGGCAGAAGGGTTATGCTGCTGACGGTTTATGATGTGACGGATAAAAAGCTTTATCAGCAGAAGATTGAACGCCAGGCGAATAATGATTTCCTGACGGGACTTTATAACAGAATGCGTTGTGAGCATGATGTGGAAATCTATATCCAGAGAGCCAGGGAACAGGGTGGCAAGGGAGCACTCTGCTATATTGACCTGGATGACTTTAAGCATATTAATGATGGTCTGGGACATCAGTATGGGGATATTCTGCTGCAGACGATTTCAAGAAGCCTGCAGGGAGTGACCGGACTGGATTCTACCTGCTACCGCATGGGTGGTGATGAGTTTATCATCATTGTTAATCAGGAAGAATATCAGCGTCTGGATGAGATTTTAACAGAGATTAGGAATATTTTCTCCAAGCCGTGGTTCTTAAAAGGTGGAGATTACTACTGTACCATGAGTATGGGGGTGGTACGTTTCCCGGATGACGGAGACAATGTACAGGAATTAATCAAAAAAGCAGATATTGCTTTATACGAAGCAAAAAAAGGCGGTAAAAACCGTATAGAATTCTATGATGAGAATGTAGAAGCAACATCCTTTAAGCGGCTTGATTTAGAGAAGAATATGCGTTATGCCACTACAAATTCCTGCCAGGAATTTGAGGTGTATTATCAGCCGATTGTGGATATTTCCAGACCGGGAGACCCATGTAGTGGAGCAGAGGCACTTATCCGCTGGAATTCCGAGGCAATGGGGATGATTTCCCCGTCTGAATTTATTCCACTGGCAGAATATTTAGGACTTATCAATCCAATCGGAAGCTTTGCATTGAAAGAAGCCTGCCACCGTTGTAAATACTGGAATGACATGGGACATCCGGAGTATCATGTCAATGTAAATCTTTCGGTGGTACAGCTATTGCAGAATGATATGAAAGAAAAAGTCAGGGAAGTGTTGGAAGAGACAAAGATGGATCCGGCAAACCTTACCCTTGAAGTAACAGAGAGCCTTGCAATTAACGATATGAAGCGTATGAAGAGGATTCTTTCGGATATCAAGAGCCTTGGAGTAAAGGTTGCACTGGACGATTTTGGAACAGGTTATTCTTCCTTGAACCATATCCGTGAGCTGCCGATTGACATTATCAAGATAGACCGCTGCTTTATCATTGACATTGGAAAAGATGAGTATGCAGAGGCCTTTGTAAAGATGGTATCAGAACTGGCAGAGACCATCGGAGTACGGATTTGTGTAGAGGGGGTAGAGGAAACGGAACAGGTGGAGAAGCTCCGCAGCATGAAGGTGCAGTATATTCAGGGTTATTATTATGGTAAGCCAATGCGTGCAGAGGACTTTGAAAAGAAGTATCTGTAGAAATAAAAGAATGAGTAAAAAGCTGATGGAAGGAAAGCTTTTTACTCATTTTAAGTTTAGCAGTCTATCTCCAGTTCTACCGGACAATGGTCGGAACCAGGAACTTCCGTATGAATGGCAGCTCCCTTTAACTTCTCTTTTAAGGACTGGGAAACCAGAAAATAATCAATACGCCATCCGGCATTCTTTTCCCTTGCGTGGAAACGGTAGGACCACCAGGAGTAGATGCCTTCCTGTTCCGGGTAGAAATAACGGAAGGTATCGATAAAACCATTTTCTAAAAGAACAGAGAATTTTTCCCGTTCTTCATCTGTAAATCCGGCATTTTTACGGTTGGTTTTCGGGTTCTTCAAATCAATTTCTTTGTGGGCAACATTCAGGTCACCGCAGAAAATAACCGGTTTCTTTTCTTCTAATCCCTTTAAATACTGTAAAAAAGCATCTTCCCATTCCATACGGTAGGAAAGCCTTGCCAGTTCGCTCTGGGAGTTTGGCGTGTAGCAGGTGATGAGATAGTAGTTTTCATATTCTAATGTGATAACACGTCCTTCTTCATCATGCTCCGGGATGCCAATGCCATAGCTTACAGAAAGAGGTTCCTTTTTGGTAAAGATGGCAGTGCCGGAATAGCCTTTTTTCTTCGCATAATTCCAGTACTGGTAATAGCCCGGAAGGGAAAGGTCAATCTGTCCTTCCTGCAGTTTAGTCTCCTGAATACAGAATGCATCTGCATTGATTTCATGGAAGAAATCTAAAAATCCTTTATTGACACAGGCACGTAAGCCATTTACATTCCAGGAAATAAATTTCATAGTGAGTCTCCTTTTTATTGATACATATCGGTGATTGCGAAAAAGCGGTGTTTTATTTGAAAAAGGTCTGTATTCGAAGAATTGGTGGCTTATGTGATGTGAAATGCCAGCAATTCTTAGCTGCATATTTTTCTTAATGGTAAACTGTCTTTCCGTTGCTTTGACCGGATGCCGTCACTGTCCGCCAGGTGCGGATGCCACATAATAACTGCAAGGGGCACTAAGAATTTCGAGACATATTTTGTCAGGTCCGGCAACCGGCACAAATTCACATCCATGTTCATATGTGCCTCGCTGGCACGTCCCTGTGCCAGCGTTGCCGGGTGCCGGACGAAATTCCAAGTGCCCCTAACAGCCATTAAAAGGCATCCGTACTCCGGCGGACAGTACCGGCATCTTGTCAAACATTGGAAAGACTGCTTTCTATCACAAAAAGAAAAATATGCAGCTTAGAACTGCGGTATTTCATATTAAAGCCAACATTCTTCGAATACAGTCTTTTGAAATAATAATTTCTTTTCGCAATCACATATTTGTTTCATTATACCCATTAGACTGGATATTCTTCAAGAAAAATATTATACTATTTCTATATATAAAAATGCAACGTATTGTGGAGTTATAAGCGAAGGAGGATATGCGATGTTAGAGAAGGTAGATTTAAACCGGAAGATGGGGAAAAAGGAATATAAGGAGTGGATGGACGATTTGCAGCCGAAACTTTCTTATCTGCAGAGAGCCTGTAAGGAACAGAAGATTCCGGTTATGATTGTATTTGAGGGATTTGGTGCAGCAGGAAAAGGAACATTGATTAATAAAATCATTGAGCCTTTAGACCCGAGGGGATTTTCGGTGTACGCTACTGCAGTGGAGACAAAGGAAGAAAAAATGCATCCGTTCCTGTGGCGTTTCTGGACGAAGATTCCATCACAGGGAAGAATTGCAATTTTTGACAGAAGCTGGTACCGGAGAGTGTTGGTGGACCGCTTTGACGGTGTGACCACAAAGGAGCAGCTTGATTATGCGTTCGGAGAAATCTGTTCCTTTGAAAAACAGCTGACGGATGATGGCATGGTAATTATTAAGCTGTTCGCAGATGTGTCAAAGAAGGAGCAGAAGAAGCGTTTTGATAAGCTTCTGGAAGATAAGAAGACTGCATGGCGGGTAACAAAGGACGATTTGGCGAGAAATAAGCATTATGAAGAATATCTTGCCATGAATGAAGAAATGCTGGAAAAGACGGATTCTGAATATGCACCGTGGCATATTTTAGAGTGCACCGACCGGGAATATGCGGCAGCAAAAATGACGGAAATCGTAGTTTCTGTGTTGGAGCAGGCAATCGCAGATAAGAAAGCCGAACAGGAGAAGAGGGAGCAGGAGAAAACAAAGGCGCAGGAAATAAAACAGGAAAAGGATACTTTGCAGGAAGCAGGAGCCGCATCACAAAAGGAGCAGGTACTTAAGAGCTCCGTACTGGCAGGAGTAGACCTTTCAAAGAAGATGGAAAAAGAGGAGTACAAAAAAGAACTTGCACGTCTTCAGGCAAGACTTTCCGAGCTTCATAATGAACTTTATAAATACCGGATTCCGGTGGTGCTGGCATTTGAAGGCTGGGATGCCGGTGGAAAAGGCGGAGCCATCAAACGGCTGACCCAGGCATTGGATCCAAGGGGGTATCAGGTAAATCCGGTGGCAGCACCCAATGATGCAGAAAAAACACATCATTATCTGTGGCGTTTCTGGAAACAGTTTCCAAAGGATGGTCATGTAGCAATATTTGACCGTTCCTGGTATGGCCGCGTTATGGTTGAGAGAATCGAAGGCTTCTGTCAGGAAGAAGAATGGAAGCGTGCTTACCATGAGATGAACGAAATGGAAGAGCAGCTGGCGCATCATGGAACCATTGTTTTAAAATTCTGGATGCACATTGATAAGGATGAGCAGGAGCGTCGTTTTAAGGAGCGTATGGAAAACCCGGCAAAGCAGTGGAAGATTACCGATGAGGACTGGCGCAACCGTGAGAAATGGGATGCTTATGAAAAGGCAGTGGATGAAATGCTGATTCGTACCTCTACCACTTATGCACCATGGATTTTAGTAGAGGCAGACTGCAAGTATTATGCCAGAATTAAAGTGCTTCGTACGGTGGTAGAAGCAATTGAGAAGCGTCTGAAAGAAGAAAAAGAACGGAAATAATTACCACTTGGTTCGTATTTCTTACCACTTATTCCAAAGGCATTTACAGAAAAATGTGTTTGTGTATAATGAGTGACATAGGAAGGAACGACAATGAAGATACGGATTGAATTAGACGAAAACTTAATAGAGGATGAAGTGCTGATTCGCTGCAGATCCTTAGATGAAAATGTAAGGAAAATACAGGAAGCCGTGTCACAGGTGCTTACCGGAAAACAGCAGTTAATCTGTTATAAGGAAGATACGGAATACTATCTGTCTTTGGATGAAATCCTGTTTTTTGAGACAGAGACCAAAGAGGTATGGGTGCATACAACAGATAAGATGTATCAGACCAGATATAAACTGTATGAGCTGGAAGAACTGTTGCCGGGACATTTTATGAGGGTTTCCAAATCCACGATTTTAAATACCAACCGGATTTACTCCATTACAAGAAATCTTACGGCATCAAGTGTGGTGGAATTTATGGGAAGCCATAAACAGGTATATGTATCAAGATATTACTACAAACCATTAAAATGTAAACTGGAAGAAAAGAGGATAAGAAAATGAAAAAAGAGAGAATCTTCTGGGGACTGTTTCTGATTTTTGGAGCGGTATTCCTGATTGTAAGCAAACTGGGACTGGTGGAAGGCATTGGCTTCTGGACGGTAATCGGAACAATATTTTTCGGTTGTATTTTATTAAGCAGCCTGATAAAGCTTCGATTTACCGGAATCTTTTTTTCATTGGCATTTCTTGGAATTATTTATGATGAACAGCTTGGCATACAGGCGATTACACCATGGCCGATACTTGGAGCGGCACTGCTTTTATCCATCGGCTTCGGTATCATTTTTAAGAAGAATACCACAAAATGTTGGAAAAAGAAAAAAGATACGGACTATGAGACCATTATAGATGAAGAGGATGGTAACCGGATTTCTTTCGATACCTCCTTTGGCGCATCCATCAAATATGTGAATACGGATGATTTCCAGTCTGCTTCCTTGGACTGCAGCTTTGGCAGCATGAAAGTGTATTTTGATAATGCGATGATGCAGCAGCCACAGGCAACGATTTATCTGGATGCATCCTTTTCCGGAGTAGAGCTTTATATTCCAAAGAGCTGGGCAATGATAAATAAAGTCCATGCAGCATTTGGTGCAGTGGAAGAGAAAAATCGGAATGTACCGGATGGTGTGCACAGTGTGATACTTACTGGAGAATGTAATTTTTCCGGCGTAACAATTATATATGTATAAGAAATAGCATAGAGAAAGCTGTCAGCAAAATTTTGCTGGCAGCTTTCTCTAATGTATTTTATGCCTGTGTGCCCGGAAGCCGGAGGCTTGATTTCATCAGCAGGGCTGCAATTGCGGCAGTGAGAATTTCCGTAATCCAGAAGGCATGGAATACGCACTGTGGACCAAAGGCTTTGCAGAGAACAAAAGCAAGCGGAATGATAAAAAGGATATAACGGAGCAGTGAAATAATTAAGGACTGTCCGCCCTTTGAAAGCCCTTCCAAAGCACCGGAGGCAGTAATGGATACGGTGGAAATCAGGAAACCACAGCAGATAATCCGAAGGGCATTGCTTCCCACGGAAATTGTGGTGGCATTGTCTGTAAACATTCCGATAAGGTAAGGTGATGCAGTAAAGCAGATAATCATACCAAGGAGCATAATGACACCATTCATACAGAGGGTAAGATGATAGATTTTCTTCACACGCTTTATTTCACCGGCACCGTAATTGAAGCCCACCAGCGGACGCATCCCCTGGATAATTCCATTGGCAGGAAGGTAGAGGAAGGTCTGCAGCTTGTAATAGATTCCGACGACTACCACATAACACTGGTCATATGCGGCAAGGAGTCCGTTTAAAAATGAGATCAGTAAGGACGGCAGAGCCAGATTTAAGATGGCTGGAATGCCGATACCATATAATTTCAAATCAAGATGTTTATCCAGGATAAGATATTTTCTGCTAATCCGTACACTGATTGGGCGCAGAAAATAGGCAAAGAGATAAAAAATAAGAGTCAGCAGCTGTCCGATACCGGTGGCAAGGGCAGCTCCGCGCATTCCCATTTTCGGGAAGATGCCAATTCCGAAAATTAAAAGCGGGTCTAAAATGATATTGGCAATACATCCTAGCATCAGTCCAATCATGGAGACATTCATTCTGCCGACAGACTGAAAGACTTTTTCAAAGGTTAAATTCATCATAATAATGATACTGAATACAAATACAATATTTGCATATTCTACACCTGACTTAAGAACATTACTGTCGGTGGTAAAGCGGCTTAAAAACGTAGGAATCAGGGCAATGCTTCCAATCGTTAAAATGACACCATGCAAAATAGAAAAGAAGAACCCATGGGTTGCAGCAATATTGGCTTTTTCCCCTTCTTTTGCACCAAGGTGAAAAGAAATTAAAGCATTAATTCCGACACCAAATCCAATTGCCACAGCATTGATAAAATTCTGCACCGGATAGACCAGGGAAAGGGCAGTCATGGCATCTTCACTGATTTTGGCCACAAACAGACTGTCTATAATATTATAAAGAGAATTTACCAGCATGGAGATAACCATAGGAAGTGCCATGGTAGTCAGCAGTGGCAAAATCGGTTTTTCTTTCATAAAATCTTCATTCATAATAATTACTCCTTTTTTCTTTTTTCTCACTAATCCAAAGTGTGAGAAAGAACAAAGAATGTGCCTTGGCGCATTCTCGCACCTGCGGCGGTCGCTTGCGACATCTACCTTATACACCGCAGTGTGCATCCTCGCGGAGCGTTTTTTACTTTACAGGAAAGCAATTTCCTGTAAAGTAAAAAACGCCACACAATTATCGCAAGGATAATTGTGTGGCGAAAAGTAGTCAGACTAGAAAAATCCACACCAGTTTTAGCGTTATGAAAATAGCATAAATCATAGGAAAAGTCAAGATAATATCATAGAGCGGAAGAAGATGGCTTGAATATGAATTGGAACATTCAATGGAAAAATGATTGACAAATACCCTATGGGGGTATAATATAAGCATACCGGTAGGGGGTATATGACTATCGGGAAATGTGTATTGGAATGTGAAGATAGAAGGGAGCCTGACTATGGCAGAAGAAAAAGAGATGTGCCCATCCTGCTGTGGACGGAAGAAGCACAGACAGGAAGCAGAATATCAGGATTTATTAAAACGCTTGAACCGGATTGAAGGACAGGTGCGGGGTGTAAAGAAAATGTTGGAAGAAGACCGCTACTGTGTGGATATTTTAACGCAGGTGTCTGCAATTAATTCTGCACTGAACTCCTTTAATAAAGTGTTGTTAGCGGAGCATATCAAATCCTGTGTGGTGGAAGACATCCGTGCCGGAAAGGAAGAAGCGGTGGATGAGCTTTGTGCGACCCTTCAGAAACTGATGAAATAGAGGAGGACAAAAGTGTGAAACAGGAACGTTATGAAGTCACAGGTATGACGTGTTCTGCATGCTCTTCCCGTGTGGAAAAGTGTGTGTCAAAGATTGACGGAGTGGAAAATGTATCCGTAAATCTGCTGACCAACAGTATGCAGGTGTCCTATGACGAGAATAAGGTCAATGAAGATATCATTGTATCAGAAGTAGAGAAGGCAGGTTATGGTGCTGCACTGGCAAATGCCGGAAATGAGAAACGTACCGGCAAAGGGAAAAAGATAAATAAGGCAGAGCAGGAAATTCATGAGATGAAAATCCGTCTGATCTGGTCTGTTATTTTTCTGATTCCGATGATGTATATTTCCATGCACCATATGTTTTATGAATGGTTTGGAATTCCGGTACCGGGATTTATCAAGGCTGCATTTCACGGAGATGAGAATGCACTGGCATTTTCCTTTTCCCAGTTTTTATTGCTGCTTCCGATTATGTATCTGAACCGGAAATATTTTATTGTAGGATTTAAGAATCTTTTTGTACACAGAAGCCCGAATATGGATTCGCTGATTGCACTTGGGGCATCGGCTTCCGTTATCTATGGTGTATTTGCCATTTTCCGGATTGGTTATGGCCTGGGACATCAGGATATGGCACTGGTAAGCCGGTACAGCATGGATATTTATTTTGAGTCTGCAGGAATGATTCTGACATTGATTACAGTTGGAAAATATTTAGAGAGCCGTTCCAAAGGAAAGACCAGTGAAGCTATTGAGAAGCTGATGGACTTGGCTCCGAAGCAGGCAAAGGTCTTAAGAGATGGCAAAGAAGTTACGGTTCCGGCAGAGGAACTGGTAAAAGGTGATTTGGTGCTGGTTCGTCCCGGTGAAACCGTTCCGGTGGACGGAGTAATTGAAGAGGGACAGTCAAGCCTCGATGAATCTGCCATTACCGGGGAGAGCATTCCGGTATATAAGGAAGTGGGGGATATTGCAATTTCCGCAACCATTAACCAGAATGGCTTCTTGAAAATCCGTGCATCCAAGGTCGGGGAAGATACCACCATCAGCCAGATTATTCATCTGGTGGAAGAAGCTGGATCCAGTAAAGCACCGATTGCCAAGATGGCAGATAAGATTGCAGGAGTATTTGTGCCGGTGGTTATTACAATTGCCCTAATTGCTGCAATCATCTGGCTCATCAGTGGGGCAACCTTTGAATTTGCACTTTCTATTGGAATCGCAGTGCTGGTTATTTCCTGTCCGTGTGCCCTTGGACTTGCAACACCGGTAGCTATTATGGTAGGAACCGGAAAAGGTGCAGAAAACGGAATCCTGATTAAGTCTGGCGAAGCGCTGGAAACGGCGCACAGTATCGATACTGTAGTTATGGATAAGACCGGAACCATAACAGAAGGTAAGCCAAGGGTTACAGATGTGAGTGTTGGAACCACAGAATTAAACGAAAAAGAATTTGTGGCAATTGCAGCAGGCGTTGAGCAGGGAAGCGGGCATCCACTGGCACAGGCAATTCTGCAGTATGCGAAGGAGCAGGAGATTATGCCCCTTGCCATGAAGAATTTTAAGACAATTCTGGGCAGAGGAATTGAGGCAGAAGACGAAAATGCATCTTATTATGCGGGAAACGAAGCCTTTATGAAAGAAAAGGGAGTGTCATTGGATGACCTTGGAGATACTCTGGACAAGCTGGCAGAAGAAGGAAAGACTCCATTAATCTTTGCGAAAAACAACAGCCTTCTGGGTATCATTGCAGCAGCAGATGTGGAAAAGAAAACCAGCCGCTATGCTATTGAAGCATTCCGTAAGATGCACATTGAGGTAGTAATGCTGACCGGAGACCATAAACGTACCGCCGAAGCTATTCGTAAGAAGCTTGGAATTCCAAAAGTAATTGCAGAAGTATTGCCGGAGGATAAGGAACGGCATATTGCCAAACTGCAGCAGCAGGGACATAAGGTTGCCATGATTGGAGACGGAATCAATGATGCACCGGCACTGGCAAGAGCTGATGTAGGAATTGCCATTGGGGCAGGAACAGATGTGGCAATCGAAAGTGCAGATGCGGTACTGATGCGGAATGATCTGATGGATGCCGTAACAGCCATCCGGTTAAGCAAAGCGGTTATCCGCAATATCAAGGAGAACCTGTTCTGGGCATTCTTCTATAACAGCATTGGAATTCCACTGGCAGCAGGCGTTTTATACCCGGCATTTCATATTAAATTAAATCCGATGTTCGGTGCAGCAGCAATGAGCTTAAGCAGCGTCTGTGTAGTATGCAATGCTCTCCGGTTAAAGCTTTTTAAACCGCAGCGATTAGAGCAGACAGCAGGAAATGTGGCAGAACAGATAGCGGAAAAAGCAGCAGGAAGTCAGATAGAACAGTCAGCAGAAAAAGTGACAGATAATAATGAAAATTATAAGGAGGATAATAAAATGAAAGAAACACTTAAAATTGAAGGAATGATGTGTGAACACTGTAAGAAACATGTGGAAGAAGCATTAAATGCCATGGAAGGAGTACAGGCAGCTGTCAGCCTTGAGACAAAGAGTGCTGAAGTAACCATGGACAAAGAGATTCCGGATGCAGCATTTGCAGAAGTGATTGAAAAAGCAGGATATCAGCTTACCAGTGTTGAAAAATAACAAAATAACGTTATAAAAATCAAAAAAAATTAGGAAAAATGCAAGAAAAAAATTCCCTTATGCTATAAAGTTATGTTATAATAAGCGTAATTGAAACAACATGGGCGAAGGTAGAGGGAAGAAGTTAGGAGGACGGTTCCCGCAAAAGGAACCGTCCTCTTTTATTTACGCAGGTAGCGGGAAAAACCACAGCACATGATGGACAGACAGGAGGAACAGTTTTTATGTGGTCATATGACAGTGTATTTTATCAGATTTCAACATTGGGATTTTGCGGGGCTCCAACAGAAAATGATGGTGTTCTGGCTCATCGGATAAAGAAAGTGGAAGACTGGATTCCGCATATGGTAAAGCTTGGAGTGGATGCAATATATTTCTGTCCGGTTTTTGAATCAGACCGTCACGGTTATGATACCAGGGATTATACAAAGTTAGATGTAAGACTTGGAACCAATGAGGACTTTAAAGAAGTATGTGGAAAATTACATGACAACAATATCAAAGTAGTGTTGGACGGAGTGTTTAATCATGTGGGAAGAGGCTTCTTTGCATTTCAGGATTTACTGAAAAACAGAGAAAATTCTCCATATAAGGACTGGTTCACAAATGTGAATTTTTGCTGGAATAATAATTATAACGACGGACTTTCCTATGAAGGCTGGGAAGGACATAATGAGCTGGTAAAGCTGAATTTGCGGAATGAAGAAGTAATCCGGCATATCTTTTCAGCAGTAGAAGGATGGATAAAAGAATTTGATATTGACGGACTGCGTCTGGATGTTGCATACAGTCTGGATATGGATTTTGTAAGAAGATTACGTCAGTTCGTAGATTCGAAAAAGGATGATTTTTATCTCCTGGGCGAGATGATTCATGGTGATTATAACCGTCTTCTGGATGAACAGAATATGTTGCATAGTGTAACAAATTATCAGGCATATAAGGGAATGTGGTCCAGCTTTAATGACCGCAACCTCTTTGAAATCAATTATACCCTGGAGCAGCATTTCTGTGGAATGTATCAGGGCAAACATTTATTAAATTTTCTGGATAACCATGATGTGAACCGTCTGGCAAGCACTTTAAAGGAAAAAGAACATCTTCCACTGGTATATGCAATGCTGTTTGCAATTCCTGGCATTCCATGTGTCTATTATGGCGGTGAATGGGCAGCAGAGGGAAAGAAGGAAAATGGCGGGGATGAAGCACTCCGCCCTTCCTTTGAAGCACCGGAATGGAATGAACTTACCGATTATATTTCCAGACTGGCGAAGGTTCATAAATCGGAAAAAGCACTTTGCTATGGCAGCTACCGAAAGGTATTCTTAACAAACCGGCAGATTGTATTTGAGAGAAGCTTTGAAGGTGAGCGGATTCTTGTAGCAATCAATCTGGAAGAGAATCCCTTCCATGCATCCTTTGATGCAGGAGCAGCAGAAGCAGTTGACCTGCTGACCGGAGAAAAAGCGGTATTTCAGGGTGGTCTCGATATGCCGGCATTTTCCGCAGCTTATTTAAAGATAACCGGATAAAAAGATAATACATAAGAATAAGAGATAAGAGCTATAAGGAGGAAGTGTAGTAATGGCAGAAAAACGTAAATCTTCAGAAAAAAGTAATATAGGAAAGAAACTGGCACTTGGATTAATTGCAGTAATTTCACTCCCGATTCTTCTGGTTGGACTTGCCGGAATTATCATAATGCATCTGGTACAGAATACAGCATTAAATGCAGGTGTGGGAACGATTATTTTAATTGTGGTTTTAGCGGTATTTGTGGCAGGTTCCCTGTGGCTTGCAGTAGCAATTGCCGGAAAACTGAAAGCTGTAATTGGAAGTATGGATAAGATTGCGGATGGAAGCCTTCAGTTAGAAGAACCAAAACATAATGAAAAAAATGATGAAATCAGCAAATTGTTAGGCTCTGCCAATGATTTGGTAAGAAGCTTTGCACAGATTGTAACCGGAATCCGTAGAGCCAGCAGGGAATTAAGCGAACTGTCTACGACATTCAGCCAGTCCTTTGACACTATGAATGAAGCGTTGGATCAGGTGAGCGGTGAAGTTGCTTCCATTACAGATAATACCGTTTCACAGGCAGAGAAAACACAGCATGTACAGCAGAAAGTAGCAGAAATCGGTAATGCCATTGAAGTGATTGCCAGCAATATTACACTTCTTTCGGACAGTGCATTAAAAATGAAAGACTGCAATGAATCAGCAGAGGTGATTATGCAGCAGCTGGTGGAAATCAGCAGACAGAACAGGCAGTCTATTGATGAAGTGCAGAGCCAGACAGACAGAACCAATCAGTCTGCCTTACAGATTCGTACTGCAACAGAGATTATTGCAGGAATTGCAAGCCAGACAAATCTGCTTGCTTTAAATGCAAGTATTGAAGCTGCGCGGGCAGGAGAACAGGGAAAAGGATTTGCCGTAGTTGCAGAAGAAATCCGTACCTTGGCAGACCAGTCCAGAGAGTCTTCAGAGCAGATTAATAAAATTGTTAATGAACTGATTGATAATTCTAATGTCAGTGTAGACATTACCGGAAAAGTATCAGAAGCATTTGAACAGCAGAATGCAAAGATTCGCGAGACAGAGACAATCTTTACTGCCTTGAATCATGAAATTGAAAGTGTCAGCACTTCTATTCAGGGAATCAATTCAGAAGTCGGTGGCTTGAATGAACATAAGAGTGCCATTGAAGAGAAAATGGATTCGCTTGCTGCAGCAGCAGAGATAAATACAACAAGTGCCAGAGATACATCTGAGGCAATGAACGAGTTTGAAGCTTTGGTAGAAGAATGTAAGAATGCAACTGCCAGAATTACTTCTGTAGTAGCAGAACTGGATGAAAATATCCGTAAGTTTAATGTTTCTTCCATGAAAGAAGAAGTAGAGAAAAACATGATGTAATAAACGGTATACAATTGCAAAGAGAAGGGTATTCCACAGGCCGAAGGAGTGCATATGGAATACCCTTTTGTGTATCTTTAAGGAGATTAAAATGAAAACAGAGATTTATACGATACCAATACAGGATGCATTTGCAGAGGAAAGCGAATGTCCGGTCTGCAGAATGTATCAGAAATTAGAAGAAAATGCCATCAATTATACCATTGGACCGGGCGCAAGTTACATGGAGGGAGATATCCGGGAGCAGAGTGATGAACAGGGCTTCTGTCAGAAGCATTTGGAAATGTTATATGAATATCCGAATAAATTAGGACTTGCCATGATGCTAAAGACCCATATGGATAAGACAGCTAAGGAGTTAAAAAAAGCAATGAAAGCACCACTGCCTCAGGCAGCTGTACTTTTCAGGAAAAAGAGCCAGACGGTCCATCCGGTGATTACCTTTGTGGAAGAAAAAGAGAAAAAGTGCTTTGTGTGTGATTACATTAATCACAGCTTTACAAATTATATCAATACCATTTACTATTTATATGAAAAAGAAGAGGACTTCCGCAAACAGTTTGCAGCATCCAAAGGCTTTTGTGTAAATCATTATAAAGTTCTGTTTTCCGGTGCCCCGGAATATATGGGTAAGAAATACCTGAATGAATTTCTGATGACTTTAAATGAGACTTTTATTAATGGATATGAGAGGGTGCGGGATGATTTAGAATGGTTCATCTGTAAGAATGATTACCGTTATAAGGAGCAGCCTTGGAAGAATGCAAGGGATGCACTGCAGAGAGGACTGGTAAAGGCAGGAAGTATCATGGCGGCAGAAGAAAAGAAGGAATAGGTAGAGGTAATAAAAGAAAAGGGGATAGAAGAAGACGTAAGAGCAACAGGTAAATAAAAACAGGAAAGAGAGGTATTTATGACAAGTTATATTTTACTGGTAGCAGCAGTGATTTTATTGTGCCTGTCATTGAATAAAATGTCCAACAAACTGGGAATTCCAATGCTGTTGGCATATATTCTTCTTGGCATGATGTTTGGAACAGATGGAATTTTAAAGATTCCTTTTGATAATTTTACGATTGCCGAACAGATTTGTACGGTGTCCTTAATCTTTATCATGTTTTACGGTGGATTTGGAACCAACTGGAAACAGGCAAAGCCGGTGGCTGGTAAAGCAGTATTATTATCAACAGTGGGTGTTATACTGACCGCAGTAACAACCGGAGCATTCTGTCATTTTATATTGAAAATGGATTTCTGGGAAAGTATGCTGATTGGCTCTGTAATCAGTTCTACGGATGCGGCATCGGTCTTTTCAATCCTTCGTTCCAGACGGCTGAATCTTAAGAACAATACTGCATCCATGCTGGAGGTGGAAAGTGGTAGTAATGACCCATGTTCTTATATGCTGACTGTAATTATATTAACAATAATGAGCGGAGAATTAAATGGTTCTTCGCTGGTTGTCATGATATTCTCGCAGATTATTTTTGGCATATTAGTGGGGGTAGTTGTGGCACTGGCAGCAGCATTCATTTTAAAAAAAGTGAATTTTGCAACGGATGGATTTGATACGATATTTGTATTCAGTATGGCACTGGTATCCTACGCCGGAGCATCCATGATAAATGGAAATGGTTATCTGGCAGCATACATTGCCGGAATTATCCTTGGCAACACTCCACTTCATCACAAAAAATCACTGGTGCATTTCTTTGATGGAATCACCGGATTGATGCAGATGCTGATTTTCTTCCTGCTTGGTCTGCTGGCATATCCATCCCAGCTGCCGAAGATATTGCCGATGGCACTGGCAATTGCGGTATTTTTAACATTTGTGGCAAGGCCGGTTTCTGTATTTGCTATCTTGATGCCATTCCGCTGCCCGGTAAAGCAGCAGCTTCTGGTGTCCTGGGCGGGGCTTCGTGGAGCGGCATCCATAGTATTTGCAATTATGGCAACAGTAAGCCCGGCATATACGAAAAATGATTTGTTCCACATAGTTATTTTCATTGTCCTGTTCTCTATCAGTATTCAGGGTACACTGCTTGGACTGGTGGCGAAGAAGCTTGACATGATAGACGAAAATGGCAACGTCATGAAGACCTTCAGTGACTACTCCGATGAAATGCCGGTGGAGTTTGTTAAAATCAGTATCAAGGCAGGACATCCATGGGAGAACCGCAAGATAAAAGACCTTGCTTCCCTGCCGGATTTATTACTGGTGCTGATTCTAAGAGGCGAGGAGCGTATCATTCCAAATGGCAACACGGTAGTGCTTGCCGGAGACAAGATTGTCTTAAGTGCCTTATCTCCGGAAGAAAATCTTGGCATCTGTCTGACAGAAATCCCAATCGAAAAAGACAGCAAGTGGATTGGAAAGCCATTATCCAGAATAAAACTGGGAGAAGAGAAGCTGGTTCTTGTTCTAAAGCGGAATGAGAAGGTTGTGATACCGAACGGAAATACTGTGATTCGTGAAAATGATGTGCTGGTAATCAGCCAGTTATAAATATGTTTTTTTGAATTTTGAAGAATAGCAGGAGTGTTCGCCGAAGTGCAGATGCATTTTAAGGGCTGTTAAGGGCACTTGGAATTTCGTTAGATATTAGGCAATGCCGGCACAAGGATGTGCCGGCAAGGTGCATAGGAACATGGATGTGACTTTGCACCGGTTGCCGGATATAAAAATGATTTTTCGAAATTCTTAGTGCCCTTTACAGCACTTAGACAGCATCTGTATTCGGTGAAGAGTACTGCTATTTTTAAAAATTTAAAAATATATGCAACAGAATGGAATTCAGCGACACTATATATATGAGACCGGTCAAAGGAAAGGACTTAGGAAGGTATAGGGTGAGCATATGGAGCAGGAACTGCAGCTGGTGCGCAGGGCACAAAGTGGGGATACTGGTGCATTTGCACAATTATATGAAGGCGTTTATCAGGACTTGTATCGCTTTGCGTTATATGTGCTGAAGCATCCGCAGGATGCACAGGATGTGGTCAGCGATACCGTGACAGATGCATTTGCACAAATCGGGGAGCTTCGAAAGACAGAAGCGTTCCGGGCGTGGATATTCCGTATTTTAAGTAATAAGTGCAAACGTAAATTAAAAGAGTATGCGACCCGTCCGGAAGAGCTGACACCGGAGCTTTTAGAGCATCTGGGAAAATCCGGAATGGATGAGCATGCAGCAGTCCGGAGCCTGTTCTTTGAGCTGCCTTCCGAGGAACGAATGATTATCGCCATGCATTTATTCTGTGGGTATAGCAGCAAGGAAATCGGAAAACTGTTAGACCTTAACGAAAATACCGTCCGCTCAAAAGAGAGCCGGGGAATAAAGAAAATGGTGGAGAAATATTGGAAGTGAGAAACGGAAGATATGCAAAAAGTCTGGAAAACAACAGAAAATTCAGATGAGATGGAGGTGCCGGTATGAATGAACAGGAGATTTTAACCCAGTTAAGAAAAGCGGCGGAGGAGATTGAGATACCAGAGGCTCTGAAACCGGAACAGATAGAAAAACAATTACAGGAACAGAAAAAATCAAAGAAAATAATTCCATGGCGCAGACTTGGAAGCATGGTGGCAGTGCTGGCACTGGTGGTATGCAGCGGTATTTATTTAACAGTAACCCATTTCGATAAGAATTCCGGTACAGGGCAGACGGATTCCGTAGCAATGGCAGATACGCAGCAGACTGTGGGAGAAACAGGTGAAACAGGGTATGTGGATGTGGCAGCTATTGGAACAATGTATCATCCTGCATCGGATTATAAGGAGGTATATCAGACTCTTCTTAAGGGGTATCAGCAGAACTGGATAGAAGAGGAAACAAGTGCAGAGACAAGCGAAGCTGCATCGGGAGCAATGAATTCCGGCAGTGACAAATATTACTACAGTGATGTAACTGATTACGGAAGTGCCGATGCCGATTTGTCGGAGGGCAGCAAGGAAGGCGGAAAAGATTATTCTACGACAAATCTGCAGATGGAAGGTGTAGACGAGAGTGATATTGCTAAAATTGATGGCAGTTACATTTATACGGTAGAGGATAAATACATTGTTATAACGGATATCCGGGATGGAAAATTAGAAGAAGTAACACGATTTCTCCCGAAAGACTGTGGCGCAGCAGACCGGGTGATGGAAATTTATGTAGATGGAGACCAGCTGATTCTGGTTGTGCAGGGCTATGAGACATCTTTAGGAGAAAGCAGCAAAGCTGGCTCTGATAAGGAAACTTCTGATAAGGAAACCAAAGATGAGGAAAACTCAGATAAAGAAAACCCGGATGAAGAAACTGCTGTATCAGATGTTGCTGAGGACGGTGCATTCTGCTATGAAATGAATGGAAAAAGCACCACACAGATTCAGGTATACAGTATCGTAGACCGCAGGAATCCGGAATTTGAAGGGAGATTAATCCAGGATGGTTATTATAATACTTCCCGGAAAATCGGAGATGTAGTCTATCTTTTTACACAGTATCATATGACATCAGATGTGGTGGGATATGCAGAAGAGGAATATACCTCAGTGATTCCGAAGGTAAATGGAGAGAAGGTTGCCGCCGGTGAAATTTATCTGCCGGAGTCATCAGGAGAAAGTGGTATACTGGTTTCTTCACTGGATGTAAATAAGCCGGATAAAGTGCTGGACAGTAAGCTTGTAATCTCTGGATATGCCCAGACTTATATCAGCAAAGATGCCCTGTATTTATATGAGGAAGATTATGATGGGGCAATGATTACCAATATTGCAAAATTTGCACTGGATGAGGGCAGAATCAGTGGTGTGGCGGCAACGGCAGTAAGGGGTTATGTCAGAGATACCTTTGCAATCAATGCCAGTGATGGATATCTCAGGGTATTGACCACCGATTATAGTACAGAGGATGAGGTGAATGCACTTTATATTCTGGATGAGAACATGAAATTAACCGGGCAGTTGACAGGCATTGCACCGGGAGAAGAAATCTATGCTGCCCGTTTTATGGGAAACACTGGTTACTTTGTAACCTACCGGAATACCGACCCGCTGTTTACCGTGGATTTATCAGACCCGGCAAAACCGGAAATTATCGGCGAACTCAAGGTGACCGGCTTCTCCGAATATCTGCATTTCTGGGATGATACACACTTACTGGGAATCGGCTACGAATCTGATGAGAAGACCGGAAATATAGAAAACATTAAGATTTCCATGTTTAATATAGAAAATCCGGGAGAAGTAATCGAAGAAGCAAAGCTTGTATTAAAGGATGTAGATTATAGCGAAGCATTATATGATTATAAGAGTGTCATCATTTCAAAAGATAAGAATTTAATCGGTCTGGTTTGTGAGGATTATAGCAGCAGCAGAACAAAGCAGACCTACCAGATATATTCCTATGAAAATGGAACCTTTAAGAAACAGGCAGAAATTCCGGGCATTAACGGAGCCAATTACGAGAATGTCCGTGGAATGTATAGTGGCAATGTATTTTACCTCTGGATTAATGATAACATTACATCCTATGACATGACCGATAGATTTAAAATGTTAAAGGAGCGGGAGTGATTCTTGCAAAACTTTCCCGATAGCTTTATAATGACAGTATATGTGCCGGGTGGTGGTATGAAAATATCATCACCCGGCAACTTATGCAGAATCGGTGACTGCGAAATGGGAAATGATAAAAAAGATGGCAATCAATCCTAAGACACGAATATTTGATGATTGATACAGAATGTATTGTAATTCTTAGGATGCGTGTGTGTCTGATGTGAGGATGTCTTACCGCTGCTTTGACTGGATACGCCTTTTGTACGCCTGTAGCGAATACTGCTCCAGCTGCAAGGGGCTCTAAGAATTTTGAAAAAGCTATTTTATATATGGCAAACGGTGCAAAGTCACATCCATGTTCTTCTGCACCTCGCTGGTACATCCTTGTACCAGCGTTGCCGGGTTTTGCCAAAATTCTAAGAGCCCCTAACAGTCTGCACAAATGTATTTGCCTACAGGCGAACAGAAGGCAGTATCTTGTCAAACATTGGGAAGACAGACTCATTATTATTAAACATTTCGCAGCAGCCATAACAACAAGTGCAAGGGAGAATAAACATGCAATATAGAGAAAATCCGGGAAACAAAGACCAGCTGTCCATCTTAGGCTACGGCTGCCTGCGTTATTCAAAGAAGGGAACCACAATCGACCAGGAAAAGGCAGAGCGGGAGATGGCAGCAGCAGTGGAAGCCGGGGTCAATTATTTTGATACCGCATATACTTACGGTGG
The DNA here is from genome assembly GCF_003479605.1 of Roseburia sp. AF12-17LB. Classification (GTDB taxonomy): domain Bacteria; phylum Bacillota; class Clostridia; order Lachnospirales; family Lachnospiraceae; genus Roseburia_C; species Roseburia_C amylophila. The sequence continues at coordinate 56,697 of NZ_QUHR01000006.1, forward strand.
AAGTGAAGCCTGTCTGGGAAAATTTTTGGCAAAAGGCTATCGGGATAAAGTGAAGATTGCGACCAAACTGCCGCATTATTACATAAAAGCAGAAGGGGATATGGAACGGTATTTTAAGGAGCAGTTAGAACGCCTTCAGACGGATCATGTGGAATATTATCTGATGCATATGTTAAATGATATTGCAGCATGGGAGCGTCTTATAGAACTTGGTATACAGGACTGGATTGCAGAGAAGAAACAATCAGGACAGATTGGAAATATCGGTTTTTCTTTCCATGGAGGAGCAAATCAGTTTAAGAAGATTATAGATGCTTATGACTGGGATTTCTGCCAGATACAGTATAACTATATGGATGAGCATACCCAGGCAGGAACAGAAGGCTTAAAATATGCAGCAGCAAAGGGAATTCCGGTGATTATCATGGAACCGCTGCGGGGAGGCAGACTGGTCAACGCACTGCCAAAGGATGCCAGAGCCATATTTGCATCCGCAGAACCACATCGTTCCCCGGCAGAATGGGGACTCCGCTGGATATGGAATCATCCGGAAGTAACTGTGGTACTTTCCGGAATGAATGATATTGCACAGGTAGAAGAAAATGTGCGGATAGCATCAGATGCCACAGCAAATGCACTGACAGAAGAAGAACTGGAAATTTTTGAAAAAGTGAAGAAGTCAATTAATCAGCATATGAAAGTGCCATGTACCGGCTGCGGCTACTGTATGCCATGCCCTCATGGAGTAGATATTCCGACCTGTTTTGCAGCATATAATACACGCTATACCGACAGCTTTTATTCCGGTATGAAGGCATATATTATGTGTACCACTTTAAAGACAAATCCGACCAATGCTTCAAAATGCCGTCAGTGCGGAAAATGTGAGAAACACTGCCCGCAGTCCATTGCCATCCGACAGGAATTAAAACAGGTGGCAAAGAAGATGGAGAATCCGGTTTATAAGGTAGCAAGGGCGATTTCGAAGCGCATTGGAAAGTATTAGAAAAAATATTATGAAATTTTGTAAAAAATAAAGGAAATTTGAAGGTGGACACAGAATTATAATAGCAGAGGTCGAATGACGTCCTCATAATGGTAAAGATGATGGCAGTGCATTTACATCATGAAATGGTGATGTGACAGGAAGGGAGAAGATAAGGATATGACAATTCGGGAACGGATGGAGCGCATGGAGCATGAGATGTTAAGCCCTTATGCAGCATTAAGCGAGAATTCCAAAGGACGGGATTATCCGGAGGCACCTTGTGATATACGTCCCGTATACCAGAGAGACAGAGACCGTATTCTCCACTGTAAGGCATTCCGCCGTCTGAAGAATAAGACGCAGGTGTTCTTAACACCGAAGGGTGACCATTATCGTACCCGTATGTCGCATACCTTAGAGGTATCACAGAATGCCAGAACCATTGCAAAGGCACTGCGGCTGAATGAAGATCTGGTGGAAGCCATTGCATTAGGGCATGATTTGGGACATACGCCATTTGGTCATGCCGGAGAGCGGGTGTTAAATGAACTTTGCTCCGGTGGTTTTAAACATAATAAACAGAGCGTACGTATCGTAGAAAAATTGGAAAAAGGCGGACAGGGACTGAATCTGACCTGGGAAGTGCGGGATGGCATTTTAAATCATCAGACCAGTACGATGCCGCATACACTGGAAGGCAAAATCGTCCGTTTCTCCGATAAAATCGCCTATATTCATCATGATATCGATGATGCGGTGCGTGGAAAGATAATGGTGGAAGAAGATATTCCAATTGAGATACGGAAGGTATTGGGAAAGAATTCGGCAGACCGGCTGGATACACTGATTCATGATATTATTACCAACAGCATGGATAAGCCGGATATCATTATGTCCGATGAAATTTTCCAGGCAATGCAGGATTTACGGAAGTTCATGTTTGTAAGCGTATATACCAATTCCATTGCCAAAGGAGAAGAGACAAAGGCAGAAGGATTACTCAGCAAACTGTTTACATATTATATGGAACATCCGATGACGATGCCGGCACAGTATACCGATATGATCGCGGAAGGTGAAGAGGAAGAACGGGTAGTATGTGATTATATCGCAGGAATGACCGATCAGTATGCAATTGCCAAATTCTCAGAATATTTTGTACCGAAGGCTTGGCAGGTGAATTAAGGAATGGCATATTATTCAGATGAATTAATAGAAGAAGTACGTTCCAGAAATGATATTGTAGATGTGATTTCCGGATATGTACGGTTGACAAAAAAAGGCAGCACGTATTTTGGACTGTGCCCCTTCCATAATGAAAAGACAGGTTCTTTTTCCGTATCACCGAATAAGCAGATGTATTACTGCTTTGGATGCGGAGCAGGCGGAAATGTATTTACCTTTCTGATGCAGTATGAGAACTTTTCATTCCCGGAAGCGATGGAGGCATTGGCAGAGCGTGCCGGAATCGAACTGCCGAAGCAGGAAATGAGTGCCCAGGCAAAGAAAGAAGCAGACAAACGCCAGATTCTGTTAGAGATTAACAAGGCAGCCGGCAAATATTATTATATGCTGCTGCGGAGCGAACACGGAAAACAGGCGTATGAATATTTTAAAAAGAGAGAATTATCGGATGCCACCATGCAGAAGTTTGGGCTTGGCTATTCGGATAAATACAGTGATGATTTGTACCGCTATTTAAGAAAGCTTGGATATGATGATGCAATCTTAAAGGAATCCGGTCTTGTGTCCATTGACGAAGTCCGGGGCGGACATGATAAATTCTGGAATCGTGCCATGTTTCCGATTATGGATGTGCATAATAAAGTAATCGGATTTGGTGGACGAGTCATGGGGGATGGCGAACCGAAGTATCTGAATTCGCCGGAGACCAAAATCTTTGATAAGAGCCGGAATCTGTATGCATTGAACTTTGCAAGACAGACCAAGAAACCGCAGATGCTCTTATGTGAAGGCTATATGGATGTAATTGCGCTGCATCAGGCAGGCTTTGACAATGCAGTGGCATCCTTAGGAACCGCGTTTACCAGTGGACATGCCAGTCTGCTGAAACGATATACGAAGGAGGTTTATCTTACCTTCGACAGCGACGGTGCTGGAATTAAGGCGGCACTTCGTGCAATCCCGATTTTAAAAGAAGTAGGGCTGACAGCCAAAGTCATCAACATGAAGCCGTACAAAGACCCGGATGAATTCATCAAGGCACTTGGAGCGGAAGAATATCAGAAGCGGATTGATGCGGCAGAAAACAGCTTTATGTTTGAAATCAGGATTTTAGAGCAGAAATATGATATGAAGGACCCGGAAGGAAAGACCGCATTCCAGACAGAAGTGGCAAAGAAACTGCTTGATTTTACCACGGAACTGGAGCGGAACAATTATATGGAAGCCGTGGCGGATAAATATCATATGAGCTTTGAAGCACTCCGGAATCTGGTAAACCAGCTGGGCACCCAGGGAGGACTTGTAAAAGAGCGGACACCGCTTAAGAGTGGGCTGAATGAGAAGAAGCATAAGAAAGAGGACGGCATGAAGCAGTCCCAGAAATTGCTTTTGACCTGGCTCATAGAATATGATAATCTGTACGATAAAATCAAAGATATCATTACACCGGAGGATTTTACGGAAGACATTTTCCGTAAGGTAGCAGAGCTTCTCTACGAGCAGAAGAAGTCGGGTACTGTCAATCCGGCACAGATTATCAGTTTATTTGCAGAAGAAGAGGAACAGCGGGAAGTAGCAGAGCTCTTCCATGCGAGAATCCATGAAGTAGATTCTGCTGCAGAGCGGGATAAGGCGTTAAAAGAGACGATTCTGCGGGTGAAGGATAACAGCATCTCCTGCCGTTCGGCACACTTAGAACCTACGGATATACAGGGCTTGCAACAGATTGTGGCAGATAAGAGAACCTTGCAGAATATGGAGAAAATGCATATTTCTATAGATTGAGGACAAAATACTATTTAGTCCCGTTTATATGACGAATCATGAGAGGATGAACAAGAAAATGGATGAAAAGATGGAAAAGACTACGAAAAAGACAACAAAAGCTGCAAAAAGTGCTCCGGCAGCAAAAGACGAAAAGATGAGCATTGAGGAGAAAAAAGCAAAATTGCAGGAAAAACTCCAGGAACTCCTTGCACTGGCAAAGAAGAAAAAGAACAGCCTTGAGTATCAGGAAATCAGCGAGTTCTTCAAGGACATGGAACTGGATGCAGATGAGTTTGAGAAAATCTTAGACTTCCTTGAGACCAATAACATTGATGTGCTTCGAATCATGGATGATGACGATATCGATGACGATATCATCTTAGATGACGAAGACGAGGTAGAGGTAGAAAAGATTGATTTATCGGTACCGGACGGCGTATCCATTGAGGACCCGGTTCGTATGTATTTAAAGGAAATCGGTAAAGTGCCTCTTTTAAGTGCAGAGGAAGAAATCGAACTGGCAAAGAGGATGGAATTAGGTGATCAGGAAGCAAAGAAACGTCTGGCAGAAGCCAACCTTCGTCTGGTGGTAAGTATTGCAAAACGTTATGTAGGACGTGGTATGTTATTCTTAGACCTGATTCAGGAAGGTAACTTAGGTCTGATTAAAGCCGTTGAGAAATTCGATTACCGGAAAGGCTATAAGTTCTCTACCTATGCAACATGGTGGATTCGTCAGGCAATCACAAGAGCCATTGCAGACCAGGCAAGAACCATCCGTATCCCGGTTCATATGGTTGAGACCATCAACAAGCTGATCCGCGTTTCAAGACAGTTACTGCAGGAGTTGGGACGTGAACCGACCCCAGAAGAGATTGCAGCAGAAATGAATATGCCGGTAGACCGTGTACGTGAAATCTTAAAGATTTCCCAGGAGCCGGTTTCTTTAGAGACCCCGATTGGTGAAGAGGAAGATTCCCATTTAGGAGACTTCATTCAGGATGATAATGTACCGGTACCTGCTGATGCAGCAGCATTTACCCTGTTAAAAGAGCAGTTGGAGGAAGTGCTTGGAACACTGACCGAGCGGGAGCAGAAGGTATTAACCCTTCGTTTTGGTCTGGAAGATGGACGTGCCCGTACACTGGAAGAAGTTGGAAAAGAATTCAATGTAACCAGGGAGCGTATCCGTCAGATTGAAGCAAAGGCACTCCGTAAACTGCGTCATCCAAGCAGAAGCCGCAAATTAAAGGACTATCTGGAGTAATATATGAATAAACTTTCAAAAAGAATGCAGGCAGTTGCAGCATTGGTTCAGAATACCACCTGCCTTGCAGATGTAGGATGTGACCATGGTTATGTTCCGATTTATCTGATTCAGTCAGAACGTATTGGGCATGCCATTGCAATGGATGTGAACCGGGGTCCGCTTCTTCGGGCAGAGGAGCATATCCGGGAAGTTCATTTAGAAGATTACATAGAAACCAGATTGTCCGATGGACTTACAGCGTTGGCTCCATCCGAAGCCGATGGTGTGGTAATCGCCGGAATGGGTGGAGCGTTGACGAAACGGATTCTTACAGAACATCCGGAAGTCTGGAAGAAGATGAATAATCTTGTGTTACAGCCACAGTCTGAAATAGAAGAGGTACGCCGTTATATTTATGCGGAAGGCTTTCACATTGAAGAAGAAGATATGGTGGAAGAAGAAGGCAAATATTACGTGATGTTAAGATGTGTACCGGGAAAAGCAGCACCGTTGACGGATGTTGCTTTTCGTTATGGTGAATATTTATTACAGACGAAAAACGAAATATTAAAACAATATTTAATAAAACAGAGACAGCAGTTCTCGGAAATCTTAAAGAAACTTGAAATCCAGAAGCTTATGCCGGAGCAAACTGTATTGCAGAAACCAGAATTGCTGCAACAATCTGCAACGCAACAGGATGAATTGCAGCAGAAAGAAGATGGCAGTACAAGACGCTTTGAACGGCAGAAAGAACTGGAAGAGAAACTTGCAATGATAGAAGAAGCAGAGCGTATCATGGGAGAAAATATATGAAGTGTGAACAGATACGGGAAATATTAGAGACACTTGCTCCTGTAGCAATGGCCTGTGAATGGGATAATCCGGGATTTCAGGTCTGCAGATGGGAGAAAGAGATAAACAGTATCTATCTGGCGGTGGATGCAACCGATGAAGTAATTGCGGAAGCAAAAGAACTTAAGGCTGATATGATACTGACGCATCATCCGTTAATCTTTGGTGGAATCAAAAATGTTCTTACCAGTGATTTTATCGGCAGAAGAATTTATGGACTGGCACAGCAGGATATGGTTTACTGTGCGATGCATACGAATTTTGATATCTGCGTCATGGCGGACCTTGCAGCAGATTACCTGGAACTAATGGAGACAGAACCATTGGAAGTAACCGGGGAGTGGCAGGGAAAATCCTGTGGTATCGGCAAAGTGGGAATGCTGCCAGAGGAGATAAGTCTAGGGGATTGCGGCAGGATTGTAAAAAGCCGGTTTCAGACAGAAGCGGTAAAAGTATTTGGTGATACCAGCCGCATGGTACAGCGTGCAGCAATTTGCCCCGGCTCCGGAAAAAGTGAAGTGGATGAAGCGATTGCAAAGGGTGCCCAGGTGTTGATAACGGGAGATATTGACCACCATACGGGAATCGACGCAGCAGCCCGAGGCTTAAGTATCTTAGATGCAGGACATTATGGATTGGAGCATATTTTTGTAACCTATATGGCAGAATATTTCAAGGAAAAATTACCGGAACTGAACATATACAGCCAGAAGTTACAATCTCCGTTTTCCTATATTGTATAAATAGTAATCAAAGAAATGGGGGACTACTATGGGAGAAATTAAATGTAGAATTAATATTCATGGAAATGTAAGGGAGTATGTGCCGGAAACCACATACAAGCAGCTTGCCAAGGAATATCAGAAACAGTTTTCGGATGATATTGTCCTGGTGCTGGTGAACAACCGCCTGCGGGAGCTGCGTGAGAAGGTAGAATCGGGAAATCTTACCTTTATTACAACAGCAGACAAGGATGGAAGGAAAGCATACCGGAGAAGTACGGCGTTACTGATGCAGAAGGCAGTGCATAATCTTTATGGGGAAGAAAAGATTACGGTCCGCATCATGCATTCCATTGCCCAGGGATATTATTGTGAACTGAAGCGGAATGAGGAAAAGAACGGAGCATCAGAGCAGGCAGAATGGGTAGCTGTCGATGAACAGATGTTAAGGAATTTAAAGCAGGAGATGCAGCGTCTGGTAGAAGCCGATTTTCTGATTGAAAAGCACAGTCTGCCGACGGCAGATGCAGTAGAACTCTTCCGGAGACTGGGAATGACCGATAAAGAAAGACTGTTCCGCTACCGGAGAAGCTCAAGAGTCAATATTTATGAGCTGGATCATTACAAAGATTATTTCTATGGATATATGGTACCGTCTACCGGTTATCTGAAATATTTTGACCTGACATTATATAAAGAAGGTTTTATGCTGCTCTTTCCGGGAAAAGATACCAGGACGGTGGATGTTTTTGTCCCATCGGATAAACTGTACCTGACACTGGAAGAAGCGTCAGAGTGGGGACATACCATGGGAGTAGGAACCATAGGAGCTTTGAATGATGCAGTTTCTGCTGGCAGAATACAGGAAATTATTCTGATACAGGAAGCTCTGATGGAACAGAAAATAGGACAGCTGGCAGAGCAGATTAAAGAGGGACATCATAAGAAATTCATTATGATAGCAGGTCCATCCTCTTCTGGAAAGACAACGTTTTCCCACAGGCTGTCCATACAGCTTGCCGCCCATGGCATGAAACCGCATCCGGTTCCGCTGGATGATTTTTATGTAGACCGGGATAAGACACCGAAAGATGCAGATGGAAAACTGGATTTCGAATGCCTGGAGGCATTGGATATTGACCGTTTTAATAATGATATGACAAGTCTTTTAAATGGAGATGCAACGGAACTGCCGGTATTTAATTTTAAAACCGGAAAACGGGAAGCAAAAGGCAGAATGATGCAGCTTGGAGAGGAAGATGTACTTGTTATTGAAGGCATCCATGGACTGAATGACAGGCTTTCCTACTCTCTGCCGCAGGAAAGCAAATTCCGTATTTATATCAGTGCGCTGACCCAGCTGGATATTGATGAACATAACTGCCTGCCGACGACAGATGGCAGACTGATACGGAGAATTGTAAGGGATGCAAGAACCAGGGCTACATCAGCGAGGGAGACCATTGCCATGTGGGATTCGGTAAGGCGGGGAGAAGAAAAGAATATCTTCCCATTTCAGGAAGGTGCCGATGTAATGTTTAATTCAGCTTTAATTTATGAACTTGCTGTGCTGAAACAGTATGCAGAGCCATTGCTGTTTGCAATTGAACGGGACTGCCCGGAATATCTTGAAGCGAAGCGGCTGCTGAAGTTCTTAGATTATTTCCTTCCGGTACCGGCGGATAATATCAATAACAATTCGATTATCCGTGAGTTTATCGGTGGAAGCTGTTTTAATGTCTGATATAGAAGCAATATGAGGGATAGACCGTGTTTCTTGTGCAAAAGAGATAGTTGTCTATCCCTGAATTTTACTTAAAACATAAAAAATAGACAAAATATAACGAAAAAAACGGATAGAAAAAGAAATTTTGTTGAAAAGCATGTAAAGAATGGCTATAATAAAATAATGATGATTTTTGTCACATCATGATATGTGAAGAATGATTTGGAGAGTGGCAGAGAATGGAAAGCAGACAGAAGAAACGTCTGGGGGATATGCTGATTGAGGAACAGATTATTACAGATGAGCAGCTCTCAGATGCATTAGAGAAGAAAAAGGGGACTACAAAGCGGCTGGGTGAGGTTCTGGTAGAGCTGGGTTATACCAATGAGACGGATATTGCCAAGGCACTGTCAAGCCAGCTTGGACTGGAAATAGTCTCGCTTAGTGGAATACAGATAGAAGAAAATGTGCTAAAGCTGGTGGACGTGGCAGTTCTGAGAAAATATGTCATGGTACCAATTGGCTTTTCACCGAATAATATGAATGAAGTCCGTGTGGCAATGGCCGACCCGATGGATATGCGTGGAATTGATGATTTTTCTATTATTACTAATCTGCAGGTCGCACCGGTAATTGCCACAACCCATGATATTATGCTTACCCTTGACCGTTTCTATGGAAGCAGTGAAGCAAGGAAGGTGGCTGAGGCATATGCACTGGAGCGCCGGCAGGAAGAGCAGAGGGAACAGGAGAAGGAGAATGATGAAGATATTGCAAATTCCCCGATTGTCCTTCTGGTAAATGCCATGATTGAGCAGGCAGCAAGACAGCGTGCCAGTGATATACATATAGAAGCATTGGAAAGCCGTGTAAGAATCCGCTACAGGATTGATGGTGTGTTATATGAGAAGGCGAGCTACGACATCCGGCTTCTGAATGCAATTACAGCACGTATCAAGATTATTGGCGGCATGGATATATCAGAAAAAAGAAAACCACAGGATGGACGAATTACCCTTGTGGTAGATCGTGTGGAATATGATATCCGTGTATCAATCCTGCCAACGGTTTATGGAGAGAAGTGTGTACTTCGTCTTGCACAGAAGAAAGCACTGACCAAGGATAAGAGGGAACTTGGATTTACCCCGGGGGAGCTGGAAAGCTTTGATCGTATGTTAAAGCATCCGAATGGAATCCTTTTGGTAACAGGACCAACCGGAAGTGGTAAATCAACGACGCTTTACACAGCACTTTCTGAACTGAATACAGAGGATATTAATATTATCACAGTAGAAGACCCGGTAGAGGCGAATCTGGACGGCGTCAATCAGGTACAGGTAAATGCCAAAGCGGATATGACCTTTGCATCTGCACTGCGTTCAATCCTGCGACAGGATCCGGATATTATCATGATTGGAGAGATCCGGGACGAAGAAACTGCAGAGATTGCGGTACAGGCTTCTATTACTGGACATTTGGTAGTAAGTACCCTGCATACCAACAGTGCGGCAGGAACCATTACCCGAATGTTAAATATGGGCGTAGAGGGATACCTCCTTGCGGATTCCGTAATTGGTGTAATTGCCCAGCGTCTGGTGCGGAGACTCTGTCCGAACTGTAAACAGCCGCATAAGCCGACAGAATACGAACGCAAGCTTCTGAATCTGGATGATTTGGATGAGACGATGATTTTTGAAGCAAAGGGCTGCCCGATGTGTGCCAATACAGGATATAAGGGCAGAATCGGTGTCTATGAGATGATGGAAATCAGCACGGAAATGAAAGACGCTATAGCAAAAGATGCTTCCACTGCCGAAATCAAACATCTGGCAGTAGAAAATGGAATGGAAACTCTTGCAGCGGGAGCCAGACGTAAAGTTTTAGAAGGAATTACTTCTGTGTCAGAGCTGGTGGGAGTATCTGCTGAGGATTAAGGAGAACTGGGGATTTTACAATGAACAGAATAGAAATGTTTTTGCGGGAAGGAAATGAAAAAGGGGCATCCGATATCCATCTTGCACCGGGAAGCCCGGTGATGTTCCGGATTGATGGAGAACTGGTTCCCGCATCAGATGAGAAGATAAAACCATTTGAAATAGAAGAAATGATAGAACCGCTGTTGACGGAAGAGCAGAAGGCAGAGCTGAAGGAAAATGGAGAACTGGATTTTGCGTATTCTATCGCAGGCTTTCACAGGGTGCGTTTTAATGTGTTCCGTCAGAGAGGTACTTATGCGGTAGCACTCCGTATACTCTCGTTTGAGATACCGGAAGCAAAGCGGCTTGGTATTCCACCATCTGTGGTTGACCTGACCAACCGCAAGCGTGGGCTGGTATTGGTAACAGGACCGACCGGAAGTGGTAAATCTACCACACTGGCGTCTTTGATACATATTATTTCTGAAACATATGCTAAGACAATTATTACACTGGAAGACCCGATTGAGTATTTGCATCCTCACAGCAAGTCAATTGTATTGCAGAGGGAAATCGGTTATGACAGTAAGAGTTATGCGTCAGCACTTCGCGCCGCATTGCGTGAAGACCCGGATGTAATTCTGGTGGGGGAGATGCGTGACCTGGAAACAATCAGTATTGCGATTACGGCGGCAGAAACCGGACATCTGGTATTTTCAACCCTGCATACCAACAGTGCAGCAGCAACCATTGACCGTGTCATTGACGTGTTTCCACCGCATCAGCAGCAGCAGACCAGGATACAGCTGTCAGGTGTTATTGAAGGAATTATCGCCCAGCAGCTTCTTCCAAAGGAAGGCGGCGGACGTGTGGCGGCTTACGAGGTCATGCTTGCCACTCCGGCAATCCGTAACCTGATACGTGAAGGAAAGAGCTTCCAGATACAGTCTATGATACAGACCAGCAAGAAGCTTGGCATGCAGGCAATGGATGATGCCATTTATGACCTTTATATGCAGAATAAGATATCCGCAGAAGATGCCGTAAGCTTCGCACAGGAGCCGGCAGTTATGCAGCAGAAGGTAACGCTATTCTAAACTGCGGAGCATCTGCAGGGAACTGTTAACAGCAGCTTCCGTGGATACCGTAGAATGAGAAAAATGGTTAACAAATTTGAAATTTAACCGATAAATATACTGTAAGGGGGATGAGAAGGTGCCCAGTTATTCATATATAGCAGTGGATGCCATGGGAAAAGAGAAGAAGGCAACCATTGATGCAGAAAATCAGGACAAGGCAGCAGCCCGGCTTAAGAAAAACGGACTTACTTTAATATCCATAAAGGAAGTCGGAATGTTGGAAAAGGATATTAAATTAAGCTTTGGGCGGAAAGTAAAACCAAGGGATTTAAGCGTGTTCTGCCGGCAGTTTGTCAGTATGATAGAAGCCGGGGTTACGGTAATTGATGCCCTTGGAATGTTAGAGGAACAGACGGAAAATAAGAGGCTTTCCGCTGCACTTCATGAAGTACGTACCGAAGTGGAAAAAGGACAGACACTATCCGAAGCTATGGGACATCAGGGAGAGATTTTCCCGGAAATGCTAGTGAATATGGTGGCGGCAGGAGAGACCTCCGGTAATATCGAGCTTTCCTTCAGCCGTATGGCAGTGCAGTTTGATAAGACGGCAAAACTGTCCGGCTTAATGAAAAAATCACTGGCTTATCCGGTGGTACTGCTGATTGTGGCAGTATTAATCGTCATTCTGATGGTAGTAAAGGTAATACCGGGATATGCAGCAACCTTTGAGCAGGCAGGCATGCAGCTGCCGGGCATCACCCGGGCAATGATGAGCATGAGCCATGTAATTACAAAATTCTGGTATCTTTTCGTGGGAGGAATCCTGCTGATTGTGCTTGGTATCCGGGAATGGCGCAAGACAGAGAGCGGAAAGCTGTTCTTTGGCAAAATAGCCATGAAGCTTCCAATGTTTGGTAAGTTAAACATAAAGACATATTCTTCACAGTTTGCCCGTACATTAAGTACTTTAATGTATGCAGGAATTCCGTTGATTCATGGAATTGATGCAGTTACCAAACTGATGAAGAATCGTCATTTCCAGCTGCAATTGCAGTCGGCAAGAGAGGAAGTGGCAAAGGGCGTTCCGTTATCAGAACCGCTGCGGAAGGGCGGACTGTTCCCGCCTATGGTAATCCACATGCTTTCTATCGGTGAGGAAACCGGTGATATTGAGGGCATGTTAGACAAGCTGGCAGATTATTATGATGAAGAGGTTGAGATGACTACCCAGACGGTTATGGCGGCAATGGAACCAATGATTATCGTAGTTATGGCAATTATCGTAGTCATTCTGATTGCAGCAATTTATGCACCGATGCTTTCGATGTACAACCAGCTCGGCAACATGTAAAACGAATTAAGATTCCGTAATAGGGGCGGGATTTTAAGATAAAATATTTATATTTATACAAGAAGGAGAATAGCATTATGAACAAGATTAGAAACAGAAAGAACAACAAAGGCTTTTCATTAGTTGAGTTAATCATCGTTATTGCCATCATGGCAATCTTAGCAGGAATCTTAATTCCTCAGTTTGTTAAGTACATCAGCAGCTCCAAAGTATCCGGAGATATCCAGCAGGCAGAGAACATCTACAATGCAGTAGCAGCTCAGTACGCAGATTCTCAGGGAACAGCACCAACAGGTATGACTTATGATGGAAACAAGCATGAAGTAACAGCTGCTGTTGCAGAGGCATTAGAAATGGGAAAAGCAGCACCTACATGTAAAGTAGATTCAAGCTATTTATTTATGTATAGCTGTGACAGCAAGGGTGCGGTTGCTGTATATCTTGCACCAGCAAGCGAGGCAGATAAAGCATATGATGCTACAAAAGATACCAAGATTTCTCCATCCATTGAAGGAGTGGATAAAGATAAGTGGACAAAATAATCCGCTGAGCTAAGAAAGGACACTACATACCATGACACCAATGCTTGCACTCATCACAGTATTTATTTTCATATATGGAATTGTCATCGGAAGCTTCTTAAATGTCTGTATCTACCGGATACCGCAGAAAGAAGATATCGTCCGGGAGAGTTCCCACTGTATGAGCTGCGGGCATCGGTTGAAATGGTATGATTTAGTGCCGCTGTTCAGTTATCTTTTCTTAAAGGGAAAATGCCGTTACTGTGGTTCGAAGCTGTCAAAGCAGTACCCTATCGTCGAAGCACTCAATGGAATCCTTTATGTAGTTGTATTTTACGCAACAGATTTTAGGTGGGACAGTATTTTATACTGTCTTATGACTTCTGCGTTAATCGTACTTAGTGTGATAGATTACCGCACCTATGAGATTCCTTTTGGAATCAATGTGTTCCTGTTTGTACTGGGGGTTATCCGGTGCGTATTTGGAAAAGGGGACAGAGGAACCTTGATGATTGGTTTCTTTGCAGTGAGCTTGTTCTTGCTGTTATTATCACTTCTTACCAGAGGAGCAGCAATTGGTGGTGGAGACATCAAGCTGATGGCGGCTGCCGGGCTGCTTCTCGGATGGAAGTTGATTATTCTTGCATTTGTGATTGGATGTATTGCGGGTTCTGTGGTACATCTGTTCCGGATGAAGGTATGTGGTGCCGGCAGAATGCTGGCGCTGGGTCCATACTTATCGGTCGGGATATTTATTGCTGCCCTGTGGGGAAATGGGATGATAGACTGGTATCTGGGACTTTTTATGTAGAAAAGAGTGATTATAAGTGGAAAGTGTATGAAGCATAGGTATGCTTTCCAGTTATAATCACGAAAGGTGAGTGAAGGATGAAGATATTAAGTATAGAAATAGGTGTTGATGTAACCCATGTATTGGAGATGGATTACCGGGTGAAGAATCCGAAAGTATATCGAAGCTTTAGCTTTCAGACTCCGGTAGGTGTAATTGGAGAAGCTGGTGTGCGTAAGAGTGAGGAATTCCGCACAGCCTTACATAAGCTTCTGGATGCAAATAAGATTAAGACACGGAAAACTTTGTTTGTAGTTAATTCCGGTAAGATAGCAAGCCGTGAAGTGCTGATTCCGATGATAAAAGAAAACCGTATCAAGGATTTCTTAAATACAAATTCAGCAGATTTCTTCCCGGTAGATTTATCCCGGTACCAGCTGGTATACCGGAATGAAGGTGTGGTACAGCAGGACAAGGTAAAGAAGAGAAAATTATATGTATTTGCTGTGCCGGGAGATCTGGTGCAGACTTATGAAGAGCTGGCAGATTTCTGCTCCCTGGAACTTACCGCACTTGACTATGTGGGAAACAGTATTTTCCAGATGATGCATAAAGCGGTAGGAAATAATATCTGCTGTTCTGTAAAATTAGACGATAATGCAACCATGATTACGATTATCAATCAGGGAATGGTTGTATTACAAAGAACAGTATTTTATGGCTTTGAAGAAGTAGAGAAGGTTGTAGTGGATTCCGGTCTTTTCCCGAAGGAACAGTATCCGGCAGCAATGGATATATTACAGCAGACAGACTGTCTGGATGCAAACCAGGCGGCACCGGAAGATGCCATGAATGCCATGCGGGCAGAAGCGGTAGAAGCACTGCGTCCGATGATTGGCAATATCCGGCGGGTATTAGATTATTATCAGTCCAGAAATAATGGGGCAGAAGTAAAAGAGTGTTTCCTGATTGGTAACGGAGCTTATATCAAGGGACTGGACAGACTGATGTCCCAGGAATTGAATCTTCCGGTACATTTGCAGGAAAAAGATGTTTTAAACGGTTTCCGTACATCCGGAGGCAGATTGGATGCCATGTATGAAGCCTGCTATGGAGCAGCAATACAGCCATTAGACTTCGTGTTTGGTTCGGCACAGACTGCAAAGATTATAGAAGAGAAGAAAAAACGCGAATTGCTTGCGGCAAAGCTGATTGGTCTGCTTTGCGTGGCATGTGCTGTGATATTGCTGGCATTATCCGGAGTACAGAGGATTGCATTATCCCACGAACTGAATACTCTGAGTAAGCAGAAGGATGAACTGGAATATATACAGGATATTTATAATGCATATGTGGATACCAAGAGCCAGTATGATGATGTGACAAAAATGAATGGCAAGACAGAGACAGTCAGTGATGCACTGGCAGATGCCATTGAAGAAATGGAAGAAAAATTCCCATCCGGTGTAAAGGTAACAAGCCTTACCAGTAATGGAGAGGGAATTTCCATGGACATTGAAGTATCTACAAAGGAAGAAGCAGCAAAGATTTTGCAGAATCTTGCAACCTTCGATGCTTTCCGCAGTGTAACGACCAACGGAATTACAGAATCCACAGATGAGAACGGTAAAATTACGGTAACATTTTCAGTGATGTGTACCTATGTAAATGGTACAGCAGATGATTCCATTGATACCGAGACCACACCGGAAGAAGATGTCGAGACCTATATGAATGGTGACCAGTATATTTATCCGGATATGGAAGGCAGTACCGAAAGTGGGGAGGCAGACAATGAATAAGGAAAATAAGAAAGTAAACGACAGGGAATTAAAACTGATATTTGTATTAGGCGGCATAGTATTATTTTTCTTAATCTACCAGTTTGGATATCTGAATGTCCAGAAGGCAAATAAAAATTTAAAGAGCCAGGTAGATGAGGTGCGTGGAGAAGTAAAGGTTATGCAGACCATGAAGCAGAACGAAGAGACTTATAAGGCATATACAGATTCCATGACACAGGAAATGCAGGAGGTAATGGATGCAATTCCATCAGAGATCCGTTCGGAGGATAAGATTATGTTTGCCAGAAGTCTTGAAAAAGAGTATGGCTTTCATGTTACCGGCGTAGGTCTCCAGACGGACGAAATGGTTTATGAAATGAATGAAGATGGAAGTAATCCGGCAGATGATGGCAAATTGTTATATCGTACCGTGGTAAGTCTTGACTGTGAATGTGATTATACACAGCTTAAGAACTGTCTGCGTGGATTAAAGAATAATAATTTCAAGATGTCTGTGGATACAGCAAGCTTCGAGCCGGATGAAGAAACCGGGAAACTGAAAGGAAATATGACGGTAAATATGTATTATCTTTACGGAAGTGAGAAACCATATGAACCATTAACCATTGATGGGGTATCCTTAGGAACAGATAATATCTTTGGAACGGGAACGATTACTCCGGCAGCTCCATCGGATGCCACAGGTACGGAAGGTACCACAGGAACAACAGGTACCACAGGAACAACAGGTACCACAGGAACAACAGGTACCACAGGAACGGATACCAGGCGGTAAGAAAAGCCGGACAGTATAGAAGAAAATGTGAAAAGCAGAAAGGAGCAGAGATGGTATGAGCGGTTATAATGGCAGAAAATTAAATCATAAATTAAATTGTAGTTTAAATAACCGGGGATTTTCATTAGTGGAAATTCTGATTGCAGTAGCGATTCTCGTACTGTGTGCAGTTCCTTTACTGAAAGCATTTGTAACATCTGCCCAGACCAATGTCAGGGCAAGACAGAATTTAAATGCGACTACGCTGGCTGAAAATATTATGGAAGAAATAAAAGCAGCAGGTGTTGAAGGCTATGGTGTGAAATCGGGAGACACGGTTACGATAGATGGTGTGGATCTTCCGGTTTATGAGGCTGAGTATAGCAATTACAGCTTTGATGGCAGGGCATATGATGTTAAGGCAGTAATGACACCATCGCAGGAGACCTATCTGGATGGTACGGATGAAAAAGCATATAATGCACAGGGTATCCCGGAGATTTCTGTTATGGATGACAGCCGGGATGCTGTTTATGTAGAGGACAAGAATGCAAGATTTGACATAATAGATGAAAATGCGGATTCGCTGGGCATGAAGGCGGAAGAACTGCTGAATGCATGCAGAACGGAATACCGCTTTGCAGTAAAGGAAAATCACGGCAGATATACCGTTACCCAGACGGTAACATACAGTGATGCTTCCGGAAATACAATCGGAACCCCCCAGACCCTGACCATATTTGATTCGGTGCTGACCGGAGCAGATCTCAGAAGTCTTTATGTGTGCTATATTCCGGCACTTCGAACAGCCGGTGATATGTACAGAACGCAGGAGAAGGTGGTAATCGAAAACAGACAGGATATTCCGGTTGATGTATATCTTATCCGTCAGGGCTCGCAGGATACACCACTTGCAGTCAGTATTATAGAAAGTGCTCCATCAACAGTGGCAGCAACACAGATTCATACAAATCTTTCTGTAGATGATAAGACAGACATCGGCAGTATAGAACGAAATGGAAGCAGTATTACAGCAGCTACAGCTAAAAGCGCCTTTGGTTTTCAGAAGATGGGCGAGGCTGCAAAGGCAGATGCAACCAGACTTTATACAGTAGAAGTAACCGTTAAACCGGTAGATTCGGAAAAATCAATTACCTTAACAGGAACGGCAATGAAGTAAGGCGGGAAAACAATGAACAGATGGAAGAAATCACGGGACAATCGAGGAATGTCACTGGTCATGGTCATTGGAACAGTGGCACTGGTAAGCATACTGGTGGTTATAGTACTGTCTCTTTCTCTGATGAATATACAGATGAAGTCAGTATATAAGAAGTCTGCGGATAATTTCTATGATGCAGAAGCGGCAATGGATGAGATACGTACCGGTCTGCAGCAGGATGTGGCAGATGCAGCAACCACGGCATATCTTTCTGTTATGTCACAATATTCTGCCAGCAGTTATCAGGATGCTGTGCGTCAGAGCACCTTCCGGGAATTGTACCGGAAGGAGTTAAAGAAGAAAATCGGGCAGACCATGGATGATACCCATTATGATATCGGCTATCTTGAGAATTATATCGGTGCGTCCCACCGTTATGAAGCAGCAACCGGTACCGGAGCCAGACTTACAACACAGGATGGCAAAGATGCAGATTTTGTGGTAACACAGTCCGGTCTTGTGATTATGAATCTGGAGCTTTCTTATAAGGATGCAGATGCTTATGAGTCAGTTGTAGATACAGATCTTGTATTAAGCTATCCACAGGTAAACTTTATCCAGTCAACATCAGTACCGGATTTGCTGAATTACTGTGTGGTAGCAGATGAAGGTGTCTGGGTAAACAATGGAAACCGTACACTTACCATGAATGGCAATGTATACGCAGGCAATTATTATACCGGGAGCAGCAGTGACCGGAATGGATTCCACATTGACAACAGTGGAAGTGTAATGCTTGGACTGCGCAAGACGCTGATTACCAGAGGCGGACTTACGGTAGAAAACCAAGGTTCTTTTACAACGGATACCAAAGCTACGATATGGGCAGATAATCTCAATGTTTACAGCAACGCAGCCCTGTCCTTATCTGGCAGTACATATGTATCGGATGATTTGACGATTACCGGAAGCGGTGATGTTACCTTGCGTGGAGAGTATTATGGCTACGGTAATCCGGAGACTGCCAAGGCAGCGGCATCTGTAGTTACAGAAGAAGTCAATGCCAATAAGGCGGCATACAGCAGTGCCATGATTATCAATGGAATTGCAGACAGTGGCAAGGCTAGTATCCGCATGAATGGATTAAAGACATTGATGTTAGCAGGAAATGCCTATATCGGAAGCGGCAATGCCATGATGGGAGAATCCCTGGCTGTAAAGAGCAGCCAGACGGCATATCTTGCACCGGCAGACTGTTTTCTTATAAATACTACCAATCCCACAACGGTAGCGGAAGATTTTATGGCAAAGAGTGATTTTGCAGCAGCTCCGGAAAAATATATTAATTATGAAGTGTTAAAAAATTATCATGCTTTGGATATCACACCATTATATAAAGATGGTCTGGTTTATTATTTCTTAAAATTCGAGAATGCAAAGGAAGCTGCGGCATTTGACCTTGCATACTACAATGATGCAGACCATGCAGCCACAAGGCAGCAGTACCTGTCTCTTTATGTGGATGACGCAGAATTATCTATCCGGGAGAGCAGCTCTGTGGAGAAGATTACCAACGGAAGTATTCTTGTCTGGGATACAAAAGGAATCCGTACCATTGAGCCGACAACCATAAGTAATGGATTAGACGATATTTACGAGGATGGTTATTATGCCGGACTGCAGAGTGGCTGGCAGGATATGTATGCTTCTTATAATATTTCACTGACAAAGGATTATGAGAGGCTTACAGCGGAGCAGAAGGCAGCCACTGTGTTTGAAAATCTGGTGGATGTAGACGGGCTGAAAAAAATTACTGGCACATCCGGAGCAGTTGAATTTGAATTTACCGATGGGGATGGAGTCCGGCAGGTGGCATACGTAACAGATAATGAAGGTGCATCAGCATTGGAGGTGGATGCTTCGTTTCTGGGTGGAAAGAATGTACCGCTTATCATTGCAACCGGAGATGTGAAGGTTACAGCAGATTACTCCGGTACAATTTTAAGTGGTGGCCAGGTGACCTTTGGCATGCCGGGAAGCAGCAGTTCAACAGTGTCATCTGATATGCAGGATGCTGCCAGAGTCATCCAGAATGCCGAATATAAGAAGGGGTCAGATACCTATATTCTGTCACAGGTATTGAAGAACAGCCAGTACTATGTAGGCAGTATTGGAAAGGCATATACCGGAGAGGATGCCGTGGATGTAACGAAGCTTGTAACCTATCAGAACTGGTCAAAGGAGTAAAGATAAGATGCAGAAAGGGAATCGTATAAGCGGAAAAAAGAATAGTGGATTTTCGTTGGTAGAGCTGATTGTTACCGTGGCGATTCTTGCAATTATTTCTGTGGGAGCGTTTCTGCTTACCGGCTCACAGAATGGATGGAAACTGCGTCATGCTGCGGAAAGACTGGATTCAGCACTGGATAAAGCTATGGTTCAGTCTATGAGTAAGAGTGATACTGCAGGTCTTATTGTCTATGAATTGAATGGAGAATATTATGCAGCAATAATAAAGGAATCCTGCCGGGACGGAAATATTTACCGTGTAACTGAGGACAAGGTGCTGGAAAAGTATTCACTTGGAAAAGAACCGTTGACGATTACGCTAAGTTATAAAGGAAAAGACGGGACAGCAGTATCAGATGTTACATTATCCAATCAGGGCAGTGAGAGTAATTTAAGCAGTGCGGCAGAATTTCTCTATGACAGAAGTACGGGGGCGGTTAAGACCGTAAAGGTAAACAGTGTGGAAAGCTATTATACTGGTATATATTTGAAGTTGTCAGACCGTGATATGCAGATAAAAATAAGTGCTGCCACCGGCAGACATGAGATACAGTAAGCAAAAAGCAGGGAGGAGGAAAACAAAGTGGACCACAGGAAAGCTTCAAAGAAGTATTGTGAAATCAGAAAATGCGGGATATATGATAATAAAGGATTTACGCTGGTTGAACTGCTGGTGGGAATTGCGATTGTGGCAATTGTCGGTGGATTAATCGGCACATTTTTGATTTTCTCCACAAGAACATATGGAAAAGTAACCGATGAAGCAGACTTACAGGAGGATGCACAGATTCTCCTATCCCAGATGGATAGTTATATTATCGATACAGACAGTGCACTTCGTTATTATGCAGATGTATCAGAGAGTGGAAGCGGTACGGAAATTTTAAAGGACAGCCTTTATCCGGGTGGAGCAGCAGGACTGACCAGAAAATGGCTGGAGATTTATAAGACCACCGATACCGGATATACAAAAGAGACCGTTTTGTGGACAAAATCCACAGAGAAGCTGACATATAAGCAGGAGACTATTGATGCGGCAGGAACGGTAACTGAAAATATAGAAGAACAGGATCTGGCAACGCATGTAACAGATTTTTCCATTGATCTGACGAAAGTAACTTCACTGCGTCAGGTAACAGTGTCTGTTGCTCTTGCCAGTGGAGAGAAAAGTTATGGAGCGGATACTACAGTGTATCTGCGTAACCAGATTGTAGTAAATGGGGAACCTTATACACCGGATGCAGCACCGGTCATTTCATCCGTACTCAGCGTAAAGGTTCTGCCACAGACGGTTATGATGCGGCCTGGCGGAAGAAAGGCATTTCAGGCAATTGTTTATGGTAATAATTCACCATCCCAGGAGGTAACCTGGAGTCTTTCCGGAAATACGTCTTCCCTTACCACTATTTCAGCGGATGGACTGCTGTGGATCAGCATGGATGAGAAGGCAAAGACCTTAACGGTAACAGCAACATCGGTACAGGATACCACCAAGTCAGGAACGGCGGAAGTAACAGTAGTACATGGCAAGAAGCTGTCTTTAGGCCAGATTCGGAAATACTGGCTGCAAAGAGGAAAATCAATGTATATCTATGCAAGGGTGAATGGAACATTAAGTGGTTCTATTACCTGGGAAAGTAATCCATTGGATTTACTTTCGGTGAATCCCGCAGATTCTGTAACAGTTGCAGGAGGATATCCATCATTGGATTTGATGAATGCGAGATGTGTGAAAACAGAGTATCCGGGGACACCTTTAGGAGAATATACAGTGAAGATTAGCGGTATAGTAGATGGTCAGCCGTATGAAGATATGGTTTATATAGAGGTGGTGGATTCGCCTGAAATAGCTGGAGCAGGTGATGTTGTATATTTTGATAAATCAAATGGTTTGGATTATTGGGTACATCCTGGAGACACCGTGAATTTGTCTACAGCATTAAAGAGGTTCGATATTGGAACAAAACGTAGTTATGAATTTAAAGAAGGCGGGAATATAAATAAGGATTCCTATACTTTTGAGACCTCTGGAACAGATGATGAAAAGATAAAAATAAGTATTGATGAAACAGCTGAGGATGGTGAAATTTATGTTACAGTCAAAGCTGGAAATCAATGGCATACAGGCTATGATTCTGTTACAATTCATGTGGCGGAGGAATTGGATTTCCCATATATTGTGGAAACAACATATTTTCCAGATCAGGAGAACTGGTTCTGGTCAAGTGTACATTGCAGGGGACCGGTAATGATAGCAGATTCAACATTACAATTTACGAATCTTACTTCCGGAATCAATGGGTTGATAGCAAATACCGGCGAGCCGCATAAACTTACACCATCGGAGCAGCATACAGGTGAGAATGAGCGTACGCTGTCTGGCGTAAATGAATTTACACAGGACGGACCGGGAAGGTATGAAAGTTCTAAGATACTTAATTTAGAGGGAATTATTATTATTGATAAAGATGTTGAACTTGATGCACCTTTTATTTGTTGTAATAGTGATACGGTGATTTATATAAAGGGAGAACATAGCTTGAAATTCAAAGGAATTACTACTTTTGACGGGCTGATTTATGCACCGGAAGGAGATGTTTATTTTGAAGGTCAGGCGGGTTATTGCCGGGGTGTTGTAATAGCAAAAAATTTGCATGTAAATAGTCGGGGAGACAGGGAGTTCTCCTTTATGGAAAAAAGCAGTGTAATGGATCTGGTTAATACATTGAAGGCAAACTAGCTTGTTGAGAAGTAAAAGAGGACAGGATATATGAAACGGAAGAATTCTTTGAAAAATTCCAGAAAGAGAATCATTCAGGCAACGGTAGCAGCAGTAGCAGGTATAACAGTTGCGGTTGCTGCATTCCGGCCGGTAGAGACTTCAGCAAACGGAGTACTGCCGGGGGTGGAAAGTATCGTTGCACAGAAGATGGCAACAGAAGATAAGACCTATCGGATTTTAGAGATTATGCCGGATGGAGCAGAAAGTGAAATGGGCTATCTTGCAGCGGGCAGTGAGCCGGTAGCCCTGGCAGATGGAATGCTGGCTTACTTTGCAGAGAATGGTATCGAAAATACGCAGCAGGAGAGAATGAATTATATCAACAGCTTAAAGCAGCGTTTGGAGGACGGGAAGATAGCTTCCGGTGATACATCTAAGACACCACTTTATGCAGAAGCTTATGAGGAGACTTTTTTCCCGACAGAGGAGCAGCAGAAGGACTACAAGAAGCTGGTATTTCCGGAAGAACAGTATGAGACAATTACTGCTGAGGGACATTATGCTTACCGGCAGGATTATGACGGAAACTATAATCCCAATGTAGTTTCCTTCTCTTATAATGCAACTGGGGATTATGCAGTAGAATTTGAACGGAGAACACCACTTAAGGATGAAGCACCATATAACCAGCCATATGAGTACCGGGATAATGGAACAGATGGTTATTATGAAGCAGTTGAAAATCCTATGACAGGTGGTAATTATTACTATATTTCAGACTTTTACTATGTTGGAGCAGATTCCGAACATGGATATTATCTGGCACAGTTAGATGCTGCAAAACCATATTCATATACTGCATCAGGGGATGGAGCATTTGCATTTGTGCAGGGAACAGTGGAAGAGGACAGCGCAAATCAGTCCTGTCAGGTGGAGATGGGCTCTGTCTGGTATACCGGTGGACTTTATAATAATAACCTGTTCCGGGACTATGTATTAGGAGCATTGTCCAAGGATGATTTAAAGGTGGAAGTAACGGCAGTGACAGAGTCTGGACTTGCTTCCGTAGATGTATCCGGTATGGATTTTATTTATATCGGCGGACAGGGTTATGATACCGGAATGAAATATCAGCTTTCTTCTCCGGAGCTTCTTGCACAGGTGGATAAAATATATAAGAAAATTTTAGGAAAAGCGCCGGTTCTTATTGATTCCATTGTCTTAGAAAGTGCACTTACTGATTATAATACTTCTGATATTGCAAAGCTTGTGGTGTGGAGCATCCAGAAGGAGTTAAAGGATGACCCGCAGTCTGTGGATGCGGCAGAATTATGTGATACCGCTTCTTTAAACAGCAATTACACCGGCAATGATACTAATTATGCGGAAAATAATGTTTACTGCATGAAAATGACAGATGCAGACGGGGTACGTCAGCATGTATTTACCGGTCTGCTGGAAGCTTTTCCACAGGAGCTGCAGGAGGCGGAGGGATTTGCACCGGTGCGGGCATTGATTGAACAGGAGAATACCCTCCGTACATCAGCGGATGCGATTGATACCACGCTTTCAAAGAACATGGTCTTACAGTATATTTTAAATTATCCGTATGAGAGAACCTTTAGTGATAAAGAGGAGCTGCGGGTGCTGGATATCGAACCGGCAATGGGCGCACTGTATCTTGATGAAAATACAGCTGATGACAGGATTCTTACCAAAAAGAAGCTGGCAGACTGGACAGGTGTTGCCATTGAAAATATCAGCATTACCCGGATGACTTCAGCGGAGTTTATTGGTAAAATCGAAGACATGAATATGAAATACGACCTGGTTTACTTTGGGCTTGGTTATGCCGGAGAGAATGGAAATTCTGATGCAAAGCTTCAGGGGGATTATATGAACCGTGATGCTGAAGGAAATACGGTTTATAATGATTCGCTGATGAACGGACTGGTCTATGCACATACCGGGGATGCATTCTTAAGAAAGGCTATTCTTGGCGGACTTTTAGATACCGATTATGTAGATAATAATACATCGAATTATCTCTATGGAGGCAATCCGGACAGCTCAAGAGACCCATACGGTGACCGGGATGAGTGGGACAGCGGATTAGGTAAGCTCGTTACCGCAACAAAGACCATCAGTGGTTTCCAGTATGATAATCCAAAGAATAGAAATGACCGTCAGGAAATTACCGTTACAGTAGGAAATGTAGGAGTATACCGTGCCAGCGGAAATGATATAACAGAGAGCAAGAAACGTGATCTGGAAGAATTCCTCGGAGCGAAATATCCGGTTCTTTTTGCACAGAATTTTGTGACCACAGAAGGTGAAATCAATGCAAAGGTGGTAGATAATTCTTCTGTTTTATATCAGTTCGCAAAGGAAAATCTGGCACAGGATAATGTCTTTTACCTGGATACCGAAGGCAAGCCAAATGATGAGAGCAGCTTCCGGTACTATATTAATATGCCAAAGGTTAAACTTGCCATGCTCAATCCGTCTACCGGAGTAGAAGAGAGTGATACGGCATTAAGTACAGGAACAGCACGTACTACGGATAACAATTATGGCAATAAAATAGTAGAAATCCGTACCGATAAGAAGGATTCCGGAGTCTATACGCTGCGTTACCGCTTCCGGATTGACAGTTCCGTAGATGCCAGTGCGGCTACGGTATATCATGCAGGACTTTATTTTGATATGAATGCCGATGGTAAATTTATCGAAAATGATACCTATTCCGAACGGCAGAAGGACTGCATCATTTTTGATGCTTCCGGCAATGAAGTCAACCGGGATGCAGCAGGAGAATATCAGTTAAGCAGCGGACAGGAGTACTATCTTGAGAAAGACATTCCAGGTGACTATCGTGGTATGCTGACCTGGAAACTGGAACTGACCCAGACCACCAATGCCTATATCCGTACGGCTAAGACAGGTTATACGATTGTATCAAGACCAGCTGGTGATGACAGTGTACAGGTTGTTAAGGTACTTCAGATTATGGGAAATAATAATGAATGGGGCGGTTACTTTAATCTTTCTCAAGATAGAGACATGCAGGATTTTATCAGCAATTTTGAAAATACAGAGGGAGTCCGGTTTGAAATTACCGCCATTCCAATGCGCAATTTCGATGGCAAATATACATCCTTTGAACAGCTGAAGGATTATCAGATGTTAATCTTTGGTTTCCAGGACAGTTATTCGGATATGACCAATGCTGACACACTGACAGCAGTAGATGATTATATTGTCAGCGGACGAAGTGTATTGTTTACCCATGATACCTCTTCCTTTGTCAATGTGGCAACCGAGCAGATGTACTGTCAGGATAATCCGGATGGCGATAATGGCTGGAACCCGGGCTGGCTTAGCAACCAGGGTAATGCAGGAGATTTTAACCAGGTGGAACGTCACTGGGGCTATATGGTAAACCAGAAGTTCCGTGGTGTTCTTGGAATGGACCGTTATGGAATTACTTATAATGAGCGGACTTCCAAAGACCCGCAGGCGGCACAGCTTCGTTCCCTTCTATTAAAGGAAGGACAGCTTTTAGACATCAGTACTACTACAGATGCCTCTGGCAATGAGATAACAACCGGAACCATTGATACGGCACATGGTGGTGTAACTACAAGGGAGAATCCGGATGGCAGCGGGGCACTGACTTCTGCAGTATTAGGAAGTGATAAAGATATTGCGTATGTACCGGGAACGAATCAGAAGCAGTCCTATGGACAGACACAGGGTTATACTTATGGTGCAATCAATTTCCATTATTATTATAATGCTCCGTGGCAGTGTACAACGGAAGCAAAGTATGCTTATAACCAGTACATGATGTGGCGTACACTTCCGTTACCAACACAAAGAAATGATGTTTCTCTTGGAAACCTGAAAAACAATGCCAGCATGTATGCAACCCAGGTAAATGATGGACAGATTACCCATTATCCATATGAGATTGGCAGTCAGATTACGATAGCTAATACCCATTACCAGTATTATCAGCTGAATATGGATGAGGATATGGATGGAGATGAAAACAGTGATATTGTAGTGTGGTACTGTCTGGGTGCATCCGGTGATGGTTCGGCGATATATACCAGTTCCCCGAATGATGTGCGGAACAATTATTATATTTACAACATTGGAAATATTACCTATTCCGGTGTGGGACACAGTACAATAAGTAACGTGAATGAGAAGCAGTTATTCTTTAATACCATTGTTGCAGCGTACAAGACAAGAATCAAAGATCCGGTAGTAAAGCTTTTAGATAATGGAAGCCGTACTTCAGCAGAAAAGGAAGCTGTTTATGTACATACTGATAATGCCATCGGAAATAAGGCACTGGAAAATGAAGTAAATTTTTATTATACCGTAACAGATTCGAATCTCGTCACATCAGATAAGGAAATCAGTGTGGATTATTCCATGGTAGATAAAAATGGCAGCAGTATTGCAATTCCGGTACAGGTAGCAGAAAATCAGGTGTATATCACAACAGAAGCAGTAAACGGAGATACGGTTACGACAGATTCTGCCGGAAGATTGAGAGGCTTAAAGAGCGGGGAAGTGTATAAAGTCACAGTTCATAATCTGACGGATACAAAAGTACAGGAGGCAATTACCAATGGTAATATGCGGATTGCAGTTCATGCAGTCAGTACCTTTGACTATTATGGAGATAGCTATGGTCTGGGTGAAAATGCCCAGGGCATTCCACAGAGCAGTGCATCTATGAAAATATTAGGAACAACGCTGTTTGATTTGGATTAGAACAAAAGAAAAAAATTTTATTGGAAAAATGGGAACGAAATCGTATAAGACCGGAAAAGCAATTCGTAAAATCAAAAAAAGGTTGAAAAACTGGTAACGTTACCATATAATAAAACCATGAAGAACCAAGTAGGGTGAATGGTCGCGGCTGCATTGCCGAAAGACATACAGACGAGGAAAGTCCGGGCTTCGCAGGGCAGGATGCCGGATAACGTCCGGTGGAGGCAACTCCAAGGAAAGTGCAACAGAAATGTACCGCCAGGTAACTGGTAAGGGTGGAAAGGCAGTGTAAGAGACTACCGCATCTCTGGTAACAGAGATGGCTCTGTAAACCCCATTCGAAGCAAGACCAGATTTAAGCATTGACGTGGCCCGCCAGCTTAAGGTAGGTTGCTTGAGGCGGTTGGCAACAGCCGTCCTAGATAGATGACCATTTTCAACATAACCCGGCTTACAGCCCTGCTTGGTTTCTTACTATCAAATCTAATGTAATTCTAAAATGTTTCTTAAAAGACAATAACTCTGTTGACACAGAAAAGCAGGGGACTTAAGATGAATATCAGGGTATGGTGATATGTGAACATACATATCACCATATTTTTGCGTAAGCATCCGTAAGGAACTGCCGGTGGCAGGTGCGTAGATATAAAAAGAAGAGAGGTCTTATATTTGAAAGAGAAGTTAGCGAGATTTATGTCAGGAAGATATGGAGTAGATCAGTTATCAAGATTATATCTTGGAATTGCACTGATATTACTGGTAGTTTCAATTTTTAGTCACCTTGGTATATTTTATATAGTTGGAATTGTTCTTCTGGTGTATACTTATTATCGTATGTTTTCGAAGAACATTTCCAAGATGTATGCACAGAATCAGAAGTATTTGAATGCAAAATATCGTGCGGTGGTAAAAAAGGATGCATGGAAGAAACAGTGGCAGCAGCGTAAGATTTACCGGTTTTATCGTTGTCCGGGATGTAAACAGAAGGTTCGTGTTCCAAAGGGAAAAGGTAAAATCTGCATTACCTGTCCAAAATGCAGAATGGAATTCATAAAGAAAAGTTAAGCTGTAGCTATTTGGAGGAAGCAGTATGTTTGGATATGTAAATATCAATCGTAATGAATTATCGGATGAAAATAAAAAGGTTTACCAGGGTTATTACTGCGGACTTTGTCAGAAACTAAAGGATGTTTCCGGCCGTAAAGGCCAGATGCTTTTAAACTATGATATGACATTTCTGGTAGTGCTGCTGACCGGGCTTTATGAGCTGGAGGACAAAAGCACAGATTTTGTATGTGCGCTGCATCCGACGAAAAAACGGACAGCCAGAATCAATGAGGCAACGGAATATGCTGCTGATATGAATATTATTCTTTCCTACCAGAATTTCGAGGATGACTGGAGAGACAACCGTTCTTATTCGAAAAAAGCATTTGCCAGAATGCTGGGAAAAGATTATAATCGCATCATGGCAAAATACCCAAGACAGGTAAAGGCAGTAGAAACTTATATCGAAGAACTGGGTAAGGCAGAGGATGCACAGGAATCCAATATTGATAAAATATCAGGACTGACAGGAACCATGCTGGGCGAAATTTTTGCATGGCGGGAAGATATATGGGCAGAAGAACTCAGATATTTTGGATTCTATTTAGGGAAGTTTATTTATCTGATGGATGCCTATGAGGATTTTGAAACAGATAAGCGTAAGAATGCATACAATGTTTTCCGGGTTCAGCGGAGAGAGAATATGCAGAATCTGGATACCTTTGTGAAGCTGTTGCTGACCAGTATGATGTCAGAGTGTGCCAAGTCCTTTGAACGTCTGCCAATTCTTATGCATGCAGACATTCTGCGGAATGTATTATATTCCGGAGTCTGGACGAAATATGAGTACAACAGACTGAAACGTGAGCGGAAGCAGCAGAAGCTTCTGGAAAAACAGAAAGCCGAAAAGCAGAAGGCAGACAGGAAAAGTAAAGAAAAATCAAGTGAGAAAAGTGAAGTTAAGAATTAAGAAGGAGTAAGTAGTATGGACCCATACAAGGTGCTGGGCATAGCTCCGGGAGCAACAGATGAAGAAATCAAGCGGGCATACCGGAATCTGAGCCGCAAATATCATCCGGATGCCAATGTAAATAATCCTGACCGTGCACAGGCAGAAGAAAAATTTAAAGAAGTACAGATGGCGTATGACCAGATTATGAAACAGAAACAGCAGGGTTACAGCTATGGAAGCGGCTATGGCGGCGGCTCCTACGGTTATGGTGGTTTTGGCTATGGCAGAACCAATGGTGCATATGGAAACAGTGGTTATGGCAGCAGTGCTTCCGGTGAATCGGTAGAGATGCAGGCGGCTGCAAATTACATCCGGAATCATTGTTTTAAAGAAGCATTGCATGTGTTGGATGGCATTTCTGACAGAACGGCACGCTGGTATTATTACAGTGCGGTTGCCAATGCCGGAAGCGGTAATAATGTAACGGCAAAGGAGCATGCCAGTCAGGCTGTCAATATGGAACCGAGTAATATGGAATATCGTCAGCTGCAGCAGCAGTTAGAGTTTGGCGGAACATGGTATCAGAGCAGAGGCGGTGAATATGAACGGCCATATTCCGGCAGCAGCGGCTGGTGCATGAGTATGCTGTTATTGAATCTTTTATGTAACTGCTGTTGTTTCAGACCATATTAGAAAAACATATTTTAGAAGCTCTTTTTTATTTGCAAGAATGAAAACTTCTGCTATACTGTAGAATGAAAAAACAGAAATGGAGATTAGAAATGAGAATTTTAGCTGAAAATACATCATGTATCGTAATTGACTATCAGGAGAAGATTTTGCCGGCAATGTCAGGCAGAGAGGAACTTGTGGCAAATTCTGCTGCATTATTAAAGGGACTTAATTTATTGGAAATACCGATGGTATTGACCACACAGTATGCCAAGGGATTAGGAAATAATATTCCGGAGATTTGTGAAGCAATTGGAAGTGATGTGGCATATGACAAGACCACATTTTCTGCATATGAAACAGAAGCGGTATATGAAGCAATGGATAAAGAGCGTAAAAATGTCCTGATTTGCGGAATTGAAGCACATATCTGTGTACTTCAGACAGCCATTGATTTAAAGGCAGCAGGATATCAGCCGGTTATCGTAGCAGACTGTGTATCTTCAAGAAAAGAACTGGATAAGGAACTTGGTTTAAAGAGAGCAGAACAGGAAGGCATTCTGATTACATCTAAGGAAGCTATTTTATTTGAATTGACACGTAAGGCAGGCGGACCGGTATTTAAACAGATTTCTGCACTGATTAAATAAAGGAGACAGGATATGCTGCAAAGATTTTATCCCGATGAATATCTGGATTCTACCTATGTCATTGACTTTGATAAACTTTATGAAGAGGGATACCGGGGCATTATTTTTGATATTGATAATACACTTGTTCCACACGGAGCACCGGCGGATGAGCGGGCAAAAAAGCTGTTTGCTCATTTAAAAGAGCTGGGTTATCATTGTATGCTGTTATCGAATAACAAGGAACCACGGGTGAAGATGTTCAATGATGCGGTAAATGTTTCCTATATTTACAAGGCAGGAAAACCGTCAACGAAAAATTATCTTAGGGCAATGGAAGAGATGGGAACCACCACGGAGAATACGTTATTTGTGGGAGACCAGATATTTACGGATGTGTATGGGGCAAACCGTGCGGGAATCCGTACAATACTGGTAAAACCGATACATCCGAAAGAAGAAATACAGATTGTTTTAAAGAGATATCTGGAGAAAATTGTGTTATTTTTTTATACAAGGAAGAGAAAGAAGGAAGAAAAATTATGAAAATCGGAATTGGAAATGACCACAGTGCAGTCGAAATGAAATTTGCAATTAAAAAGTATTTAGAGGAAATGGGACATGAAGTTGTAAATTACGGAACAGATTCTACCGAGAGCTGTGACTATCCGGAGTATGGTGAAAAAGTAGGACGTGCAGTTGCAGCCGGAGAAGTAGACTGTGGCGTATTAATCTGTGGTACCGGGGTTGGAATCTCTTTGGCTGCCAATAAGGTAAAAGGTGTCCGTGCAGCAGTATGTTCTGATGTAACAACTGCGCATCTGGTAAAAGAACATAACAATGCCAATATCATCGCATTTGGAGCAAGAATTGTTGGAATCGAGAAGGCAAAAGATATTGTAAAAGCATACCTGAATGCAGAATTTCAGGGTGGCAGACATGAAAAACGTATTGCCATGATTCACGAAATTGAATCAAGATAGGGTAAAGTCACAAAAAAAGGTTGAAAAATGGCTTGTTTTATTATAGAATAGAACGAGTGAGTGACAAGTTTGGAATGAGAATTTTTTCCAATACCCATAAGAACCTGCCGATGGCAGCGTCTTATGGTGCTTAGCAACGAAAATTAGGAGGAATATCGATGATTTCAGCAGGAGATTTCAGAAACGGAATTACAATCGAATTAGAAGGAAATATTTATCAGATTATTGAATTCCAGCACGTTAAACCTGGAAAGGGTGCTGCATTTGTCAGAACCAAATTAAAGAATATCAAGAGTGGCGGTGTAGTTGAGAAAACTTTCCGTCCAACAGAGAAATGCCCACAGGCACGTATCGACCGTAAAGATATGCAGTATTTATATTCTGACGGAGATTTGTATTACTTCATGGATGTTGAAAACTATGAGCAGATTGCTTTAGATAAGACAACCATCGGTGATACCTTAAAATTTGTAAAAGAGAACGAAATGTGTAAAATCTGTTCTCACAATGGCAACGTATTTGCTGTTGAACCACCATTATTTGTTGAACTTCAGATTACAGAGACAGAACCTGGATTCAAGGGTGATACTGCAACAGGTGCAACAAAACCTGCAACTGTTGAGACTGGTGCAACTGTAATGGTTCCATTATTCGTAGAGCAGGATGATGTCATTAAAATCGATACAAGAACTGGTGAGTATTTATCCAGAGTATAATTTCATGCGAAATATGTGGGAGTTTCAAAACAGTTGTTTTGAAACTCCTTTTTCTGTTGCCGGGTATTAGGAAAGAACTGTCAGTGGCAGTACCAGCAGGTTATGGCAATGAGAATGGAAAGTTGAGGAAACAGGCTATGCAGGAAGAAAGCAGAAAAGAGAAAAATTTCATAAAAAGGATTTATCATGCAGAAACACCAAAGTGGTTGAAATATGCGATATTATTCGGATATCCGGTTCTGCTTTTTTATATTACTGCATTTATGACATATAATCCTTTTGTAAGAACCAGGTGGAGAGCACAAATTCTAAATCTCCTTTTATTTGAGGCTTTTGTGTGGCTGCTGCTGGCAATTACCGGAAGTGCAGTGATCGCACTTCGTACGGAAACAATTCTTGGAATTGCATTGAGCATTGCGAATTATTATGTCATTTCCTTCCGTGGTTCTCCGGTGGTGCCGTGGGATTTGCTGTCTCTTGGAACGGCAGCCAGTGTTGCCGGAGGCTATAATTATATGTTGCCGTCCCGTCAGATTGCGTTGATTCTTCTGATGTTCTTTCTGGCATTTACGGAGCGTTATGCAAAGATTCATATTTCACGGAAAAAGATATTGCTCCGCGCAGGTAGTGCTGTGATTTCTGTTGCCTGTATGGCAGGAATTGGCTGGATGGTACAGGATGATGCAATGGTAAGTGAATTACAGCTTTATCCGTTCCTTTTTACGCCTACAGTCATGTATGAACGAAATGGCTTTGCAGTGACGTTTCTTATGGATATGCAGTATCTTAAGGTGGAAAAGCCGGAAGGATATTCTGTTGAAAAGGCAAAGGAATTATTAGAAAATGAGGATGGTCTTGACTGGACGGCATCCGACCAGAGAAATAATGTTGGAAAGGAATTCGCAAATCAAAAAGAAACAACAGACCAGCTTCCGAATGTTATTGTCATCATGGATGAAGCCTTTTCCGATTTGGGGGTTCTGTCCGATGAGGCACTTCCGGTAAATGAAGACTATATGCCGTTTATTCACAGCCTGCAACAGGGGGCAGAAAATACCCAGACCGGATATTTGAATGTATCGGTTAAGGGTGGAAATACAGCAAATACGGAATTTGAATTCTTAACGGGAGATACCATGGCATTTCTTCCGGCAGGTAGTATTCCGTATCAGCAGTATATTACAAAGGACACACCAAGCATGGCATCTTATCTAAAGAGCTTGGGTTATGAGACATATGCCATGCATCCATATTATGCGTCCGGCTGGAACCGGGATAAGATATATCCGCTGCTGGGATTTGACAGCTTTTATTCTTCTGCAGATTTCTATGGTTCCACTTATGTGAGGGGCTATATCGATGATTCATCCTGTGTGGATAAGATTATTGAGACATATGAAAAAAAAGATGCAGGAACGCCGGCATTTATCTTTAATGTAACCATGCAGAATCACAGCCCATATACCGATGGCTATCAGAATCTTCAGGGAAATATTACAGTAGATGGAACGGTATCTGCCCAGTTATCGGAATATCTGACCCTGGTAAAATTATCGGATGCAGCATTGGAAAAGCTGATTGATTATTTTGAGACACAGGACGAACCTACGGTTATCGTATTCTTTGGTGACCACCAGCCGACAGATGCGGTGGTGGAGCCAATCTGGAATTTAGAAGGCAAATCATCCTCTGATTTAACAGAAAAAGAAAATCAGCTTCGTTATAAGGTGCCTTATGTTATCTGGGCAAATTATGATATTGATGAGGCGGTAAATCAGGAGAGCAGTGCCAACTATCTGGGGGCACAGATGATGGAAGCAGCAGGAGTTCCGTTGTCGGATTATCAGAATTATTTACTGGAACAAAAGAAGGAGATGCCATTGATTTCCACGCAGCATACGGAAGCAGAAGGCAGTGATGCATGGCTTAATTATCAGACGCTGCAGTATTATCTTTTATTTGACTGGGATGGAGAAAAATAGAAATGAAGGAAAGATTACTTCGAATCAAAAACAATAAGAAGATGCCGTTAATACTGGCTTTTTGCATTCCGTTTTTTCTTACACTGGGAGTCTGTATCGGCCATGAGATTTATCCTTTTGGCGATCAGTGTTTTCTGCATATTGATATGTATCACCAGTATGCACCGTTTTTTACGGAATTCATGAATAAGTTAAAGAGCGGAAGCGGGTTATTATATACATGGAATCTGGGGCTTGGTACAGATTTTGTATCCCTGATGGCATATTATCTTTCCAGTC
This sequence comes from Roseburia sp. AF12-17LB, assembly GCF_003479605.1. Classification (GTDB taxonomy): domain Bacteria; phylum Bacillota; class Clostridia; order Lachnospirales; family Lachnospiraceae; genus Roseburia_C; species Roseburia_C amylophila. The sequence continues at coordinate 91,629 of NZ_QUHR01000006.1, forward strand.
CTTTTAACTGGCTGTTATTATTATGTCCGTCTAATCTGGTAATCGAATTTATGACGGTATTGATTCTAATTAAGATTGGACTTAGCGGACTTACTTTTGCATTTTACTTAAACCGGCATTATAAAGATAATGGATATCGCATTGCTTTATTTGCGGTATTCTATGCGTTATCCGGGTTTATGTGTGCTTATAACTGGGATATTATGTGGCTGGATACGGTGGTGTTATTGCCGCTTATTTTGCTGGGTCTGGAAAGATTGGTAGAAGGAAAGAAGATGACGCTTTATGTGGTAACACTGGCGGTTTCGATTCTTTCAAACTACTATATTTCCATTATGGTCTGTATCTATCTGGTGCTTTATTTTGTGATTCTGATATTAGAGCAGAAAAGCGGAATAGGAAAAGCAATTCTTAAATTTGCGACCGGCTCCATCCTGGCAGGCGGTATGGGAGCAATACTGATTCTGCCGGAGATTGTGGCGTTAAGCGGGAGTGGTTCCGGTGGAATCTCTTTTCCGGAAAAAATGGAGTGGTATTTTGGCCTGCTGGATGAAGCAGCAAGGTTCTGCATTGGTGTCGAGCCGTCTTCTACGGTAGGACATATGCCAAATCTTTACTGCGGAGCGGCAATTTTATTATTATTATTCCTTTATCTTTTGAATCGCAGGATCCGAATTGGTGCAAAGATTCCAAGACTCTTACTGGTGGCCTTTTTCTTTGTGAGCTTTGCAAATAATAAACTGGATTTTATCTGGCATGGCTTTCATTTTCCGGATGGACTTCCGGCAAGACAGACCTTTTTATTTGCATTTTTACTGTTGACCTTAGGTTATGAAGCAGTGCGGGAAGAAAGAGGCAATAGCATTTTTAAAATCCTATTTGCATTCCTGTTAGCGGAGCTGGTATTGGTTTTATGTTTCCGGTTTACAGATTTAGAGCAGGTGACACCGGAGCAGATGCTTTTAACAGGACTTTTGATTTTAGGTTATGCACTTCTGCTGTTATTCTATCGGCGGAAGGATAAGACGATGCGGACTATCGTATCGATATTTGCGGTGATTCTGGTATGTGCCGAGGCAGGCGTAAATCTTGACACGACCAGTATTTCTACTACCAGCCGGACGCTGTATACCCAGCATTTAGAGGATTATAAAACACTGGCGGAGACAGCAGGAGCAGAGGATGACGGTTTCTTCCGTATGGATAAGTTTAACCGGATGACGAAGAATGAGTCGGCACTTTCAAACTATGCATCCGCATCTATTTTTTCTTCTCTTATAAATAAAGATGTGGCAGATTTCTATCGGGAGATGGGAATGGAAGGCGGTAAGAATTATTACTGCTATAATGGTGCAACGATGCTTACTTCCTCGCTGCTTTCGGTAAAATATATCCTGACGGACAGTGCAGAAGAGGAAAGTCCGTATCGAAGTCTGATATCAGAACAGAATGGCATATATTTATATGAAAATACTTATACACTGCCACTTGGTTTTATGGTAGATAGTGATTTGACGGAAAAGTGGGATTTTACCCTTGGAACACCGATAATGGCACAGAATGAACTCGCCTATGCCCTTGGTGCAACGGAGAATCTTTTAGAGCCGGTAGATGCAGAATTACATGATGGAAAAACGGTGATTCAGGTAACGGAAAGTGGCTATTATTATGGCTATTATACGATGAAGGATGCCAAAACCATTACCGCAACCACTGGAAACCGCATGCGGACATTTTCTAAATGTGACCATGTCTATTTACTGGATTTGGGCTATTGTGAGGCTGGGGAAGATATTACGCTGACTTCTGCCGATACGGATCAGATACTGGTGCAGGGCTACCGGTTAAATGATGCAGCATTTCAGGCAGCATATCATACATTATCCCAGCAGACCATGGAGTTAAAATCCTACAGTGACAGCAGAATCGAAGGCAGCATCAACGTAAAAAAAGCCGGAACTCTTTTGCTGTCCGTGCCGGATGATGAAGGCTGGCATGTCTTTGTGGATGGGGAAGAAGTGGATTATGAGCATTTCTGCGATGCGTTTATCAGCATTCCATTAAAAGAAGGCAGCCATGATATTATATTAAAATATACAACACCGAATCTGAAACTGGGAGCATTGCTTTCCGGTGGAGCATTGTTCTTATTCCTTTGTATTACCTGGATACCGGTTGTTGTGAGAAAACGAGGAGAGAGGGCATGAAGAAAAAAATAACATTTCTGATATTTACGGTACTGGCGCTACTTTGTGTTGTTTATTCGGGGATGGTACTGGCAACGGGTTCCGGAACATCATTTTTTCTGGTGTGGATTGGGCTGGCGGTACTTTTCTTCCTGTTTGGGTATTCTGTCTGGAAATCTTTCTGGAAGAAAGTTCCCCGGCTGGTTAAGGGAATCTGTATTGTTGTCGTTGCAGCGGGATTTACAGCATTTTTCATCGTAGAAGGCTGCATCATAAGTCAGATGCATGAAAAAGGCGAAGCGGGACTTGACTATATTATTGTGCTGGGGGCACAGGTGAGGGAAAGCGGACCAAGTGCTGCGTTAAAATACCGGCTGGATGAGGCAGTGGAATATTTAGAGGATAATCCAAAGACAATCTGTATCGTATCCGGCGGACAGGGTGCAAATGAACCATATTCCGAAGCCGAAGGAATGGCACAGTATTTAAAAGAACAGGGGATTGATGCGTCCCGGATTCTCTTAGAGGATAAGTCCTTAAATACAGAGCAGAATATGGAGTACAGCAAGGCACTGATAAAAGATGGGGCATCCGTTGGAATTATCACCAATGATTTTCATCTGTTCCGGGCAAAGCAGATTGCACGAAAATACGGACTGGACAATGTCTGTGGAATAGCAGCAAAGTCTACACCGGTTTATCTTCCAAATAATATGCTGCGGGAATTTTTAGCAGAGATAAAATTTTTGCTGTAATTATGCGGATGAATGGAAAAGTCAAAGACTGACCGGAGACTTTAATGTGTGCCAAGGCACATTCTTTGTTCTAAATGGGCTTGTATCGGGTGGAAGAATAGAATAGTATAAAAAGTAACAGGAGTTTTATGGAGAAAGGGTTTATATAGCTATGGAGATTAAATGTGAATACTGTGGCTCCATCATTAAGGAAACAGATGAGAAATGTCCTTACTGTGGAGCCACCAATCAGGCAGTAAAGCGTACTGCAGACCATACGCCAAAGACTATTGAAGAATTGCAGCAGTGGTATCAGGCGCGGAATCTGCCACCGTATGAAGTGACGAGATTCTTTATCGGAATCAATTACACACAGCCCAAAGCCTTTGGTATTTACCGGGAAGGTCAGAATGTCATTGTCTATAAGAACAAGGCAAACGGCGAGCGGGCGATCCGCTATCAGGGAACGGATGAAGCCTATGCGGTAAATGAGCTGTATCTTAAGTTAAAAGAGGAAATCTTAAACCAGAAGGAACATAATCGGGCTGGAAATGTAAGAAGCAGTTATGGAAATAACAGAAAGCCAATGTCAACAGGAAAGGTAATAGGAAGAACCTTTGCCGGGATTGGAGCATTCTTTCTTTTCTTCTTTGGTTCCTTTGTACTCTTTGTGTTAGATACATTATACCGGGGAATTGGAACAGCACTTTTTATTGCACTGATTGCCGCAGCACCTGTGGCAGTGATATTAGACCTTATTGTTTGTGGGTTAAGGGAAAAAAGCACGGTATTTGAAAAGATATATCAGGGATTTGCCGGAAAGAAATTCTTAACCTGTGCCGTTTGTTTCCTGATGTGCTTTTTAATCGTTCTGATTCCGATACATAATTACAAGAAGGCAAGTTATTACCAGTACCAAAATACGGTCTATGTACACAGCCACAATAACTGGTTCGAGTATGATGGTTATGACTATGATAAGATAGACAGTGATGAGGTACCGGATGATATTTTAAATAACCGTTCTGATTATGAAATGACTTATCAGAATGGCTATGACTGGGATAACAGCATTACCAATTTTGAAGACAGCAGATATTATGAAGAGCATTATGGCTCAGACAGCTCGGACAGCAGTTCAGACAGTGGATATGACTGGGATTCCAATGACAGCTGGGATTCTAATTCATCTGACTGGGATAGCGACTGGTAAATATTAATATATCATTTAGAAATTTATTTTTCTGTTAAGAATAATCTAAGAAATGAAATAGAATATCTTTAAGAACACTCCTTTTTCGTGTGCTTTACTAAGAGTAAAGAATGAAAAAGGGGTGTTTTTTATGATGCAGTCAGAACAGGAAGGACAACGAAATTTACAACAATCAGGAGCAGCCGGACAGCGGAATACACAACATGCAACGAACATAAAAAAGCGGAGCATGCGCCGGAAAAAAGCAAGAAGAATGCGAAGAATCAAAAGAATATTTGTGGCAGCAGTAATTCTGCTGGTAGTTTTTGCCGCGGGCAGAACATCATTTGTGCAAGGCTTCTTAAATCACTGGAATGTAAAATCAGAGGCAACACTTACGGCAGAGGGGTATCCGGAAAGCCTGGTACAGCTTTATGAGAAAAACGAAGAAGCAAGACAGTTTGTACTTGATTATAAGAAAAATGGAAACAACGAGCAGCCGATTGATATTTCATCGGATGTAGTAGATGGTAAAATACCGCTTTTTCTTCAGTGGGACGAGCGTTGGGGCTATAGAACCTATGGAGATAATTTCCTTGCAATTACAGGATGTGGTCCGACGGCATTGTCCATGGTCTATGTGGGACTGACCGGAGATACTTCCATGAATCCTTATGCCGTTGCCCAGATGGCACAGGAGGATGGCTTCTATGTCAATGGAAGCGGATCTTCCTGGAGTATGATGACGGAACTTGCCACAAAGCTTGGCTTATCCGCGCAGGAACTGAGCTTAAATGAAGACAGCATCCGGCAGGAATTATCCCAGGGACATCCGATTATCTGTATCATGGGACCGGGAGATTTTACCACATCCGGACATTTTGTTGTTTTAACAGGAGTAGATTCCGATGGAAAAATAACAGTGAATGATTCCAATAGTAAAAAGAACAGTAATAAGGCATGGAAGATAGAAGACCTTATGAGCCAGATCCGGGATTTGTGGGTGTATCAGTAGAAGTGGCATTCTTTACGAAAATCTGCTATAATTCTTGATAAAATGATTTGAAAGGCGAGTGGGAAAGAGACTGGTGGTAATCTTTCGACGGTAGTGTTTGAATATTCACAGCATTTGCCGGATGTGAATGTTGCATAAAAACTGTAAGGGGTACTAAGAATTTTGATTTAAATTTTATTTTTTTTCTGGCAACCGGTGCAAATTCGCATCCATGCTCAGATGCACCTCGCTGGCACATCCCTGTGCCAGCGTTGCCTGATGTCAGACAAAATTCCAAGTGCCCCTAACAGTCTTTATCATGCATCCACATTCCGGTAAATACTGTGGATATTACATCACATTCCGCCGGAAGAAAACCGGCATCACATTTCCCACTCCTTTACAAATATTTTAACAAGAAGGGAGCTATAGAACATGGAAACATGGTATTACGAAGTCGTATCCATCGATGGAGACTATGCAAATTTAAAGAGGACAGACATTGCTTCAGATGATTTGAAACTTGTGGCAAGAGCACTTCTTCCGGCAGAAATTATGGAGGGAAGTAAGTTAAAATACGAACTGATGCAGTATGAGATTATAGAATAGCAGATAAAGGAGTATGAGAAGATGAAAATAAAAGCTGCAAGGGTGGCAAAAATCGAAGCGGCAAGGATGAAAGCGTAGGAGAAATGATGAAAAAGGAAAAGGTTATTGGAATTGGGGTACTGCTTGGAATTGTTATTCTGGCAGTGATTGTAGTTGTAGTGGCAGGAAATCGGGGAAAAAATAAAACGAAGACTGAGACAGAAAATAAAACGGAAACAGAGACGCAGATGGAATCAGAATCAGAATCGGAAACAGAAACTGCACCTGCGGATAAAGAGTCTTTGGACGCAGACGAGCTGGTAGAAGAGAACTTTCGTCAGGCTGGAATTACAGAATATGAAAAAATAGATATGGAAGATTATGAGAGCCAGGCAGGAATCGATTTATCAGAATATGTATCTTATCGGTTTTATTATGATAGCGATGGACTGAAAATTGAAGGATATTTCAGTGCACCAAAAGATTTACTGGATGGACAAAAGACTTCCTGTCTTATTTATAATCATGGTGGAAATCAGGATTACGGAGCATTGGAAAATATAGAAACCTGCTTTTATGCCTATCAGCTTCATACCATTTGCATTGCATCAAACTACAGGGGATGTGGAAGCAGTGAAGGAGAAGATCAGTTTGGCGGAGCAGATGTGGATGATGTTATCCGGCTTTTAGACTTGTGTAAACAATTTTCCTATATTGATAAGGATGCCATAAATATGATGGGTATTTCCAGAGGCGGAATGATGACTTATGAAGTGTTAAGAAGGGATGAGCGGGTGCATAAGGCAGTTGTCGTATCTGGCCTTTCCGATTGCTTTATGTCATATGAGGAAAGAAGTGATATGCAGACCATATTCGATTCTTTGGTAGGCGGTTCCCCGGAAGAGATACCGGAGGAATATGAGAAACGTTCTGCAACCTATTGGGCGGATGAAATTAATACACCGCTGCTTATCATTCATGCCACCGGAGATGAAAAAGTATCCGTTGCACAGGCAGATAAATTAACGGAAGCATTAGAGCAGGCAGGAAAGACCTACGAATATATTACCTTTGATGGAAATTCCCACGGAGAAATCCGGGCAGAAGATGGTGAGAAGATAAAGGCGTTTCTGGAAGGACAGGAGCAGGAAGAAGATAGTGAAAAGAATAATGTAAAATAGTGAAAAAATAGTGTATTATTTCCTTCGCATGGTACTGTTGTATTCAAATAAGGTTTGTGAATTGCCGGAGAGCTCAAACAGCGAAAAATTGGAAGGAAGCCTTTCGTATCTAAAAAGTAGAGAAAAAGAATTGCTCTTGCTGCTCATGAAGAACTACAAAAGAGAGTTCACGCCTATTGAAGTCAACAAAGAACTTAAGGTTACCAATAAGACGGTAACAAACTATGCAAAATGGGATGATTGATTTATATGTGAGAGGTAATAATTCTGTAGCTTATTCAGAGATATATTCATCGTTTGCATCAGAAAAAAATAGTTATATTTCTGATTTGTTGTTGCTGGTTATCAATAATGACAGCTCTAAGGTATGAAAACATGGAGAAACATATGAAGTTGCAGGTGTTCGATTTACAGCAGACCAGATTCCTAAAATAGATACAAATAAGTTATTAGAAATAAAAGCTTGTAACAATATAATTGATTTCGGACAGAATCATTACTTCAAATATGTTTCTTCAGACGGAAAAGAGCATGCATTATTTACAAATGACAAGGGTGTTGGGGTTCCCTACTCGGAACATATGCGGGGAGCAGAGCATGATGCAGTTGCTCAGAGATATGCTCATTTTTGGCGGTATATGATGAACGATGATCCTGTATATGTAGGATTGACTTATTCTAATGATGATATTGATGAATTTATGAAACATGCAGGCATAGAAAATGGCTTCTTTACTGTTAGAATGGGGAATCGGGAAGCAACACAATATTATACCAAAAGCGAAAACCATACTTTGGATATTCCATACGGAGAAGATTTGTGGTGTTTGGAATACCCGTCAAATTATAGATTTTTGGAAAAAATTGATTAATCTCTGAGAGTCTATTTATATGTGTTGTAGTTATCAAGCAAAGGGATACTTATATCGTGTTACAGGACATGGTGTAGGTATCCTTTTTGCATATTATCTATAATCATTACATAAAAAAGTGCAAATGCACAAAAAATAGTAATGGCTATTGAAGTGAAAATAATTTAGTGGTAAAATAACATTACCAAAATTCGTGCAATGCACAAAAATAAGGAGTGACACTATGGAGATTAAGAGAGATTCATACCTTGAACAGTTAAAGATAAGAAAAGATAACGGAATGATTAAGATTATCACAGGAATCAGGAGATGCGGCAAATCATTCCTGTTATTTGTGTTGTTTAAGAAGTATTTACTGGAGAGTGGCATAGATAATGACCACATCATTGAGATTGCTTTAGATGGCATTGAAAATGAGGAACTGAGAGATCCAAAGAAGTGTTATCAGCATATTAAAGAGCGGGTGGAAGATGACCGGAAGTATTATCTGCTCTTGGACGAAGTACAGTTTATGCCACGATTTGAGGAAGTGCTGAACAGTTTGCTTCGTATCAGTAACATTGATGTGTATGTAACCGGCAGTAATTCTAAATTTTTATCTAGTGACATTGTAACTGAATTTAGAGGCAGAGGAGATGAGATAAGAATTTATCCGTTGTCTTTTGCAGAGTTCTATGCGGCTTATGATGGAGATTATGATGATGCTTGGGAAGAATATATGATATACGGTGGTTTACCACAAGTGGCACAATTTTCTGTAGAACGCCAGAAGGCTGAGTATCTTAAAAATATTTTTACTAATGTTTATATCAAGGATGTGGTAGAGCGAAACAAAATTCAAAATGTTGATGAGATTGGAACTTTGGTGGACATTCTTGCTTCTGCCATAGGAGCACTTACCAATCCAACAAAAATATCAAATACTTTCAAAAGTGAGAGAGGTATCAATTACAGCAATAAAACTATATCCAATCATATTGATTATTTGGCAGAGGCATTTTTGATTTCTAAAGCGGACCGGTATGATATTAAGGGGAGAAAATATGTAGGAGCCAATCTGAAATACTATTTTTCGGATATAGGACTTAGAAATGCCAGACTAAACTTCAGACAGCAGGAGCCGACTCATATTATGGAAAACATTGTTTATAATGAGTTGCTTGTGCGTGGCTACAATGTAGATGTTGGTATTGTGGATGTATTTGCAAAGAATAGTGACGGAAAGAGAGTTCATAAGCAGCTAGAGGTTGATTTTGTAGTAAACCAGGGCAGTCAGAGATATTACATTCAGGTGGCTTATGATATGACTTCTGAGGAAAAACAAACACAGGAACTTAATTCACTCCGAAATATTCCGGATTCATTTAAGAAGATTGTTATAGTAAATGGAACAAAAAAGCCTTGGAGAAATGAGGAAGGCTTTGTGATCATGGGCATGAAATATTTTCTGCTCAATGAGGATAGTTTGGAGTTTTAGTATGGAAGGAGATGATAAGTGTTCTTTGGTGATAGCTCCGAAATAAATAATAGTAAGTACTTTGAGATTTTGGATAAGGAAATAATGAGAAAGGTAAGTGGAGGTTACAATTTAGGCATGGCTTACGTTGAAAATTGCATATATGGTGGAACATGGGATGAGTATAAAACGAGAGAAAAATAATTTGACTTTTTCCAAAAAGAAAAATATAATGACTTCTGAACGAGTAGCAAAATTGCGTAAATCCAGTTTTACTGCTCGTTTTTGTAATTTTATAATGCAATGAAAAAGTGTGTAGCTTATCAGCGTAAGTCCAACTTATAAGATAGGTGCGCACTTTTTATATTGCCAAATATCCGCAGGAAGCTGCCAGTGGCAGCTTCTGCAGGTGGAAAAAGGAGGATTAAGTTAAGATGGCAGAAAGTAACAAGATGAAGGAAATGCCGGTAAATAAGCTTATGGTACAGATGGGAATACCGATGATTTTATCTATGGCATTGCAGGCGGTTTATAACATTGTAGACAGTGCCTTTGTAGGAAACATGAAATCAGGAAGTGAGGCTGCACTTAATGCACTTACACTGGTATTTCCGGTTCAGATGCTTATGGTAGCAGTGGGAATCGGAACCGGTGTGGGAACCAATGCACTTCTCGCGAGAACACTGGGAGAGGGAAAAAGTAAAAAAGCTGCAAAAGTTGCAGGAAACAGTTTATTTCTTGGAGTGATTATTTATGCAGTATGTCTGCAGTTTGGAATGTTTGGAGTAAAAGCATACATCTCATCCCAGACCGTAGATTCGGAAGTCATTGCAATGGGAACAAGCTACTTAAGAATATGCTGTGTGATTTCATTTGGAATTATTTTCTTCTCGCTATTTGAGAAAATGTTACAGGCAACCGGGCGTTCCATTTATTCAACAATTGGTCAGGTTGTGGGAGCAGTGGTAAATATTATTCTTGACCCAATTATGATTTATGGCATCGGACCGGTTCCTGAAATGGGAGTAGAGGGCGCAGCCTATGCAACCGTAATCGGACAGGTGGTATCAGCAGCATTGTTATTTATTTTCCATGTAAAATTAAATAAGGAATTTGAGCATGGTGTAAAGTTTATGAAACCAGAGGGCAGAATTATCAGGGAAATCTATGCAATCGGACTTCCGGCAATTATTGGACAGGCGCTTATGTCTATTATGGTTTATGTGATAAATCTGATTTTAAAATTCAGTCCTTCGGCTCAGACCGCATATGGATTGTTCTATAAAGTACAGCAGTTTGTACTCTTCCTTGCCTTTGGACTTAGAGATGCAATCACGCCGATTATTGCATTTGCCTATGGAATGCATAGCAAGAAGAGGATTCAGGATGGAATCAGATATGGCTTAATCTATACGATTGTGCTTATGATTGTGGGTGTGGCGATTACAGAAATTTTCCCTGGGGCTTTTGCAACTTTATTTAATGCAGGACAGTCAAGGGAATATTTTATCGGAGCCATGAGAATTATTTCTATCAGCTTTATTTTCGCCGGAATCAATGTAGCATATCAGGGAATTTATCAGGCATTGGACGGCGGTTTGGAGTCGCTTGTGATTTCACTGCTCAGACAGCTTGTCATCATATTACCGCTGGCAGGTGTTTTCTCCAGTTTAGTCAGAAATGGACAGATGGACGTTTCCTTAATCTGGTGGGCATTCCCGATAACAGAGATTGCTGCATGCCTTGTGGGATATGTATTTTTAAAGAGAATCCGGAAGAATAAAGTGGAAAGTTTAAGTTAAGGAGGAGTCAGCTATGGCAAAAAGAATCATTACAATCAGCAGAGAGTTTGGAAGCGGCGGACGGTTTATGGGGAAAGAAGTGGCAAAAAAACTTGGTACTGTATTTTTGCAGTACCTTTTCTTTTTCTGGAAAGTGAAGTATGATACAGAGGAAGAATAGCTGCTTGACGACAGAAGAATTGGGTAACATAAGAAAAATGTGGAGGTAAATAAAAGGCATGCTGAATGTGAAAAATGCTGAAATAGCAGATTTAGAGCAAATTATTAAAATTTACAGATATGCACAGGATTATATGATAAAGTCCGGAAATCCGACTCAATGGGGACATTTTTACCCGGATGCAGATCTGATAAAATCTGATATTGATAAAAATGCATGTAAGGTAATATATGACAAGAATGGAATCCACGGGGTATTTGCATTGTTTGATGGTACAGAACCTACTTATAAGCATATTGAGGGCGGTAACTGGCTGAATGAAGAACCATATCTGACGATTCACAGGCTTGCCGGAGATGGTCAGGTACATGGCTTGTTTCCGTGTGCTTTAAACTATTGTAAAAAGATTTCTTTAAATATCAGGGTAGATACTCATGCGGATAATAAAACTATGCAAAGGCTGATTGAAAAGAATGGTTTTATAAAATGCGGTACGATATATGTAAAAAATGGAACAGCAAGAATAGCATATCAAAGGACTGATTTTCGGGCAGCAAGATTTGCAAGCATATCACTTAATACCACTAGGTCTGCGGCAAGAAGCGTAAGCTCATCGGTCGACAGGCATTCGGACAACTGGCAGGAAATTGTGGAGAGGTAAAAAAGATTTGTACAGTTTGACATAGTGGTTGTCCATAAGATATTTAGCGTTAACGGATCGTCCCTTTACAAACAGAATAAAAAAGCATATAATTCTTTTATAAAATATTTAATAAAAGAGGACAAAAAAACGGAAAATAAAGATAAAAGAAATATAGCAAGAAAAAAAATCATCAATTATGTGCTGAATCATCCGGTTATGTCCAAAGCGGAGCTCGCGAAAGAATTAAATCTGAGTATGCCGACTGTGTTAGCAAACGTAAATGACCTGTTGGAGAAAAGACTGTTAGAAGAAGTGGGCGAGTATGCGTCGACAGGCGGACGAAAGGCAAAAAGTATAGGAATTAATAAGTCATATTGTCATGCAATGGGGCTTTTGATCACTGCGAATCATATCGAAATGGTACTGGTAAATCTTGGAGATGAGATCGTAAAAAAAGACCGCATCCGTTTAAAATTTACGGCAGAATTATCCTACTGTACAGAGGTGGCACAAAAGGTTGAAACTTTTCTGGCAGACGAGCCTGCGAAGGAGACACTGCTTGGAATTGGTATTGCGATCCCGGGAATTATCGATCAGAAAGAACGGATTGTTTTAAAATCCCACGCGTTAGGGATAGAGAACTATAGTCTCCGCTTTTTAGAGCAGGCTGTGGGAATGCCGGTGTATTTTGAAAATGATGCCAATGCAGCCATGCTTGCAGAAAAAAAGCAGAAGTATCCCAATGCGATATATCTGTCTTTGAATCATACATTAGGCGGTGCTTTCTGCATAGATGGAAAGTTGTATCGCGGACAAAACCAGAAAGCAGGAGAGTTTGGTCATATGATACTTGTTCCCGGTGGAAAAAAATGTTATTGTGGTAAATCAGGATGCGCGGATGCATATTGTGCTGCAAGTGTACTGACGGAAGATAACAGGCAGTCGCTGGATGCATTTATGGAAAATCTTGAAAGTGGAGATAAAAAGGTTTTACAGATATGGAATGAGTATCTGGATCATCTTGCTGTTTTGATATCAAATCTACGGATGGCATATGATATGGATATCATACTGGGGGGCGATGTCGGAGGTGTACTCTCAGATTATATGATACCTTTGGGAGAAAAAGTGATGGCATATAATGGTTTTGAACATGATGTTTCATACCTGAAGAACTGTTCGTACAGGAAAGAAGCGTCGGCTGTTGGAGCTGCGAAATATTTTTTTGCGGAACATATGATGGAAATATAAATTATTATAGTGTGAAAACAGAGTGAAGTGTGAGCAAAAAAACGGAAAGGAAACGATAAGTGAGGTTTTCTTTCCGTTTTTTTGTGCGTTGATTAGAAAATATATACAAAAAGCATATCTGCAAATTGTGCAATGCGTAAAATTGAGAGAAATATATTGACAAAATATGTTTAAAGGATGATAATGTAATTACTTTAATAAAACATTTAATAAAACATAAAATAAAACAATATAAAAAAGGAGGAAGCAATTATGTTACAGCAGGTAATGACAAATCCAGGAGAAATTATTTTCAGAGAGGTTCCGGTTCCGGAGGTAAAGGAAAATCAGGTTTTGGTAAAGATTATGAATATTGGTGTCTGTGGATCAGATATTCATGTTTATCATGGAAAACATCCGTTTACAAAATATCCGGTAACACAGGGACATGAGGTTTCCGGTGAGATCACAGAACTTGGAAAAAATGTCACAGAGTTTCATGTGGGACAGAAGGTGACGATAGAGCCACAGGTATATTGTGGACACTGCTATCCATGCCGTCATGGAAAGTATAATCTCTGTGAGGAATTAAAAGTAATGGGATTTCAAACGACAGGAACAGCATCTGAGTATTTTGCAGTGGATGCATCTAAAGTAACACCTATTCCAGAAGATATGTCCTATGAAGAAGGAGCTATGATCGAACCTCTTGCTGTGGCAGTTCATGGTGTAAAACAGATGGGTGATGTGGCTGGCATGAATATTGCAGTCCTTGGAGCGGGACCGATCGGAAATCTTGTAGCACAGGCAGCAAAAGGAATGGGGGCAGCGAAAGTGATGATCACAGATATCAGTGATCTTAGACTGGCAAAGGCAAAAGAATGTGGAATTGATGTGTGTGTGAATACCAAAGATAAAGACTTTGGTGAGGCAATGATCGAAGCATTTGGACCGGATAAGGCGGATGTAATCTACGACTGTGCCGGAAACAATATCACAATGGGACAGGCAATTAAATATGCAAGAAAAGGAAGCACGATTGTACTGGTGGCTGTTTTTGCAGGAATGGCAGAAGTAGATCTTGCAGTGGCAAATGACCACGAACTTGACATTAAGAGCACGATGATGTACCGCCATGATGATTATATAGATGGAATCAGACTGGTAAATGAGGGCAAAGTTCATTTGAAACCGCTTATCTCAAAGACATTTGCTTTTAAAGATTATCTGAAGGCATACCAGTATATTGATGATAACCGCGAGACAACGATGAAAGTAATTATCAACGTCAGTGAAAAGTAAGGAGTTCGTATGGAAAATAAATATGGAATTGTCGGAGTTGCCCATGTCGGGCTTCCGACAAACGATTTACAGAAAACAGTTGAGTTTTATAGGGGTCTTGGATTTGAAGTAATTATGCAGACTTATAATGAAAAAGCAGGGGAAAAAGTGGCATTTTTACAGATAAAAAATTACTGTATAGAGACTTTTGAAAATGGGCAGGCGGCAATGTCAGACGGTGCATACCAGCATGTTGCTCTTGATGTGGAAGACATTGAGAGTATATATCAGAAAATCTGCAATGAAAAATACACAGTTATCACAGACGGAATCGAAGAACTGCCATTTTGGGAAAATGGTGTGAAGTTTTTTATGATTAAGGGACCAAATGAGGAAAGAATAGAGTTCTGTCAGAAACTCTGATAAAAACAGGAGGGACATATGGGAAGCGAAAACAAAAATGGAAAAGTACCGCTGATCAGTAAGATTGCATATGGGTTTGGTGATGTTGGATGTAATTTCAGCTGGATGTTTGTCAGTAATTTTCTGATGATATTTTATACAGACGTGTTCGGAATCAGTATGGCGGCTGTGTCAGCACTTATGCTTTTTTCAAGATTCTGGGATGCAATCAATGATCCAATCGTCGGGGGACTTACAGATAAAACAAAATCGAGATGGGGACGGTACCGTCCATGGTTGTTAGTAGCGGCACCAATCACAGCGATTCTTCTTGTTATGACATTCTGGGCAAGACCCGACTGGCCGCAGAATGGAAAGATTATTTATATGGTAATTACATATTGTCTGCTGGTTTTGGGGTATACCTGTGTGAATATTCCATATGGAACCTTGTGTGGTGCTATGACACAGGATATTGATGAACGTGCAAAAATAAATACATCCCGTTCGGTTGCAGCGATGATTGCAATTGGTGTGTTAAATATTATCACAGTTCCACTGCTCAGCAAATTCGGCAGTCATAGTGCAAAGACAGGATATCTGACGGTTGCGGTCATATATGGATGTATTTTTACAGCCTGTCATTTCTTCTGCTTTGCGAAGACGAAAGAGGCAGTGATTACTCCGGAAAAAGAAAAAATTTCTGTAAAGGTTCAGTTGAAAGCGGTTATGCAGAACAGACCATATCTTCTTGCATTGGCAGGACAGATATTATTTGGATTTACACTGTACGGTAGAAACGCAGATATTCTGTATTACTTTACATATGTGGAAGGGAATGCCTCCTACTACACAACTTATTCGATGTGCATCATTATTCCTTCTATCATCGGGGCAGCCTGTTTTCAACCATTATTCCGCAAGTTGAATAACAAAGGAAGAACAGCATCTCTCTTTGCTTTATTTACAGGAATTTCCATGTTGTCTATGTTTTTCTTTAATGCCAAAGAATCACCGGCTATTTTTTATGCTTTATCTGGTCTGACACAGTTTTTCTTCTCTGGATTTAATACTGCAATCTATGCAATTATTCCAGACTGTGTGGAATATGGGGAGTGGAAAACCGGACTTAGAAATGATGGTTTTCAGTATGCATTTATTTCACTTGGAAATAAAATCGGAATGGCAGTTGGAACAGCACTTTTAGCAGGATTACTTGGAAAATGTGGCTATATTGCAAATCAGACACAGAATGCGGCTGTACTTTCAATTATGAAACATGCATTTACGACGATTCCGGGTGCACTGTGGATTGTGACTGCGGTTGTATTATTTTTCTACCGGTTAAATAAAAAACGTTATAACGAGATTGTGGAGGAACTGAAAAATGGAAGAAAAAGTTGATATCGTGGCATTGGGAGAATTGCTGATTGATTTTACGGAAGCAGGACACAGTCAGGATGGGAGAAAATTGTTCGAACAGAATCCCGGCGGTGCTCCGGCAAATCTTCTAACCGTTGCAAGCCACTTTGGGTATCGCACATCTTTTATTGGAAAAGTTGGAAACGATATGCATGGTAAATTTTTAAAGAAGACATTGCAAAAGGAAGGAATCAATACAGATGCTATTGTTGAAGACCCGGGTTATTTTACAACGTTGGCATTTGTGGAAATCGGTGAAAGTGGAGAACGGAATTTTTCTTTTGCAAGAAAACCAGGTGCAGATACACAGTTAAAAAAAGAAGAACTGGATCAGACATTAATTTCAGGTTGTAGAATTTTTCATTTTGGATCATTATCGCTGACAGATGAACCGGCAGAAAGTACAACGATTGAAGCGGTAAAAATGGCAAAAGCAGCGGGTGCACTTATTTCCTATGATCCGAATTATCGACCGTCTCTTTGGAAGAGCAAAGAGGATGCAGTGAAAAAAATGAGATCTGTCATAGAATTGGTAGATGTCATGAAGGTATCGGATGAAGAGAGTATTTTGTTGACAGAGGCCGAAAGTTATGAGCAGGCCGCAGACCAACTCCTTGCTATGGGACCAAAGCTGGTAGCCATTACATTGGGAGAACAGGGTGTTCTTATGGCAACAAAAAGCAGAAAAGAAATCATCAAAGCATTTCAGATACATGCGGTCGACACGACTGGGGCAGGTGATTCATTCTGGGGAGGCGTATTATGCAGTATCCTTTCCATGAATAAGAATGTTGAAAAAATGAAATGGGAAGAAATCAAAAAGTGTGCTGTTTTGGGAAATGCAGTTGCTGGATTGTGTGTGCAAAAGAGAGGTGGCATCCCTGCGATTCCGACAAAAGAAGCAGTGTTTGAATTTATGCAGAAATAATGAATGTATATGACAAAATTGGGGCTATAAAAACGCCCCTATTTTTAACAAAAATATAAGCAGGACAACTTTCGATATTTGCTCCTGCTTGTATTTTATGTAAATTACGATAAGTTTTATTCCCTGTGTTCTTCGCCCCATGTACAGTCTGATTCTGGTGTAGTCTTTAAATGCTTTTCTGATTCCCAACAATCAATGCGGAGCATATAGCCAGCAGATATATAAACATCAATACTATTAAGCTGTGGATTGTATTCTGCAAATATTATTCTCGTCGTATTTTATCTCCTTATCATTCAATCAATCATTTGTTACAAAAATCAGAAGCATTTCAATCAGTTCACCATGTCACTTTCATTTTGTGTTATAATGTGTTATCAGATTTCTTGGTCTCCGCTGCCGCTTCGGTCGGCACAGAGCAGAGGTCCACTGGACCTCTTGTGCCCTTGTATTTGCCCTTATCAGAGTTCGTAAACACTGGTGCGATGATATAATACAAGGGAAACAATAAGGGAAAGCTCACCTGCGATAAATTCAGTATTTTCAAGGGTTTGCGGAGAATTTAATAACAAAATATAACAGTTATTAAATCTCTTAAAACAGGTGAAATCTCAATTCCAGTTTGGAGAATTGAAAAAACGGAATTTACTTATTAAGACATATAAACTGTTGACAATAAAGCTCCTATATAGTATATTTTTAATAAACTACTATATAGGAGCTTTTGTATGGAAATGAATGGAGGATTTCTTGTTACCAAAATAAAACAGCTTGGAGACCGGATTTTCGAGAAGATTCTCAGTGAAAAGAATATTGATGCGTTTAATGGAGCTCAGGGACGTATTCTTTATGTGCTGTGGCAGGAGGATGGTATCTCAATCAGGTCACTCTCGACTAAATGCGGATTAGCGATAACATCTCTTACTACGATGCTGGAAAGAATGGAAAATCAAGGGCTGATAAGCCGTGTTCAGTCTGAAACGGACAAAAGGAAAACACTCCTGTTTCTGACTGAGAAAGCACATGCCTTAAAGGGCGAGTACGATTCTGTATCTGATGAGATGGGCAGTATTTACTACAAAGGTTTTTCAGAGGAAGAAATTACCCGGTTTGAGGAATGCCTCGACCGCATCAGAAAGAATCTTGAGGAGTGGCAGAAGTCATGAGTATTTGTATCAAAGATCTGATTCAGAACATGAATATCGTCATTGGCTGCACAGTGGGGTGTACATATTGCTATGCCCACAATAACGTGAAACGCTGGCATATGATTGATGACTTCGCTGACCCTGAATTCTTTCCGGGTAAGCTTAAGATGATGGAAAAGAAACGTCCGCAGAACTTTCTTCTTACCGGCATGAGCGATCTCTCCGGATGGAAGCCGGAATGGAGAGACGAGGTATTTGTAAAGATCCGTGAAAATCCGCAGCATCAGTTCCTGTTCCTTACCAAGCGACCTGATTTGCTGGATTTTGATACCGATCTGGAAAACGCATGGTTTGGCGTTACGGTGACGAGGAAAGCAGAACTGTGGCGTATCGATGCTCTTCGGAAAAACGTCAGAGCAAAACATTACCATGTTACCTTTGAGCCGTTATTCGACGATCCCGGCACAGTTGACCTTTCCGGAATCAATTGGATCGTTGTCGGCACCATGACCGGAGCTCAGAGCAGGAAGATTCATACGGAACCGGAATGGGCATGGTCTCTGACGGACCAAGCACATAAGCTCGGCATTCCGGTGTTTATGAAGGAAGACCTTGTCCCTATCATAGGGGATGAAAATATGATTCAGGAAATGCCGGAAGAATTTAATAAAGTGTTAGAGGTACAGAAATCATGGAAGAAGTAATGAATGGAATCCTCATTCGTGAGGTGGAAACAAAGAACATCATGACTAAGTCTAATCTGCCGGTAGGCGGTTACTCGGTCAATCCCTATGTGGGCTGTACACATGCCTGCAAGTATTGCTATGCTTCTTTTATGAAGCGCTTTACCGGGCACAAGGAGGAATGGGGCACTTTCCTTGATGTGAAGCATTGGCCGGAAATTAAAAATCCGAAGAAATATGCCGGACAGCGGGTGGTCATCGGTTCTGTGACAGATGGCTACAATCCACAGGAGGAGCAATTCGGGAATACCAGAAAACTTCTGGAGCAGCTGATCGGCAGTGACGCAGATATTCTGATCTGCACAAAGTCGGATCTTGTGGTATGGGATATTGATCTGTTGAAGAAGCTTGGACGTGTAACCGTTTCATGGTCGATCAACACACTAGATGAAAATTTCAAGAACGATATGGATTCTGCTTCGAGCATTGAGCACCGTATCGCTGCTATGAAGCAGGTATATGAGGCAGGTATCCGTACAGTCTGTTTCGTATCCCCGGTATTCCCCGGTATCACGGATTTTGAAGCAATCTTTGAGCGGGTAAAGAATCAGTGCGATCTGTTCTGGCTCGAAAATCTCAATCTTCGAGGCGGTTTCAAAAAGACAATTATGGATTATATCGCCGGAAAATATCCTGATCTTGTACCACTTTACGACGAGATCTATAACAAGCATAATCGCAGCTACTTTGAAGCACTTGAAGTAAAAGCTGAGAAAATGGCTAAGAAGTATGATTGTGCCTTTGTGGATAATGAAATGCCTTATGGCAGAGTCCCGCAGGGGCATCCGGTGATCGTAGATTATTTCTATCATGAGGAAATCCGTGGGACAGAGAATACCGGAAAAAGAAATCGCTAAATTCAAGTTTATGGAATTGGAAAACCGGAAGTTGTATGTTTTATCAATTACAGGTTCTAAAACTGAATAAATCAGAAATTAAGAGTAGATAACCTGAAATATGGTTATCTATTTTTAATCGTCTTGATTTTCTTTACCATTGAATTTTTTATGGGAAGATATGATATACTTGATTTAATTAGATGAACGAAAGCGAGGA
Source organism: Roseburia sp. AF12-17LB (assembly GCF_003479605.1). Taxonomy (GTDB): domain Bacteria; phylum Bacillota; class Clostridia; order Lachnospirales; family Lachnospiraceae; genus Roseburia_C; species Roseburia_C amylophila. Next base: position 111,647 of record NZ_QUHR01000006.1, read on the forward strand.
TATTGTAATGGATATATTAGAAATTATGAAAGAAAGACACAGCGTAAGACAGTATAAAAATCAGACTATCGAACCATCGAAAAGAGAAGAAATCAACTCTTTGATAAATGACGTCAATGCTGAGAGTAAATTATCAATTCAGGCTTTTTATGACGAACCGAAGTGCTTTAATTCCTTTATGGCTCATTATGGGAAGTTTGAAAATGTGAAGAATTATATTGCCATTGTTGGAAATAAGAATGATCAGGAAAAGGCGGGATATTATGGTGAGAAGATTGTTTTGAAATGTCAGGAACTTGGTCTTAATACCTGCTGGGTAGCAATGACGCATGGTAAATCAAAAGCAGAAATAGAAAGAGGACAGAAACTGTTAATCATTATTTCACTGGGATATGGAAAAACACAGGGAGTTCCACATAAAAGTAAGAGTATAGTGGAACTTGGAAAGGCAGACCAGAGTACAGAATGGTTTGACAGAGGTATGGAAGCAGTAAGTCTTGCACCTACTGCCGTAAACCAGCAGAAGTTTCAGTTGGAACTGAAAAATGGAAAAGTTACAGCAAAAAATCTTGGAGGATTTTATTCTAAGATAGATCTTGGAATTGTCAAATATCACTTTGAAGCAGTAACTGGACATGAGGTAAAATGATGCATACAAAGAAAAATATAGATAAGCTGGCGGCAGATTTTGAACAATGCCAGAAAATTCTGCTTGCACTGGGAGATGAAAATAGACAGCATATGATTTTGGAAATGATGAAAAAGGGCGGATGATGCCAACAGGTGAAACCTATGTCAACAGTCGGGTTGCAGAAGACGGTAATACCTGTTATCAAATCAATGAAGCTGAAAGTTTGGAAGTGTTGCAGGAGTGGGCTTAGAATTGGAATGATGTTACTGATTTTACATTTATACCGGTAATAAGTAGCCATGAAATGAGCGAAAAAATGAAGAAGTAGACAATTCAGGTTTGGAGGAACAATGTGGTACGAAAAGCAGAAAAACAGGATTTAGAAATACTGGCAAATTTAGCAGTACAAATGTGGGACAGCCATTCGGTCAGTGAACTGATTGCTGAATTTTCAGAAATTATGGAAAAAGGAAACTCTCAATTTTTTTGAAATATGAAAATGATATTCCAATTGGCTTTGCACAATGCCAGTTGCGGTATGATTATGTAGAAGGAACAAAAACCAGTCCGGTTGGATACTATAGATAGTGTTCTATTTCATAAAGCAATGAATTTTACAGAAGCAAACAGAATTATTTGCTTTACCAAGACATTATAAAAGAATGCAGAGAAGTAGTTTATAGAGATACTTCTCTGCATTTTTGCTGTCGGGCATCCGAAAGAGGCTGCCGGTGGCAAGTCCGGTAGGTAAGTTATGGTACATCTTCCGCAGAAGCAGCAGGCTCACAGATTGATTTCCGGGTGGCAAGATTTGCAAGCATATCACTTAATACCACCAGGTCTGCAGCAAGGAGCGTAAGTTCATCGGTCGACAGGCATTCGGACAACTGGCAGGAAATTGTGGAGAGGTAAAAAAGATTTGTACAGTTTGACATAGCAGTTGACCATAAGATATTTATGATATGGTATGCAACTGTCAGAGAAAATGTGTATAATAAAAGAAATAACTTCCGATAGATAATTGGTAAAAGGGAATGAAAGGAATCAAATATGAAAACACTGATTGTAGTAGATATGCAGAATGACTTTATCGATGGTTCACTTGGAACCAGAGAGGCACAAGAAATTGTACCGAAGGTAAAAGAGAAAATCAAAGAGTATCAGGAGCGTGGGGACGAGATCATTTTTACCAGGGATACCCATCAGTCAGATTATCTTAGTACACCGGAGGGAAAGAAGCTTCCGGTGGAGCATTGCATTGAAGGAACAAAGGGCTGGGAGATTGCAGAAGGCTTGGAGGTGCCGGGATGCAGCTGTATTAATAAACCGACCTTTGGATGGACACACTGGTCGGAGAGAAACTTTGAAGAAATAGAATTATGCGGTCTTTGTACGGATATCTGTGTGGTATCCAATGCCTTGATTTTGAAAGCAGAATTTCCGGATGTAGAGATTACGGTAGATGCTACATGTTGTGCCGGAGTGACGCCGGAATCCCATGAGGCAGCGCTTACCACTATGAAAATGTGTCAGATTCATGTAATTGGAGAATAGAAAAGGCGTAATAATTCCAAAAGAATCCCTCCGACGCTTGAACGTCGTTCGTTTTTTGAGTATAATCGTTTCGTAAGGAAGGTGACAGATATGAAGGATACAAGAGTTGATATTTATCATGGAGTAACACCAATTAAGGTAAAACCGTATGAGCACAATGTAAAATATTATGAGACAGACCAGATGGGGATTGTGCATCATTCCAATTATATCCGTTGGATGGAAGAGGCACGAATGGACTTGATGGATCAGATGGGCTTCAGCTATAAACAGATGGAAGACCAGGAAATTATCAGTCCGGTGCTGTCGGTACAGTGTGAATATAAGAGCATGGTGCGATTTGGGGATACCGTTGTCATTGAAACAGCCATTGCAGGTTACAATGGAATCAAACTCAGTGTCCGCTATCGTATGACAGATAAAGCGACCGGAGAGCTTCGTACCATTGCAGCCAGTGAGCACTGCTTCTTAGATCGTAATGGTAAGCCGATTTCCTTGAAACGGTCATACCCTGAAATAGATACAAAATTCTTCCAGATGATGGATGAGGAAAGTTAGGATAAGATGAGCGAAAAATTAGTTCTGATCGATGGACACAGTATATTAAACCGGGCATTTTTTGGATTACCGGATTTGACCAATGCAGAGGGACTTCATACCAATGCAGTATATGGTTTCTTAAACATTTTATTTAAAATATTAGAGGAAGAGCAGCCGGAGTATCTTACGGTTGCTTTTGATGTGCATGCACCAACATTCCGTCATAAGATGTTTGATGCATACAAGGGAACGAGAAAACCGATGGCAGAAGAATTACGGCAGCAGGTACCGCTGATGAAAGAAATGCTGCGTGCCATGGGAGTTACGGTAATTGAAAAAGAAGGCTTGGAAGCAGACGACCTATTGGGAACCATAGCAAAGCGCAGTGAAGCAGCAGGCTATGAAGTGTCTGTAGTGTCCGGAGACCGGGACTTATTGCAGCTTGCCAGTGACCATATTAAGATCCGGATTCCAAAGACTAAGCGGACCGGAACGGAAATCGAAGATTATAATACCAAAGAGGTATTGGAAAAATATCAGGTTACACCATTGCAGTTTATTGATGTAAAGGCGCTGATGGGCGATACCGCAGATAATATTCCGGGTGTACCGGGAATCGGCGAAAAGACAGCCACGAACCTGATTGTGGCATATGGCAGCATTGAAAATGCATATGCCCATGTAGAAGAGATTAAGCCAAACCGTGCGAAAGAGATGTTAAAAGAGCATTATGATATGGCACAGTTGAGTAAGACACTGGCGACCATTAAGATAGATGCAGACATCCCATATGATATCAGGGAAGCAAGAATTGGCAATTTATATACACCGGAAGCTTATATGATGTGTAAGCGTCTGGAATTTAAGAATCTTTTGAAACGGTTTGAAGTGGACACACCGGTAAATACCGGAGAGGAAAACTTTAAACGAATCGAGGATTTTGCTGGGGTAGAAGATTTTTTTGAAAAGGCAAAGAAGCAGCAGGCAGCAGGCTTCCAGTTGATTTATGAAAAGGATGTTGTGCTTGGACTTGCAGTTGCATGCACAAAAGAAGATGTGGCATATATTCCGGTTGCGGGATTTGTGACAAAGCAGTATCTATTCGAACAGAGCAGACAGCTTCTTGCAGCAGGCGTAGAGCTTTGCACCTTTGATTTAAAACCACAGCTTAGATGGATAGAAGCCGATGAAAAAAGTCATATTTTTGATGTGAAAATAGCAGCTTATTTATTAAACCCACTGAAAAATGACTATGCTTATGAAGATATTGCAAAAGACTATCTTGATTTGATGGTGCCATCGAAAGAGGATTATTTTGGAAAGAAAGATTTTGTCACATCATCGGAAGAAAAGCCGGAAGAATTCTTGAAAATGGCGTGTTATCAGGCATATATTAATTTAATGGCAAAAGAGCCGCTGGCAAAGCAGTTAGAAGAAGAGGGCATGAAAGAACTCTTTGATAAAATAGAAATGCCGCTGGTATATACCTTATCTGATATGGAAAAGGAAGGCATTGCTATTGATGCAGATGCCTTAAAAGAATATGGAGAGAATCTTGCAGTATCCATAGATAAAATTGAAAAAGAAATCTATGAAGAAGCCGGTGAGACCTTTAATATCAATTCACCAAAACAGCTTGGTGTGATTCTTTTTGAAAAATTGCAGATGCCAAATGGCAAGAAGACCAAGACCGGATATTCTACTGCAGCAGATGTACTGGAAAAGCTGGCACCGGATTATCCGATTGTATCAAAAATATTAGAGTACCGTCAGCTGACCAAATTAAAATCCACATATGCCGACGGACTGGCTGCATTTATTGCAGAGGATGGACGGATTCACAGTACATTCCAGCAGACCATAACAGCCACCGGACGTTTAAGCAGTACAGACCCGAATTTACAGAACATTCCAATCCGGATGGAATTGGGACGGCTGATTCGTAAAGTGTTTTTACCGAGAGAAGGTTATGTATTCTTAGATGCGGATTATTCCCAGATAGAGCTTCGTCTGCTGGCACATATGTCAGGAGATAAAAATCTGATTGATGCATATAAGCATGCAGAAGATATTCATGCGATTACTGCATCCAAGGTATTTCATGTGCCGTTCGAAGAAGTAACACCGCTGCAGCGAAGAAATGCAAAGGCAGTAAACTTTGGTATTGTCTATGGAATCAGTTCCTTCGGATTAAGTCAGGATTTAAGTATTACAAGAAAAGAAGCAGAACAGTATATTAAGAGCTATTTTGAAACCTATCCGGGAATCAAGACATTCTTAGATGGACTGGTAGAGGATGGCAAAACAAAAGGCTATGTCACAACAATGTTTGGCAGAAGAAGACCGGTGCCGGAGTTATCTTCCAGTAATTTCATGCAGCGTTCCTTTGGAGAACGTGTGGCAATGAATGCACCGATTCAGGGTTCTGCAGCAGATATTATTAAAATAGCCATGATTCATGTGCATGACCGCCTGAAAGAGGAAGGCTTGAAATCAAAACTGATTTTACAGGTACATGACGAACTTTTGGTTGAGACCTGTAAAGAAGAACAGCAGCAGGTAGAGAAGATTTTGAAAGAAGAAATGCTTCATGCAGCAGACCTTGCGGTAACCTTAGAGGTAGATATGCATGCCGGAAATAACTGGTACGAAGCAAAATAGGATAAGGCAGAAATTATGAAATTTATCGGAATTACCGGAGGCGTAGGAGCCGGAAAAACAGAAATATTAAAATACCTTGCCGGCAGAGAAGATACGAAAGTAATGCTGGCGGATGATATTGCAAGAGAACTTTCCGAGCCGGGACAGTCCTGTAACGAAAAATTGCAGGAGCTGTTTGCGGGAACAGATGTTTTTGATGAAAAGGGGAAGATGAACCGTCCGAAGGCGGCAGCCATTATTTTCAAGGATGAAGCCAGGCGGAATGGAATGAATGAGATTTTGCATCCGGCAGTAAAGGAATATGTGCTTCATGTATTAGAGCAGGAAAAGGAAGAAGGCAGGCTTCGTTATCTGGTATTGGAAGCGGCATTATTAATCGAAGAACATTATGATGAAATTTGCGATGAATTATGGTATATTTATACTTCAGAGGAGAATCGCAGAGCAAGGTTGAAGCAGTCGAGAGGCTACAGTGATGAAAAAATCAGTGAAATGTTTGAAAGCCAGCTTTGCGAGAACGAATACCGCAGACATTGCAAAGTGGTAATTGATAATAATGGTACGACGGAAGAAACCATTGCACAGGTAAGAACGATAATAGAGAATGAGGGAGAAAATACCAATGGATAATGCAGAACAGAATGCAAATCAATTTGTATTTGGCTTGGATATCGGAACAAGAAACGTAGTTGGAACAGTTGGATATCGGGAAGGCAAAGATTTCTATGTGGCAGCCCAGTATATGAAAGAGCATGAAACCAGAGCTATGCTGGATGGTCAGATTCATGACATCGGAAGAGTAGGCAGAACAATTGCAGAAGTAAAGGCAGAATTAGAAGGGCAGTTAGAGGCAAAGCTTACCGATGTCTGCATTGCTGCCGCTGGCCGTGTACTGAAAACCGTGACCACCAGCGTGGAATATGAATTCGCAGAAGAGACCGTAGTAACTGCAGAACATATACATACTCTGGATTTACTGGGAGTAGACCATGCCCAGCAGATTTTAAAAGAGAGGAATGATACCCGTTACAAATTTTACTGTGTGGGATATTCCGTTGTAAAATATTATATCAATGATGAAGTCTTTTCCAATATCGAAGGACATAAGGCAGAGAAAATTTCGGAGGATGTTATCGTAACCTTCCTGCCGGAGGACGTTGTAGATGGTCTGTATTCCGCAGTAGGGCAGGCTGGATTAAATGTTGCCAATCTGACTTTGGAGCCTATTGCTGCAATCAACGTAGCAATTCCGGAGGCCTTTCGTATGTTGAATATTGCACTGGTTGATGTGGGAGCCGGAACATCCGACATCTGTGTCACCAGAGACGGAAGCATTATTGCATATGGCATGATTCCTTATGCCGGAGATGAGCTGACCGAATTAATTGTACAGCATTATCTGGTGGATTTTAATATGGCAGAACATATGAAGCTGACATCCGGTATGGCGGATGAAGTGGAATTTACAGATATCATGAGCATTACCCATACGATTCCATCCGAAGAAATCTGGGATTTAACCCATGATACGGTAGATAAGATTACTACTGAGGTGGCAGAGAAAATCAAAGAGTTAAATGGTGATAAATCAGTCAGCGCAGCCTTCGTAGTTGGCGGCGGCGGCAAAATCCACGGATTTACGGAAATGCTTGCAGACAAGCTTGAAATTCCAAGAGAGCGTGTGGCATTACGTGGAGAAGAAGTTTTAAAAGAGGTTCATTTTGCACAGGAAGAGATTAAGAAAGACCCATTACTGGTAACGCCGATTGGAATCTGTCTTAATTATTATGACCAGAAGAATAATTTCATTATGGTCCGGTTTAACGGAGAACGCTTAAAGCTTTATGACAACAGCCATCTTACTATTGTGGACGCTGCATTGCAGGCGGGCTTCCCGAATGAAGCTCTATTCCCAAGACGGGGCAAGGCAGTAGAGTTTACCGTAAATGGCAAGCCGAGAATCGTCCGTGGAGAACCGGGAGAATCTGCCATTGTTAAAGTGGACGGAAGAGTAGTCAGCATCAATACACCACTGGTTCCGAATTCCGAGATTACCATAGAAGCCTCTACCATTGGAAAAGAAGCCGTATCTACGATTGAACAGTTAGATGAATATACATCCTCCACCATTACCTTCCAGGTCAATGGCATCAATATTACCTGCCCGAAATTTGTTCAGGTCAATGGAAGCCTTGAACCTTCTAATTATGTTATTCAGGAAGGGGACGAAATCGAAACCAGAAACTTCTATACCATTGGACAGCTGGCAGAGTTTATGGATGTGCGGATTGATGAAGAAGCCGGAATTATCTTAAATGGAAAACCGGCAGATATGGGTTCCCTTTGCTATGAGAACTTTGAAATCGAATGGAGTGCTTCTGCCTATGAAAGCGGTGAACGTCATATTTCCTATGGACAGGCAGACCACAGATTTGATGCCGGACCGGAAGAAGCTTCAACAGAAGAAAGCACAGACAGTGCAGCTGAAGTTCATGAGACAGAAGCTTCTGTGGCAGCTGAATCTGTGACAGACGAAAATGCTGCGGATGAAAATGCAGCGGATGGCATTCAAACGGCAGGTGCAGAGCCGGCAGTTGAAACGAATACAGATTCTGCAGCAGAAACAGCAGCTGATGCACCGGTGCAGAAACCGGCAGAGCCGGAAACAAGAGAATTACATATTATTGCAAACAATCAGGAAATTACTTTAAGTGGTAAAGAAGAATATGTATTTGTGGATATTTTTGATTATATTGATTTTGATTTGTCAGCATCCCACGGAAGAGCAATTGTAACTTTAATCAATGGCGTGGATGCCCAGTATACACAGGTATTGCAGGACGGCGATAAAATTGAAGTGTACTGGAAAGAGAATTACTAAATAGAAAGAGACATAAGAAAATGGAATTATGCAGTATTGCAAGTGGAAGCAGTGGAAACTGTATCTACGCAGGAACAGAAAGCAGCCATCTGATGATTGATGCCGGAATCAGTGGAAAGCGCATTGAAGCAGGATTAAACAGTATCGGTTTGAAAACCGCGGAAATGCAGGCACTGCTTGTGACCCACGAACATTCAGACCACATTTCCGGTCTTGGCGTGGTAGCAAGAAAATATGGAATTCCAATCTATGCCACGGCAGAGACCATTGAGGCAGTCAAAGGGATTTCCAGTGTGGGAAAAGTAGATGAGACATTGTTTCATCCTATCGAAGCCGGAGTGGAATTTCAGATTGGAGATATTACGGTGGAGCCGGTATCCATTTCCCATGATGCCGCAAATCCGGTGGCATACATCATGAAACAGTCAGATAAAAAGATGGCGGTCATTACTGATTTAGGGAAATATGACAATTATCTTATAGACAAGCTGCAGGATTTAGATGTATTATTGTTAGAAGCAAATCATGATGTGCGTATGCTTCAGGTGGGCAGTTATCCTTATCCTCTGAAACAGCGGATATTAGGGGACAGAGGACATCTTTCCAATGAGAGCAGTGGACAATTTTTAGGGCAGCTTCTGCATGATAAGTTTAAAAAAGTAGTATTGGGGCATCTGAGCAAGGAAAATAATCTGGCAGAACTGGCATATGAGACAGTGCGCCAGGAAGTAGAACAGGGTGAGAACCCGTACCACGGAAATGATTTTCCAATCCAGGTAGCAAAGCGGGACGAAGTGTCTGAGCTTATCCGGATTTAAGAATATTAAGAAAGCAAAAATAAGAGGAGAACAAAATGGAAAAGACACAGAGCAAGACAATTATTACTGTAGTAGGAAAAGATACTGTAGGAATTATCGCAAAAGTTTGTACTTATTTATCAGAACAGCATATCAATGTACTGGATATTTCACAGACTATCATTGACGGATTCTTCAATATGATGATGATTGTTGATTTAAATACATCCAAAACACCATTTGCTGAGTGTTCTGCAGCACTGGAAAAATTAGGTGAGGAAATCGGTGTTACCATCAAATGTCAGAGAGAAGAAATCTTTGATATGATGCACAGAATTTAATACGACTTACATAAAAGGGAACTGCTGTTGGCAGGTCACTAAGGCGTATCAATGAAAATACAGGAAATGAGCTGCGTAGAAAGGCAGAATATAGGAGACAAAAAATGATTAATATAATGGAAGTAAGCGAAACCAATAAAATGGTGGAGCATGAGAACTTAGATGTCCGTACCATTACCATTGGAATCAGTCTTTTGGATTGTATTGATTCTGATTTAAAGAAGTTAAACGATAACATTTATAAGAAAATTACTACAGTGGCAAAGGATCTGGTATCAGCAGGAAATCAGATTGAGCAGGAATTTGGAATCCCAATCGTAAATAAAAGAATTTCCGTTACACCAATTGCACTGGTTGGCGGGGCAGCCTGCAAGACACCGGAAGATTTTGCAACCATCGCAGATACTATGGATGCAGCAGCCAAAGCAGTAGGAGTAAACCTGATTGGTGGATATTCTGCACTGGTATCCAAGGGAATGACAAAGGCAGATGAGCTTTTAATCCGTTCTATTCCAATGGCACTTTGCCGTACCGAAAGAGTCTGCAGTTCTGTAAATCTTGCATCCACAAAAACCGGAATTAACATGGATGCTGTAAAATTAATGGGAGAGATTCTCTTAGAGGTGGCAGAGCAGTCTAAGGACAGAGATTCTGTAGACTGTATGAAACTGGTTGTATTCTGTAATGCGCCGGATGACAACCCGTTTATGGCAGGCGCATTCCATGGTGTAACAGAGGCAGATGCGGTAATCAATGTTGGTGTCAGCGGACCGGGTGTTGTAAAGACTGCACTGGAAAAAGTCCGTGGAGAGAACTTTGAAGTATTATGTGAGACCATCAAGAAGACTGCATTTAAAGTAACCCGTGTAGGTCAGCTTGTAGCACAGGAAGCGTCGAGAATTTTAAATATTCCATTTGGTATTGTAGATTTATCCCTGGCACCAACTCCTGCAATCGGAGACAGTGTAGCAGATATTCTTTGTGAAATTGGTCTTGAATATGCAGGTGCACCAGGAACTACAGCAGCCCTTGCTCTTTTAAATGACCAGGTTAAGAAGGGCGGCGTAATGGCATCTTCTTATGTCGGTGGTTTAAGTGGTGCATTTATTCCGGTCAGCGAAGACCAGGGAATGATTAATGCAGTACAGGCAAATGCCATTACACTGGAGAAATTAGAAGCAATGACCTGTGTATGTTCCGTAGGTCTCGATATGATTGCAATTCCGGGTGATACCAAGGCAACTACCATTTCCGGTATTATTGCAGATGAAATGGCACTTGGAATGATTAACCAGAAGACTACAGCAGCCCGTCTGATTCCGGTAATCGGAAAGGGAGTAGGCGATACTGTAGAATTTGGTGGATTATTCGGCTATGCACCGATTATGCCGGTAAACCAGTATTCCTGTGATGCATTTATCAACCGTGGGGGAAGAATTCCGGCACCAATTCACAGCTTTAAGAACTAGGATTTTTTGAAATGGAGAAAGAAAATGAGTGATATCCGTAAACTTGTGTTTTTTGAACGAGGCGTAGAAACATTAACTTATTTTTCGCATGAGATGGCAGCGTCATTTCGCAAGATGGGATATCAGATATTCTTCTTTGACATTCAGGCAGAATATGCTGACACGAAACGATTAAGCCGCTTTTTAAAAAGTGGCGAGACCGCAGTCATTACCTTTAACTTTATCGGATTAAGCGGAGAGGAGTTCCTGCTGGAGACAGAGTCTCAGTCTGTCTTTGCCAGCAGAAATATTCCGGTCTATTGTATTCTTGTGGACCATCCGTTGTATTATCATAAGCAGCTTGATGAGACTATTCCGAATCTGACTGTGTTCTGCATCGACCGTCAGCATATTTCTTATATGAAACGGTTTTATAAAGGGATTCCCTGTCATTTTTTACCATTGGCAGGGAATTTTCTGATGGATAAGGAAGAACGTATTTCTACAGACTTTATTCCATATGAGAACCGGGAATATGAAGTGGGTTTTATCGCAAACTATGTGCATCTTCCGGCAATTGAAGAACATTTTACCAGCCAGACGAAGGAATATATTGATTTCTATCATGAGATATTAAATTATCTCCGCCTGCATCCGTCAGAGCCGTTAGATTCTGCCATGGAGCATTTTGTCCGCCGGGAGATTCCGGAAGTAACGGAGCGGGAGCTGATGGCATGCTTTGCAGGAATGCTTTTTTTGGATATGTATAACCGGACTTATTTCCGTGGAGAAACGGTGCGGACATTGGTAGACAATGGAGTACGGGTACATGTTTTTGGCAAAGGGTGGGAGAATCTTAAGGTAAAACATCCGGAGAATCTTATTTTAAACGGAAGACAGCTTGATTCTGCCGAATGCGTAAAAATCATCCGGAATACCAAGATTGCATTGAATACCATGCCGTGGTTTAAGGATGGAGCCCATGACAGAATTTTTACAGCCATGTTAAATAAAGCAGTATCCCTGACAGATGGCAGCATTTATTTAAAGGAGCGTTTCTGCGATGGAAAAGATCTGGCATTTTATGAGTTAGAGCATCTGGATACATTGCCGGAACAGGTATTATCCATGCTGGGACATCCGAAGAAAATGAAAGAAATCATAGAATATTCTTATGAACGGGCACTTAAGGAAGATACCTGGGCGAACCGTGCAGAACGTCTGAGAGAGTTCTTATAGGAAGAATTCCTTGACAAGTGTTTTGGAATATGTTTTACTAAATTCAGGTCATATGACTGACGGAACCGTGGGAATAACCACATGAAGTATGACCTGAGAAAGCCGACCGTCTGGGCAGTTAAGCTCGGGATACGTGTCGGTATTTTTTTATGCATGCAAACAGGAAAAGTCACAGGAAAAATTCGAAAGAGAAAGAGACTTTGACGAAAGCTGCAGCAACTTTAAAAATTACATGGAGCGTAAGAAGGAGGAACAAAAATGAAGATGACTTCATTAGCAGAAGAACTTGGAAGCACTACTTATCCGGGAAGAGGAATTGTAATTGGAAAGTCGAAGAATGGAAAGTATGCGGTAACTGCTTATTTTATCATGGGAAGAAGCGAGAACAGCCGTAACCGTGTATTTGTTGAGGATGGAGAAGGAATCCGTACCCAGGCATTTGACCCTGCAAAATTAAGTGACCCAAGTCTTATTATTTATGCACCGGTTCGTGTACTGGGCAATAAGACCATTGTAACCAATGGAGACCAGACAGATACCATTTATGAACTGATGGATAAACAGCAGACCTTCGAACAGGCATTAAGAACCAGAGAATTTGAGCCGGACGCACCTAACTATACACCGCGTATTTCCGGAATCATGCATGTGGAAGATGGAAAATACAATTATGCAATGTCTATTTTAAAGAGCAACAATGGTAATCCGGATGCCTGCAACCGTTATACATTTGCTTATGAGAATCCGGTAGCTGGGGAAGGACATTTCATTCATACTTATATGAATGATGGAAATCCATTACCAAGCTTTGAAGGCGAACCGGTACTGGTTGATATCGGAGATGACATTGATGCATTTACCGAGCTGGTATGGAATAACCTGAATGCAGACAATAAGGTATCCTTATTTGTAAGATATATTGATATTGAAACCGGAAAATATGAAAGCCGCATTGTAAACAAGAACAAATAAGATTTTGTGAATAAGATTCGTGCGAGAGAGGAAAATAAAATGAAAGAATTAGAATTAAAATATGGTTGTAACCCAAATCAGAAACCATCCAGAATTTACATGGAAAATGGCGAATTGCCAATCAAAGTATTAAATGGTAAACCAGGTTATATTAACTTCTTAGACGCATTCAATGGCTGGCAGTTAGTAAAAGAATTAAAGAAAGCAACCGGACTTCCGGCAGCCACTTCTTTTAAACATGTTTCTCCGGCAGGTGCAGCAGTGGGACTTCCACTTTCTGACGTAGAGCGTAAGATTTACTGGGTAGATGACATGGATGTAGAATTTACACCGATTGCCAATGCATATGCAAGAGCAAGAGGCGCTGACCGTATGTCCTCTTTCGGAGATTTCATTTCTCTTTCTGATGTCTGTGATAAAGCAACCGCACTTTTAATTAAAAGAGAAGTATCTGATGGAGTCATTGCACCGGGCTATGATGATGACGCATTAGAAATTTTAAAAGCAAAGAAAAATGGCAATTACAATGTCATTGAAATTGATCCTGACTATATTCCGGACCCAATCGAGCGTAAACAGGTATTTGGCGTTACCTTTGAGCAGGGAAGAAATGAGTTAAATATTGACGAGCATTTCTTTGACAATATTGTAACAGAAAACAAAGAGCTGCCGGAATCAGCAAAGAGAGATCTGGCAATTTCCATGATTACTTTAAAATATACACAGTCTAACTCCGTATGTTATGTAAAAGACGGACAGGCAATCGGTATTGGTGCCGGACAGCAGTCCCGTATCCACTGTACCAGATTAGCAGGCTCCAAAGCAGATAACTGGTGGTTACGCCAGTCTCCACAGGTACTGAATCTGCCATTTTTAGATAAAATTCGCAGAGCTGACCGTGATAATGCAATCGACCTTTACATTGGCGAGGATTATATGGACGTACTTGCAGATGGCGAATGGGAGAAGATATTTAAGACCAGACCTGCTGTATTTACGGCAGAAGAAAAACGTGCATGGTTAGATAAGAATACCGGAGTATCTCTTGGCTCTGATGCGTTCTTCCCATTTGGAGATAACATCGAGCGCGCCCACAGAAGTGGCGTGCAGTATGTAGCACAGCCGGGCGGATCTATCCGTGATGACCATGTAATCGAAACCTGTAACAAATATGGTATGGTGATGAGCTTTACCGGAATCCGTCTGTTCCACCACTAGGAGCTGGAAAATCAGATAGGATTTGAAAGATAAGATTTTGCTTTGTGAAAGGACATTTAGTTCCTGCTATAAAATTCCGCAGTTACTAAGCAGTTTGTTTTTCTTTTTGAGATAAAAACAGTCTTTCCAATGTTTGACAAGATGTCTGTACGGTTCGTCGAAGTACGGATGCATAATAAAGGCTGTTAGGGGCACTTGGAATTTCGTCTGGCAACAGGCAACGCTGGCACAGGGATGTGCCAGCGAGGCGCATTTGAACATGGATGTGAATTTGCGCTGGTTGCCAGATAATGTGATGTATTATCCGAAATTCCCAGTGCCCCTTGCAGGCTTTATAGAGCATCCGTACCCGACGGACAGTGCAGACATCCAGTCAAAGCAACGGAAAGACAGTTTACATTCAAGAAAAACAAACTGCTAAGAACTGCTGAAATTTTACTGCCAAAGAACTAAGATGTCCTTTTACAATCAAAATCTTAGTTCTTATCAAACACTCTTTTGATTTTCCCACCAACCAAATGGTGGAATCAGACGGCACGGAAAATTCACACCCTTACAATATTGCGTACAAACTCGCTTCTGGCATCCTGACCGGTTATTCCGGACAGGATGTTTTCGTATAATTCGCCGGCAAAAATATCAAAATCAAAAACCTTTGCTGCATCGGAAGAAAGAAAGTTATAGGCATCGGCAGTTTTGGAGATCATAGGAACACTGGCGTAGTTGCTTAAAATAGTAAGAAGCCTGGAAGCATCTTTGCGGAAACCTAAAATCCGGAGATAAGGAATATAATCCAATGATCTGCCCAGGCGGTAATCGTCCTTTGTAATCTGAAGCAGAAGGTGCGTGAAAATCCGGCTGATTCTGGTATAAGTCATATCCTTTGTTTTCAGTAACTGGCAGAACTGCTCAAAGGAATGAAACTGTTTTTGCAAATTTTTTATCCGGTGGGCAATTGCTTCATTGGAATCACCACAGAAAGCCAGTTGTGCTTCACTCTGCTGTAACAGAAGGTAAGAGAGCGGAGCAGAAAAATCATTGGCAGAAACCGGCGGATAAAGATTAAGATATTCTTTTAAAATAGAATAAGCAGCTTCCGGCAGATATGGATTTAATGTAGTGATGTCATTCCAGCCGTTTGAAAGAAGTTCTTTTCTTATGGCAGTGGCAGAGGAAAGACTGCTGTTAAGTGCCGCTTCGTGATAGCCGTCTCCGGTCCGCTGAATCAGATAAGGGGTGATGGCGGCATTCTGAGCCTGAATCGCTTTTAAATATTCAATAGCAAGAATATTATTTGGCTCATTTAAAAGGCTGGCAAGTTCATCTGCCGGGATTTGCGGGTTGGCTTCTTTTAAATAGCTGCATACCGCCTGACTTCTTGCGGCAGGATAGGACATTCCTTTTTTGAGACAGGAAGAGAGAACTTCTTTGTAGTCCTCTGGTTCGGATACGAGCAGGGAAGCAACTTCTTTTAATAAAGAAAGGTTGTCTGTTTCTGCACCAAAGCAGAGGGTGTCTACGCAGCCACATTTACGCATGAGTGCAACACCTGCAGAAGCAAAAAGTTCGGCAGAAGCAGTTGCCCAGAGGGCTGGCAGCTCAATTACCAGGTCAGCACCGCAGCTTAATGCCATTTCTGTTCGTGCATATTTGTCAATAAGAGCCGGTTCTCCCCGCTGAACGAAATTTCCACTCATGGCTGCGATAACGAAGTCAGCCTGGGTCAGGGAACGGATTTTTTCTATCTGGTAAGCATGACCGTTATGAAACGGATTGTATTCTGCAATGATTCCTATGATGCGCATAAGTCCTCCAAAGTTACAAATAATATAGTTCTATCATAGCATTATTCCCATATTTTTGGCAAATTACTTATGGAAAGTATTCATAAGAAGAATTCCGAAAAAATATTTTTCTTTGCATTTTTTCAGACACTGTACTTGAACACCATTTAAAATAGGCGTATACTAAACATACATATGCGGATTTGTAACAATGAACCGTAAAAAAATAGCAGTGAGGAGAAAACAGATGAACGTATTAGTTATTAACTGTGGAAGTTCTTCTTTGAAGTATCAGCTTATTAATTCAGATACAGAAGCTGTACTGGCTAAAGGACTTTGTGAAAGAATCGGAATTGATGGAAGATTAGTATACCAGCTTGCTGGCCATGATAAAGAGATAACAGAAGCACCAATGCCGACCCATAAAGAAGGTATCCAGATGGTACTGGATGCACTGGTAAACCCAAAGACAGGTGCGGTAAAGAGCCTTTCTGAGATTGATGCAGTAGGACATCGTGTTGTACATGGTGGTGAGAAATTCGCCCAGTCTGTTGTGTTAAATGAAGAAGTATTAGCAAAAGTGGAAGAGTGTAATGAGCTTGCACCACTTCATAACCCTGCAAACTTAATTGGTATTCGTGTATGTCAGGAGCTTATGCCTGGTGTACCAATGGTAGGTGTGTTTGATACCGCTTTCCATCAGACCATGCCGCAGAAGGCTTATCTTTATGGTCTGCCATATGAATATTATGAGAAATACAAGGTAAGACGTTACGGTTTCCACGGAACAAGCCACAGCTTCGTATCCAAACGTCTGGCTGAGTTCTTAAATCTTGATTATAACAATTCCAGACTGATTGTTGCCCACCTTGGAAACGGAGCATCCATCAGTGCTGTATTAGATGGTAAATGTGTAGATACCTCTATGGGACTTACTCCATTAGAGGGACTTGTAATGGGAACACGTTCCGGTGACATTGACCCGGCAATCATGGAATTCATTGCAAAGAAAGAAAACCTTGACATCGACGGAATTATGGATGTATTAAATAAGAAATCCGGTGTAGAGGGACTTTCCGGTGTATCCAGTGATTTCCGTGACCTCGAGGCTGCTTATCATGAAGGAAATCCAAGAGCAATTGCAGCATGTGAAGTATTTGCTTACCGTGTAGCAAAATATATCGGTGCTTATGTGGCTGCAATGAACGGAGTAGATGCCATTGCATTTACCGCAGGAATTGGTGAGAATACATCTTTCATCCGTGAGAAGATTCTTGCATACTTCGGATATCTTGGAATTACCATGGATAAGGAAGCAAATATGGTTCGTGGAGAGGATAAGATTATTTCTACTCCGGATTCCAAAGTAACCGTATGCATTATCCCGACCAACGAGGAACTTGCAATCGCAAGAGAAACCGTAGCTTTGGTAGGCTAAAAAAGGAAAAATATTGTTGACAAAAGCTATAGTGCTATGTATAATTGTTTAGGTGTGAAAAGGAGACAAACGTGATATTAGATTTAACCGATGTATGTTCATGTGAAAATAAAGAGCTTACGAAAGAGGCTGTAATTGAATTGACATCCTTTGATTCAAAGTTAGGTGTGTTTCCGTTCATAGAGAAAAAGCCATTCGAGCTGCGTATCGTTAATGAAGAGAATAAGGATTTACTGATTCACGGAGAAACGGACGTAAGGATAGCAATACCATGTGACCGCTGCTTGGAAGAAGTTCCAACAGATTTCCACCTTGTATTCGATAAGAAGTTCCCATTGGAAGATGCGGATGCTTCGGAAGAAGAGATGGATGAGGCAGACTACATGAAAGGATTTCAGCTTGATATTGATAAAATGGTCTATGATGAAATCTTGGT
This sequence comes from Roseburia sp. AF12-17LB, assembly GCF_003479605.1. Classification (GTDB taxonomy): domain Bacteria; phylum Bacillota; class Clostridia; order Lachnospirales; family Lachnospiraceae; genus Roseburia_C; species Roseburia_C amylophila. The sequence goes on from NZ_QUHR01000006.1 coordinate 129,587, forward strand.
GAACTGGCCAATGAAGGTTCTGTGCAGAGAGGATTGCAAGGGGATTTGTAAGAAATGCGGTACGAATCTGAATGTCAAGACTTGTGACTGCGAGAAATCTGAGCTGGACCCGAGAATGGCAGCAATTCAAGATATTTTCAATAAATTTAAGGAGGTGTAACCAGATGTCAATTTGTCCAAAGAACAAATCTTCCAAAGGAAGAAGAGATAAAAGAAGAGCAAACTGGAAAATGACTGCTCCAAGTTTAGTAAAATGCAGTAAGTGCGGCGCTTTGATGATGCCTCACAGAGTATGTAAGAACTGCGGTTCATACAACAAGAAAGAAATTATTCCTCAGGACTAATTAAGAAGTGACCGGGAGTGTTTGCAAAAACACTCCCTTTTTACTTTATGAAAAAGATAGGCATTTGCAGAACAATTCAGGTTTTGCGAATGCCTATTCATAGAAAAGGAGAAGGCATGAGTATTATTTTTAATTATAATAATAAGTTCTTTAGTGCATTTGATAAAGTGATTAACATATTCTGCCTGAGTTTAATCTGGTTTATGGCATGTATTCCGGTTTTTACCATTGGAGCATCCTGCACTGCACTTTATTATGCAGTGAATAAAGTAATCCGCCATGGCAGAGGATATATCTGGAAAGAGTTCTGGTCATCCTTCCGTTCTAATTTCAAACAGGCAACCGTAATCTGGCTGATTTTCTTACTGATTGGTCTTGTTATGGGAGCAGACTGGTTTATCATGTTCCAGTTTATGAAAGCCGGAGCAGCGTGGGGCAAGGCTTTTGTGATTTTCGTTGTTATGCTGGTATTTGAGATTGCAATCTGGTTATATGTATATCCGAACATTGCCCGTTTTGAAAATACCAATAAAGCAATTGTAAAGAATGCGGCACTGATGTCATTTGCACATCTGCCAAAGACCATTCTTATGCTGGTGATTTTGCTGGTAATTGCATTTTTAGTATATCTGATTCCATTTTTATTAATTTTTGCACCGGCGGCATTTATTGCAATTCAGAATGGAATTATGGAGAAGATTTTCTTGCGTTATATGTCAGAGGAGGACATTGCCAAAGAAGAGGAACGGAACCGGGAATATTTCAATTAGTTTTCTGTTGATTTCTATGGAAAGTTATAGTATATTTCAATATAGGCTTAATGTGATGGCAGATTTACAGGAGGAATGTATATGCAGGAAGTCATTAGAGTGGCAGTTGATGCAATGGGAGGCGACAACGCGCCGGGCGAAATTGTAAAAGGTGCCATCGAGGCAGTAAATACACGCAGAGATATACAGGTTGTACTGGTTGGACAGCAGGAGGTTATTGCTGAAGAATTGAAAAAGTATACCTATGAGAAAGACCAGATTGAAATTAAGAATGCAACAGAAGTAATTGAGACTGCGGAACATCCGGTAAATGCAATTCGTAAGAAAAAGGATTCATCAATTGTTGTGGGAATGAATATGGTAAAACAGAAGGAAGCAGATGCATTTGTATCGGCAGGAAGTTCCGGAGCCGTATTAGTTGGTGGACAGGTGATTGTAGGAAGAATCCGTGGTATCGAGCGTCCGCCTTTGGCACCGCTGATTCCGACCGAGACAGGAGTATCCCTGCTCATTGATTGTGGAGCAAATGTAGATGCCCGTTCTTCACATCTGGTACAGTTTGCCAGGATGGGTTCCATTTATATGGAAAATGTTGTGGGAATCAAGAACCCGAGAGTTGCAATCGTAAATATCGGAGCAGAAGAAGAAAAAGGAAATGCACTGGTAAAGGAAACATATCCTTTATTAAAAGAATGCAAGGATATCAATTTTGTGGGAAGTATTGAAGCAAGAGAGATACCACATGGCGGAGCAGATGTCATTGTCTGTGAAGCGTTTGTAGGAAATGTAATCCTTAAACTTTATGAAGGACTTTCCAGTACGCTGATTGGTGTAGTAAAGCAGGGAATGCTCAGCAGCCTAAAGAGTAAGATTGGTGCAGCATTGGCATTGCCGGCACTGAAGAAGACATTAAAATCTTTCGATGCATCCCAGTATGGCGGGGCACCATTGCTTGGACTGAATGGACTGGTGGTTAAAACACATGGAAGCTCCAAGGCGAAGGAAGTAAAGAATTCCATCATTCAGTGTGTTACATTTAAAGAACAGGATATCAATAATAAAATCAAAAAAAATATAGTAATTTCTGAAACAGAAGAATAGAAAGGAAAAGATTATGGAATTTGAAAAACTGAAAAAAATTATTGCAGAAGTCCTGAATGTGGACGAAGAAGAGATTAGTATGGAAACTACTTTTGTAGATGACCTTGGCGCAGATTCATTGGATGTTTTCCAGATTATCATGGGTCTGGAGGAAGAATTTGATATTGAGATTCCAAATGAAGAAGCAGAGAAAATTGTTACTGTAGGCGATGCGGTAGAGCAGATAAAGAGTGCGCTGAACTAAAAGCAGAATAGATAGTATTCTTCAAAGGAAGCATATTGTGCGAAAGAGTCCGGCATGCCGGATTCTTTTTTGCTTTACAGGAAATTTCTTTCCTGTAAAGTAAAAAACGCTCCGCGCGGATGCACGCTGCGGCATATAAGGTAGATGCCGCAAGCGACCGCCGCAGGCGGCTTGCAAAGCGTGTTTCCCGTAGTTTGCGGGCAGCATCGACAGTTAGAAGGAGAAAACAGTGAGCAGATTACATGAATTTGAAGAAGTGATAGGATATCATTTCAACAATCAGGGATTATTAAGACAGGCATTAACCCATAGTTCCTATGCCAATGAAAGACATATGAAGAAGCACTCAGATAATGAGCGGCTGGAATTCTTAGGCGATGCAGTGCTTGAGGTTACATCCAGTGAATTCTTATACCAGAAGTATCCGGATTATTCGGAAGGTGAACTGACCAAGCTCCGGGCAAGCCTTGTGTGTGAGCCGACACTGGCATTTTGTACCAGAGCAATTGATTTGGGAAAATATCTGTATCTGGGAAAAGGAGAGGATTTAACAGGAGGAAGAAATCGGAAATCCATTCTTTCGGATGCATTGGAAGCAGTAATAGGAGCAATTTTTCTGGATGGTGGTTTTGCTAATGCAAAAGAGTTTGTGTTAAAATACATTCTGACAGACATTGAGCACAAACAGCTCTTTTATGATAGCAAGACTATCCTGCAGGAGATAGTACAGGCAGGATATAATGAAGAACTGAATTATCAGTTGATCCGGGAAGAAGGACCGGATCATGATAAGCGGTTTGTGGTAGAAGCCAGAATCGGAGAAAAGTCCATTGGAGAGGGAATGGGACATACAAAGAAAGCAGCAGAACAGGAAGCTGCATATCAGGCGCTGCTTAAGCTGAAACAGCAGGAGAATAAGCGCTCTTAAACGGAGGAAGTTATGTATCTCAAAAGTATTGAAATTCACGGTTTTAAATCATTTGCAAATAAAATTGTATTTGATTTTCACAACGGAATCACAGGCATTGTGGGGCCAAACGGTAGTGGAAAAAGTAATGTTGCGGACGCAGTGCGCTGGGTATTGGGAGAACAGAGTGCCAAGCAGCTTCGTGGCGCAAGTATGCAGGATGTTATTTTTGCGGGAACAGAGAATCGTAAGCCATTAAGTTATGCATATGTTGCGATTACATTAGACAATGCAGACCATCAGCTTGCGGTAGATTATTCAGAAGTAACGGTAGCCCGAAGAGTATACCGTTCCGGAGAAAGTGAATATCTTATCAATGGCAATCCATGCCGTCTGAAGGATGTAAGCGAGCTTTTTTATGATACCGGTATCGGTAAAGAAGGTTATTCTATTATCGGACAGGGTCAGATTGAGCGAATCTTAAGCGGTAAGCCGGAGGAAAGAAGAGAACTTTTCGATGAAGCGGCAGGAATTGTAAAATATAAGAGAAGAAAAGTAACCGCCCAGAAGAAATTAGAAAGTGAGCGGGAGAACCTGGTACGTGTCAATGACATTTTGACAGAGTTGGAGCGTCAGGTAGGACCGTTGGAGAAACAGTCAGAGACCGCAAGAATCTATCTTAAGAAAAAGGAAGAGTTAAAGACCTTGGATGTTAACATGTTCCTTTTAGAGATGGAGCGGATTGAGACCCAGACCAAAGAAGTAGAAGAAAAGTTTAAAATTGCAGATACCCAGTTAAAAGAAGACAACGAGGCATACGAGAATATCAAAGCGGAGTATGAGAAAAAAGAGCAGGACATGGAAGAAATGGATGCGAAAATCACAGAAATCCGCGAAGAACTCAGCAATACCAATGTCATGAAGGGAAAACTGGAAGGTCAGATTAATGTATTAAATGAGCAGATTAAGGCTGCACAGATGACAGATGACAGCTTAAAAGCACGTTTGGAGCAGTTAGAAAGTGACCGGAAAGAAAGAAAAGAACAGCAGGAGCATTATCTTGCACAGAAGCAGGAAATTGACAGCCAGGTAGCAGAGATTGAAGCACGCAAGCAGGCAGCTTCTGATGAGTTAGAAAAGATTCAGAAGGAAATTGCCCGCTGTACGCAGGGCATCGAAGAAGGCAAGAATGAGATTATTGAGATTCTGAATAATAAAGCTTCCACAAAAGCAAAATTACAGAAATTCGATACCATGGCAGAGCAGGTAAATATCCGCAAAGCCCAGTTGAATCAGCGTCTCTTAAAGCGTAAAAGCGAAGAAGCAGATTTGCAGAGTGTATTGTCAGAATATCAGGACAAATTAGCAGAAGTAAGTCGTGAGATTGAAGCATTAAAGGCAAAAGAAAAAGAGACTGCAGACTTAATTCAAAGCTGGCGTAAGAAAACAGCAGAGAACCGGAGTGCCTTAGAAAAAGCAACTATTGATTATAATAAGGGAGAATCCCGTCTTGAGACCTTAAAAAATATTGCAGAGCGTTATGAAGGCTATGGAAACAGTATCCGTAAGGTAATGGAGCAGAAGGATAAGGAAGGCGGAATCCTCGGCGTTGTGGCAGACCTCATTCAGGTGGACAAGAAGTATGAGACAGCCATTGAAGTTGCACTCAGTGGAAATATCCAGAACATTGTTACGAAAGATGAGCAGACAGCAAAGAAAATGATTGCTTATCTGAAACAGAATCGTCTGGGACGTGCCACATTCCTGCCGTTGACCAGTGTTACCGGTAAGGATAACAGCAAGCAGGATGTATTTTTAAAAGAAGAAGGCGTAATCGGAAAGGCAGATACACTGGTAAAACATGATGCAAAATTTGACGGTGTAATGTCCTATCTTCTTGGAAGAGTCTTTGTTATGGACTCCATTGACCATGCGTTGGCACTGGCGAAGAAGAGCCATTATTCTTTACATATGGTAACCTTGGAGGGTGAGTATTTAAGCCCGGGTGGTTCCATTGCCGGTGGTGCCTTTAAGAATACCGGTAATCTTCTGGGAAGAAAACGCGAAATTGACGATTTGACGAAGAGACTGGAAGAACTGAAGAAAACCATTGCATCCTGCAAGGAGCGGAGCGAAGAAATCCGCACTGCACAGGAACTTGCCATGCAGGATATGGAAAAGGTACGGACTGATTTACAGGAACAGTATTTACAGCAGAATACAGCCAGGATGAATGTAGACCGTACCTTGCAGCAGAAGAATGAAAGCGAGAGCGTATTTGAAGGCTTAAAGAATGAGAGCCAGGATATTGAAGAACAGTTGACGGATATTAAGAAGGGCAAGGAACGTACGGAAGAGGAAATCAAAGAAGCAGAAGTACGGGAAGAAGAAATCAAAGCCCAGGCAGAGCAGTTCCAGGTGATTTTAGAAGAACAGATGAAACTGGAAGAGGCTGCAACTGAAGCTGTTTCCAAGGTGCAGTTAGAGGAAGCCGGATTCACACAGAAACAGGAATTCATACAGGAAAACTTAGAACGTGTGGAAGAAGAGTTAGAGCGTGTATACAAGAATCAGGAGTCTTTGAAGAATCAGTCAGCAGAATCCAAAGAAGATGCAAAACGTCATGAGGCAGACATTGAAGCCATCCGAAAGACCATTCTTGCATCCGATGAGAATTATGCGGCATTGAATCAGAAGCTTTCTGAGAGCATTGCTGCAAAAGAACAGATGTCAGCAGAGTATAAGGGATTCTTTGAACGAAGAGAAGAGATTTCCAAGCGGATTGCAAATCTTGACAAAGAGATTTTCCGACTGAACAGCCAGAGAGAGAAGTTAGAAGAGGCAGGTGAATACCAGACCAATTATATGTGGGAGGAATATGAGCTGACTCCGCATAACGCATTGCTGCTTCGCAATGAAGAATATCAGGATTTGCCGGAACTTAAGAAACAGATTTACGGTATCAAGGATGATATCCGAAAATTGGGTGATGTCAATGTCAATGCCATTGAAGAATATAAAGAAATCAGTGAACGTTATACGTTTTTAAAGACGCAGCATGATGATTTGGTAGAAGCAGAGCAGACGCTGGTGGGTATCATTGAAGATCTGGATACCGGAATGCGCAAGCAGTTTACCGAGAAGTTTGCGGAAATCCAGCATGAATTTGACAAGGCATTTAAGGATCTCTTTGGTGGTGGTAAAGGAACCTTAGAGTTAGTCGAGGATGAGGACATCTTAGAGTGCGGCATCCGTATTATTGCACAGCCACCTGGAAAGAAGCTGCAGAACATGATGCAGTTGTCCGGTGGAGAGAAATCGTTGACAGCCATTGCACTGTTATTTGCAATTCAGAACTTAAAGCCATCTCCATTCTGTCTTTTAGACGAGATTGAGGCAGCGTTAGATGATTCTAACGTAGGACGTTTTGCAAAATATCTGCATAAATTAACGAAGAATACGCAGTTTATTATCATTACGCACCGAAGAGGAACCATGGCAGCAGCCGACCGCCTGTACGGAATTACCATGCAGGAGAAGGGTGTATCCACACTGGTAAGTGTAAATCTGATTGAAGAAGATTTAGATAAATAAGAGAAATGAACAGAGAAAGAAGTGACAAGATGGAAGAAGAAAAGAAAGAGAAAAAAGGCTTTTTTGCCCGCCTTGTATCAGGATTAACCAAGACAAGAGATAACATTGTATCCGGTATTGATTCTGTATTTCATGGATTTTCACATATTGATGATGATTTCTATGAAGAAATCGAAGAGATTCTGATTATGGGAGACCTTGGTGTACATGCCACAGAGGCAATTTTGGACAAGTTAAAGGAACGTGTCAAAGAAGAAAAAATCAAAGAGCCGGCAGACTGTAAAGAGCTTCTGATTCAGAGTATCAAAGAGCAGATGGATGTAGGCGAGACTGCATACCGCTTCGAGGAAGAAAAATCTGTCGTTTTAGTCATTGGTGTAAACGGAGTCGGAAAGACAACCTCTGTTGGCAAGCTGGCAGGTAAATTAAAGAGTCAGGGTAAACGCGTGGTTTTAGCTGCGGCAGATACCTTCCGTGCAGCGGCAGGAGACCAGTTAAAGGAATGGGCGAACCGTGCCGGAGTAGACATGATTGGCGGCCAGGAGGGTGCTGACCCGGGCTCTGTGGTATACGATGCAGTAGCAGCTGCGAAAGCAAGAAAGGCAGATGTCCTTTTGTGCGATACTGCCGGACGGCTTCATAACAAGAAAAATCTGATGGAAGAACTTCGCAAAATCAACCGTATTCTGGAAAAAGAGTATTCTGATGCATACCGCGAGACCTTGGTAGTATTGGATGCTACAACCGGACAGAATGCACTGGCACAGGCAAGACAGTTTGCAGAGGTGGCAGACATTACCGGAATTATTTTAACGAAAATGGACGGAACCGCAAAAGGTGGTATCGCAGTTGCCATTCAGTCAGAACTTGGCATCCCTGTAAAATATATCGGTGTCGGTGAAACCATAGATGATTTACAGAAATTTGATTCCGGGCAGTTTGTAAATGCATTGTTTGATGTAAAGGAAGATTCGGGAGAAGAAGGAGAGACAGAATGTTAACATTAGATAAATTTGAAGAAGCAAGTGAAAAAGTAAAAGAAGTAACTTTGGAGACCAAATTAATTTACAGCAATTATTTGAGTGAGCAGACCGGTAACAAAGTATATCTGAAACCAGAAAATATGCAGTTTACCGGAGCATATAAGGTACGTGGTGCCTATTATAAAATCAGCACTTTATCCGAAGAAGAAAGAGAGAGGGGACTGATTACCGCTTCCGCAGGAAACCATGCCCAGGGTGTTGCCTATGCAGCAAAATGCTATGGCTGTAAAGCAACCATCGTTATGCCAACCACAACACCACTGATTAAAGTAAACCGTACCAAGAGCTATGGTGCTGATGTAGTACTTTATGGAGATGTTTATGATGAAGCATGTGCACATGCTTATGAACTGGCTGAGAAGCATGGATATACCTTTATCCATCCTTTTGATGATTTGACGGTTGCAACCGGTCAGGGAACCATAGCCATGGAAATCTTTAAAGAACTTCCACTGGTTGAGTATATTTTAGTTCCAATCGGAGGAGGCGGACTGGCAACCGGTGTTTCCACTCTTGCCAAATTACTGAATCCAAAGATTAAAGTGATTGGTGTAGAACCGGCTGGAGCAAATTGTATGCAGGCTTCCTTTAAGGAGGGTAAGGTTACAACACTTCCGGCAGTAAATACCATTGCAGATGGTACCGCAGTAAAGACTCCGGGAGAAAAAATCTTCCCATATATTCAGAAGAACTTAGACGATATCATCACCGTAAGTGATGATGAGCTGGTCGTATCTTTCCTTGATATGGTAGAAAACCATAAGATGGTGGTAGAGAACTCCGGTTTACTTACCGTTGCCGCATTAAAGCATCTGAATGTGAAAGACAAACGGGTCGTATCCATCCTGAGCGGTGGAAACATGGATGTCATTACCATGTCTTCCGTTGTTCAGCAGGGACTTATTTTCCGCGACAGAATCTTTACTGTATCTGTACTGCTTCCGGATAAGCCGGGTGAGCTTTGTAAAGTGTCCGGAATCATCGCAAGAGAGCAGGGAAATGTTATCAAGCTGGAGCATAACCAGTTTGTAACAACCAACCGTACCGCGGCAGTTGAACTTCGCATTACATTAGAGTGCTTTGGACCGGAGCATAAACAGCAGATTATCAATGCTTTGGAAAAAGAAGGCTATAAACCAAAACAGGTTCGTACCAGCCTGTAAGGGACGTTTATTGGAAAAGGATATTTTTCAATTTCTTTGCAGACAGAAGAAAAAAGTATAGTTTGTAATAAAATAGAAAAAGCCGCATTGGAGAGGAAGAAAAACTTCAGCTCTGATGCGGCTTTTGGAATGGTAGATTATAATTTCTCCGGCGTAAATACACCGATATCATTTCCGGTTCCGCTAAGTGGCATCTGATAACAGGCAGAGTCATTGCCGTATTCATAGAAGTAAAGGTACTGTGAGGTGGTATGTAATGCGGTATAATTACCGGATATCAGTAATTCCTCATTGCTTCCGTCGGTGAGACAGCGGTAGATACCGGCACCCTCGCCATTTTTCTGATAATAGATATAATCCCCGGTGACGTTGTAGCAGTCAATTCTGGATGGGATGATAAGGTTGGCAGTACCGCTGCTTAAGGAATAAGTGCTTAGTCCATAATCGTTGTCTCCATCCATGTAATAAGCCGTGTCATTGATTACAGTCGGTTCATAACAGGTGCAGCTATAGAGTGTAGCAACAGAGTTGTCGGCAGTATCAAGCTGCAGGAGAGAGTGGGAATCGTTTTCGCCATTAAAGTACATATACTGTCCATTAGAGGAGCAGGTCTTATAAGGAAACTTAGAAACCTGTTCTTTTTTTGTGCCGTCGATCTTTATCCGATACAGGGTAGAAGCCGTTTCTTTGTCATAGTGGATATAGTAAATATAATTTCCGTACAGTCCAGCATAAAGACTTGGGTCGTCATCTAAAATGGTAACCCTGCCTCCATCACGGTTGATACGGCATAAGCTGTTAGTTCCAAAATTCAGAAAAGAGAAATTAGTATCCTCACTCTTGTTGTTTCGGACATAGTAAACATAGTGATCATCTGCATTGATATAAGAGACGGTATCATCGGAAAGCTTCTTCATATCAGAACCATCAGGATTCATGGAATAGAGTCGGTGGTTGTCGGAAGGATTACTGAAGAAAACAGTGCCGTTGCTTTCACAGAAAAGTCCACCGTTATAAAGATTACCGGCAGAATTTCCATTGACATAACCGGAATTCATTTTTGTGCGGTTAAGAAAATGAATCAGACAAAACACTGTAATCAGAATAAGAATAATTGCAATCGTGATAAAGAGCTGTTTTTTTCGTTTGTTTTTCATAAGAATCCTCCTTTGATGTTATATGTAATCAGACGATTGTGAAATTTGGAAATACGACAGGAGGATGTTTTTCTTTCCGATATTTGACAGAATGGCAGCTTTGTCCGGCTGATTGCGGATGCAATTTCTGTAGTCTGTTAGGGGCACTTGGAATTTCATTAATAACTGGCAACGCTGGCACAGGATGTGCCAGCGAGGCGCAAGTTGAACATGGATGTGAATTTGCGCCGGTTGCCACAACTATGTGATATAAAATGGAAATTCTTAGTGCCCCTTGCAGACGAAAGGATGTATCCGCTGCAGCCGGACAAAGTCGCTATCCAGTCAAAGCAACGGAAAGAACTTTCCTATAATATTTCCAAATTCCACAATTCTTACGATAAAAATTATAACTTTCTTTCGGGAAACTTGCAACCGAAATGGGAATGGTATATGATAGAAAAAAATAATAAGGTGAAAGATAACAATGAAAGATTTAAAAGAGATAAGAGCAGAAATTGACAGCGTGGACAAAGAGCTGGTGTCACTGTATGAAAAACGTATGGCACTGACCGAACAGGTGGCAGATTATAAGCTTTCTACCGGGAAAAAAGTCTTTGATAAGGCAAGGGAAGAAGAAAAGTTAGAAAAGGTAACTTCCATGGTAGATGACCCGTTTTTAAAGCGTGGAACAAGAGAACTTTTTGAACATCTGATGAGCATGAGCAGAAAAAGGCAGTATCAGAAGCTGGCAGAAAAAGGCATTATGGAGCCGATACCATTTGAAGAGGTAGCGGCACTTCCGGATAAAAATATAAGAATCGTATATCAGGGAGAAGAGGGCGCATACAGCCAGATGGCAATGCAGCAGTTTTTCCATGATACCACAAACAGTTATCATGTGCAGACCTGGCGGGATGCCATGGAAGCAATCGCAAAAGGAGAAGCAGATTATGCAGTGCTTCCGATTGAGAATTCTTCTGCCGGAATTGTGTCAGAAAATTATGATTTGCTGGTAGAATATGATAATTGTATCGTGGGAGAACAGATTATTCCAATAGACCACTGCCTGCTCGGAACGAAAGGCTCAAAGCTATCTGATATTGAACAGGTATATTCCCATCCGCAGGCACTGATGCAGTGTGGCAGATATTTGGACGAGCATCGGAACTGGGAAAAACACAGCTTTAAGAATACTGCCATGGCAGCAAAAAAAGTAAAAGAAGATGGTCTCCTAAGACAGGCAGCCATTGCCAGCCGTCTTACTGCCGATATTTACAGGCTTGATATATTGGACGAGCATATCCAGGATAACAGCAATAACTGTACAAAGTTTGTCATTGTAACCGGCCGTAAGATATTCTTAAAGAATGCCGGAAAAATCAGTATCTGCTTTGAAATTCCGCATGAAAGTGGATCTCTTTATCATATGTTATCCCATTTTATTTTTAATGATTTGAACATGAATAAGATAGAATCAAGACCATTAGGAGAGCGGAACTGGGAATATCGTTTCTTTATTGACTTTGAAGGAAATTTAAATGAGAGTGCAGTAAAGAATGCATTGCATGGAATCAAAGAAGAAGCTGAAAACTTTAAAATTCTTGGAAATTATTAGAAAGACAGGTAAGACATTAAGATGAAACATTCAGGAGAATTAATTTTATATAAGAACTTTGAAAATGGAGAATTATTTTATAATTTTACATGGATTTTGGAAAACTATGATAGTGAATTTTACAATCGGTCTGATATAGTAGAATTGTATTATAGATGTTTGAACCAACTGATTGAACTGGCAGTGAGCCACGGTTTTGAAGGAAATCTGTGGCACTGTTTTCTTGCGTTTATTATGGTAAATAATGAAAATGCCTACAGTACCGCCTGCGAAATGAAAGGAGCAGTAAACGGAAGTATCAATGCGATTGCAGCCCATGATTTTGCTATTTTAAAAGAAATGTTTGATTATAACTTAAATGAAGTGGCAAAGACTCTGGAAATTGATGATATGGATGTGCTTCAGAATTTCAAGGGACCGGATGATAATGGAAGCGTATTTAACAAACGTATCCGTGACTGCATCTGTGAACTGGCTGTAGAACTGGCAGGAGCAAAGGATACCAATGCATTTCAGGACAGCGTAACCGGATTCTATGCAAGATTTGGTGTGGGAAATCTAGGCTTACATAAGGCATTCCGTATCCAGAATACCAATGGTGTTGTAGAACTGGCACCGATTACCAGAATCGCTCATGTGAAACTCGATGACCTGGTAGGCTATGAAATTGCCAAGAAGAAGCTGGTGGATAATACAGAAGCTTTTGTAAAGGGAAAGAGTGCCAATAACTGTCTGTTGTTTGGTGATGCAGGTACCGGTAAATCAACCAGCATAAAGGCAATTGCCAATCAGTATTATGAGCAGGGACTTCGCCTGATTGAAGTTTATAAGCATCAGTTTAAAGATTTGAACACGGTTATTTCCATGATAAAGAACCGTAATTATAAATTTATTATATATATGGATGATTTATCTTTTGAGGAATTTGAAATTGAATACAAATATTTGAAAGCTGTAATTGAAGGTGGGCTGGAGAAGAAACCGGACAATGTGCTGATTTATGCAACCTCAAACCGCAGACATCTGATTCGTGAGAACTTTTCAGATAAAGAGGAAGTGCGTGAGGATATGCATACTTCTGACACCGTACAGGAAAAACTTTCGCTGGTATATCGTTTTGGTGTATCTATTTACTTTGGAGCACCGACCAAGAAAGAATTCCAGCAGATTGTAGTAGAACTGGCAGAAAAGCAGGGAGTACATCTTCCGGCAGAAGAGCTTTTAGCAGAAGCCAACAAATGGGAGTTAAGTCATGGTGGACTTTCCGGAAGAACCGCACAGCAGTTTATCAATTATATGTTAGGACAGGAAGTGTAACAGAAGATTTACACAGGAGGAGGAGCACGGATGAAGACTTTTGCAGCAATTTATATCGGGTCTTATGAAATCAGCATGAAAGTGTTTGAGCTTTCCATTAAGAGAGGAATCCGGGAAATTGACCATGTCCGCCATAGAATAGAATTGGGAAGGGATGTTTATTCCCAGGGATATGTTGGATATGAAACAGCGGATGAATTGTGTCAGGTGCTGAAAGAATTCGTGGGGATTATGGAGATGTATCGGACGGATGAGTATGAAGCATATTCAGGTCTTGTCATCCGGGATGCACAGAACGAAGCATTTATTTTAGACCAGATACGGATTCGAACCGGACTTAATGTGAAAGTGCTGAGCAATTCGGAACATCGTTTTATCAGTTATAAGACGGTGGCATCCCAGAAGAATTTTGAGGATATGACCAGTCAGAATGCAGCAGTAGTTGATGTAGGTGGTGGCAGTATGCAGATAACACTTTTTGTAAAAGGAAAGGTAGTTACCACGCAGCATCTTCTGATTGGAATTATGCGTGTACAGGAGAAACTCTTTGACCTTGGCATGCAAAGCAGCGGTAATTATGAGCAGCAGATACAGGAAGTCGTAGATAAGGAATTAGAGGTCTTTAAAGCTCTTTATCTGCCAAAGGATGGCATCCGTTATGTTATTTTTATGGGAGATTATATCTCTGCATTTATGCCGAAAATCAGTAAAGAAAATGGCAAATGTATGGTAGATGCGGACAAGTTCTATCGTTATACGGAGAAGCTGAGAGCCAAGAATACAGGACAGATTGCAAGAGAATTAGGAATCACCAACGAGAGTGATGCATTGCTGATTCCGGCACTGGTTATCTATCGTCAGTTAGTTGCTGCATTAAATGCGCAGAATGTTGTTGTTCCGGGTGTGAATGTAAATGATGGTATAGCATATGATTATGCACAGCGGCATAATATGGTGAAAGCAACACATGATTTCGAAGAAGATGTAATATCTGCGGCGGAATGTATGTCCAAAAGATATTTCGGCTATCAGCCACATCTTGAAGCATTAGAGCAGATGGCAGTCCGGATATTTGATGCCATGAAGAAGATTCATGGATTGGGAAACAGAGAGCGGCTGATGCTAAGGACAGCAGCCATTCTCCATGACTGTGGTAAATTTGTCAGTCTGGTTAATGGACCGCAGTGCTCCTATGACATTATTATTTCTTCAGAAATTATTGGATTGACTCATCTGGAGCGTGAAATTGTGGCGTCTACGGTACTTTATAATACACTACCGATAGACAGCTATGACAGACTGGCAGATAAGATGGATCATGACAGTTATCTTACCGTAGCCAAGCTTGCAGCTATCCTTAAGGTGGCAAATGCCATGGATAGAAGCCACAAGCAGAAATTTAAGAATGTAAAGACATCTGTTTCCGGAAGAAATCTGATTATTACCATAGAGACGGAAGATGATGTGACCTTGGAAAAGGGACTGTTTGAGTCCAAGGCGTCCTTCTTTGAAGAAGTATTCAGTATGAAACCGGTGATTAAAGTGAAAAAGGTCTATAGTTAGGAGAGTATGCGAATGGAAAAATTAAAAGAATATACGAATCCGGAATATTATGAAAACCGTGAGTTGAGCTGGATTAAATTTAATGGCAGAGTATTGAATGAAGCAAGAGACAAATCCATTCCGCTGCTGGAGCGGTTAAAATTTGTCAGCATTACTTCTTCAAATCTGGACGAATTTTTCATGGTACGTGTGGCTTCTTTAAAGGATATGGTACATGCGGGCTATAAGAAAACAGATATTGCCGGTATGACAGCGTCTGAACAGTTAGCAGCCATTAATCATGATACCAGGGAATTGGTAGAACTGCAGTATTCTACTTATAACCGTTCCCTGATTCCGCTATTGAATGCAAGAGGAATCTATATTGTAGATGCCTATGAAGATTTGGAAAATTTTCAGGCAGAATATGTAGACCGTTATTTTGAAGAAAATATATATCCGGTACTGACACCGATGGCAGTGGATGCATCCAGACCATTTCCGTTGATTCGCAATAAGACATTAAACATTGTAGCTTTACTGGAAGAAAATCCGAAGAAGGATGACCTCCTTGGCAAAGAAGAAGAGAAGAAGCTTAAGGCAGAGGGGAAGAAGGGCGGAACCATCTATGAATATGCAACCGTTCAGGTGCCATCTGTATTACCAAGGCTGATTCCAATTCCATCCGTAAAGGAAGGCGAGAAATCCTTTATCCTGTTGGAGCAGATTATTGAGAAGAATATTTCCAAATTGTTCTTAGGCCATAAAGTGGTCTGTGCTTATCCGTATCGTATTATGCGTAATGCGGACCTTTCCTTTGATGAGGACGAAGCAGAGGATTTACTGAAAGAAATTGAAAAATCCCTAAAGAAACGGCAGTGGGGCGAAGTTATCCGGCTGGAAGTGGAATATGGCATTGATAAGCGTCTGCTGGCATTTTTAAAGGATGAACTTCGGGTAGAGTCAGAGGATGATATCTTTAAAATCAATGGACCGATTGATTTGACTTACCTGATGAAGATGTATGGACTGGAAGGCTGTGATGATTTACGTTACAAACCATATACGCCACAGCCGGTGCCGCAGATCCAGCAGGGAGAGAGTATCTTTGATGCGATTAAAAAAGGTGATATTTTACTGCATCATCCATACCAGACCTTTGATCCGGTAGTCGAATTTATCCGTCAGGCAGCCAAAGATCCGGATGTACTGGCAATCAAACAGACACTTTACCGTGTCAGCGGCAATTCGCCAATCATTGCATCGCTGGCGCAGGCAGCAGAAAATGGCAAACAGGTATCTGTTCTGGTAGAATTAAAAGCCCGTTTCGATGAGGAAAATAATATTGTCTGGGCAAAAAAATTAGAGAAAGCAGGCTGCCATGTCATCTATGGTCTGGTGGGCTTAAAGACCCACAGCAAGATTGCACTGGTCGTAAGAAGAGAAGAAGAAGGCATCTGCCGTTATGTACATCTTGGAACCGGAAACTATAACGATTCCACTGCAAAGCTGTACACAGACTGTGGTATCTTTACCTGTTCGGAAGCAATCGGAGAAGATGCAACAGCAGTATTTAATATGTTATCCGGTTATTCTGAACCGCTGTCCTGGAACCGGCTGGTGGTAGCACCAATCTGGCTGCGGAAGCGTTTCTTGAAATTAATTGAGCGTGAAACAAAATACGCCAGGGCGGGAAAGACAGCCAAAATTGTTGCCAAGATGAATTCTCTTTGTGACCGTGATATTATTGCAGCTTTGTATGAAGCATCAGCAGCGGGAGTGCAGATTGATCTGGTGGTACGTGGAATCTGCTGCCTGAAGGTAGGCATTCCAAAGATCAGTGAAAATATCAGAGTGCGTTCCATTGTAGGAAATTTCTTGGAGCACAGCAGAATTTTCTATTTCTATAATGATGGACAGGAAGAAATTTACATGGGAAGTGCTGACTGGATGCCGCGTAACTTAGACCGCCGTGTAGAGATTATTTTCCCCGTAGAAAATGAAGAGTTAAAGCATAAAGTAATGCATATTCTGGATGTGGAACTGGCAGATAATACGAAAGCACATCTCCTTCAGAAGGATGGCACCTATGAAAAGGTTGACAAACGTGGAAAGGTACTGGTGAATTCACAGCTGCAGTTCTGCAGGGAAGCAGAAGAAGCAGCACCAAAGCCTGCAGATGTGGTAAAAGACCGTATTTTTATTCCGGCAGAACCGGTAGAGGACTAAAGAAATCAGACACTTTTGCCGATATATAATATGAAACCATTGAAATAAAGCTCCAGGGAGGGGATTGTCGCATACGGATATGACGGTTATTTTAAGGTTCCGGTTGTTTTGCTCGTTCATGAGCAGGAAAGACAGCAGAATAGAGGGTATTCGGATGAATCCAGCCGGAAAAAATGTTCCGAAAATGAATTTGAACGAATCTTTCGAAATGCATTAGACGAGGTGAAAGACAAAAAATAGAAAGTATCTATAAAGAGGGACTGTTGTTTTACAGAAATTGTAAAATGACAGTCCCTCTTGGTGTACATGAGTAGTAAGCTATCTGCAATGCAGCGCATTTTTAATATCCGATAAAATATAATAAGGAATCGGCATATGTCTCGTTCCGTTTCCCATGGAAATATAAGGTTTGTTACTTCCGTGGAAGTCAGAGCCACCAGAAATAAGCAGATGATATTTTTGTGCAAGCTTCTTGATGTTCTGTTCGTCACCAAGCTGGTAGCTGGAATAGACGGCTTCAATACCATCTAAATGGCTTTCTTCTACCAGTGTCTGAACCAGAGCGTCCAATCGGTCTGCATTCATGCGATAGAGTACCGGATGGGCTAAAATGGCAAGACCACCGGCATGATGAATCAGGGAAATACCTTCCTGCGGAGTGATTTTAGGACGGTCTACATAATAAGGACAGTCATCCCCGATATATTTACTGAATACTGCATTCATATCTTTGGCAAGACCATGATTTACAAGGTATCTTGCAATATGTGCCCTTGTAATGACTGCATCCGGAAATTCTCTGATAAGACTGTCATAATCAATGGCAAAGTGTGCCTCCTGCTGCAGTTTATCAACCATCAGGCGGTTGCGGTCTGTGCGGGAAGAACGGAATGCATTTAATTTATCATTAAATACTTTATCGTCCGGGTTAATATATAGCCCGACCATATGGATTTCACGATCATCCAGTTCACAGGAGAGTTCAACACCGGCAATGACTTCCGGTGCATCCGGGGAGTTAAGCCGCAAGGTTTCTTCCTGTGCTTCTCTAATACCATCGATACAGTCGTGGTCAGTAAGG
Source organism: Roseburia sp. AF12-17LB (assembly GCF_003479605.1). Taxonomy (GTDB): domain Bacteria; phylum Bacillota; class Clostridia; order Lachnospirales; family Lachnospiraceae; genus Roseburia_C; species Roseburia_C amylophila. Next base: position 147,676 of record NZ_QUHR01000006.1, read on the forward strand.
GCAAAGGCATATATCGAATGACGTCTGGCTTCATGAACCAGCTCAGATGGAGTAAAAGTTCCGTCAGAGCAGGTTGAATGTACATGTAAATCAATAAATCCTGTTTCCATGGTATAATCCTTTCTAACAGCTCGAAACAATTATTTTTTAGAATTATTTATGAATATGATTATAAGAGTAATCTTTCGTTTTGACAATCCGGAAGAAATGAGAAAAATCTTTTGCGTATAAAAACAAAGTCCTTTATACTGCAATTAGGAAAAATAATCTGCAGGGGGGCAGGAAGCATGAAAAAAATTTTAGAAGTAAGTATGCTTGGAACATTTCGAATGCAATATGGAAATCATTCCTTTATCATAGACCGGAAATCAACGACAAAGACGAACCGGCTGCTTCAGATTATTCTGCATGCGGGTACAGAAGGGGTAACAAGGGAAGAACTGGTGGGAAGACTATGGGAAAATGAGGAGGTCGCAAACCCATCCAACAGTTTCCGGGCAATTCTTTTCCGGGTGCGGAAACTGCTTAAGGAGCAGGGACTGCCGGAGAGCGATTATATTATAAGCCGAAAGGGAGTTTATTACTGGACACCGGAAATTCCGTATCGTTGTGATTGCATTTCTTTTGAAGAGAAGGCAGAGCATGCATTGAAACAGGCGGAAGATTTTGGAAAAACAGAATTAGAGGAAGCAGTCAGGCTGTACCGTGGAGAATTTTTGCCGGCACTGGGAGCATCGGAATGGGTAATTTTCTGGGCAACGAAATACCGGAAATTATATATGTCCTGTGTAAAGAGACTGTGCGGAATTTACCGGGATGAGCAGGAGTATCAGAAATTATATGAGATAGCAGAAAAAGCAGCGGTTCTTTATCCACTGGATGACTGGCAGGTATACCAGATGGAGGCATTGATTGCCATGAAGCGTTCCAAAGAGGCGGTGGCATTATATCATAAGACAGAAGAAATGCTGCTGGCAGAGCTTGGCAGTGAGCCTTCAAAGTCTATGCTGGAACAATTAAAACGAATCAGCAGCTGTGTTACGGAGGATGATGCCACTCATATTCAGGCAATACAGGAGAAGCTGGAAGAAGAGAGAGAGGAAGGAGCATTTTACTGTTCGTATCCTGTTTTCATTGAAAATTACCGCTTTGCAAAACGGGTTTTGCAGCGTACGGGAAAGAGCGCGTGGCTTCTTATGAGCACCATTACCGATGGGAAGGGGTATGCTTCTGAAGGCGGTGTTCATTTCGAATACATCCGGGCAGAACTGGAGCAGGCATTGAAAAACTCCCTGCGCAGCGGTGACCTGTATACCAGATACAGCACAAACCAGTATCTGATACTTTTAATAGGTATTGAAGAAGAAAATTGCGGACTTGTGATAGAAAGAATCAATGACAACATGGAACGGACGGCTGGAAAGAAATATGTGAAATATCATAAAGTATTGGTGAATGGAACAGACGAGTAGATACGAGGAGAAATACAATACAAACAGGAAGATTTAAGTACAATTCGGAAGAATAAAGAAAAAATAGAAAAATATAACGCTTTTTATAACACAGAGTAGGCTATGATTGGTTATACAATTCATAAATCAACAGGAAATGGATAAAATGAATAAAAGGAGAAAAAACATGAGAGTAGCCAAAATGTTGGGAAAAAGAATTACAGCTTTTGTAATGGCGGCATTGATGGTATTGTCCTTATCCGGAATAACCGGGATGACAGTAAAAGCTGCCGAAAAGGATGATACAATTAAGATGCAGCTGCAGGATACGAAGAAAATCGAGTGTTCTGCATGGATTGCTTACGAAACCAAGTGGAGTGTTACCGGTGGAAAAAATAAGGTAACATTAAAGAATACAAATAAGAAAGAGGTATCTGTAACTGCAGATAAGACAGGAACAGTTACTTTGAAGTGTAAATATAAGAACTGGCTCCTTCAATGGGAGACAGAAGAGTATACCATTAAAATCAGTAAGAGAACTCCGGTATTTGAAGAGAGCATTTCAAATCTGACTTATAACGGAAAAGTCCAGACACTGAATGCAAAGAACTTTGTAAAGGATGGTCCAAAGAGTGGTATTGCTGGAACCTGTGACAAAGAGATTTTAAATGCAGGAACTTATACTTATACGGTTACAACACCGGCAACAGATGTATATGAGGCAGGAAGCAGGACTTATACGGTAACTGTAAATAAGGCAGAGGCAGTAATTAAGGAAAAACCATCTGCAACAATCAATCATATGTCCGGAAAACTGAGAGAGTCCCATCTGAATGGCGGAATGGCAGTAGCGGTCAATGATGAGAACCAGGAACTGGAAGGCCATTTTGAGTGGCGGAGCCCGGATGAGACACTGTGGTTTAATACTACCGGAACTGCAATCTTTGAAGATGTAGACCATCATGTAGTATTTGTGCCGGAAGGAGATGCAGCAGAGAACTATAAAGAGACGGTATTTATTGTACCGGTAAGAACTTATTTAAAAGCATTGTATGCAAATCTTACAGCCAGCGATTTTGAATATAATGGCAGTAATGATGAGAAGAACTTAAGTTGTGATGCCAATGCATACAGCTGGGGAATTGAAAAAAATCCAAGCATTTCCATTACTTATACTTATTATGATGAGGCAGGAAATAAATTAAGCAAAGCACCGGTGGATGCAGGAACTTATACGGTAATTGCAACAGCCAGTGCAAAGAAATTTGAATCCGCAGACAGTAATGAAGCAGCCTTTACTATCCGGCAGAAACCGTTGACCAATGAAATGGTAACAGCAAAGGATACTGAGTATACCGGAAGCACAGTTGCGGTTGTGGTAAAGGATGGAGACAAAACATTAGTAGAAGGAAAAGATTATACTGTAATATACAGTGGAAGTAATCCAAATGCAGGAGAGACATCAGCAGCAATTACCGGAATCGGTAACTATAAAGGAACGGTAAATACAACCTATACCATTCTTCCGAAAGAAGTGGAAAATGACAGCGTGATTGCAGCTGCAAAGGAAAAATATTATACCGGAAAAGCAGTAACACTCAGTGAAGAAGATGTGACCGTAACTTATAATGGAAAAGTATTAACAGCAGGAACTGATTATACTGTTGGTAATTACAAAGATAATGTAGAAGAGGGAACTGCTCTGGCAACCGTAACCTTTACCGGTAACTATAGTGGAACTGTAAATGTAAGTTTTGGAATCAGTAAGATTCGTGCAAAAGTATATGCTAAATACGGAAATGGAAAACTGCTGCTGTTAAGTGGAAACTGTATTTTAGATCCGGCTGTATTAGAAGAAGCAGCAGATTATGCGACCACGGAGGAAAGCGTAATCCGCGGATTCATTTTAGAGGATGAAAATGCAGGTGTAGTGACAACATATACAAAACTTTTCCGCAATACAGAGGGTTATAACGTATATGTAAAGGTAGCAGATACATTTACGCAGAAGGCAGAGTTCTACATCCGGAAAGCAGGAACTGTCCGTCCGGAAGGAACAGTTGGTGATGCAACAGCAAATTATGACTATATAGGAAGAGCAGCAGTTTCTTTAAATCAGCTGAAAGTGACAACTGATATGTCCGGTTTTACTGCACCAGCGTCTTTTGATGCAGAAAAGAATTATGATGGAAAGATGCCGGTAACCCTTGCATCTGTTTTAGATGCATATGCAGCAAACAGTGGCATTGCAGGGGATGATGCAAGATTCTACCGCATCGAATGGTACCGGATGATTAATCCGAATTCCTGGCATATTGATGGAGAAATTGTTGATAACAGTTATACCGTTACTTTTATGGTAGACGGAAATGTATATCAGGAAGTACGTGAAGTAAAGGGAACGGAAGTTTCTGTAACAGATCCTGTAAAGGCAGAGACAGAGACAACAACCTATGAATTTACCGGCTGGACTTTAGAAGATGGCAGTAAAGTAAATGTTGCAGATTTAAATGATAGTACCGTAGTGTATGCTTCTTTTGATGAAAAGGAGAAAGAAACTGAGCCGACTGAACCAGTTGGACCGACCGGGCCAACCGAACCAACCCAGCCGACTGAGCCGACCCAGCCGACCGAACCAACCCAGCCGGCCGAATCAACGGAACCGGCACAGCCGGCAAATCCAGCCCAGCCAGCATCATCAGAAACAGCGGTAACTCCGGCAGATAACAATACACAGCCGGAGACAGCAGCACAGACACCGGTAATCCAGGCACAGACTCCGGTTACACAGACCCAGGTGGCACAGACACCAGTCAGACAGCAGCAGGCAGCACAACAGCCACAGGATGCAGAAGAACCGGTGGTATTAGAAGATGAAGAGGTTCCACTGGCGAATGTAACGGACGATAATGCAAAACAGGAAGTAACTGCATTAGAAGATGAAGCAGCTCCTCTGGCAGCAAATCCGGCGGGAGAAGATAACTGTATCATCCATTGGATTATGATGATTCTTACGATTGTATTTGCAGGATATAATGTAGTAAGGGCAGTACTTCGTCAGAAGAGAAATGCATAAAGGCAGGAGGCAGAAAGTATGAAAAAAGTAGATGGAATCATTGCTGTTATATATGTAATTGCTATGGCAGTGCTGTTTTTCTTAAGAGACTGTGAGAAAGATCTTCCAATGGGAATTCTGGCACTGGCTGTTACCGCAGCTGCAGTAGCATGTATGGTTATCCAGAATAAAAAGCGTGATAGCAAAGCAGCAAGAGCTTAAAAAAATAATATAAATAAGTATTGCAGGCAGGACGATAGAAAATGAAAATACATTTTGTCGTCCTGCTGTTTTTAGTTGCCAGCCATTTGAAGAAAGCTTTCACTTGACATTATTTTAAAATTGAGCTATTGTATTAATTAAATAATACAGTAATAATTGCAAAGAAGAAAAGGGAGATTAGGTATGGCAAAGAAAAAGAAGAAAATGGAGTTTGAAACAATGCAGGTAAAGCTGCCTCATGTAAAGGGGCTGTCCATTATGCTTCCGGTTATTTATATTTTATGGGTGGCAGTGATGTATTATCTTCTGCTTCCGGCATTGAATATTCATTCCAGAGGTTTATGGCTGTTTGTATTAGGCGTTATATTATTCCCGTTAGGAATAATAGGTGCGTTGGTATCGGCAGCCAGGAAGGCAGAAGGTAAGTCTGCAGGAAAGCTGGAAAAGCCGGTAAACGGTATTTTTGCAGCAGTTGGAGTGATCGGAATTCTGTTCCTGATTCTTTTATTTTATGGCAGCAAAATGTTCCATGCACAGGCATATGCAGATATCCTGACCATCGAAGACAGTGATTTTAACAGCGATATCAATACAGCATCTTCTGTATCAAAGATTGCGTTAATGGATACGGACAGTGCAGTATTGCTGGGTAATCGTGAAATCGGAAGCCTTTCAGAAGTGGTGAGCCAGTATAATGTATCGGAAGACTACACACAGATTGATTATCAGGGGGCACCAACGAAAGTATCTGCATTAGAGTATGCCGGCTTCTTTAAATATATGGGAAATAAGGAAAATGGTGTTCCAGGTTATATAACTGTTGATCCGGTAGGACAGAAGGCACAGTATGTTCCGGTAAAGGAAGGAATGATTTATGTTCCGTCTGCTTACTTTGGCAAGGATTTAAGAAGGCATATCCGTATGAATTACCCGGATAAACTTTTCGGAAATCTTCATTTTGAAGTGGACGAAGATGGAAACCCATACTATATTGCCAGTGTATACAAATACACCATCGGTTTATTTGGTGGAGAAACTGTTGAGGGTGCAATCAGCTGTGACCCAATCAGCGGAGACTGTCAGTATTATGATGCATCAGAAGTGCCGAACTGGATGGATGATGTTTTTGACGGGGATCTTCTGGTGGAACAGTATAACTGGTATGGAGAATTATCTAATGGATTTATGAACAGCATCTTCGGCAAAAAAGGCTGTAAGAAATGTACGGAAACGGTAGTAGAGGATGAAGACGGAGATGAGGAATCTTACGAAGCAAACTTCGGCTATGTTGCCAAAGACGGGGATATCTGGATTTATACCGGAGTTACTTCCGTCAATGATGATGCCTCCAATATCGGGTTTATACTGGTAAATGAGCGGACTTCAGAAGCACATTATTACAGTATTGCAGGAGCAGATGAAAGCTCTGCAATGGCTGCTGCAGAAGGAGAAGTGCAGGAGAAAGGATACCGTGCATCTTTCCCGTCTTTGATTAATGTAGATGGTCAGCCGACTTATATTATGGTATTAAAAGATGCCAGCGGCATAGTGAAGCTTTATGGCATGGTAAATGTAGAATCTTATAATATGGTAACAACAGCAGCCAGTCTCGATGAGTGCTTTGCAAAGTATCGTAAGATGACAGGCAGTGACGGTACAGAAAACACTGGGAATCCGGAAGAGGCAGAAAATTCTTCCGGGGACAGCAACAGTACTGCAGGTAATGCACAGACAGCAGCCAAGGGAAAAATAATTCCGGAAGGTGAGACAGAGACAAGAATTTTTGTAATCAGTGAAATGCAGTATGTTGAGATTGCAGGAGAGACTTATGTTTATCTGGCAGGAGACGACGGTATGGTATACTGGCAGAAGTTTTCTGATAATGAACAATTGATTTTCCTGCATGCGGGAGATACCGTTACTGTAAATGGAATTATGGATAAAGATAATATTTACTGGATAGATACCATTAGAATCATGTAGTAGGAAGGCGGAGAAATGGAAGCAGCAATCCTTGTAGTAATTTTGATTGCAGGATTTACTTATTCAGCAATTAAGACAAAAGAAAGTTGGAAGAACCGCTGCAAACGGACACTGAAAGAAAAATATGGAAAAGAACCTGAAAAAAAGGAATTCAAAAGAGAACTGATAAGAAATTATCTGGATACTGTGGGTGGAACACAGCAGGTGGATGAGGTCACATGGAATGACCTTAATATGGATGATGTGTACCAGAGAATCAACAACTGTGATTCCACTATGGGAGAAGAAATTTTATATGCAAAGCTTCATTATGCGAAGCAGACGAAGGAAGAAGAGGAGCTTTTAGAAAAAAGAATAGCTTTTTGTGAAGCAGATGATGAAAAACGCTATCATCTGGAAGAAACTTTGTCAAAGCTTGGAAAGAGAGACGAGGCTTACTATATTCCATCCTTTATCCAGACAGTAGAGGATTTTGCAATTTCAAATCTCTGGGTTTATCAGATGCTCCGGATATTGCTGATGGTAGTTGTTGTGGCGGCAGTCGTATTTCATAATATATATGCTCTGTCAGCTTTGGTGGTAGTATTTCTTGTGAATTTGTCGGTGTATATCTTTACGGTCCGGCTGAAGTTTGATCAGGAGATTCATATGATGGGAACGGCGGCATACCTGATTACGGTAGCACGAGAACTGGAGCAGGAATACCGGAAAGACAAAATATGTGAGGAACTGGCACCGCTGCTTCCGGTATTTGCCAAAATGGATAAGAAGGCATTTCTGCTAAATATCCAGAGCAGAAATGCCATGGGAGATGTGTTTGAAATGCTGCAGGATTTCCTGCTGGGAGTAACCCAGTGGCATATCCTTACTTATATGAAAGTATTGAATCAGTTTATGGATAACCAGGATGCTTATCTTAAGATTTACTGGGTGGTAGGAGAACTGGATGCAGCGGTTAGCACAGGCTCTTTCCGAAAGAGTCTGCCTCTTGTGACAGTACCGGAATATGAGGAAACAAAGCAGCTTGAGATGGAAGAAATTTATCATCCGCTGCTTCATGGAGCAGTGACCAATTCTATGGAACTTCAGCATAACTGCATTATCACAGGCTCCAATGCTTCCGGTAAGTCAACCTTTATCAAGACCATAGCTGTTAATGTGATACTGGCACAGAGCATTCATACCTGCACCGCAAAAAGAATGCATCTGCCTCATGCAAAAATGATTACTTCCATGGCGGTAAGAGACGATATTTTATCCGGTGACAGTTATTTTATTAAAGAGATTAAATATTTAAAACGTATCCTGGATGCTTTGTCGGAGGATGAACTGGTTATCTGTGTTATTGATGAAATCTTAAGAGGAACCAATACCCAGGAGCGTATTGCAGCTTCAAAAGCAATCATGGAATATCTGGCACATCATAACTGCATTGCAATTGTGGCATCCCATGATAAGGAATTGACGGAGCTTGAAAAAATTGGTTATGACAATTATCATTTTTCCGAAGAGTTTGGAGAAGCGGATATTGTATTTGATTATAAATTGCAGAAGGGACCGGCAAATTCCCAGAATGCAATCCGCCTGCTTTCCTTTACCGGGTTCCCGGAAACGATTATTGAGAGGGCGGAAAATATCAGAAGCGAATATCGGTAAAAATAATGCTTGACGAACGAAATGACATATGGTACTATAAGCAAGTTGAAGAAAGTAGAGTATCCACTCTCACCTTAGCACAATCAAGTGACTAAGTGTTTATAATGAGTATGCAATGAGCGAATCATTTTGAAGTGGATAGTCTGTCTATCCACTTTTTTTGCGGAAATAAACGGAAAGTTGTCTGGCAAAGCTGTGGTGAATTTAATTTTGGAGGTGTACGACCATTAGCGAGTTAATGATCAATGAACAAATCAGAGATAAGGAAGTCCGCCTGATTGGCGCGGATGGTGAACAGTTAGGTATCATGTCAGCAAGAGAAGCATATAAGCTGGCACAGGAAGCAGAACTTGATTTAGTAAAGATTGCTCCTGGAGCAAAGCCACCTGTATGTAAGATTATCGATTACGGTAAATACAGATATGAGCTTGCAAGAAAAGAGAAGGAAGCACGTAAGAAACAGAAAACGGTTGAATTAAAAGAAGTTCGTCTTTCTCCAAATATCGATACCAATGATTTGAATACCAAAATGAATGCCGCAAGAAAGTTCATTTCCAAAGGAAATAAAGTAAAAGTTACACTTCGTTTCCGTGGCAGAGAAATGGCACATGTACAGGCAAGCAAACATATTCTGGATGATTTTGCAGAAGCACTTGCAGATATTGCAGTAGTGGAGAAAGCACCAAAGCTGGAAGGCAGAAGCATGGGTATGGTGCTGGCAGAGAAAAGATAATGATTTTAAGGAGGAATAAATTATGCCAAAACAGAAAACAAGCAGAGCAGCAGCAAAACGTTTCAAATTAACAGGAACAGGAAAATTAAAGAGAAACAAGGCTTATAAGAGACATATCTTAACAAAGAAAACAACTAAGACTAAGAGAAATCTTAGAAAACCTGCAATGACAGATGCAACAAATGTTAAGAATATGAAGAAGATTTTACCATATTTATAAGAATTGGTTAAGGAGGAATAGAACATGGCAAGAATTAAAGGCGGCTTAAACGCTAAAAAGAAACATAATAGAACATTAAAATTAGCTAAAGGTTACAGAGGAGCACGCTCCAAACAGTATAGAGTAGCAAAACAGTCTGTCATGAGAGCCTTAACAAGTTCTTATGCAGGAAGAAAACAGAGAAAGAGACAGTTCAGACAGTTATGGATTGCCCGTATTAACGCAGCAGCAAGAATGAATGGATTATCTTACAGCAAATTTATGTATGGTTTAAAATTAGCTGGTGTTGATATGAACCGTAAAATGTTAGCTGAGATGGCTGTAAATGATGCAGAAGGATTTGCAACATTGGCAGAGCTTGCAAAAACAAAACTTGCTTAATTTTAAGAAGCGGACAAGTTATAAAAGAGGATTGTGGTTATTCACGATCCTCTTTTTTTACGTTTGATTCATTTGAAGTTTTTGCGGAAGCATCCTGCCCGGAAGCTTCTTTTTTGATGGAATCCAAATCTTCTCTTAAAGAGTAATGATTCTTAAGTAAGCGGTATACCATGGTATAAGCCCAGATGAGAACCGGGACAACCACAGTGGCATAGATGGAAGCCTTAAGACAGTTTGTGGCAAAATCGCTTCCAATCAATGCAAAAACAAGAGTGGAAACATAGAGGGCAACTAAGAGTACAACACCGATAATTGCAAGAATCTGTTTTGTCTTTTTCATATATGACCTCAACTTTCTTTGATGACCTGTTTTTAGAAAAAAGCAATATACATTATTTTAACATTTGACAGCGGATAGTCAATCAGAAAATGTAAAGTTGCAGAGGATAAATACTTGAAAAAAGCACAAAATATGCTATACTGAAACAAGCGTTATACGACTAAATATGGATTAAAGGATGGATATGAACAATGGCATTATTAGAAGAATGGCAGAAGATTGCTTATGATCAGCAGGCAGATAGAGGAAAATTACAGAAGTTCTGGCAGAGATATTTTATGTTAGAGAAGGGCGTATATGAGAAGCTTTTAACAAACCCGGATGAGAAGGTAGAAGGAACTGTAAAAGAGCTGGCAGAGAAATACGACCTCAGCATTATGGATATGACTGGATTCTTAGATGGAATCAATGACAGCCTGGTAACACCAAACCCAATTGATACTATGGAAGAGGATACCAAGGTAAGCCTTGCATTCGATAAAGAAAAATTATACAAGAACATGGTAGATGCCAAAGCTGACTGGCTCTATGAATTACCACAGTGGGATGAAATTTTTGATGCAGATACCAAGAGAAAGCTTTATTTAGAACAGAAGAAATCCGGCACTGTTGTAGTTGGAAAGAAAGTTGGAAGAAATGATCCGTGTCCTTGTGGAAGTGGAAAGAAATATAAATTCTGCTGCGGAAGATAAGAATAAAATATTTTGGAAAACATTTGGAAAATATTTCGCAGAAAAACTCTTTACATAGCAGAAAAAAGAGTATACAATAGCTTTTGTCAAAAGGACAAAACAAAGAAGAGACGAGTAGCATGACAGGAAGTCAAAGAGAGGAATACATCTGGTGAGAGTATTCTGATGGAGTGTAATGTGAAGACCAGCTCTGAGTGACCCCAATCCGGTCCGGTGATTCCGTTATCATCAGAATGAGCGGTTGTACGATAAGTACAGCAAGCAGGGTGGAACCACGATAGAGTATCGTCCCTGATGCATAAATTTTATGCATCAGGGATTTTTTACTTTGCAGTTATTAATACCAATATAATAAGAAAAGGAGACTTGAACATGAAAATCACATTAAAAGATGGCTCAGTAAAAGAGTACAGTGAAGCAAAATCAGTCTATGATATTGCAGCAGATATCAGCGAAGGCCTTGCAAGAGTTGCATGCGCCGGTGAAGTAGACGGAGAAGTGGTGGATTTACGAACCGTTCTTGACAAGGACTGCAATTTAAATATTATAACAGCAAGTGATGAAGAAGGATTAAAGGTAATCCGCCATACTGCATCCCATGTACTGGCTCAGGCGGTAAAGAAATTATTTCCGGATGCCAAGATTACGATCGGACCGGCAATTGAAGATGGATTCTATTATGATTTTGATCATGCCCCATTTTCAAGAGAAGACCTCGATAATCTGGAAGCAGAGATGAAGAAGATTATCAAGGAAGGTCATGAATTAAAACGATTCACACTTCCAAGAGAGGAAGCAATCAAATTCATGCAGGAACGTAATGAGCCATACAAAGTAGAACTGATTGAAGAATTACCAGAGGGAGAAGAAATTTCTTTCTATGACCAGGGCGGCTTCGTAGATTTATGTGCTGGCCCACATCTGATGACAACCAAGGGCGTAAAGGCATTTAAGCTGACATCATCTTCCATGGCATATTGGAGAGGTAATTCTGACAAAGCAAGATTACAGAGAATTTATGGTACTGCTTTTAATAAGAAGGAAGAGTTAAAAGAATACTTAGAGAAATTAGAAGATGCCAAACGCCGTGACCATAACAAACTTGGCCGTGAAATGGGATTATTTACCACTGTTGACGTTATCGGACAGGGACTTCCTTTATTTACACCGAAGGGAACCAAGATGATTATGAAACTGCAGCGTTGGATAGAAGACTTAGAGGATAAAGAGTGGGGTTATGTACGTACCAGAACTCCGCTGATGGCAAAGAGCGACCTCTATAAGATTTCCGGACACTGGGATCACTACATGGATGGAATGTTCATTTTAAATAAGGACAGCGACGACAAAGAGACAATGGCACTGCGTCCGATGACCTGTCCATTCCAGTATTATGTATACATGAATGAACAGCACTCTTACAGAGATCTGCCATATCGGATGTCAGAGACTTCTACATTGTTCCGGAATGAGGACTCCGGAGAGATGCATGGACTTACCCGTGTCAGACAGTTTACTATTACAGAGGCACATATTATTCTTTGCCCGGAACAGGCGGAAGAAGAACTTACCAGATGTACTGAACTTTGCCATTATGTAATGACTACACTTGGTATCGATGGAGATGTTACTTACCGTCTGTCCAAATGGGATCCGAACAACAAAGAAAAATATCTGGGCGACGAAGCATATTGGAACAGTACCCAGCAGTATCTGCGTGATGTTATGGATAAGAATGGCATCAAGTATACAGAAGCAGATGGGGAAGCTGCATTCTACGGACCAAAGATTGATATTCAGGCAAAGAATGTATATGGAAAAGAAGATACCATGGTTACCATCCAGCTTGACTGTGCAAGTGCAGAGAAGTTTGGCATGTACTATATCGATGAGAAGGGTGAGAAAGTACTTCCTTGGATTATCCATCGTACATCCATGGGATGTTATGAGCGTACCCTTGCATGGCTGATTGAACATTATGCAGGAAAATTCCCAACCTGGCTTTGCCCGGAACAGGTAAGAGTATTGCCGATTTCTGAAAAATATGCAGACTATGCAGAGCAGGTAAGAAAAGAATTAGCAGCTCATGATGTAGATGTAACGGTTGATAACCGTTCTGAGAAAATCGGATTCAAGATTCGTGAAGCAAGACTGGATAAGCTGCCGTACATGCTGGTAGTTGGTCAGCAGGAGGCAGAGGACGGAACCGTATCCGTAAGAAGCCGTTTTGCAGGAGATGAAGGTGTAAAACCTTTAGGAGAATTCATTGATGCAATCTGCGAAGAGATTCGTACAAAGGAAATCCGTAAGGAAGAAGTTGCAGAAGAAAAATAAAAATGCAATAAAATCTAATTTTTAATTTTATAATTTATATGGATTCAAAAAGACTGTTGCTGGCAATTTGCACCGGACAACAGTCTTTTTTGCTTTACAGGAAAGCAGCCGCCGCAGGCACGAGAATGTGTCAAGGTACATTCTTTTTTACATGAAGTTGGTAACATAAAAAGATTTCCTTTGGAGATACTAAACATGTAACGAAAGAAAGGAGATGATTTTTGTGACAGAATTAAAATGTTCTGTAAGAAGCTGCAGTTTCCAGAAAGATGATTGCTGTTGCCGTGGAAATATTACGGTAGAGGGTGCACATGCAAACCGCAATAGCGAGACAAGCTGTGGAAGTTTTGAAGAGAAGAAAAACTGTGGATGTGCCAATTCGACCGGTAAACCGCCTAAGATGAGCGATGTTACCTGTGAGGCAGTAAACTGTAAATTCAATGAAGGAAGAAAATGTCATGCAAAAGACATCCAGGTAGCCGGAACGAATGCCTGTACCTGTATGGAAACAGAGTGTGCCAGCTTCTGTTGTTCCTAAAAAGTGGAATATCAGTAAGTTTTAGCAAAATATTTCTGTGTCTACTCTTAACAGATTGGACACAGAAATTTAGAAGAATCTTAAGAAAAATACTATTGTAAATGAGATGAAAGAAAGTATAATGTGATTGAAGCATAAATAAAGCAGAAGTAATGTGTAAGGTGTAGATGGTAAACAGGAGGAAGCAAATGAGAAAAAAATCACATATTTTGCTGGCACGTTATATTGCAAAGAATACAGAGGATGAAGAACTTAAGAAACATAGACTGTCTTTTTATATTGGCAGCATCCTGCCGGATTGCAAACCATCTTTTGTATATAAGAAACATGAAATCAATGGGACGTTTCCGGATGTGAAAAAGATGGTGAATCAATTGATTTTCGGTAAACAGCAGGGGAAACTGACCCGTAAACGCCGGTATTATATGAATCTCGGGCAGGTAACGCATTATGTAGCTGATTATTTTACTTATCCGCATAACAAGATTTATCCGGGAAACTTAAAGGATCATTGTTCCTATGAAGAACAATTGAAGCGAAGCCTTAAAAATTATATTATGAGCCGGAATATGGAAGCAGGAGAAAAAGTGCAGGCTGATTTTTCTGATGCAGAGGCACTGTATGAATATATTTTAGAGAGGCATAAACAGTATCTTGGAAGAAAAATTAATATAGAAACAGATATTCGGAATATAGTAGCAACCAACCGGATGCTGGTGGAGGCCATTGCCGATTTGTTTTATAAAACACAGCATAAGGAAAAAATGCCGCTTGCTGTCGAATATTGACGAAAAAAGATGTTATATTTTGTTTGATTTTTGGTGATGAGCAGAGTAAAATGAATTTACAAAGAACAACACAGAGATGGGACACAGCATAGGAGAAATGCTTATGGATGAAAGGGAAGCACTTCGCATTGCGATTGAACGTGCAAGAATCCGACTGGATGAAGCACTGGAACGAGCGAAAAGTATGGATGAATGCTATGACCTGAGCCTGGAAGTGGACAGACTGATTGAGAACTATGTATCGCTATGTGAGCAAAAAGAACTTGTACCAATAAGATAAAAGTAAAGAGTAAGTGGAAAGAAGTACATTGAGAAATGTGCTTCTTTTTTTTGTGCATTTTTATGTGTAGTATATTGATTTTTTCCCAAAAGTGGGGTAATATGTATTCATAAGTGGAGGAAAGTGGTTGAAAATGGCACAAAGTGGTGGATAAGTTGATAACTTTGTGGATAAATAGCAACCGGACTGAGGTGTTTGACAATGTTCATGGGAGAGTACAGTCACAACATAGACGCCAAGGGCAGAATGATTGTTCCTTCCAAATTCAGAGAACAGCTCGGTGATGAGTTTGTAGTAACGAAGGGTTTGGATGGGTGTCTTTTTGTGTACCCAAATGAAGAATGGCAGAACATTGAAGAAAAATTCCGCAACGTACCACTTACCTCAAAAGATGCAAGAAAATTCTCACGTTTCTTCTTTGCAGGAGCAACAACCTGTGAAGTGGACAAGCAGGGAAGAATTCTTCTTCCGGCAGTGTTAAGAGAATTTGCCGGATTAGAGAAAGAAGTCGTATCAGTCGGAGTCTTAAAGCGAATTGAGATTTGGGACAAGAACAGATGGCAGGATACCAATACTTATGATGACATGGATGAAGTTGCAGAACACATGGCAGAACTTGGCTTGAGTATCTAAAGGAGTGAACATGGAATTTAAACACACATCGGTTCTCTTGCATGAGACCATAGACAATCTGAATATTCGCCCGGACGGAATTTATGTAGACGGAACGCTCGGTGGAGCGGGACATTCTTCCGAAATTGTAAAAAGGCTGAATGAGAACGGAAGGCTGATAGGAATTGACCAGGACGAAGATGCAATTGCAGCAGCCAGTGAGCGGTTAAAGGATTATTCTGATAAAGTAACCATAATCCGCAGCAATTACTGCAATATGAAAGAAGAATTGAACCGTATCGGAGTGACGAAGGTAAATGGAATTCTTCTTGATCTGGGAGTATCTTCCTTTCAGTTAGATACACCGGAGCGTGGATTTACCTACCGGGAAGAAGATGCACCACTGGACATGAGAATGGATCAGCGTCAGACATTAACGGCAAAAGATATTGTAAATGATTACAGTGAATCAGAGTTGTATCGTATCATAAGAGACTATGGGGAAGACCGGTTCGCAAAGAATATTGCAAAGCATATTGTCGCAGCCCGGGCAAAGAAACCAATTGAGACAACCGGAGAGCTGACCGCAATTATCCGGGCATCCATACCGATGAAAGTACAGAGTACTGGCGGACATCCGGCAAAGAGAACGTTTCAGGCAATTCGTATTGAACTGAATCGTGAGCTGGAAGTCTTATCGGATACCCTGGATGAGATGATAGACCTTTTAGAAGAAGATGGAAGAATCTGTATCATTACCTTCCATTCCCTGGAAGACAGAATTGTAAAGAACATCTTTCGCAAAAATGAAAATCCATGTACCTGTCCGAAAGAATTTCCGGTGTGTGTATGTGGCAAGAAACCAAAAGGAAAAGTAATCACTAGAAAACCGATTCTTCCAACGAAATCTGAAATGGAAGAGAATCCGAGAGCAAAAAGCGCAAAATTAAGAGTATTTGAACGGCATATCAATGACTAGGGAGAGACGTGAAAATGGAGAAGACAAGAAGAAATTATCGAACACGGACTTACATAGATGGAAACACTGTCCGTAAATTAGAAGCTGCACCGGATTACCGCAGAGAACAGGAAGAAAAGCAGCGGGAGGAAATCAGACAGCGCAACAGACGTATGGCGCAGAAGAATCAGGAGAAGTCAGCACATATGGATTTGGGTTATGTGGCATTTTTATCTGTATCGCTGCTGGTTATGTGTGTGGCAGCAGTACTGTATATCCGTCTGCAGTCTGGAATTACAACGCATTTAAAGACAATTTCTGCATTAGAAAGCCAGGTAGCTGAATTAAAGGCAGATAATGATGCGGCAGAAAAAAGAATCGAGACAGCAGTAGATCTTTCAACCATCAAGGATATAGCAATGAACCAGCTTGGCATGAGCTATGCGGGACCGGACCAGATTATACATTATACGGTTGATAAAGAAGATTATATGAATCAGTTTGAGGATATTCCGAATAAGTAGGAAACAAACGTGGTGGTAAAATGGCAGGAAAGAGACGCGGCGGAAAGAAAATAGCAAAATTTAGTAAGAAAATGCAAAAGAAACTTGTAGTGCTGTTTGTAATAATAGCACTACTTTTGTTGGGATTAATTGTAAGATTGATGTATATTGAACACACCAGTGGAAAGAAATACGAAAAGAAAGTATTATCCCAGCAGAAATATGACAGTACGGTCATTCCTTATCAGCGTGGAAATATTACAGACTGCAAGGGAACGATACTTGCAACCAGCGTGGATGTATACAATGTGATATTAGACTGTAAGGTATTAAACAGTGATTCGGCAGATATTGACCCGACCATCGATGCACTGATAACCTGTTTCCCACAGCTGAATGAAACCGATTTACGTAATCTGATTACGGATAAGCCAAAGAGCCAGTACAATGTTCTGGCAAAGAAATTAAGCTATGAAGAGATTCGGGCGTTTGAAGATATGCAGGCGGCAGAAAAGGAAGCTTCCGATAAGAAGAGCGGCGATGCAGAGAAAAAAGGAAAAATTAATGGAGTCTGGTTTGAAAAAGAATACCAGAGAGAATATCCATATGGTTCTCTAGCCAGTGCGGTAGTAGGATTTACTACCAGCGGTAATCTGGGAATGAATGGAGTGGAAAATTCCTATAACAGTGTTTTGAATGGAACCAACGGAAGAGAATATGGTTATCTGAATTCCGACAGTAATTTTGAGAAGACAGTAATCGATGCCCAGAATGGTAATGATGTTACACTGACCATTGATGCAAATATCCAGAAAATCGTAGAAGATAAGATTGCTGCATTTGAAGAAGAATACAGGGATGCAGCAAGAGAAGGTGCTGGAAGTAAACATGTGGGAGTTATTGTAATGAACCCCCAGAATGCTGAAGTGCTTGCCATGGCAAATTATCCAAATTATGACAGTAGTAATCCAAGGGATTTGTCTGCCTATTATACCCAGGAAGAAATTGATGCTATGGATGACGATGCAGAACTGGATGCTTTAAACCAGTTATGGTCTAATTTCTGCATTACTTATACTTATGAACCGGGCTCTACCGTAAAACCTTTTACCGTAGCCTGTGGTCTGGATACCGGAACTTTAGACCCGAACCGTACTTTTATCTGTGATGGATACGAGACGATTTCCGGTCATGACATTCACTGTGTAAATACCAACGGACATGGACTTGAAACAGTAGAAGATGCCTTAAAGAATTCCTGTAATGATGCCCTGATGCAGATGTCTTATGATATCGGACCTGAGAATTTCTCCAAGTATCAGCAGATTTTCGGCTTTGGTACCAAGACAAACATTGATTTACCGGGAGAGGCCAGAACCGATTCCTTAATTTATACCGAAGACCAGCTAAGCACCATTAACCTGGCTACCAATTCCTTTGGACAGAACTTTAATGTTACCATGATACAGGTGGCAAGTGCTTTTTGTTCCATTATTAATGGTGGTAACTATTATCAGCCACATGTGGTAAAGAAAATAACAGATGAAAATGGGAATGTCATACAGGAAGACAATGGAACCTTGTTAAAGAAAACAGTGTCTTCATCTACCAGTGAATTATTAAAACAGTATCTTTATGCAACGGTTTCCGATGGTACCGGAAAATATGCAAAAGTGCCGGGATACTCTATGGGTGGAAAGACCGGAACAGCACAGAAGCTTCCTCGAGGACAGGGAAATTATCTGGTTTCCTTTATCGGTTTTGCACCAGTAGACAATCCGCAGCTTTTGGTATATGTAGTAGTAGACGAACCAAACGCAGAAGAAGAGTTTCACAGTACCTTTGCACAGGAAATCGCAAAGGGAATTTTCGAAGAGACACTGCCTTATCTTAATATTTATCCGGATGAGGACATTGTTGTAACAGAAGAGACAGACCCGGCAGAAGCACCGGCAGATGGAACAACAGATGTTCCGGATTCTGCACCGGAGGATTCTATGGTAGACCAGACACCGGATATTGCAGAGGAAACAGTACCACCGGAGGATGGTTTACAGCCACAGGATGTAGCACAATAGAGAAAACAACATAACCTTGTAAAAGTTGTAATAGATTATAATAACTGCTTTTATGAGGTTATGTTTTTATGTTTCAGCAAAAAATGCAGGAGGAAGAAGAAAACAGATTTTGCATCTATCGGAATAAAACCTTTAACCGACGAAAAATTATGATTATTTTTGTGGCAGTATTACTGCTGATGGTATTTCTGATGGGACGACTGGTGTATCTTATGATATTCTGTTCAGAATACTATGGGGTCCGGGCTGAGAACCTCCATGAAAGAGAAAGGGATATCAAGGCGGCAAGAGGGAATATTTATGACAGAAATGGTGTGGTTTTAGCAGAAAATAAGACGGTATGTACGATTTCTGTGATTCACAGCCAGATAGAAGACCCGGAAAAGGTAATTGCAGTTTTAACAAAAGAGCTTGGCATGTCAGAAGAGACAGTGCGGAAGCGGGTAGAGAAGGTTAGTTCCATTGAACGGATTAAGACGAATGTGGAGAAAGAAACCGGAGATGCGATTCGAGCCTATGAACTGGCGGGCGTGAAGATCGATGAAGATTATAAACGGTATTATCCTTATAATGAACTGGCTTCTAAAGTAATCGGATTTACTGGCGGAGACAATCAGGGAATTGTCGGAATAGAAGTAAAATATGATGAATATCTGGAGGGCATCAATGGAAAGATACTTACATTGACAGATGCCAGAGGCGTAGAGATCAAAAATGCCGGAGAGAGGCGGAGTGAGCCGGTAGAAGGAGATGACCTTTATTTAAGTCTTGATTATAATATCCAGATGTATGCAGCGCAGGCAGCAGTAAAGGTACGGGAGGAAAAACAGGCAGACAGTGTCAGCATCCTTGTGATGAATCCGCAGAATGGCGAAATCCTTGCCATGGTAAATGAACCGGAGTTTAATCTCAATGAACCTTTTACCTTAAATACGGAGATTGACACGGAATTGAGTGAAGAGGAGAAGCAGGATGCTTTAAATAAAATGTGGAGAAACCAGTGCATCAATGACACTTATGAACCGGGATCCACTTTTAAGATAATAACAGCATCCGCAGCCTTGGAGGAGGGAAAAGTAAGTCTTTCTGACCAGTTTAACTGTCCGGGATATAAGATTGTGGAGGACAGGAGAATCCGCTGCCATAAAGTGGGAGGGCATGGGGCAGAGGATTTTACCCATGGCATTATGAATTCCTGCAACCCGGTATTCATAGAAATCGGACTTCGTATCGGTTCCGACCGCTTCTGCGATTATTTTGAACAGTTTGGTTTATTATCCAGGACAAATATAGATTTACCGGGGGAAGCATCCACCATTATGCATAAAAGAGAAAATATCGGTCAGGTGGAGCTTGCAACCATGTCCTTTGGGCAGTCCTTCCAGATTACACCGATTCAGCTTGCAACTACGGTTTCCTCTATTATAAATGGAGGAAACCGTGTGACGCCGCATTTTGGCGTGGAGACGAAAAATGCAGAAGGAGAAGTGACACATACTTTTGTCTATGGACAAAAGGAACATATTGTAAGCGAAGAAACTTCCACCACCATGCGCTATTTGCTGGAAAAAGTAGTATCTGAGGGCAGTGGAAAGAATGCGGCTCTTGAAGGCTTTTCTATTGGCGGCAAAACCGCAACGTCCCAGACGCTTCCACGTAGTGAAAAAAGGTATATTTCTTCTTTTTTAGGTTTTGCTCCGGCTGACGATCCGCAGGTACTTGCCTTAATTATTATCAATAATCCACAAGGCGTTTATTATGGTGGAACCATAGCAGCACCGGTCTGCCGGGATTTGTTTTCCAATATTCTGCCATATCTTGGCATTGAGCAGGCACTGGTTACAGAAGATGCGGAAATTCAGGAAAATCCGTGAAACTTTGGGAAGATATCTTGCAGGAAATCTCTAAATAACGTATACTAGATAAGTTGAAATGATATACAAAAAGAAAATAAAAAGAGGTGCAGTTATGACGTATCATGTTATTCTTCCGGTTATTATCGCTTTTGCAGTGAGTGCATTGTTAGGACCGGTCGTAATTCCTTTTTTAAGAAGATTGAAAGTTGGTCAGACGGAGCGGAAAGAGCTTGAATCCCATCAGAAGAAAATGGGAACCCCTACCATGGGTGGATTGATGATTATCGCAAGTATTATTGTAACCAGTCTGATTTATGTAAAAGATTATCCGAAGATTATTCCGATTCTCTTTATGGTAGTAGGATTTGGCGTAATTGGATTTTTAGATGATTATTTGAAGGTTGTACTGAGACGGTCGGATGGACTGCTTGCATGGCAGAAAATGTTATGCCAGCTTGTAGTGACCACTGTTTTTGTGGTATACATGGTGAAGTTTTCAGATGTTTCCCTTACAATGCTGCTTCCATTTTCCGGTGGAAAATACTGGAATATTGGCTGGCTTGCAATTCCGGTCATGTATTTTGCAGTAATCGGAACTGTAAACGGAGTCAACTTTACCGATGGCTTAGATGGTCTTGCTACCAGCGTAACCATTATCGTAGCAACCTTCTTTACTGTAGTTGCAGTGGGAACCAACAGCGGAATCGAACCGATTACCTGTGCTGTAGTAGGTGCATTGATGGGCTTCCTTCTGTTTAATGTATATCCGGCAAGTGTATTTATGGGAGATACCGGTTCTCTTGCACTGGGTGGATTTGTGGCAGCTACCGCATATATGCTTCAGATGCCAATTTTCCTTCTGATTGTGGGACTGATTTATCTGGTAGAAGTATTATCTGTTATCATTCAGGTAACCTATTTTAAAAAAACAGGTGGAAAGAGAATTTTCCGTATGGCTCCGATTCATCACCACTTTGAATTAGGTGGCTGGTCAGAGACCAGGGTAGTGGCAGTATTTTCAATTGTAACAGCAATCTTATGTCTGGTTGCATTGATTGGATTATAAAGAGACAGGAGTGAATAAAATGGAATTTCAGGAGAAAAATGTACTGGTATTTGGCTCTGGGAAAAGTGGAATTGCTGCAGCAGAGCTGTTAGAAAAACAGAATGCGAATATTTTCGTTTTTGAAGGAAATGAAAAGCAGAGTGTAGCAGAAATCAAAGAAAAATCGGAGAGCTTTGCCAAGGCAGAAATCTATGTGGGCACCCTTCCGGAAGAAGTGATGGATAAACTGGATTTTGTTGTGTTAAGTCCGGGTGTTCCAACCGATTTACCATTGGTAAATGCCATGCGTGATAAGAAAATTACCATTATTGGTGAGATTGAGCTTGCTTATCAGGTGGCAAAAGGAAAAATCCTTGCAATTACAGGAACGAATGGCAAGACGACAACCACTACACTGGTGGGAGAAATTTTATCCAATTACTTTAAGGATGTAAAAGTCGTAGGAAATATTGGAATTCCATATACATCGGTAGCGGCAGATACCACAGAAGAAACGGTAACAGCAGCAGAAATCAGCAGTTTCCAGTTAGAGACAATTGTAGATTTTGCTCCGGATGTATCTGCTATTTTAAATATTACACCGGATCATCTGAACCGTCATCATACCATGGAAAATTATATTAAGGCAAAAGAGGACATTACAAAGAATCAGAAAGCAAACGATGTCTGCGTCTTAAATTATGAGGATGAAGTACTTCGCAAATTTGGGGAATCCTTATCCATGAAAGTGCTCTGGTTTGACAGTAAAAAGCCGGTACAGAATGGATGTTATTTAAATGGTGAGAAGATTATTTATGTCTCTGAGGGCAAAGAGGAAGAAGTCATTGATGTCAATGAGCTAAATATTCTTGGAACCCATAATTATGAAAATGTTATGGCGGCAGTTGCCATGACCATAAGTATCGGAGTACCGATGGATGTCATTGTAAAAACACTGCGTGAGTTCCAGGCAGTAGAGCATAGAATTGAATATGTTACGGAGAAACGTGGCGTAAAATTCTATAACGATTCCAAGGGAACAAACCCGGATGCAGCGATTAAGGGAATTCAGGCAATGAACCGTCCGACACTTCTCATTGGCGGTGGCTATGATAAGCAGTCTGAATATGATGAATGGATAGAAAGCTTCGATGGTAAAGTAAAGAAATTAGTATTAATCGGAGTAACAAAAGAGAAGATTGCAGACTGTGCAAAGAGACATGGATTTACAGAGTATGTATTCGCAGACAGTCTCGAAGAGGCAGTAAATATCTGCTATGACAATGCAGTTTCCGGTGATGCCGTATTATTATCACCGGCATGTGCAAGCTGGGATATGTTTAAAAGCTACGAAGAACGAGGAAGAATATTTAAGGATTTGGTGCGCAATTTAAAGGAGTAGTGATTTATGGGCCGCAGACCGGGAAGAAAATCAGGCACAAAAGAAAAGACAATTAAATATTTTGACTATACACTTTTGTTTGTTATTATTTTCTTAGTGTGTTTTGGTCTGGTTATGCTGTACAGCACCAGTTCTTATAATGCACAGATTGAGTATGGCGATGGAACTCATTATCTAAAGCGGCAGGCATTTGCATGCTGCCTTGGATTTGCTGCCATGTTTGTGATTTCCAAGATTGATTATCATGTGTGGAAGAAACTGTATGGTGTGGCATACATAGGCGCATTTTTACTGTGCGTTTCCGTTATCTTTTTAGGATCGAATGGAAATGGTTCTACCAGATGGTTCCGCCTTGGTCCGCTTTCTTTCCAGCCATCTGAGTTTGCAAAGCTTGCTGTCATTATTTTTCTTGCAACGGTAATCAGCCGCATGCAAAAGAAGATTGGCGATCTGAAGGAACTGATGAAGGTAATGGTTTTACTGCTTCCGCTGGTTGGACCGGTTGCTTATACGAACTTAAGTACCGCGATTATCATTGTGGGTATCGCAGTGGCAATGGCGTTCGTGGCAAGCCCGAAATATGCGCAGTTTGTGGGAATGGCAATCGCAGTATTCGCTTTCGGAGCAGTCTTTATTGTACTGGCAAGCTATCGTGCAGAACGTATCAAAATCTGGCTCCATCCGGAGAATTATGATAAAGGTTATCAGACCATGCAGGGCTTATATGCCATTGGTTCTGGAGGACTTTTTGGAAAAGGACTTGGTGCCAGTATGCAGAAGCTTGGGTTCGTACCGGAAGCGCAGAATGATATGGTATTTTCCATCATCTGTGAGGAGCTTGGATTATTCGGAGCAATCTGCCTGATTTTGCTGTTTATCTTAATGCTGTGGCGTTTTATGGTAATTGCCAATAATGCGAAAGATTTATATGGTGCATTGCTGGTGGTTGGTATTATGGCTCACATTGCCATTCAGGTAATCCTTAATATCGCCGTTGTAACCAACAGTATTCCAAATACCGGTATCACACTTCCTTTTATCAGTTATGGTGGTACTTCGGCATCATTCCTCTTAGCAGAAATGGGACTTGCGTTAAGTGTTTCCAGAGGAATTCAGTTGGAGGGATAGGATATGATACGAGAAGAACGCAGAAAGAAGAGAAGAAGAAAACATATCCTGATTGGATTTCTGACTACACTGTTGATTCTGGCACTGGCAGCACTCATTGTAATCAAGGTATTTACCGTAAAAAATGTCGAAGTAGAAGGCAATAAATTATACAGTGATGAGCAGATTAAGGAATGGGTCTTAAATGATGACTATTCCTGGAATACATTATATGTATATTTTAAATATCGTTTCTTTGATACACAGAAAGTTCCGTTTATTGATACGATGGAGGTGAGTGTCAAATCACCGCATACCCTTCATGTAGAAGTATATGAAAAAGGACTGCTGGGCTACTTATATATGGATTCCCTGGGACAGAATGTCTATTTTGACAAAGATGGCTTTGTAGTGGAAATGTCTACAGATGTCATCGAAGGAGTACCGCAGATTACCGGACTGGCTTGTGGGGATGCAGTGCTTTATGAAAAACTTGACGTAAGCGGAAAAGATACCCTAAAGGATTTGCTGGCAGTAACCCAGACCTTAAAGAAGTATAATCTGGTTCCGGATACCATCAATTATGATGACCAGGGAAACGTGACCCTGCAGTACGGAACGATTACGGTGAATCTTGGACAGGCAACCAGCCTTACGGAAAAAGTAGTTCGTATGGAGAAAATTATGCCAAATCTGGAAGGACTTACAGGCATTCTTCATCTGGAAGACTGGACAGAAGATACCACAGATATTACTTTTGAAAAGACGGCGTAATTTTTTCAAAAAAACAGAAAATATAGGTTGATTATTTTTACGAAAAATTATATGATAGAGTATATGAGTAAATAAAGGCATACTTTTTATGAGAAATCTGTAAAGCAGATTTCTCATAGATTACATATAGAATGAGGGAGAGAAGGAGGAACTACCTTGCTTGAAATTAAAACAACAGAAGCAGAATCCAGTGCTAAAATTATTGTAATTGGTGTTGGTGGTGCAGGTAATAATGCAGTAAATAGAATGATTGATGAAAATATTGGTGGTGTTGAGTTTGTTGGAGTAAATACCGATAAACAGGCATTACTTTTATGTAAAGCACCTACGTTGATTCAGATTGGTGAGAAGCTTACCAAAGGACTTGGAGCAGGAGCACAGCCGGAGGTTGGAGCCAAAGCTGCAGAAGAGAGTATGGAAGAGTTGTCAGCAGCTATTGAAGGTGCAGATATGGTATTCGTAACCTGTGGTATGGGTGGCGGAACCGGTACAGGAGCAGCTCCTGTTGTGGCAAAGATTGCAAAGGATCAGGGAATTCTTACCGTTGGTGTTGTAACTAAGCCGTTTAAATTTGAAGCAAAAGCAAGAATGGTAAATGCTTTAAGCGGTGTTGACAAGCTTCGTGAGAATGTAGATACCTTGATTGTAATTCCAAATGATAAATTATTAGAGATTGTAGACCGCAGAACAACCTTCCCGGATGCATTAAAGAAAGCAGATGAGGTGCTTCAGCAGGCGGTTCAGGGAATCACAGATCTGATTAATATGCCGGCATTGATTAACCTTGATTTCGCAGATGTTCAGACTGTTATGAAGGACAAGGGTCTTGCACATATCGGTATCGGTATGGCTAAGGGTGATGATAAGGCAATTGAGGCAGTCAAACTGGCTGTTACCAGTCCATTGCTTGAGACAACTATCAATGGAGCAAGCCATGTTATTATCAATATTTCCGGTGATATTTCTCTTATGGATGCCAATGATGCAGCAAGCTATGTAGAAGATCTTGCCGGCGATAATGCAAATATTATCTTTGGTGCAAAATATGATGAGACTATGACAGATGCTGCAACGATTACTGTAATTGCAACAGGACTGGAAGAGAATGCAGCAAAAACCACTGCATCTTCTAATCTTATGTCCGGATTGAAATATCCAAATACAGCAGCAACCACCAGACCGGTCATTAATTCCGGACTTGTAAACCGTACTGCTAATGTTACAACCAACAGCAGTTTCGGAGCAACATCTACTCTGGGACAGACTGCTGCACAGCAGCCAGCTCCGACAGCTTCTCCATTTATTGGAATTACCAAACCAAAGAGACCGGAAAGTACTGTTCATGAGAAGGATATTAAAATTCCGGAGTTCTTAAAGAGTACCAAAAAATAAGAACTATCATTTTGAAAAGGATAGCAATAAAATTATAGTGTAAGAGTAGAAAAGGAATTTGAAGTTCCTATATGATACGACGCTTAGAACATTTGAAATGTACCAGATACTGGTGACAGCCATTGTTCTAAGCGTTTTTTTCGTTGTCAGGCATCCGTAAGAAGCTGCCGGTGGCAGCTTCTTACGGTAAGATTTGCAGAGTGCATTACGTTTCTTTTGCAACTTCCCTGCCGGGCAGTCGGATTCTGTCAATGAAATGAAAGAATGGCTGCATCTGTTTTGACAAAATATGCAGAGGAAAGTTTGTATAATGCAGGAAAGGAAGGGAGGTGGCATGTATTTATGAGATATATTTAGATGTTCTTTTTGTCAATAGTTTCCTGATGGATGTGCTGAATCTGTTCCTGACAGGCATATTTTTGCGGAATCTCATACATAAGGGCAGGATACTGCTTGCTGCCTTATTTGGAAGTGGTATGGGAGTCATTTGTTTTCTGATGCTTTCATCCTATAGATTGTATCGGCTGATTATGTATGTACCGGTTCCGCTTGGCATGGTTATGATTGCATTTTTTACGAGGAAACATACGACACAAAGAGTCGCTTTTCTGATAAAAAACTGGCTTGGCTGTTTTTTGTTTTCGATTCTGACAGGAGGCTGCATGCAGTGGCTCAATAAGAGCCTTTTTTATGGGCAGCATTTTTATCTGGCAATGGTGCTGACGGCGGGAATTGCTGTGTCAGCATCCATAATATGGCGCAGCAGAAAGGAGAGAAGCCGGCATCTTTATCAGGTGCGTCTTTGCTATCATGAACATGAATTGCTGTTAGAAGCCTATTATGATACCGGAAATCTGCTGATCGACCCCTATGTGGGAAAACCGGTCAGTATCATAGATAAAGAGCTTCTGATGCCGATTTTCCGGGAAGATGAGCCGGTAGTACGACTGTTGCCATTTAGCAGTATGGGAGAGAAAAACGGCTTGGTAGAAGCACTTACCGTAGAAGAACTTTATATTAAAGAAGGAAAAAAAGAGCGGCAGATTTTACAGGCGGTGATTGCACTTGGAAGTCCATCGTTGTTTCAAAAGAAGGAATATCAGATGATTTTAAATTGCCATCTGCTATAGGATGGAATGTGAATAAGAGAGGAAAGAGGAGTTGTAATGTATTTAAAAGTAGATATACCGGAGCATTTTCAGTTTCGCATTGTGCGTAGTTTAAAAGATATGCTGCTTCGTAAGGAGACGGAGATTCACTATATCGGAGGGGCAGAGGTGCTGCCGCCACCGCTTCCGGCGAAAGAGGAAATGGAATGTATCGGACAATTGGTGAAAGAGCAGAGTGAGACTGCAAGAAAGAAATTAATCGAGCATAATCTGAGACTTGTAGTATACATAGCGAAGAAATTTGACAATACGGGAGTAGGAGTGGAGGATTTGATTTCTATTGGAACCATCGGATTAATCAAGGCAATTAATACTTTTAATCCGGAAAAAAATATCAAGCTTGCAACCTATGCCTCCCGATGTATTGAAAATGAAATTCTGATGTATCTGCGTAGAAATAATAAGACGAAATTAGAGGTATCCATTGATGAGCCGTTAAATGTGGACTGGGACGGAAATGAATTACTACTTTCGGATATTTTAGGAACAGATGAAGATGTCATTTACCGGGATATTGAGACTGAGGTTGAAAAGAAGCTTTTGAATAAAGCAATTGAGCATTTAAACGGCAGGGAGCGGACAATTATTGAACTGCGGTTTGGCATCAATTCGAAAAACGGTAATGAACTGACCCAGAAAGAGGTGGCAGATTTATTAGGAATTTCCCAGTCTTATATTTCCAGGCTGGAGAAAAAGATTATGAAACGATTGAAGAAAGAAATTGTGCGATTTGAATAAAAAAGAAAGAAAATGTATACATTTTTTGTCCAATATGATAAAATAATACTATCATAAGTTCGACAATAAAGAGATGGCGAGGAGATGGTATTATGTTATTGGAGTTTTTAGGGGCTGCACATGAAGTAACTGGAAGTTGTCATTTTCTGCAATGTCAGGATAAGCGGATACTGGTGGATTGTGGTATGGAGCAGGGACCGGATTTATATGTGAATCAGGAGATTCCGGTGAATGCATCTAATATTGATTATGTGTTTGTAACACATGCCCATATCGACCATTCAGGCTTACTTCCATTGCTGTATAGTCATGGATTCCGGGGACAGATATTTGCGACAACAGCAACCAGCGAACTTTGTAATATCATGTTAAAGGACAGTGCACACATCCAGATGTTTGAAGCAGAGTGGAGAAACCGTAAGGCTAGGAGAGCCGGATTACCGGAAGTAGTGCCTCTTTACGATATGGATGATGCACAGGGGGTTTTAGAGCATTTTGTATCATGTGATTACAATAAAATCATTGAAATCTGTAATGGAGTAAAAATCCGGTTTGTAGATGCCGGACATCTTCTTGGTTCATCCAGCATTGAGGTATGGCTGACGGAAGAAGATAAGACTGTGAAAATTGTATTTTCCGGAGATATCGGTCATGGCAATAAGCCATTGATTAAAAATCCGCAGTTTATCGATGAAGCAGATTATGTATTGATTGAATCCACTTATGGTGACCGGATACATGCAGATCCGCCGGATTATGCACCGGAACTTGCGGCAGTAATTAAGCGGACATTTGCAAGAGGTGGTAATCTTGTCATTCCGGCATTTTCTGTAGGTCGTACACAGGAAATGCTATATCATCTGCGACGGATTAAGACAGAACATCTGCTGCCGGAGTTTGAAGATTTTGAGGCCTATATCGACAGCCCGCTGGCTGTGGAAGCAACAAATATTTTCCATAAGAGTGTAGAAGACTGCTTCTCTGATGAGGCAAAGAAATTAGTGGAGCAGGGTATTAATCCGATTGGATTCCCGGGACTGAAAACGTCTGTTACCAGTGATGAATCCAAAATGATTAACTTCAGCAAGAAACCATTGGTTATCATTTCTGCTTCCGGTATGTGTGAGGCTGGCCGTATCCGCCATCATTTAAAACATAATTTGTGGAGACCGGAAAGCACGATTCTGTTTGTAGGATATCAGGTACCTGGAACCTTGGGTCATGCACTTTTGAATGGAGCCAAAGAAGTAAAACTTTTCGGTGAAAATATTCAGGTACATGCAGAAATTTTAAATCTTCCTGGTATCAGTGGCCATGCAGACCGTGATATGCTGACAAAATGGGCATCTGCATTTAAAAATCCACCAAAGCGTGTCTTTGTGGTACATGGTGAGGATAAGGTCTGTGATGAATTTGCAGAGCATCTGCATACGGAATTAGGCTATCAGGCGGTTGCACCATATAGTGGTGATACCTATGACTTATTAGAAAATGTCTGTGTTCATGAAGGAAGCCGTGAACTGGTTGAAAAGAAGAAAGACAAACCGGCAAAGGCATCCTCTAATGTGTTTGCAAGACTGCTGGCGGCGGGTCAGAGGCTGCTTAGTGTCATTCAGAAGAATGAAGGTATCCCAAATAAGGACCTTGCCAAATTTGCTGACCAGATTAATTCTCTGGCAGATAAGTGGGACAGATAGGAAGTTGAAAAGGAACTTGGAAATAAAGAAATAGAAAAGTATCATGAAAAGTAACCAGAAAAGACATTCGTATCCGGGAAAATGCCGGTGCGGATGTCTTTTTTTACTCGAGAAACTCGCAAAGCGTGTTTCTCGCTACTTGCTGTCAAGCATTTTCAAATGACTATGGAAAAAGAAGAAATATTCCGATATATAAGTGTAAGATAAAATGCAAGGAACAAATTACGAAATCAGGAGGAAATGCGATGGCAGTCAGACTGAATTTATTTTCCAATACGGAGCAGGATACAAAGAAGGTATCTACGGTGGAGGAATTGCCGCAGTATATGCTGAAATGCATTTATGATAATAATGTGGCAGAAGAAAGTGAAGAAGCAAAACAGGAAAAAATGGCGAAAATCAAACGGAAATTAGAGGCTGGAAAGAAGCTGACCAAAGAAGAACTTTCATGGCTTCAAAGAAATGACCCCATTGCATATGCCCATGCGATACGGATTCAGATGATTGCAGAGGAAGTGGAGAACGAGCTGAAAACTGCAAAGAGCAAAGAAGAAGCAAACCGTATTGTATCCACCGCTGTTTCCGGTATATCGGACAATGATCCGGATAAGGAATATATTGTAGCAGCAGTAAACAGGGTGTCAGATGAATTCCATAAATCCGGTGCCTATAGCAGACTGCCGGGAACTCAGGAAAGTGCAGAAAAGAGAAAGCAGAAAAAGGAAAATGGGATTTCTTTCAAGAGAGAGGATGAAAAGGAAGAACTGATGAACTGGAGTCCGTTGCAGGAAGTCATTGAGAAACTACCGACATTTACAGCCGGAGCATAGGATAAAATAAAAATCCGCATATCAGAGTATATCTGGTATGCGGATTTTTTTATGAAATCGTATTAATATCCTAATTCCTCTCCGATGAGAATTACTTTGATTCTTCCCGGAATACCACTTCTTCTGGTGATAACAACCTGATTACAGATACACTCCGGTGAGAGGCAGTCGGCACATGTTCCGGTGAGTGCACATGGCGTTTTCTTGCTAAGGCGGATGCAGTTGGCAGGAGTAGCAGTATTATGTACCCGGTCAAGAGCGTCGTCAACTGTTTTTACAACCTTATTCATACCGGCCATAACGATGACTTCCTTCGGGCCATAGATGAGTGCTGCAACCCGGTTGCCATTTCCGTCAATATTGACAAGCTGTCCGTCAGAAGTGATTGCATTGGAACTCATAAAATAATAATCTGCATTCAGACACTGATGATAAATTGCAGTTGTTTCTTCCGGTGTGGCAGCTTTGCTTCTGTCATAAAGAGTGATGTCAGTCTTATTTTGCAGAGCAGCCATCATACCACTTTCGGTTAAAGTCATGGAACCGCCAAAACCAACGGTTGCCTGTGTCGGCAGCATGGAAGTGGCAAGTGCAACGGCTTCTTCTTTGGTGGCACAGTAATATGCGTCAATCTGTCTTTTCTTGAATTTTTCAATCATGGACGTAGCGAGTGTTTCATAAAATTGTTTCTTTGGATCCATAAAGATACCTCCTTGATGCGTAAGTGTATGGTGAGAAAAATTCTTAATATACACCATACAAAATATATTACATCATAGGATGGGGATTTGGCAATCCGAAAAGTCAGATAGATTGTTTCATTGACAAAAAACATAAATGAGCACAAAATGGGTACAAATAAAGGATAAAAGATACATGTAAGAAAAGAGGAACCAAATGCAAAATAAAATTACAATAGAAGAATGCCAGAAATTATTAGAGCAGAATCCCTTTGGAAGTCTGCTGCAGATGAAGATAACAGAGGCAGAACTTGGAAGGGTAAAGGCAGAACTGCCATTCAAAAAAGAGTTTACAAATATCTATGGAGATTTGCACGGCGGAGTACTGTATTCGGCAGTGGATACCATATGCGGAATTGCGGCAGGAACCTATGGATATTATGTGACTACTGTGGACGGACAGATCCGCTATTTAAAAGCGGCGCGTGCAACAGAATATGTTACATGCACCGCCAAAGTGGTAAAACCCGGAAGGAACCTCACAGTAGTAGCATTTGAAATTACAGATGCCAATGGAATGCTTTTAAATACCGGTGATTTTACCTTTTATAATCTGAAAGAAAAAGAGATTTTATAAATTTTCATTTTTTAATGCATCCATGATATTTTCAGAAGAAAGCTTACGCATGGAATAAATCATGGTTGCAGCAACGACGACAAACACACTGCCAATGGCAATGACAAAGCTATACCATGGAATAAAGAATCCAAAGTCGATTCCATCACTGACTGCCCGATAAATAAGCCAGGTGATTCCAATAGAAGCCGGAAGTCCGTAAAGGAGTCCCTTGCAGCCATAGAGCAGACATTCAAACTGCATCATTTTTCGGAAGCCCTTCGGAGAAAGACCGATGGACTTTAACATGGCAAATTCACGTTTTCGTAAAATAATATTGGTAGAAATCGTGTTAAATACATTGGCTGCCGCTATCAGGGAAATTAGTGTAATAAATCCATAGGAAAAAATATTGATAACGGTAATCATGGCACGCTCATTTTCAATGGAATCCATATAATCATAGATATCAGCAGAAATATTTTCGTTGTCAAAGAGTGTATTTAAGTCGGTCTGTACCTGTTTGTGATTATCTGTTTTTATATAGTATGAATTTTCCAGTGAACTATCCGGGTTCTGGCTGAGTGCCTGCCAGAGAGCATCCTTACAGGAATATGGAAAAATAAATTTCGCATTATCGGAAGGAGCACTGACACCGAAAGGAATGGTATCACTGAAAGCACCAGCGGTGACGGTGCAGGTATTTTTCACATCTTCGTCTAAAGCGGATAATACAATATCCTGCGAAGAAGGATTGGCGAAAATATTAATGTCATAGTATTTGTCATTGAATACATGAAGCCGGTCAATCAATACACCCGTTGGATGATCAGAATTCTGATAATCGGAAGGATTTTCCCCGATTTCTTTTAAATAATCTTCAAATAAATGATCCTCCACGAAATAAATCAAAGTGGTAAGCTCACAGGAGTCATCTGCCAGGAGTGTATTGCTGTAATAAGCCTGTTCATAATCAGAATAGAAACTTTCAAATTCTTTCGAACAGTCTTCTTTGGCTACCGTAAAGCCAGCAGCGAAGCTGGCACCGTAAGAAGCCTTATCTATGCCATCTAAAGCACGGATTTTTGTTAAAAGAGCATCCGGGTCATAATTCTTTTCGGAATATATGGTGCAGGAAAGCTCATAACCGTTTCCGTTGTAAATACTGCCGGCAGAATGTGTCAGATAAGCACAAAAGCTGCTGGCAGAAATAAACAGTACAATACTTAAGAAAAGTGAGATAACAGTAGCACGGTATTTGCTGCGGCTTCGTTTATAGTTTTTGGCAGCAAGCATTCCTTCAAAGCCAAATAATTTTTCCGTAAGTGGAAATGTATGCACTTTTTTGGAACGGATGTTAATATCACTGGTCTGCCGGATGGCTTCTAAGGCAGATAACTTCATGGATTTCCGTGCTGGCAGGTAAGCAGAAATCAATACCGTAATAAAAGCGAGGGTGACGGCAATCACAATTCCGGCAACGGATGGCTGCAGGGTCAGGTGCAGTGTGGTTTCGCTTCGGTACAGCATGGCAAGAGTATCACCAGTGAAATAGAAGGTAATGCCAATGCCAACTAAACCGAAGAAGATTCCAAGCGGAATACCGATAAGACACAGGAAAGCCGCTTCAAACAGGATGCTGTGAATCATCTGGTGTCTGGTTGCACCAAGGGATGAAAGCAGACCAAATTGTCTGGTTCGTTCGCTGATAGAAATGGAAAATGCATTATAAATCAGTGAGATAGACCCAAGTACGATAATTGCAATCAAAATAACCGCAAGACTGGTGACGGTGCGGTTTAAGGAATCCTCCATGGATGCTCCGTCAAGCCGCAGTAAATCATAGTTCATGGTATAAGAATATGGTGCATTCTGCTCTAAAAAACTGGATACATCCTTGCTGTTATGAAGACAGAAGTAAATATCCTGATAGGATGTCCGGGCAGAAGAGAGAGTCAGTGCTGTATAACCCGGAGCCTGAAAGCTTTCAAAGGAAGGTCTGCTGTAAAAACCTACCACCTGATAAGTTTTTGACTCCGTATTTGTAATGGATTCTAACGGAATTACTTTTCCGTCTTTTGTTTTTTCTGACTTATTACCAAGCAGTGAAGTGTTATTATCTAAAACAAAACCTTCTTCATCGACACGTTCTCCCACATCCAGTGTAATTTCATCATTTAAGTTATAAGCAATGCCACCGTCATAGGTAAGGTGCTCAGGAAGCAGAAGCTCAGAATCATTTTCAGGCATCCGTCCTTTCGTGATGTGTACCGGAAGAAGAGTAGTAACATCATCCGTTACACCGCAGATATAAAGGTATGGTTTGTATTGGTTGGCGGAATCTTTAAGATCGGCATATCCAATATATTTTAAAGAAACAGAAGACTCGATTTCGTCATGGGAGAGGAAATCTTTTGCTTCTGATGGGGTGACACGAAAAGCGGCACCCTGCCAGCTTCCTTCGGTATCAATGGTATATTCCTTCATAAATGCATGAAGAGAGCTGATGCTGCTGGTAACTGCAGTAAACATGGCAGTAGAGAGAATAATTCCGATAATCGTGACGATGGTACGGGTTTTATTCTTTTTTAAATTGGTGAGTGTGATTTTGTGAAAGATATTCATGCACGAATCACCTCGTCCCGTGTAATTTTACCGTCTTCGATGGCAATGATACGGTCTGCCTGAAGGGCAATGTTTTCATCATGGGTAATGACAATTAAGGTCTGGTTAAATTTCTGGTTGGAATATTTTAAGAGTTCCACAATTTCCTGGCTGTTTTTGGAATCTAAGTTTCCGGTAGGCTCATCGGCTAAAACCACAGCAGGAGCGTTCATTAAAGCACGGCCGATGGAGACACGCTGCTGCTGACCACCGGAAAGCTGGTTTGGAAGATGATTTTCCCGCCCTTTTAAAGAGAGAATTTCCAGCAGCTCATTTAAATGCTCTTTGTTGACCGGGCGTCCATCCATGCGGACAGGAAGTGTCATATTTTCAATGACATTCAGTACCGGAATCAGATTATAGAACTGATAAATCAGCCCGACCTGCCGTCTGCGGAAGATGGCAAGCTGTTCCTCCTTTTGCGCGTAGACATCAGTGCCCTCCATATAGACTTTGCCGGAGGTTGGTGTATCGACACCGCCTAAAATGTGAAGCAGTGTGGATTTGCCGGAACCGGATGGCCCGATGATAGCGAGAAATTCGCCTTTGTTGACAGAAAAAGAAACGTGGTCTAGGGCAACCACCTGATTTTCTCCTGTTCCATAGATTTTGGTAAGATTTTCAGCTCGTAAGATTTCCATAAGTAACTCCTTTCCATTTGATGCGATTCTAATGAGAAGTATAAGCATCCCGGATGACAGGAGCATGACTTTTCAGTGACAGTTCTGTCACTTTTTATAGAATTTCAGGATAAAACGTGCACCGCCTTCTTTACGGTTTTCTGCTTTTAAGGTTCCGTTTTCTTTGGAAACAATCATACGGGAGAGGGAAAGACCGATGCCAATGCTCTGGCCGGTGGCATTTTTTCCTTTGTAAAAGCGTTCAAAAAGATGCGGAATATCTTCTGGCAGAAAACCACTTCCATTATCTTCAATCACGATAGAAACATAGATTGGATTGTCGGTAACCGTAACATCAATCCTGCCACCGGAAGGCGTGTGCTCCATGCAGTTCTTTAAGATGTTTCCAAGGGCTTCCGCCGTCCATCGTAAATCCGTAGAAAAAGAAAAATCCTTCGGCTCTATGGTTTCATGATACTGGATGTACCGTAGTTCCAATGGAATAAGCAAAGGTGCAGCCGCAGTGGAGAGCAGTTCTTTGACAGAGGTTTTGGTCTGGTGAAAAGTAATGGTTCCTGCGTCCATGGAAGATAATTTCAGCAAAGTTTCAATGAGCCAGTCCATCCGGTCAATTAGCATGGATAATTCCCGCAGGGATTCCCTTCGCTTCTCATCGGAAAGAGCCGGCTCTTTTAAGAGAGTCAGCAAAAGGCGGATGGAAGTAAGGGGAGAGCGGAGCTGATGGGAAATATCAGCCATGGCATCCGCAAGATATTTTTTATCGTTTTCAAGTGCCTGATTCTGTTCCGCAAGGCGTCTGGTCAGCTTGGCAAGCTCATTTTGTAAAATTGCAAGTTCTCCTTCCATATAGTCGCTGAAATCACCACTGCTGTTACTGTGCAGCATCGCATCTAACTGCTGACTTAAGGATTCCACCTTCCGGTAACGTTTCCTGGTGAAAATCATAAAAATAAGAATGAAAATAAGTGATGCAAAAAGGATGATTACACCACAGATGGTATCAAAATAAAATCCGATGCCTGCAAAGATAAAGCATACAAGCAGTTGCAGAAACAGGCATTTTTTGATTTCGGGATTGCGTAAAAATTTCATATAGACTCCTTTGGGAAAATACATTTTCATCGGTTATTATGGTACTCATATTTATAACAGTCATTTTCTGCAGTTCAATTAGTCACCAAGCTTATAGCCCAGTCCGCGGATGGTTTTGATATATTCCGGGTGTGCCGGGTCGGCTTCGATTTTTTCCCGGAGCCTTTTGATGTAGACGGTAAGGGTATTATCATTTACAAATTCCCCTGCCATATCCCAAAGTTCATCTAAGAGCCGGCTTCGTGTAAGGACAATGCCCTGGTTGGAAAGAAAGAGTAAAAGCAGCCGGTATTCCAAAGCAGAAAGCGTTAGTTCCATATTATTTTTATAGACCAGTCCACGTACAGTATCAGCTTTTAGTTCATGATATTCCAACGGCTGGCTGCCACGGTGATAGCGGCGGAGAACACTGTTCATTCTGGAAATCAGTTCTCTCGGCCGGAAGGGCTTGGGAATATAATCATCGGCACCAAGGTCAAGCCCGGCAACCACACTATATTCATCATCCGATGCTGTCAGAAAAATGACAGGAATATCAGAGTTTGCCTTGATGGCACTGCACAAAGAAAAGCCGCTTCCATCCGGCAGGGAGACATCAAGCAGCGCCAGGTCAAAGTGATACTGCCCGGAATCTAATAAATCGATGGTTTCCTTTTGGTTATTTGCAGAAGTAACCTGAAAACCCTCCTGATTCAGGAAAGTGCGTAAACTGGAAACAATACTTGTATCATCATCTACAAGAAGTACATGTGTCATGTTTTCTTCTCCTTACAATTAATTTATAGAAGGCACTGATTGACAAAATACTTGCATAAAATAATTTCGGTTATCCGGAGGATATTTGTTTATGGGATGGAAAATGCCAGTTGTTCTTAGCTGCATGTTTTACTTGATGATAAACTGTCTTTCCGCTTGCTTTGACCGGATATCTGCACTGTCCGCCGGGTGCGGATGCGGTATAAGACCTGTAAGGGGCACTAGGAATTTCGGCAGGCAAAATATTTTGTCCGGCAACCGGTGCAAATTCACATCCATGTTCATATGCACCTCGCTGGCACGTCCATGTGCCAGCGTTGCCTGTTGCCGGACGAAATTCCAAGTGCCCCTAACAGCCCTTCTTAGGCATCCGCACTTCGACGGACGGTACAGATAGACTGTCAAACATTGGAAAGACGGTTTTTACAGGCAAAAGCAAAACATGCAGCTTAGAACTACGGTATTTTATATCCAAAACAAATATCCTTTGGATAACAGGATTATTTTAACAAGGATTATATAGTGTCAATCCGCCACGTTTATAAAAGTCATTGTAGCATAAAGAAACTTGCATTTGCAAAAGAAACAGTATAAGATGGACAGTTGTGATGAAAAATAAGCTGGTAAAGGCAAGAGGGATAGACAGATGAAGCAGAATTTAAAGAAAATGATTTCTTATTATAAACCATATCTTGGCGTATTTTTTACCGATATGTTTTTTGCATTGTTAGCAGCAGTGGCGGCACTGGTGATTCCGCTGATTGTGCGTTATATTACATCAACCGTGGTATATCTGCCGGAGCAGGATGCAGTAAAAACAATTGGAGAACTTGCACTGTTTATGGTAGTGCTGGTAGCAGTCCAGTGTTACAGCAATTATTATATTTCTAATAATGGTCATGTAATGGGTGCAAAAATAGAATATGATATGCGGGCAGAAATATTTGCACATTATCAGAAACTGTCCTTTGCATTCTATGATAATCAGAAAGTAGGACAACTGATGGCGAGAATTACCACGGATCTTTTTGATATCAGTGAACTGCTGCACCATGGACCGGAAAATATCGTGATTTCCCTGATTAAGATAATTGGTGCATTTGCTATTATGATGGGAATCAGTCCGAAGCTTACAGTGGCGGCATTTGCACTGGTACCGTTTATGATAGCGTATGCATATTTCTTTAATAAGCGTATGAAAAAGGCGTTCCGGCAGAACCGTATTAAGATAGCGGATATCAACAGCCAGATTGAGGACAACCTTTCCGGTATCCGCGTAGTAAAATCCTTTGCTAATGAAGAAGTCGAACAGGAAAAATTCAGCCGCGGAAACAAAGGCTTCTTAGATGCCAAGAAGAACAGCTATCTCTTTATGGGTGGTTATCAGGCGGGACTGACTGCATTTACCACGTTGATTACCGTAGTAGTGGTGATTGCCGGAGCACTGTGGATTCCGGGTGGCAGTGTGAGTATTACGGATTTGATTACGTTTCTTTTATATATCAATGTATTTACCGAGCCGGTTAAGACACTGATTGATTTTACCGAGCAGTTCCAGAATGGATATTCCGGCTTTGAACGGTTTATGGAGATTCTTTCCATTGAACCGGATATTTCGGATGAGGAAAATGCCATTGTCATGGAAAATGTGCGGGGAGAAGTAGAATTTCAGGATGTTTCCTTCCGGTATGAAGAACATTTAAGCCGCGTTTTAAGGCATATAAATCTGAAAGTTCCGGCTGGAAGCTATGTGGCACTGGTGGGAACTTCAGGTGCCGGAAAGACAACCCTTTGCAGCCTGATACCAAGATTTTATGATGTGTCAGAGGGCAGAATTTTAATTGATGGCTGTGATATCCGCCACTATAAATTAAAAAGTTTAAGAGACCACATTGGCATTGTCCAGCAGGATGTTTATTTGTTTGCCGGAACTATTTTTGAAAATATTGCATATGGCAAACCGGATGCAACAAGAGAAGAAGTAATTGAGGCAGCAAAAAATGCCAACGCGCATGAATTCATTCTGTCATTGCCAGATGGATATGATACAGATATCGGACAGCGTGGCGTAAAACTTTCCGGCGGGCAGAAGCAGAGATTATCCATTGCCCGGGTATTTTTAAAGAATCCGCCGATTCTTATTTTTGATGAAGCAACATCGGCACTGGATAATGAAAGTGAAAAAGTGGTACAGGAATCGCTTGAGAAACTGGCGAAGAACCGGACAACATTTGTAATTGCCCACAGGCTTTCTACGATAGAAAATGCAGGGCGTATTCTGGTGCTGA
This sequence comes from Roseburia sp. AF12-17LB, assembly GCF_003479605.1. Taxonomy (GTDB): domain Bacteria; phylum Bacillota; class Clostridia; order Lachnospirales; family Lachnospiraceae; genus Roseburia_C; species Roseburia_C amylophila. The sequence continues at coordinate 187,247 of NZ_QUHR01000006.1, forward strand.
CAGAACAGGGAATCGAAGAAGAAGGAACCCATGAGGAACTGCTTGCGCGGAATGGAATTTATGCCGGATTGTATCATACCCATTGATTTTTGAGAAAAATCTATTTATAAAATTTGTATGAAGTTCCGGCTGCCGGGTTGAGAAATTTTAAATTTTCTGCTATATTGCAATAGGTAGACAAATCAATTCAGTGTGAAATGCACTTTAAATATTAGAAAGAAGGATGTTAAAATGACAAAAATTGATATTATTTCAGGCTTCTTAGGAGCTGGAAAGACCACATTTATCAAGAAAATGATAGAAGAGGCTTTTGTTGGTGAGAAGCTGGTACTGATTGAAAATGAATTTGGTGAAGTCGGTATCGACGGCGGATTCTTAAAGGATTCCGGCATTGAGATTACCGAGATGAACTCAGGATGTATCTGCTGTTCCCTGGTAGGAGACTTTGGAAAGAACTTAAATGAAGTAATAACTAAATTCCATCCGGACCGTATTTTAATCGAGCCGTCAGGAGTTGGTAAACTTTCTGACGTAATGAAATCTGTTATTGATGTGGAAAAAGAGCAGGATGTGAAATTAAATGCACTGGTTACAGTTGTAAATGCAAAGAAAGCATCCAAACAGATGAAAGCCTTTGGCGAATTCTTCAATAACCAGATTGAATTTGCAACAACAATCGTATTAAGCAGAACCCAGAGCACAACACCGGAGCAGTTAGAGCTTTGCGTAAAACAGATGCAGGAATTAAATGGCAAGGCTGCAATCATTACAACTCCTTGGGATGCCATCAAAGGTGAGCAGATTCTCAAAGTTATGGAAGGACAGGATTCTCTTGAGATGAAACTTCTTGCAGAGGCACATCATAAAGCAGAAGAGGAAGAACATGAGCATGAACATGAACACCATCATGACCATGACCACGAAGAACATGAACACGATCACGACCACGAAGAGCATGAGCATCACCACCATCATGACCATGACCACGAGGAGCATGAACACCATCACGATCACGACCATGAGGAGCATGAACATCATCATGAGCATGGCGAGAACTGCACCTGCGGATGCCATGACCATGACCACGAACATCATCATCACCATCATGCAGATGAGGTGTTTACAAGCTGGGGCAAAGAGACTCCGCATAAATTTACCCGTGAGAAGATTGAAGAGGTATTAAAGACCTTATCCGAGAGCGAAGAGTATGGTATGATTCTCCGTGCAAAAGGAATGGTAGAGGATGTCAATGGTTCCTGGATTTACTTTGATATGGTTCCAGGCGAGTATGAATTAAGAGACGGAGAGCCGGATTACACCGGAAGACTCTGTGTCATTGGTTCTAAGATTGACGAACACAAGATTGAAGAATTATTCGGCATTGCATAATGCCCGTCAGATAGGAAAGGGGAAACCATGCAGGAGATTCCAGTATATTTATTTACCGGATTTATGGATAGCGGTAAGACCACATTAATCAAAGAAACACTTTTTGAAAATGATTTCGGCGGGGACAACCGTACGGTAATTATTGTCTGTGAAGACGGTGATGAAGAATATGATGAAGCAAAATTAAATACCATTAATGCGAAGGTTGCGATGATTGAGGAGCAGGAAGATTTTACAACAGAGACCTTGCAGAAGATTCAGGAGACATACAAACCGGAGCAGATTTTTATTGAGTATAACGGTACCTGGGATATTGCTACGTTGCTTGAGACAAAGATGCCGGATGGCTGGGTAATCGTACAGTCTTTGGCAACCGTAGATGCCACTACATTTGAAATGTATCTTGCCAATATGCGTGCCATGATTATGGAGCAGTTGTTTAAGGCAGATGTAGTAATCTTTAACCGTTGTGATGACAATACACCAAAGGGCAAGTTCCGTCGTGCAGTAAAAGCACAGAACCGTCCGGCACAGATTGTATACGAGCGTGCCGATGGAACGATTGATGAGAGTGCCGATGAAGAACTGCCATTTGACATCAATGCAGATGTCATTGATATTACGGATGCAGATTATGCAATCTGGTATATGGATGCACAGGATAATCCGAAGAAATACGATGGCAAGAAAATCAAATTCCTTGCGTTGGTATATAATCCGGAAAAGATGAGCAGGAAGGGCATGTTCGTGCCGGGACGTTTTGCCATGACCTGTTGTGTAGAGGATGTACAGTTCTTAGGATTTAAATGCAAATATCCGAAGTCGGAAGAAATCGGTCACAAATCATGGATAAATATTACCGCAGAAGTTCATGTGGAATTTGCCAAGGAATACAGAGGAAAAGGACCTGTCCTTTATCCGGTATCCATCGAGCCGGCAGAGAAGCCGGAAGATGAACTGGTATATTTCTCATAAAAAAGTGTTGACAATGTGAAAGAAAAGTATTATTCTAACTTCAATAAGAGAAACCGTTGAGAAAGAGTAGTAAGCTTGATTGGAAATCAAAGAGAGCTGCAGGTGGTGGAATTGCAGTATGGAAGATTTTGCTGAATGGACTTTCGAGGGTGGCCTGAATTAACAGTAGGCGTCACCGGGAACCGAACCCGTTACCAATCCGGCATGTATGATTCGTACATGAATGAGTGGACAATTCGTCAATATGAGTGGTACCGCGATAATAAGATTTTATTACCGTCTCAAGCATAAGCTTGAGGCGGTTTTTTACTGTTGGAAAACAGTAAAAGCGCTTTCTCTTATGAACAACAATAAATCATATAAGAAAGAAGAGGTAGTAATTATGAAGAAGAAAATGATGGCAGCAGTATTAACAATGGCTATGGCAGTAGCAGCAATGACAGGATGCGGAAGCAACAGTGCATCCAATGATGCAGCAACAACAGAGAAGGCTGCAGCAGATGGTAAAGTTTATAAAGTAGGTATCGTACAGTATGTAGATGATGCTTCTTTAAATCAGATTGAGAAAGCAGTAGAAGCAGAGCTGGATGCAAAAGCAAAAGAGCTCGGTGTTACTTTTGATTATAAAGATTATACTTACAATGGTCAGGCAGATTCTTCTACCTTAAACCAGATTGCAACAGACCTGGTTGCAGAAGATGTAGATGTGATTATTCCAATCGCAACACCAACCGCAATGATTATGCAGGCAGCAACAGAAGAAAATCAGATTCCGGTTGTATTCTCTGCAGTCAGTGATCCGGTTACTGCAGGACTTGTTGAAAGTATGGATAAACCTGGTTCCAATATCACCGGAACATCGGATGCATTAAATACAGAAGCTGTAATGGACTTAATGTTTGCAGCAAATAAAGACATTAAAAAAGTAGGTCTTTTATATAATAAGAGTCAGGATTCTTCCACTGTTCCAATTCAGGACGCAAAAGATTATCTTGATAAAAAAGGCGTTGAATATGTAGAAAAAACAGGAACAACCAATGATGAAATCTCTCTTGCAGCAGATGCATTAGTTGCAGCCGGTGTAGATGCCGTATTTACACCGACCGATAACACCGTAATGACAGCAGAACTTGCAATTTATGAGAAATTTGCAGAAGCAGGCATTCCACATTATGCAGGAGCTGACTCTTTCGCATTAAACGGAGCTTTCTGTGGATTCGGTGTAAACTATGTTGACCTTGGTACTGCAACAGCAGACATTGTAGTAGATATTTTAGTAAATGGGAAAGATCCTGCAACAACAGCAGTACAGACCATGAGCAACGGAATCGCAACTGTAAATACAGATGTGGCAAGCCAGCTTGGAATTGATTACAGCGTATTTGACGGTATGTGTGAAAAAGTAGTAGAGATTCAGACCGCAGAAGAGTTTGAATAAAAAGATAAAACGATAGTATGATAAGATAGTCAGGGGGATTAAAGAATGGGCTCCATATTTACAGTATCCATTTTACAAAGTGCATTAGAGCTAGGGTGTATATACGCCCTGGTTGCACTGGCATTGTTTGTTTCATTTTCCATATTAAATATTGCAGATTTGTCAACCGATGGCTGCTTTACCTTAGGCTGTGCCGTATGTGCCATGGTAACGATACAGGGTCATCCGATTCTGGCACTGGCAGCAGCAATGTTAGCCGGTGTATGTTCCGGATTTATTACAGCATTTCTGCAGACAAAGCTTGGAATTGAATCGATTCTGGCAGGAATTATTGTAAATACGGGGCTCTATACCATTAACATTGCGGTCATGGGATTTGCTTCCCAGGTAAACCTGTTTAACTGCAATACCATATTTACCATGGCAAAAAATGCCATTGGCGGTGGCTGGTATAAACTGATTGTGGCAGCATTAATCGTACTGGTAATCGGCGTGATTTTATCCGCATTTTTAAATACCAGATTAGGTCTTTCCATACGGGCAACCGGTGATAATGCTGACATGGTAAAAGCCTCCAGCATTAATCCATCCTTTACAATTACCGTAGGTCTTTGTGTAGCCAATGCAATGACTGCATTATCCGGCGGTGTACTGGCACAGTACCAGAAATCCTGCGATATCAACCTTGGAACCGGTATGGTAACCATCGCACTTGCCAGCCTGATTATTGGAGAATCCATTATCGGAAAAGGCTCCATGTTCCGCAGAGTATTAGGTGTTGTATTAGGAAGCTGCCTGTACCGTTTCTTAGTAGCCGTTGCATTAAGACTGAATGTTCCGGCAGAGGCACTGAAACTGGTTTCTGCAATTATCGTAGCAATTGCAATTGCATTCCCGTTCCTGAAAAAGAAGGCAGCGTTTGTCAGACAGAAGAGCACAGCACAGAAGAAATTAAAAGACAATATGCGTCTGGAAGAAGCAAATGCAAAGGAAATGGGAGGTGACCGATAATGTTAGAAATGAAGCATGTATCTAAGACATTTAATCCGGGAACCGTAAATGAAAAGAAAGCATTGTGTGATTTGAACCTGGTTCTTGAAGATGGAGATTTTGCAACAATCGTAGGAAGTAATGGGGCAGGAAAATCAACTACATTTAATGCGATTACAGGTGCGTTCTATGTAGATGAAGGACAGATTATTCTAGATGGAGAGGATATTACATATAAGAAAGAATTTTTGCGCAGTAAAGTCATTGGTCATCTGTTTCAGGACCCGTTAAAGGGAACAGCACCACATATGACCATTGAAGAAAATATGGCACTGGCATATCTTCGTGCATCCGGAAAAGAAAATGCATTTTTCAGCAGAATCCGTAAATCCGATAAAGAAAAATTCAGAGAACTGTTATCCCAGCTTGATATGGGCCTGGAAGACAGAATGAAGCAGCCGGTGGGATTGTTATCCGGCGGTCAGAGGCAGGCACTTACCCTTCTGATGGCAACGATGGTGACCCCGAAGATTCTTCTTTTGGATGAGCATACAGCAGCACTTGACCCTGCAACCGCAGAGAAAGTATTGGAACTGACGAAAAAAATTATTGCAGAGCATCATATTACCTGTCTTATGGTAACCCACAATATGCATCAGGCATTAGAGCTTGGCAACCGGATTCTGATGATGGATTCCGGAAATATTGTCCTTGATTTAAAGGATGAAGAGAAGAAGAAAATGACGGTAGACAGCCTTTTGGAACAATTCCGCATCCAGGCAGGAAAGCGTCTCGACAATGACCGGATTTTAATGTCAGCACAGTAAAAATAGAAATTGGTAAATTTTTTTAAGAAACAAGTGTCGGAAAATGTTGATTTTCTGACACTTTTCCTATATGATTAAATCTAGTGGTCTGGAATTCCACGAGTTGATGTAAACAAAGTATGGAGGTATAGTATGTATCCTATTATAAAAAAGGAAAAGCTGGCAGATAAGATTTATCTTATGGATGTCAAAGCAGAGCGTGTTGCAAAGTCTGCAAAGCCAGGACAATTTGTAATCGTGAAAATCGATGAAGAAGGTGAGCGTATTCCGCTTACTATCTGTGATTATGATGAAAAAGCAGGAACTGTAACAATTGTATTCCAGACAGTTGGAGCATCTACAGAGCGTATGGCATATTTAGAGGAAGGAGATACATTCCAGGATTTTGTTGGACCACTGGGCTGTCCATCCGACCTTATTGAGGAAGATATAGAAGAGTTAAAGAAAAAGAAAATCGTATTTATCGCCGGAGGTGTTGGAACAGCACCGGTTTACCCACAGGTAAAATGGTTACATGAACATGGGGTAGACTGTGATGTTATCATGGGTTCTAAGACCAAGGATTTATTAATTCTGGTAGAAGAAATGCGTAAAGTTGCAACTAATCTTTATGTAACAACCGATGATGGTACTTATGGCTTCCATGGAATGGGAACCAACCAGTTACAGGAATTATGGGATAAAGGTGTTCGTTACGATCATTGTGTTGCCATCGGACCAATGATTATGATGAAATTCGTTTGTAAACTGACCAAGGAGCTTGGCATTCCAACTGTTGTATCCATGAATCCGATTATGGTAGACGGAACCGGAATGTGTGGAGCATGTCGTCTTATGGTTGGCGGCGAAGTAAAATTCGCATGCGTGGATGGACCGGAATTTGACGGGCATCAGGTAGATTTCGACCAGGCAATGAAGAGACAGCTTCAGTATAAGACAGAAGAAGGCCGTGCAATGTTAAAATTGCAGGAAGGCAATACCCATCATGGTGGATGCGGTCAGTGCGGAGGTGACAAATAATGGAAGGATTAACAAGAGTACCTGTACGTGAACAGGAGCCAGAGGTACGTGCAGCAAACTTTGAAGAAGTTTGTCTTGGCTATAATGAAGAAGAAGCAGTAGCAGAAGCAAAACGCTGCTTAAACTGTAAAAATGCACAGTGTATGAAAGGATGTCCGGTTTCCATTAATATTCCGGCATTTATTGCACAGGTGAAAGAAGGCAACTTCGAAGAAGCTTATCATATTATCAGTGAATCATCTGCACTTCCTGCTGTATGTGGCCGTGTATGCCCACAGGAGAGTCAGTGTGAAGGAAAATGTATCCGTGGTATCAAGGGTGAGCCGGTTGCAATCGGTAAATTAGAGCGTTTCGTAGCTGACTGGGCAAGAGAGCATGGAATCAAGCCTAAGAAAGCAGAAAAATTAAATGGACATAAAGTAGCAGTTATCGGTTCCGGCCCTGCAGGTCTTACCTGTGCCGGCGATTTGGCAAAGCTTGGCTATGATGTTACTATTTTTGAAGCATTACATGAAGCAGGTGGAGTATTAATCTATGGTATTCCGGAATTCCGTCTTCCAAAGTCAAAAGTAGTTGCAGCAGAAGTAGAAAATGTAAAAGCTTTAGGCGTTAAGATTGAGACCAACGTTGTCATTGGTAAAGCAGTTACCATTGATGAATTAATGGAAAAAGAAGGATTCGAAGCTGTATTTATCGGTTCCGGTGCAGGACTTCCAAGATTTATGGGAATCCCTGGCGAGCAGGCAATGGGAGTATTCTCTGCAAACGAATTCTTAACCAGAAATAACCTGATGAAAGCATTCCGTGATGACTATGATACGCCAATCAAAGCCGGCAAAAAAGTTGTTGTAGTTGGTGGTGGTAACGTTGCAATGGATGCAGCCCGTACCGCAAAACGTCTCGGCGCAGAGGTACATATCGTATACCGTCGTGGCGAGGAAGAGCTTCCGGCAAGAAAAGAAGAAGTACATCATGCAAAAGAAGAAGGCATTATCTTTGACCTTCTGCAGAATCCTACTGAAATCTTAGTAGACGAAGACGGCTGGGTAAAAGGCTGTCGTGTCATTAAGATGGAATTAGGTGAGCCGGACGCATCCGGAAGAAGAAGCCCGGTAGAGATTCCAGGTTCTGAATACGAAATCGAGGCAGATACCGTAATCATGTCTCTTGGTACCTCTCCAAACCCATTGATTTCATCCACTACCAAGGGTCTGGACATCAATCGCAGAAAATGTATCATTGCAGAAGAAGAGACCGGAGCAACCTCCAAAGATGGCGTATACGCCGGTGGAGATGCAGTAACCGGAGCAGCAACCGTTATCCTTGCCATGGGTGCAGGAAAAACTGCAGCAAAGGGAATTGATGAATTCTTACGCAATAAATAAAGAGAAGTAAAGAATAAAGCATAATAATATATGCTTTTGGGACGCAGGATTTTGATGTGACCCCAAAAAGTTAGACTTTTAAGCGTAGCAGTTTTATTGGCTGCT
>NZ_QUHR01000007.1 GCF_003479605.1 Roseburia sp. AF12-17LB
GTCAGCTTTTGTCAACAACTTTTTTTATTTTTTTAATTCTTATCTCCCGCCGCGGCAGGCGTTTCCTGCGCGGTGGAGTTTTATAATAGCACGTCATTTTCGGGATGTCAACACCCTTTTTTCGGTTTTTTTACACACTTTTTTCAGGCGGTTTGTGGTTTCTAACAAAAAGCAATAGATATTGTGGATTCTGTTTTTTCATCCTACAATATCTATTTGCTGATATTTTTATGTCATTTTAAATTTTTTATACATTTTAGAAAATTCCGGTAAATATCTGTACCAGAAGATTATGCTGATAGAGAAATGCGAGGAACTCATTTTCTCCGATATATGTCACCAGCCGCGTGCCCCATTCTGTGGCTGCCATAATATGTATCAGATAAAATGCCACCCAGACTATAAGAAATCCTTTCACACCGCCTGCCAACATTCCCATGAACCGGTTGATTCCTTTCAGAACCGGAAGCTTCACCACCAGATCCAGCACATTCAAAATAATATGAAGAACCAGATATACCACCACATATGTCACTATGCAGGCAATCAGACTGATGATAAAATGCGTGATTTTTTGTGCCATTGCCTGATAAACTCCGCTATCTGCCAGTGCCTGATGGACCGCATCACTTCCCGCTTCTGCCGCTTTGTCCATAAGGGCATCCAGTTCTCCGCCACTGATACCATTTTCTTCTAACTGCTGTCTGGTCTCTTCGGACTTCTCCTGTGCTTCCCGGTCCAGCCGGTCCTGCGCATTTTTTTCCACATGCTCTAAGCATTTCTCCGTGATTCTCTCATCCAGCTCTGTGTTTTCTTCTATATAGGTTGTAATCTTTGGAGCTGCAACCGACACCACTGCAAGGGTGATAATCATTGCAAGCAGGGAGAATACTATTTTTATAAATCCACGGAAGTATCCCTCCAGGGCACATACTACCAGGATTCCAATCACACATATCAATAACCAATTCACTTCAGTCTTACCTTCTCTGTTGTTCCTTCCATTATAAATATATAACCATTCTGGCTGCCGTCTGAAATTACATCATACAGCGGTGTATCAAATGTATAGGAAAATTTCTTTACACCATATGTATTGTAAATCTGACACTCTGTGGCGTTCCGGATACAGATTTCTCCATTTCCAAGGAAGTCCACATTTTCATAATCCATGGTAAAATCCTTGCTTAATACATGTTTGCCACCGGTATTATAAATTTCCATATGGCGGCTTTCTTCTGTGCTTTCGGTATCGGATTCTGCCTGCACATCATTATTGTAAATGATGCCAATATAATTTTCACTGGTAAATACACTCTTTATTTCCTGGTTCAGCGCAATTTCATCATCCGGCTCCGGTTTCTGGGTACCTCTGAACAAAATAATTTTGGAATCGCCAAATGCCACCAGACGGTTGTTATCGGTAAATTCTATCTGAGGTATTATCACATCCGGATAGTCGAAGCTTCCTACCATATAATCAATCTCATTTTGTCCTACTGAGCCAAAATTGTAGAATTTGATTGTGCTGCATACTTCTCCATTATTGACCGTGAGCATGGACACTGCTAATTTCTTTCCATCATTGCAAAGGGAAATATCCAGCGGATAACCGCTTTTTTCTGTATAGAATGCGCCGGACACCAGATTTTTGCCATTTTGGTCATACATACGGATGTAATTCTCTCCGTCACTCTCCATCCATACTGCCACAACGCCCTGGTTGGCTACGCTTATTCTGGAGATGTTCATCGGTGTCTCAATTTTGCCCTGCATTCCCGCCTGATTCATGATATAGATTTCAGTTCCGCCCCTATCTGCCAATGCCACATAATCCTCACAGACATCTGCCATTGGTTCTTTCATCTCATAGGTCTGGTTCCAGTACACTTCATCATTGGCGTCGGTATAAATTGCCCCATCGTTACTATATTTGATAAAACCATTTCCATATGCAAGAAACTGGCTTCCAGCAGTGTCCTGACGTTCCACGCTTTTTTCTACCGTGTAACTATTATATTTCCGCAATTTCTGAAAAAAGAAAATCCCCAATGCTGCAACAGCTGCCAGTGCCAGCAACAACAATATGATTTTTATTATTTTCAAACGATGTTTCCGTATTTTGGTATTCAGTTCTTCTTCGTCTGTTTCGATGGTACGAAACTGTGTTTTATCTGCCATTTCTGTTTCTTAACTCCTGCTGTTCTCTTCACTCTTCTATTGATTATAGCCTATATTCCATGTTTCGGCATTATTTTTTTCTTATGGAAGTATTAATTTTTCGCCAACCTTTATATTATCGACATTTTCAATCCCATTTGCCGCACACAAATCTGCCACATGGGAAGCATCCTGATATATCTTTTTACTGATGGAAATCATGCTGTCTCCCGGCTGCACGATATAATAGCCCTGCTGCAATATAATTTCCGCCTCAGACTGGGGCTGCGTACTTGCGGATGCTGCCTGGTCAGATGTATTATCTGGTGCTGCCGTGTTATCCTGTGCTGCCGTGTTATCCTGTGCTGCCGTGTTATCCTGTGCTGCCGTGTCGTCCGCAACCTGTAAGTTTTCTGCATTCTCTTTTTCTGTTGGTTCTACCTGTCCCGCAAGGTCCTCGATGACCAGCTTTGTCTGGGTTTCCGTATCCGGTGCAGGGTCTGTTCCTGATGAATCATTTTTCTGTTCCATGACGCTGACTGCAGTTTCTAATTTCTTCATTTTCTCATAATTATTAAACATGCTGATGCCGACGACTATAATTGCAATGACCACCAGAAGACCACTTCCATAAACCAGTGAATGAAATGCCGGCAGTTGAAAATTCTTTTTTGGTCTGTTTAAGACCAGCTCCCGGTAGTTTTTTAATGCCTCATCCCGGACCTCCTCCGGTTTCACTTCCTGCGGTGTGTCTTTCCGCGATACTATCATATACTCCTGCATCGCCTGGTTGCGTTCATAATAGATATAATAGCCTTCTTTTTTATGAACGGCTCCATCTTCATATATGTATAACGTTTCTTCTTTTTCCAGGGAATCCGACAGCAGCAGAAGTCTATTGTTTCCACCAAAGAAATTTTTCAGTATCCGTTCCAGTTCCGGTGTCAGGCAGGGTGCTGTCCCCTTCTCATCATAAAACCAGCCCAGCAGGGTGCTTCCATCAAAATAGCGTTTAATTAAGGTGCATATTTCTGTCCGGATTTTCTCCTGAAAGACCGGAGCTGTCCCACAATATGCAATTTCTGGCAATTCAAATGCACCGTTTACATAAATGTTTGTATTTTTACCATACTGCTCGATTCTGCCCACCAGAATGCATACCCGCCGTTCATTCATTCCGAGAAATGCCGGATGCAGATAGGTGTATACATAATCTTCTATGAAAATGTGTTTTTCACCCTCTGGCGTCCCAATCTGGCGGAAATTTCGTGGAAACGTTGCCGTATCCTCCGCCTTCTCGTTCGTTCTTCTATTTTCTGTCACTATATTTCCTGTTGCGGTATTTCCTGCCGGTGCATTTCCTGTTGCTGAATTTTCTATTTCCTTCCGTTGTATAATCTCTATCACTTCTGCCGCCCCTTTCCTCTTGTCCTGGGACAACCATAACACAGAGGCGGCGGATTTTTTGCCATATCATGGATGGCGAAAAATGAAGTTTCTGACAGGTTTTTACGAAAAAAGCTGCCACTTTTTCAGTGACAGCTTTCCTTTTTGTCTTTTTTAGTTTTCTTTTACAAAGGCTTTTACCTTTTTGTAGATACTTTCTGCATCCAGTCCGTATTTTGCAATCAGTTCCGGTGCCGGGCCTGACTCGCCAAAGGTATCATTTACGCCAATGCGGAGCACTTTGGCCGGCGCTTTCTCGCAAAGGACTTCACATACAGCACTTCCAAGTCCACCGATGATGGAATGTTCTTCTACGGTTACGACTTTGCCTGTCTTAGCGGCTGATGCAGCAACTAATTCTGCATCGATTGGCTTAATGGTATGGATGTTGATAATCTCTGCATCAATGCCATCTGCTGCCAACATTTTCTCTGCTGCTAATGTCTCACTTACTTCCAGTCCGGTTGCAAAGATGGTAACATCTTTTCCTTCTTTTAAGACGATTCCTTTTCCGATTTCGAATTTGTAATCTTCGTTATCGTTAAATACAGGAATTGCAAGTCTGCCAAAGCGGAGGTAAACCGGTCCTACATGTTCATATGCCGCTTTTACTGCAGCTTTTGCTTCAATATCATCACTCGGATTGATCACTACCATTCCAGGAATTTCACGCATCAGTGCAAGGTCTTCTAAGCACTGGTGGGTTGCACCGTCTTCTCCTACAGAGATTCCTGCATGGGTTGCACCGATTTTTACATTCAGGTGTGGATATCCGATTGCGTTACGCACCTGCTCATAAGCACGTCCTGCTGCAAACATTGCAAAGGAACTCATGAATGGAACTTTACCGCAGGTAGAAAGTCCTGCTGCGATTCCAGCCATATTTGCTTCTGCAATTCCACAGTCCAAGAAACGTTCCGGAAATGCTTTCTTGAAGATTTCCGTCTTGGTTGCACCTGCCAAATCGGCATCTAATACTACAAGGTCTGTGTGTTCCCTGCCCAGTTCTACTAAAGCATTACCGTAGCTTTCTCTTGTTGCAATCTTCTTTACTTCTGACATAATGCTTCACCTGCTTTCTTCAATTCTTCCATTGCCTGTTCGTACTGCTCGTCATTTGGAGCTTTTCCATGCCAACCCACCTGATTTTCCATAAAGGAAACTCCTTTTCCTTTGGTGGTCTTTGCGATGATTGCAACCGGCATGCCTTTTACTTTCTTTGCTTCTGCAAAGGCATTACGGATTTCTTCCATATCATTTCCATTGATATTGATTACATGGAAATTGAATGCTTCAAATTTCTTATCAATCGGATATGGAGAACATACTTCTTCTACCGTTCCATCTATCTGAAGGTTATTGTTATCTACGATTACAGTCAGGTTGTCTAAGTGATGTGCGCCTGCCCACATGGCAGCTTCCCAGATTTGTCCTTCCTGAATCTCACCATCACCACACATTGCATACACCTGGTAATCCTTATCATCCATCTTACCAGCCTGTGCCATTCCTACTGCGCAGGACAATCCCTGTCCTAAGGAACCTGCAGACATATCAACACCCGGAATATGTTTCATATCCGGATGTCCCTGTAAATAAGAACCTGTATGACGCAGTGTCACAAGATCTTCTACCGGAAAATATCCTTTGTGTGCCAGTACAGAATATAATGCCGGAGCTACATGTCCTTTCGACAGCACAAATCTGTCGCGGTCTGCCATCTTCGGATTCTTCGGATCCACATTCATCTCTTCAAAATACAGATATGTCATAATATCTGCTGCGGAAAGTGATCCGCCTGGATGTCCGGATTTTGCACTGTGCAATGCCGTAACAATACTTTGTCTTACTTCATTTGCCTTTTTTTCCAACTCTGCATTCGTCATTTTACTTAACCTTTCTCATGAATAAGCTTGTTTGTATCCATTACAACTCCACACGTCCCTCTAACGCGCGAAGTAATGTTACCTCGTCAATGTATTCCAAATCCCCTCCCACAGGGACGCCGCTGGCAATTCTTGAGACCTTGATTCCGGTCGGTTTCACCAGCTTGCTGATATACATTGCTGTTGTCTCTCCCTCTAAGCTTGAATTGGTGGCGATGATGACTTCTCTTACATCACCCTCCAGCCGATGTATCAGCTCCTTGAGCTTAATGTCATTCGGTCCGATTCCAAGCATCGGAGATATTGCCCCATGAAGTACATGATATACTCCTTCATATTTTCCAGTTTTCTCATAAGCTGCCAAATCCCTGGTGTCCTCTACTACCATGATTACGCTGTGATCCCTCTGGGGATTTTTGCATATCGGACAGAGTTCATCATCGGTCAGGGTCAGGCACTCTTTGCAGTAGTGTATATTCTGTCTTGCATCTAATATGGAATGACTTAATTTTTCCACATTTTCTTCCGGCATATTCAAAATATGAAATGCCAGTCTCTGCGCCGACTTTGGTCCAATTCCCGGCAAGCCGGAAAGTTGTTCTATCAGACGGCTTATCTGACTGCTGTAATAGTCCATTCTGCTTCCTCTTCTCTTCCAGCTGATTAGAATGGGAATCCGCCGCCAAGTCCACCCATGCCACCGGTAATCTTGGACATGGACTGCTGGGAATATTCTTCAATCTGGCGCAGTGCCTCATTGGTTGCTGCCATAATCATGTCTTCTAACATTTCTACATCATCCGGGTCAACTGCTTCCGGATCAATCTTTACTTTGGTTACTTCTTTCTTACCGGAGACTGTAACCTCAACTGCACCGCCACCTGCTGCGGCTGTTACTTCTTTCTCCTCTAACTCCTTGGATGCCTCTTCCATCTGGCGCTGCATCTTCTGTGCCTGTTTCATAAGGTTTCCCATATTTCCCGGCATTCCGCCTGGAAATCCTCCGCCTCTTTTTGCCATGTTTCCATTTCCTCCTGTATTTTATTCATCTTCAATGGTTATATCCATATTGATTATCTGTGACAAATCCACATAGGATTCTTCAAACGGACGATTCGACTGATTCTGCTGAATCTGAATCTCCACTTCTTTTTCTATATAATCAGAAATCACCTGTCGGATTTCATTTCTGTGACCTTCTTCTTCCACGTAGCCTGCTGCAACCGGGTCATCCAGTACAATCATCAGACGGTCATCTCCGCCAAGACTTAAATGTGCCGACTTAAGATAGGTGCGCACCACGCCGCTCATCTTCGGCAGAATGGAATTCCAGTTCTTTACAATCTGTTCCACATCTTCCGGTATTGCTTTTGGCATTGGTGGACGGCTGACCGGTGCTGCTGCCTCGGCCGGCTGTGCTGCGGTATTCACCGGTGCTGCCATGGGAATCCCCTGCTCCATCTTCTTTTCCAACTTTGCTAACCGGTCTGTAATGGAATCCATGTTGGTCTCCATTGCAGGTTTACATAATTTTATAATTGCAATTTCAATTAAGATTCGTTTCTGGGAAGAATATTTTACCTGATTGGACAGCTCGGAGAAAATCCGGATATACCGCATCAGCACATCCGCTTCTACCAACCGGGCTTCTTCTTTTAAAAGTGCCATGTTCTCAGAAGACATATCTAAGACTTCTTCCATATCGTCTGAGCCTTTTAACAAAAGCAGGTTTCTTAAATACCAGGTAAAGTCATTGACAAACTGTCCTAAATCTCTTCCTTCGATGACCAGCTCTTCTAACTGCGAAATAGCACCGGCCACATCTTCTGCCAGCACTTTCCGCAGTAATTTGGAAAAGACTTCCGTATCTACCGCACCCAGCACCTCTAACACATGGTCATAGGTCAGCTTCTGTCCTAGATAAAAAGCGATGCACTGGTCTAAAAGGCTTAAGGCATCCCGCATGGAGCCGTCTGCCGCTTTAGCAATATAACGGATTGCCCGCTCTTCCACTTCCACATTTTCCTTTTCCATCAGTTCCATCAGACGGTCTGATATGGTCTCAATGGAAATTCTCCGAAAATCATACCGCTGACATCTCGAAAGAATCGTAATCGGTATCTTATGGGCTTCCGTGGTTGCCAGTATAAAAATGACATAGGAAGGCGGCTCTTCCAGGGTCTTCAACAAAGCGTTAAAGGCTCCGATGGAGAGCATGTGCACCTCGTCTATGATATAAACTTTGTATTTTCCTTCTGTCGGGCGGTATGCTACCTCTTCCCGGATTTCACGGATATTATCTACGCCGTTATTGGATGCCGCATCAATTTCGATAACATTCATGGAACTTCCTGCCGCAATTGCTTTACAGCTTGCACATTCTCCACAAGGGCTTCCATCTACGGGATGTTCGCAGTTGACTGCCTTGGCAAATATTTTTGCGATAGTTGTCTTACCGGTTCCTCTCGTTCCACAGAACAGATATGCATGGCCGATACGGTCTGCCTTTATCTGGTTCTTTAAGGTTGTTACTATATGCTCCTGTCCTTTGACATCCGCGAATTCCTGTGGGCGGAACTTACGGTAAAGTGCCATGTATGACATCTATTCCATCCTCGCTTCTCTTAATCTCCAAAGCTGATTCCAATGGTCTTTGCTTCTTTAATCATCTGACAATCCGGGTCAACAGTCTTTAACTTGCCAGCCACATCCTTCAGTGGAACACGCTTTGTCTTATCATTAATCATCGCAATCATGTATCCGTAATCTTCATCAATGATTGCCTGGGCTGCTGCTGCACCAAGTCGTGTACAGAGTGCACGGTCATATGGGCATGGACTGCCACCGCGCTGGGTATGGCCCGGTACGGTTACACGTACTTCGGTGCCACTGCGTTTCTCAATCTGGTCTGCAATCTCATAGGATACAGACGGATATTTATAATTCTTTAACTTCTCTTTGTATTCTTTCTTGGAAAGTGCTGCATCTTCCTTGGAAATAGCACCCTCTGCTACCGCAAGAATGGTAAAGCCTTTTCCATCCCTGGTTCTCTTATCTATTGCTTCGATGACTTTATCAATATCATATGGGATTTCCGGCAGTAATATGATATCTGCTCCACTGGCAACACCTGCGTACAGGGTCAGCCAGCCCACTTTATGTCCCATGACTTCTACGATAAAGACACGATTATGGGATGCTGCTGTTGTGTGTATACAATCAATAGCTGCACATGCTACATTGATTGCACTATAGAAACCAAAGGTAATGTCTGTTCCATAGATATCATTGTCGATGGTCTTCGGCAGATGGATGACATTTAATCCCTCTTCCCGAAGGAGATTGGCAGTCTTCTGTGTTCCGTTTCCGCCAAGGATTACCAGACAATCCAGTTTCAGTTTATGATAGGTCTGCTTCATTGCTTCCACCTTATCCAGCCCGTTCTCATCCGGCACACGCATCAGTTTAAATGGCTGTCTGGAAGAACCTAAGATAGTTCCGCCCTTGGTAAGGATTCCTGAAAAATCCTTTGATGTAAGCAGACGGTAATCGCCATAAATCAATCCCTTGTAACCATTATAAAAACCGTAGATTTCCAACTCATCCACATTATGACTTAATCCTTTTACCACGCTACGCATTGCTGCATTTAATGCCTGACAGTCTCCGCCGCTGGTCAACATACCTATTCTTTTCATTTGCTGCATCCCTTTCTTTGCTTATTGTTGTGCATACGCCCACACATCCAAAATATATTATAATATATTTTTTTTTAGGGTACAAGCTATAATGCCCGCTTAAGCAATTTATTTACAGGCAATTACTTTTAAGATATAATCCCATACTCTCTTTGTGGAAGAAATGCTTAATTTCTCCTCTGTGGTATGAATGGCAATCATATCCGGTCCGATGGAGACAGCATCCAGTCCGTCAATCTTACCTGCTAAAATGCCACACTCAAGTCCGGCATGAATTGCTTCTACGGTCGGCTCTTTTCCATACATTTCCTTGAAAATGCGGACCATATCATCCCGGAGTACAGAATCCCTGCGGTATTCCCACGCAGGATAATTACCGGTATTGGTGACTCTTCCGCCAAACTCTTCCACCAGCGCAGCAATACGTTTCAAAAGATATTCTTTTGCGGTTCCCACTGCACTTCTTACGGCATACTGCAGAGTCAGCTTATCTTTTTCCAGAGTCAGAACGCCGAGGTTTAAAGAAGTCTCTACCAGTCCCTTGATGTCATCACTCATGCGAAGAATTCCATTTGGAAGCAGGTTGATTAAAAGCACTGTTTTTCTTGCCGCAGCTTCTGTTAATACTTCCTTCTCACAGTTTTCTTCTACTGCTACGGATATCTGGATATCCGGGTCACTGGTGGAAAATTCATGGGTGATTTTCTCTGCAATTTCTTCTATTTTATGGACAAGCTGTGTGGCATCTTCCTGTACCATAAGCTCTGCTGCACTTTCTCTTGGAATGGCATTCTGCTTATTTCCGCCGGATAATGCTGCTATCTGATAATGATATTCATCTTTTAATTCCAAAAGAATTCTTCCCAGTAAAATGTTGGAGTTGGCTCTTCCTTTGTCAATTTCCACGCCGGAATGTCCGCCCTTTAAGCCTGCCACATGAATAGAAACAAGATTTCCTGCGCTCTTTTCCCATTCCGCCGGAAGCTCACATACGGTGCTGCATCCACCGGCACAGCTTACCAGCATGATTCCTTCATTTTCAGAATCTAGGTTCAGAAGCTTCTTGGCTTTCAAGTGGGAAACATTCAGTGCTACGGCACCTTCCATGCCAACCTCTTCGGACACGGTACAGATAAATTCGATACGCGGATGCGCAATACTGTCAGAGTCTAAGATTGCCAATGCGTATGCAACTGCAATTCCATCGTCGCCGCCAAGGGTTGTTCCCTTTGCACTGATATAATCTCCATTTACTTCCAGTGTCAGTCCGTCATTTTCAAAATCGATGGTGCTGCCCGGTTCTTTCTCGCACACCATATCCATATGTCCCTGAATCATCAGCGGTGCAACATCTTCATAGCCCGGTGCTGCCTCTTTGATGATAATGACATTTTTTACTTCATCCTGATAATATTCTAAGTTCCGTTCCTTTGCGAAGTTTACCAGATAATTGCTGATTTTCTCCTCTTTATAGGATGGACGTGGAATATTGCTGATTTCTTCAAAATAATGAAATACCTCTTTTGGTTCTAAGCCTGCTAATGTGCTCATTATGATTCCTTCTTTCTTAATTTATTCTCATATACGATAAAATGGTTGTTATGCAGAATCTTGATATACTGGGACAGTCTCTCGTAAAGAGGTTCTGCCTTGTCGCCGAATTTTTCTTTTACCAGTGTACCAATCTCATAGATGGTTTTCTTTCCATCCATCTGCTCCCACACGAAGCTGCCGAATTCATCCAGCTCGATATAGCTGTATTTCGGTTTCTTAAATAATACCTGTGCGATTTTGTTAAACACACCTTTGTTATGCATTTTTATTTCTATTTTGCCATCTTTGTTCTTATTACATTCAAATAATGTATTCGGACGTGGGATATAATCTAAATAATTGTCTTTTTTCTTTGCCATATTGCCTCCTGTTATCTTCGCTAGCAGTATAAAACATCTGCCGCCTTTTCGCAAGACGGCAGATGTAAGAACTACTTTATTCTGTTTTTAATTTTCTTTTTTCTTCTTTCCACGGATGAAAAGGATTAAGGTTACAGCAAGTAATGCAAAGAATACCAGTCCGCCAATGTTTCCTAAACTGAAACCGAATATTGCAGATAAGTTAAATGCATCTGCAAAGGTCTCTCCCTTGAATGGAATGACTGCACAGACTGCAAGGAGAATTCCTACCAGTCCCTCTCCGGCAATCAGACCGGATGAGTAAAGCACTCCATTTTCCACTTTGCGTTTCTTCTCTTCTTCAGATTCACCCTTCTTCTTATCGAAGTATAAGCGGATTAATCCACCAACAATCATTGGTGTGCTTAAGTAAATCGGAAGGTAAAGACCTACTGCAAATGGCAATACCGGAATTCCAAGGATTTCTACTACTACTGCAATACCAACACCTGCAAATACCAGTACCCAAGGAAGGTTTCCGCCCATAACTCCTTCTACTACCATCTTCATCAAGGTTGCCTGCGGTGCAGGGATTGATGAGGAACCATAGCTCCATGCTGCATTTAACAGATATAATACTCCACCGATTGCAATAGCAGATGCTGCTACACCGATGATTTCACCAACCTGCTGTTTCCAAGGTGTTGCTCCTACCAGATAACCGGTTTTTAAATCCTGGGATGTATCTCCGGCGATTGCTGCGATGATACAGATGACAGAACCGATTGCAATAGAAGCTACCATTCCAGGCATTCCGATGGTTCCGGTTGCTTTTAAAATCATAGTTGTGATAAGCAGTGTTGCAATTGCCATTCCGGATACCGGGTTATTAGAACTTCCTACGATACCAACCATTCTGGATGATACGGTTGCAAAGAAGAATCCGAAGATTACAATAATAATTGCTCCAAGAAGGCTTACCGGAACTGCCGGAACCAGCCACATGATAATAGCCATGATTCCAATCGTAAGAATTACGATATTTATTGGAATATCTTTATTGAGACGGCTGTTGTCGCCATTTCCTTTGCTTCCGTAGCTCTTTAATGCCTGACGGAAGGTCTTTGCGATAAGTGGCAGATTCTTTACCAGACTGATGATTCCGCCTGCAGCAACTGCTCCTGCTCCAATGTAACGGATATAGTTTGACCAGATTCCTGCTGCGCCAAGTTCAGATACCGGAACACTTGCCGGGAAAATGGTAAGGTCTGCGCCAAAGAGTGCGATTAACGGCATCAGTACGAACCAGCCGATTACTCCACCTGCAAAAATGTAGGAAGATACTCTGGCTCCACAGATATAACCAACTCCAAGAAGTGCCGGAAGTACATCCATTCCGATTCCGGAACCCTTGTAAGATTTGATTTCATAAGTCACTTCACTCGGGAATACTTTCAAACCATCTGTGATGAATTTGTATGCTGCTGCAATTCCCAGACCAGCAAATACGGTACTTGCTTTTGCTCCGCCTTCTTCTCCGGCTACCAGCACTTCTGCACATGCTTTTCCTTCCGGATAAGGAAGCTTTCCATGCTCCTGTACGATTAACGCACTACGAAGTGGAATCATAAACATAACTCCGATAACACCACCGATTAATGCAATCAATGCGATTTCCACTAAAGATGGCATGCTTGTGCCACCTTCCTCTGCCCACATGAACAGAGCCGGAAGTGTAAAGATTGCTCCTGCTGCAAGAGACTCTCCGGCAGAACCGATGGTCTGTACCATGTTATTCTCCAGAATGGAGTCCCTTCTTAAAATTACGCGGATAATTCCCATGGAAATTACCGCTGCCGGTATGGATGCCGACACTGTCATTCCTACTCTAAGTCCTAAGTATGCATTTGCTCCACCGAAAACTACGGCCAGCAGGATACCCAGAATAATAGAGATTGGCGTAAGCTCCGGCAAAACTTTGTCTGCCGGAATATACGGCTTGAACTCTTTTTCATTATTCATTTGTCTAATCCTCCTACTTATGGTCACTATAACCAATATAAATAATATTATACGGGCATTTGCCGGGTCTGTCAATGAAATCTGCTTGCATCCGGCAGGAAAATATTGTATGATATATATGTTATTGTGCAAAACACTTTACCACACGAATCCAACAAAGTGTATGCACTCTTTTTTATCTGGAGATGTATCGAAGTGGTCATAACGGGGCGCACTCGAAATGCGTTAGCCCTCCGGGGCACGCGGGTTCGAATCCCGCCATCTCCGTTTCATAAAAAGTGCCGGTGGAATATTCCATCGGCACTTTTTATACACTCCGGCACCTGTGTCCGGTATTATTTTTATTCCGGCAAATCCGGTATCAGTTCTACATAAATCTGGTCAAAGTATTTCTTTAATTCCTCCCGGATTCCATTTCTGATTCTGGTGAGGGACTGCATTGTAATAATATCATTGGGACTGTCTATGTATATTTCCACCCAGGTTTTTCGTCCGGTCTGGATGACATCCAAAAATTCTATCGTATAGGAACAGGTCTGCATATATTGTTCTGCTATGGAACGTATCTGGTCCATCACTTCCTGCTCCGGTGCAAAGAGCACCAGCTCCCTGAGTCCATGCAATATCATTTTCACCGGTTCTACAATTAAGATTAATGCCATCACAATTGCTACTACCGGGTCTATGTACGGTGCCAGCCATTCGTACGGTGTCTTCTGCAGCAGGAACTGTCCGAAGAATGCGGCGGATACGCCAAAACTGCTGACTACATCCAGTTTCCAGTTATACATTTCCGCTTTTACCACTACGGATGCATACCGTTTACTGAAATAATGAAGCAGGAAATAAATGACAAGGCAGCCGGCAAATACACCAAACTCAAAGCCTGCAAGCTGGCTGGCATTTACCATATGTCCACCATGCAGAATGCTTTGAACACTGTCAATTAAAAGCTGGATGGTAACTACTAAAAGCACACTGTACTTGATTACCAGAAATAACGATTCCACCTGGGAAAATCCATATGGTCTGCGTTCCGTTACCGGCCGGTACAACAGTGGCACCAGCACCAGAAACGGTCCTATCATTATTAAATCTGTCACATCAAATACGCAGTCCATCAGTATTGCATGGGAATGACTGATATATGCCATAACTCCTTCTGCTGCTACAAAGAGTACACTTCCAATAAAGGACAGGTTTATCATTCTTTTTTCCAGTTTCATTTTACTGGCTGCATTCATTTCCTTAATTACCGGTAAATCTTCATTGGCTGTACGGACTATTTTTCGTTCCGGCATTTTCTTTCCTCCCATTCCTGGCTGTTCAAAAGCACATCAGATATATTCTCTTTAAAAAATCACATCAAAAATCGTCCCTCCAGACGGACTGGCCTTAACTGTTATACTGCCATCATGCACTCTCACAATTTCATGAACCAAAGCAAGTCCCAGACCTACGCCCCCCAGTTCCCTGCTTCTGGATTTATCCACACGGAAGAATGGTTCAAACACGCGCTCCCGTAGTTCCTCCGGGATTCCACTTCCTGTATCCTCTACTGACAGATAAACATGCTTTTCCTTCTGATACGCAGTAACTGTAACCTGTCCACCTGAATGATTATATTTTATTGCATTTTCAACAAGATTATATACCAGCCTGTAAATAAGAATATCACTTCCGACCATTGTTGTATTCTTGCATTTTCCAGCAAGCTTTATATTTTTTTCCTGTGCAAGAGGTTCCAAATCTGCCAGCACTTCATCAATGAGAGCGTCAACTGCAATTTTCTCATCTCTCCCCACCGTCTGAAGTTCGCTCATGTCAAGAAGTGTCTTTACCATCCTGCTGAGCCTGTCATTCTGTTCCGTAACCATCTTTATCGTCTGTAAAGTATCTGTATCATTGCCCGGATGTCTGGCGGAATTATATAAATCAAGCTGTACCTGCATTAAAGACAGCGGGGTTCGAAGCTCATGTGCTGCATTTGCGGTAAATTGTCTTTGTATCTCAAAGGCATCCGAAAGGCGTTCCAGCATTTTGTTATATGAAGCACTAAGCTGGTTCAGTTCTTTCACCTGATTCTCTTCTATCCGTGAATCTGCCAGATTCTGTGCCTGTACTTCTTCGATTTTATCCGAAAACTCTCTAATCGGTCTGAGGGCACGCCCACTTATAAAATATGTAGCCACTCCACCAAGAAGTGCCAATAAAGCTGAAATTATCAGGCTGCTTTTTTTGTAATCCGTCTTATTGTTATATACCTGGACCGAAAAATCATTTGCAAATTCGTCCCACTTGTCTTCCGGAATACTGATATATATTTCGTCTGATTCATTTCCATTCCCATCTCCCTGTGCATCAACAGTCTCCTGCAGGGAATCCATATAATACACACCGTTTTTATAGACCAGCATAGTCAGGCATCCACATATTACCGCAATATATAATGTAATGATACAGGTAAGCCTCCACTGCAGCGACATTCTTCTCATTTATCGGACTCCTCTCGTATTTTATACCCCTCTCCCACCTTGTTCAAAACCGGATCATATCCAAGCACGGACTTTAGTTTTCTTCTGAGTGACGACATATGCACTCTGATGGAGCCGCTAAAGCTATCCACGGATGCATCCCAGACATGCTCTATCAGTTCCTCCTGGCTGACCGGTCTGCCAAGATTAAGAAGAAGGTATTCCAGAATACCATTTTCTTTTCTTGTCAGGGGAACCATTTTCCCTTTTGCATATGCCTCGCGTCTTATCGTATTGAACTTAATTTCACCACTTTCCAGGCATATATCCTTCTGCACAAATTTTCTTCTTGTCAGGCTTCTGATACGTGCCTCAAGTTCCTGCAAATGAAACGGTTTTTCCATATAATCGTTTGCACCTGCATCCAGTCCCTCAACCTTATCGGCAATCTGTCCTCTTGCAGATAATATCAGGACCTTCGTCTCCTCATTTTTCTGTCTAAGTTCCCTTAAAATGTCCATTCCATCCATACCCGGCAGATTCAGATCCAGAACAATCAAATCATAATCCTCCGCCAGAATGCATTCCAGTGCCTCTTCCCCGTCATAGCAGGTATCCACCTCGTAACCGGCATCATACAGACTTTTTGCAATTGTGTCACATATTTGTTTCTCATCTTCAACTATTAATAATCTCAAGAGCTTTCACCTGTTTCTTAACAAAAATTTTACAACTGCTATTGTATAATACCCAGGTCAGCAGGTCAATAAATTCAACAAATGAAAGGAGCAACAATATCTTGAAGTGTCAAAAAATATCTCAAATTGCCTTGCTTATCACCGGTATCACTATGGTCAGCTATGGTGCAATCAGAGGTGAAGCAGCTGCCGTACTTGGCAAAGCGATAAAATTATGTCTGGAGTGTGTCGGAATTGGATAAGAATAAAAAAATAATATCAAAAAGAGCTGCTGGAATACGTGGATGGATACAGGCAGCTGCCACGCTGCTTACTAATATTCATATTCCCAATTTATTCAAGGGTAAAATATATCAGGGCAGTGCTAAAACGGTATGTGTACCCGGATTAAACTGTTATTCCTGTCCCGCTGCATCCGGAGCCTGTCCTATCGGAGCTTTTCAGGCAGTTGTCGGTTCATCGCGATTTAAATTTTCATACTACATAACAGGATTTTTTATTTTACTCGGTGTGACACTTGGGCGATTTATATGTGGTTTTTTGTGTCCGTTTGGATGGTTTCAGGATTTAATCCATAAAATTCCCGGGAAAAAATTTTCTACAGCCCGGCTGAAACCACTAAGATACCTGAAATATCTTATCCTTATTGTTTTCGTTATACTTCTGCCAATGTTTGTAACGAACTCCATTGGGATGGGGGATCCGTTCTTCTGCAAATACATTTGTCCTCAAGGCGTTCTGGAAGGGGCTATACCTCTTTCACTGGGAAATGTTGCCATACGATCTGCACTGGGAAAGCTATTTTCTTTTAAATGCCTTATTTTAATTACAGTTGTTGTGTTAAGTATTTTGTTTTACAGACCCTTCTGCAAATGGATTTGTCCTCTCGGGGCAATCTACTCACTGTTTAACAAGGTCAGCTTTCTTAAAATTAAGGTTGAAAACAGTAAATGTGTCGGATGCGGTCAATGTTCCAATGCCTGTAAAATGGATGTTGATGTGCTTAAGACCCCGGATCATCCGGAATGCATACGATGCGGAGCATGTATAAAAGCCTGCCCTAAAGATGCCATCCACTATCAGTTTATGGGCATGCCATGCGAAAAAAGAGCATCCGTAGACAACAATATTCAAAAAAGTAACCATTAATTTTATTATCAATTATTCAAAGGAGAAATTATTCATGAAAACAAAAAGAACCGTTATTTCTATTTTTACCCTCTGTACAGCATTATTGTTTACAGCTTGTAGCGGAAAAGGAACTTCAAACACAGAAGCTTCCCGCGATACCCAGACCGAAGCCGGCACTGAAGTTTCCGGCAGTTCCAACACTACGCTGGATGATTTATATCAGCAGGAGAATCAGCTCTTTGCTGATCATGAAGATGC
The DNA here is from genome assembly GCF_003479605.1 of Roseburia sp. AF12-17LB. Lineage (GTDB taxonomy): Bacteria > Bacillota > Clostridia > Lachnospirales > Lachnospiraceae > Roseburia_C > Roseburia_C amylophila. The sequence continues at coordinate 17,666 of NZ_QUHR01000007.1, forward strand.
ATGGAACAAAGCATTTGGCATGATGAATAAAAGTACTGCTGATCCAAGCGGAAATTACGCCGACTATCTGGCTGCCACCGTCGAATCAAATAAAGACTCATTTACAGACGATGAATTAAAAACTCTTACAGATGATATTGAAACAATTCGAAAAATCGAGGAACAGATAGCAGCAATCGAAAAGGACAATACAGCATCTGACAATGCCTCCCAGAAGGATAATTCTGACGATACCTCTCCTTTCAGGAATTTCTCCGGTCAGGATTATGATGGTAATTCTGTTGACGAAAGCCTGTTTTCCGGAAATGCAGTAACTGTCGTTAATTTCTGGTTTACCGGCTGTAAGCCTTGTGTTGCCGAGCTGTCAAAACTTAATGAATTAAATGATACCATCAAATCCATGGGAGGAGAGGTAATTGGAATCAATACAGAAACCTTTGATGGAAACGAGGATGCCATCAAAGAAGCTGCAGCTATTCTGGAAAGCCAGGGGGTAGCATACCGCAATCTTTCCATTGACTCTGCTTCTGATGCAGGTAAATATGCCTCTGATATTATGGCATTCCCTACCACAATTTTAGTCGATAGAAATGGTAATATTGTGGGCGATCCGATGCTCGGTGGAATTGATAATCAGGACAACTACGATACCCTGATGAAACAGATTCAATCTGTAATTGATGCTGACGGTGCCAATAAATAAAACGCCCCTGTGGCTACAGTTCCATTGCAGTCATTCTGGTTATATGATATCCGCCGCCCATCGTTCTTTCCCGAACGATGAGGCGGCGGTTTTTTGCCAATTACATCTATCTGATTTTTACTCCAGTTCCACATAAGTTGTAAAATATTTACTTCTTTAAATATTTTTCTTTAATGTTCCGAGATATTCTCCATTACAATAAACAAAGGGACCTGCTTCACCCTCTTCTCCAAAATATTCCGGTCTTAGCGACATAATATCAAGCAATTCATCCATATTATGCACCTTTGTTGCCTGATACGGCTGTTCAAAAGCGATTTTTTCTATAAACAAATAATAGTCACTGTACTTTATCAGAACACCGGTATGCCCCACAAAAACAACATCCGAGTATGGGTCATATATTACTATGCTAAGAAGAGAGAGCCTGTCACTATCCACTTGAAATCCATAATGTTTCCAGCTATCGGAAAATGTATTTTCCGGGTGACTGCCATCTGTTACACTTTTTTCTCCATAGAGTGTGGTGAACATATTTTTATTCTCTTTTATGCTTTCATACCTGTCCACATTATCTATTGCTTCTGTATCAAACATTAAGTAGGTACCCTCATAGCTGTCTTCTGTCGATTCTGCACGGAGCACACCATCCAGCAGAAGAAACGCTGTCATTCTGCAATCAGCATCCGAATAGTCATGGTTCTGTTCCCAGCCATCCATACATTTTCCAATATCTGCTTTCATTTTTCCAGGATCTGACCAGCCATCCTCCAGTCCGGCATTTTTTCCGGCAGTATCCGCGAAATCAGTCGTCCATTCCCGAAATGTATCTACATGGGAAGCTCCTGCTGATTCCAGTTCTTCACAAATCCCGGCAATGGAGTCTTTTCCTCCCATATATGTTGCAGCCGGCAGCTCCTGATTCTGTGATGCTTCTGTACAGGCACACAGCAGCATGGCCAGGAATACCATTGCTGCTGACAATCTCATTGTTATTTTGATTTTATTTTGCCTTTTCAACAGATAATACCTCTCCCTCAAACGGATCTACCTCAGAAATTGTTCCTGTATATTTTACCGTTACAGTATCTCCATTGCTGACATTTTCCAATCCCTCCGGTTTTTCTTCAAAAGTAAAACTATATGGCGTATCATTCTCATCTGTCACAACAAACATAAAATCCTTTATCTCATCAATGGTTCCTGTTAATTCTTTTTCTTCTGCTGTTCCTTCTTCTTTTCCCTCTTCGCTGCTATTTGTGATTGCATTATCCTGCTTCACCTCTGTCTGGCCACATCCTCCAAATAATCCAGCCCAAAATACCATTCCCATTACAATTGCGATTAATTTTTTCTTCATCATCCTATACCTCTTTCTTTTTTATCATGTTTTACAGTCTCTAAAATGCATCTCTGTAATGCCGCTTTGTAGAATTCCAGTCCACCATCAGTACATAGAACACTCTGCCGTATCGTCCATTTTCCACAATTCTGCCATGGTCAAGCACCCTCATTGAGGTTCCATCTGCTTTTTTCAGATGGAAGTGTACATAATCATTGGAATGTCCTTCTCCTATCTGCTGCCAGATACTTTCTTCAACCTGCTCCCTTTCTTCTTCTTCAATCAGGTTACGGAAGCTTCCTTTTGTATACTCCTGCAGTTCTGCCATGGACCTGCATCCGGTGAGACGGATCATCTCATGGTTTGCAAAAAGAATTTCATCATTTTCTTTATCTGCTTTATAAATAATAAATGCTCCCGGAAGATTTTCTGAAACATCCTTCAATGCAAATCCAAGCTGCTTTCTGATTTCAAGGCCAATTCCTTCCCGGTACTGAATACAACCATTTTTCCCGTCAAGCTTTACTTCATAAAGTGCTGCATCTGCACAGCGCATCAACCGTGAATAGTTTTTTCCCTGTAACGGATACTCTGCATATCCCAGGGAAATAGTATATGTCACTTTTTCACCTTCATACCAGAAAGAACGCTTCTTTTTTGTAAACTGTTCCAGTTTCTCCCTTACTTCTTCACCGGTGCAATTATCTAAGAAAATGCAGAATTCATCCCCTCCTTTCCGTCCAAGCACAGCATGTTCCGGGAACGATTTCCGCATGCTTTCGGCTAATATCTGTAATGCCCTGTCTCCGGATTCATGTCCATACATGTCATTAATGAATTTGAAATCATCAATGTCAAACTGCGCTGCCACGCAGGAAGCTTCCGGATACTTTTTCAAATACTGTCTTACCTGCTCCTCAAATCCATGCCTGTTATTGATTCTGGTCAATACATCGGTTACAGCCAGCTTTTTAAATCTATTTTTATGCTCATCCAAAGCCAAAATCATAGAGACAAGTCCCGTCAGCAGCAGAACAATCAACAGTCCGCCAGCCAGCATTCCATAAAGGTGCTCATGATTCGACCAGCCTGTCTTCGGCATGATTTCCAGTTTCCACCGGTTTCCAGCTGCTTCAAATTCATAAGCAACCGGATTTGTCAGAATTGCTCCTGAGCTATATACTTCTTCATATGTTGTATCCCATGGAGAAACGGTCTTTGATAACGTATAATCATAGTCAAAATCCGAAAGTGCTTTTAATGAATCTGAAAAAATAGCCGGTACACGGATAATTACAATGGCAAATCCCCAGAATTCTTCTTCTCCGTTTTCATTTATCAGGTATATCGGATTTCGTATTGCCATTCCATATCCACCCTGCTCTAATTGAAACGGTCCCTGCATAATTTCAATATGGTTATCTCTGGCATAACGGGAAATTTCTCCCCTGTCTGCATCATTGAGCAAGTCGATTTTTCCGGCTTCATTGCCATCTTCCGGATATATCTCTGTTACTACACCATCCGGTGCAAGCTGGATACTCTGGATGGAATCCGTCATCATATCCTCTGCCACCTCTGAAAATTTATTAATCCTGCCATTTTCACTGACCAGAAGCTGCTTTAAAGCATTTGTAGCTCCAACTTCCTGCATAATATCAGACTTTATCCGCTCAGAATATATCATTGCATTCAGGTTCGCCATTTTTCTGCTATGGTTCCTCTGTATATTTCCTACTCCATATAATACAGCTCCCAAAGCAGTCATCCCAAGCAGTAATACCATGACTGGCAATATTATTTTTCTCTTTTGTATCCGCATTTTCTGTCCTCACAACTACCCGAAAATCTTATTTCTCTTTTCATTCTGCTTCCTGTTATCAGGTATGCACTGAGTATAAACCCAAAACTCGGAACGCACAATATCAAAACAGCCGGAAGTGTTGCATCTTCGCTATGCCAGAAAGCTTCCACGAACCAATAAAAACACCTGGTCAGCGGATATGCCAGCAGAAGGTCGATACTTCCTGACACCAAAAGACATTTTCCATATAGTTTCTGTGCCCTGTACCAGTGCTCCTCTGATTGCTCTGCTTTCTTTCCCCGGTAGGTAGGATATCTTTCTCTCTGCCGTTCCTCCCACCTCAAGGGCATATAAAATGCAATACTTCCAGCTACTAGTATAATGATGCTTAATGTAATTGGTAAGATTAATATTGCATATTTTTCCACCGGACTTCTCCTTGTATCTGCGTCTTACTGAAATGCCACCACTTCGTAGCCTGCTGCCTGCGCCGCATCAATAAATCTTCCAAGAATGGCTGTATTGGTGGTAGACTCCGCATGTAAAAGATAAATTGCTCCCGGATGCATCCGGTCTTTTAATTTCTGTAACGCTTCTGACTCGCCTGGCTGGTTATTGACATCATAGTCCTTGTATGCAAAGCTCCAGAACACGCTCTTGTAGTTGCAGTTATTGACCACTGCTAAGGACTGGTCACTGAATTTACCCGCCGGGAACCGGAACAGGTGCATATCATAGCCAAAATTATCCTTAATATACTGGTGGTTCTCCATGACTTCATTTTTCTGCTGCTCCAAACTCTGGGATGGAAGGCCCTCGGACGGATGGGTCACGCTGTGATTACCAATCTCATGTCCCTCGTCAATCATCCGCTGTACCAGCTCTGGCTGTGCCTTGGCATATGGCTCTGTCACAAAAAAGGTTGCCTTTACGCCCTTTTCCTTTAAAGTATCTAAGATTTGCGGCGTACAGCCATATTCGTAGCCTTCGTCAAAGGTCAGATAAATCTTCTTTTCATCTGCTCCGATAAAATTCGCCTGATAGTCTCCGTATTTTTCCTGATAAGAAACAGCTCCAATCGGCCGGTTCTCTTCATCAAAATTCACGCCCTGCCCCCAGTTCTGACAGGTTCCATCCAAAGCTTCCACATTGGCAATCTGCTGGTTGGTAATAACTTCTCCAACGTTTTTCGTATCTTCTGTGGCGGTACTGTCTTCTGTGCTGCCGGAGGTTCCATCTGTGTCTGTATCACCTGTTGTAGTATCTCCGATGGACGTATCTGCTTCTGTATTTCCACCTGTTCCGTCACCATGGTAAGTCTTATAAGTAGCAATAATGGCATCTCCAATAGCCGCCGCATATGCTTCCTTATTATCATCAAAAAGCTGATTGTCTTTGGCATTATTCATAAATCCCATTTCAACGATACAGGACGGCATATGGGAATGGCTGTTTACATAATAATCCTTTGAACTGCTCTTCTGGGTTCCCTTTTTCACATCACGGTCGCGCTGTACACCGACTCCGGCTAACCCCTGCTGGATATTTCCGGCAAGTCCCATGGTCTCTTCATTGGCTCCACTGTATACCCATGTCTCTACTCCATATCCCTCTCCGGTATTCCGGTGCAGGGATACATAATAATCTGCTTCCGCTTCATTTGCTATATCACATCTCTCTGACAGTTTTAAGAAGGTATCATCACTTCGTGTCATGATGACATTCACATCTTTTTCCTGCAAATAACTCTGTACGGCAAGTGCCATGGCAAGAGTATCATCTTTCTCATAGCGGTTCTTATAGTCAGAACCATTGTCCTTTCCGCCGTGTCCCGCATCAATGCACACCGTCAGTCCCTTCTTATCCGGTTCCTTCTCCTCTTTATCTCCGGACAGCTTTTCCAGTATACTGATGGTATAGTCTCCATTCCCATCTATAATAGGAAGATGTTTTTCCAAAACACCGGTCAGAAGGTTTACGATTCCCAGCACTAACAGCAATACCAGTACACAAAAAGCTGCTGAAATTGCATTTCTTATTCTCCTTAATTTCTTTCTTCGTTCTCTTTCTCTTCTTGTAGACAATGTTTTTCTCCGTTGTTTCTTATGTTTTCCGTAATTGCTTACAATCTATTTTCATTGTAAAGCAGCCCCCACAGCGGGTCAATTTAAGATTTCTTAAATTTTTTCATAAACTGGTTTAATCCTGTTTTAATCTGTGTTAAATTATGATTTAATCATATTTGATATGGTAATGTGTTAGCTTGTTATGATTTCTATTTAAGATATATTTGCCACTGCATATTTCTATTAAGCGGCTATTTTGTCTATTTTATAGCATTTTCATTTTTCCGATTATATAATCAGACTAAACAATATAGAAATTGCCTTTTAAGGAGGGGTACTATGCGTATTTATAAAGCAAAGGATTATAATGAAGTATCAGGCCCTGTTTGGTCCAATCACTCCGACTGTTCCTGCTTCTATCCTGCAGTTACATAACAACGTATCCATTGTTGCTGATGAAGCAGCTCTTTCACTGATTATTAAAAATAAACTGATTTAAGGGGGTATTCGAATGATTATCCGAAACGGTCTTGTATGGGGTGATGACTTCACTTTCCGTGAAAAAGACTTATATATCGATGATGTTACACATACAATCGTAGACAAACCCGTCTCCGAACATGAGGAAATTCTGGATGCAAACGGCAATTATGTGATTCCGGGACTGGTTGATGTGCATATCCATGGTGCAAAGGGTCATGATTTCTGTGACGCAAATACAGACGGACTTTCCGATATTGCAGCTTACCTGTATTCCTGCGGTGTTACATCCTTCTGTGCAACATCCATGACTTTACCGGAAAACCAGCTTATGGAAATCTTCGAAACTGTTTCCGGTGTACCGGATGACAGAAACCATTCCTATGTAGCCGGTATTCATATGGAAGGTCCTTTCCTTTCCCCGGCAAAGAAGGGTGCCCAGAAAGAAAGTTACCTCTGTAGCCCTAGTATAGACGTATTTTGCCGCTTGTTAGAAGTTTTCAGTGGCAAAATAAAGTTAATCACCATCGCTCCGGAACTTCCGGGAGCAGACAAATTTATCGAAAAATTCCATGATGAAGTTACTATTTCTCTTGGACACTCTACTGCTTCTTATGAAATTGCCTCAAAGGCCTTCGCAGCAGGTGCCATCCATGCAACTCATCTGTTCAACGCCATGCCGGCATTCCACCACCGTGACCCGGGTATTGTGGGTACCGCTGCTGATGCCCCACATGCAATGGTGGAAATTATCTGTGATGGCATCCACATCCATCCAGCCGTTATCCGCAGCGTTTTCCGCATATTTGGAGATGACCGCGTCATCTTAATCAGCGATGCCATGCGTGCAACCCTGCCAAGAGCATTGGAATGGAGAAAACCATCGGAAGCCTGACCCCGGGTGCAAGGGCTGATGTACTTCTGTTGAATAAGAAATACGAATTAGAACGCGTATTATGATTATTTAATCATCTTTTAATTATTTAGTCTCCCTTTCTTTTTACTGGACTTTGTGCCTTTTTCAAGGTCCAAGAGAGTCCTTTGGTTCTCGCAATAAATCAAGAAAAGCCTCCGTCCCAGGACGGAGGCTTTTCACTTACTTACGAAAGAATCTGGCAAAGCATGTTTCTCGATTCATCTGATTCTTAGTCTAATATCATCTGCACGCAGCCGTACATTCCGGCATCATTTCCAAGGGATGCCAATGCAAACTTGGTGTCCTTGCAGGATGCAAATGCATGCTCTTTGAAATGTTTTGCTACCGTATCAATTAAGATATCTCCGGCTCTGGATACGCCACCACCGATTACGAATACCTGTGGGTTAACGACACAGGCAATATTAGATAACGCCATACCAAGTGTCTCGCCTAAGATTTCTACCGCCTCTAATGCCAGAGCATCTCCTTTTTTTGCCTCATCAAAGATATCCTTTGCTGTCAGCGGTTCAAATCCGCGTAAGGAAGACTCATCATCTTTCTCAGCCAGAAGTTTCTTCGCCATGCGGACGATTCCGGTAGCTGATGCGTACTGCTCTAAGCAGCCATGTCTGCCACATCCGCAGGTATCTTTTTCCTCTGTATTGACGGTAATATGTCCAATTTCGCCGCCTGCTCCGTTTGCGCCCGGAATAATTTTACCATTGTGAATAATTCCGCCGCCAACACCGGTTCCAAGCGTAACCATAACGACTCCGGTGTAGCCTTTTCCACCGCCCTGCCACATCTCGCCAAGGGCTGCTACATTCGCATCATTTCCTACTTTAACCGGAAGACCTGTCTTACTGCTTAATTCATCGGCAACCTGAACCTGTCCCCATCCGAGGTTTACACATACGGAAACAGAGCCATCTTCTAATACAGGACCAGGAACACCTACGCCGATTCCTTCCACATCTTCTTTTGCAATGGATGCTGATTTCATTTTCTCGTCAATGGATGCTGCCACATCATCTAAAATATGTCCGCCATTATCTGCCTTGTTGGTTGGGATTTCCCACTTATTCAGCATTTTCCCGCTGGTCTCAAATAATCCGATCTTACAGGTGGTTCCACCAATATCTACGCCAAAACCGTACTTCTTCATCTTTATCTCCTTTATTATATTAAATTTTCTTCTCTCCGACTTTCTTATGAAGAACCCTTATCTTTATTATATTATAATTTCTAATTTTTTGCATTAAAAACCGAGCATCCTGTTTTGAATTCTCGTTGCAAACGTTACCTGAACAGCCAACTCAGTCCAGGCGACCTTACGGCACACAGGAGCTTCCGCTTAGGGCTGCTTCATTCCTGACCTGACCCGGTTCACAGATTCCTGTTGCGTAAGACCCAGACATCAACGCCACTTATTCAGGGCTGCTTTACAATTTCAAACCCGAGACAGGATATCACCCCAGCTATAGCGGATTGCTGGTACAGGGCACCGCTGCCACCCCGGCTGCTCGGAATCTAAATTATAGCCTATTTTGTGCCGGATTGTCAAGGTTTTGCCTTCATTTTCTGCTGTTTCTTCTTCTCACGCAACCGCCTGAAAAATTCCGACAGCATGTCTGAACATTCTTCCTCCAATACGCCCCGCTCTATCTCTACCTGATGATTAAATGCTGCCACCTGCAAAAGATTCATCACTGAACCGGCGCATCCAGCCTTGGGATTCATAGTTCCGATTACCACCTTTTTCATACGGGACTGTACAATGGCTCCCGCACACATCTGGCAGGGCTCTAAGGTCACATACATCACGCAGTCCTCAAGCCTCCAGTCCCCGGTCTTCTTCGATGCCTTTTTAATGGCAGTCAGTTCCGCATGGGAAAGGGTATTTTTATCGGTATTGCGCCGGTTATAGCCCCGGGCAATAATTTTATCATTCTGCACAATCACGCAGCCAATAGGAACTTCCTCTAATTTTTCTGCTTTCCTTGCCTCCCGCAGGGCTGCTTTCATATATTTTATCTCCGGTTCCATGTTTACTCCTGACTTTTACTCTTTTCTCTGTTATAATAATAGCATATTTTGAGCATAACAAAAAGGTATTCTTATACCAGCTGCAGGAGTTAATAACATGAAATTTATCTATGAAACAGACCGCTTAATCCTGAAATTGTTAGGGGAAGATGATGCCCCTGCAGTTCTTCAGTTTTATAAGCAGAACCGGAATGTCTTTGAGCCATATGAAACCATACACCCGGAGCAGTTCTATACGGTGGCCTACCAGCGGACCCTGATGAACTGTGAGCTGAGTCTCACCTTAAAGCACAGCCTCATCCGCTTCTATATATTCCGCATGGAAAATCCGGACGAAATCATAGGCACCGTCTGCTTCCGCAATATCAACCGTTCTACTTACTATTCCTGTGAGACCGGCTATCGCTTTTCCCCTGCATACTGGCACAGAGGATACGCCCGCGAAGCCCTTGCTTTTGGTATTCAGCTTATGTTTGAAGAATTTCATCTGCACCGGATAGAAGCTGCCGTCATGCCGGAAAATACCGCTTCCATCCGTCTGCTAGAATCCCTTGATTTCCAACAGGAAGGTGTCGCCAGGGAATATGCCCTGATACAGGGAAAATGGGAAGACCATATCCGGTTCGCCCTTATTCGTCCATCCGGCGATACCAGTAGCCAAAACTCCCCTCTAACTGCCGGCACGGCTTTTCCGTCCGGAACTGTGGAAAACCAAAAATAGCCGCCATTACTTTTTCCGGCTTCTGATAAACCCCCGGCACCGCCAAGAACAGCTCTCGTCCTTCCGGCGTCACCTGTTCTCCGAAGAAAAGATACCGGTAATTAAAGAAACCATGCAGAAGAAAGCTGTTATTCCCAAGACACCAGTATTTCTGTGGCAGCTCCCGTAAATCCTGCAGTTCCATATGAACGCAGGTTATATTCTCTCCTTCAAAAGGATGCAGGATCGTCATTTTCTGCTTCAGATTCTCCCAGTGCTCCCAGATGGAGGCCTCTTTTTCCCCAGTGCCTTTTTCCTGCGTGCTTCTTTCCTGGATTCCTTTTTCCATGCTTATCTGTTCCGGGAAAATATGGTGCATCGGCACTTCCTCAGTCTGAAGAGACGGCTCTTCTGCTGCTTGCATTTCTATTTCTTCCTTATGTATCTCCCCATTGTCCCACTGGCTGCCATAAAAATTACCATCTGCCGGCTGAATCAGAATTCCACAGACATCCTGTATATGACAGGTTTCATCCCCCAGCTCACCATCAGAAATCCTTCCACTATAATCTGAGCTTTGGGACATCAGCCGCATATTACCCACCGGAAAAGCCAGAATTTTTCCTTCCCTACGGATAAAAAGGCTTACCTTTCCTTCCTGCCCCGCATATTCTGTTCCTTTTAAATGTATTTCTAATCTGCAGATGTCTCCGCGCATTTCTACTCTGGCAAATCCGGCAAGATATTCCTTTGTATCATTTTCATAATAATAAAGATATGCAACGAACCGTTTAAACTGCGGCATAACCTTTCCTTCCTATATCTTTTTGTTCCTTATATCATATTCCATCTTCTAAGATTCCATGCAGATTTTTGCCTATACTTCTCATACATGCAGATTTTTACTTTACACTTCTCCTTGACAAAGTTCCTTTTAAGAATTATATTAAAATCAATAACGATTATTATTATTTGTTGAGGAGAATATATGATTAAATTTAGCCGACAACGGGAAAGTATTAAGAATAACCTGATGGGACGTACCGACCATCCGACTGCCGAAACAGTTTATTCCGATATCCGGCAGGAATATCCCAACATCAGTCTGGGAACGGTATACCGCAATCTCTCTCTTCTGGCAGATTTAGGCGAGATTCAAAAGATTTCAACGGAAAATGGGCCGGACCGCTTTGATGGTAATCCGAAACCTCATTACCACTTCTTCTGTACAAACTGTAATTCCGTCCTCGATTTAAAAATGAAAAACATTGATCTGATTAATGTTATTGCTGCAGAAGAATTTTCCGGTTTAATTGAGGGACATATTACCAGATTCTACGGACTTTGTCCGGAATGTAAAAAGTTATTGGATAAATCCGGTTCTCTGGCAGATAAATCAACCAATTCTGCAGAAAATAAAAAAGAAAAACGAAATCAGAAAATCTCAAAAAAAACAGTTGACATTTAAAAATAATTATGCTAATTTAATATCAGTAACAATTACTATTATTGATATATAAATACAATTATAAAAAGAAAAGGAGATCTTAAAATGAAAAAATTTGTTTGTACAGTATGTGGTTATGTTTATGAAGGTGAAAGTGCTCCGGAATTCTGCCCGGTATGTAAGGCTCCGGCTGAGAAATTCAAAGAACAGACAGGTGATAAGACATGGGCTGCTGAGCATGTAGTTGGTGTAGCACAGGGTGCTCCAGAAGATATCATTGCTGATTTAAGAGCAAACTTCGAAGGAGAATGTTCTGAGGTTGGAATGTACCTTGCAATGGCAAGAGTTGCACATAGAGAAGGATATCCGGAAATCGGACTTTACTGGGAGAAGGCAGCTTTTGAAGAGGCTGAACATGCAGCAAAATTTGCAGAACTGCTTGGTGAAGTTGTAACCGACAGCACAAAGAAGAACCTGGAAATGCGTGTAGATGCAGAAAATGGTGCTACTGCTGGTAAATTTGACCTTGCAAAACGTGCCAAAGCTGCTAACCTCGACGCAATCCACGATACAGTTCATGAGATGGCTAGAGACGAGGCAAGACACGGAAAAGCTTTTGAGGGTCTGTTAAAGAGATACTTTGGTTAATCTTAAAACCGTATAGAATAAGCATTTTAAGGATAGATGGTTCATGAACTGTCTATCCTTTTTGTATTCCATAACACGTGAATAAAAATACGAATATAAAAAATATAAAGTGATTGCATAATTGCATGATTGTTGTATAACACTTGGCTTGCAAACGCCGGAATCAGATTATAATGTATTGTTCAAAAGCCCTATTTTACTACGTTTCAGCCATTTTATCATAGACTGTCATGCCATTAGCTTCTCCGGATAATTTTCTCTACATCGACACACAATGGACTTCATTTCCATGCGCCCGGATGATACGGAGTAAATCCTCTGTCTTCATCCATATAGTAGCAGTATTCTCGTTGGGATGTACTCCAATCAATGCATCATTTTCCAGAAAATAAGCATCCACAAATACCTTCACGCTGCAGGTTTCATCGTTGAGTACTCCAAGCGGCGTTACCGAACCCGCCTGCAGTCCCATTTTCTCAGTTAAATCTTCTTCCGAGGCAAAACTTAACGGACGCGTTCCGTTTGCCTTTCGAAATGCCTTTAAATCTACCCTCTGGTTCCCTCGCACTGTAATCAGATAATAATTCTGCTTCTTATTATCACGTACAAAAAGATTCTTGGCATCTGCCTGTGGATAAGGAATTTCCACATCTGATAAATCTTCCATATTGTAAACAGCTTTATGCTCTGTCACTTCGTACCAGATATGCTGTTGACTCAGGTATTCATAAATTTCCTGCTTATTCATTGTATTTCCTCGCATTCTTCCCGCTTGCGTTCATTATATCATGTGCAAAACCAGCCCATGATCAATATTCGCCGTTCGCCAAAAGTAAACAGGCTCACTATATCATAAACTTTTTATAAAATTTTTTCCAGTTCACTTTACATTTTTTCCTTCCGGTGCTAGTATACCATCAAAATAATTATTTCATTTTTGAACTATTTCATTTTGAAGTATTTTCATCAGGAGGACTCTTATATGAATACAGGTATTGCATTTGCAAGAAAAATGTCTGCTGCCTACACTGCAGTATGTAAGCCTTTATGCCAGTCGCTGCATCTGCCGCAGACTGCTTTTGATATTTTGATGTTTTTAGGAAATAATCCGGAATATTCAACTGCCAGAGATATAGTTGAGGTTCGCCAGATTAAGGCAAATCTGGTCTCCGTCAATGTAGAACGGCTGGTGAAAGACGGTTATCTCATCCGCAAAGAGGTTGCCGGCGACCGCCGGAAGACACAGCTTCTATGTACGAAAAAGGCTGCCCCTGTTATAAAAAAGGGACAGGCTCTGCAGCAGGATTTTGCCGACCGGCTGATTGCCGATCTGGATGATGCCACGAAAGATGCCTTTTTTAAAGGAATGGCACAGATGGAGACAACGCTGGATATGATTTTAGAGGAGGTATCCTAAAATGGATTTATTAACTACGATTTTTGTTACTTTTTTTGCAGGCATGGGTGCCGGACTTGGAACCGGTTTTGCCGGCATGAGTGCCGCTGCTGTCATCAGTCCGCTGCTTATTCATTTTCTAGGCATTGACCCATATATGGCAGTCGGCATTGCGCTTTCTTCCGATGTTTTGGCAAGTGCCATTTCTGCCTATACATATGGAAAGCATAAGAACCTCGATATTAAAAACGGTCTGATTATGATGGTCAGCGTATTGCTTTTCACCGTAGTAGGAAGCTATGTTTCAAGCCTTGTTCCTTCTACCACCATGGGAAATTTTTCCGTTTTCATGACCTTCCTTTTGGGTATTAAATTTATCATAAAGCCGGTTATGACCACGAAAGAATCCATGTCTGCCGTTTCTGCAAAGAAGCGTGCCATCCAGTCCATAATCTGTGGTGTGCTGATTGGCTTTATCTGCGGCTTTGTTGGTGCCGGAGGCGGCATGATGATGCTTTTAATCCTGACCTCTGTACTTGGATATGAACTGAAAACTGCTGTTGGAACCAGTGTATTTATTATGGCCTTTACCGCACTTACCGGTGCCTTTTCCCATTTTGCCATCGGCGGACTGCCGGATGTCACCGTCTGGGTTCTGTGCATTGTATTTACCTTAATCTGGGCAAGAATTGCCGCTGTCTTTGCCAATAAGGCTACCCCAAAGACACTGAACCGGGTTACCGGTGTCATTCTGGTAATTCTTGGAATTGTGGTAATGATTTTTTAAGCTCCCCAGACCTCTTCTGCGATTTCCTTGACAAGCTTCAGTTTCGCCCACTGTTCTTTTTCCGTAAGCTTGTTACCGATTTCGCAGGAGGCAAATCCACACTGTGGACTTAAATAGAGATTTTCCAATGGAACATATTTGGACGCTTCTTTTATTCTTGCAATGACTGACTGCTTGTCTTCAAGCTTCGGTGTCTTGGTGGTAACAAGTCCTAATACCACCTTCTTATTGCCGGTTATTTTTGCCAGCGGTGCGAAACCACCGGAACGCTCATCATCATATTCCAGATAATAAGCATTGACATTCTCCTCTCCGAATAACAAATCTGCTACTCCGTCATATGCGCCGGAGCTGAAGAAAGTAGAATGATAATTTCCACGGCATACATGGGTGTTGATGATCAGGTCAGCCGGTGCCTCTTCTACTACCTTATTATTTAATGCAAGAATAACCTTCTTATATTCTTCCAATGCTTCGCCTCTTCTTCCGGTCAGTGCAACGGCAAGCTTCGGATTTACCAGTCCACCCCATACACAGTCATCGAACTGAAGATTTCTGCAGCCTGCTGCATAGATTTCCTCAATAAATTCTCCATATGCCCTGATGACATCCTCTGCAAAAGCTTCTTCTGTTCCATAAATTTCAAGGGTTGTATCCAAAAGCTCTGCGCCGGTGAAATAAGCATAGAACTGGGCTGGAGATGGAACGGTCTGCTTTGCTATGGTATTCTCATCTTCCAGTGCTTTTACAAATTTGAAATGATCAACGAATGGATGATTCTTTATGGAAATCTTTCCCACCATGAAAGTGTCATCTATCATTGCTGCTTCGCCGTCAAAGGTTGTATTTCCATCTACAGTCTTCTTATGCTCGATTCCATCGAATCCCCACATAAAGTCCAGATGCCAGGTGGCTCTGCGAAACTCCCCATCGGTAATCACATGGTATCCAAGCTCCTTTATCTTTGCGACCAGTTCTAAAATACAGACATCCTCTACCTCTTTTAACTGCTCTCTGGTAATTTTCCCTGCTTCAAAGTCAGCACGGGCTTTCTTTAATTTTTCCGGACGTAAAAAACTTCCTACATAATCGTATCGGAACGGTGTTGTTAAATTCTTCATTCTGATTTTCTCCATTTCCTGTGAATTGATTTCCCTCATTATAATTGGAGTTCCTCATTCTGAAAAATACATAAAAATAAATGTTGTCCATAGTTTTAAACTATGACCAGTCCATTTTTTGATTGGAAAATTACTTTCTTTGGCTCATACTCTTTGTTCTCCTGTAATATATTTCTTTAATGCCTCAAGGTAGGTTTCCCCTAACCGGCTTATCATTCCCTTCCGGTGGGTCACATATCCGATTCTCATATCACCTTCATCTGCCAGCGGCACTGCGATAATATCTTCGCCATTTAATTTCTGGTCAATGATTCCGCTGCACACCGTATAACCATTTAAACCAATCAGAAGATTAAATAAGGTTGCCCGGTCACTGACGCGGATATTTTTCTTCCGCTCAAAAGAGGAGAAAATTTCTTCCGAGAAATAAAAGGAATTGTGTTCCCCCTGCTCATAGGAAAGATACGGATACTCTGCCAGTTCTTCATTGGTTATGATTTTCTTCTTTGCCAGCGGATGATGCCTGCTGATGAAAACATGGGGTTCTGCCACAAATAACAGATGAAATTCCAAATCGGAGGATTTCAATATTTTCATAATCACTTTTTCATTGAAATCATTTAAGAAAAGGATTCCGATTTCACTTCTCATTTGCGCTACATCTTCGATTAACTTATAGGTCTGGGTCTCCCGCAGGCTGAAATCATATTCCTCCTGCCCGTATTTTTTTACCAGATCCACAAAGGCATTTACCGCAAAAGAGTAATGCTGGGTTGATACGCAAAACTGCTTTTTTCCGCCACCGTTTTTCTTATATTTATCCTCTAAGATGGTGGTCTGCTCCAATACCTGCCTTGCATATCCTAAGAATTCTTCCCCTTCCCTGGAAATAAAGATTCCCTTATTCGTCCGATTAAAAATGGTAATGCCCATCTCCTTTTCCAGCTCATGGATGGCGTTGGTAAGGCTGGGCTGGGAAATGTATAATTTCTTCGCCGCCTCCGTGATGGTTCCGGTATCTGCCACGGTTGTAATATAGCGTAACTGCTGAAGTGTCATATGCTCACCTGCTTTCTAAAATGACTTTTCTTAACTGACGCGCCGCCTCATTTAAAGGATGCTGACTGTCGTATACCATACAGATATTTCTTTTTGGAATCGTCTCCGAAAGAGAAATCTGTACGATTTCATGTTTTTCGATGGCCTCTCTTGCCATCGGTTCCGGGATGAAAGCCAGACCAAGCTCACTCTTTACCAGTGGCAGTATCTGATCTGTGGTTGCTGTCTCTGTATCCGGCTCCAGTGCCAGCCCATAAGACAAAAACAGCTTATTATAAAACTGAAATGTCATGGTTTCTTTTCCCAGACAGATTAACGGATAATCCTTTAAATCCTTTAGGGAAAGCTCCTGACTGCCCAGTGCGGTAAATGTTGTTCCACCCACCAGTACCTCCCGGAATGTCCGCAGATTAACTTTTTTTAGTGGCTGCTCTACTTCTGCTGGTGCAGACACTACTGCAAAATCTATCTGTCCGCTCTTTACTGCCTCAATTGCCTGAGGTGTTGAATGATTATAAATTTTCAACCGGATTCCCGGATATTTCATATGGAAATCTTTCAGCTTATCCAAAAGAAATATGTTAAGGGCAGTCTCGCTGGCTCCAATAGAAATGCTTCCATGGGCAAGACCGCTGCTGTCTGCCAGTTCCTCTTCTGCCGCCCAAAGATGCGACATGGCTGCCGACACATGGGTATACAGCTTCTCCCCTTCCGGTGTCAGCTGTACCCCACGGTTCGTCCTGACAAAAAGCGTACAGTGAAGCTGCTGCTCCAGTCCGTTCATTGCCCTTGTGATATTAGGCTGACTGTTGCCAAGGGCATTGGCAGCCCTGGTAAAATTACTGTATTTTGCCACATAATAAAAAATCTTATAATATTCAAAATTTATATCCATACATTTTCACCATATCAATTTATTATTTCTGCTATATCAATTATAGCTTTTACTTATTCCCAATGCAATAGTATAATCAAGCCGAAATTAAGGGAAACAACCCCTTTACATTTCTCCACCCAAACCCTACAAGGAGCTGCCACCGGCAGCTCTTTACGAATGCTATAAAGCAGAAAGGAAGCGCATATTTTCTATGAAAAATTCAACATTTTTCCCTCGTGAAGAAAGAGCAGACGTTTTATTTGAAAAGATTTTGCATGACCCATGGGCCTGTGAAAGACTTCAGGAAACTTTTTGCAATTATTTATTCTGTAATGATGAATTTGATTCTTCTCTTTCTTCACAGGATTTTT
This sequence comes from Roseburia sp. AF12-17LB, assembly GCF_003479605.1. Lineage (GTDB taxonomy): Bacteria > Bacillota > Clostridia > Lachnospirales > Lachnospiraceae > Roseburia_C > Roseburia_C amylophila. The sequence goes on from NZ_QUHR01000007.1 coordinate 35,432, forward strand.
CAGAAGCTCTTTTTGATGCTTATCAAAATAAAGATTTATCGGCATTTCTTATGGCTATCTGCCGGAATACCCTATTCGATTTACTGAGGAATTCCTATCTGATTCCCTACCGTTTCAACGCAGATGGAAAAGAAAATCCGATAATTATGACCGATGATACCGGCAGACTTCTGCCAAAGTATTGTGGTGATATTCACAATAAGGATTATCAGCATTTTCTTGAGAGCTACCGCGATTTAGGGGAACCAAAGAATATGTATTTTTCCCAGGCATACCGGTACAGCCACGCTTATACCGGTGAAGATACCATTGGACAGCTTGTCTTAGAACGCAGCCATGGGGTGCTTCTCATCCGGGAGCTTCCAGATACCATAAAACAGAAGGAGACCGAAGCGGAAGCCTACTCTGCAATCTTCGACCTTGTACTGAAATTAGAGAAAGAGCTTCCAATGGCATTTGTCTTCTACGGACAGGATTCTCTTGTGGAACATGATGAAAAATATGATGAAATCGGCATTTTCCTTCCAAATTCCATTTTTTTAAAGAATCTGGAACGGCATATTGCCAAAGCTGAGGCGATTATTTATGAATAAGAGTGCATCTTCCACTACTTCATATATTGATATTATGGAAAAAAATCATATGGAAATACCCTGGCATGATTATGCCAGTGATGACAGCAACGTACTGATTGCCCAGGCGGGACTGATTGAAAAAGCCTCGGTCATCGGACGTGTGGGATTAATCATGTTATCCTGTGGAACCGGAGCCTGGCGTGTCCGTACTTCCATGAATAAGCTGTCAAAGGAACTGGGAGTTACCTGTACGGTAGATGTAGGTCTTATGTCCATCGAATTTAACTGCTTTGATGGAAATGACTGTGTCTCCCAGTCCTTAAGCATCGCCAATACCGGCGTCAACACCTCCAAACTTTACCGCATGGAACAATTCGTAGAAAGCTTTCCAAAGGAAGAAGCCCATTTAACCGGCGAGGAAATCCATAAGCGGCTGGATGAAATCGAAAAAATCCACGCCCTTTATTCTCCCGCCAAACTGGGACTTGCGGCAGCCTTAGCCTGCTGCGCATTTACTTTTCTTCTGGGCGGAGGCCCTGTGGAAATGATTCTGGCATTTATTGCAGCCGGTATCGGAAATGTTATCCGGACCAAATTAATCAAACATCATTTTACGCTGTTTTTAAATATTGCAGTCTCTATTTCCGCCGCCTGCCTTATGTATGCCATCTGCTTAAAGGCTGCCGAAATTTTTTTCCATGTTCCGGCAACCCATGAAGCCGGATACATCTGCTCCATGTTGTTTATTATCCCGGGCTTTCCATTTATCACAAGCGGCATTGACCTTGCGAAACTGGATCTTCGTTCCGGACTGGAGCGGCTGACCTATTCCATCATCATTGTTCTTGTGGCTACCATGTTTGCCTGGATTATGGCAATGCTGCTTAGACTTCAGCCTCAGGACTTTACCTCTGTAAATCTCAGTGATGTTTCACGGCTGGTTCTGCGGTTAATTGCAAGCTTCTGCGGCGTATTTGGATTCTCTATTATGTTTAACAGTTCCATTCCCATGGCAGCTACTGCTGCACTGATTGGCTCCGTTGCCAATACCTTACGTCTGGAACTGGTTGACTTTACCGGAATTCCAGCCGCTGCTGCTGCCTTTATCGGTGCACTGACCGCCGGTCTGCTGGCATCCTTTATTAAGAAAAACAATGGATATCCGCGAATCTCTTTAACCGTACCTTCCATTGTAATTATGGTTCCGGGACTATATCTTTACCGCGCCTTCTATAACTTTGGCATTATGTCCTTAACGGAAGCGGTTTCCTGGTTCTCCATTGCCATAATGATTATTATTGCCCTGCCGCTGGGACTTATTTTCGCAAGAATACTTACCGACCGGACTTTCCGGTACTGCACCTGATAAATTTTATACGCTTAAAATTATTTATTTTATACATGATTACAGAAAGGAAGAATCGATATGCTTACAGCCGTAACAGGAATTAACTGGGGAGACGAAGGAAAAGGACGTGTCATTGATCTGCTTGCAGAACATGCAGATGTCGTTGTCCGTTATCAGGGTGGCAACAATGCCGGTCATACCGTTGTAACCAAACAGGAAAAATTTGTCTTAAATCTTCTGCCGTCCGGCATTCTGCATCCCAATGTGGTATGCGTACTGGGGGATGGAATGGTCATTGATTTAGAGCACCTCACCCATGAAATTGAAGATATCGAAAGCCGCGGTATTTCTATTACCCCGGAACATTTAAAACTTTCCAAACGTGCCACCATCTCCATGCCATGGCACAGGATTCAGGATGAACTGGAAGAAACACGTCTTGAGAAATCCGGTGCTGCCTTCGGCTCCACCCGCCGCGGCATTGCTTACGCATACAGCGATAAATACCGGAAGAAAACACTGCGTCTTGGTGATTTGCTTCATTTAAAAGAAGAAAATGTCCAGGTTCGGATAAAAACCATGTTGGAATCCAAAAATCTGGAACTGGCAGGCAGTTATCATCAGGAGCCGATGTCTTATCCGGCATTGCTGTCCTGGTGTGAAAAACAGGCTTCCCTTTTTGCACCTTATATCTGCGATACCGGAAGCTTCTTGGAAAATGCTCTTGCCAGCCATAAAAAGGTGGTTTTGGAAGCCCAGCTTGGAGCCATGCGTGATATCGATTATGGTATTTTCCCTTACACTTCAAGTTCCTCCACCATTTCCGCCTATGGTCCGATTGGAGCCGGTATCCCGGGTGAATCCCTAGACCATGTTGTGGGTGTCCTAAAAGCATATTCCACCTGTGTGGGAGCCGGACCTTTCGTAGCAGAAAGAGCCATGTCCGAAGACTGGTGCAACATCCTTCGTAAATTTGGAAATGAATACGGTGCTGCCACCGGCCGTCCACGTAGAGTCGGACCTTTTGATGCCGTTGCCAGCCGTTATGGATTGAAATGCCAGCATGCAGATAAAATTGCCTTAACGAAGCTTGATGTTTTAAGCTCCCTGACAGAAATCCCTGTCATTACTGCTTATGAAAGAAATCATAAGACCACAACCGTCTTCGACCCTACCGAAAATATCGATAGCTTCTCTCCGGTTGTAACAATGCTTCCGGGCTGGAAACAGGATATTTCTGCCTGCCGCAAATATGAAGATTTACCGGAAAATGCCAGATTATACATTGAAACATTAGAACGCCTTTTAGACTGCGATATCCAGTTTATTTCCACTGGTGCAGAACGAAATGAATACATGATAAAGGGGGAATGGCTTTGAGACACCTAATCAGTCCACTGGACCTTACAGAAGAAGAAACAACCCGTATTCTGGATCTTGCAGACCGGATTGGTATCCACAAAGAGGCTTATGCCCACCTTGCAGAAGGGAAACAGCTTGCTACACTCTTTTATGAGCCAAGCACCAGAACCCGACTGTCCTTTGAATCCGCCATGTTAAGTCTTGGTGGTCAGACACTGGGATTTGCCGGTGCGGAACAGTCCAGTGCTACCAAAGGAGAAACCGTTGCCGATACCGTCCGGGTAGTAAGCTGTTACGCAGATATTATTGCCATGCGTCATCCAAAAGAAGGTGCACCGCTCTGCGCCTCTATGTATGCAACCATTCCGGTCATTAATGCCGGTGACGGCGGACACTATCACCCAACCCAGACCCTGATTGACTTATTAACCATACGCCAGCGCAAGGGACGGCTTGACCACCTGACAGTAGGCTTCTGTGGTGATTTAAAATTCGGAAGAACCGTTCATTCCCTGGTAAACAGTCTGGTACGCTATCCGGGTAACGAATTCTATTTCATTTCTCCGGAAGAACTCCGCATTCCGGACTATATGATTGAAAGAACCTTAAAGCCTTCCCACAGCACCTATCGGGAAGTCTCTAACTTAGAGGAAACACTTCCAAAGCTGGATGTTCTCTATATGACCCGTGTCCAAAAAGAGCGTTTCTTCAACGAGGAAGACTATATCCGGTTAAAAGATACCTACATTTTAAATAAAGAAAAATTAGAACTGGCTCCTTCCGATATGCCGGTTTTACATCCGCTTCCACGAGTCGATGAAATCTCTGTTGATGTGGATTCCGACCCGCGCGCCGCTTATTTCCAACAGGTACAGAACGGAAAATATGTCCGTATGGCACTGATTTTAGCTCTGTTAGAAATCACGGACCCGCTAACCGGAGAAAAGGTTCTCTAATGTTCCAGTAACTTAATCCGTTTTCTCTATTTTCATTCCGAAACGTTTTAAATCTACTTTTCCGTCCACTACTTCTATACCGTCTGCCATCAGGCGGCGTGCCTGTTCATTCTCGCCGCCAAAGGCAAAGGCTCCGGAAAGCCCGCCTTTTGCATTTACCACCCGGTAACATGGTATGTTTTCCGGGTCTTTATTCTTATGCAGGGCATTTCCTACAGCTCTTGACATCCGCTTGTTTCCGGCAAGCTCCGCTACCTGCCCATAGGTTGCCACCTGCCCTTTTGGAATTTTCTTTACTGCTTCATAAATCCGTCTGGTAGGGCTGTCCGTTACTAAATCATAGCTTTCTGCTATCATGCGGCAGATATCTTTATCCGGGATTGTGCCATCCACGATTATGGTATTCCAGTGCTCCTTATTCTGATGATACCCCGGAATGACTGCAGGATAAGCACTCCGCCAGAAATCTCTCCACTGTGGGTCTGCTTTTACGTTCAGATTGAGGAATCCATCCCGCATATAAGTCCAGAGAAATGCCTTTTTGCTTTCCCTTATGCGCACCAGCTGCCAGTTCTGGTCATGGAACGGTGCCTCCTGATAGGTGTCCGGAAAAGACAGTCCGTATGCTAATATTTCTTCTCTTGTTTTCATGCTCCACTCTATGCTTTTGTCCATATGCAATCCCTTGTAATCTCTGCCAGGCTGTGTACGCCACACATTTTCATGGTATCTTCTAATTCGGTTCCTATCCTGGCAACATAAGACGCTACGCCTTCCCTGCCGCCGCCGTAAACCGCTGTCACAAACGGTCTTGCGATAATTACCGCATCTGCACCTAAGGCAATTGCCTTAAATACATCCGTTCCGCAGCGGATTCCACCATCTACGAGAATTTTCATGGAGTCTTTCACTGCATCCGCAATCCCGCCTAAGACTTCTGCTGTTGCCGGGCACTGGTCTAATACCCTGCCACCGTGGTTCGATACCACGATTCCGGCAGCCCCGGCTTCTTTTGCCTTTAAAGCTCCTTTTACCGTCATAATTCCTTTTACAATAAACGGAACTCCAGCAAGCTCTGCCACTTCCCGCAGTTCTTCCACGGTCTTGCTGCCTGCCGGCGGCTCCAAATTCTTAAGAAATGGCAAGCCTGCTGCATCTACATCCATGGCTACCGCAAAGGCTTTCGCTTCGTGCACCAGTGCCATTTTTTCTTTGATGATTTCAAGATTCCATGGCTTTACCGTTGGAATTCCAAGTCCCTGTTCTTTGGCAATTGCCTTTGTAGCTGCCACCATGACATTACTGTCTGTACCATCCCCGGTAAAGGCTGCAATGCCGCATTCCGCACAGGACGATACCAGAATATCATTATAGGAAATGTCATTGAGACAGTCTCCGTAATGCAGATTCACCGCTCCTACCGGGCCTGCAAAGAACGGATATTTAAACTCTTTTCCAAATAATTTCAGCGAAGTATCCACCGGAGCATTTTCCACAATGGTATCCATCTGCACACGAATCTCTTTCCATTTATCATAATTACGCATGGCAGTATCGCCAATTCCCTTTGCACCGGGTCCCGGCATCTGATTCCGGCAGGCGCGTCCATTGCATTCTACACACGCCTTGCAATAATTTCCAATTCTTCCTCTTGCCTGTTCGATACATTCTGCATAATTCAATCTTCTTTCCTTCTTTCCACTCTTTTTCTTCTCTGACGTTTACTTATCCACATATCTATCTGCTGCCAAGCACAATCTGTATCAGATTCTTATCCAGCATTATGGTACGGTTCCACGGATTTAAAATGACTCCTTCGATTCCCTCTGCCTGCAATGCTCCTTGAAAAAGCTTTTCTATATCAGCTAAGAATGTGGATTTCACACTTCCGCCGCCTTTCAATTCTTCTTCAAAGCTGCTGAAGGCTGCCCACCAGGTCTTACCATCTGTCTCAATCGCCTGTAGCAGCATCTGGCTTCCACCCTTCGGTGGTTCCACTGCCACAATCACCTGACCGCCTTCCTGCATCCGCCGGCGGATTACCGTCAGTGTATGGGCTAACTGCTCCGGTGTTGCCTCCTGCTGCAAGCCGGCAATTGCCTGTTCGATTTTTTCATTTCCTATCAGTCCCTCATCTATCTTTTCCTTTGCCATATGTGGATTCCTTTCTGTGGGGGGTATTTTTTTATCTCATTTTTTACTGCTTAGCACATTTCCAGCAGTGCCATCTCGAAAATCAAAGATTTTCCCTGACTGGCACTGCTCATTATAACACACTTTTGCTGGAAATAGTGGCATCTTGAAGCTATCTGTATTATAATAGCATGGTATTTCATTTTAGGATTAGGAGATTAGACAACATGACACCAGCTAAAACCAGAAGTTCCAACATTGAATTATTGCGTATTCTGGCTATGTTTATGATTATTATTTTTCATATTTCTGACCACTGTGTGAAGGTACAGTTAACAGACACTGCTTCCATGCTGCGTATGAATAACGGACTGTTCTGTGAACCTGTTTTTTATAAGAAGCTCCTGCTTCTTTCCACCTTTGCTCCAATGGGAAAAATCGGAAATGTTATTTTCATTACGATTTCCGGATACTTTATGGTTTCAAAGGGAAATGGAATTAATCTTGCCAAAATTTCCAAGAAATTGCTGTTACAGCTTGGTTTTGCCGCAGTTTCCCTGACACTGGTATCTTCCTTCTGGTACCGCATGACTGACGGTGTCTTTTTAAAACTGGTCAACATCAATAAATTTAACAGTATGTCCTGGTTTGTGGGTTACTATTTCTTTATTATGGTAATCGCTTACCTCTTTTTAAACAAGTTTCTGGCAAAACTGGACAAGCAGAAATATTTTACCTTTCTGATTGTCTTATTTGCATTTATCCAGTTCCGCTGGACCGGAAGTATGGCAAATTCCCTGGCTAACGGACTCCGGACACTGCTGACCGGTATTTTCTTATATGCCTTGGGCGGTTTTATCCACCTTTACAATCCATTTGGGAAAATCAGAACTTATTGCCTCTATCTGATTATTGCAGTTTCCTTCCTGTTTATTTATATCTCTGCTTATAATGTAACACAGACCAATATTCAGACTTACTTTTTAAATGAAAGCAAAGACATTTTTATCCAGAAGATTCCTTCCTTTTCAGACTATAGCATTATTCCGATTCTTGTGGGACTTTCTCTGTTTGAAATCTTCCGGCGCATCCATATTCCATGCAGCCGCATGATTAATTTTGTGGGAGCTTCCACTTTTATGGTTTATCTTTTACATGATAATGCTTTTGCTTACAGTCTCTGGAATACACAGGACTGGATTACCCTGCTCTATGAGCATCCATATATTTACCTGTTTAAGCATCTGCGCTGGGCAGCTGCCACTTTCCTCATCGGCATCCTTTTCTATATTATTTACCTGTGTCTCGGAAAAGCCCTCAGTAAATGCAGATGGTTAGTGATGAAAGAATAATCTTCCTTATATCTGTTGCACAATTCTTCCTCTTATGTCATGATAGAATTGGTTTAAAAAAATACACGGGAGAAAAAAGAAAATGGAAGAATTTAAAAAGGATTTATTGAAAGTCTGTGGGAAAAACATCGCTGCACTGATTATTTTCTTTGTATTAGGTGGCGTTTTCCTTGCCTTCGGTCTTCTGATGTGGATTACTGCTTATGATCCGTTTGACGCACAGACCGATGGTTACGCAACAATGGAGGTTACTTATGTAATGGGGCCATTTGCGGAGCTTACTTCTGATGGAAAAGATCACACAGAATTCTATATTGCAGAGGATTCTGAAGGTTACTGGAGTATCATTGCTACCAAGGGAGAAACTTCCCTTCCGGTCTATGGTGTAGACGTAGATGACACTGTTCTCGACAGCTTACCTGCTCACACGATCCGGGGAAAAAGCACCAGCATGCCTCCTCAGGCAGCTCATTATCTGGTGGATTATCTTTCTGATACCGGACTGGACATTACTACTTACAACTATGACGAGTACTTTGGTGACCATTATCTGGATACCACACACACAGCCGTTGAAAACAGCATTGTACTCTATGTGATTGCTGCCGTATTTACAGTTCTTGGTATTATTATTTTTTCAGCAGGCGGCAACAAGAAAAAGGCCGTTAAGAAAAAGATTGCTCTCTTAGAACAGAATGGCGGTCTGCAGCGGATTTACTCTGATTTTGCCAACAGCCCACGCATTTTTTCACCAAAGCTTGGCGTTGCTGTTTCCAATCATTTCATATTGGATTACAACAATACAAAGGAAGGCTTCTATGTCACTCCTTTAGACGATATTACGAACGTTTTCAAATGTAACATGTTAAATGGTGACCCGACAACAACCAGCTATATTGCACTGGAAACTGCAGATGGTAAACGTACTCTGGTTGCCGCTCACAGTGGAAAAAGCAAAGATTTTGATCAGGTTCTTAATCAGTTAAAAGCAAATATTCATCAGGGAGGTGTTATGACATGGTAATTATCTACGGTACAAGAACAGTTTTTAAACGTGAAGGCCCGGTTGGCACTTCTGTCTGCCCAAACTGCCGGCATAATGTCATGCATACCCTTTGCAGACAGTTAAATCAGGCAACCCTTTTCTATATTCCGATTTTCAGCCACCAGAAACAGCGTGGCATTATGTGCGAAAGCTGCGGTATGATTACACCGGTCAGTGCACAGGAATACCGGGAACGGAAACAGGCTGCAAAGATGTATTATTAAACAATGTCTTATCGATATAACGTCAGCTCTTGCGGATATCTGGCAACACAAAACCGCCACATACACAGGCAATACGCACATCTGATGATGGCTTTGTCTTATGTATGTGGCGGTATTTTAATACTTACTTCTTCTTAGAATACTACGACTAAAAGCATTTTAAACTGCTCTTTTCCATATACGGCATGTGGATGTCCTGCCGGCATTACGATGGACTGTCCTTCCGTCAGTTGGAATTTCTCACCATCAATGGTTACTTCTCCAACTCCATCCAGACAGGTTACAAAGGCATCTCCGCTGGAAGCGTGTGTGCTGATTTCCTCGCCCTTTGCAAAGGAAAATAAGGTTACGCTTACTGCATCATTCTGTGCCAGTGTCTTACTTACAATCTGTCCATCCTGATATGCTACTTCTTCTTTTAAATTTAAAACTTCTTTCTTGGAAATATTTTTTAATAAATCTGCCATTTTTGTGCTCCTTATCTTTTCTTTATCTGATTTGTATAAACCTTTTCGGTGGGTTTATCCATATTGTAGCAGATAACGGAGTGACTGACTGTTGGATTTCCAACATTTATGCAAAGAATTTATTTCAATAGGAAATCTCTTATTTTTTATAGTACATTCTTGCTTCATACGGACGAAGCACGGAAGAATCCTCTGTCTCTTTATAGTTGGAAATAAGAAGCTCCATATCCTCTGTCTCTTCCGTCAAAGGCATTTTAACGGTATTGCCGTAGAAATTGCAGACAACAAGCAGTGTCTCATCCGCATTTTTACGCTCATATGCAAAGATATTTTCATCCTCGGCTAACAGTAATTTGAAGCTGCCGTCCACCAAAACAGGATACTCTTTTCTAAAGCTTACCAGCTTCCGGTAGCAGTTGAAAATGGAATCCGGGTCATCTATCTGGCTCTTGGCATTGATGGTTTTATAGTTATCATTTACTTTTATCCAAGGTGTGCCTGTTGTAAATCCGGCATTTTCCGTATCATCCCACTGCATTGGCGTTCTGGCATTATCGCGTCCCTTGGCATAAATGGAATTCATAACATCTTCCTTATCATAGCCCGCTGCGATACGCTCCTTGTATACATTCTGGATTTCAACATCCCGGTAATCTTCAATATTGTAGTGGACGTTTGTCATACCCAGCTCTTCGCCCTCGAAAATGTACGGAGTTCCCTGCATTCCATGTAATAAAACTGCCAGCATTTTTGCAGATTCTACCCGGTACTCCTTATCATTCCCCCAGCGGGAAACGATACGCGGCAAATCGTGATTATCCCAGAAAAGGCTGTTCCAGCCGCAGTTATAAAGCTCTGTCTGCCAGCGGTTCATAATCTGTTTCAACTTTAAGAATGGCAGCGGTGCCAAATCCCATTTATCCTTGCCTTCCTGCTGATCCAGTCCGATGTGCTCAAACTGGAATACCATGGAAAATTCACTTCCATCCGGATTACTGTAAAGCTTTGCCCGCTCCGGGTCTGCACCCCAGGCTTCTCCTACGGTAATTAAATCTCCCTTCTGGAAAGTTTCTTTGCTCATTTCACGGAAATACTCATGAAGTCTCGGGCCGTTTATGGTAATTTTCTTATCCGGCTCTTTTGCAATCTGGTCGATTACATCCAGACGGAAGCCGCCAACACCTTTTTCCATCCACCATAAAATCATGTCATATATTTCTTTTCGCACCTGCGGATTTTCCCAGTTCAAATCCGGCTGTTCCGGCAAAAACTGATGGAAATAATACTGCTTTATTTCCGGTACCCATTCCCATGCACTTCCACCGAAAACGGCTTTCATATCGTTTGGCTCTACGCCTTCTTCCCCATCTCTCCACACATAGTAATCATGATATGGGTTGTCCTTACTCTTCTTTGCTTCCTCAAACCATCTGTGTTTATTGGAGGTATGATTTAAAACCAGATCCATAATGATGCGGATGTTGTATTTCTTTGCTTCTTTAATTAAAGCTTCCATATCTTCCACACTGCCGAACATCGGATCAATATCCTGATAATCAGAAATGTCATAGCCATTGTCCGCCTGCGGGGATTTGCAGACCGGTGATAACCAGATCGCATCAATACCAAGCTTTCCAAGGTACTCCAGCCGCTCCATAATTCCTCTTAAATCACCGACTCCATCTCCATTACTGTCCTGAAAACTTTTTGGGTAAATCTGATATACTACTGCACTTTGCCACCATTTCTTTTCTGTTACGTTATTACTCATTTTGTCCTCCTAAACTTTCTTTACTTATTTTATCTGCTTGCTGCTTCCCTAATGCGGGCAACTAAAAACACCAAGGAGAAAACAACCCTGTGCGATTGCATTTCAGCCATTGTTTATGCATTATAAATACTCTTCTAAAATTTCCGTATTCATTACTTCAAATTTATTTTCTTTCCATTGCATTTTTATCTTAACTGCTGCAGTCTGTCTGTCTAAAAACGCTTCATATAAAAATATATCATCTCCATCCACTGCTATTTTCCATGCTTTTGAAGAACTCAATATCCTTTCTCCAACTTTTAAGTCTTTATAACAACTATCAAATTCTTCTCTTTGATTTTCAGGTAGAACATATTCCTCTTCCAATCCCAATTCAGGACAGGTAACAAGAATTGTATTTTCCTGCTCCGCCTTTTCAATATAAATATCATATCCTGCAGAATATCGCATTCCGGTTTGCTTTCCCGGCAGATTCATTCTTGTGTACTCACTGCCATCTTTTCTCCAGATTGCAATTTCACTTCCACTCTGTATCCATGTATTTCCTGTATGCTCTCCACAAAAGACAATCTCATTTTTCCCGTCTCCGGTAATATCCGCTCCCCATACTTCAAGACCGAGAAATGTATCATCAAATGCTCCCAGTTCAAGGTGGTCACCATTTCCAAAGCAAATCGTATATACTTTCTTATTATCATTTCTGAAATACTGGAAAATACGATCTGTTTTTCCATCTCCATCGTAATCCTGATTTTTATAGTCTTCCTCAAATAATTTTACATTATCAAGATACCCTTCATACTCAGAAAGTGCTTCATCATAGCCGATATTTATTTTTTCATCTTTTGTATTGGCAATTTTTCTGTCAATTAACGAGTCATACTCTGTACTTATTTCATTCTTTTCCGAATCATCCAGTTCATCATCATAAGGAAACTTATCATTTTTACACGCAGTCAACATGATACACATCACTAAAAATATACCAATATTTTTCTTCATAGCAGCCCCAATTTTTCAAATGCATCATACAATCCATTCTTATCCACATCCCCGGTGACATAATCTGCCATAGCCTTTATCTCGTCTCCGCCGCTTCCCATGGCAACACCATAGCCACAGTATTCTAACATAGGAATATCCACTTTGGCATCCCCAAAAGCTATGGTATCTGCCACATCTGCATGAAGATATTCTAACAGATGCGCAATGGCATTGCCCTTGGTGATATTTTTTACACCCAAATCTCCAAATAATGCAATTTCGCCGGCTCCGCCCCAGGTTCCAGCCTGCAAATCCGAAAATTCGGTCACGGCATCTTTATAATCCTGATACTGATTTAAGATAAAGCTTACTTTATTTACATCGTCCCGGTACAGTTCTCCATCAAAAATCATTTTCGGAAATGCATCCCGTACCTTTATTTTATCTGCGCCCTCTTTGCCTTTCCGCCTGGAATATTCCTGAATCACAGGTTCTCCAGCCTCTTCAAATCCGGCACTTGCAAACAGTCCTGCATTACTTTCCAGATAAAATTCCAGTCCGCGCTCCTTTAACCAGTCCACAATATGGCGGCACTGCTCCGGCGTAATCATCTGGTGCATAACCACATGTCCATGATCTTCCACATAACTTCCGTTTCCGCCTATCATTCCATCCAGTCCGAGTTCCCAGATATTCTCATAGACTTCTGCTTTACTTCTTCCTGTGCAGATATACACTCTGTGTCCGTTTTCTCTTGCCTTCCGCACCGCAAGAACTGCTGATTCCGGCAAATGATTTTCATAATCCACCAAGGTTCCGTCAACATCCAGAAAAATGATTTTTCCCATACTGCCCGTCCTCCTACTCCTTTTCTTCTATCCTACCTGCATTTTTTGAAGAAATCAACATTTTCTTCTAATGTATTTAAATCGATTGGTCGATAAAGTTATTACATGGATGGCATTTTATTTCAAGGGATTGATTGAGATAAAGTGTCTTTATTTTTTTCTGATGATTGCAAAAATGTATGGATTGTAAATTTATCAGGATATTCAAAGTGTATCTGGGTTTTGACATAAAATACCGCAGCTCTAAGATACATGTTTTTCTTTTGTTTATTAAGCCGGTCTTTCCAATGTTTGACAAATCACAGGACTGTTCGTCGAAGTGCGGATGCATCTTAAAGGCTGTTAGGGGCACTTGGAATTTCGTCTGGCAACAGGCAACGCCGGCACAGGGAAGTGCCGGCGAGGCGCATATGAACACGGATGTGAATTTGCGCCGATTGCCAGACAAAAGATTATCCTGCCGAAATTCTTAGTGCCCCTTGCAGGCTTTATCCGCATCCGTACCCGACGGACAGTACTGCGATTGTGTCAAAGCAACGGAAAGACAGCCTGACAGCAAGAAAAACATGTACCTAAGAACTGCTGGCATTTTACGCCAGATAAACCCAGAATGCACTTTGAATCCCTGAAATCTTTACAAGTTACAAATATTCTTTTGCAATCACCAGACAACAACTTCTGAAAGGAGCTCTTATGGCAATTAACTCAATATGGAACAACAACTCCCCAATGGACTACCTCGGTTTTCTGTCCACTGACCCGGATAACAATACTGAGGATAACGAATGGCTGACTCATTTTCAACAGCTTGTGCAGGAAAAGCTTTCTGAAATGAATGAGGATAAGGATTCTGCAGCTACGGTAAATCCGGCTGAAGAAATTGCAAAATGGAAAGAAAATATTTATAACAAAATGAAAAATGGTAAAACCGAAGAGAGCTTTCAAATCGGTGGTCAGTCTTTCAGCATAAAGGAATGGGACAAGCTGTTAGACTCCTTTGATAAAGCGGAAGAGGCTTTACAGGAAGCTATTGAAGAGGACGAAGAAGTTAAGGATAAGGAAATGGCAGAGACAGCAAAGAAAAGCATTGTAAATGATACACCAGCCCAGCCTCTTATCGATATGCTTTTATCCGATACCCTTAAGGTTACGTTTCCGACAGATGCCACAAATGAATCTGATGAAGATGCGGAAGATGTATTTTATATGGTTGCCATGGATGAAAAAGGTATCCGCTGCATCAAAAATGGGGCTGATACTTACGAATGGAAAATTGAATTTGAAGACGATTCCCAGTATGAGGCTGCCTGTGATTTCTTAGGCTGGGCTTCTCCACGAATGGACAAGCTTTTATTTGCAGCCCATGACAATTTCTGGATGGATTATCTGAACGGTGACCTTGATGTAGATGCTTTTAAAGACTTCTTAGAGGGCACTAATAACGGCATTCCAAACTATGGCATTGGTGATGAGGAAAATATGTACATTGACGAGACGAAACTTCAGTGGACAAAATATATGAACCCTCTGGGTGCCCACTTTGGTACCCCGGAAGAATTATTTCCGATTCCGGAATTATAGATTAAATACAATAAAACAGGCACTTTTTTCTGTCAAAACGGGCATGTCCAAAGAAAAATGAAATTGGTAAAATAAAATCGTAAACCTTGATTTTGTCGGTTTGAATCTTACTAAAAATCATTAAAAGGAAAGGACGAATTATGGGAAAAAGAAAAAAGTTACTAGGTTTGGTTTTGGTAGTCTGTATGTTGTTTACACTGACACCGATAACTTCCCGGGCAGATGTTACAACAGAGAAATGGACAGATTTTACAGCAGCTGACTTTGCTGGCGGCAGCGGTACAAAGAATGATCCATATCAGATTGCTACGGCAGGACAGCTTGCAAAGCTGGCATCAGAAGTAAATTCTGGAGTACCTGAGCAAACACATTCGGGGGAATATTTTAAGTTGACCGCTCCAATTGATTTGAGCGGAAAGAGATGGATTCCTATCGGTTATGGAAATGCAAGTTCCAAAGCTTTTTCAGGATATTTCGATGGAAATAATCAGGTCATTACAGGCTTATATGTGGATGAACGGGGAAATAACGTCTGTGCCGGCTTGTTTGGTGTCGTAGTAGCTGTATCTGATGAAACAGTACTGAAAAATTTCTGTATTGAAAATGCTACCATCTATGCCGGAAATTCCACGGATGCAAGTGCCAGTCCGGATATTTACGGTGCCGGAGTGCTGGTAGGTTCGCTTACAACGATGGGTGGTTCCAGAGCTACCTTTGTTGGAGTAGAAAACTGTCAGGGAACCGGACAGGTAGACTCCAAGATGTATGCCGGAGGGCTGATTGGTGATGCAAGCCGTGCCCATGTTTCGGATTGTTCCGCGGATGTTACTGTGACAGGAAGGTGTATCAGTGGTGGATTCATCGGAAATGTTTTCCAGGGCTCCTACAAAAACTGTACCGCCAAAGGCAGCGTATCCGGAGGATGGTCAACCGGCGGGTTTGCCGGATGTGTATTTGAGTCCGACGCCAGTGTGGAAATAGAGCATTGTGCATCTTATGGCAATGTTGAGGCAAATAACTGGAATACCGGTGGTTTTGTCGGATATCTGGAAAAAGGAAAGATTCGTAACAGTGTTTCCTATGGTAATGTAAAGAGTACGGTGGCAGGCTGGGAGCCGAAAACCGGTGGCTTTTCCGGTACAAATACCAAAGGAAATATTCAGAACTGTAATGCTGCAGGTACTGTAACAGGTTCTCATCCAACAATTGCACCGGGTGGATTCATTGGATATGATAATAATGGCACCACTGCTGGCTGCGCTTTTGATAAAAAGAAGAACCCTTCACTCAATGCTGTAGGTGCGGATAGTGGAACACCTGGTTCCAACCAGATTAAGGCAGCAGACACAACCTCCCTGCTCTCAAATATCTGCGGCAGTTATCTTGGCGGACATACACTGTCTAAGGTTGACAGAAAAGAAGCAACTCATCTGACAGAGGGAAATATACAATATTGGGTCTGTGCAAATTGCGGTGGTTATTTCAGTGATGCAAGTGGAGCAAATATGATTACTTCTTTGGATGTTGTAATCGCAAAATCAGCAGAGCATACAGCAGACCGTACCGGATGGCATTCCGATGCGGATAATCATTGGAATACCTGTGAATGTGGTGAAAAAATAAATCAATCCGGACATAGCTTTACCTGGGTAATCGACAAGGAAGCTACGTCTACGGAAAAAGGTTCTAAGCATGAGCAGTGTACAGTTTGTAATTATGCTAAAACTGCAGTCGAAATCCCGCCGGTAAAAACCGGAACTGAAGAAACCAAAACTTCTTATAAAATTATAGAAGGATCTGAAAGCAGCTATGTCCTGCAGAGTGGCAACAGCCTTACCATCCGGGTGGATGCAGAGTTCTCTAAATTTGCCGGAATCAAAGTAGATGGTGTTCAGATTGGAAAAGATAATTATGATGTGAAGTCCGGTTCAACCATTGTTACTTTGAAATCCTCTTACCTGAATACACTGACTGCCGGAACACATAACCTGGAAATGTTGTGGACAGATGGTTCTGCAAGTACTACGTTTACCATCCAGGCAAGCGTAAACCAGAATCCAGACAATAAAAATCAGGAAACGGCTACAGCCTCAAATACCCAGCCTGCAACTCAAACTAATACAAAGCAGACTACGGATAAGTCTCCGAAAACAGGGGATTATAATAATCCTTTGGTATGGGCGGCATGGCTGATTGTTTCAGAAATTATTATTGCTAGTACCGTTTATTATCGTAAAAAGAAACATTTGTAAATAAATATTACCCCATAAAAATGCTCTCTATGTAACAAACTGTATCATTTTACAGGAAACGTTATATAGAGAGCATCTTTCATTCCGTCAAAAATGCTCCAATATGGAACCATTGTATTACCAGAAAATGATGGTCATGTTATCAAAAAAGGAGTACCGGGATTGTAGTGTGCATGATTGTGGTGTCAGGAAGAAAAGATGTGCTATACGCCCCACTTGTGATATACTTAAATATATCTGGAATCATTAAAGCAATCAAAAATTGGGATAGGAAAATTTTTCATTGAAAGGAACGGGGATACGATGATATTATCGGACAGAGCCGTACTTCCTTTAACCGGAAGCACATTTGAGCCAGGAAACGCTGAAAAAGTAATTAAAGAAATGGAAGATAAAGAATCAGCACAGATTGCATTAGCAGAATATTATTACTTTTCTGCCAATGCAGAACTGTGTGCAGAGACTGTGAAACCATATTTGTCACAAGAAGATATCATGCTTCGTTTATCTGCAGATATGCTCTATACCTTTGCCAATCTGACAATTGGAGATTCCAAAGCGGCACAACAGGCCAGAGATTGTTTGCAATCAGCCTTCTGGCACATGAAACTTATTTAAGGCAGGAATATGCCCGGGCAAAGGGGCTTGTTCAGGGAGCTTTTTTGATGGCAGATACGACATATCCCATACCCATAATATATCTGAACTGTGTGCAGGCAATGTGTCAGATTAATCTGAAAGAACAAAAAGAAGCCATACACTCAGTAAATTCTGCATGGGAAATGGCCAGACCGGATAGATTTTGGGAGCCATTTATTGAGTATCATGGGCTGTTACAGGGATTATTGGAGGTCTGTGTCCGAAAAAAAGAACCAGAGATTTATAAGCAGTTGGCAGGCGGGATAATCTCATTTAGTCGTAGCTGGATGAAAATCCACAATCCTAAGATGCAAAAAACAGTGACGGATCTCCTGTCTCCATTGGAGTTTTCCATTGCAATGCTGGCATGCCGGAACTGGACCAATCAGGAAATTGCAGAATATTTAGGATTTTCAATAAACACAGTTAAGCATTATGTATCAGGAATTCTGGAAAAGTTAGGTATCGATAAACGGGATAAAATTAAAAATTTTGTAAATCAATAATATACGAAGGAGAAGGTTTATGATTGTAAAAAGATATGTGAAAAAGAGTACCATCTACATTATTGCTGCCGTTATGGCGGTCTTAACTGCAGGAGCCCTGTATCTTGGAGTGGTTCATCGTTTTACTTATGGGGCAAAGTATAAGAACTACACCACCTGGTCTGCACAGGTTCTCTCTCTGAAGGAATACAAACATGAGGACAGCAATGATAATGTTTATTACCACTACTCGGCTTTTTTAACCTATAACGTGAACGGAACGGTTTATACTCCGGTTACCGATGAGGTCTTTACGGAAGAGGATGTTCCGATGGAAGGCGAAAAGATTCCGATTTTCTACAATAACAGTGACCCTGATAATTATGTGCTTGTCAAATATGACTGGTTGACGAAGTCCTATATTCCTCTCAGTGACAAAGGCGATGTCTGGCTTTTTACAGCATTTCTTCTGCTGGGATTTGTTCTGCTTCTGATTCCGATGAATCTGGAAAATGACCAGGTGCAGGGCGTCATGATTGGAAGCGGACTTCTGCTCTTTGGTCTTGATGGTATCGTAATGGGTACTATTATGCATAAATTTCAAATGTTCTTCCTGGCTATCTTTGGTATCTTCGGCGGCATTATCCTGTTCCGCTACCTCTTTATTCCAAAGGAGAAACGCCAGAAAGCCGATGCGGTATCTGCATCCCTGCGGCTGTTCAAGGTTGTTGATATTTATGTAAATCCACAGACCGGTGTGAAAACCGTGGTATTTTCCATGCCGGAAAATAACGGTGCGACCTATGAACTGTTTTCCCTTGACGATATTTATAATCAGTATAACTACGGGGATATGTATCAGATTGACAAGACGGTTCTCTTAGGATTTGGTCTGGGACGACAGATTAACGGCTCTTATACCATTGACATCAACGGTCTGAACCCTTCCCATATACAGCCTTTGAACCCCCTTCTTAAGAAAATGTTTTCACGAGTATAAAAACTGCGAGGGACACGTAAATCGTGTCCCTCTTGTTTTGTTTATTTCTGATTTGCCGGTTCCATATTAACGGCTTTTCCCTTTATCTTCGCATGCTTCATGGCATTTAAGACTTCTTTTCCATATTCTCTTGGTACTTCCACAAAGGTATATTTATCAAACATATCAATGGCCCCCACCAGTCTGCCCGGCATACCGGACTCTCCGGCGATGGCGCCAAGAATATCTCCCGGCTTAATCTTATCTTTCTTTCCAATGTTGATAAACAGTCTTACCATTCCCTCTTCTGCACCGGTATTGGCAAAGTCGTATTCTTCTTTTTCAGAAGAACTCTCCCCTGCACCCATTGCCTGATAGAGGAAGGCTGCTGCAATATCCATGGCAGTATAATCAGCTTCATTTACCTGCTTCTCAATCAGCTCTATCATATCAGAAAGATTCTCTTCCTCTATGATAGTTCCAATCTGTTCCATGATATTTTCAGCCTTTATCTGTGCCACATCATCGGTAGATGGAATCGGCTGTGCTAAAATCTTTGTCTTGCAGTAACGCTGGATATCTTTTAATTTATAGACTTCCTTGCCTTTTACAAAAGAAAACGCCTTACCACAACGGCCTGCACGTCCGGTTCTTCCGATTCGATGTACATAATATTCATCATCCTGCGGCAGGTCATAATTAAATACCGCTTCTACATCATCTACGTCAATTCCTCTTGCTGCCACATCCGTTGCAATAAGAATATCCGTCTTTCCTTTCCGGAAATTATTCATGACCCGGTCTCTCTGGGACTGCTTCATATCTCCATGAAGTCCCTCTGCACTATAGCCTCTGCCGGATAATTCCGTTGCCAGCTCATCGACCATTTTCTTGGTATTACAGAATACCAATGAAAGCTTCGGATTATAATAATCCAAAAGTCTCGTAAGGACATCTACTTTATCCTTGCGCTTTACATCATAGTAATACTGGTCAATATTGGCTACGGTGAGTTCCTTTTTTACAACCTTGATATTGACTGCATCATGCTGGTATTTTCTTGTAATGTCAAGAATCGGCTTTGGCATGGTTGCAGAAAACAGTACGGTCTGATGCTCTCCCGGAATATATTCTAATACAGTTTCTATGTCCTCACGGAATCCCATATTTAACATTTCATCCGCTTCATCCAAGACGATGGTATGGACAAAATCCGGACGGATGGTTTTTCTGCGAAGATGGTCCATCAAGCGTCCCGGTGTTCCGATAATAATCTGTACGCCACCCTTTAGGGCTTTAATCTGGCGGGAAATGTCCTGTCCACCATACACTGGCAGCACTTTTACACCGTGCATATATTTTGCCAGCTTACGGATTTCGTCTGCCACCTGAATGGCGAGCTCTCTGGTGGGAGATAAAATCAAAACCTGCGTTTTCCGTAAAGACGGGTCTACTTTCTGTAAAATCGGAATTCCAAAAGCTGCTGTCTTGCCGGTTCCGGTCTGAGCCTGTCCGATAACGTCCACACCTGATAAAACCACCGGGATTGCCTGACTCTGAATCGGTGTTGCCTCTTCAAATCCCATATCCGCAATTCCTCTTAAAATCTGCGGATTTAAATCTAATTCATCAAATCTGATTGTATTCATTCTTTTCCTTCCTGTTGCGGGAACTTTTTCCCATCTGTCAGTAACCTGTTCTCCAGTAACTTTATAAAAAGCCACCGCGGCTAATCATAACAGACTGTTTTTTGCTTGTCAATTTACTGCAACAGATTTTTCTTCGACAAAATCAGCGCATCCTTCTGCTTTCTGGTCAGCTTTTTATAGGCTGCTTCCTTCTGCATGGCCTCCTCCTTCGTCCCGGATTCCTCTAAATACCGCAGTTCCACCGGTCCCCGGTTTCTGGTATACTTTGCTCCTTTTCCACTGTTATGTGCTTCAATCCGCTTGTCGATATCAGTCGTCCAGCCGGTATAGAGGCTCCCATCCCGGCAGCGCACCATATAAGTGTAATTATGTTTCTCTTTCATGTAATCCTTCCTATGTAGACCGGGCTCCGCCCAGTCTTATCTCTATATAAAGCAATCGACCAAAAAAGTATCTTACTCATATTCCATAAACTGGTAAAAAAGTATCGATTGCGGATTTTTGGCCGTTACATTTTATCTTATGCAGTTTTCTTATGTATGTTCCACTTACCGGCAGCTTCCAATACAGATTCCTCCCCGGTTTTCTTCTTTTACCTGATAGAGTAAATCATCGGCTTTCTGTAAAAAGTTCTTCATCGTTCTGTCCTCATCCGGTATATCATAACAGATTCCCTGGGAAATGGATACATAGTGCTGTGCCGCTGAAAAAGCATGCTCCATATCTAGGTCACGGATGCTGCGCTTTAATTTTTCTGTAAGAATGACTACAGCTTCCCTTGGATATCTCTCATAAATTAAAATGAATTCATCCCCGCCATACCGTGCACAGAAAATATCATCCTTTTCCGCTAACTTCTGAATTTCCTTTGCTACACGGCAGATACATAAATCACCCTTCTGATGTCCATAGTTATCATTATATTGTTTAAAATAATCGATATCCAGTATTTCCACTGCCACTGGAATTTTCTCTGCTATGGCATGTTCGAATACCTTCTGCGCATGCTGTTCTAACCGATAGCGGTTCGGGATTCCGGTCAGTGCATCGGTCTGGGACTGCTCTAAGAGAATCCTGTTTTCTTTTTCCATCTTCTTTCTGCTGTGGTTCGTCTCTTCCAATGTATAACGCATATCTAAGATGCAGGTCATGATATATTTATTTTCTTTTTCCAGTATCTCGGACAATTCAAAAAACAAACCGCATGCCTGCAGATATTCACGATTCTTTTCCTGCCGCTTATAATAACGGATTTTTAAAGTCAGAATCCGCTTCTGCATATAAATAATCTTAGCTTCCCTTGCCATCTTCTCTAAAAGTTCTACTAATTTCCAGAATTCCTCTTCCTTTCTGGTATCTAACAGCATCTCACTATAAGCATAAAGATCATCAAAAATATCTAGAATCGGCACTCTGGTATCTGATACCTTCTGCACAATTGCTATATTCTGGTCACATTCTTCTTTCTTTCCCATGGCATTACAGAGTCTTGCTTCAAAGCAGGCAAAGGCAATCTGCTCTAACTCTTCCAGATGTCCACTGCACACCTCTTTTGCCCGCAGTGCATATTCCTGTGCCTGCATATACTCTTCCTGATAAAAGCAGCTGTTTCCCAGTCCTATATAGATATTCAGAAGATAACTGTAATATTCCGGTATTTCCTTATTCTTCTGTAATAAATCATATGCCTGCCCTAAATATTTTTCTGCCTGCCGGTATTCCCCAAAATTATTATAAAGCATACCGATATTAATATTGATAATAATACCAATATCATATAATTTATATTTTTCACAATACATTCTGGCATTCAGATAATAATCCATGGCAAAAGGAGCATTTCCACGATTCATGGACGTAATGGCAAGAATATTATAGGCTCTTGCCAATAAACCATGCTGTCTGGAATGCTCCAGGTATGGCAGGGAACAGGAAAGATTGCGAAACAGTTTATCCACATCATTCAGAAGATAATATGTCTCGCCACTGTAATAATAGGCATAGCCTAACAGTTTCTCATCATCCTGCTCTTTGGCATAATCTCTTATATTTTTACATAGCATCAATGTTTTTTCGGCATCTGTTCCCCGATTCTTCCGGACACCCTCTAACCATTCCAATACTTCGCTGCTGTAAGCATTAAAATCCATCTTTTTGCGCACCCTTTTTCGTATTTTTTAATGTCTTTTATTATATAGGTATGCGGCTCTTTTTTCAAGTATGGCTCTTTTACTCAAAGAAGCTTACCGGGTCTACCGGTTCGCCATCTTTTTGCAGGGCAAAGTAAAGATTACTTCCTTCCACGGAATAATATTTCGTCGGTTCTGCAATATAACCCACCAGCTTTCCTTTGCCGACAATGTCGCCCACTTCATACGGCACTTCCTTAAGCTGCCCGTAAATGGCACTGTAACCATCTCCTAAATCCATGGTCACGGTACATCCTGTAACCGCACTGTTGGAAATATCAGTTATCTTTCCTTCTGCGGCTGCGGATACCCTGTCATTTACTTCTCCGGCAATAATCACTGCCGGATTATATTTGTACTGATCCAGAGTCGCAAAATACACGGTCTGATCCATGCTGTAATTTAAGACTACATTGCCCTGTAATGGCCAGTTTAATCCATCTTCTTCCGCAAAATGCAGTGTTTTTGTGGTGGCTGCTGCCGCCTTTGTCTCTGGCTCATTTTCTGCCTCAGCCGCTGCATTTGCCACATTTTCTTCTTCTGTCTGCCCGCTGTCGGACTGTGCCTGTCCATCCGAATCCTTTGAAGCAACTGCGTTATCAGAAGGTTTTATGATACTGTCTGCTTCTGCCAGTTTCTCCGATGCTTCTTCCTCTGTCTTTGGAAGCGTTGCCACAAAATCATCCGAAGTTCCATCTTCTTTCTTATTGCCTTTGTCTTTTCCTGCATTCTTATCTGCAACATTTTCCTGCTGCTTTTTTTCTTCCTTCTGGGAATAATTATATACTGCTGTCATTGCTCCTGCTGCCAGTACCATGACAGCCAGGGCAATCATCCATGATCTTCTTCCTTTCATTTTCTCACCATCCATATCTTATTTTTTATAAGTATGGACAGTTTTTTCGTATTTTATTCTTCTTTATATTTCATTCTTTTTTTGTAATTTCAATTCCGGAATAATAATAGCTTAAAATCTCCTGATAAGTTTTTCCCTCTTTTGCCATCTCATTTGCTCCATATATGCTAAGTCCATAACCGTGTCCTAACCCTTTGGTCACAATACGTACCCTGCCATCGATTTCCCTGATATAAAAACAGCCGGAATTCAGGGAAAATGCCTTGCGGAATTCCTCCCCACTGACACTACTGTTCCCAACCTGTATGGTTTTTACATATCCGCTTTCTTCCCGCTCTGTCACCACCAGCGTATTCACCCAGTCCTCCGCTGTAAGTCCTGCTTCCGGAAATGCCTGATTGCAGGTATCCACCAGTTCTCCTGCATCATAGAATTCCACCTTAAGAAAATCCTCTGATGTAATGTCCCATATGGATTCCACACTTTTGAGATAAGGAAGCTCTGTCCCTCTCGTTTTCTCTGCACTGACTGCAAAATAGGGAGCCTCAATTTCCTGTCCCTGATATGTTAAGACTTCCCCCTCGGTATCTATCAGGCAATTTTCTAATTTCTGATAATATCGATTATAATTTTCATTTCCAAACAATTTGGTCTGCTCTGCAACACTCAGTCCCGTCTCCGGTGCTTTTCCCTGCGACAGGGCATATTCATAATTGGTCCGCACAATAACTGCCTGCGCACGAATTGCTTCTTCTTCATAGGTAACCGGAATATCCCGTGCCAGAATAGACACAAGAGCAGCCATCTTCTCTTCTTCATCGGGATGACTGCTCTTATGTTGTATTTCATTGCTGTCTGTATCCAATAATATCTCATCTCCCTGGAACACCAGGGTCATAAGTATCGGTAATCCTGCAATAATCAGGCACAGACACAGTATCATTTTTATTTTTTCTTTCATATCCTGTCCACTCCTGTTCTACATATATATGTAACAGAAATGGATGTATACCAGTAAAATATTACTGTTTCATACGCTGTCCTATCTCATTGGAAAGTTCCGCAAACTGCTCTAAGGACAGTGCCTCTCCACGAATGTTCTCCGGGACTCCAAGGCTTACGATACTTTCCTGTATTACCTCTTTCGGCAAATGTATCTCCGGGGAATTATTCAGTCCGTTTGCCAGTGTCTTTCTGCGCTGGTTAAAGGATGCCCGGATAATACGGAACATCAGTTTCTCATCTTCCACTTCTACCGGCGGCTTCTCATGCCGGGTCAGACGGATGACCGCACTGCCTACATTCGGTCTTGGCATAAAACAGTTCGGTGGTACATTTGCCACGATTTCCGGCTTCGCATAATACTGTACTGCAAGGGAAAGCGCTCCATATTCCTTGCTTCCCGGTTTCTCCTGCATACGCTCTGCCACTTCCTTCTGCACCATAATCGTAATGCTGTCAATTGGCACATGGCTTTCAAACAGTCCCATAATAATCGGTGTGGTAATATAATAAGGCAGATTCGCCACTACCTTGATTGGCTTTCCCTGGTTCTTCTCTTCTGCCAGCTTACAGATATCAAGCTTTAAAATATCTTCATTGATTACTGTTACATTGGAATAATTCTTCAGTGTGTCCGACAAAATCGGAATCAGATTCTTATCTATCTCCACCGCAACCACTTCTCTTGCCCTCTCGCAAAGATACTGTGTCATAGTTCCGATTCCCGGACCAATCTCCAATACAAAATCATCCTCCGTCACTCCGGATGCATCGATAATCTTATCCAGCACATGAGTATCTATCAAAAAATTCTGTCCGAATTTCTTCTGAAAATTAAACCGGTACTTCTGCAGTACCTCTATTGTATTCTGTGGATTTCCTAATTCCGCCATGCCTGCTCCTTTATTCAACCGCTCTTTCTATCTTTTTCGAATAAATGTTCGTTTTTTTGTTGCCAACTGCATTTTTCTGTGTTACAATCATTTTAGAACAAATGTTCTTATTTGTCCAGTCCTTTTTATGATAACAGAGGAAAATAGTTCTACGCAACTATTATTGGGGATTTTCATAAAACTTACAATGGAAGATGGATGGCTGGAAGCCTGTCTTGTCTTTTTCTTATGGAAAAGCGGCACTGTTCATCGAAGGACAGATGCCTGATAAGGGTTGCTAGGGGCACTTGGAATTTCATCTGAAAGCAGGCAACGCTGGTACAAGGATGTACCAGCGAGGCACATATGAACAGGGATGTGAATTTGTGCCGGTTGCCGGATAAAACTACATACTACAAAGAAATTCCTAGTGCCCTTTGCAGGCATTATGCGGCATCTGACGTTTGATGAACAAGGCTGCTCTTATCTGATAAATCATTAAAACAGGACAGGCTTCCACCACTACTTCCTTTGCAAGTGCTTCTATATATTTGATAGAAAAAGAAAAGGTGATTGCTTTGAACATAACAGAAAACATGTCTTTAATGGAAAAACTGACCATCCTTTCGGATGCCGCCAAATATGATGTTGCCTGTACCTCCAGCGGTGTTGACCGCAAGGGAAACGGCCGTGGCATGGGTAATTCCGTTGCTCCGGGAATCTGCCATACCTTCTCTGCCGATGGCCGCTGTATTTCCCTGCTTAAGATTCTTTTTACCAATGAATGCATTTTCCGCTGTGCCTACTGCCAGAATAACTGCAACAATGATGTACCAAGGGCTTCCTTTACACCGGACGAAGTCTGCAACCTTACCATGGAATTTTACCGCAGAAATTATATTGAAGGTCTTTTCTTAAGCTCCGGTATTCTCATCAGCCCGAATTATACTATGGAACTGATTTATCAGACACTTTACCAACTCCGTGTCTGCCATCATTTTAACGGATATATTCATGTAAAAGCCATTCCCGGTGCCGACCCGGTTCTTATTGAAAAAGCAGGCTTTCTTGCCGACCGCATGAGCGTTAATCTGGAGCTTCCGACCGCAGACGGACTGAAGGCTCTTGCACCAAATAAGTCCCGCAAAACCATCTTAAAACCCATGCGTCTGATTCAAAATGGCATTATGGAAAATCAGAATGAGCTGATGGTTTACCATAAGACCCCGAAATTTGTACCGGCAGGCCAAAGCACCCAGATGATTATCGGTGCCACCCCGGAAAACGATTATCAGATTATAAAGGTAGCAGAAGGCTTATACCAGAATTTCCAGTTGAAACGAGTCTTCTACTCAGCCTTTGTCAATGTAAATCACAATTCCAATCTGCCAACCCTTCCCGGTGGTCCACCCCTTCTGCGGGAACACCGCCTATATCAGGCAGACTGGCTGCTTCGCTTCTATGGTTTTTCTGCCGGAGAGCTATTAAGCGAAGACCGTCCGGATTTTAATATCTTCTTAGACCCGAAATGCGATTGGGCACTCCGCCACTTAGAAGCCTTCCCGGTAGAGATTAACCGGGCAGATTACAACACCTTACTACGTGTTCCGGGCATTGGTGTGAAATCTGCCAACCGTATTGTAAAAGCCCGCCGGCACAGTCGCCTTGACTTTTCCGATTTAAAGAAAATCGGAGTTGTCTTAAAACGGGCTGCCTACTTTATTACCTGCTCCGGTCGTATGATGTATTCCATTCCACAAAATGAAGATTATATCTGCAGCTGTCTGATGCAGGATAAAACTCAGATTCCGAAGGAAATACGGGATTCCAGTTATAAGCAGATTTCCTTCTTCGATGAAGATGCCTTAAGTGATTTTAAACTGACCACCAACGATTTATGCGTCGGATAAACTGCTATAACCATGATTTTTCAGTAAACAGGAAAGGACTTTTTCTTATGCATATATTTCTCTGTGAAGATTCCATCGATGGCATCTTTACCGGCATCTATGATGCCTGGGCCAGCAGATATGGGCACAAAAATATAAAGCTTTGTATCAATGATACGATAACTTACGAACTCTTTTCTGAATATATTACTGTCACACCGGATTCCGAAAAGAGCAAAAAGGTTGGACGCACCATTATTGCCCGTCTTGGCATGGAGGTCTATCAGGATATTCTTCAGGCGGTTCTTGCCCATGATGATAAGAAAAAGAATGAGCATCCGGACAAAGCCGACTGCATTTACCGTACACTCTTATATGGATTTTCTTTAGCGGATGGTCATCGGATTTTACAGGCTCTTGGCAATCCTTATATTGCAAGAGTCTTTGAACTAAGTCGTTCCACCGGAAATGAAGCCCACCATCTGCTTGGTTTTTTACGTTTTCAGGAACTGGAAAACGGAGTCCTGTTTTCTACCATCCACCCTAAGAATCAGGTGATTTCCGTTCTGGCAGAACATTTTACTGACCGCCTTCCACAGGAACATTTTATGATTTATGATGCAACACACCAGATTGCCGCCATTCACAAAGCCGGCAGTGGATACTTCCTTACGGATGCATCCAATTTAAATCCGGACGTTATCACACGGCTTTCCCCTGCCGAGAAGGAATACCAGAAGCTCTGGTGCGGTTTCTTTGACAGCATTGCCATTGAAGCAAGAAAGAATCCGAAGCTGCAAAGTCAGAATATTCCAAAACGTTTCTGGAAAGACACGGTGGAACTGGCATCCGGTAAATAAATGTTTCTATTGTTTTCTGGCAGACTTTACCTGGCAGTCTCTACCCGGCAGCAGAGTACATGCAGATGAAACCATAAACTGGATAATGTCTACTTTGTGCCATATCCTGGAAAAGATTTGTGTCCTGCCGGTATGACAGAAGAAGAGCGCACCGATTATGCACTGTTTGAGCTGAATAAATTATTGAAATATGTTGTCTATCCGGAAGATGTTGCCTGTATTTATATGGAGCCGGTTATGGGCGAAGGCGGCTATGTCGTTCCTTCCAGGAAATTCATACAAAGTGTCCGCGAGATTTGTGACAAACATGGAATTCTCCTGATTTTCGACGAAATCCAGTGTGGCTACGGACGTACCGGCAAAATGTGGGCAAGCCAGAACTTCGACGTTGTGCCTGATATTATGACAGTTGGTAAAGCCATTGCCGGCGGTCTTCCAATGAGTGCCGTGATTTCCACCCCGGAAATTATGGATAAATGGCCGGTTGGTACCCATGGAACCACTTTTGGCGGAAATCCTTGCATCTCCGATGTCCGTGGTATCGGTCTTATGGTTGCCATTGAATTTTCCCATAAGGATGGCTCCCCGGCACCAGACATCTGGGCAAAAGTAAAGAAAGGCTGCTTAGAACGCCATATGCTCACCTTAAACTGTGGCGTAAATGGAAATGGTATGCGGTTTGCCACTCCATTAAATGTCAAAAAAGAAGAAATCGATGAGGGACTGTCTGCCTTCCGAGCGTGTTCTTGCAACACAATATGGAGTCAGCCGTAATGTCATCCGGGAAGCCATCAAGATTCTTACCGAGAAAAAACTGGTTACGAATGTAATCGGCAAAGGCAATTATGTTACGCTTCCAAATGAAACGGATCTTGTAGATATGGTTGAATCTGCCCTGAACACTTCCGCTTCGTGTCTTCTATATGACACTGAATAACCTGATCAGTAAATCGATTTATTATGGTGAAGGGAATACCTCTTATGGAAGAATTACTGCACAGCAAGAGCATGAACAAATTTTATTATCCCTTAAGAACCGGGATATGGATGCTTATAAAATGGCTATCCACTTACACTTAGAATTAATCAGGCAGCTACTCCAGTAGGAGTGCTGCCCCTTTTTATTTACTTATTGCTGATATTTTTCCAATATAAGTTTCGCCTGCTCTTCATCTATCTGCAGTTCTTCCTGCAATAATGACAGAATTTCCGTATCTTCTTTTCCTAGTTTACGGCTGAGTTTTATAATGCCTTCTTCCAGTCCAGCTTTTCTTCCTTCTTCTTCGCCCTGTCTTCGAATCCTCTCTTCTCTCTCAAAACTCTTCATATATGCAAGACCTACCTCTCCATCCCGCTTGACTGCTGTTACCATCCGGTGTAACTTTTTCAGACTCTCGGTGGAAGCATTCTCTATGGATGAATGCTCCATGTAATGTAGTAGCTGTTTTAATTCCTCCGGCGGGTTTCCTTCCCTTCCTCTTGTATACAGGAATATGGTCTGTGCGCCATCCTCATACTCTAATTCCGGCACTTCGATACAACCATTCTTGATTGTATACACCATACGATTCAGTCCAAAGGGGTCATAAGTTGTAATAAAAATTACGATGACATTCCGAAGACTCCCATATGTATCACCTGCATTCAGATTGCTTGCATCAATCTTCGCATGGTAAAACCGGACTCTCCGTGGTAATGATATGATTTCTTCTTTTCCACCATTCTGGTCTGGTTCTATATCAAAGATTTCTCCGTTCTCCTCATCCAGATATACATCCAGCCGAATGCCGTGGGTTTCCAAATTTTCTCCGCAGAAGAAACGCTGCGGCACTACCGTAAGCTTTCCTATCTGCCGGTGTAGAATACACTCCAAAATATACCTCGCCGACTGTTCCCCATAAATTTTGTGACTGGTCAGGCTATTTACCAGAAAGTCATCCACCAGATTCAGCTCTTCTAAAGTTTTCATATTTCCTCCTTTTCCCATAATGCAAGGAAAAGCAGGATTACATATCCTGTTCCGATTCTGAAATTCCGCTTATTCAATGCACTATGCGTTCGTAAATTGTAATTAGAATTTAAAAGCATAGAATTCATTGAATTGATACTAGAAATTTAGATTGGCTTTTTCCACTCGAAAATCAGAATATATGCTTTGTGTTGATTGTAACAAATGCATATTTATAATACAAGTAAAATATTTATTGACAGTAAAATATTTATAAAATCCGATTCCCTTCTGACAGGAAGGCTACTTCACTTTTCCAAATAATTTTCTGGCATTTTCCCAGGTAACTGTTTCCACTTCTTCCGGTGTTGTTCCGGTCAGTTCGGCAATGGTTTTTACTACATAAATAAGATTCCTTGAATCGTTCCGGGTGCCACGATGCGGTTCCGGTGCCATATAGGGACAGTCAGTTTCCAATACAATGTGAGGCAGTCCGATTTCTGCCACGGTCTCCTTTAACTTCTTTGCATTTTTGAAGGTAACTACACCGCCGACACCAATATAATATCCCATTTTCACATATTCTTTCGCCATTTCCCTGGAATAAGAATAACAATGAATGACACCCGGAATGTCATCCTTATGGGCCTGCTGCATAATTTTCATGGTATCCTCTGCGGCATCTCTGGAATGAATGATAACCGGAAGACTCATTTCTTTTGCCAGTGCAAGCTGGCGGCAGAATATTTCCCGCTGTGCCTGCTGCACTGTTGGCTCCTTATCCCAATAATAATCAAGCCCGATTTCTCCGATGGCAACGGTTTTCTCCCAGGAAGCCTTTCCCTTTATCCATGCTAAATTTTCTTCCGTTGCATCTTCGATATTGCTTGGATGAATTCCGATTGCTGCATAAATATAATCGTATTTCTCTGCCAGTGCTACGCTATCCACGCAGCCGGCAAAGTCTGCGCCTACGTTAATTACCCGCTTTATGTTCTGCTCCGGAAGAGAAGAAACAAGCTGTTCTCTGTCCTCTTTGAATTTCTCATCATCATAATGTGCATGTGTCTCAAAAATCATAAAAATCCTCTTTCTATTTTACAAATGCTGGTAATAAAATACCGCCAGCTGCGTCCGGTCTCTTAGGGACAGCTTTTCTAATATGCTGCTGATATAGTTGCGGACAGTTCCTTCACTTAAGAATAATGCTTCCGCGATTTCCTTGTTGCTGCATCCAAGTGCCACCTGGTGAATGATTTCCTGCTCTTTTTCACTGATATCATAGCTGGCATAGTCAAAGCTTTCCTTATTCTGCATCAGAACCGGAAGCTTATTCACAATTTCCCCACCAAAAACGCTCTGTCCGCTCATGACTGCATTTAACGATGGAACAATTGCTGCAAAATCCTGCTTCAGGCAATAGCCTTTCGCACCGATTCGTAACGCCTCCACAATATATTCATCATCGGAAAATGTGGTCAGAAACAGCACCCTTGCCGTCTTGTCTTCTGCAAGAATCTGCTCTGCCGCATCCAGACCATTCATTGGCTTCATCTGGATATCCATTAATAAAATGTCCGGCTGAAGCTCTTCATATAATTTTACCGCTTCACTTCCATCGGTGCCTGTTCCAACTACCTCCACTCCCTTGGCGCAGAGAATGGTCTGCAGGGAAAATACCACATCTTCGTCATCATCTATTATCAGGACTCTCATACTGCCTCCTCTTTCTTTCGAATTGATATAAATATTTTAAAACCTTTTTCGCAGTTTACATGAATGCTTCCGCCCAGCGACTCCACACGTTCCCGCATATTCGAAAGTCCCATGCCTCCGGCTGCACTCTTAAGGTCATCCTTTTCTTCCCGCATCTGCTCCGTTGCCTTTTTCTGCTTTTCCTCATCCGTACCATTGTCCTCGATGGTCATCTGATACAGTGCCGGATGTTCCCTGAGAACAATCTCAATCCGGTCACCGTTGCTGTATTTGACAATATTTGACATTGCTTCTTTTACGGCTGCGATAAAACAATATTTGACTTTTCGTGGAACATTCTGTGACATATCGTATTCTAAATCCAGATGATAATGCTGCTTCATTTCCCGGGTTGCCTCTAATAATGCCTGCTTTAAATCCACGGAATCATCATGCAGATCATGCACACTTTCCCGGATATTATTCATGGCAAGATTTAAGGTATCATTTACCTTTAAAAGCTGACCATGCAGCGGCTCTTCCTCATATACGGTGCTCAGTGCTCCCATCTGAAGGATTGCCCGGGAGAGCATATGCCCCACATTATCATGGATTTCCCTTGCAATCCGGTTCCGCTCCTTTAGCGTTGCCATATAGATTTCCGTATCCTGTTCCTCTAAAAGCTTGCGGTTCTTCTCCCGCATCACAAGGCTTAACTCTGTGCTGGTATCCCGGAGTCGTATCAGATTCCGCTTCAACTCCGTTGCCTGCCTGGTGCAATGAGCCAACAGCACCGCCACTAATGATAAGAACAGCCAGATGGCTGTCATCCACGGTTGGTACACCGGCAGTGCATAAAAGAATAAAACTGCAAATCCCATGCCCCACCACAGACTGAACCAGAAGCTGTCAAAAAATACCAGCGGCAGCAAAAAAGTAAAGCCCGGCTCGATTAGACACAGTACTGCCATTGCTATCAGCAATGCACCAATGACTTTCCGGTTTTCAATATAAAGAGTCAACGCTGCCACAATCAGACCAATGATGAAGATTACAACTCTGCGGTAGTCTCCCTCTAAATGGAAAATAAGGCAGCTGCACATGGCAAAAAGAAGTAACTTATCCAGTATTCTTAACATTCTTCTTCCCCTTCCTTAGGGTTCTACTGCATTTACTGTATCATTTTTCCTAAGATATGACAAATGTCATTTTATTTCCTGACAGAATGCACTTACCAGTCCTCCGCTCACTCTACTATACTACATTTATAAAACCGCTATTATTTATCTCTATCTACAGGAGGCATAACATGGATGCAATACAGATTTCACACTTGAAAAAATATTATTCCGATATAAAAGCAGTAGATGATATTTCTTTTTCTGTTAAAAAAGGAGATTTATTTGGACTGCTCGGTGTAAATGGTGCCGGAAAATCCACTACGATTCATATTCTTTGCACGTTACTTAAAGCAAC
This sequence comes from Roseburia sp. AF12-17LB, assembly GCF_003479605.1. Lineage (GTDB taxonomy): Bacteria > Bacillota > Clostridia > Lachnospirales > Lachnospiraceae > Roseburia_C > Roseburia_C amylophila. The sequence continues at coordinate 68,869 of NZ_QUHR01000007.1, forward strand.
TGCAGGAACTGTCAAAATATGTGATTACGATGCTTTTAAAGAAGCCAATGCCATCCGCAATAAAATTGGAGTTGTTTTTCAGAATAATACTTTAGATGATTATCTGACAGTAAAAGAAAATCTTTTGATGAGAGGCTTTCTATATGAAAAAGATTTAAAGACGGTTCAAAAAAATCTCTATGAGATTGCCGAAATTCTTAACATTCAAAATTTATTATCACGACCTTTTCGTAAATTATCCGGTGGTCAGAAACGACGCTGCGAAATTGCCCGGGCACTCATGAATACTCCTGAAATATTATTTCTAGATGAGCCTTCTACCGGGCTTGACCCGCAGACCAGAAAACTTATGTGGGACTGTCTGGAAAGTCTCCGGTTAAAGCGCCATATGACAATTTTTCTCACCACACACTATATGGAAGAAGCCTCTATGGCACAACAACTTTGCATTATGGATGCCGGAAAAATCATTGCTTCCGGCTCTCCATCCCAGTTAAAAAATAAATATGCTTCCGATACTTTAAAAATCTATACTGACAAAATTACACCATTGAACCGGGAATTGGCTGCTCTTTCACTGGCTTCTTACCGCCTCCCTAACGGAATTGCAATTCCCCTATCTACTACCAAAGATGCTTTGCATATCATGCCCCAGATAACCACTCCCTATGATGGCATTGAAATTATTCAAGGCAGTATGGATGATGCTTTTATTCAAATAACAGGAAAAAAACTGGAGGATTAACCTATGATACTAATTTCATTTATAAAACGTAATATCTTACTTTATTTCCGAGACCGAATCAGTGTATTCTTTTCTCTTCTTTCTACTCTTATTGTGTTAACCCTTATGATTGCATTTCTCGGACAGGGAAATATTGATTCCACAATTCAGGTTCTTGGAACCGGTCTGAAATACGAAGCTGTTCATGCATCTTCGCTCATCATTATCTGGACCATTGCCGGTATCCTGGTTGTCAATGCCGTAAGCATTTCCATGACTCTGGTGGGAACCATGGTAAGAGATGAGGAATCCGGTAAGATATCTGCATTTTTTGTTGCACCCGTAAAACGTGGATACTATGTTGCAGGTTATGTCATTGCTGCAATTATTGTCTCCTTTATCATGTGCCTGCTCACATTGATAATCGGAATCATCTATCTTGGTATTGCTAATGGCTCCTTTATAACTGCCCATGATACTTTAGAAATTCTCTTTGCACTTCTTGCAATTATTTTTTCCTCTGCTTCCTTTGTCTTTTTATGCGCTTCTTTTATTCATACCAATAGTGCATTCAATGGTCTGACCACGCTTTTGGGTACTCTGATTGGATTTTTTGCTGCAATTTATGTTCCATACGGCAATATGCCCCAGACTCTTAAATATATCATCCGCTTTCTTCCAGCCTTTCAGGGGGCTTCCGCCATTCGTGAAATCTGGATGAATCAGGAATTGCAATGGTTTCATTGCCCCTCCGAAATAAAGACCGGATATGCGGATTATATGGGACTTACCATTTCTTTTAGAAATGCCACTCTTTCCCCTCATATGAAAATACTATATATGTTTATCTCAGGTCTTATCTTCCTTGGTCTTGCAACGGCTATTCTTTCAAGGAAAAGACAACAGGAACGTTAAGATATGACAAATGTCATTTTATTTCCTGACAGAATGCACTTACCTTCTGCAGCTCTTTTCCCTATACTTAAGTTATAGGCGATTGCGAGAAGAGAAAATTTCATAAAGAAGCTGGCTTGCCAATGTCTGGCAAAAGCGCTGGAGCGTTCATCGGAATACGGATACCTTATGAGGCTTGTTAGGGGCACTTGGAATTTCGCCCAATATCCGGCAACGCCGGTACAGGGATGTACCGGCGAGGCGCATATGAACATGGATGCGAATTTGCGCCGGTTGCCGAAAAAACTACTCATGTTTCGAAATTCTTAGTGCCCCTTTTCAAGCATCATGCAGTATCCAGTTTCGACGAACACTCCAGTGCTTTTGATGTAACACAGCAAAACAGTTTTTATAAATTTCTTTTCTTCTCTCGCAATCGCCTGCACAACCAATCAACCTAAAAAAGGAGGAAACCTATGAGTACCCCAGTTGTAAAAATAGAAAACCTGGTGAAACGCTACAAAGAGCTTGTAGCATTAGACCACTTTAACTTAGAGATTGAAGAAGGTGAGATTTTCGGTCTGCTCGGTCCAAACGGTTCCGGCAAGACTACGACCATCAACTGCCTTCTTTCCCTGCTTTCCTATGACAAAGGAAACATTGAAGTATTTGGGAAAAAGATGAACCCGGATAGTTATGACCTGAAGCGGCAAATCGGCGTTGTTATGCAGAACGTTGCCGTAGTGGATGAACTGACGGTATATGAAAACATTGATTATTTCTGTGGGCTTTATGTAAAAGATAAAGCACTCCGGAAACAGTATGTAGAGGAAGCCATTGCTTTTGTAGGCTTAGATGATTTCCGTAAATTCTTTCCAAAGAAGTTATCCGGCGGACTTTTAAGGCGGTTAAATATTGCCTGCGGCATTGCCCATAAACCAAAGCTGATTATCATGGATGAGCCGACCGTTGCCGTTGACCCGCAGAGCCGGAATAAGATTCTTGAGGGAATCGTGGAGCTGAACCGGAACGGTGCCACCATCATTTACACTTCCCATTACATGGAAGAGGTGGAGCAGATTTGTTCCCGGATTGCCATTATGGACAAAGGAAAAAATCTTGCCATCGGCACGAAGGATGAATTAAAGCAGATGATTAAGAAGAGTGAAAGTATTTCCATTGATATCTTAGACCTGCCGGATACAGCAATCGATGAAATCCGTGCTTTAAAACATGTTTATGAAGTGACTTACGAAAATCACATGCTGACTGTTTTATGCAGCGGTGGAAGCCACAATCTCATTCATGTGCTGGATTATCTGCAGCAGCATGAGATTACCTTCGGAAAAGTGTATTCCGAGCTTCCGACCTTAAATGATGTATTCTTAGAGATTACCGGCAAAGAATTAAGAGACTAGGAGGAGAAAGATATGCTTCAAATCATGAAATATCATTTCCGGATTCTCCTTAGAAATAGGGAGCAGATGTTCTGGATACTGCTTTTTCCGATTCTGCTTGGCATTATGTTCAAGGTAGCATTTTCCAATATCAGCAGTTCCGAAATACAAAAGCCGGTTTCCATTGCTGTTGTAGAAGAAAATAATTCGGATGCATTAAAAAATATCAAGACCTTTTTAGAAAAAACGGAATTAAAAGATGGCGTTGCCCTCTTTGTTCCAACCTACTGCACAGAAGAAAAAGCCGTTTCCCTGTTAAAGGACCAGACGGTGGATGGCATTTTGTATACAGACAATTCTGCATCGGATACAGTCACACTTTCCCTTACGGTTTCTTCTTCTAGCTCTGATACCGTCCGCATGAATCAGAGTATTTTGCAGGCATTTGTAAAGCAGTACAATTCCTCGGTTTCTGCCATTGCGGATACTGCAAAAAATCACCCGGAGAACTTAGAAGCACTGCTTCAAAGTCTCTCTGAGCAGGTTACTTATACCAAAGAAGTTTCTTTAAACAAACATAATACCGATACTTATACACAGTACTTTTACAATCTGATAGCTATGGCATGCCTCTTTACCAGCCTTTCCGGACTGTATGTTTCCCTCAATAACCAGGGAAATCTCTCCGCCATTGGTGCAAGACGCAATGTCTCTCCGGTTCATAAAATGAAGGTCATTATAGCAGAGCTTTTTTCCAATGTGATATTCCAGTTTATCTGTAATCTGGTTTCCTTTGCATTTATTGTACTGGTGCTTAAGATTGATTTAACCTACCATCTCCCACTGGCAATCCTGACGGTATTTGTCGGCTGTCTGACCGGAACTACCATGGGCTTTTTCGTAGGTTCCATCGGAGCCTTTTCCGAGGGAACAAAACAGGGAATTCTTGTCTCCGGCAGTCTGCTGCTTTGCTTCTTAAGCGGGCTTATGGTTGGAAATATGTGGATCATTGTCGAGAATACCTGCCCGGTTATCAACCGGATTTCACCGGCTGCCCTGATTTCCCGTGCCTTCTATACACTGGGCATTCAGGATAACCTAAACCAGTATTACCAATGTATTCTGACACTGGTTGGCATTTCCGCTCTCTTCTGTTTGGGTGGATTCTTACTGACAAGGAGGAAAAGATATGCAAGTATTTAAAACTTTTCTGAAAATTGCAAAGAAGAAATTTCCTTCGGTGCTTTTATACTATATTATTTTTACCGTTGTTGTAATTGCCATGAGTAAAATCGGAGCATCCGACCATGAAACTTCTTTTACTGCCACAAAGGCAGACATTTATATTATTGACGAGGATAACAGCACTGCAAGCCACGCTTTAAGTGATTATCTTTCCTCCATGCACAATCCGGTCACTTTAAAGGATACGGATACTATGACCTTACAGGATGCCCTTTATTATCAAAAGGTTGACTATATTTTAACCATCCCGGAAGGTTTTGAAGAACAGCTTACTGATTCTGATGCCAGAGATTTCCTTCCGGTTTCCATGCGAAAGGACAACTCCAATGGCTATTTTGTAGACCAGCAGGTAACTGAGTATCTTTCCAGTGTCCGCTTATTTATGGCTGGTGGCTTCTCTCTTTCCGAAGCAGTAACAAAATCCAGTGAATCACTTTCCAAAGGAAACGATACTACGGTTCTTAAGCTTGAAGAAAAGGAAACGGATGGTGCACAGATTGGACTTACCTATTTCTTCCAGTATCTTCCTTATGTACTCATTAATATGCTGTTACTTGGTATGACTCCTATTCTGATGACCTTTAACCAGAAAGATTTAGGTGCAAGGATTTCCTGCTCCTCTCTTTCCTTAAAGTCCAGAAATGCGCAGATTACTTTAGGATGTATCGTATTCAGTCTCTTTGTATGGCTGCTCTTTATCCTGACTGCACTTTTTATCTACGGACCAGACACTCTGTTCTCGATAAACGGACTCCACTCTCTTTTAAACAGTGCCATGGTTCTGCTGTTTTCCATAGCACTTACGCTCCTTGTAAGTACTTTTGCACTCAAACAGCAGTCCCTCAGTATGATTGCAAATGTTGCCTCCCTGGGATTGAGTTTCCTCTCCGGAATCTTCGTTCCGCAATACCTTTTGGGAAAAGGTGTTCTTGCTGTGGCGCATTTTCTTCCAACCTACTGGTATATCCGCCTCAATTCCATGCTGGGCGGTATATCGGATGAAATACTTACCACTGCGAAATACTGGCGCTTTATCGGTATCCAGTTTGGCTTCTTCGTCGCAATATTCTGTATTTATCTGGTTTCCAGCAAATACCAGAAACGCAGCCGCAACGCATAATTATCTACAGTAGCTTTGGCAACAGAAAGCCCCGGAAGAACTAATTTACAATGTTCTTCCGGGGCTTCTTTCTATAGCTATTCCCTTATATGCTCTTTCTTTATGCAGCTAATCTGAAAATCTTATAATTAGCAGATTTCTGCTCCTGCCGGCATATCCTTTTCCGGTGTCAGAAGTGCTAATTCTCCATTTTCATCCTCCGCGCAAAGTAACATTCCTTCAGATAATACACCTGCAAGTTTTGCCGGTTTTAAGTTTACTAATACCATAACTTTCTTGCCGACCATTTCTTCCGGTGTGTACTGTTTGCGGATACCGGATACAATCTGTTTTACCTGGCTTCCGATTCTTACCTGTGAACACAGTAATTTCTTGGATTTCTCTACTGCCTTACACTCGATGATTTCACCAACCTGGAACTGCATTTTCATAAAATCATCATAAGTGATTTCTTCCTTTGGCTCAATGTCGATGACAGCGGCATCTGCTTTTGCTTCTGTCTCAACTTCTTTGCCTAATGCTTTCTGCTCTGCTTCGAATTCTGCTTTCTGGGCAGCGCGGATTGCTTCTACCTTCGGCATTACTTCCTTCGGGTCTAATCTTGCGAAGAGAATCTCCGGTTTCTCCGTTACTTTATTATCATTTGGATAAAGTCCAAACTGATTCAGCTCATCAAATCCACGCAGTCCTGTATTAAGCTGCGCTGCGATTTTCTCTGCGGTCTCCGGCAGAAAGCTTGCTAAAAGGCTTGCGCCGATAGTGATGGACTCGGTCAGATTGTAAAGCACTTCGCTTAAGCGGTCTTTCTTTGCTTCATCCTTTGCCAGTACCCAAGGGGCTGTTTCATCAATATATTTGTTGCAGCGGCGGAATACATTAAATACTTCTGTAATGGCATCTGCCACACGAAGTCCGGACATCTTATCTGCAATCTTATCTCTTGCGCCGGTTACGACTGCCTTCAAGTCATTATCTACTTCTTCTGTGACTCCGGTGCTCTTTACGACACCGTCAAAATATTTATTGCTCATGGAAATGGTACGGCTTACCAGGTTTCCAAGGATGTTGGCAAGGTCGGAATTGAAACGCTCTACAACCAGCTCCCAGGTAATGATTCCATCATTTTCAAATGGCATCTCATGCAATACGAAATAACGGGTTGCATCTACACCAAAGAGGTCTACCATATCATCAGCATAGATTACATTTCCCTTGGATTTGCTCATTTTCTCGCCACCCTGTAAGAGCCATGGATGTCCAAATACCTGCTTTGGCAGTGGCAGGTCTAATGCCATTAAGAAAATCGGCCAGTAAATGGTATGGAAACGGATGATATCTTTTCCTATTAAGTGTAAATCTGCCGGCCAGTTCTTCTTGAATAAATCGGAAGAATTGCCATCTGCATCATAGCCAATCTTGGTAATGTAGTTGGTCAGTGCATCCAGCCATACATATACTACATGCTTTGGATCAAAGTCTACCGGAATTCCCCAGGAAAATGAGGTTCTGGATACACATAAATCCTGAAGTCCCGGAAGCAGGAAGTTATTCATCATCTCATTCTTACGGGATACCGGCTGGATAAACTCCGGATGCTCATTGATATATTCGATTAACCGGTCCGCATATTTGCTCATTTTAAAGAAATATGCTTCTTCTTTTGCCGGCTGTACTTCACGACCACAGTCCGGACATTTTCCATCTACCAGCTGGGATTCTGTCCAGAAAGACTCACATGGAGTACAATAAAGTCCCTCATAGGAACCCTTATAAATATCACCTTTATCATAAAGTTTCTTAAAAATCTTCTTAACCTGTGTCTCATGGTCTTCATCGGTAGTACGCACGAAATTATCATAAGAAGTATTCATCAAATCCCAGATTCTCTTTACTTCTCCGGCAACTTCGTCTACGAACTGCTTCGGTGTAATTCCTTTTTCCTCTGCCTTTAATTCAATCTTCTGTCCATGTTCATCGGTACCGGTCTGGAAATATACATCATAGCCTTCCAGTCTCTTGTATCTTGCGATTGCGTCTGCCAGTACAATCTCATAAGTGTTTCCAATGTGCGGTTTACCTGATGTGTAGGCAATCGCGGTGGTCATGTAAAACTTTCCTTTGCTGCTCATCTTCATTCTCCTTTTTATACTTTTGGTGCTCCTCAAGCGTTCCTGCGAGCCGCTTCGCTACTCGCGACCTGAGAAACTTCGTTTCACAGGTTTTCGCGGTATTTCTCAAGCGTTCCTGCGAGCTGCTTCGCTACTCGCGACCTGAGAAACTTCGTTTCACAGGTTTTCGCGGTGCTCCTCAAATGCTCGTGCAAGCACGGCATTTTCATCGCTACTCGCGAAAAAAAATCCCGTCTTCTAATGAAAGAAGACGGGTGTTATCCGTGTTACCACTTCTATTTTACACATACCTTACAATATGTGCCTCATGAAGTATCCTGCAATACTTCCCGCTATAACAGGCGGTCCTGTCGAAGCTTTGTCTCTTAAGATTCAGCCCCGCCACTCCAAAGCCATCTTCCATCTATCGCCCTTGATTCCATCTCAGCTAAACCCTGCGGTTTATTGGAACTCTCTGTACAATTCCGATAAATGTACTCTCTTCTTCCTTGCGTTTATCATCTAGGTGTAAAACTAACACAATTTATTTGAAAAGTCAACCTTTGCAACCGGACCATCCGATATCCTTAAGCTTCACAAATTGCCTTTATCATCTGGTAAATCTCATCTTTATTTTTCTGCAATACTAATTCAAGTTCAGAATAGAGAAGATTTTCTGCCAGATTAAAATAACGTCCATCTACTGTAGTTGTTTTCTTTCCCTGCTCCTGGCGCGTCTTTTTCCTCTGATAGATTAGCTTTATAATACAATTTGTTGGAATCTGCTACAAAATCCGGATTTACAATGTCCTTTATTTTGCATACTCCATTTGTTGATTTTACAATATATGCTCCAATTGGATACATTTTCTCACCTCTGACACCGCATATTTTCGCTTTTTATGATAAACTTTTCAGTCTGCGATTTCAAAGGCACTTTTTCACAATTTTAGAATTGCTATGGTTGTATATTTATTCCACATGGAAATACTGTACGCTTCCTGCCAGCTGGTCAGCAATCTCACGAAGCTGCTCTGCGCTCATGTATACCTGCTTAAAGGTATCTACAACCTCTTCCGTATCTTCGTAAGTCTTTTTCGTTCCGGATACACTGTCCTGCGCTATATTAGAAAGAGTCTCAACTGCCTGCAGAACCTCATTTCTCACATTCGCAAGATGCTCTGTGGTCTCTTTAATCTGCTGGATACTCTGCATGGAATTGGCTATCTGTGCCACAACCTCTTCCACCACCTTCTGGGTATCCTGCATGCTCTCACTCTGGCTCATAATGATTTCCTGCATTTTCTGCATAATCTCAACAGCTTTCTGGGAATCCTCGCTCAGCATCATGGCTGTTTCTTCAATTTCGTTGCTGGACTGATTGGACTGCTCAGATAATTTCTTAATCTGTTCTGCAACTACGGCAAATCCTTTTCCGTTCTCTCCTGCTCTGGCTGCCTCTATGGATGCATTCAGACTAAGTAAATCTGTCTCTTCTGCAATCGATGCGATAAATGCGGTTGCTTTGTAAATCTGCTGGACAGAATCGTTGGTACGGTTGGTCTGCTCCTGTACTTCTCCGATAATCTGCTCTACTTCGCCATTGATGCGCTGAAGATTTGCCAGTGTCTCCGCTGCTTTTTCACTGGATTCATGCATAAATGCCGCATTGCTGTTTAATGCCTCCACCTCAGCAGAAGTCTCTGTTATATTATCTCCCATCAGCCGCATATGTTCTGAGGTACTCTTTGAATTCTCTGCCTGCTCCGTAGAATTTTCTACAATACGGTTTACGGCTGTGCGCACCTTATTCATGGTTCCATTGGTATTATCGGCCGCTGTTCCAAGCAGAGAAGATGCCTCTAACAACTTCTGCACATTCTGATTGATTTCAAGTGTTGTCCGCTGCATCGCATCACGCAGGGTAATCGTAACTCTGGAAAGGTCTCCGATTTCATCCTTACTCTTAAGCAGCTTATTATTCACCTGTACATTCAAATCGCCTGCTGCAATCTTCTCCACCGTTTTAATACTGGTTCTGATATTCCTGCTGATCGTGCTTGCCAGCTTCGTGCTGACAATCAGGCAGACCAGCATAATTGCCACCACCGCTGCCACAATCGATCCTAAAAGCCGCATTACAACAGCATCTTTATCCTGCTTATTGGTTCCTACGAATACCATTCCCACAATATCTGTATCGGAGCCATTCTGATATACCGGCATAAAATAACCATAATTTAAAGTTCCTTCTATAGATACTGCCTGACTGAAATATTCTTCTCCACCATTTAATACTTTTTCTACAATGACATCTCCTGCTTTGGATTTTAAGATACGATTTCCATTCTCATCCGTTGCTGAAGTCATGATTCGTTTATCTCCATAGAAAAAAGTTACATCCATTCCGGTATTATCTTTAATCCGGTCTACCAGATTCTCTGATTTGGAAATATTGTAACTTCCCTTCCAGATGTCCCCATTGCTGGTCTCAAGATAATCTCCGGTATTCTGGTCATATGCTGCCAACGTTGCGGCAGCGGTTCCCTTTAATGCATCCTTTATCTCATCCATCATGGAATTCTTTACCATGGTTACGGTAAATAGTATGGTGATAATTCCTAATATCAATACCGGTCCAATTGTAATTGCCAGAATTTTTTTCTTTAGATTCATTTGCTTCCCCCTACTCTACCACTTCAACTGTCTTAAAATACCAGTCTATTCCTCCGGTAATTGTCGCATCATCTAATGTTTTTCCTTCTTTTCCTACGGTTTCTCCGGTATTGGTCTCAATTACACCATCAAACACGCCATTTTCCCCGGAAAGAATTGCTGCCTTTGCCTCCTCAACTTTCTCCTCAGTTCCATCTGCACAGAAATCAGCAAGCGACGTAAGTCCTACCAGGTTCTCATTCATTCCGCCATAATAATTGCTGCCATCCCATGTTCCGTCGATAACACTCTGCACTGCTGATGTATAATAGGCACTCCAGTTCCAGATAACACTGCAAAGACAAGCCTCCGGTGCATTTTTACTCATATCAGAATTATAACCGATACTATAAACACCTTTTTCCTGTGCCAATGTCTGCGGATATTCTGTATCACAATGCTGTGCAATGACATCACAGCCCATGTTAAGAAGCGTCTCTGCTGCCGCCTTCTCTCCGTCAGGGTCAAACCAGCTGTTTGTAACTTTTACATAGACTTTCGCGTCCTGGTTTACAGAATATATTCCCAGTGCAAATGCATCTATTCCACCAGTTACCTCTGAATTTGAAGAATCCATCGCTGCCACATAACCGATTTTATCGGACTTGGTATTCATGCCCGCTACGATTCCGCTCAAGTAACGTGCCTGATAAATTCTTCCAAAATAATTATTAAAATTCTTTCCGTTGCTCATATATCCGGTTCCATGTGAAAAATAAATATCCGGATATTCTTCTGCCATCTCTGCGGTGGTCTCCATATACCCCCAGCTTGTGGCGAAAATAATATTACAGCCTTCGTCAATGCATTCCTGTATTGCTGCTCTGGTTGCATCTGCATCAGTATCCGAAATATTAATTTTACGCACAATCTGGTCATCGGAAAGATTTAAGTTCTGCTGCATTCCCTGAATACCAAGATCATGGGTATATGTATAACCACTTCCCTCTGCCGGATCGGATAGATGAATGACACCTACCTTAATCTCATCCTTCGGTATCCCCCCGGTATCACCCGATGTGTTATCCGCCACTGCTTCCGTGCCTTCTTCTACGCTGTCACTGCCTTCATTGGTAGCATAATCGTCTAACTGCGTGCTTTTCCCGCACCCGGAAAAAACCAAGCTGGCTACCAGTAATAAAGCACCGGTCAGCTTTATCATTCGTTTCTTCATAAATTGCTGCACCTCCCTATACCTTTCTCTTCCCTATTGGTATACCATTTATTATATCTTATGTTTTTTCATAAAACAACCTACCCATTTGTCTTATTTTTCTAAAACAAATGGGTAGGTTGTCCACTAATCTTCAAAGATATTCAGTTTTGCTCCACATTTTCCACAGAACTCTGTGTCCTCCGGCACAGTAGCGCCACACTGCGGGCACTGACGCGCTCCTTTAATCTTTAATACTTCCTCTTTCATATGGTCAATTGCTGCAAATGCCTCTGCAATTGCCTGCATCTGCTGTCCATATGCACCATCTGCTTCTTCCTTGTGGTCTTCATAATAAAGCTTTCCAATCTGTACATACTGCTTTTCAATAAAATCCTCTTTTGCCTTGATGTCAAAGTTTAACTTTGCAGTTCCGGATAAATCCTTTGCCTTCTGTGTGACATCCTTTCCTGCAGTTACCAGTTTCTCTCCCATGCGGTCAAAAAAATCCATTGTGTATCCTCCTGTTCTTACTATATTCCCCTGCGCGTCCGCACTTTACCTGATTATATACCTCTTGATATTGCTTTTCAATTGGGCGAATCTTAAAAAAGAATAAAGTTTTGGTCAAACGGATGTCTGCACCGTTTACCGGGTCCGGACGCGATAAAAGGGCGGCAAGGGGCACTTGGAATGCCAAATGTCCGTGTTGTTCAGCAAAGTGCGGATGCATGATAAGAGCAGCTAGGGGCACTTGGAATTTCGGATAGTGCCAGGCAACGCCGGCACAGGGACGTGCCGGTGAGGCGCAGATGAACATGGATGTGAATTTACGCCGGTTGCCAGTCAATCTCATATCCCTTCGAAATTCTTAGTGCCCCTTGCCGCCCTTATGTCGCATTCGGACTCACTGAACAGCACGGACATTACGCTTCTTTCACCCCCTAACGCTTTCCCCGGAAAACTTCATTCTTTTTTAAAGATTTTTCCAGATAAAATGTGCTATACTCTAGGTACGAATGCGAACCACAAGGAGATATCTATGAAGCAAAGATTTATTGCCCTGATTTGTATTGCCACCCTGGTCTTTTGCGGATGTGGTGGGAAGAAACAGTCTTCTGTACAGACGGATTCCGGCAGTGAACAGCCGGACGCTACAGAAGAGTCAACAGAACAGTCCCGGAATGACCCGGTAACAATAACATTTAATTCCAAAACAGAGACTTATCATGCCGATGATTTATCTACTGTTTTATTATATACCTCCTATCAGAAACCAACGGTGACCATAGACGGTCATCCGAAGATTTCCAAAACCATTACACAATCTTTAAACGAAGAACTGGATGCTTTCCAAGATGCCCGATTAGAAAGTCTGCTTTCCGCAAGAATTTCTTTTGCTGAGTCACCGGATTCCTTTTCCGCCTATCACTTAGATGAGGATTTTTCCTGTACCAGACAGGACAGCCGGATTATCTCTTTTGAGAGTACCAGAAAAGAATTTACCAGTGAGGAGACCCACAGTGCTGCTTATGGTGGGTTTAATTATGATCTGGAAAATGGCAAAACACTTTCTCTTTCTGATATTGCTACAGATTCCAATGCCCTGATAAACAGTGCACTTTCTTTTATTAACCAGCAGCTTTTGTTACCGAACTACGGCAAAATCAGCCAGCTTGCCAAACATGACGGCTCCGATGTATCTTCGAACCTTTTGGAACATGTACTGATGGATGGCAACTGGTATTTTACCAAAGCAGGAATTACTTTTATTGCAAATGACGGTGTTATTACTCCATCCTATTCCGAAACACTGTTATTTTCTGTGCCTTACCAGCAGCTCAATGCACTTAGACCGGAATATCATTACACGGGCAATTTCCAGTTAAATGCTCTTATGGGCTCTGCCGTATCTGCAGATATGGATGGAAACGGAGAAATGGATGCCGTCTACTACGACACTACTTACAACGAAGAAACGGGAATGCTTTCTTCTACCCTGACGGTAGATGGAACCGATTATTCTGAAATGCTTTATAATGGCGACTTTACACTGTCCCGCAGTGCTGCCTCCGATATAACAAATGAATATTATCTCATTGACCTTGATACAACAGATGAATATATCGAGCTTGCCATCCCGGATGATGGATTAAGAACAACCTATTTCTTCCGCTATGCCGGCTTTCATCTGGAATACTTAGGTTCCATTCCGGACCTGATAGACAGCTCCACCTTCCAGCTTAACAATGTACTTTCCCAGTTAGAAGAATCGGAAAATTAGTCAGCATCCTGCAGAATCTGCCACCGGCAGCTTCTTACAGATATTTTTGCTGCGCGCATAACACAATAAGAAGCCCACAATAACGGGCTTCTTATTTCTTATCAAATATATTATCTCATACAGATATAGACCATATATCCCGCATAGGAAAGCAGCATAATTGCTCCTTCAATGCGGTTTATTTTCTGCCTGCTCCAGGCAAACAGCAGTACCATTATGCTCATTGCAATTAAGATTACAATATCAATCACATTTTCCATGATAAAGGCGACCGGACTTATGGCTGCGGCAATACCAAGAACAAAAAGGATATTGAAAATATTAGAACCAATGACATTTCCCAAAGCCATATCTACTTCATTTTTACGGGCTGCCACAATAGAGGTTACCAGCTCCGGTAATGACGTTCCCATTGCTACTATCGTAAGCCCGATTAAATTCTGGCTCAACCCGAATGCTGCTGCAATAGCAGACGCACTGTCTACTACCATGTCGCCACCAAATGCAATGGCTGCTGCTCCACCTACAATGTATACAAGACAGAGCCATACCGGGATTGGCTTTGCGCGTTCAATCTCATCTGCTTCTTCAGAAGCATCTGTTGTAATTCCTGCTGTTCTTGCCTTTAATGCAGAATGCACCATCCAGAACATGAAGAGAGCAAAGAAAATCAATAAAATCACACCATCTATTCTGCCAACGCTCATTCCAATGTAACCCAGCACTAAAAGCAGGGCTGCCATAAGCACAGAAAACGGAAATTCCTGCTTTAAGGTCTTTTTTCCTACTGCAAGTGGTGTAATTACGGCACAGAAACCACAAACCACCATCAGGTTAAAGATATTTGAGCCAACTACATTACTGACTGCCAGGGCATTGTTTCCGGAAATAGCTGCTGCCACACTGACGGCACATTCCGGCAGGGATGTTCCCATTGCCACTATCGTAAGTCCGATAATCAACGATGGCACCTTTAATTTCTTTGCAATTCCCGAGCTTCCTTCTACAAAGAAATCTGCTCCTTTAATTAACAGTACAAAACCAACTACCAGTAATACATATGTCCAGATTGTTGTCATATTATATTCCTCCTTCTTTTAAAATGCCAAAATTCCAAGATGCTCCAGCAAAATCTTAAGTCCGATTAAGATAAGAATTATACCGCCAGCCAATTCCGCCTTCTTCTTATATCTGTTTCCAAAGAAGTTTCCTACATACACACCAATGACAGAAATCACAAAGGTCGTAATTCCGATGATGGAAATTGCCTCAACGATTGGCACCTGCAGAAATGCAAATGTGATTCCAACGGCAAGGGCATCGATGCTGGTTGCGATTGCCAGAATAAACATCTCTTTGAAATCCAGTGGCGGGTCCATTTTCCCGACTTCTACTGCTTCATCCTTTTCCCGGATTGCTTCCACTACCATTTTTCCACCGATAAATCCTAACAGGATAAATGCAATCCAGTGGTCAATGCTTGTAATATACTGTTCAAACTGGCTTCCCAGTACCCAGCCAATAAATGGCATCAGTGCCTGGAATCCTCCGAAGAATAAGCCAATTACAAGACATTGCTTTTTGTTTACCTTCCGCATGGAAAGTCCCTTACAAATAGACACTGCAAAAGCATCCATCGAAAGACCTGCTCCCATCAGTAAGAGTGTAAAGAACATTACCATAAACACAAATTCCTCCGATAGTATATTTAAAATGAGACTGCATGTATGCAGTTATCCTGTGCTGCATACATGAGTCTCATTCATTAAGATTTGCCAGGCCTTCATCAGACCGAGGTTGTTGACAAATCACGTATTCACGCGAACTACTCCCTCACGGATTGTTATTCAAATATACGCTAAATGATAATTTATGTCAATTCTTTCCATTCTTGTTCTTCCTAAAATACAATTTCTATGGTGGTTCCCTCATCCAGCTCACTGTCCAAGTGAAGGGCAGCATTATGCTGTGCCACAATATGCTTTACAATGGCAAGTCCAAGTCCTGTTCCGCCGGTGGATTTCGAACGGCTCTTATCTACCCGGTAAAACCGCTCAAATACACGTTCCTGGCATTCCTTTGGAATTCCGATTCCGGTATCCGCTACACTTAAGAACGGACGCTCATCCTTTGTTCCTACCGTTACTGTAACACTTCCGCCTGGCTTATTATAGCGGATGGCATTGCTGCAAAGATTATAAAAGACTTCATCCATCAGTCCCTTGTTTGCCATGGCCATGGTGCTTTCTCCCTGCAACGTCAGCCTGATTCCCTGCTTCTCTGCTGTCACCTGCATCATCTGCACACAGTTCTCTGCCAGTTTATAAAGGTCGATTCTTTCCATTTCCATCTGGTGGTCTGCTTCATCCAGTTCTGAAAGCTTTATAATATCATTAATCAGGCTTAACAGCCGGTTGGCATTGGAATGTATCTCATTAGAGAAACGGATGGTATCCTCTTTACCGGTCATTCCGTTTCCGATTAACTCCGCATAACCGGAAATTGCCGTCAGCGGTGTCTTTAATTCATGGGATACGTTCGCGGTAAATTCCTGGCGAAGCTGCGCATTATTGATAATATTGACGTGCTGCTCCTTAATAGTATTCACAAAAGGCCGGATTTCTTCATATACATTATTTTCATCCACCAGCATAATATTCGTTGCCAGCTTCTCGATAGGCTCTACCAGCTTCTTCGTCAGATAATGGGAAATTCCCATACAGACAAAGAGAATGCCAAGTGCAATTACCAGTACAATCACTAAAGTATTTACCATAATACGGTTTACACTGACGGAATCCCTTCCGATTCGAAGCACATTTCCATTCTGTAAACGCTCCGCATAGTAAAAAGTATGGGTTCCGGAAGTGGCCGAGTAACGGACGGCTTCGCCTTCACCTTTTTCCCTTGCTTCAATAATTTCCGGGCGTTCATTATGATTGTCCATCTCGTCTTTATTTAACAGACTTTCATATAATACTTCCCCATCTGTTCCAATCAATGTGATTCGAAGGTCATCATCGATGGGATTATACGGGTCTTTTTCTATTTCCACTGCAAGGTCATCTATATTCAAAAGCTCTATCACATGGGCGTAGGCTTTCAAATCTCCAAATACCTGCTCTTTTAAAATATTATAATACACCAACATAGCAGACAGCGCTGTGACCACAATGGCAAGCGCTGCTATCATAATAAATCGTATATTTATTTTTTTCTTCATGAATGCTCCTATGGCTCCATCACATAGCCCACATTGCGGATGGTTTTAATCTGTTGTCCGCCATCGCCAAGCTTGTGCCGGAGCGTCTTTATGTGCATATCTACAGTACGGCTTTCTCCTTCGTATTCAAATCCCCAGACCTGATTCATCAGCTTGTCACGGGATAATACAATGCCCTGGTTTATCATAAGGTATTTTAATAGTTCAAATTCTTTAAAAGTAAGCTCACAGGTTTCTCCCTGAACGGTTACGCTGTGACGCTTATTATCAATCTCTATGCTTCCACAGGCTAATGTATCACCATCATCTTCCTTTTCGGTGCGGCGGAGTAATGCTTTCACTCTGGAGATCAGCTCCATAACGCCAAAAGGCTTACTGATATAATCATCTGCACCCATATCCAGTCCACGGACTTTGTCAATCTCTGTGGTCTTTGCCGTTACCATAATCACAGGAGTCTTTTCTGTTGCTGGATTTTTCCGGACACGGCTTAAAATTTCCAGCCCATCCTCTCCCGGCAGCATAATATCTAACAGCATCAGGGATGGTGCCTGCTCTGACACTCTCTGGAAGAAATCTTTTCCGTTATCAAATTCCTCTACTTCAAATCCACTGTTTTTTAGTGCATAACGTTCGATTTCCCGTATGTTTATATCATCTTCTACGATATAAATAAGTGCCATTGCATTTCCCTCCCGGCTTTTTTATTTTTCCGGCAAAGCGTATTTTTCTGTATATTCTTTTATCTGCTCTGCAAATTTTCTATTGTCTTCTTCATCCATATGTGCCGTCAGGTCATGCTCTTCTACATCTTTATCCTGTTCCTGGATCAGGCAGACTGCAATGTTGGAACAATGGTCTGATACACGTTCATAGTTGGTAACGATATCTGCCAGCACCAGTCCTAACTCGATAGAACATTTTCCTTTCCGGAGACGTTTGATATGCCGTTTCTTAATTGCTTTATTTAATTCATCAATAACCTGCTCTAATGGTTCTACGGTCTTAGCCAGCTCTTCATCATCGGCAGTGTATGCAGTCATGGTACGGCAGAGAATGTCTTCTACTGCTTTTCCAAATACATGCATTTCTTCCTCTGCTTTCTTAGAGAAAACCAGCTCCTTCTTTTTCATCTCGATATTGGAATCTACGATATTCGCTGCATGGTCCGAAATACGTTCAAAATCTGTAATACAATGTAACAGCGTAGATACATTCTGGCTGTCTGCATAGGTCAAATTCTGACTGCTTAACTTGGTCAGATAAGCACGCAGCTTGTCTTCGTATTTATCTACGAGATTTTCCTTTGCGATAATGTCATCTGCTACTTCCTGTGTATAATTCTCCAAAAGTCCGATTGCTTCTAAGAAGGAATCCTTGGAAAGGTTTGCCATCTCAATGGACATGCTGTGGCACTGCTCAATGGCAAAGGATGGTGTTGCAAGGAAACGGTCGTCTAATAACGGGAACTCCTGTACCTCTTTCTTGCTCTTTTCCTCTTCGGTAATCGGAAGTGTCAGATATGCCAGCTTCTCCAGTCCTTTTGTAAATGGGAATAAAACTACAGTTGCAAATATATTAAAGATACTGTGAATCAGTGCAATTCCTGCTACACCAACTGTATCATTTGCAAACGGAAAATGAATAACTGCATTCAAAATACTATATAATGTCAGAAACAATACGGTACCAATAATATTAAAATACAGATGCACAAAAGCAGTTCGCTTTGCATTCCGGTTTGCTCCAACAGAAGAAATCATAGCTGTAACACAGGTTCCGATATTCTGTCCTAAAATAATTGGAATAACTGAGCCATAAGTAAATGCTCCTGTTACAGACAGTGCCTGCAGTATACCTACAGATGCGGACGAGCTCTGAATCACCGCTGTCAGAAGTGCTCCTACCAGAATTCCTAAAATTGGATTATGGAACATAGTCAGTATATTGGTAAATTCAGGAACATCAGCCAACGGTTTTACTGCTCCGCTCATACTTTCCATTCCGGTCATCAATAC
Source organism: Roseburia sp. AF12-17LB (assembly GCF_003479605.1). GTDB lineage: Bacteria > Bacillota > Clostridia > Lachnospirales > Lachnospiraceae > Roseburia_C > Roseburia_C amylophila. Next base: position 87,750 of record NZ_QUHR01000007.1, read on the forward strand.
TGCAAAGCCTAATAAAATCTCCCCTACATCAGCTTTCTTGCTTTTCTTTCCGGTCATCATTAAAACAATACCTATCATCGCAAGAACCGGTGTAAAAGAAGATGGTTTCAAGAGATTAATCCATACATTTCCACTATCTATTCCGGTCAGACTTAAGAGCCAGGATGTTACCGTTGTACCGATATTGGCACCCATGATAATACCAATTGCCTGGGAAAGTTTCATAATTCCGGAATTTACAAAACCAACTACCATTACGGTAGTTGCTGAAGATGACTGAATAACAGCAGTTACTCCGGCTCCTAATAATACACCTTTCAGCGGATTGGAAGTTAATTTCTCCAGTATCCGTTCTAACTTGCCTCCTGATACTTTCTCCAGCCCGGCTCCCATAACATCCATTCCATACAGGAACAGGGCCAATCCTCCAATCAGTGTCAGTATTCCAAAAATGTCCATTTTGTCCTCCTTATGCATGGTAATATGCATAGACTTTTCAATTTTTTACATATTTTTCGTCTTACATATACACCATATACACTTTAGAGACTTTTTGCAAGGATATTTTATCAGTTTGTAAGAATTATGTATAAGCAGTGTAAAAAATGTACTTATTTTTTCTCTTTTGTCTAAGAATTTTTAGTCAATATGACTTCCCGTAATAGAATAGATGACCCACTCCGCAATATTGGTAGCATGGTCGCCGATACGTTCAAAATATTTGGCTACCATAAGGATATCTGCTGCCTGCTCGCCATTTTTTGCACTCTTATTAATCATCTGGATTAAATCCTGTTTTACTTTCATAAAAAGGTCATCCACAACATCATCCTGTGCGATTACTTTCTTTGCCAGCTCCATATCGCGTTTTACAAAGGCATCAATGCTCTTGATAACCATGTCTGTGGTTTCCTTTGCCATACCCTGAATCTCTTCCGGGCTGATGATATACGGTTCATCAGACATCAGCAGTGTCATCTCGGAAATATCACCGGCATGGTCACCGATTCGCTCCATATCGGTAATCATTTTTAATGCTGCAGAAATCAGGCGCAAATCTCTTGCCACCGGCTGTTGCTGCAATAAAAGCTTCATGCATAAGGATTCAATATCACGCTCCTGATGGTCGATTTCCACATCATATGCCATTGCTTCCTTGGCTTTTTCCGTATCCTGGTTTACCAGGGCAGAAACTGCCATTTCAATGGCATGCTCTATCATGCTTCCCATCTGGATTAATTCATTGTTTAACTGTTCTAGCTGTCTGTCAAAACGATTACGCATTTAACCGAACCTCCCTGTAATATAATCTTCTGTCCGTTTGTCTGTTGGAACGGAGAATAATTTTTCGGTATCTCCACTCTCAATAATCTCTCCCAATAAGAAAAATACTGTTTTATCCGATACTCGGGTTGCCTGCTGCATATTGTGGGTTACCATAATAATGGTATAATCTTTTTTTAATTCGATTACCAGATCCTCAATTTTGGAAGTGGAAATCGGATCCAGTGCAGAAGTCGGCTCATCCATCAGGATTACTTCCGGCTGTACTGCCAGTGCTCTTGCAATACAAAGTCTCTGCTGCTGTCCACCGGACATTCCCAATGCACTCTTATTCAGACGATCCTTTACTTCATCCCAGATAGCTGCCTGACGCAGGGATGTCTCCACGATTTCATTTAATTTGGCTTTGTTGTGGATACCGTGGGTTCTCGGACCGTATGCAATGTTGTCATAGATACTCATCGGAAATGGATTTGGCTTCTGGAATACCATTCCCACACGCTTTCTAAGCTGGCTGACATCCATGCCGCTGTATATATTTTCACCGTCTAATCTTACGTCTCCGGTAATCTTACAGCCCTCTACCAAATCATTCATTCTGTTTAATGTTTTTAAAAATGTTGACTTTCCACACCCGGATGGTCCGATAAATGCAGTTATCTCTTTTGCATTGATATCAAGATTCACATCTTTTAATGCGTGGAAATCTCCGTAATATAAGTCAAGTCCTTTGACAGAAAATTTTGCCTGCTCACTCATTTTACTTCTCCATCTCCTTTCGTGAATTTTCTGGCTATCAACGTTGATACACCATTTATCAGTAATACAATAACCAGAAGGACTACGCCGGTTGCATAAGCTTCATTGGTATGTAAGCCCTCTCTGGAAAGGGAATACATATGAACGGCCAAGGTTCGTCCGGATGCCATCAGGTTTGGTGCAAGGTCTGCTACCGTTCCTGCAGTATAAATCAGTGCTGCGGTCTCTCCTACAATTCGTCCTACTGCCAGAATGATTCCGGACAAGATTCCAGGCATCGCAGATGGGAGTACGATACGGAATACCGTACGAAGTCTTCCGGCTCCCAATCCAAAGCTTCCTTCCCGGTAGGTATCCGGTACACAGAGTAATGCTTCTTCTGTTGTTCGCATGATAACCGGCAATACCATAATGGCAAGGGTTGCCGCACCGGCTAACATGGAATAACCCCAGTGCAGATAAGTTACGAAAAATAACATACCAAACAGACCATATATAATAGAAGGGATACCGGTTAAGGTCTCTGCCGTAATTCTTACTACTTTAACCAGTTTACTTCCCTTCGGTGCATATTCCACCAGATAAACTGCGGCTCCGATTCCAAGCGGTACTGCAAAAAGCAGGGAAAACAGCGTCATTTCCAGTGTATTTATCATTGCCGGAAGCATGGATACGTTATCCGAATTATATTCCAATGCGAAAAGACCTGGTTTTAAATATGGCACACCGTGAATCAATATGTACGCCACCAGATAAAGTAATACTGCTACTGTTATAATTGCCGCTGCTACTACCAGCAGTAATAAAAGGAAGGAACCCGGATGCTTTTTATAAGAATTCATTTTATCTTTGAATTTTGTCATTATTCTTTATCCGCCTTTCCTTTTACAATTGAAAATACCAGATTGATAATAAGGATAAATACAAACAACACAACGCCGGTTGCAATCAATGCCTCACGATGCAGGTCCGTTGCATAACCCATTTCAATTACGATATTTGTTGTCAGGGTACGTACACCCTTAAATATACTGTTCGGAATACGTGCCTGGTTACCTACTACCATCATAACCGCCATGGTCTCACCAATGGCACGGCCGATTCCCAAGATGACTGCTGCCATAATTCCTGATTTTGCTGCCGGAACCACGGTTTTAAAAACACTCCGCTCATGGGTTGCGCCAAGTGCCAGTGCACCTTCATAATAATGCTCCGGCACTGCACGGATTGCAGCTTCCGATACACTGATTATGGTTGGAAGTATCATGATTCCAAGAAGAATCGATGCTGTAAATATACTGTTTCCATTTCCTTTAAAATGTTCTCTTACAAATGGTACTATGACTACCAGACCAAAGAATCCATATACGATGGACGGGATTCCTGCTAACAGATCTACCATCGGCTTTAAGAAGCTATGAAGCTTCTTCGGGCAAAATCTTGCCATAAAGATTGCCATTAAAATCCCAATTGGTACTCCCACCACAATTGCTCCGGCGGTTACATAGATACTGCCTAAAATCATCGGGAAGATCCCGTAGAGGTTATTTCCCGGTTTCCATTTTGTACCTAGCAGAAAGTCCGGCAATCCGATTTCTTTGATTGCCGGTATTCCATTTGCAAAAAGGAAAACACAGATTAAGGCAACAGCCAGTATGGAGAAACTGGCTGTGAGTAAGAATACTATTTTCATTGCTTTTTCTTTGAAATTATTCATACTGTTCTTACCTTATTCTACTTGCAGATTTATTTTGCAACTTCATCCCAGGTTGTTACTGCACCTGTGAAGATATCCTTTACATTATCTGAACTCATCTCATCCATTGGGTTACTGTTGTTTACTACTACTGCGATACCATCCATTGCAATTACCTGTGCGGTAAGTCCACCTTCTGTTTCGCTTTCTTTTAATTCTCTGGAAGCCATTCCGATATCACAGGTTCCTTCCATTGCTGCTGTCATACCTGTTGTAGAATCAGATTCCTGAAGTTCGATTTCTGCATCTTTGTTGATTGCTTTGTATGCTTCAATTAATTTCTCCATTACAGGTGTTACAGAAGAAGAACCAGCTACTACGATTTTTCCGGTAGAACCATCCGATGTAAATGCTCCGTTGCTTCCCTGTGAAATATAACCATTGTCTTCGATTACTTTCTGTCCTTCATCACTCATGATGTAGTTGATGAAATCTGCTGCAAGTCCTGTTGCATCACCTTTCGTTGCGATGTTAAATGGTCTTGCGATTTTGTATGTACCAGCTTTGATATTTTCTGCAGTTGCTTCTGCTCCGTCAATCTTTAATGCCTTTACGGTATCATTTAAAGAACCAAGTGATACATAACCGATTGCATATTCATCACCTGCTACAGATGTAAGCATTACTTCTGTACTGTTTGTGATGTTTGCTTCCTCTGTTGTGTTATCAATTTTATTTCCATCTGCATCTTTCTCTTCGATACCGAACAGCTCGATGAATGCTCCTCTTGTTCCGGAACCATCTTCTCTGGACTGTACATTGATCATTTCACTGGTATCAAAATCTGATGCTGCGTCGCTGCTATCTGTGTTTGTGTCTGCTTCTGCTGTTGTGTCAGCCTGGCTGTCGTTTGATGTAGTATCTTTGCTTCCACATCCTGTTAAAGCGCTGATTGCTAATGCTCCTACAATCATTACGGATAATAATTTCTTCTTCATTTTCTTTCCTCCAAAATGATTTATTTTTTTCTTTCTCGTCCTCGTGACAATTGCTATCATAATGGAAGAACGTAAAATGCAAAGCTATGGTTTTGTAAATTGTATGTAAAAAAGCAGGTATATCAAAACTATGATATGCCTGCTTTCAATATTTTAATGTAGTTCTTCTTTATTTATCATACATTTCTAAAATTTCCAGTGCATTTTCTTCTTTTACGCCTAATTCTTCCTTTAATAATTCCACTATCTCATCTTTGGATTTTTCAAATCGGCGACCAAGACGTATGATTTCCTCTGCTTTTCCTTCTGCTTCGCCCTGTTTCCGAATCCGCTCTTCTCTCTCAAAACTCTTCATATATGCAAGACCTACCTCTCCATCCCGCTTAACTGCCGTTACCATCCGATGTAACTTTTTCAAGTTTTCAGATGGAGCATTCTCTATGGATGAATGCTCCATGTAATGCAGTAGCTGTTTTAATTCCTCCGGCGGGTTTCCTTCCCTTCCCCTTGTATACAAGAATATCGTCTGTGCGCCATCCTCATATTCTAATTCCGGTACTTCGATACATCCATTTTTGATTGTATACACCATACGATTCAATCCAAAGGGATCATAAGTTGTAATAAAGATTACGATGACATTCCGAAGACTCCCATAGGTATCCCCTGCCGTCAGATTGCCTGCGTCAATCTTCGCATGGTAAAACCGGACTCTTCGTGGCAGTGATACGATTTCTTCTTTCCCGTCATTCTGGTCTGGTTCTATATCAAAGATTTCTCCGTTTTCTTCATCCAGATATACATCCAGCCGAATGCCGTGAGTCTCTGTATTCTCTCCGCAGAAGAAACGTTGTGGCACTACCGTAAGCTTTCCTATCTGCCGATGCAGAATACATTCCAAAATGTATCTCGCCGACTGTTCCCCATAAATTTTGTGGCTGGTCAGGCTGTTTACCAGAAAGTCATCCACCAGATTTAGTTCTTCTAAAGTTTTCATGTTTCCTCCTTTTCCCATAATGCACGGAAAAGCAGGACTGCATATCTCATTTTCGATTCTGAAATTCCGCCTATCCAATGCACTATGCGTTCATTAATTGTAATTAGAATTTAAAAGCATAGAATTCATTGAATTGATACCAGAAATTTAGATTGGCTTTTGCCATTCGAAAATTAGAATATATGCTTTGTGTTGATTGTAACAAATGCCCTTAAAGAAAACAAGTAAAACATTTATAAAATTATTAATAAGAAGAAGGCAGGTAACTGCTTTTGCAATTACCTGCCTTCTTCTTATTAATAATGATTTCTGATTTTAATTACTCTGTTGCTACATCTAATAATGCTTCATCAAGCTCTGTCATGCTTCCATCAGAAATGCTGTATACGTTGTCTTCTCCAATCACTTCTACAACAACTTCCTGTGGATCATTATATGTGATGCTGTCTACTCTTGCACTCATAAGATCATACATCATCTGATACATCTGTTCATACATTTCATCCTCTGTTGGATAAGCATCTGCATCAAAGGAATTTGCCCACTCTGTGAACTCTGTCATAAGTTCTTCCTGGATTCCGTTGAAAAGACCTGTCATCTGCTCAATTTCAACAGTTACATAATATCCGTCTTTGTCATCCATCTTCTCAGCATCTTTCACGGTATATTTTGCTTTTGCATATACATCTTTAAAAAGCTGACGATAGCTGTTGCTTAACTCATCGGATAAGTTGAACTGATCCATCTCTGTCATCATAGCATCGATGTTAGATTCGTAATCAGATTCTGCCTGCTCTTTGCTTCGGCCGGTCATTTTCATGTACTGCTCTGTCTCTCCTTTTGTTAAAAGATCAAGGCATGACTCTACATAAGCTGCTGCATCAAATTTTCCACAGCCAGCCAGGTTTACTACCATCATTACGGCAACTAAACCAGTTACTAATGCTTTCTTCAATGTTTTCATGATAATTTCTCCCTTACATTCATTGTTCTTTAGCGCATTAACACAGTTACATGGAATAATATACCATACCTTATTCTATTTCGCAACCGATTTTACTTCTCTGGTTTTAAATCTGTATGCAGGCATGCGATTTTCTCGCTACATGGAACAAAGAATGTGCCAAGGTACATCCTCGCGGAGCGGCTTTTACTTTACAGGAAAGCAATTTCCTGTAAAGTACAAAAAGGACGATTCTTTCGAATCGTCCTTTTGTATACGTTGTGTACCTGCCGGTTTCAGAATTAATCCTGAACGTAAGGCATAATTGCGATATGACGTGCTCTCTTGATAGCAACTGTCAAAGCTCTCTGATGTTTTGCACAGTTTCCTGTAATTCTTCTTGGAAGAATTTTTCCTCTCTCAGAGATATATCTTTTTAACTTATTTACATCTTTATAATCGATGGTGTTGTCTTTTCCACAGAAAACACAAACTTTCTTTCTTCTGTGCATTCCGCCTCTTCTTCTCATTGGCGCACCATCTCTGTCTGTCTTATTGAAAGCCATGGCTATTACCTCCTATTGATTTAGTTAAATGGTAATTCCTCATCAATTCCGTCAGGGATATTCATAAATCCATCGCCTGCACTGCTTGGTGAAGGTCTGTCAGCCGGTGCAAAACCGCCTGCATTGTCGGATGCTGATTTACTCTCAGCAAATTCCTGCTCTTCTATTATGACATCAGTGGCATATACTTTCTGACCGTCTTTGTTGGTGTAACTTCCGGTCTGGATACGACCTGTTACAAGTACCTTAATTCCTTTATGGAAATATTTCTCAGCAAACTCTCCTGCTCTTCCAAATGCCACGCAGTTGATAAAATCAGCGGTCTGCCCATCATTCCCTTCACGTCTGCCTCTGCGGTCTACAGCCAGTGAATATCTTGCGATTGCCATCTGGTTATCTCCGCTGGAGTAACGAACCTCCGGGTCTCTTGTTAAACGTCCCATAAGTATAACTTTATTCATACCACTTTCTCCTTCTCTTCTATTTATGCCTCGTCTTTTCTAACGCATAAGAAACGAAGTACGTTGTCCATAATACGAACATTCTGCTCTACTTCTGCCGGAACAGATGATTCTGCCTCGAACTGGATGAAATAGTAGAAGCCGTCGCTCATTTTCTGAATGTCGTAAGCTAATTTCTTCTTACCCCACTCTTCTACTTCTGTTACAGTTCCACCTGCACGAGTGATATACTCTTTTGCTCTCTCAACTGTAGCAGTTCTGACATCGTCTTCGATCTTGGCATTCACAACAAGTGCTAATTCATATTTGTTCATGCTAGATTTACCTCCTTTTGGTCTCTGGCCTCCTGTCTATGCGGGAAGCAAGGAATTTTTACATATCACGAGCCTATATGATAGCATAATCTGACCCGTTTCGCAAGTGTTTTTCTTATTATTCTTACGATTCTGTTTCATTTTTTTGCTCACTTTTTTTTCGAAGACCTTTGGTATTCTTCTCCACCAGTTTTCTGGCAATCATAATCTGATGGTCACAACCCATGCATTTCAACCGGAAATCCGCTCCTACCCGAAGAATTTCCCACTCCTGGCTTCCACAGGGATGCTGTTTTTTTAATTTTACAATATCGCCTACTTCGTATTGATAATTATTCATGTCGTCCCTTTCTTCTATGATTATCTTCTATATTATTAGGTAATTTCTTCTGCCTCTTTCAGACCTCTGACAATACGGCTCCGATGCTGCCCTGTATCAGTAAGTCTGCCCGGTTGTCCAATGGCGTGGTGGACTTATTAATCAGCACCAGCTTATTGCCCCGGTAATAATCGATAAGTCCTGCTGCAGGATATACTGCCAGTGAAGTACCTCCGATGATGAGCATATCTGCATGGCTGATATAATACACCGCATCCTCTAAGGTCTGCTGGTCTAAGCCTTCCTCATATAAAACCACATCCGGCTTGATGCTGCCGCCGCATTCATCACAGGTTGGAATTCCACTGCTCTTTAAAATATATTCGGCATCAAATAGCTTTCCGCAGCTCTGGCAGTAGTTCCGGTGGACACTGCCATGAAGCTCTAATACCTTTTTACTGCCGGCTGCCTGATGCAGTCCATCAATATTCTGCGTCACAACCGCCTTTAATTTACCGGCTGCCTCAAGCTCTGCCAATTTCTTATGTGCCGCGTTAGGCTTTGCATCCAGGCACAGCATTTTATCCCGGTAGAATCGGTAAAATTCTTCTTTTTTACGCATATAAAAGCTGTGGCTTAAGATGGTTTCCGGCGGATAATCGTATTTCTGGTTATAAAGTCCGTCCACACTCCTGAAATCCGGAATGCCGCTCTCCGTAGATACACCTGCACCTCCAAAGAATACAATATTATCTGAGTCCATGACCCATTGCTTTAATGTCTCGATACCATCCATTCTGCTGCCTCCTGTTCCATTAAAAGTAGTCTTTCTCTTTTATTCCGCTTCGCTTTCTGTGCCTGCATTCTCCTCTGCCGGCGCCACGTCACCGTTTGGAACTGCCTCTGTCTGTACCGCATGTACCAAGAAACGGTAATCATAGCCTGCTTTGTTGCAGGTCATCAATGTAATTACTTTATCCTCTGGTGTTACCTCTACGCCGGTATCATACGCTGACTGCGCCTTTACACCATCTAAGAATTCCTGAAACTGCTCATCGGATGCAAACTGGGTATAGAAATCCACTTCATTATCCACTCTTGCCAGATAACAGGAAAAAATATCATAACGGTAGGTATAATCCGGTGTATAAATATAAAAATACGGATTTTCTTTATAAAATTCCTCATCCTTATAGTTATTTAATTTACCAAACATGGTCTTGTCCTTCATATTATGACCATAGATGAAGGTATTCTGGTCAGAAAAATCAGCATGATTGTTGGCATCCATGAAAATACTTGCCGCTGTTACAGCCTGTCCCTCAAAGGTATGCTTCAGATAATATTCATTATCCTCTCCCTGCATAATCGGATAGCTGATATCAATATTTTCAAACCGGATCCAGCCGATGCAGTCCGGGTTCAGCTCCTTTAATCCGGAAAAATCTACGGTAAATTCTCCGTTTTCTTCCGTACTGCTTTCATCCTTTGGCTGCTCCCTGACATATTTCTGCAGTCCCTTATATTCATGGCTTCCTTTCCAGTAAGTAATTCCATACAGAATCAATCTTACTGCCGCATACAAAAATACTGCCAGTGCCAGCAGAAATAAAATCCGAAACAGGATATTCTGCTGCTTTTTCTTCTTTCGCTCATTTTTAATCTTTCCTGTCATTGTCACACCCCTTATTTTTCTCTATTTGCTGCAATAGACCTACAGAATCTGCCACTGGCAGCTTCTTACGGATGCGTTGGTAACTGCGAGCAACTCGCGTAAAAAAGAATGTGCCTTGGCACATTCTCGCGCCTGCGGCGGTCGATTGCGACATCTACCTTATACGCCGCAGTGCGCATCCTCGCGGAGCGTTTTTTACTTTACAGGAAAGCAATTTCCTGTAAACTAAGAAAACCACCGCCCATAAGGCAGTGGTTAAAGAGTTGCGGGAACAGGATTTGAACCTGTGACCTTCGGGTTATGAGCCCGACGAGCTTCCAGACTGCTCCATCCCGCGCTATTTATTTGCAAAAGCTATTATAGTCCTTCCTTCTGCAAATGTCAAATTTCTATGTCCCTGCCTTACATAATATACAGTTACAAGCACTTTTATTCCTGATTTTTGAAGAATTGTATCTTCATCATCTGAAGTCCTGTACAGTCTTCGTCAACCCAGAAAAAGTGTAGCACACTATTTATGGAAAGTCTACACCCGTCCCGCCAAAAAGATACTTGCCGCAATTCCTGCCAGCGTAGCAAACAATGCCCCCGGAAGTGTAAAGCCGGTCTTTCGTACTTTTACCGACATAAAATAAATTGACATGGTATAAAAAATGGTCTCGGTGCAGCTTAACATGACAGAGGCTGCCATTCCTACAAAGGAATCACATCCGGCTTCCTTGTATAAATCCACCAGCAGTCCGGTTGCCGCCGAGGAGGAAAACATTTTGACAATGGCAATGGGGATAAGCTCGGAAGGGATTCCGATATGTTTCGTCCAGCCCATGCAGGTAGTAGAAATGAAGTCCAACAGCCCGGAGGCTCTTAGGATCCCGACTGCTACCATAAGTCCCACCAGCGTTGGCAGAATTCCGACCACTGTCTGTATGCCCTCTTTTGCTCCCTTTAAGAAATCGTCATATACATTTTTCTTCATCAGAATGCCGAATCCTACTATGTAAAAGACCAGTATCGGAATCAGGGCATCTGACAGGAACATAAGAAAGCGCATCCTCATTCTCCTGCTAAGAGCTTCTTTTTCATTCTATGCAGGCAGGAGAACTATCATGCCTCTTTTTACTGCTTCCGCAGGCGCAGCCCCACGCCCTTGCGGGTTTCGATGTAATCCCTGCCGCTTAATTCCCGCAGTTTCCGTCGTAAGTTGCTGGCATGGACTTTGATGGAACTTTCCACACAGTCCGGTGTATCTTCTGCAATTTCGTCTAACAGCGTGGTCTTTGTCACTGTCCGTCCGTTCCGCTGTATCAGGCATTTTAAAATAGCAGCTTCTGTTCTGGTAAGCTTCGTAGTCTGCCCGCCAATGGTCGCCAGCCGCTTCTCGATATCCAGCTTTATCTCTTCGTAATAGAAAAATCTTACTTTCTCTTTTTCTGCCGGAATCTTACTCAGACGTACTTCCACCCGGATGCGGAATTCCTGTATATCAAAGGGCTTTCTGATATAATCGTCTGCCCGTTCTATGCATTTTTTACACCGTTCAAAAACAGAGCCGGTTTTCTCCGGCCGAATCAATAGCAGTGGCTTTGCCTGCACCAGGGCGAGGAAGGTATTCTCCCATTTTGCTGCTGCATCCTCTTTTCCGGCAAATTCCTTCTGCTCAAGGTCTAATACCACCATATCCACAATAACCTGCTGAAATAACTCCCCGACATCTGCGAGGGAATCCGCCCGCACTGTAAAATAGCCTTTTTCATCCAGTACCTGCTCCATGGCATCCCCCAATGCTTTATCCTGTTCGATGATTCCTATGGTATACATTAATCCGTTCTCCTTCGACTTACAATCCGGCAGAAAATGACTGCCGTTGCTGTGCTGATAATGGTCGCTGCAAGTCCCGGCCCCACCACAGCAGCCGGATGCACCGAGCCGTACTGACTGCGGTATGCCACAATGTTCATGGGAATCAGTTGCAGAGACGATATGTTGATAATCAAAAAGGTACACATTTCCTTTGTGGCATTTCCGGAATACTTCTGTATGTTTTTTCCGGCTGCCTTAAGTCTGGCAATATGTAACTCCTGTAATTGCTGCATTGCCTTTAATCCTGCCGGCGTTGCCGCCCAGCCAAGCCCTAACATATTGGCTATCATGTTGACTGCTATGTAATGATTGACAGGATGGTCATCGGGTATATCCGGGAAGAGAAATGTCAGCACCGGCCGCATTTTCTTTACTGCCGCTTTTACAATGCCGCTGCATTCCGCAATTTTCATCATTCCCATCCAGAACGCCATGACTCCTGTCATCGTAATGGCTAATGCCACTGCTTCTTTGGCAGAGTTTACTGCTGCCTCGGTCACTTCCGGCAGTGTTCCGTTGATTGCACCGTAGAGCACTCCCGCAAGAATCATAAATCCCCACAGATAATTCATTTCGAACCTCTTTTGCTTTCCCGTTACTCTACTATATGCAGTTTTCCCGGAAGGAACTACTTTCTCTGGTGATTATAGCACACCCTCTTCTGCCATATCACGTTCTTTTGTCATATCGATACGATTTTTTTCATATTCTTTGTTGAACACTCTTCATCCGAGGCCGTCTATGCTGCACAAATATATTTCTCCTTTTCTGATAACCATTTGCTTTGCTTTATCCTTATTTCTTCTAAGCGGGTGCAGCAAAGACCAGTCGGCTTCTGATTCCGGTTATATTGCGCCGGATTCCATTTCCTTTGAGGAATATACCAGTCTTTTATTTCAAAGCGAAGTAACCTCCGATACCCTGACCCTTCACTATACCTTAAGCCAGCCGGAAGTCTATGGTATTACCGATTATAAAATTGCTCTGCCGGATTATTCTGCCGATGCCAGAAAGCAATCTGCCTTAAATATCGAAAATATCTCCTGTGGGTTACAGTCCTATGACTATGAGGTACTGACCACCGAGCAGAAGCTGACCTATGATATTTTAAATGACTATGTCTCTTCTAACCGCAGTCAGTCGGACTATACCTATTACCCGGAAATCCTGCGTCCTTCCACGGGATTTCCTGCCCAGCTTCCGATCCTGCTATCAGAATACCATTTCTATGACCGCAAAGATGTGGAGGATTATCTGACTCTGCTTTCACTGATCCCATCCTGCTTTGATTCTGTCTTAGATTATGAAACGAATAAAATCAATGAGGGACTTTTTCTTTCGGATACCCAGGCGGATACGCTGATTGCAGACTTAAATACCTTCTGTGATAACAGTTCTGAGCATTATCTGATTACTACTTTTCGTAATAAAGTAGCGGAACTTCCTGATTTAACAGCAGAGGAACAGGCTTCCTACTGTATCGAAAATGAAGCTGCTTTTAGAGAATATGTTCTGCCAGCCTATGAAGCTTTGCGGGATTTTCTGGTGGAGCACAAAGGTAGTGGCAGTAACTCCGCCGGACTTTGCTATTTTCCGGATGGCTCAGACTATTATGCTGCTTTGGTTTATGATGCCACCGGCTCTTCCCATTCCATAGATGAACTTTTAGAAATGACGGAAAAGCAACGGAAATCCGACCTTCTTGCCATCAACGGGATTGCTGCCAGTCATCCCGGCATTTCTCTTACTACCGATGATTTTCCGCTGAAGGATGCCACCCCGGAAGAGATGCTTACCTGTCTTTCTTCCGCTATTGCAAAGGATTTCCTGCCGCCGGTCTCAACGGATTTTTCTGTCCGCTCCGTGGATCCTTGTATGCAGGATTCCATGGCTCCCGCCTTTTATCTGACGGCCCCTATCGATGACATTTCCCATAATGTCATCTATATCAATCCCCGCAGCCACTACGAAGGCTTCGAGCTTTTCACCACACTGGCGCACGAAGGATTCCCGGGACATCTCTATCAGACTACCACTACGTCTGCCTCCGGCTGTGCACCCATCCGGAGTATTCTCAACTATCCCGGCTATGTAGAGGGCTGGGCAACTTATGTGGAAATGCTCTCTTACTCTTATGCCGGTCTGACGGAGGAAAAGGCTTCGCTCCTTATGCACAACCAGTCCGCTCTTTTGAGCCTCTATGCCACCGCAGATTTATCCATTCATGCAAAGGGTTGGACACTCAGTGACCTTAAGGACTTCTTAAGTGATTATGGCATCGACAATAAGGAAGCCGTCTCCGAAATCTACGACTATATCGTAGCAGAGCCGGCTCATTATCTCAAATATTATATTGGCTGCCTGGAATTCCTTCAGCTAAAGGACTACGCCAAAGAAACCTTCGGGGATTCCTATTCCGATAAACAGTTCCACCAGGCAGTGTTGTCCATCGGTCCTGCACCTTTTGATATTATCCAAAAATACTTAGAATACTATTGGTGAGCTATTGTACAATTACACCTGTTGCAATGGATTCCGGCTCTGATTCAAGACTGACACAGGTATTATCCAGTCTCAAAAAGAAAGGAATCTTCTTCTCTGTACGGTTCAATACTACAAAACTGATTTTATCCTCTTTCTGAAATGCTGTTACTTCCAGTTCGTCTGTATAACGTGTCATTCCAATCCGGATTGCTCCCGGCTCGATAAAATGACTGAAATGCCAGATGTATCCTGCAATATTACTTTCCATCACCACTTTTTTCTTTGTATCAAAGAGAAACGGTGCATCACAGAAATTTCCCACATGATTCGGACCACCCTGCTCATCCAGAAGCAGATTCCAGTCTAAAAATGTCTGCATTCCATTGTTTAAATTACCTATCATATCATGTGCATATTTCTGTGCATTCTTAAGATAATCGTTCGCAGCAAATTTACTGTATTCAATACATGCCTCGGATAAGAGCAGCTTTTTATCCGGAAAACGTTTTTTTATCATCTGCAATGCTTCGAAATGATCTCCACTGTACCAGTGGAATGCCAGACCTGCCACCATATCAGCTGTCTCTCCGGTAAAGATTGTCTCTGCCCATTCCAGCGCACGCTCTTTATTATGATCCCAGATATAAAGTTCTATATCATCAAGATGATGTTCTACCAGTGCAGGATGAAGATAATCTTTTATAAAATCCCGTTCTTCCTGTGCGGTATAAATGCAGGAATCCCATGGCTGCACTGCCTTTGGCTCATTCTGCATCGTCATTTTCGTCACATGATAGCCACGGTATCTGTACTCTTCTATATAACGACACAGATATTCTGCCCACCGTCTTTTATAAGCTTCTTTTAATTTTCCACCGTGATTTCTCTCTCCATTAGTCTTCATATATGCTGGCGGGCTCCATGGAGATAACATAATATCAAGTTTTGCACCATAGGATGCTTCTGCTGCATCTAATAATGGAAGAATATATTTTTCAACCCGTGCAAAAGAAAATTCTGCAAAATCTTTATCTTCTTCATCAGAATCTGCTTCATAATGCTCAATTGAAAAATCACAGCTGTCAATTGGAATCCGCACTAGATTGTATTTCATGTCATTTTTTCCAAAATAAGTCTCTACCAGCTTTTTCTTCTGGCTGTCATCTAACAGGGAATAGACATATCCAGCTGAATCCGTAACTGCTCCACCAAATCCCTCTATTTTCTGCATGGTAATCTGCGGATACAGATTAATTAGTTGATTCTCCTCTCCTCTATCATCTACAAATACATGATGCTCTTCTTTTGTTTCTTTTTTATTGCCTTTATATGTAGTTGTATAATAAGTCAGTTCCATAAACTTCCTCCTTTACCGCTCTTTTATCCGATATTCCTTCGGTGACATTCCTTTGATTTTCTTAAATACTTTGGAGAAATATTTTTCGTCATTAAACCCCACTTTATAAGCAATCTCATAATTTTTAAGGAAATTCTGCTCCAGATAACAGCACGCTCTTTCCACACGGATCTGATTCAGATAATCGGTAAATCCACATTTCAAATTCTGATTCATCAACGTAGAAAGATAGCCTGTGGATATCTGCAGATATTCCGCCACATCTGCCAACGTAAGACTGCTTGCGTAATTTTCTTTCATATATTCTTTGGCTTCACTCACTAGTGGATTCTCTTTTTCTTTATCGGCGGCTGCCTCAGACTGTTCTTTCACAGTCTCTTCTTTTCCAATATATTCATCTGCCAGATTATTCAGCAATGTAAGAATATCTGCTGCACGGACCGGCTTTAAAAGGTACTCTTTGGCTCCGAATTTGATTGCTTTCTGAGCATAAGTAAATTCATCATAACCACTTAGAATGACCGTAATCGGTCTTATCCCGGCTTTAGCTGCTTCCCGCATCACATCCAATCCCGACTTAATTGGCATCTGCACATCCAGTATCATCATGTCTGGCTGTTTTTGATAAATAACATCTAAGGCTTCTTCTCCATTTTCTGCTTCATAAATTTTACTGAAACGGTCTGTATGAAGTCTTAGATATTTCGCAACACCTTTACATATAACATCTTCATCATCTGCGATCAGTAATTTAATCCCCATTAATCTCCCTCCTCAAATGGAATCTCAAGTATTACAGTTGTCCCTTCTCCAACTGTGCTTTCTATTTTCAGAATATATTGCTCATGATACTTCAACTGAAGTCTTTCCCTGATATTTTTTATTGCATATCTTCCAATTCTCTGTTTGGAATAATTGACCGGTTCATTTTCCCATAAAGCATCTATCTGTTCCTGCTTCATTCCTACTCCTGTATCTTTTATTTCAAAATGAATACGGTCTCCGGTACGCGTTCCTGTTATGGTAAGTTTACACGGTTTGCTGACATTTTCAAAACCATGTACAATTGCATTTTCCACAAATGGCTGAATAATCAGTTTGGGAATCTTTGCATCTTTAATTTCATCTGCAATATGTAATTCGTAATTCAGCTTTCTTGGGAAACGCATTTTCTGTATCTTTAAGTACTCCCGGACCAGTTCGAATTCTTTTTCTACCGTAATTATGCTGCGTCCCTGGTTTAAAGTCAGCCGAAACAATGACGACAGTGATAAGATACTCTCTGCAATTTCATCATTACCTGCCTCTGTTGCCTGCCAGTACAAAGAATCCAGCGTATTATACAGGAAATGCGGATTTATCTGTGCCTGCAGTGCGGCCAGCTCACTTTCTTTTTCCGATAAGGTAATCACATAATTCTCATCAATCAGCTTCTTAATCTCTCCGACCATTGCATTAAAGCATTCCGCCACCTGTCCGACTTCGTCATTGGTTTCTACTTTTACCTGCTGCTCAAAATCACCGGCAGAGAATTTTAAAATGGCTTCGCTTACTTTTCGCAACGGATTGGTTACAAGATTTGAAATAATCATAAAAAACGGAAACATGCCAATCAACAGTCCAAACAGTAATGCCAGTGGCATATAAACGACACTTCTTATCTGAGCCTGCACCTGCTGTCTTGGTATAATCTTGCAGGTAATTGCTCCTTCTTTATTCAGCTGGGTACAAATGACTTCATAATCTCCCCAGATGAAATCCTTTTCCCTCTCTCTGTAATCCTGCTGACGGAATTCTTCTGCCGTCAGATATTTTTTTAATTTATCATCCACATCTCCAACGGTTACCAGTTCCCCCGTATGTGGATCTACGACCATTACGGCTTCTCCGCCTTCTTTCACCATATTGGTCATCAGTTCTTCAAATTTACTTTTTCCAACACCTATTACAATAAATCCAAGTCTTTTCTTATGTGACAGATCATAAATTTCCCTGCAGAGCACTACTTTATCTGAGAAATTAGCAAGATACGGTCCACTATCGTCTGCATCCACGCTTTTCCATATCATTCCAAGCTTTGTATCCACCGTTTCCTGATAAATCTGTGTCTGCCGTATATCTTCCATTGTGGAGAGATTTACACTTCCATCCATACCCCTTAAATAAGGTCTTATTCCATTTTCCGGATAGATAGCTATTGTCTTAATCTCTCCACGCATGGAAATCATATCCTGAACCACTTCCATTGGTCCATTATTCTGCCACAATCTTGCATCTGCATTATAAGGAGCAGAATCACGTTCCGATAATAATCCCCTTATCTCCTGGTTAATACAGATATAGGTTGTATAATCTTTTACATCCGATTGTAGCAGACTTATATTCTCTGCTAAGGATTCCACGTTGGCACGGTTACCTTCCAACCGGTCACTGGATGCCTGTTTATAATTATGTACCATCAGGATGCCGCAGATGAGAATCAGTACAGGCGTAAAGATTGCATATGCATAAATAATTAATTTTGCTTTTACACTCAGACCGTTTATCCATTTTCTAATCTTCTGCATCCCTCATGTACCCTCTCTTATCCTTTTACTGCACCCATGGCAACACCCTTGGTGATATGTTTATTCAATATAATATATACAATAACTGCCGGAGCTGCTGTCAATGCCATAACTGCAAACTGTACTGCGTAATTTGACGAATACTCACCGGTAAATTCAAGAACCGAGAATGGAAGTGTCTTCCATTTATCAGAGCTTAAATAGGTACTTGCCATCATAAATTCATTCCAGTTATTTAAGAACGTCATGATTGCTACAGTTGCAATGGAGGATTTTAACATTGGTGTAATAATCTGGAATAAAATACGATATATTCCACAACCATCCATTACTGCTGCTTCCTCTAACTCTACCGGAATGGATTCCATAAAGCTTGTCATTAAGAACAATCCCTGTGGAAGTGAAAATGCAACATATGGTATCAACAATGCCCAGATGGTATCTGTCATTCCCAGGCGGCTGTAAATCTTATAATTCGGAAGCAGTGTCGCATGAATCGGAATCATCAGTCCCATTAATAAAAGTGTTTTTACGAATGTACTTAATTTCCATTTCATTCTACGGCATGCAAATGCCGACATAATAGATACTACAATTACAAGAAGCACTGCTAATCCATTGATTAAAATACTATTCTTCAGATACCAGAGGAAATTACCATCTACAAAAGCTTTTACGTAATTGCCCCACTGGATTTTCTTCGGCATTACCAGAAGTCCGTTGGTAAACATTTCTGAACTGCTCGCCAGTGAAAAATCTAACAGCCAGATTAATGGAAATATCTGTATTACCGCAACTATAATAAGTATAACATACAGGATTGGTTTCGACAGCTTCTTTTTCTTCTTCTTACTTCCGATCATTTCCATAATTATGCGACCTCCTTTACTTTAATTTTTGCTTCTCTTTCTTCAAAAATCTTATTTAAAATTACAGTTACTAACAGACAGATAATAATGAATACCACACCGATTGCATTTCCATATCCATATTTGTATGCTTTAAATGCCTGCTGATACAGATAGTTTGCTGCAAATTGTGTACTATTTCCCGGACCGCCATTGGTTAACAGATATACCGTCTCCATCTGCTTTAATGCAGAAATAACAGCCATGGTTACATTTACCTGAATAACCGGCTTCATCTGTGGTAATGTAATCTTAAAGAAGATCTGTATCTGTGTCGCTCCGTCAATTGCTGCTGCTTCATACAATACCGGATCAATATTTTTAATTCCGGTGTAGTAAATTAACATTCCCCATCCAAATCCATGCCAGATTAAGACGATTAAGACTGCCCATATTGCTGTGTCATAATTGAACCAGTTAATATCACCTTTTCCGCCAAAGGCTTTGATAATGTTATTCAGCAATCCAAAATCCGGATTGTAAATGAATTTCCACAGATATGCGATAACTGCTACGGAAATTACATTTGGAATAAAGTATACGCAGCGGAAGAAGTTCTCTCCTTTTCCTCCGAGCTTATCGAGGACT
The DNA here is from genome assembly GCF_003479605.1 of Roseburia sp. AF12-17LB. Lineage (GTDB taxonomy): Bacteria > Bacillota > Clostridia > Lachnospirales > Lachnospiraceae > Roseburia_C > Roseburia_C amylophila. Next base: position 107,526 of record NZ_QUHR01000007.1, read on the forward strand.
GCTGCTACGATCATTGCCAGCGGATGCTGGATAAAAATAAATCCGATTGCTAAAAGCAGTGAGTTCCGAAGTGATGTTCCAAAGGCTGCATCATGGAACAGATTTTTGTAATTCTCCCACCCAACAAACTGATAAGAGCCCATTCCTGAGTAGTTGGTAAATCCATAATATACACTGAGGCAGATTGGAGCTAATATTGCAAATACAAATAAGAATAACCCCGGAAGTACCAGACTCAGAATAACCCACTTGTTACTGTAAAGTTTCTTCACTATATTTTCCCTCCCTATGTTTTTTCTTTATAAAAATTATAGCAACCGGGCCATGTGGTTTACAGATACCAGTCTTTAGAAAAGGTGTAATATTTTCACATACCTATATATGTTTTTTTCTCCTGCATGCATAAAAAAAGAGGAACCGCAGATTGATCTGCGGCTCCTGATAGGGTATGTAATTAAAAGAATTTGGAGAATGCTATGAAATTAATTTTGTTTACTGGCAGGCTTTTCCGATAGAAGAAAGGAAATCGTCTACGCTCATGCTTCCATTGGAAACACTCTGGATCTCACTTTCAATGCCTGTCTTAAATGCAGATGGTCCACAGTCATTGATTGGGGTTCCGGATACACTTGTTGCATTATTTACTGCATCTACAAACTGCATCTGTAATTCTGTTTCATCACCTGTCATATATGCTGACTGATCCTGTGCAGACATTCCTACACCATTTTCCCAGCCATATTTGGAAAGTTTATCCGGCTGATACATATAATTTAAGAATTTGATTGCTTCATCTTTGTGTTCAGAAGATGCGGATACTCCATATCCACCACCATTCCATGCTGCGATATCTGTTGCAGTTCCTTTTCCACCGTCTACTACCGGCATGGTAAATACACGGATGTTGGTTCTGATATCTTCGTCAATATCTTCATTCAATGCCATGGATGCATCCCAGCTTCCCATATAATACATGGCAGCCTGACCATTGATAAAAAGATTCTGTGCAGTTGCATAATCCTGTGAATCATATCCATTCTGGAATAATCCTGCATCTGCTGTTTCTTTCAGTAGTTCTGTTGCTTTTACAATGCTTGAATCTGTAAAATCACCAGTTGCTACTGCATTGCTTACAATACTGGAATAATCACTTCCTGCTACTTTGTAAAGTAAATCAGATAAATAAACTGCCATTGGCCATCCATCTCCACCATCCATTGCCAGTGGAATATAGCCTGCATCCTTGATTGTTCCTGCTAATTCCAACAGTTCATCATATGTCTTTGGAACTTCCCAGCCATTGTCTTCAAACATTTTCTGATTGTAATAGAATCCGGCAACATCTGTATTTCTTGGAAGTCCATAAAGTTTTCCATCTTTCTTGAATCCTTCTAAGGAACCGGATACGAATCCATAATCATCATAATCTGACTCATTTAATTCTGCAAGTACTCCTGCATCCAACACTTCGTCTAAGAATGCCGGCTGTCCCCAGATACTTACAACATCCGGAAGTCCTTCCATGGAGTATGCTTTGAATTTTGTCTTATAAGCTTCTTCATCCAAAGCTTCTACTTCGATTTTTACATTTGGATTCTCTTCCATGTACTCATCAATAATTTTCTGTTCTACCAGTCCCTGACCATTTTTACGGTCTGGCAGGTTGGAGAATACCTTCAATGTAATTTCATCCCCGCTTGAACTTCCTGCTTCTGCGGATGGGCTCTTCTCGGAACCATCACTACTTGCTGTAGTATCTTTTCCGCCGCATCCTGCAAGCATTGCTGTTACCATTGCTGTTGTTAATAACACTGATACAATTTTTTTCCTCATCATAATACCTCCTTTTTTCAAATGTCTCTCTTCATTTGATGATTCTATTCTAGCATTCACTTTTTTTGAAAAACAGTCATCAAACTTTCAAAAAAGTGCAATTTTTTAATATAATTTTGTTCTTTATACGATAAATTTACCCAAAGTCTCGATTAAACGGCTGGCTCTTTCTCTCAAATTTACAGATGCTTCTTTTAATTCTTTTACTGCACCCAGCTGGGAATCTGCACTCTCATATACTTTAACGGAACATTCTGCCGTTTCCCCGGACACTTCGGAAATGCCTTCTATTGCTTCTAATGTCTCAGAACGGGAGCTATCCATTTCCGATACATTATTGCTGATTGTATCCAATGCAATTAACAAAGAGGCTACCTGCGTATCTATCTGCCGGAAGGACTGCGTCGTCTCTTCTACTGCACCACTTTGTGTAGAAACTATTTCTTCTGCTTTTCGTGCAATTTCTGCCACTTCTCCGGTCTTTTCCACGATTTCTGCTACAATATCCGATATCTGTCCTGCTGATACCAGACACTGATCCGATAATTTACGGATTTCTTCTGCAACTACTGCAAATCCTTTTCCTGCCTCCTGGGCACGGGCTGCTTCAATAAATGCATTCAGGGATAACAGGTTGGTCTGCTCTGCAATCTGGTTAATTGCTGCGACAATCTCATTAATTGCTCTGGAACGTTCTTCCAATTCCTCAATTGCATCAATTACGCTGCGGGTTATCTCTACCGTAGATTCCGCACTGCTGGTCAGTCCCTGTACCGATTGTATGCCAGATTCAATCGTTGTTCCTGCAGAAGATGTAAGATTACTTATTTCCTGTGCATGCAGACTTACATCTGCTATTTTACCAGATAATGCATCCATCTGTGTCAGACAGCTTTCTGCTCCATTGTCAAGTTTATTTACTCCTGTTTCTATACATTCCACTGCCTCCTGTATGTTCTGAGAGGTCTTTAAGAAAGTGCCGGACGCTTCATTGACATAACCTGCTGCTTCATTTAACTGGTTACTCACTTCATTGACATGGACAATCAGTTCCTTTACATGTTCTACGGTATGATTGATTCCTTCACACAAAAGCCCGAATTCATCCTGTTTTCTCGTAGTCAGATGTATCGTCAGGTCTCCGTCTGCTACTTTACGCAGTTTGCGGAGAATATAATGTATCGTTCCGGACATATTCTGCGCAATCATTACGCCAAGTATAAGTGCAACAACGGCAAAACAGATGGAAAGAATTACCGTCAATGTCCGGATCTGTGCTGCTTCTGCCATAATATTCTCTTCCGGCACCAAGGCACATAAAAGTGCATCTTTTTCCGGAATCCGGCTGCTTAGGAAAAGATACTTCTTTCCATTTATCTCTGTCATTGTACTAAATGTCTCATCCTCTGTAGAAAGTGCCTCCTTATAAAATCCGGTGTCATATATCATGGTACTATCCGGAATATTGTCTTCCTGTCCATAAAATTCCTGTCCGTCACTGGTCACCAGCACCGTATAACCGCCGGTTCCCGGATTTAAGGATTCCATGACTTTCCGCAGATAGGAAGCGTCCATATCAATAAGAATTGCACCCTTTTGTGCATTATAATTTTTTACAAGACGGATGCTATAGGTACTGCTATCTAATCCAAGTACTTCATCCGCTTCTTTATCCTGCCCGAATATCAGCCAGTCAGTGGAATCTGCTGCCATTTTCTGTCCCTGTTGTGTTTCTACATATTCCGAATATCCGGCACTGTTTACCGGATTTGTATTATCGGAAATACTTTTTCCACCCTCTGCCAGAAAACAATTCCACTGACTTTCTCGTCTACCACTGTCTTTGTATTTACTTCATCTGTAACCTTTTTCTTCTGGCTCTTTTCCTCTGAATCTGTATACATTCCGGAAATGTATTTCTGCATCTCTGTATCCGTAAGATACCGCTTGAATTCATCTTCCTCACTAGATACTGCAAGCCCGATGCACTGCTGCATCATATTTATGGTCTGCTCGACCGATTCTTTATACTTGCTTACAATTGCGTATGAAGATTTGTTATAGGAAACCAGCCCCAGTATAACGATTCCGGCTACCGGAACCAGAAATCCCAAAATCAGTTTCATCGCAATCGTCTTGTAAAAAGGCAGTTCCTTTTTTTCTTTCTGATCTCTTTTGTGCATACATAATCCTCCTTTTCTTCCCTTTTAAAGTCACCCTTTTCCCGACACTTTCTCCATTATCTGGTTGATATTATTTATCGTATCATTGACTTTTTATAAAAAATAGTCGAAAGCTTTTTAAAAAAGTGGATTATTTTCATATTACACAAAAATGGGACAATGGCTGCTCTCTGTCCATTGTCCCTTATATTGGTTTCCTGTTATTCTTCCTATTCTTTTAACAATGCCTGATAGACATCCCGCTTACTGATGCCGCGGTCCTTTGCCACCTGCTTCATGGCTTCCTTTCGTTCCATGCCGGAAGCCTCATAATGTGCCATATGTTCCTCGATGGAAAGGCTCTCCCAGGCTTCTCTTGCTTCCTGCTCCTTTGTCTCAAATGTCTTTCCAGAAATAACTAAAACGTACTCTCCTTTTGGTTCGTTGTCCTTATAGAATCTTATGACATCTTCGAATGTCGTTTTTGTCGTGTTCTCATATCGTTTGGTCAGCTCCTTGCAGACCGTTAATTCACGGTTTCCAAGAACTTCATAAAGCTCCTTTAAGGTCTTTAGAAGATGGTGTGGTGCCTCATATACAATCATGGTTCGGCTCTCCTGCGCCAGCTCCTCTAAGACTCTGGCACGTTCTTTTTTATCCCTCGGAAGAAATGCCTCGAAAGCAAATCGTCTGGTGGGAAGTCCCGACATGGTCAATGCAGTAATGCAGGCTGCCGGTCCCGGAAGGGAAGTTACTTCGATGCCATTCTCATAACAGATTCGAACCAGTTCTTCTCCCGGATCTGAAATACCCGGTGTTCCGGCATCTGTTATCAGGGCAATATTTTTGCCTTCCTGTAATTTCTCTACCAGCTTGTATGCCTTTTCAATTTTGTTATATTCATGATAGCTGGTCATCGGTGTCTTAATCTCAAAATGATTTAAGAGCTTAATGGAATTTCTCGTATCCTCTGCCGCTATTAAATCTACTTCCTTTAAGGTACGCAATACCCGGAATGTGATGTCCTCTAAATTTCCAATGGGTGTTGCACACAGATACAGTTTTCCTGCCATAATCTATCCTCTTTTATTTAAGTGGTATTATATATCTTCTTACTCCGCTTTCTTCGCATTTTCATAAATGCGCGGCAACATCTGATAGAGTATGATGCCTGCTGCCACAATACCAATGGAAATAAACTGGGAAGTAGAAAGGAATCCCACGCTTCCGCGGTAATCACTTCTTAAAAATTCCACACCAAATCTTCCGATTCCATAGAACATTAAATATAAGGATGCCACTCTGCCTTTTTTCGGCTTACGCTTTGCATAAGCAAGCAGCATCAGGCAAATCATGAAGTCTCCTGCAGATGAAATAAGCTGTGTCGGTATCAGCTTGACTCCATTTGGAGCATAGTCGGAATGGGTAAAGGTGATTCCAAACCAGCTGTCCGTTGCTTTTCCGTAACAACAGCCTGCAAAGAAGCATCCGATTCTTCCAAAGCCCTGTGCCAGTGCTACTGCCGGCATAACAAGGTCAAAGTATTCGATGAAAGATACCTTCTTTATCCTGCAGTAAAGCCAGGATACTAAGATTCCTCCAATAATTCCTCCATATACTACATAACCGTTTTTAAAGTCCCAGAGAATGGATGGGTCTTTGATAATCTCCGGAATCTCTACAATATAATAAAGCAATCTGGTTCCCACCAGTCCGCCGATGATGGCACACCAGAAGATTCCATAAAGGATATCTCCGCTTTTTTCCATTTTCATCTTTTTCCCACGGTAATAACACATCGCATATGCGGCTAAAAATCCAAGTCCAATCATCAGTCCATACGTATGAAGTGTCAACGGTCCAATTGTTATCTCATTAAACATATGTCTTTCCTTTCTTTCATTACAAATCATAAATCTCATATATTTCATCGGTGTATACATTCGGTTCCTTGTATACAATCAGCGGCTTCTCCACCGTCATACGGGAACGCCCGCCTCTGCAGCCTTCGATAAGTACCATGTTCGGCTCCCGGTCTGCATATGGATATACCAGCCGCATCCGCTTTGGCTCGATGCGATGCTCATGCATACAACAGATGATTTCCGTCAGACGAAACGGACGGTGTACCATAAAAAAATGTCCCCCCGGCTTTAGTATTCTCGCACTCTCTCTCATAATATCCGTAAGATTGCACAATATTTCATGGCGGGCAATTGCCTTTGCTTCCTCCGGATTCGTAAGACCGTGCTGTCCTATCATATAAGGCGGATTTGTGGTTATAATATCAAAAGAAGATGCCCCAAAGATCTTCGAGGCATCTTTTATATCTCCTGTTACGATATCGATTTTATCCGTCAATCCATTTAACGCAACGCTTCTTCCTGCCATGTCGGCACTGTCCGGCTGAATCTCAAGCCCGGTAAAATGCTCTCCGGGAGTCTTCGCCTCTAATAGGATAGGAATCACTCCCGTTCCGGTTCCAAGGTCTAACACTCTCTGTTTCGGCTTTACCTTTACAAAAGCACTTAAGAGTACCGCATCCATTCCAAAGCAGAACTGCTTCGTATCCTGAATGATACGATAACCCTTGCGATTCAGCTCGTCCACACGCTCATCCGGTTTTAATTGAATCTCATTACTTGACGTCATTAATCTTAGACTTTCCTCCCTTATCCTCTAAGGCTTCCAGCTCTTTCATCTCTTCCGGAGAAAGTTTGATATTGTCTCTGCGTCTTCTTGGCTTGAACTTCAGCTCTTTTACCTTATATTCCCGAAGTTCTTTCTCATCATTTACTTCGATTAAGACCTTCACCAGCTGACGCAATACGTTAATGCTCTGTACTTCACCTTTACATCCATCAATTGTGGTAACGGTATCACCCACATTCGGAAGACGGCTGTTTAAATATTCGTATGTTTCAGCCTCATTTTTCAGACAGCACATCAGTCTGCCACATACACCGGAAATCTTAGTCGGATTTAAGGACAGGTTCTGCTCCTTTGCCATCTTAATGGATACCGGAGCAAAATCAGCCAGATAGGATTTACAGCATAATTCTCTTCCGCAGATTCCAATTCCGCCTAAAATCTTGGTCTCGTCTCTCACTCCAATCTGGCGCAGCTCAATTCTGGTACGGAATACTGCTGCCAGATCTTTTACCAGTTCACGGAAATCAATTCGTCCGTCTGCGGTAAAGTAAAACAGAAGCTTATTGTTATCAAAGGTATACTCTGCTTCTACCAGCTTCATTTCAAGCTTATGCTTTGCGATTTTCTCAAAACAGATTTTGTATGCTTCTTTTTCTTTCTCTTTATTTCTCTGCTCGGTCTTATCGTCCTCCGGTGTTGCCACGCGGATGACCGGCTTCAATGGCTGAACCACTGCTTTATCGTCTACCTCTTTCGGGGCAATCAGCACGGTTCCGTACTCTATGCCACGGGCAGTCTCCACGATAACATGGCTGCCTGCCGCCATCTTTGCTTTACCCGGGTCAAAATAATATATCTTTCCGGCTCTGCGGAATCTGACTCCAACTACTTTTGTCATTCTAATTCTCCTTTATTGTCAGCAGCAACAATTCCATCACAAGGTCAAAGTTGACATTTGCCGTAAGGCGCACCTTTGCCTTTTCCAACGCTTCTAATATTGCTTCAATTCCACTGTAGGAACTCTTGCTTGCCTGCTTCTTTATGTCATAGACTTCATCCTTAAATATCAGTCCATTTACATCTGTTGTTGCTTTATATAATAAAATGTCCCGAAACCAGATCATCATGATATCAAGATAATCGTTGATTTCCATTTTATATTCGTTAATCTGTTTGATGGCTTCCTTAAATTCATAAAGCTCAATCTCATGGATTCGCTTTAATAACTGCACGGCTGCAGCTTTCAGCTCCTGAAAATCATCCGAAGATGCCAACGCCATTGCCTTTCCCACATTTCCCTGGGCAAATGCCACACACACATCCGCCTGATAATCCGGCACTTTACAGTGTTCCATCAGATATTTTCTGATTTTATCATCGGAAACTACCTTAAGGTTCAATACCACACACCGGGAAAGAATCGTCGGTAAAAATGCATCCGCATTGGTAGTCAGCAGAATGATAACCGCATATGCCGGCGGCTCTTCGATGGTTTTTAACAGTGCATTCTGCGCCTGCTGGTTCATTTTCTCTGCTTCATCTACAATATAAATCTTATATCTGCTGCTGTATGGCTTCACATCTACATCATTTACAAGCTGGCTGCGGATATCTGCAACGGAAAGCGTATTCGGCTTCTCATGTGTGACATAAATGATATCCGGCTGGTTGTGGTTCACTGCCTGCTTACAGGAATGGCACTCCATGCAGGGCTCAATGTCGTACTGTTCACACTGCAGGGTCTGGGCAAATGCCTCCGCCAGCATTTTCTTGCCGGATTTGTCCGGTCCGTTCAATATATATGCATGGGATATTTTATCCATTTTTATTGCATTCTGTAAATGCTCTATAATCTGTTCATGTCCAATGATTTCTGCAAATCCTGCCATGTGCGCTCCTTTCTCCTGAAGCTTCCTGCTGTCTTAGGCTGCCCTGTTTTTACGTGAAAATATCCAACAATAATCCTGCAATTTCCCCGATTTTATCCAATATGGTAATGTGGTCCGACTCATCCTTCACCAGCTCTTCTGCCAGTTCGTCTAAGTTCTTATCCACCAACTTGACGATTCCATAGACACGATGACGGCCTTTCCGGTCGAGAAAGTTCTCTCTGGAAAATTTATGGGAACGGGTTACGACTTCATTTAAGAAATCCTTCACCAGTCCGCGGTATTTCTTCATGTCCCGGATGTCCATATGCTGTGCAATAAGATTACCCTGCTTGGTAATGTCATCTAAGAGGCTGTTCAACCGCTGCTGAAGCTCCTGCTCTTCGATTGCACTGGTCAATGTAAATTTAAAGCTGCCGTCTCCGGTGTCTACCGGCGTGGTTCCGGTGGTCTGATTCACCGGTGCAGTGTCGTTTACTCTAATCTCCATTTTATCACCTATCCATTATATGATAGCACAAAAGCTGCAATTTCCTCTACTGTCTTTTGCAGATTATCATTCTCAAAATGTCTGGTAATTCCTGCCTTTTCCAATGCTTCTTCTGCAAAATCCGCATCATCTGCAAGAAATCTCCTGCAAAGCTCTGTATACTTTGGCTTATCCTGCATCCGCTCCCGGTCCAATGCCCGCTGCAGACGTAAACCATCTTCTACTTCTATATATATCGGTACGATTGCGTCTTTTCCATAATAGGCACAAAGCTGTGTATACACGGCAAGGGTGCCAATCAGAAGATAACTGTGCTCCGACAGATTGACCTGCCCGTCTGCAATTGTGGCATAGCGCCAGATTCCGTATATAGTATCATATGCGCGCTGCTCTATGACTTTTCCTTCTTTTTCGAGATTCAAAAGCCTTTGTTCATCAATAAAATGATACTCTACGCCCTCCGTCTCGCCGGCACGGATCGGCCGGGTAGTATATGGTACAATCGTCTGAAGCTGCAACGCTTTCTCATCCCGCAGCATCTTATATATGGTATCTTTTCCTGTTGAGCTCTTGCCCATCAGGCAGAAAATCTTTCCCATGTGTAAATCTCCTGTTTCTACGGTTTTGCCGTCTGTTTTCTAGTATAAAATAATTTTCAGGAAATGACAACTTTTATCTTTCCGTCCTCAGTCACGCCATGAATACGAAATGCATTCTCCCGGCAGGTTTTTATCACTGCCACCGCCTCTTTGGAAATCTCTTCTCCCGGCACCAGCATCGGGATGCCCGGCGGGTAAAGATAGACAAATGCTCCTGCCGTCTTGCCAACACTTTCCTTCAGCCCCATTTCCGCTGTCTTTGCATCCTGTGCTTCTGCAATGGATATACGGACCGTCCGCTTTGCATAGGCTTCGGTCAGAAACTGCGGCGTTATTGTTCTTCTTGCTGCGGCTTCTTTTTTATCAATTTCTTCCAGTGCCGCATACAGCCGGTCAAAACCTTCCTCGCTGTCAAAAATACTGGTCATTGCCAACGCATAATCTCCCTGACACATCTCTAACTGCAAATGGTATTTCTCCCTGAGCAGCTGATACAGCTCTTCCCCGGAAAGTCCGGCTTTCGTGGCACGGAGTACCAGCTTCGACGGGTCTTTGGCAAAGCCTTCTGTCTCTTTTAAATCCACTTCTCCCATGACTTCCACATTAGAAAAATGGGATGCTTTTTCATAAAAGTCTTTCATATGCTTCTCATATGCATCAAAATACTTCTCTTTCTCTTCCGTCAGCAGACGCACACATTCATCTATACTGGTCAAGAATAAGTAGGATGGAGAACTGGTTTCATAGATATTTAAGAACCACTCCAACCGTTCCTTATTTATATAAGAAGAATTCCAATGCAGAATTGCAGTCTGTGTAGGTGCCGGAAGCGTCTTATGCAGGCTCTGGATTACCACATCTGCTCCCAGTGTAATAGCTGATTTTGGGAAATACGGATGAAAACCAAGATGCGCACCATGAGCTTCGTCCACAATCAGCGGAATCCCATGCTGATGGGCAATTTCTGCTATTTTTTCTATATCTGATACGATTCCATCATAGGTTGGTGATGTAAGAAACACAGCCTCAATACTTTCATCCGCTTCTAATGCAGCTTCTACCTGCTCCGGCAGTATTCCACCCTGTATCCCGAATTCTGTAAAGACCGGATAGAGATATGTCACCTGCAACTCTCTTAAATATGCTGCATGATATGCTGCCTTATGGCTGTTTCGTGCCATCAGAAGATGTCCCTTTTTCGGTAATGCGGCACTGAGTGCTGCTAAAATACCGCAGGTACTTCCATTTACCAGAAAGAAAGAACTCTTTGCGCCCCATAATGCGGCTGCCCGCTCCTCGGCTTCCTTTATGATTCCTTCTGCGGCATGTAGATTATCAAATCCATCTATTTCTGTAATGTCATATGTATAAGGATTGATGTCACAATCCAGTCTCCGCTTATGTCCCGGCATATGAAGGGGATACATATCAGAGGATGCAAGTTTACATAATTCATCTTTTATATATGTCATGGTTCACCTGGCCTGTTATTATGGTTTCATACTCTTTGAATAATAGCTGATTTTCTAATTGATATTGCTATTTCTATAGTACGGCTTGAGGCAGGAAAAGACAAGGGATTTTTCCCTCCAGAAACGACTTTCGGGTGACCGCTTTGAAAGCAGCCACCCGAATCTATATGATAACTTTACACAACTCAAATTTTTTATCGATACTCCTTACTGGGTAGTTTACCACTTTTTTCCAACACAAACTTTATGCTTTTGTTGTTGGTTTTCGTTGGTTTGTATTGTTTTTTGTTGTTTTAAAGGGGTTTTTGAGATATAATAAGCTTAATTTTAAAGATGCCTTGTGAAATGTTATTTTATTGAAACGATATATGAGTAAATCAGGAGGACTTGTACATGGAAAAAACACTCCACATTTTATTAATCGAAGATGATATGAACACCTGCAATCGTATTTCAAACTATATTGCAACTAAAGATAATATGGATTTAGCCGGCGTCACCAATAATTCTTATGTTGGCATTCAATATGTACAGAATACACTTCCTGACGCTGTTATTCTTGATCTGGAATTGCATCATGGTGGTGGAAACGGACTGTTTTTCCTCTCTGACTTAAATAAACTGGGCTTAGAGAAAAAGCCTTATATTCTTGTCACTACTTACAACTCCAGCAAAATCACGCTGGAATCTGCCAGAAGACTTGGTGCTGATTTCATTATCGGCAAATATGAAGATTCTTATTCTCCGGAATCTGCTGTTGATTTTCTCGAACAGCTTCTTCCTATGATTGAAATGACAGAATCCACATCCAATACTTCTTATATGAAAGATAATCAAAAAGATTTAGAGCAGGGACTTATCCGCAGAATCCACCGGGAACTGGAGCTCATTGGTATCAGTCCAAAGGTTGTTGGTTACAAATATCTGACCGATGCCATTATGATAACAATTGATGGACCGACCACAAACATTTCCCAGATTCTTGGTAACAAGTATAAGAAGAGTAATTCCAGTGTGGAACGTGCCATGCAGAATGCCATTAACCGCGCATGGAATTCCAATGACACCGAAACTCTTCTTACCTGCTACACCGCCCACATTAATCCTGACCGCGGAATGCCTACCATTAAGGAGTTCATTTACTTTTACGCGGAAAAGATTACGGATGGACGTTAATGTTTGATAAACTGCTTGATAAAATCTAATAACCAATCCATTTCTATTCCTCCTTTTCAAAAATGTAAGGAGATTATAGAAAAATTCGGAACATTTCTTAGGTTTAAAATCGGGTTGGTTTTTATATGATTTTTAATACATTTATATGAGGTATTGTATGATTCAAAATATAATTCGTTGGTTCTTTGACCTTTTATGTTGCTACTATTTATATTTTAAATTATTAAATTTTAAACTTTCGCAAAAGAAATATGCTATTCTTCTTTCTTTTATATTCATTGGTGAAGCTTTCCTATTTAATTTTATCAATGCATGTCTGCCTCTATTTGCAATCCCTGTCTTTGTCCTTTTAAATGCTTTTATACTTACTTTGGTAACTAAGATACAGCTTACATTAAGTCTGCTATCCTTTACCATTTCTCTTAGTGTAAATTTCATTTTTCTTGCAATTTCAGGTGTTCTTATAGGATTCGCACTATTACCCTTCTTTTATGGAAATTACAACCTGCCATATGCTCTGATTCAAATTTCAGGTGGACTTCTTGAATTGCTCTTAATATTCCTTCTTTTCAAAATCAAAAGGCTCCGCCGCGGCATGCCATTTCTCTATCAAATCGGCTCTTCTGCCACAGGTTTTATCTTAAGCTGTTTTATTCTGCTCATTGTTACCATAATCAGCTTTTATGATTCCATTCCTGACATGCAGTTCCTCTTTCTCCTCATCGCCCTTTTCCTGATTGGACTTCTGCTTTATTGCTGGTGGCGGTTCCGGATTACCCGCGACTACCGGGAGAAGCTGCGGCAGGCGGAGCTTAGGGCTTTACAGAATGAACTCATTGAGAAAGATAACCGCATCCGGAAATTAGAGGAAAATAATGATGCCCTGGCTAAGATTATTCATAAAGATAACAAGCTGATTCCGGCAATGGAGCTGGCTGTCTGCGAATACTTAGAAACGGAAGCTACAGACGATGATACCAGAAAGAAGGGCGAACAGCTTGCCAGCGGGTTAAAGACCATGGCACAGGATCGGAAAGGTACGCTGAACTCCTACCGCCATGATGAACACACTCTTCCGGTGACCGGGGTCTGTGTTTTAGATGCGCTTTTTACCTATATGCAGCAGCGTGCCCTGGCACAAAATATCAACTTTTCCCTGCATATCACAGGCAATATTGTAAAAATGGCGGAAGATATCATTTCCGTGGAAGACCTTTCCCACCTTCTGGCGGATTTGCTGGAAAATGCCATGATTGCCATTGGTGATAATGAGGTGCGCAGTCTTTCTGTCTGCCTTTGTCATGACGAAGATACTTCCACCCTGGAGATTTCTGACAGTGGGAATGCCTTTGATGTGCAGCTCTTTGAGGATTTTGGTCAGACCCGGCACACCACCCATAAGGACAGCGGCGGCAGCGGAATCGGTCTTATGGACATCTGGAAGATAAAGAAACAATACCGTGCATCCCTGCACATCATTGAATATACGCCGGGAACTTCCACATTTACGAAAAAAATTTCCCTGGTCTTTGACCGGAAAAATCACTATCTGATTCAGACCTACCGCCGTAATGAAATTGAACGGGTACATATGCGAAATGATATGTTTGTTTTACAGTCAGACTGATTTATGTTATGATGGAAGAACTTTTGAGAAGGTAAAATGTTACATGAGGTAAATGTTATGAGTCATGCACTGGTTATACTATGTGGTGGAAAAAGTACAAGAATTGGAACGGACAAGGCTTTGCTCCCTTTTGGGGACTGCTGCCTGATTGAATATCTGGTCCGGAAATTTCAGCCGGATTTTCCGAAAATCTACCTTTCTGTCCAGCAGAAAAATGATTATGCGCATCTGAATCTTCCGGTGACAACCATTGGAGACATCTATGGAAATGCCGGTCCGCTGTCCGGTATCTTCAGCGCACTTTCCATGATCTCTGAGGAACGTGCCTTCTTCATTTCCGTAGATACACCTTTTGTAGAACCGGCACTGGGGCTTTACCTGCTGTCACAGCCACAGGAGCATCCTATCTGGGCGATTGAGCGCGCCAATGACCAGTTGGAGACTCTCTCCGCTGTCTACTCCAAAAGCTGCATTCCGCAGATAGGAAAAGCCATGCTGTTTCACCAGTATTCCTTTAACCGGCTTCATGAGAAATGCAATGCCGGCTATGTCCCGGAAAACGAGCTGGCAAATATATGTCCGGTTCCACTGAATGAACAATTTTTTAACATCAATACCCGCACCCATTATTATCATGCCTTAAAGCTGCTTTCCGAGCGGGGAGAGCTTTTTGATGAAGACAGCAATCTGGAGCTTCCGGCAACAGGCAATATTATTTCTTTTATTCCCGTGGTATCGCTGGTGGGGGATTCCATCATTGATAAAAAGACCTTCTGCATCCAGCTATTGGAGGCATTAAAAAAAGATGGCATTAAGGCTGCCATCTTTGATTCAGAAAAAGATTTTTCCAATATTACGAATGTAGACCTCATCCTCACCTGTGATTTAGAGGATGAAGACTGCTTTAAAATCGAGCTTTTGAGCAGTGAGTTAAATGAGACTCCGCTGCATCCCCTTTCCGGTCTTGTTGCCATCGCCAGTGATTTCGGTTACAAATGCGAAGAAGTTCCTTGCTTTGACTTCCGCAAGCCAAAGTCACTTCTTGGCTTCTTAAAGACGCTGATCCGCGACTATAGCCATTAAGTATCTACAGGAAACGGCACAGCTCCGGCATCCAGTCTCCGATAAAAATTTCATCTCTGATAATTGCACGCCAGACCGGTGGGAAGAAGGCTTCCAAAAGAGTCATCACTTCCACCCAGTCTGGCTCTTTTTTTCGCTCCCGCTTTAAGTATGCCGCCCATTTCCGCTTCATATAAGTATAATCCTTATAGTGAAGGACGGTATCCAGCCGGTCTTTTCCAAAGGCCAGCTCTCTCTTTGTTCCAATTTCAATAATCTGCTGCTCAACCTTTCTGCCATCTAACGCCTCTTTCTTTAAGATTCCATAAATTTCTTCATAGCAGGACAGATCGTTGATTAATTCCATTTTCTCTAAAATTTCCACAAAATTCTCTGCCACAACCTGCTCATAAGGATATTGCAGAAACTGGATTACCGTATTCTCCTGTAAGAAAAATGGCAATTCTCCATGGGCAGGCTGCATCTGCTCGTCCCGAAGCTCCTGAAAACGCAGGGTAATGGGAACTTCATGCTCCTTTGATTTTGCCAGCACCTCTATCTGATAGCTTCCCGCCCTTTCTTTCTCTATCTGATAGACATACTCCGGCTTCCGGCTTAACACCTCTTTCATGAGCTGCCCTAACTGCATTTCCGTTAAATGCTCATCCTTTACCACCTGATAATAATAGGAAAGGGAAAAGACTCTCTTCCGGCGGTAATTCTCCACACCGAGGCTGCTGCCATTTCTAAGATAAAGCTTCTCTGCAAATGTTGATTTACTTATCTGATATAGAAAATACTCGGTTACCGCAGAAGGAAGCAGGTCCACAAAAGGGATTTGCAAGTCCTCACTTCTCTGCCGAATCAATGATTCTCTCAGTATGCACTCTGCCACTACAGCCACACTCCAATTCTGCTCTGAATCTTTGCCACAACCTTGCGGGCTCTGGCATATTCCATTAATTTTGCAATATCTTTCTTTGGCTCATTGATAAATGCCAGCAGCGCCTTCTTTAAATCCTCCCGCTCCAGACGTTCCTCGTACTTGAGGCAATCACAGATAAGGCGCTCCTTTTCGTAAATCTTCATCTCGCCACCGGCAAAAGGAATGGCCGTTACACCAAGCTCCATGACTTCCGGCTCTGTATAATATGGTTTCACCACCGGATATTCCATGCGGAACCTTGACTTCGAAGTATTCTTGCTAATGGCAATACTCCATTCATAAGGACGCTTCTCAATATAACCGTAATAGTAAAGGGCGCTGTCCATACATAAGATTCCATCCGGAAACAGTCCCAGAATAATTTCTTCCTGCGGCTTCTCTTCATACCCCATGGAATAATATCCACTCTTTACATGGTCAAGTATGCCGGCTTTCACCAGTCCCTGAATACTTTTATAGGTCAATCCCAAAGGATATAATTTTTCGGCTTTCACAATGCCATTATTTTCTTCTAAAAGCTTCTTTATCTCTTCAATGGTCTGCTCTTTCTGCTTCGCATTCATAGATATCGCTCCTTCGCATTTTTCTTCTAGTATAAGTTAATTTTTGCCGCTTGTCAATTTCTGTTGCAATTTGTCTTATATTTTTCAGTTTGTCGTTGTAAAAGTTGTTTTCTTGTCGTATAATTTATTTGGAACAATATTTAATGTCGTATATGTCTATTTGAATATACGCTTGTTTTTAATAAATGAGGTATCTATGGAAACAGAAAATACTACCCGAAAAAACCCTTCCCGGGAAACCTGCCAGAAGATTATCAAACGTATTCTGGTCACAGAAGTATTAGAAAAGGGCTGCAATGAACATTTCCGTCAGGCTTCGGATTTTATGGGATATTTCCAGTCCCTGTACCCCGCTTCCGATGCGCTGACCAAACAGGTGCAGCGTGCCATCAAGGCAATGGATATGCCCCGGGATGAGAGAGGTTACTTTATTGTAAATAAAACATCCGAGCAATTTGAGCAGGACAAAGAAATCAGCCGCCTGCTGCAATCCAGTGAAGCTTCTTTAAAAAGTCTGGAGGAATCCGAACCGGTACTGATTGAAGTACCAACCGAGCTTGCCGATTATCTGATGTATACCTTAAGTTCTTCCATCAGCTTAAAGGGACATTATGATACTATGGTAAAGGCTTATAATGGCATCATTATCTACACCAGGGAGCGCAGCCGTATCCTTTCCTACCTCCAGACTCTGTTATCCACAAATTGATGATAATTATCCAAATAGTGTGGATAACTCTGCTACGATAACAGAATAATAATGGATTTATCCACAAATTATCAGAATATAACTCGTCCTAACTTTAATGTCCAAGATAACGTAAAACGACAATATTTAAATTTAAATATTGTCGTTTCTTTTTATTCTTGTCTTTTTCAGTTGTTCTATAGCAATTTTCGAGACTATTTTCTTCTTCTGTGCCGTCTTCTCTTGCTGCGATAGTTTCTCTTTATAGTTTTGTAACGCTTATCCGGTCTGCTCTTTGAGAAATATTTGTGTCTGATAATATAGAAATTATCCGCAAATCTCCGAATCAGAAATGCTATGACCACAAGGGCTGCGATACCGAGAATTCCCAATAACACTTTCCAGATGTTTATCTGGAACTTATGCTTCGTAGTGGTCCTGGTTCCTGCTTCCGTAGAAATCTCTTCTGATTTTACATTATCAAAAGAGAACGTATCTGCTTTTACTCCGGTGGAAACAATATCCGCACCGCCTACATCATGTCCTGCAAATGTATATCTGATATTTGCCAACACATCATCCGAAGTATTATCATAGCTTACTGTTGGCGCAGCTTCGCTGAATTCTGCACTCTTTGGCAGAACGATATTTCCCGCCGGGTCTATTTTTACAAAGGAGGAATTGGTATTGAGCATTCCTGTATCCATTTCTCCATTTTCAAGCCTTGTCTCATTCTGTGCTACATTATATAGCGAAAAGTTCTCAAAATAATAATTATACAATGCAATACTGTCTGTCCACTGCGCTGGCGACTGGGCATTCATAATGACACAGATAAGTGTCATATCGTCCTTTTCTGCAAAGGTAACCAGCGTACTGTTTGCCGCTGTGGTGTATCCGGTCTTACCACCTACACAGTATTCATAGAGATACTGTCCTCTGGTTTTAAAGGCATGAATCATTTCATTATGATTCTGCAGATAGGTGATCTCATCATGCTTGTTGGTTGGTGGAATCTGATAGGTCTTTGTTGCTGTAATCGCACGGAAAGTCTCATTCTGGTAAGCCGCCTTTGCAATCAGTGCCATATCATAACAGCAGGTGTAGTGAAGGGTTGCATCCTCTCCCTCAGATAGTCCGTGTGGATTGTTAAAATGTGTATTCACACAACCTAACTCTGCCGCTTTATCATTCATCATCTGAACGAAATTCTCAACGGTTCCGCCTACATGCTCCGCTACCGCATAGGCACATTCATTGGCAGACTCCAGCATGACTGCATAAAGACATTCCTCCATGGTCATCTGCTCTCCCACATCCCTGGAGATTCCGGAACCATGGGTGTTATAAACCGCCTCTTTGGAAAATGTTACTGTCTCATCCAGCGAACAGTTTTCCAGTGCCAGAAGCGTGGTCATAATCTTCGTGATACTTGCCGGACAATGCTGCTCCGTGGAATTCTTATCATAAAGAACCGTTCCTGTGCTCTCTTCCATCACAATCGCATTGGGTGATTCGGTTTCCGGGTCCTGGGGCCAGTACTCTGCCGCCTTTACCTTTTGTGTGTTTATACCCAATAAGCCAATCAGACAACACACTGCCAGTCCGACGCTTAATATTTTCTTTTTCTTTTTCATTTTCTGCTGCTCCTAAATTCTTCTTAACTTTAAGTATATATCAATCCATTTCCATGGTGCAATACCTTTCCATTAATATTCACAATTCTCTTTCTTTTAAACCATAAATATGATAAATTGTTTTCGAAAGATATATATAAGTAGAAAGGATTTCATATTATGAGACTTCGCAATATCCCGGCGGCTGCGCCGGCTGTAGAAGCCAGTGACCTCTGTATCAAGGATGCCGCTTCCCATAAAGGACACTGGAATGAAATATTTGGAAATGACCACCCGATCCGCATTGAAATCGGCATGGGCAAGGGACGCTTTATCATGGACTTAGCTGCCCGGAATCCGGATATCAACTATCTTGGCATGGAACGTTACGAAAGCGTATTGTATCGCGGACTCCAGAAATTGGAAGAAAATCCACTGCCAAACTTACGCCTTCTGTGTGAAGATGCGGCACTTCTGCCGGACTTTTTCGAAAAGGGCGAGTTAGACCGCATTTATCTTAATTTCTCCGACCCATGGCCAAAGGACCGCCATGCCAAAAGAAGACTGACCTCCCGCCAGTTCTTAGAGCGCTATGACAAAGTCTTAAAAGATGACGGACAGATTGAGTTTAAGACCGATAACGTAGGACTTTTTGACTTCTCCTTAGAAGAAATCGATGCTGCAGGCTGGAATCTGGACGCATTTACAAGGGATTTACACCATGATACTGCCATGAACGAAGGCAATATCATGACCGAATACGAAGAGAAATTCTCTTCCAGGGGAAATCCTATCTGCAAGCTGATTACTTCCAGAAATATTCCTTTATGACCTTTCCGATAGTGCCAGTGCACGGACACTGCCAGATGGCATGACCCATGAGATGAACCATTTGCCTGAGCATCCGGAGTTGGTTTATCAGTGAAATTTTTATAAATTTTTCTTTTTTTATTGTGGCTTATCTTCTGAGGGTTTATAATACGTCGTAGCATAAATCATTGATACAATGTAAGGAGATGTATACCATGTACGAATTTACAGAAGATTGTTTGATTCATATTCCACAAATTGATGAGGAACACCGCAAATTATTCCAGATGATAAATGATGCTCTTTCCCTTGTTAAAACAACCGAGGATATTTCCGGAACTGCCCAGAGCCTGCTTCTTCATCTGAAGGATTATGCGAATACACATTTCGCCCATGAAGAGGCTTATATGGAAGAGATTCATGACCCGGAGCTTCCTCTTCAGAAAAAGGAACATGCTGAATTTGCTGAGAAAATCAATTCCTTTATTTTAGATAAGTCCTCAAAAGAGGCTGCCAGAGCATCTTTCGAAGAACTGCTTTCCTATCTGGTACGCTGGCTGTACCACCATATCTTAAGCAGTGATATGATGATTGGAAAAATGTCCGCAGTTGAAGGGACTTCCGAAGACCCATTTGCCTTTACGGACAAATACAAGACCGGCATTGACCTTGTAGATAAAGAGCACCGCCGTCTCTTTGAAATTATAAAAGAGACCAATGACCTGATTCAAAACGATCTGCTGCATGACAAATATGATGAAATTATGCGGCTTTTAGTGGAATTAAAGGATTATACACAATTTCATTTTGCTGATGAGGAAATGCTGATGGAGAAGATACACTATCCGGAACTGGCTGCCCAGAAGCGTGCCCACACTGTTTTCGTTGAACGCCTGGTAGAAATTGACTTCTCAGAACTTGACGATATGGACAATAACCAGCAGACTTATCTTCTGGAACTGATCCAGTTTCTGCTGGGCTGGTTATCCAACCATATTATTGGTATGGATAAAAAAATTGCTGTCTATATGGACGAAATGAAAAAATAATAAACTGCAGAGCATACAGCATAAAACCGGCTTCCTGATATTAGACTTTATTCTAAATTAGAACGCCGGTTTTCTTATATAAAGTGTCTTTCTGTGACACGCTCTCCTTTTTCAAGATGAACGAAATTACAATCCCATTTTCCAGATAAAAGCTTTCTTATAATATTGCAGTCGGATGGCTCCACCGCCAGCTTCTTATTTAGAAGTTCTGCAGGTCTTTTCAGTCCATCTTTGGTTTTCTTTATATCATAGCTTTGCGTATCTATTAAAGTAATCTTCTCATAACCGCCATAGATTGTATCTAAAACTTCCATCCCCCGTTCTCTGCCATAAGCAGCAAGAACGGTACTGCACTGGCCTCCAATGGACTCCTTGTCAATTGTCCACGCTCTTGTCGCATAAAGAGAATTCTTATCCACATGATTCTCCAAAAGCTGGTGGATGCAGTCGTGGAAACGTGGCATTACAAGTTCGGTATTCCAGCTCACAATCCCTTCCGTGCCCCGCCCGCACAATCCATAGGTGAGCAGGATTATATCCACATCCTGGTGCCTGTCAATCTCCTGCTGCAGCAGATTTCTTAATACAGACGGGTTTCTATGCAATCCACGTTGCAGATATACAACAGGATATGTTATATTTAATTGTTTTCTGTACTTTTCAATTTCATCCTGCTGCATTGCACAGGCAATCAGAATTTTCTTTTCCAAATGATTTCCTCTTTATTTATATATTTTTCCATATCCTCTTGCATATAATATCTAAAAAAGGGTATGCCTCATGAAATTCAAATCAAACTGCTTTTCCAGAAAGGCTTTGCTTTTTTCCTACCGTAAGCCTGCCCTGCATACTAAATTTACTACAATTCAAAGGTCTTTGAAAGAAGTAAAAAATATACTGAACAAATAAACGATATCTTCATCATTCCTTATTTACATCTACAGAACCTGCCACGGGCAGCTTCTTACGGATTTTTTATAACAAAAAAAAGCACCAACCCCATGGCTCCACGTCCACAAAATCGGTACTTTACATGCGCCACCAGGGGTTCGAACCCTGGACACCCTGATTAAGAGTCAGGTGCTCTGCCAGCTGAGCTAGTGGCGCATTGCTTAACGCAAGGACTATTATATAATAGAATTTATCGAATTGCAAGTAATTTTTTATTTTTTTTAAAAATTTTGTAAATTACATATTAGCAAATAATGCCGCAATTTCTTCCGGTGTCATCATATGATTCGGGTCAGAATTTGCCTCGATAACAGGCTCTGCTGCCGGTTCTTCCACAACCGGTTCTGACACAGGTTCCTCTTCCGTTATCGGCTCAGATTCTTCTGAAATAGCATCTTCTGTTACAACTGGTGCTTCTTCAGCTGCTGAATCTGCATTTGCAATCAAAGCTGCAATCTCTTCCGGTGTCATCATATGATTCGGGTCGGAATTCATTTCCATAACCGGTTCATCAATGGTATTTACCATTTCTTCTGTAAATGCAGGTTCTTCCGGTTCTTCATCTGCAAATCCAAGTGTATCATCAAAACCAACTGGTTCTTCTGGTTCCGGTTCATTGTTTTCTTCTGCAGATCCGGTTTCTTCTGCTACTTCTTTTGTAGTCTCAGCTGCTTCGTCATTTCCGAATAAAGCATCTATATTTAATAAATCATCTTCTGCTAAATCCGGCATATCCTCTACAGTTGTCTCCGGTTCTGTTGCCGGTTCTTCCGGCATTACTTCGTCGATTGGTGCTTCCGGTTCTTCCGGCATTACTTCGTCGATTGGGGCTTCCGGTTCTTCCGGCATCACTTCGTCGATTGGTGCTTTCGGTTCTTCCGGCATCACTTCGTCGATTGGTGCTTCCGGTTCTTCCGGTGTTACTTCCTCAACTGGTGCGGCTGATGATGGCTGTACCGGCGCTGCTGTATAAGCAACAGCTGGCGCACCATTTATTTTTCCAACTTCAGCTAATATGGTATTGTGGATGGATAATTCCATTTCTTTCACGAAAGCTGCCATTTCCTGCTGTTTTAGCAGAAGGTCTTTATTGGCATTCTCAACTATGATACGCTGCTGCTCTAACACGTTCTTCTCAAGATTATCCAGACGGTCGGAAAGATTAAATATCTGCTCTAATAATTTGTCGTTGGAATTCATCAATGCATCGGAATTTTCTTTGTTACGGCTTATGGTAACTTTGGCAATGGATTTCTGTGCATCTATGATGTCCTTTGTCGGTGAACCGGCTGCCTCTTCGATACGATCAAGCTGATCCGCAATATCTTCAAAAGATTTGCGGGTTACAAGATAAGAAGCTTTTTCTGACTTAAACAGATTATCATACTGTTCGTACTGGTCAATCTCTTTCTTATAATTTTTCTGGATTGCACTGGCAATCAGAATATAAATATCAGCCAGTGCTACAACTGTAAGTACAATCAATGCCACATAATTGGACGGATAGTTAATCATCACATATAATTCCCCTAAAACCAGCACGGTTAATACCAGTACAGCCGTCACAATTCTCAGATTGTAAGAATCCTTCTTTTGTTTGATGTTCTGCTTTGCTTCTTCCATTGTAAAAATCCTCCATGATTTTTTATTTTTCACTAAATAGCAGGAGCAAACCGTAAAAACCTGCCACTATACTGGCAGTTCCCTGGATATGTCCTGCAGCCGGGTACTTACTTTCCCTGTAAGTATAATTAATTTTATTCTATCACAGGTAGAATTTTCCTTCAAGAAGCCTTTTTCAAAATAGAAATGAAAATTAAGATAGTTTGCTAGTTGATACCTTTACATATGAACTGATTTAAAAACTGATTTTTATCACATGGTCTGCCAAAAAGATAGCCCTGCAGATAATCAGCATGTATTTCTTTCAGCTTTTGATACCACTCTTCTTTTTCTATACCTTCTATACATATTTTGATATCTACACTATGTACCAGTTCAACTATTTTTTTTAACAGCTCAAAATCCCTTGTTTGACTCATAGCTTTTGCTGTAAAATGATTATCCAGTTTCACATAATTAGGATTCATGTTTACAATACAATGTAGATTCGAAAAACCTGTACCAAAATCATCCAGAATAAACTGTATTTTTTTCTCTTCGAATTTCTTCCGAAGCGTATAAAAATACGGTGTCATATCCGTATATCCGCTTTCTGTCAGTTCCGCACACAGGCTCTCCGGCGGAAGATTATATTGTTCTATAGACGAAAGTATGTCCTTCCAGATATCACTTTTCATCATCTGAATATAAGATATATTTACATTAACCTTAAATCCCGGTATATACTGCCGCATTTCATGGCACATTGCCGCAGCTTCATTTAATACAAATCTTCCGGCCGGAATAATAAGCCCGGTTTCTTCCAGTAATGGTATAAATTCCACAGGCGAGATACTTTCTTTTTTTCCACCTGAATACATGGAAAACCTCATAAGCGCTTCCGCACCAATTATATTTCCCGAGGAACAATCTATAATCGGCTGATAGTATACTTCAAATCCTTCAAATTCATTTGTCACGGCACCTCGAAGTGCACTTTTTATTTTCTCTTTTTTTAAAAATAACTTATAATCTTCTTTTTCAAAAAAATATACTCCGTTTCCTCCCATGGATTTTGCCTGTTTTAAAGAGAAAACCGCTATTTTACGATACTCGTCATAATATTTTAAAAGCTTCGTTGCATGAATAATTCCGGTAGATACTGTAAAAACCACCTTATATTTTTCAGAAATAATAAAATCTTCTATTTTTTTACATATTTCCTTCTGCAATAGCATAACATCATCTCTTGTATGGCTTTCCAGATCAACAATCATATACTCATCTGCAACAAGATGGTACAGCTGCTGGTTATCAGAAAGACATTCCTTGATACCGTCAGCAACACTTTTCAACACATAATTTCCATAATCTACGCCTAATGTACCATTAATCGCATTAAATCCATCAATCCCTATATGTATTAAAAATACTGACGAGCTGTCTTTTATATGGGAAGAAACAAAGGAATACATTTCTCTTTCACCCAAAAGTCCGCTGACATTATCTGCCCACTGTATATTTCCAATTTCGTTTACACAGCCTATAAGATAATGAGGTTTTCCATCGTTATCATTGATTACCTTTCCACGGCAGTTAATCCATACCGGCATCCCTTCTTTATCAAGCCATCTGTAATGCAGATTGTGATTTTTTTCGTTTCCATCCGCAATCCGCTGTAAATGTTCCCTAATCATCGGGCGGTCTTCTTCATATACAAAATAGCGGACACTGTCGGCAGCATTATCAAATGAATTGCCCGGCATCTTAAAACGCTTCACCGCTGCCTGTGAAATGATAAGGGTATTTTTCTGTAAATCTATAATATAAAGATAGTCATCCATACATGGTGCAAATACTTCTATTAAATCTTCTGCTCCTATTTCCTTGAGCAGTCTGCGTATGTTTGTATCCATAGTATAAGTGCCTTTCTTATAAAATTTTTATACTGATAAACTTTCTATTCTGTGGTAGAAATTATAGCTGGAAATCATTATCGTATTATACTGTTTTTTCTGATTCTGCCAATTTAAATTTACGAATCATTTCACGCAGATTTTCTGATTCGCTGCTCATCTCCTGGCTGGCAGCTGCACATTCCTCAGATGTTGCAGAATTGGTCTGTACAACATCATTAATTTGTTCAATTCCTTCATTAATCTGCTGGATTTCTGTTGTCTGTGTTTCTAACGTTTCCGCAATATTTGTAACTTCTTCTGTAATTATTTTAGAGTTCTCTGCAACATCTTCCAATTGCGCCGCAGTCTGTCCTGCAATCACCATACCCTTTTCTACTGCCTTCACAGAGGTTTCAATCAACATTGCAGATTCTTTCGCTGCCTGGGCACTCTGGTCCGCTAACGAATTTACCTGATTTGCTACAACTGCAAATCCTTTTCCGGCTTCTCCTGCCCTTGCTGCTTCGATAGAAGCATTCAATGCAAGCAGATTTGTCTGGGAAGCAATTTCATTAATTGTTGCAATAATTTTGTCAATTTCTTTTGATGCTTCACTAATTTCATTCATGGAATCAACCATTTCATGCATCTTACCATTACTTTCTAAAATGGCATTTCCAAGCTCATCCACCCTTCCACTAATTTCTTTTGCAGATTTTGAATTATTTTCTACCTGTTCAGATACACCTGCAACTGTTGCTGTCAGTTCCTCTACTACTGCCGCCTGATTTGTAGCTCCATCTGCAAGATCATTAGAACTTGATGCTACCTGGTCTGCTGCACTTGAAACTTCATTGGAAACATTTTGAATTCCTCTAATCGTTTCTCCTATACTTTTTTCAAATTGCATAAAAGAATTTAAAATTCCGACAAAATCTCCCCGCCACTCTACTTCCGGTTTAACATCAAAATTTCCTGCTGCAAACAATTTCATTGCACGGTCAATATCGTCTACATAGCTTCCCAGGATACGGATTGATTTACGCATACTGTGTGCCAGTCTTCCAATCTCGTCTTCTGAACGATAATCCAGCGTACTGTGTAAATTTCCTTCTGTCAGTTCCTTTGCGACATCCTCAACTGCCCGTAAAGGTTCAAGAATTGTATCCAGGACTTTTTTACCTGTTTTCTTTGTCAGTGTCCATGCAAAAATTAAACACACTATAATACATACAATTCCTGCTGCAGCAAAAATAAATGTAGTTCTGGCAGCCCTGCTGCTCTCCTGGTCTGTTATATCATCTAATTTTATTGCGATTTCCACCGCTTTATTTAATGCAGGTGTGCAATCATTCATGATTTCATCAACTGCTTCTTCCTTATCACCACTTTTAATTTCTTCTATAATGGAATAACCAATATTTCCCCAATCCGAAAGGGCTGATGAATATTCCTCATAATCTGAGTCAGGAATAATTCCGGTTCCCTTTAAATTTTTCAGTTCAGAATCAACTTCTTTCAGCAGCTTTTCTACTGTTTTCTCATAACTGACATATGAAGAAGTATCATCATCTAATGCCATTTCCCTGATATTTCTTGCTGCCGCATTCACATTAATTCTACATATTTTTACTGCCTGATCTGCTACAGTAACATTTTCTATATAATGTACCATATTAGCAAATAAAACACCTATGACCACTATAGAAAGCAAGCCTGAAATTAACATCATAATAATGACTTTTCTGTAGCCATAGTTTATCCTTTCCTGCAGATGCATGTTTTCTAATTTCCCTTTCATTTTATCTTTTTGTGAAAACATTGATTCTTATTTCCTTTCTCTTTATTATATTTCTCTTTTTTTCCAGACCTTGTTATATCAGAATTTTTTCAAAAGTCAATGATTTTTCAGTTCTAATTTTCAGATTCTATTTTTCTTATAAAATTTAACACTTCCTACTTTGGTTTTTCGTCATTTTTTTTTACAGTATTGTTCTAAAAAAACGGCCGCACCATCTTCTATAGCAGCAAAAGCCATCTTATCGTCTGGCCATGATTTTCTGAGTGCCACATAAGAAATCAGAAAATTTGCAAGCCAGCCAGCCGGTACAGCAAGCCAGACAAATGCAATGCCAAAACGCGGTGCGAGTATCAAAGCAACTGACAGACGAATTGCAAGATTTACCATATTTGCAATGAGAAATGGACGCATGATTCCAAGTCCCCGAAGAACTCCGTCTGTTGCCATCTTGATACCCATGAAAATGAAAAAGAAGCCGAGCCATCTCATATAATCTCCAGACACCTGATATGCCAGCGCTGTTCCATCTTTACCCAGAAATAATGAGGAAATCTGTGTATGCAGTGTTTCAATGACTATAAAAGCAAGGACTGCAAAACATAAATCTAACACCAGTGCAGCGTGGTATCCTTTTTTGATACGCCCAATTTTCTTTGCGCCAAGATTCTGGGAAACATACGGAGAGACTGCATTGCCTATGGACACAAATATCAGTGAAAAAACATTCTCTACCCTCATCGTTGCCGCATAACCTGCAAGAGCCTGTGTACCAAACGGATTTACAACCGCCTGTACAATCATCATACCAATTGACACTGTTGACTGCTGGAGGACCGACGGTACAGCAATGCGGAGCATGGAATGTAATTCCCTCCCGTCAAACCAGCGAGCCGGACTCTTATACTGGCGTATCCGGTATAAAAAGATTAAAAACGAAAATACTGCCGAAATGCCTTGTGCAATAAGCGTGGCTAGGGCTGCACCGAACACACCCAGACCAAGGCCTGCTACCATCCAAAGATCCATCATAATATTCAGAACAGAAGAAAAAATCAAAAGGCACAACGGAATCTTTGATTCACCGATTGAAGTAAACATCGTTGAAAGAATGTTGTACATAAACAGAAACGGAAATCCCACAAAATAAACACGAAGATATAGTACTGCTTCCTCCAGTATATCAGCGGGTGTCTGTAATATGCCCATCATGGAACGTGAAAAACAAAAGCCAGTAACTCCCAGAAGTATGCTAAGAACCAGAAAACTAATCAATGATGTTGATACGATTGTTTTCATTTTACTATAATCTCTGGCACCAAAATAACGGCTCACAAGTACACCTGCACCTACACCTGCACCAAGTGCTATACAAATGAATACATTCGTAAGGGCAGCACAGGCACCAACAGCCGCAAGGGCAGAAGATCCAACAAACTGACCCACAATGATTGAATCAGCCATATTGTAGACCTGTTGAAAAAAGCTTCCGAAAATCATTGGCATTGCAAAAACAGTCAGTGCTTTAAGGGGTGCATCTGTAATTAAATATTCATCTTTTGACATGATTTTCTTCCTCTGTAACTATTTTAAAGCACTATTACTACGGCATCAAGTCCCTCAACTTTTCCGTCAAACAGTTCTTCTCCAAGCAAATTATATTTTCCCTCATACTCATTAAATCTCTTCTCACTGCTGCTGCAGTTAAAAATCAATGCCATAGTTTCTTCACCATTTTTTCTAATCAGAACAATGGTTTCTTCCTCATCCCTTGTGATTGCCTCAATCAATTCACCTTCTACGATACATTTATATTTTTTTCGAACCTGCAACAGCTGTTTATACCATTCAAACATCTCTTTATCCTGGTATTCTTCATCCCAGTACATGCCACGTCTGCAATCCGGATCGTTTGCTCCCGGCATCGCATACTCATCTCCATAATAAATCATTGGCATTCCCGGCAATAACAATTGAAAAGCTGCTGCCAAATGCTGCTTTTTCTTATTATTCTTACATAAATGTAAAAATCTTGCTGTATCATGGCTGTCTATCAGATTCCACATAAGAGGATAACATTTCTTATTTAAGCGTCCTTTCAAATATCCAAGATTCTGTATAAACTGGCTGACCGTAATCTTTTCATCTGCAAGCAGATCTATCATATTCAGATAAAACGGATAATTCATGACCGTATCCCATTCATCTCCTTCAAGAAAATCTCCTGCATAATGCCAGATTTCTCCAATTATCAGCATATCTTTCTTTACTGCCTTAACTGCCTTTCTAAAATTCTTCCAGAAAAAATGACTGATTTCATCTCCTACATCCATTCTCCATCCGTCTATATCGCATTCCCTGATCCAATAGCATGCAACATCTGTAATAAATTTTTCAACTTCAGGATTTTTCAGATTTAATTTTGGCATTCCACCATAATAACCAAAGCATTTGAAGTTTGGAATCTCTCCCCTTTCACTTTTAAGTGGAAATTCATCAATAAAATACCAGTCCAGATATTTAGACTTATTTCCCTTTTCCAAAATATCTTCAAATGCAAAAAATTCCTTTCCTGTATGGTTAAACACCGCATCCATAACCACTTTCATTCCATATTCATGCGCTTTTTGTACCAGCTCTTTAAGATCCTCTGCTGTTCCGAATGAGGGATCTATCTGATAATAATCAATGGTATCATATTTATGGCTTGAATTTGATTTAAAGATTGGTGTCATATATAAAACATCAATTCCAAGACTATGGACATAATCCAGATGTTCTATAATTCCTCTGAGATCACCATGCAGATTATCCATAGACGTAACCGGTGCTTTATACCATACTTCCTTGTCTACCGGCTGTGATGATGCAAAACGGGACGGAAAAATCTGATATACGACCTTATTTTCTGCCCACTTTGGCACCACAAACATTTCTTCCTCCCGTAGATTCTGCGGGCAGTCAAACATTCTGTCTCTGTTTGTAATACATTCCTTACTAAACTCATAATTGCCGTAATATACTTTTTCCCCCTGCATGTCCGTAAATTCAAAAAAATAACGGAGACATATCAAATGCATCTGTATCTGCGCTTCATAATAATCCTGAAACTGTGAGGTCGCAACCTTCTTCATTGGAATTGTCTTTCGCGTATCCTTCCATTCCATTGGTATATACTTATCCTCATAATGAAGAATTATTTCCTTTATATCATCTCTTTTTACCTGGATGCGTATCACAAATAAATCCTTATCTATTGCATAGCAGAATCTTTTGTCCATATCATGAATAATTGCAGAGTATTCCATTCATTTTCTCCTTTACATATTCTGTTTTCTTCTTTCGTATTACTTACTTTTTCTATATCTTAACGTGATAATCCTGGCTTGTCTATAGATAACTTCCTCTGCAGCTTGCCGATTGACAAAAAATATCCGAATCTCTGTTATCCGTCTTTTCTGTCAATGACATTTTCTCCTTTTCCCTGAACGAAAAAAATCACCCAGACTAGAATTTTTAATCTAATCTGAGTGATGCTTCGTCAGGCCTGTTTTCATCTCTGTAAAGCACCTTTCAGTGCTCGTCCGGTGCTCGGAGCACCCGGAGGATGTAACCATTCCGTTCCATCGAGTTCACACAGTTGGCCACCATTACGATTCAGCTTGTAACAATGATCACTTGGTTTTCTTATTAGATTAACTATATTATAACGTGCTGTAGGTCGGATGTCGATGATTTTTTGACCATATTTATTGTTTTATATGTTACTTCTCTATTAGTTCTGCAAACTAGAATTTATTACTCCATCAAACTGGAAGTTTCCATTTATTTCTTTTTGCGGTATTTGGGTTCAATACCTACTACATACGCTACCATAGCCGCAATACTAATAAGCATTGCACCCAATATAGGTATAATAATCAAACCCGAATTCTGCCCATCTAATAAAGGCAATCCAATTAACGTAAACAAAATACCATACACGCACCACAATATGCCCAAAGCACGATTATAGCCTTTCAAATCTTCTATGGGCGCTACCTCGGCATTTGCCCAAAAACCGAAAGGTTTTGCTTTCTTGGAATTAAAATCATAAATGCCCATTACAATAAATAATACGCCGATTATTACCCAAATAACAAATGCTATTAATCTTCCTTCCATAATATGTATCCTTTCTTTGTAGTTCTGTAAATTCAAAGCTTCGCGAGCTTTGTACTTTCTTTAATTTTCTCAGTATTACTGAAAGTTTCAAGTGGAAATTATCAAATCAATTTTTTCGCATTATCTGCATTCAATTCAACATATCCACATTTTGGACATACATAACATGAAACAGTACTATTCTTTTCATTCTCAAAGATACCGTTTTTCTTATTAGTTAAATAAACAACCGTACCTACTGCATCTCCTTTTAATTTTGCTTTAATCATTTCCTCTTTACATCTTAAACAATCCATCTTTATTCCTCCATAAACTTCAAATTTGTACATATCTTTTTACACAGTATAGCACATACCTATCTCTATGCACATCAACAATTTAATCATCCTTATCCTCCTGTCGATCCAAATGCCCCGGTTCCACGTTCTTCCCATGATTCAAAGGTAAAATCTGGTATCAGAACCGGCATGATCACAATCTGCCCGACTTTGTCACCTATCTTATCATCTGCTGTGCCTGCCAGTTGTCTGCAAGCTCCGGCACATAATGAAGCATATCCAGATCAATTCTCTTTCCGATCAGCACATCCATTTCCACACCGTCATCCAGATTGTTTGGATCAGCTACCCTGATGCCGATTGCCGGTATTCCATGCATGCCAGACAGTTTCTCGCCTTATGTGAAATTCTTGAAATATACGATATCTATACAGAGTTTGTTGGCCAGAGTCCTCTTAATCCATTCCGGAACCTGAATGAAAATGGAATGAACAAAGTGCTTGAATATATCAGCGATCTGGAAAGCACCGGCAACTATAAACCGGCAGAGATCATTCCTATCCATGTGATCAGGGAAAGAAAAGTATTTTACAATACCGTTTCCGCTGGTACCGGCTCTTTTCTTGATAGTGACGAATATGAGATATTCTCCTCTCCTGACATTCCGGAGGCTGCCACATTTGGCGTATATGTAGATGGTGACAGTATGGAACCTAAATACCATAATAAGGATCTCATCTGGATTGAACAGACAGCATGCCTTGATGATGGCGAAATAGGTATCTTCTATCTTGATGGAAACGCATATGTGAATAAATTTCAGAATAACAGACTCGGAACCTACCTCATATCACTGAATAAAAAATATGATCCGATTCCGGTTACAGAGAACAGTTCCTTCAAAATATTCGGCCGTGTTCTTTCATAAGTCCTTTTTTTGGAACACTTAAAACTGTAGGATTATTATAGCGGAACAGACCTGAACAATTCTGAATTTGGAGGTGCATATATATGAATACTGATATGGATATAGACATAAACACCATGACAGACACAATTACCTGCAGACTTGTTGAAGCGAGGGCAGATCTTGGCATTACCCAGAAAGAACTTGCATCAGCAACCGGCATCAGCCTGAAAACTATTGCCAATATCGAGTCAAAACAGCATATTCCTTCTCTGCTATACGCCATGAGAATTGCAGATTTTTTTCACAAACCGGTAACAAGCCTATTCTGCTATCATCTTGGTGTTCAGCAGACTCCCTCTAAAGGAGATGATCTGAATGAATAATAAAAAAATGTTAGATTTCCAGACAATCGCTGTTAATTTTGATGGCACTCTCTGCTACAGCAAATGGCCGGAGCTTGGTCAGCCAAACCAGGCACTGATCGAATATCTCCAGGAATGGAAACGCAATGGCAACAAACTCATTCTCTGGACCTGCCGCGCCGGTGAAGCTCTGTCGAATGCTGTCGAATGGTGCCGGGAACAGAATCTTGAATTTGATGCAGTTAATGACAATCTTCCGGAAAACGCAAAGGCATAGAACCCGTAATGGGGCTATGCCTTTGTGCTTATTCTAGCATTCATTTTTAGTTAGTGCGGGTTATTTACCTAATACAGTTCTTCTCATAATAAAAATCTGTTAGT
This sequence comes from Roseburia sp. AF12-17LB, assembly GCF_003479605.1. GTDB lineage: Bacteria > Bacillota > Clostridia > Lachnospirales > Lachnospiraceae > Roseburia_C > Roseburia_C amylophila. Next base: position 140,504 of record NZ_QUHR01000007.1, read on the forward strand.
TAAACTTTTTCAAATTTTGCTACTTCATCCGATAAATCTTCCGAAAGGTTCTTATTTTCGTCCGCCTGCACTGTAATTGCTGAAATTGCTGTTACAAGTTGTGATATCTCTTGTGCTACGTTTGTAACACCTTTTGCAGATTCTTCAATCGCTATAGAAATGTTATTGATACCTTCATTCATATCATTCATTGTACCTAAGCTATCTTTTGACTTAACTGCAAACTCGTTAAATGTATTACTTGCCTGATCAGAATCAGCATCATAATTTCCAATAATTTTTACAAAGTTGTCATAATCAAGTGCTACCTTTTCATCTACAAAACGAATCATTTCCGTTGCATTTCCAGACAGATTGTTTACTGCCTCAATAACTTTTCCACTGATTTCCTGAATATTGTTTGCTGTCTCACGTGAACTATCTGCAAGCTGTCTGATTTCATCTGCAACAACGGCAAAGCCCCTGCCTGCTTCCCCTGCTCTTGCTGCTTCAATCGATGCATTAAGTGCTAAAAGATTTGTCTGTGCTGCGATATTTAAGATATTTTCTGTAAGTTTTGCAATTTCATTTACAGACTTAGATGCTTCTACTGCCTCTGCGACATCCTTTTGAATGCCATCAAATGTTTCTACTGTTTTTTCTTTTGATGCAATCGCTTCTTTATAGCTATTTTCTGCAGTAAGCTTCACTTCATGCATCTTCATTGCAGAGTTCTTAGCATCCTCATTCATGCCTTCCATTTTCTTTAGCAGATTATTACATCCTTGGGCTAAATCATATAGAGAAGCAGATACCTCTTCCATGGATGCTGCAAGTTCTTCCGATGTTGCACTCACATTGGATGCACTCATATTTGAAGATTCCGCCTCATTTTGTACAAGATAGGAAGATTTTTTCATATCTTTTGATACACTCTGAATCTTTACCATAAGATTTTGTAATGTTTCAATAAAATGGTTGACACCATTTGCAAGCTGACCAATTTCATCACTGGTTTCATCAAATACTCTTAACGTAAGATTACCCTGTCCTGATTCTATACCTAAAATGATATCATCCAAATCATTCTTTGCTCTTTTTGCTGGACGAACAATGGACTTATTAATAACAATCGAAAGAAGTACGATTACAATAATATCAGCTACCACAAGTGCAAGATCAAAAATGATGCTTCCATTTATTCTGTAGTTGATATGTCTGATGGCTTCTGCCACTTCTCCTTTTGCTGTTTCAAAAACCGCGGTATCATTATTTTCCACTGCTTCTTCATATTGTTCAAACTGTTCTATAAGCACATTATTCTTTCCTCGAATAGCTTGTAATGCCATTAAATTCAAGACTGTAATCAAAACTGCAAAAAAGCCTACAGACACTAACATTGTTACTAACTTTTTTCCCAAGTTCTTTCTCTTTTTCATGTTTATTTTTCTTCTTTCTGCGAAAGGCACCAATGCGTTATGTTTTGGAATTTTCTAGCATCATTCTACCCCACCCCACAAAATTTTGTCAATGCTTTATTCTCTTGATAGAAAATTTTAATCTTTACTCTGATGAGGATGGCGTGAAACACATCCGTATCAAAGCCAGACCTAATAAATGGCATGAGAATGACTGCCCTTTCTGTCACAAGTCATGTCCTGTTTATGACAAACATTCCAGCAGACCAACCACTTGGAGGGGGCTGGGAAACTGTAGGCCGCTGTGTCAATCGTGCTCTTCATGATTTAGAACCGGAGCGCTCAAGAAGACTTGATGGTCTGGTTAATATCGGCATTGACGAAACCAGTTACAAAAAGGGGCACAAGTACATTACAGTAATTGTTAATCACGATACCAACACAGTGGTATGGGCATCGGAAGGCCATGGAGTTTTATAAACAGCTTACTCCAGAGCAGCTATCCAGCATCAAGGTTGTTACAGGTGATGGTGCCAAATGGATCACCGAGTGTGTAAATGAATACACTCCTGACTGCGCCCGTTGTGTTGATTCCTTTCACGTAATCGAGTGGGCTATGACAGTTCTCGATGAAGTCAGAAAAGATATCTGGCATGATGCCTACAGCGAATATAAGCAGGTCAAAAAAGATAATCCATGTGGCAAGGGTCGTCCTAAAAAGGATGATCCTGAACTTGCTATTGTGAAAGCAGCTAAAGCTAAAGCAGATGAGATAAAAGGCTCTGCATACATGATAAAGGTTCTCTGTTTCCTTTTTGATACCAAATATCATATGCATTATATAATATCTTTCTAAACTCTTCCATGTTTCTATTATTGATAGTATTAAAATCTCCTATGAGAATATACTCTTCGTTAGAATGTTTCTGTAAAAATGAATACAATTCATTCCAAAATTGTTCATCATATTTGGGTGGAATTGGTTATCTAATTAACTACATTATTTTCTATCTAAAATATCCATAAATTCGTCACCTGTAATTGTTTCCTTCTCATACAGGTACATAGCCAGTTCGTCCAGTTTTTCCCTGTTTTCAGCAAGGATTTTTCTTGCTTTTTCATGCTCTGCTTTTACGAGCTGCACGACTTTTTCATCAATTTCCTTCTGGGTATCTGCGGAACAGGAAAGAGACGTATCTCCGCCAAGATACTGGTTGGTCACGTTTTCCATTGCCACCATGTCGAATTCATCTGTCATGCCGTAGCGGGTGATCATCGCTCTTGCAATTTTTGTTGCCTGTTCGATATCATTGGAGGCTCCGGTCGTGATCTCACCAAATACGATCTCCTCTGCCGCACGTCCGCCTGTAAATGTAGCAATCTTATTCTCAAGTTCTTTTTTCGTCATCAGATATTTATCACCCTGCTCAACCTGCATAGTGTAGCCGAGTGCACCTGAGGTACGCGGGATGATCGTAATCTTCTGGACCGGTGCTGAATGACTCTGTAATGCAGCTACCAGAGCGTGTCCTATCTCATGATATGCAACAACCTTCTTCTCCTGATCTGAAAGAACCGCATTCTTCTTCTGATATCCTGCAATAACCACTTCTATACTTTCTTCGAGATCAGATTCATTTACAACGGTCCTTCCACTACGGACAGCACGTAATGCTGCTTCATTTATAATATTGGCAAGCTCCGCACCGGATGCACCGGATGCCATACGTGCAATCGTATGCAGGTCAACATCATCAGATGCTTTTATCTTCTTTGCATGAACCTTTAAAATTGCTTCACGGCCTGCAAGATCCGGCAGTTCAACCGGCACACGCCTGTCAAAACGTCCCGGACGTGTAAGTGCCGGATCTAACGACTCCGGACGGTTCGTTGCAGCAAGAATGATGACACCATTATTTCCTTCAAATCCGTCCATCTCTGTAAGAAGCTGGTTTAAGGTCTGCTCCCTCTCATCATTTCCGCCCATTTGTCCGTCACGCTTTTTACCAATGGCATCAATTTCATCAATAAACACGATACATGGTGCCTTTTCCTTTGCCTGTCCGAAAAGATCTCGAACTTTGGAAGCTCCCATACCGACAAACATCTCAACAAATTCTGATCCGGACATTGAGAAAAATGGTACATTTGATTCACCTGCAACTGCTTTTGCAAGCATTGTTTTGCCGGTTCCCGGAGGTCCTACAAGAAGGACACCTTTTGGCATAGACGCACCTACATCGGTATACTTCTTCGGATTGTGAAGATAATCAACGATCTCTGAAAGGTTTTCTTTCGCCTCATCTTCTCCTGCAACATCTGAAAAACGGATTCCCTCACTGGATTGCACATAAATCTTCGCATTGCTTTTTCCCATTCCAAAAGCCATCGAATTTTTTCCTCCGGCATGCTCCATCAGTTTCTTCGCCATATAATTTCCCAGTGCGATAAAAAGGATCAATGGCAAAAACCCGGTCAGCAGGAAGCTGATGATTGGTGACATCTGCTTATCGATATCTTTTGCGAATACTGCTCCACATTCATATAGCCTGTCCGTCAGGTTCGGATCGTTCATCAGACCTGTTTTATAAATATTTTTTTGATCTTTATCTGTAAAGATGATCTGATTGTCCTTAACTTCTACTTCACCGATATTCTTCTTCTCGATCATGCTCATAAAAGTTCCATAATCCGTTTCCTTTACCTGATGCTCCATAAGGATTGGTGTGACAACCAGATTAAATACGATCAGCACTATTAACACAATCCCATAATAATATGCCAGTGGTTTTTTCGGTGTTTTAACTTCTTTCATGGTCTTTCCTCCTGTTGTTCTGCGTTATGCTTTCTCCGTGCATTTTCGTATTATTTATTCTGCCATCTGACTTCGCCCTTGGACAGAAGCGGATAACAGATCAGCTGATCTGAATCCAGATTTTCGGCATGCATGTCAACCGCTGTGATCTGATGATTATCATAAGTCGTATAATAATAAATACCTTTTGCTGTATTACAACAGGACGTGTATATCGTGATCTCATATTTGCCTTCTGTCACCTCACAGCATCCACGTTGCTGATCTACGGATCCTAAGATATGAAAGAACTGGCTTACACTCTCATCCTCTTCTTCACCGGAGATCGAATTTAATTTTGTAAAGGCAACTTTCACAAATCTTGACTGGCTGGAAAGATCTCCAGGTATTCCCATTCCACCCATTCCTCTGCTATATGCATCAAGCTGTAATACTCCTGCAAAAGTACTCTCCGGCTGTTTTCTGGATACTCCGGCATAATTATTAAGTGCAAACATCTGACCCGGGAATGGTGGATTATTGGTAAGCACTCCTACCGGATTATCATATACATGCAGCCCATCCTTCATAGACTCAACAACAATACAGGAGTCTTTGTCTGCAATGATCCAGTGAAGCTGTGCTGTCGGCAGCTGTTCGCTGAATGCTGTGCCTGTCAGGTACAATCGAAAATACCCTATCCACCTCCGTCCAAAGAGAAATAGGGATTTCATGTATCGGGTTGCATAAATCTCGTTACCATTATACTGCATTATAAGGCAGATAAGCAATCTGTCTTTTTGTCATAAAAAACCTTATCTAAATGACATTGAATGATTTATTTTCTATCTAAAATTTTATTAAACCGACTAAAGACTCCATAGTTTGTGTGTTTGACTTACTGTTTATATCTATCTTCTCCTAAATATTTTTCTAGTCATTGCAATATAAAATTGCTTATACAGTCTCTCCCTTAAGAGTCCTGGTATTCTGGATAATATACAGAGCGACCAATATGACCATCATTATAGCGCACTTTCCTTTTTTTTAGACATAAACCAATAAAATATAACACAAAATGCTAAAGCAAACACAACACCAAAAACATTTTGAATCACTCTAAGACTAACCGCTCCTTTTAATCCATAACTTTCCGCAGCAATTGCGAGAGCGCCAAAGGTATTAAATACAGCCTGCCAGCCGTATTGCGCTGAAAATCCTACACCAATTCCACCAAGAATTCCTATATAAGCATAGATGGATGATGGAAGCAGAAAATATAATACGGTGAAGCATATAACACCTACAATATTTCCGACAATCCTTTTACGGACTCTGTATTGCATGTCTTCCACAAACGGCAAAATTGCTGACATAGCCGCAATACCAGCCCACATTGCACGTGGCATATTACAAAGTTCTGCAATACAAAGGACAATCGGTACGCATAAAATCTGACATATCTGCCATTTTGTTCTGGAAGAAGTGATATCAAATTCTTGTATCAGATCTTTCAGATTTCTTTTATAAGTTCTGTTTTTATGATTTCGATAAAATACGAAGCAGGTAAGTGCTGCACCTAAAGCCATTCCGACTAATCGCATCTGATAGCTTTTTCCCGTAACATCATAACCATATAGCAGCAGATACCCAAGAACCAATGTAGATTGATTAAACATGAATGGATTATGGCATCCGAACAGAATCAACACAGCCAGTGCCGCAATATTTAACAGCATTCCCAATACCGGTGAAAACTGATTTGCTAAATGCGGACATACAGTCATAATTACAAAGAACAAAGCCAAAAGCATCGTAGATTGTCCGGTGTGGATCCCCAGATCCGCATTCCGAAATACCATAAGGCATAATAAGACTACTACACCTACAATGCTATTCTCATTTCCAAATAAGATACTGAAAATAGTAACAAATAAAAAACAAAATGCCATTGTAACAGCTATCTTCACCAGATATACCCACATATGATATAATTTTTCTTTTCGTGTTTCACTCTTTTTCAACAGGTTTTTAGAACCTGCCTGATTTAACTGCAATTCCTGATAAAATGTCATGTAATTCCTCCTCTATCTGTTTTTCTTAAACTTATATGGCCTCATCTTTCTGTATTGGAAGCTCTACAACAAATCTGCATCCACCATATTCACGGTTTTCTGCTTTGATTGTTCCTCCGGCACTATCTACAATCCGTTTTACAAGTGCAAGACCTAGGCCATTTCCTTCTGCTTTATGAGATCCATCTACCTGATAGAACTTGTCAAATATTCTGGATTTTACATCATCCTCTATTCCCGGTCCTTCATCTTCCAGAATGAACTTAACAGAATCCTGTTCTTGTTTCAGAAACATCGTAATTGTCCCCTTTGAAGGGCTGAACTTAATCGCATTATCCAAAAGATTTATCCAGATATGCATAAAAAGTCCTTCATTCCCAGTATATTTAACTTCCTCCAATTCTACCTGAAAACCAATTTCTTTTTCTGTCCATTTTGTTTCCAATGAAAGAAATGCCTGGCGGATCTGTTCATCCAGACGATATTCTGTTTTTTTCATTGGTATATTCTGATTCTCTAACTTGGATAACAGCAAAATATTACCAACCAATCCGGAAAGTCTTTGGGTGTTAAATAAGATTTTTTCTACATATTCCTCTTGATCCGGAGACAGTTCTTCTCCCTGAAGCAGCATTGTATATCCTTCAATGGCATTAATCGGGGTCTTAAACTCATGAGAAACATTAGATACAAAATCCATCTGCAGCATCTCTGTTGCACGAAGTTCTTTTGTCATAACGTTAAAACTTTGATAAGATTCTCCAACTTCTGCTATACGGCTGTTCGTTTCCAAATGCTGTTCAAAATCTCCCCGAGAAACTTCCTTCATTGCTTTACTAAGTCTGGTAATTGGTTCCAGTAACTTTGCATTGATAAAAGAAGTGATCAGCCCTGCAATCAATGTATTGAAAATCAAAAGCCAGCCAAGCACAGGTATGCTGTCCGGCAGATTAAAAAAATGATTCAAAAAAGCAAATAATAAAGCAGATATGACTGTTGAAAATACAAGTGCCAGCCAGATTGCACCAGTCAGACAGGATCGGATCCGCAATCCTTTTTCTTTCTTTTGTTTCATTATTTTTTCACCACCTTGTATCCAATTCCACGCATTGTTACGATTTCAAAATCAGGGTTATCTTTAAAACGCTCTCTGATTCTTCCTATATGTACCTCTATCGTATGTGGGTCTGCCTCCGTCTCGTATCCCCATACTTCATCCATCAACTGTTGTTTTGTAAATGTTCTGCCTGGCGAAGCTGCAAGCTTATATAAAAGCAGGAATTCTTTTTTAGGCAAAACAAGACTTTCCTTATCAGTTGTAACCGTCATTGCATCATAATCAAACTCTGTTGAACCGATCACAATTTTGTGTTCATTCAGTATCTGTGCACGGCGAAGCAGTGCTCCGACTCTTAAAACCATTTCATTCACATTTACCGGTTTTACCATATAATCGTCACTTCCCGAAAGAAATCCCTGGCGCATATCATCAAAGGAACCTTTCGCAGTGATCATAAGTACCGGTATCTGATATCCTGCTGAACGAAGTTCTGACACCAGTTCATAACCATCCATAACCGGCATCATAATATCAGAAATGATCAGATCAATATATTCCTTATCCAATATTTCTAATGCCTGTGCTCCATCCGATGCACTTTTGACTTGATATCCATTCTTCTCAAGCACTTTTTGGAATAGCTGGCTTAATTCTTTATCATCTTCTACAATCAATATTTGAAACACGTTTTCCTTCCTCCTTATTAAAACAGATACCTTGCCCATCCAAGCAGATGCTGTACTAAAAATATTTTTCTCTGACGTTTCTTTGTTAATTCGATTGGCTCTACATGATATGGATCATTATAAGTTCCGCCTTCTAATATCTGACGGGACACTTTTTCATATTCCATCATGCCCTCTTCCAACTGTTTATTAATATCTTTACTGCGTATTACAAGCATCAGTTCCGTATCCAGATATGTACTTCTCATGTCCATATTAAAGGAACCGATTACAGACAGATCATCGTCAATCAGAATACTTTTTCCGTGGTATGAATAGCCGCCTTCATACTCCCAGATATCAATTCCTGTATTTAAAATTCTGTTTCTGTTTCTCGCATAATCAGCAGAACCAAACGGATTTCCATTGTTGGCAACCGAATTGGTCATGATAGAAAATTCCGGAACTCTCTCCGCAATCTCTTTCCATGTATTATACATCATATCATTGCAGATAATATATGGTGTATGAATTTTCACGCGCTCTTTTGCATTTTTCATTAGTTCTCCCAACTGATACCACACTACTGGTTCTTTGGGACCTGTGTGGATAGGATTTGACACTAATGCAATCTTTTCTGTCTCAAAAGTTTCGTCCGTGTAATCGGTATCGCAGATTCTTTCCTTATTCTCTTCAAAATATTTCTGATAGCCGTTCTGCAGCTCTAAAACTGCGTTCTTTACAGATTTTCTATTTGCCAGTTTTTTATTGTTATGAAAATAACCACTGTCTTCCTGATTCCATATGGTTTCAAAATACTCTGACAACTGGTTAACTGAATTTTCTTTCTCAGGTTCATCGCAAACCACTAACACGTCTCTGTCATAGTTCTTATGTCCCGGAAAATCACCCAGGAAATAATTGTATGTATTTCTTCCCCCAAGAATATATCTCTTTCCATCTGCAATCAAATATTTATCATGCATTCTACCCATCATTTTCCACGGTTTCAACGGATTGGCCTTATTATATAGTTTAATTTCAACATTCTCATGGGAAGATAATCCATAGAAATACGGATTTCCTTCCATATCAATCCAGCTCTCCATTCCATCTACTAACAGACGAATATGTACACCTCTGTCTGCCGCATCATGCAGTGCTCCTAAAATCAATTTTCCACTTTCATCGGATTGAAATGCAAAAGTAGAAAGAATAATTTCCTTTTTTGCATTCTTGATCAAACGCACTCTTTGTAAAAGCGCTTCTGGATTCTTTTCTATGATTACTGCCCGTTCTGTATTTTCACTGCATTCGTTCCATGACCCATTTTTTGTTTCTTTTTTGGTTGTATTGGACACTTCCGGCTGCTTTTTATATGCAACGCAGATTCCGAGCAATTCATAAAAAGCCACACATAAAAAAATTGTCAGTATAACAAGAAGGATTTTACATATTTTATGCTTTTTCATTGTACATCACCTGATTCCTTTTTTTCATACTTATACAATACAAAGTCAATCTCAATTTAACCTCAACAAGGTTTGTTTTTTTCATCCATGCAAAATCTTCTTTGTACAACAGACTGTTAGATATAACAAAAACGACCTTTCAAAAACAGTTAACTTCTAAATCAACTGTTTTTTGAAAGGTCGTTTCATCAGATTCTTATAGCAATCCAGCAAATAATCTCATAAATAATTGTCCCAGTCGCAAATATGCACTTCGTCCGGTTTGATATTGGTCTGTCACATCACGACATTCTCCCATCGTTCTTATCAGATCATTTTTTATTTCCACAACTGCCTGACAATCTACCATAAAACAGCCGTTTTCAAAATGGTGATATAAACTTCGATAATCCAGATTAATTGTTCCACAAGTTGCCATACAGTCATCTGCCACACTCATTTTTGCATGACAGAAACCAGGAGTCCACTCATAAACACGAACACCATGTTTAACTAATCCATGATAAAAAGAACGAGTTATATTATAAATGAATTTTTTATCAGGGATACCAGGTGTGATAATTCTTACGTCTACCCCTCGCTTAGCAGCCAAGCATAACGCATGCGTCATTTCATCTGTTATGATTAGATATGGAGTCATAAACCAACAATATTTTTCAGCTTTATTTATCATACTGATATAAACTTCTTCTCCTACTTGCTCATTATCCATAGGGCTGTCTGCATAAGGTTGAACAAACCCAGTTTGCTGTGCCGCATAATCATATTGGAAAAGGTATTTCCTAAAATCAGAATCATTAGCATCCTTATCACTTACTGCATTCCACATTTCCAAAAATGTCACCGTAAGCGACTGAACAGCATCTCCTTCTAAACGAATACCTGTATCTTTCCACTGTCCATACGGGTGTGTGTAATTAAAATATTCGTTTGCTAGATTATATCCACCTGTAAATCCGACTTTTCCATCAATAACTGTTATTTTTCTATGATCACGATTGTTCAAAAACAGATTTAAACCTGGCATAAACGGATTGAATACACGGCAATGAATTCCTATTGCCTCCATCTTTTTCACAAAATCTGTGTTAATAAAGCCTATAGAACCCATATCATCGTAGAATACTCTAACTTCCACACCTGCTTTTACTCGCTCTTCCAGAACATCTTGAATCTTATGCCATGCTTCAGCGTCTTCTATCGCATGATATTCCATAAAGATAAACTTCTGTGCTTTCTCCAAATCCTTAAGCTGTGCCTCTAATCCTTTCACTGCTTCATCAAAATACACAATATCCGTATTCTGATAGATTGGATACTGCGAATTTCTTTGTATGTAACTTGCTATATTTCCTGCTTTCGGAATTGTTTCTTTTATTCTGCTCAAACACTCCTGACTGTCCGGAAGCATTGGTAACAATTTGCTATCAATTTCTGCATATCGCTCACGCATTTTATGTGTGCCACCATTCAAACCAATCAACAAATACAGGCCTACACCCATAATTGGGAAAATTAGAATTAAGATGACCCAAGGCATTTTCATAGAGGATGTCTTATTTGATGCGTACAATCCCAAAACCAAGATCCCACTCAAAATCCTTGTAAATAAATTTATGATTTCTGCATATTCATTCAAGCGTGTTACGATAGTAATAATAAAAATCACTTCCAGAAGAATGCAGATTATGGAAAAACACAGCCGTTTTACCCCATTTTTTGTTTTTGCTTTGCCTTCTAAAGTATCTTGTTTCATATATATTCCACCTTCCTACTTGCTCAGTTTTCTCCCTAAATTTCGTGAAACATACCAATTTTGTCTTTTATTCTCTGCATTTCATTATCTGCTTCAATGATAGCTCTTGCAGAATGAAGTAATTCTTCACTTATCTCATCATAGCCAGGCATTTCTTCAATTCCTTTTTTATAGCGAAGTTGATGTTCCAATGTTGCCCAGAAATCCATACCATTGGTTCGAATCTGTAATTCTACACGCATAGGTGTTTTACCCTTAGCAAAAAATACTGGTATTTCAACAATCATATGATAGCTTCGATAACCATTCGATTTTGGATTTTTTATATAATCTTTTATTTCAATAACTTTAATATCATCCTGTTGGGTAATCAAATCTGATATCATATAAATATCGTCAATAAACGCACAAACTATTCGAACGCCTGCTACATCATTGAGATATGTCTGTATATTTTCTGTTGTAAATTCATATCCCATCTTCTGCAGTTTATCGTAAATACTATTGGGCTTCTTAATTCTTGTTTTTATAAAAGAAATAGGATTTCGATTGTTCTCAACTGAAAATTCATCATCCAAAACCTCAAGTTTAGTTTGTATCTCCCGAATAGCACAACGATACATCATCATTAAATTATAAAATTTTGTAGCATTATTTAAAAACTGTAGTGATTCCGGACTGTCCATCCTAAGTTTTTTTACTTCATCTTTTGTCATGGAACTTTCCTTTCTACCTCATCCCTGATTTCAAAACATTATTTATTTTGATAGTTGATTCTTTCTCCTTGAATTACTGGATAACAAATCATTTTATCACTATCCAGATTTTCTACATGCATATCTACTGCACTGATCTGATGGTTTTCATAAGTATTATAATAAATTCTCCGCAAACCATTGAAAACACTGGATTTGTCGCAGGTGAGCTTTCCCTTATTGTTTCCCTTGTGTTATATCGTCCCACCAGTGTTTACGAACTCTGATAAGGGAAAATACAAGGGCACAAGAGGTCCGGTGGACCTCTGCTCTGTGCCGACCGAAGCGGCAGCGGAGACCAAAAAAATTATATAAAACAGTATAACACAAAATAAAAGTGACATGGTGAACTGATTGAAATGCTTCTGATTTTTGTAGCAAATAATTGATTGAACGATAAGGAGATAAGATACGATGAGAATAATTTCTTCTCAGCGTTTCCGACAACTATTTTCTTTCCTTTGACACCTTCTCACTTATTCTCTGATAGATTTCCCTTGTCTCTGCGTCATTTTCCCCATTTACAACTAATATTTTTCCATCTATGTTCACGACAACATATGAATGGCAGGAGGCATGAGTGTAGCGGATATAATCTCCGAAGATATCGTTTTTGAAGTTTCCCATAGCATACTTCAGGTTTCCAAAACCATTAGTTCTGTAATCTTTATCGTTCTGCAATACATTTTCTTCATAAGAAATGCTGTCAATTTGCGAATACTCCCCTGTATAATCATTCCATCCTTTTGCTTCAATGTTAAAATCACGATCATTACAACGAATCTGAATGCTTCCCCAAAACAAAGTCCATATAGTAAACACAATAACGGAAATTGCGATGATCAGATATATCACACTTTTTTTTTTATTATACTGAATTTTTAAGCCTTCTCCGGTTGCCAGCTTTTTCTTATAAAAAAGGTAGGAGTAGAGAATGCTAATGATTGCAGCTGCCATAATACTTATAATATACACAACCAGTGCAGCCATGCTTTCCCCAAAAAGTCCACAAATCATACATAAAATACCTGATGCCATCCATAATTTGCCGCTGAATCTATGTGTTGCATTCCAGTTTTCTTCATCCATTAAAGACCATACAACTCTTATTCCTATGGTATTATTCTGTTTCACTTTTGGCAAATAATTTCCAATAACCATAAACAGCAGTCCAGTTCTATAGTAAATTACTGCCATAAACAGATTTTCCATATCTGCTCCCATATTGACCAGTCTTGCAATACCATTATAGAGTAATGTTATAATTTTCTTATTAGATTAGCTATATTATAACGTGCTGTAGGTTGGATGTCGATGATTTTTTGACCATATTTATTGTTTTATATGTTACTTCTCTATTAGTTCTGCAAACTTGAATCTGATGCTGTCTACCTCTTATCCAATCCATTTTTTAATTTCAAAATATCTTTTCTGATTTTTTCAATGACTATCTTAAATTCCTCATCACTTTTTCCTGTTGGATCTTCAAGTCCCCAGTTATCATCAAACGGTCTTCCTATAAATGGACATCCCACATTACACCCCATTGATATTGCAATATCCGGATTTGGAATATCACTAACCAGCTTACTGAACTGTCCATCTGCTTCCATATCTATATTATATAATTCCTTCATAATACGGACAGCATCTTGGTTAATCTGTGGTTTTGTTTCTGTACCCGCCGAATAACTTTGAAACACATCTGATGCCAGATGTCTTCCAAAAGCCTCAGCAATCTGACTTCGGCAGGAATTATGGACACAAATAAATGCCACTTTTACATTACTCATGAAATGGACACCTCTCCTTTATACACTGCTCATTAAAATCTGTGAATCCACATTGCATTTGTTCGTATTGCAATGTTACTCCATAATGAGCATTCACATAATCAATACCATTCTTAAATGCTATCATTGCATCTCTCTTGCAGCACCTTGGTCCGTTTATGGCTCCTAATTCTCCGATTGCTTTCGAGGTAAACTGCATATGATTTCCCCATGTTCCATCTGTTGAAAGCGGACCTGTTCCGTCGATGATTGCAAGTGCAGCGCCAATGGATGTAATTGCTCCGCATATTCCCCATAAACCGCACATTGCTCCCGGCATCCGAAGTCCTTCTGACATCAGCCTGTCCAATGCCTGTTCTAAGTCTATCTCTCCACCTGCGTTTTTGTAGGCTACTAGCAAACTTGCACCATCTAATATATGGTGTTCCGGTCCATGAATGCTGATATATTCCTTCTCTGCAATCTGCTTAAAAATAACAACCGGATTTGTTCCCTGTTCTTTCTTTATATCTTTTACAATCAGTTCTGCTTTTTCTCTTACTGTCATAGAAACCTTCCTTTCGTCTTATTTGCAATTCTTACAAGCATAAGCATTACCGGAACTTCTGTTAAGACACCCACAGTAGTAGCAAGTGCAGCCTCACTTGTTGTTCCAAACAATGCAATCGCCACTGCCACCGCAAGTTCAAAGAAATCAGATGCTCCTATCATTCCTGCAGGTGTTGCAATATTGTGTGGCAGTTTTAACAGATAACACGCTACGTATGCGATTCCAAAGATCAAAAATGTCTGAATTATCAAAGGTATTGCAATCAGTATTATGTGTATAGGATTTTTCAGAATAACTTCCGACTGAAACATAAATATCAGCACTAATGTCAATAGTAATCATCATTGGATAAATCATAATCCAGATTAATACAGCCATAGGAATAGATATCCCTGCATATTCAAACTCATTTAATATATTGGGTATCATCGGGAAAAAATGTCCTATGGATACATCGATGATCATGCATAGAATAACCCACATGTCAAACTGCCAATAAAATTCTTGAATTCTAATAAAGTATCACAATTCAAAGAGTAATGATGCCATTTACCTTCTTTGCGATCATTCACCAATCCACATTCCACCAGTATCTTCATATGATGAGACAGGGTTGGCTGTGTAATTTCAAATTTTTCCAAGAGCCTGCATCCACATTTTTCGCCATCTGACAACATTTGCACTATTTCTAATCTGTTTGAATCTCCAAGTGCCTTGCAGATTAATGCAACATTTGTTAGTTCCATTTCATTTACCTCGCATTGATATTTATCTATATGTCTAGATTAACATATACATAGATAATTATCAATGTGTTTTTATAAAATAAAGCCATACATTTTCATGTACAGCTTTAAAAACAGGAAGTTACCTTCTACTCATATAAAATATATCAATAGCATTACTTGCAAACTCTGCTGTGCCAACTCCTCCAACATCATCAATATTTTCCGTAAGTTCTCCTCCACCGGCATACATTCTTCCAAGACCGCATAAAATCTTATCAGAACATGTATAAAAATGATCTGTAATGTAATCCTGAAGTTTCCTTACCTGCAACTGCACCTGTTCATCTTCTGGGTCCATTTCTTTCATTTGTCCGAATTCAACAAATAATTGCATAAACTCATTTGCAACAGTAGCTTCATCGTCTTTCGTCCAGTTCTTTGTTTTCTCTTCAAACTCCTTATACTCAGAGGTTTGTCCCCATTGTTCTTTTGCTCGTTTAGAATACTCATCAATCTTTGTTGTATCAAATACTTTAAAATCCATATATTTCACTCCTATTCCTTTTATTCCTCGAGCGAAACTAATAAGATTTTCAAGATGCTCTTTTTTCATAGTAAGCAATTCAATCTGCTGCTCTAATGCTTTATTCCTGTCAAAGTTAGGGGCATCAATTATCTTTTTAATCTCCTTAAGCGGAAATTCCAATTCTTTAAACAGTAAAATTTGTTGCAGCCTTTCCAAGGATGTATCGTCATACAACCTATAACCTGACTCTGTATATTCAATAGGTTTTAAGAGACCAATGGTATCATAATACTGCAGAGTGCGTATACTCACTCCTGTTAATTTACTTACCTCATTCACTGTCATCATTGTCATTTCCTCCTCTCGATAAACATATCGTAAACTATTACGTTGCGTAGGAGTCAATAGTTCCGATTGCAGCTTCATTCACGATTACTTTATATCCATTTTTTATAGCACCTAATGCTGTCAGTGCAACGCAAGCCCCACCATCTACACCCACAACTTCAACATATTCAATATTGTGTTTTTTCAGCAATATATCAAGTCCAGAATTAGTAAATGCATTACCTTTATATTTTATGAATATATTATCAGATACTATATGCAATTCTTTAGCAAAATCAATATCTTCTGTTCCTTCATATGCATGAAATGGTGCAAACTTATTTATCAGATTCTTCTTCATTACATTTTTTATATAACCTCCTATATCTACCATTACAATTCTAATAGATAATACGGAAATGAAAATTTCAGTTATAATGAAAGTTTTATGTTATAAAAAATACCGATCTTAATTCTCCACTATTTACGGATTATTAAGACCGGTATTTATTTCATTTTTTAATTAGCAATTAATCCCGACGTAGTGTAAACTTTCCTACCAGATCGTTTAATGTATATGCCTGTGCGGATAATTCCTCACTGGTAGCAGACGATTCCTCTGCTCCCGCAGAGTTCGACTGCACTACTTCCGATATCTGATTCACACCAAGTTCTGCCTGTTGCATCGCCTGTGCCTGCGCAGCAGACTCTTCACTCAATCGTTTTGCATCTGTCGCAATCTCCTTGACTCCCGTAACGATCTGCTCCAGAGATTCCGCTGCTACCTCCACTGCCTGGTTGCCATTCTCGATCTCCTGCAGCGATCCCTCGATCAGGCTTCTGGTATCTACTGCCGACTGTGCACTCTGTTCGGCCAGTTTACGGATCTGTTCTGCCACCACTGCAAATCCCCGTCCGGCTTCTCCTGCTCTGGCCGCCTCAATTGCCGCATTCAGAGACAACAGGTTCGTCTGACTCGCAATATCTTCAATGTCAGCAATAATATTCTGTATCTTTTTAGATGTTTCATTGATTCGCTCCATTTCCTCCATCAATGACCTCATCTGCGTATGCCCTGCATCCGCCTGCTGTGCATAATTCTCAGCCTTTTCCGTCGTCCTCTGCAGTTCGCCGGCTGTACGTGACACGGCATCTGTGATATTCGTAATGGTTGCCGTCAGTTCTTCCACAGATCCTGCCTGCTCTGTTGCTCCTTCTGCCAACGCCTGGGCAGATTGTGCAAGATTCTCCGATCCGGCAGATACCTGCTTAGCGGCCTCTTCTACCTGCTGTAAGGTACTGTTCATCTGTCGGTTCATCTTACGCATGGCATCTTTCAGTGCCACAAACTGTCCTACATATTTCTCTTCGATCTTAGTACCGATGGCATAATTACCCTCCGCCATCTGTCCCAATAATTCTCCTGCATCCGTAATGATCAGATTCAGGTCAGCAGCCATGCCTTTTGCGACCTGTATCATATAGGATATCTCATCTTCCGTGTTTCTGTCCGGGAATGCACTATTCAGATCTCCCTGTGCAAAAGTCTGAAGTCGATCTGCCAGCGCTATCATCGGTTCTTCGATATTTCCTGCCATTTTCTTGCCTAATACCACAGAACTCCAGAAAGAGGTCACTACGATAACCAGAATCGCGATCAGCATAAAACGCTCCATATGACGCAGATCTACCTCCGCCTGATCTCCTTTTTCGACGCACAGATTCATCAAGTCTACAAACTCCGCGTATATCCGTTCGTACTGTGCGGTCAGCTCTCCGATATCCAGATCCTGCGCCTTCAGATATCCGTCCTCGTCATCGGAAGTAGCCAGTTCCAATACCTGTGCATCCAATTCCCAGTACCCGTCCAGTTCCTGCAATATTTTATTATAGGCATCCCTGCCTTCGGTGAATTTGATTGAGCGGTTCAATTCATCTATGTAAGCCTCAAACGCTTCCTTTTTCTGGTCATGCAGTTCGATCTGCTTGTCTATCACTGCTTTGTCATCATAGCCTACTACTGCACGTAATGCGCTCCGGCTCTCCGAAAATGCCGCGACCGCTTTACCGATATCTCCCTGTGTAAATCCGTATCGGCTCAATGCCTTTTCATACTGTATCGCTGCGATCAGTAGTACTACGATTCCAATAACTGCCGCAATCGCACCGATTATTGCTACTTTCACAAATCCTTTCGTCAGTTGCTTTTTAATACCTTGTTGCTTTTGTGTGGCCATATAAAGCTCCCCCTAGTTTATCCGTTAAATAAGCTGCCGTGATTGACATCTTTATACAATAGTAGCACATCCCCTTTCATTATTCAACTGTACGAGATGGGTTTCCAGAGATTTTGCAAGACTGAAACTTGACTTTGCAGTTCATGTAACAGTTCTTTCATGTACTCCGACCTCCCATTACATAAAAATCCAGTTTTTCATTTATCATTCTGATTTCTTCGTCTTTAGTCATGTTAAAACCTCCCTACATTATATACATGGCACTTCTCGACAAATTCTTACAAATAACTACAAATTTTTTCACAAGAAACGAAAAAAACGATACTGCATAGATTTCTTACTCCACACAATATCGTTCTTCTATATTTATACTTCCCCGAAGTTCCGGATGATGCAGAAGCTCTACTCTTCCTATTGTCTTGATCAGCTGCTGTAAACCTTTGACCGGAAGGTATGCTGCCTGCACCGGTATCAATACAGAATCTGCACATGCCAATGCATTAATTGTCATCATTCCAAGCGAAGGCATACAATCAATAATGATGAAATCATAAAATTCTCTCAGCCTGTCTACCATAGATCTCAGAATCAGTTCCCTGCTCATGGCATTTACCAAAGACACCTCTATTGCTGATAATTCAATGTTGGCTGGGATAAGGTCTACGCCTTCTTTATGGTGTAAGATTGTCTTTTCTATATTCAGTTTTTCATCATTCACAATGTTCATCATCAGTGTTCTGTCAATGACACTTCCTCCTTTTCCCTGAACGAAAAAAATCGCCCAGACTAGAATTTTTAATCTAATCTGAGCGATGCTTCGTCAGGCCTGTTCTCTTCAAACAAGAAAACCATTTTTACATTCATTGACAACCTAAATCTTATCCTACACT
The DNA here is from genome assembly GCF_003479605.1 of Roseburia sp. AF12-17LB. Classification (GTDB taxonomy): domain Bacteria; phylum Bacillota; class Clostridia; order Lachnospirales; family Lachnospiraceae; genus Roseburia_C; species Roseburia_C amylophila. Next base: position 159,529 of record NZ_QUHR01000007.1, read on the forward strand.
TTAGTTATCTCCATTGGGTGCTTGGATAGATTTAGTTCTCGGTGCCCGTTTTGTCTTTTCGGTGCTCCAATTACTCATTTTTATTTTTTTTCGGTGCTCGCAAGCACCATAAAATAAAAATGCAACAATGAATTTTTACGATCATTGTTGCAAAAAATCGATGTTCCCGGCGGGAATTGAACCCACAACTAGCGCTTAGGAGTTCAAGTCACTACAGAAAATCTATGTTTTTCTTGGTCAACATAAG
>NZ_QUHR01000008.1 GCF_003479605.1 Roseburia sp. AF12-17LB
TATTTTCAAGGCTTGAAAGCGGTTTTCATCAACACATTTTGTCCTATAACTCTCTTATAAGTATTTCTGAATCTCTTCAAATACGTTTTCTACCGGAACCTGTTCCTTTAAGGTCTTATCACGGGATGTCACTTCTACGATTCCCTGCTTCATATTTCTAGGGCTTACGATAACACGAAGTGGAATCCCAAGAAGGTCTGCATCTGCAAACATAACGCCGGCACTTACGGTACGGTCATCATAGATAACTTCAATACCGGCATTCTGCATTTTCTCATATAAATCATCAGCAAAAGCCTTTACTTCTTCATTGTCCGGTCTTACTGCACAAAGGTGGACCTGCCATGGAGCAATTTCCTTTGGCCAGATTGGGCCATACTCATCATGATGGGCTTCACATACAGCAGCAGCAAGTCTTCCGACACCGATTCCATAGCAGCCCATGATTGGAGTCTGTCTCTCACCATCTTTATCTACATAAGTCATCTTCATGGACTTGGTATATTTGGTTCCGAGCTGGAAGATATTTCCCACTTCAATACCTTTAGAAATACGGACGGTCTTCTTACCACATTTCGGGCAGATTCCGCCTTCGTATACCTTAGCAAAATCATGATATTCTGCGTCTTTTACATCACGCTCCATATCAAGTCCTTTGAAGTGGTATTCCTCTTCATTTGCTCCGCAGGATAAGTTATTTCTTCCTTCCAGAGACTTATCATATAAAACCACATGAGGTGCATTGATATGTAAGCCAACTGGTCCGATATAGCCTGCATTTAATCCGCATTCTTCTGTAATAACAGCAGCATGAATCTGATCACCAAGATAATTAACAAGCTTGGTCTCATTGATTTCCAGATCGCCACGGATAAATACAACCACATAGCTGTCATCTGAATTTTTCTGATAAACAACTGCTTTACAGGAGTTGTTTGTCTTATCGCCAAAGAATTCACAGATATCTTCAATTGTATGGATATTTGGTGTATGAACCTTTTCCAGTTCTGCTGATTCTGCGGCTCTTGGAATATCAGAAATATTTTCTGCAGCTTCCATATTTGCTTTGTATCCACAATCATCACAAAGTACAATGGAATCTTCTCCAATCGGAGTAAGAAGCATGAACTCATGGGAAAGGCTTCCGCCCATCATACCGGAATCAGATGCAACGGATACCACTTCCGGAATACCGGCTCTTTCAAAAATACGCTCATATGCCTTGTGTACTCTCTGATAATACTGCTCCAAATCTTCCTGGCTGGTATGGAAGGAATATGCATCCTTCATGGTAAACTCTCTTACACGGATTAATCCGGCACGAGGTCTTGCTTCATCACGGAATTTGGTCTGAATCTGATAAATCATAAAAGGATATTTGGTATAGCTCTGTGCATACTCACGAACCAGCTGTACGGCTGCTTCTTCGTGGGTCATGCCAAGTACCATCCTGGCACCGTTTCTGTCTGTAAAACGAAGCAGCTCGTCTCCGATGCTTTCATATCTTCCGGATTCTTCCCAGATAGATGCAGGCATAACAACCGGGAACTGTACCTCCTGTCCGTCTACCTTGTCCATCTCTTCACGAAGAATCTGCTCAATCTTACGTGTAATTCTCTTTAATGGCAGGAATGAAGAATAGATACCATTTGCCACATATTTGATGTATCCACCTTTTACCATAAGTGCATGACTGTCAATCACACAATCTGCCGGTCTCTCTTTAAACCGGTCACCAACTAATTTTTCCAGTTTCATTTTCTTATCTCCTTTTTCTATTCTTGCAACTCATCTGCTTAAAGCAATATAAAAGCCCTAAGCTATGATTTAGCTTAGGGCGAATGTTTCATCCGTGGTACCACCTAAATTCAGGACTGCTCCTGCACTCCGGCACATCTTCTTATGCCTTCTCTCTGTAACGGGAGAACCCGACATACCTTCACTTCTGCTTGGATATGCAGCTCCAAGACTGGTTCATCATCTTCCGTCAAAAACTCTCACCTGCCGTTTTCTCTCTGAAGGCTTCCAATGATTACTATTTCTCTTCCACACTTTCTCATATATTTTACCAACGGATATTTTACTTGTCAATCCTTTTATTCCGCAATTTCGGTTGTGCTTTCTGCTGCAGTCAAATCTGCGATTCCTTTCTGATAAGTGGTATATACTGCACTTCCTGCCAGATAAATACTGTCAGACTGATCCGTCTTTACATAATACTGGCTCAGCATGTCATTTTTATTTCCGATCAGAAGTGTTGTTGTTCCATCCCCTGTCGTCAGTGTAATGGTATTTGACGGCGTTTCAAGTCCATACTCTGATAAGTCCTCATAATCCTTGATTTCCTGCTCTGCCGTAAGTTGTGCTGTGGTGGCAATCAATGTTTCCATAGTATCCTGGTCTAAAGAAATGCTTTTATCTGCCTCATAATACCATGTATCATCTTCTTTTACAAAAGACAGTGTCTCATTATTATATTGATAAGAAAATGCATTTACATCTTCTGTGTTAACATCTGTCACCGTTACTTTTGAAGCTTCTTCCTCTTCCTGTTTTTTCTGTTCCTGGCTCTTATTCCACTTCGTCAGGCCAACCCATGCCACAATGCAGATAAGAAGCAGGATGCATAAAGCAATCAACTGTTTTTTCTGTTTCTTCATTACTTCTTTCTCCTTCTCATCCAGATTACGATACCGATTGCAAGAAGCAATAACGGAATTACTGCAATGCCGATTACAGCTGATGCAATGACAACCGAAGCCGGTACGGTCAGGGTACTGCTGTCATATTCTTTGACCGGAATCACAACTGCTGAACCGCTGTCTTCCGGAATATAGCTTGCAATGGATTTTGAAAATACGGATAAATTATTTCCGGATACCATACTGTCTGCATCATCCGTAAACATACTCATGGAAGAATATACAAGAATATCTGTGCTTGTATCATCCATGGTTTTTTCCGCCTTTAATCCTACCGTAAACGGTCCTGCAATATCATCCTTCGTCTGCTCTAAGGAACTTGTAGCATCTGTCTTACTGTACGCTGCATCCGAAGTGGTAAGTAAAGGTGTATAGGTTACATTTTCGGTATCGGTATTATAGGTAAGACCTACTGCATACGGTGTAAATACATAGCCATCCACACCGGAAGTCAGCGCACTGCTTTCTACATTTGGCAAAAGATAATATGGTGCCTGATAATAAGAGCCGGTATTGCTCTCCATCACCATTCCGTCTACTGCAGTAATGCCAAACTCATTTAAAACCGAATAGAAATTACTCATATCAGCATCTGTATAAGATAGCGTTACCAAAAGTTTTCCACCTTTATTGATATAATCAATTACTTTTGACGCATCATCGGATGAAAAATCAGAGGTCGGTCCATTGATAATAAGTGCCTGTGCATCTTCCGGAATGCTGTCTGCCTGCATCAGGTTGAGGCTGTTTAAAGTGACATTTGCTTTCTCAATAGCATCTTTAAAATCACCACTCAATGCTGTCTCACCATGTCCCTGTAGTTCGTACATAACCGGCATTTCATCCGATGTGACATAGGAAATGGCACTGGTAAGCTGTCCCTCTCCATCATAACCTGTAGTCTGGCTGCTATAAGTACTGTAATCTATACTGGTCTCATAAATATTGCTGTAATTAATTACTTTGGAACGTTTGCTGCTTTCTACAATCAGACTCTTTCTGGTGATAGAGGTATCATCCGTATAATCCCGGTAAAAATTCGGATAAACGGATGGGTCTCTATATTCTACTGAAATATGGGAAGATTCGCCTTCATAACGCTTTAATGTCGTTGCAAGGGTATCATCCATATTTCCTTCCGCTTCCAGAACATAAATTGTGACATCCTCATCCAGATTATGAAGAATCTCTTTTGTATCATCAGAAATGGAATACATCTTCTGGGCTGTCAAATCAATAGACGTAATGGAAGATGGCAATGCATTTGCTACAAGGTTTACTGCAACTGTAACAACGATTCCGATTACAACCATGGCTGAACTGAATACGCCAAGCTTTAATTTCTTACTGCTCATGCTCCAGCGGCGCTTCTGTATGGACTGTACTGTCAGGAATAAAAACAGGATAATCATGGATAAATAATATACAATGCCGGATACATCAAGAATTCCCTGCATCAGCATATCCATGTGTTTTGTCAAATCATAACAGCCTAAAATCTTTGTAATCATATTTCCATTCTGTGAAATCAGATTGGTAATTCCGGTCATCAGATATCCCACAAAGAGAAATACAAAGGTTAATACTGCAGAAATTACAATACTTTCTGTCAGTGAAGATACAAAGGTTCCAATGGCAATACAGGTCATACCATATAACCAGAAACCCAGTACTCCCACATAGCTCTTTGCAAAAGCAACGTTTCCATATGCTGACATAATTAACGGTGCCAGACACATAACCGCTGCACTGATGGTAAATACGGTTCCGGTGGCGAGATATTTTGCCAGAACCACTTTTTCTACTGATACCGGCGAAGTTAAAATCAGCTGGTCTGTCTTATTCTTCCGCTCCTCTGCCAGGGTACGCATCGTAAGAATCGGCACAGTAACCAGAAACAGAAACGTTACTGCTGATAAAGTACTGCTGATGTCTGTCGAACCATAATACATATTGTATACATAAAAATAAAGGCCAAACAGTGCCAGTGTTGCTGCAATAAAAAGCCATCCGGTCACTGTCTGAAAATAAGATTTTAATTCTCTTTTCCATATTGCACGCATTATTCTTCCTCCTTTGATGTAAGTTCAAGAAAGATATCTTCCAGTGATTTACCACCATTTATCATTTCCAAAATCGGCATATCACTTTCTGCGCAAATATGAAAAATTTCTTCTCTGACATCTTTATTTTTTTCTGCCGTTACAGTCACCTCAGTAACTCCATCCTCCGGCAGTTCTTTCGTCTCTACTGCAGTAATATGTTCTGCATCTGCAAAAACTTCTTTTACTTTTTCTTCTTCAGCTTTTAATTTAAGCTCGATTACCTGTCCACCGGACATCCGCTCTACCAGTTCTTCTGTTTCTTCCGATGCAACTAATTTTCCATGGGAAATAATAAATATGTAATCACATACTGCCCGGACTTCCGAAAGGATATGGGAACTTAAAATTACAGTATGCTTCTTGCCAAGACTCTGAATCAGATCACGGATTTCAATAATCTGTTTCGGGTCTAAGCCTACTGTAGGCTCATCTAAGATAATAACTTCCGGATAACCTAAAATTGCCTGTGCCAGTCCGACTCTCTGCCGGTATCCTTTGGACAGATTTTTAATCAGTCTGCCTTTCATATCAGTAATCTTTGTGGTTGCCATGGCATCTTCTACATATGGTTTCCGGTTCTCCTTTGGAATCTTCTTAAGTTCTGCTGCAAACAAAAGATATTCTTCTACCGTCATATCCATGTATAAAGGTGGCAGCTCTGGCAAATAGCCAATACATTTCTTTGCTTCCTCCGGCTGTGCCAAAATATCAAATCCATTGATTTTAATGGTTCCCTCTGTTACCCCCAGATATCCGGTAATCATGTTCATTGTAGTTGATTTGCCTGCGCCATTCGGTCCTAAGAAGCCATAAATTCTTCCCGGCTCAATAGTAAGATTCAAATCATCTACCGCTACATGCGTCCCGTATTTTTTCGTCAAATGACTAATCTCTATCACGTCTCTTCCTCCTTATAACATCTTACCTCAGAAAGTCTATGAGAAAGTTGTGTTAAAAAGACGATGTTTTTGTGATAAAAATGCGGTCAAACTGTGTTTTTTGTGTGACGGAATTAATCTAATAATTCTTCAAAGCTTAGGATATAGCAGTCAGATAGCTGCATGATTTCATTTTTCTCATAGGAGGAATGGATATCTTCCACACCTACCACATAGAAATCATCCATCTTTGCACCTTCCACACCTTTTAAAATATCTTCATATACCACACACTGCTCCGGTTTCAAAGAAAGCTTTTCTGCTGCAAGCTGGTACACATCCGGGAATCCCTTTCCCCGCTTCACTTCCTGCGTAACTGTAAATGCATCAAAATATTTCATGATGCCGCAATGGGTAAGACAGGGACGAAACAGCCTCTCATCGGAAGAAGTTGCTGCTGCAATCTTAATTCCTTCTGCCTTTAATTGCTTCAGGTAATCTATAACACCGGCTTTCAACTTTACTTCATTGGTATAAGATTCAATCGCCATATCAAACCATTCTTTGATAATCTCTTCTTCGGACTCTGGCAGATTAAAACGCTCTTTGGTATATTCTGCTGCCGCATCAAAGTTCTTTGAAGTAATTGCTACCAGATAATCATCCGGCACAATAAATCCTCTTTTGCCAAGAAAATCCTCATCAATTTTCCGCCATACTCCCATGGAGTCTAAAAGAGTGCCATCTAAATCAAAGATGGCACCCATTCTATTGTCAATCATATATTTTCCTTTACATTCTGTCTGGTGCAGAGAAACCTAATACATCGATACAAACCTCTAATGTCCGCCTGGTCAGTGTTAATAAACGAACATAGGAAGCCTGCACTGCCTCGTCTTCTTCTGCCATAATCTTTGTCTCATGATAAAAATGATTCAATGCATTTGCCAGGTCATAGATATAAGAACATACCTTATGTGGTGCTGTCTCTTCGTAGGCATTTTCCATCATGGCATTGAAACGGGTCAGCTCTAACATCAATGCCTTCTCGCTTTCGGAATGTGCCGGAAGAATTGCTGCTGTTCCTGCTTCTTTTCCTGCTTCTTTATATTTGTTCAGAATGGATTTGATTCGGACAATCGTATAAAGAATATATGGGCCTGTGTTTCCTTCAAATGAAGTAAAGCGGTCGATATCAAAAATATAATCCTTGGAAGCCTGATTGGAAAGATCTCCGTATTTTACTGCTGAAAGTGCAACTACTTTTGCGGTTGCCTTTGCTTCCGCTTCTTCTACCGTACGATTCTCTGTAATCTTGCGGTACATCTCATCATTGATGCTGGAAAGCAGTGTCTCTAACCGCATGACACCACCCTCTCTGGTCTTAAATGGTTTTCCGTCTTTTCCATTCATGGTACCAAAACCTAAAAACTGAAGCTCTGTATCATCATCCACAAGATGTGTCTTTCTGGCACAACGGAACACCTGTGTAAAATACAGCTCCTGACGTTTATCCACTACATAGATAATTTTATCCGGATGATAGTCTTTCATACGCCATACAATCGTCGCAAGGTCTGTTGTGTTATAAAGAGAAGCCCCATCGGATTTTAAAATCATACATGGCGGGATCTCTTTCGTATCAGTCTCTTCTTTGACATCTACTACCAGTGCACCATCACTGATATATGCATAACCGTCATCCTTCATCTTCTGTACCATGTCCGGGATATATGGCTGTGCGTCAGACTCACCCTTCCATAATTCAAAAGATACATTTAAATTAGCATAATTCTTCTTTAAATCCGTTACAGATACATTTAAAATATGGGAAAGTAATGCCTGATAGCCTCTTCTCCCATGCTGCAATTCATAAGTTGCCTGCATGGCAGCTTCTTTATAAGCTGCATCCTCTTTGGATTTTCCGCTGGCTGTCGGATAAATTTCTTCCAGCTCGGAAATGGTAAATGGAGGCTCAACCGGATATTCTCCCTCATAATCTTCATCAAAATAGCAAAGTTCCGGTTTACGAAGCTTTAACTCAGTAATAATCAGTCCCATCTGAAGACCCCAGTCTCCCAGATGCACATCACCAATCATATTGTGTCCCATGAATTTACCAATACGTTTGATGCTTTCACCGATAATAGCGGAACGTAAATGTCCTACATGAAGTGGTTTTGCAACGTTTGGTCCGCCATAGTCAATCATGATGGTCTTTGGATGTTCCACCTTATCACAGCCTAAACGCTCTGTATCCTCCTGCATCTTACTGATATAGGAAGCCACAAATTCATTATTCAGCTTTAAGTTAAGAAAGCCAGGTTTTACTGCTTCTACGGATTCAAACATTGCGTTATCCTTAAGCTGTGCTACTACTTCCTCCGCAATCATAATCGGTGCTTTCTTATATTCTTTTGCAGCAGCCATAGCGCCGTTGCACTGATATTCACATAAGTCCGGTCTGTTTGAAACAGTTACTTTTGCATATTTTGCATCAAGTCCGGCTGTTTCAAATGCTTTCACCATCTCATCTGTTATTAAATCCAGTATCTTTCTCATTCTTTCTCATGTTCCTTTCTGAGCATTCTATTTTTCCATTTTATACTCAAAGGCAAGCAGTTGTCAACTACGCCAGAAAGTGTTCTGCCATCAGAATTGTTCCGATTTTCTGCACCTCTCCGGTAAGGAACACGCTGCCATCCTCTCCGATTTCTATCAGTAACTGCCCACCCGGCATCGTGACTTCAATTCTGTCATCCACCAGTCCCAGCTTATGGGATGCTGCCGCTGCTGCACAGGCTCCGGTTCCGGAAGCTAAGGTATATCCGGCTCCCCGCTCATAGATTTCCACCCGGATATGACCTCTATCCATTACTTTACAAAGCTGCATATTAATCCGGTTTGGAAAATAAGATGCATTTTCCACATAAGGTCCTAATTCCATTGCCTTTTCTTTACTGATTTCATCTAAATGAATCACGCAGTTCGGATTTCCCATGGAAACACAGGTTGCCCGGTAAGGATGGTCATGAAAAACCAGAGGCCTGTTTATAATTTCCGGAGGCGTACCTACATAAGCAAGTACCCCTCCGGTAAATTGTGGTATTCCCATATTTACTTTCATAAGACTTCCGTCTTCATTTAAAAAATCAATCCTTACTTCGCCTGCCTTGGTATAAAGGCTAAACGGTCTGTGTCTGATATATCCGGCATCTAATAAATATTTTGCAAAAATCCGAACACCATTTCCGCTGCGCTCTGCTTCACTTCCATCCGGGTTAAATATCTTTACATAAAGCTTCTCATCCTGCCATATCGGTCCATATAAAATGCCATCAGCTCCTGCACCAATATTTCTTCTGCATAGCTTTACAATATGACGTTCCAATAAATGTATCTTATTCTTATTCGGGTCGAGTACAAGATAATCATTTCCTAATCCATGATACTTCTGTAACAGCAAGGCATCATCCATACTTATGCTCCAGTTTTACTTCTTATTACAATATATGAATGAGATATTGTCCGTTAGAACCCGACTTATTCCTGTTCTGTTTCAACGGTCGCTTCTATGACCTCAGGCACTTGTTCTCCACTGTCTGTCTGTTTCTCCACCACCTGCGGTGTTTCCACCTCCTGTGACACTTCCGCTGCCTGCGGTGTTTCTTTTCGTTCAGGACTCTTTTCTCCTAAAATAGCAGATAACTTATCATCTGAAATCATTTCAGCTACTTCTTTTTTCTGTAAACGTGCTCTTTCTTCCTCAATCTGCCGCCTTACTGCCGCATCAATCTCACGCTGCTTTTTTTCTTCTTCCTCTGCAGCCACTCTTGCAAGACGATCAAGAATCTCCTGTGCCCGCTGTTCATCCTGCTGTTTCCTGCGTGCGGCTAAAATCTCTTCTTCCGACATGTAATGAACATTCCAGCGTTTCACAATACTATGAGCAATTCGATCTCTTTCATTTCTCTTATCTATTGCATCCTGCATATTATTCCACTTCCATTTTTTTTCTTTATGTATATCATAGCTTTCACTCATTCGTTTTTCAAGATGAAAAATTATTAAATTTTTATTGTTTCCGGCATATTTTTATGTAAATAAGGACATCCTTTCTGTATCAGCCAATGGCTGCAAAAACATTTTAACCCGGAGGTACGCATCATGTCCGTCTACAAAGTTGAAATCTGCGGCGTAAATACCGCAAAGCTTCCAATCCTAAAGGAAGAAGAAAAGGCTGCTCTATTTGCCAGAATCAAACAGGGGGATATGACTGCAAGGGAAACATATATCAAAGGGAATCTTCGTCTGGTCTTAAGTGTGATTAAACGTTTTTCCGGAAATCAGGAAAATATTGATGACCTCTTTCAGATTGGATGTATCGGACTGATTAAGTCCATTGACAATTTTGATGATACACTGGGGGTAAAATTTTCCACCTATGCCGTTCCTATGATTATTGGCGAAATCCGCCGCTATCTGCGGGATAACAACAGCATCCGTGTCAGCCGTTCCCTGCGGGATACTGCCTATAAAGCCATTCATGCCAAAGAAATCCTGATGAAAAATTCCATGCAGGAGCCTACTTTACAGGAAATTGCAAAAGAAGCCGGACTTACCAAAGAGGAAATCGTCTATGCCCTAGATGCCATTCAAAGTCCGGTCAGTCTTTATGACCCGGTCTATACGGATGGTGGTGATACACTCTATGTGATGGATCAGATTAGTGATAAAAAGAATAAAGAAGATAACTGGGTGGAAGGGCTTGCCCTTTCCGATGCAATGAACCGGCTCAACGACAGAGAAAATCATATCGTTAAGCTACGGTTCTTTGAAGGCAAAACCCAGATGGAGATTGCTGATGAGATTCATATTTCCCAGGCTCAGGTCAGCCGTCTGGAAAAAACTGCTCTAAAGACTATGAAAAATTATCTTGCCCTGCATACCTGAGCTCTGATTTTTGGTGCAATTAAAATTGCCAGTGCCATTTTCACCAGGTCACCAGGAATAAAAGGAATTACACCAGCCCATAATGCTGCCATCATGTCCATCTTTGCTTCATAAGCAAGCCATGCTGTTCCTAACGCATAGCAGACAATCGTTCCAGCAATCATTGCCAGCAGACACAAAAGCCATTTCTCAGTATATTTATCAATTACAATACCGGCAATGATTGCCATTGGAATAAATCCGATTAAATATCCACCGGTTGGGCCAAAAAGTTTCGCCGGTCCTGCAGTAAATCCTGAAAATACCGGTACACCAACCAGTCCAATCAGAAGGTAAATGACGTAGCTTAAAGTTCCAAGCTTCCATCCCAGCAGGTACAGTGAGAAATAGATAACCAGATTGGTAAGTGAAATCGGCACCGGACCAATTGGCAGTGAAAATGGTGCCAGAATACAGGTAATTGCTGTCATGATAGCAACCAGTGCCATCTGCTGTGTTGTTATTTTTCTTTTTTCCATAATAATGCTCCTATCATTGTGTTTTTTTCAGGCGATTATGAAAGGAAATACCCTATCATTCACTAAAATTTCAGCTATTCAAAAGACTATCTTTTAAGCCACCAGATGCTGCAATTCTAAACAGCATGTTTTCCTTTTTGCTATGAAAACAGTCTTTCCAATGTTTGACAAGATAGCGGCGCTGTCCGTTGAAGGTACGGATGCATTAGAATGACTGTTAGGGGCACTTGGAATTTCGTCTGTCACCCGGCAACGCTGGCACAGGGATGTGCCAGCGAGGCGCATCTGAACATGGATGTGAATATGCGCCGGTTGCCAGACGAATCCATATATGTTCCGAAATTCTTAGTGCCCCTTGCAGACGTTCGGCTGCATCCGTATTCAACGGACAGTGCCGCTATCTAAGTCAAAGCAACGGAAAGACAGTCTGCATTCAAGGAAAACATGCCGCTAAGAATTGCTGACATCTGGTGCCGTATAAAATATAGTCCTTTGAATATCTGAATATTTTATTGGTAATATTGGTATTTCTTTTCGCAATCGCCTAAAAATACCCTATAGATTTTATCCATAGGGTATTATATGGTATTCTGTCTTATATTGTCAACCTATATTTGCAAAAGGTTAACATTCCGTTTTTACGGTGCAGATTTATTTCTGTTTTTACGCTTCGTTTGATACCTTCACCAGCTCCGCTAACTTTCCTGCTGCTTTTCCGCTGTCGATTGCTTCTTTTGCAAGGGCGATTCCATCTTCTATGGTGGATGCTGCTCCACCAACATACAGGGTTGCTCCGGCATTCAGTAATACGATGTCACGTTTTGCGCCTTTTTCTTCTCCAGAGAGAATTTTCTTTGTGATAACGGCGTTTTCTGTTCCATCGCCACCACGCAGTTCTTCTAAAGAAGCACGTTTTAAACCAAACTGCTCCGGTGTTATGGTAAATGTATTTACTTTCCCGTCCTTGATTTCAGATATTACGGTCTCGGTTGTGGTTGTGATTTCATCCATATTGTCTTTGCCGCTTACTACAAAGGCACGTTCAACGCCAAGCCTGCTCATGGCAAGGGCAATTTTTTCTGTCAGGGCTGCATCATAAACACCTACCACCATATTTTTTGCTCTGGAAGGATTGGCAAGAGGTCCTAAAATATTGAACACAGTACGCACACCCATTTCCTTTCTTGCCTGACCTACATATTTCATAGATTTGTTAAAGAGCTGTGCAAACATAAATCCGATTCCGGCTTTCTCCACGCAGGCTTCTACTTTTGCAGGCTCTGCCATAATATTTACGCCCAGTGCCTCTAATACATCGCCGGCTCCGCTCTTTGAAGAAATAGAACGATTGCCATGCTTTGCCACCGGGAGTCCGGCTGCTGCAACGACAAATGCAGAAGTGGTAGACACATTAAAAGTATAAGTACAGTCTCCACCGGTGCCTACCAGATCCACATAATCAGAAACCTTCGGTGAAATAGTATCTGCCTTATCCCGGAGTACTCCTGCAAACCCGGTTAATTCATCTAAGGTCTCACCTTTCATACGAAGTCCCATTAAAAAAGCACCAATCTGAGCCTGGGATGCTTCCCCGCTTAATAAGATTTCCATTGCTGCTTTTGCCTGTTCTTCTGTTAAATCTTTTCCTTCTGCAACCAGTTCAATATATTCTTTCATCGCAAATTTCTCCTTTACTGATTCAGTTCTTTTTTAAATGTGCCACAATAAGTTCCAATTTTCTGTAAATCATAATCATTTTCTTCCATCAGCCTGATGAAATGTGAGCCTACAATCGCTCCATCGATAATATCCTTCATCGGTGCAACATCCTCTGCAGTACGGATACCAAAGCCCATCATAACAGGAATCTTTGATACTTCTTTTACACTGCCAAGATAATCAATTACACTCTTATGGAAGGTTGCTTCCTGTCCGGTTACACCCATGGAAGATACGCAGTAAACAAATCCTCTTGCATCCTTTAAAATCTCAGGGATTCTGTCTTTCGAAACCGGAGATACCAGTTGGATAAGAATCGGTGCATTTTCCTTCTGTAAAAATTCCTTTATCTCATCCTGTTCCTCTAATGGCAGATCCGGAATAATCAGTCCGTCTACTCCGCTTTCAATACATGCATCCACAAAGGCTTCCACACCATAGTGAAGTATGGTATTGTAATACATCATAAATACAATTGGAATCTCAATTTTTGCACTGCGAAGCTTTTTCATGGCTTCTAATACTTTCTTTAAATTCACACCTTTTAAGATGGCATGATAGGAAGCATCCTGAATAACCGGACCGTCTGCTACCGGGTCTGAAAATGGAATTCCAAGCTCGATGATGTCTGTCCCCGCCTGCTCCTGTGTGCGGATAATCTCCTGCATTTTATCAAAGTCCGGCATTCCTGCTGTCATATATGTAATAAATGCTTTTTTGTTCTGTTCTTTTAACTGTGCTAATTTTTCTTCGATTCTGTTCATGCTGCACCTCCTAGTTTAAATAACCCTTTCCTGCAAGATAATCTGCAATTGTATTTACATCCTTGTCGCCTCTTCCGGAAAGGCAAACCACCATAATATCATCCGGCTTCATTTTCTTCGCCTGCTTCTTTGCATATGCCACTGCATGGGCACTTTCGATTGCCGGTATGATACCCTCTAATTTACAAAGCTCCATTAATGCATCCATGGCTTCATCATCCTTGATTGCAACATATTCTGCTCTGCCGCTGTCCTTAAGATAGGCATGCTCCGGTCCAACCCCCGGATAATCCAGTCCTGCGGAAATGGAATGGGCAAGCTGCACATTTCCATCCTCATCCTGTAATAAATAGGAACGCATACCATGTAATACGCCAGGCTCGCCCAATGCCATGGCACTGGCATGCTCCCCTGTCTCAATTCCCTTTCCGGCAGCTTCTACACCAATCAGTTTTACATCCTTTTCTTCAATAAAATCTGCAAACATTCCGATAGAATTAGAACCTCCGCCAACACATGCCATAACCACATCCGGCAGTCTTCCTTCCTGCTCTAAAATCTGTTTCTTTGCTTCTTTGCTGATGACGCTCTGGAAATATTTTACCATCTTCGGATAAGGATACGGTCCAACAGCGGAACCGATTACATAAAAGGTATCCTCTGCGGTTTTTGCCCAGGTACGAATTGCCTCATTGGTAGCATCCTTTAAGGTATTACTTCCGGATGTAACCGGCACTACTTTAGCTCCCAGCATTTCCATACGCATTACATTCAGCGACTGACGTTTCATATCCTCCGCTCCCATATATACGGTACATTCCATATTAAAAAGAGCTGCTCCGGTTGCAGTTGCCACACCATGCTGACCGGCTCCGGTTTCTGCGATTACCTTGGTTTTTCCCATTCTCTTTGCCAGAAGAATCTGACCGATTACGTTGTTAATCTTATGGGCTCCGGTATGGTTTAAATCCTCTCTTTTTAAATAAATCTTTGTTCCATATGCCTCACTCAGACGGCTGGCAAAATAAAGTGGTGTCTCTCTTCCTACATATTGTTTCAGATAATAGTCCACTTCCTTTAAAAATTCTTCATCCTTTGTATACTTTTCAAAAGCATCATCCAACTCTTTTAAAGTATTCATCAATGATTCTGCTACATACTGTCCACCAAATGCTCCATAATAACTCTTCTTATTCATGTTCTCTCACCTTTCTTACAAATGCTTCTACTTTTTTATAATCTTTTCCATGTTCTCCTTCTACCGAAGAACTGACATCTACTACATCAGGTTCAAATAACCGGATACCTTCTTCTACATTTTCACTGCTTAAGCCGCCGGCTAAAATAAATGGTATCCTTCTTTCCTGCCATTCCCTTCTTTTTTTCATCGGAAAATCCTGCCAGGAAAAAGTCTTTCCACTGCCATATTCCGGTGCGTCTAATAAAATGCCTGAAGTACCATCCAGAACATTTATTTCTTCTGCTTCTTTCCTGCTTCGCACCTGATATGCTACCCAGACCGGAATTTTAAGATTTTCAGGGAATTCCTGCATCTTATGAATCTGCAGAATATCAAAACCTGCTTCTATGATTTCATCTATCAAATCCAGTGCCGGATTTACAGTAACTGCCACAGTTTTAATAGAAGGCTTCAAATGTTTCTTAATTTCTTTTGCCTGCTCTATCGAAACGTTTCGTTTGCTTTTTTCAAAGAATACAAAGCCTGCATAATCTACCTGCATCCGGTTCAGCACTTCTGTCTCAGATTCTCTTGTGATGCCACAAATCTTAATCTTTGTCATGCCATTTCTCCTTACTTTGCGGCTTCCTTATAAACCTGTTTCCAGTGGGCTGCCAGTGCCTTGGGATTTTCATGTTCCATAAATGCTCTTCCGATTAAGAATCCGCTGACACCGCAATCTGCAAGATATGCCACATCATCATCTCTTACAATTCCGCTTTCTGCGATTAAGAGTTTATCCTTTGGCACCATCTTAGAAAGTGTTTTGGTTCGTTCCAGCGAAATGGTAAAATCTTTAAGATTACGGTTGTTGATTCCAATGATGTCTGCATCCAGCTTCAATGCCCGTTCCATTTCCCATTCATCATGGGTTTCCACCAGTACATCTAACTTTAATTCCTTTGCAAGCTGATAAAAGTCATACATTTCCTTGTCATCTAAGATTGCTGCTATCAGTAATACCGCATCTGCATCAATGGCTTTTGCTTCATAAAACTGATATTCCTCAATCATAAAATCCTTCCGTAACATTGGAAGCGGAGTCAGATTTCTTACTTTCCGGAAATAATCAGTATTTCCAAGAAAATGCTTCTCTTCTGTCAGGCAGGATACCGCATCCACAGAAGCGGTATAATCTTCCATCCGCTCTTCCAATGTAATCCTGCTTTCTATCTTTCCAAGGCTTGGGGATGCATTTTTAAATTCTCCGATAATGGAAAGTCCATCTTTGGCAAGATTCTGATAAAAGCTTCTTATCTTTTCTTTCTTTGCCGCCTCTTCTCTTAACTTCTCTTCCGCTAATGTCCGCATCACGGTCAGATCTGTTTTCTGCTTATCACGAAATAGCTGCTCTCTTTTATCTGCAACAATTTCATCTAATATCATGTTCTATATCCTCCCATTCAAGAAATTCTCTATCATACGCTTTCCATGCTGTGTATAAATGGATTCCGGATGGAACTGTAATCCAGCTACCGGATAATCTTTATGGCGCATTGCCATGATTTCTCCATCCTCTGTCTCCGCCGTTACCACAAGGCACTCCGGAAGACTATCTTTCTGAACAGCCAGGGAATGATATCTTGCCACCTGAATCGGGCTTTCAATTCCCTGAAAGATTCCTGTGCCGTCATGGGCAATCAGGGACTGTTTTCCATGATATAATTCCTTTGCATAGCTCACTACGCCGCCAAAGGCTTCCCCGATACACTGATGTCCTAAGCAGATGCCAAGGATTGGAATTGTCTTATAAAATTCCTTCACCACATCCATACAGATGCCGGCATCCTTCGGTGCTTTTGGTCCCGGAGAAAGAATGATGCGTTCCGGGTTTATGGTGCGGATTTCTTCTATTGTAATCTTGTCATTCCGTTTTACGATAATGTCCTTCGTAAAAGTTCCTATATACTGATACAGGTTATAGGTAAATGAATCGTAGTTATCAATCAGCAGTATCATAAGTTCTCCTCCTCAACCAAAGTCTTTGCCAATGCCATTACTTTATTGCAGCATTCATAATATTCATTTTCCGGTACGGAATCTGCTACGATTCCGGCTCCTGCCTGAAGGTATACCTCATTTCCTTTCTTTACCATGGTCCGGATTGTAATACAGAAATCCATGTCTCCACCGAAATCAATATATCCGGTTGCTCCACCATATAAGCCTCTTCGTACACTTTCTAATTCATCAATGATTTCCATGGCCCGAATCTTTGGTGCTCCGCTTAAGGTTCCTGCCGGAAGGAAGGATGCCACCAAATCTAATGGATGGGATTCTCCTTTCTTGCGTCCCTCTACCTGGGAAACAATATGCATTACATGGGAATAATTCTGTACTTCCATAAACTGTGTTACCTTTACGGTTCCAAATTCACTGATTCTTCCCATATCATTTCTTGCAAGGTCTACTAACATAACATGTTCTGCCCGCTCTTTTTCATCGGAAAGTAGTTCATCCCGCAGCCGTTTGTCTTCTGCTTCATCTTTTCCTCTCTTCCGGGTTCCTGCAATCGGACAGGTGAACACTTTATTTCCCTGCTTCTTTACAATCATTTCCGGTGAACTTCCGATTACTTCAAAGGTTCCGTAATTAAAATAATAAAGATATGGAGAAGGATTTAATTCTCTTAATTCCTTATATAATTCAAAACCGGTCTGTCTGGTTTCAATCGTCCAGCGCTGTGACAATACGGTCTGGAACACATGACCTTCTCTGATATAATATTTGATTTTCTCTACCTTTTCGCCATATTCTTCGATACTGTCTGACTTCTTAATAATTTTTCCATCGTGGTAGAAGTTCCGTTTGCATTCCTTCTTCTCCATGGCTTTCTTTATCATCTGTCCTGCCTTTTCCATTGCCTGCTCTCTTCCTTCTTCCGAAGGCTCTTCTAATACTACAGCAGTCAGTGTTTCTGCTACATGGTCTACCATAAGGAAAGAAGTCATCAACATCATCTGTATGGTTTCGATTCCGATTTCATCCGGGTTATTGTCCGGAAGCACTTCAGAATATCTTACGAAATCATATCCAAGATTTCCAACCAGTCCACCGGAGAAGGACAGCTCTTCATCTTCTTTTTCGATATGAAATTCACTGTAATATTCTTTCAGACGCTCCAGCGGATTTCCTTCTCTTACTTTCTCTGTGCCATCTGCTTTTGTAATCACCAGTGCATTTCCTCTTGATGTTACAATTTCTTCCGGCTCCATGCCAAAGAAAGTATAGCGGTCATAATTCTTATCGTAACTTTCTAACAGGAAGCCTTTTTTATCTCCTACCAGACTTTCGTACATGTCTGTTGATTTTTCATTGACAATGCTCACTGTTTTTTTGAATACTTTTCTGTTTCTTACCATAATCATCCTCCTATAAACCGGCTTTATAAATGCTGCTCGTGCAAAGAAAAAGTCCCTGACCGGAAAATGTTCTTTTCCAGTCAGGGACGCTTATCGCGTGGTGCCACCCATCTTCGCTATGTCTGCTTTTTACCTGCAAGTAACTAAAAAAGCGGATATTTTCAATCAGAAAATATCCGCCACTAATTCAAACACAACCTCTTGGATACAGAAGTCTCCTTCGATATCCTCGTCCCTGTAACGTGGGAAAACGGCATCCGCTACTATTGTTCACTTTGCATCTGACAAATCCATTCCGAATAAACTATCTTACCGGCTTCCACCAACGCCGGCTCTCTGTAAAGAAATCATTTACCGTACTACTTTTGCTCACTGATTTTATTTATTCAGTTCATTAATTGAGCATAGTTTATCACTGTAAAGTGATGATGTCAATGTATTTTTATAAATTTTTGATTTTTTTCTGTAAAAAAACGCAAAAAAAAGAAAAACATTGTCAAGCTGACTTTAATATGATACCTTAGTAGAGTGTAACCATTCACATAATATATGAAAAGGAGAAAGTTATGTATAATTTAAATGGAGAAAATGTAAACGACAACCCAAATGGTTTTTCCGGAAATGAACCTGCCGGAACTCCAAACCCAGACAACAATGCTCAGATGAACTATGGTCAACCGGCTCCTGAGCAGCAGACGTACAACCAGCCGGAAAATGGTCCTCAGACCTATGATGCCCCAAATGCAAATCAGCAGCAGGCATTCAACCAGAACGATTATAATCCAAACAGCTTTAATCAGAGTGACTATAATCAGAACGCTTATAATCAGTCGGCTTACAATCAGCCAGATTACGGACAGCAGGCATTTAACAATGGAAACACCTATAATGGAAACAGCTACAATGCAGCACCTTCCTACAATATCAACGGTGATGCGCCGAAAAAATCCTGTGTTTTTGGTGTCCTTGGTCTGATTCTTGGTATCGCAGCTTTACCTTTCGGATGGTTTGTTCCAATTATCGGAATCATTCTTGGTATCGCTGCTATCATTCTTTCCATTCTTGGAATGGGTAAGAACCGTGACCTTCGTGGTGCAGCAATTGCCGGATTAATCATTTCCATTCTGGCAACCATCTTTTCTATCGGTGTTATTGTATATGCAGTTATCAATGTTTCTAAAACCTTAAGCAAAGCTGGAAAAGAACTTTTTGACAACAGTGGTATCACATCTGATCTTGATGACTTTGATTTTGATTCCGATTCAGATGATAGTGATGACTATGATGACAGTGATTACAGTGATTACAGCTATGGCGATGACAAAGAAGTTCCTTTAGATAATGTTGTATTATACTCAGCTAATGATGTTACCATTACAGCTACCAGTATTGTATACAGCTACTATGATGATTCTGTAATTCCGGAAATTAAAGTTACTGTTGAAAACAATACTTCTAACGACCTTGGAATCAATGTTGATTATTGTGCAATCAATGGTGTAACCATGTATGGTTATATTTCAGGTGACGTCGCTGCCGGCAAAAAAAGCAACGAAGAACTTAGCATTTCTTCTGATGATTTCACTTTAACCGGTTTTGACAGCATTGATAATATTAAACTTCAGGTAAGCTTCTATGATTCTGATACTTATGATACTTTGATTGATGATGGTGTTGTACAGGATATCAATCTTTCCGATTCCTATACCCCATTCTCTATTTCCTCTGTTCCGGGTGCAGTTGCATTAGATTCCTCTAATGGCATCAATGCATATTATGTCGGCACAACAACCGGTTGGGATGATACACTTGTATTTGTATTCTATATTGAGAACACTACAGATAAAACCTGTGTTGCTGAATCCGATGATTTCTCAATCAATGACTTTATGCAGGATGATTACGGATATGGATATCTTCTTCCTGGAACCGGTACCTTTATGTCAATTGAAGCAAATGATGATATTACATCTATTGATGATGTAACCAATGCTTCTATTAAATTTGAAGTACGTGATTATGATTCTTATGAGACATTCTATTCCTCTGATGAATTAACATTTATCTCAAATAACTAAGGAATTTTAAAATAATACAAATCATCATAAAAGGACCTGCCACTTATCATAAGTGACAGGTCCCTTTTCATCGCTGTGAACACCTTTTCCGAAATGCACTTCAGCTTAAATATTCTTCCTGGCTTTACAGATTCTCCTGTAAGAATGCACTTAATTTTTCAATTGCTGCATCTTCATCTTCACCTTCAGCACGAAGTGTGATTTCTGCACCTTTCTTAGCACCCAGCCCCATAACGCCAAGGATTCTCTTTGCATCTACTTTCTTACCATCCTTTTCAATGGTAATTGCACTTGCAAATCCTGCAGCTTCCTTTACCAGTAATCCTGCCGGTCTTGCATGGATTCCCTGCTCATCTGTGATTGTGTAAGTAAATTCCTTCATGTTCTTCCTCCTAAAAAGTTATATTTTTTCCCGTTTTTTATACCATAGTTTTAATTTGCAAGTATGTTGACTCGCTTATGCTCACTATTCGTGAGTACATCACTTATTATATCATACAATCTTCTTTTTTAACAATCCCAAAAGCAGACAAGATACTGCTGAACCTACAATCAATGATAAAAGATACCAGATTGCATTACCCATTACTAAGAATACGAAGATTCCACCATGTGGTGCCATCAGTGTACAGTTAAATGCCATAGACATTGCTCCTGCAATTGCAGAACCTACCACACAGGCTGGAATCACGCGCAGCGGATCCGCTGCTGCAAACGGTATTGCACCTTCTGTAATAAAGGATAATCCCATAATAAAGTTTGTCGGTCCGGCTTTTCTTTCTTCTGCTGTAAATTTATTTTTGAAAAATAAGGTTCCAAGTGCAATGGCAATTGGTGGTACCATACCGCCAATCATAACGGCTGCCATAATATTATAGTTTCCAGCGGCAATGGATGCAGTTCCAAATACATATGCTGCTTTATTTACAGGGCCGCCCATATCCACAGCCATCATTCCTGCTACCAATGCTCCCAGTAATACAGAGCTTACGCCATTCATATGTGCCAGTCCGGTATTAATTGCAGTATTTAATGCTCCAACCGGCGGTTCGATGATAAAGGTCATCAATGCACCTATTAACAATACACCAAGCAGCGGATACAGTAGAACCGGTTTCAATCCATCCAGACCTTTTGGCAGTTTGTCAAAGATTTTCTTTAATAACTGGATGATAAGACCTGCAGCAAATCCGGCTACTAAGGCTCCAAGGAAACCTGATTTTCCATTTGCTGCAATTGCTCCTCCAACGAAACCTACTACCAGTCCAGGACGGTCTGCAATACTCATGGCAATATAGCCAGCCAGTACAGGAAGCATAAAGCCAAATGCCAGTCCTCCAATGGACTTAAAGAATGCTGCTGCCGGAAGAATTGTACCAAAATTAGCACGCTCATCCGTAGGAAGTGATGCAAGGTCTACACCAAAGCTGTCGATTAAGAATGCAATGGCAATCATAATACCACCACCGACAACAAATGGAAGCATATGGGAAACACCGTTCATCAGATGCTTGTAAACTTTGTGTCCAAAGCTTTCTCCGCCCATGCTTTCATTTTCTGATGCTTCCCCGCTGCCTTTATAAATTGGTGCATCCTTTGCCATAGCGCGCTGTATTAATTTATCTGCTTTACTGATTCCATCGGAAACCTGACAGATGATAACCGGTTTTCCGGCAAAACGATCCATCGGGACTTTGGTATCGGCTGCTACAATAATACAGTCTGCCTCTTCAATTTCTTTTGCAGTAAGCACATTTTTTGCTCCGCCGGAGCCTCTTGTTTCCACCTTAATAAAGCAGCCTAATTCTGCTGCCTTCTTTTCCAGACTTTCTGCTGCCATGTATGTATGGGCAATTCCAGTCGGACATCCGGTTACTGCAAGAATCTTTTTCTGATTTTCTTCCGGTTCCTTTATTTCTGCTTCCTTCTGTTCTTCCTTTTCTTCCTTCTCAGACTCTGCTTCATCAATGACTTTTAAGAATTCCTCTACCGAAGCTGCCTGTTTTAATCCGTTGGTGAAATTCTCATCCATCAGAAGAACAGACAGACGGCTTAATACATCAAGATGTACATTATCTTCTGTATCCGGTGCTGCAATTAAGAATATTAAATGAACTTTCTCTCCATCTAAGGCATCAAAATCTACCCCATCCTTTAATACCATTGCACTTAATCCCGGTTTCTTTACGGCTGCTGATTTGCAATGAGGAATTGCAATGCCCTCTCCAATTCCTGTGGTACTCTCTTCCTCTCTTGCAAAGACTCCTTTCCGGTAAGTCTCTTCATCTGTAATTTTTCCACTCTTTACCATCAGGGAAACCATCTGGTTTAATACATCTTCCTTTCCGGTTGCTGAGCCATTCAACTGAATGCTTTCCGGTGCCAGCAAATCTCTGATTCTCATATACCTTCCTCCTTTTTCTTAAAATGAAAATGCATGATTCTTTAATAATTGTTCTACTTCTTCTTTCGTTGCAAGTTCTTCTGAAAATGCACTGGCGCTTCCGGTACAGACTCCCATCTTAAACGCCTGCGCATAATCCTTATTCTTTAAATATCCTGCCAGGAAACCTGCCACCATGGAGTCTCCTGCTCCTACGGAATTCTTTACTTTACCCTTCGGAGCTTCGCTCTCAAAAGCTTTTCCCTCTTCTGTCAAAAGCACAGCCCCGTCACCTGCCATGGAAACAAGTACATTTCTTGCACCCTGCTCCTGCAGCTTCGCTGCGTATTTCTTTACATCCTCTTTGCTGCTGATTGTCACACCAAATAACTGTCCTAATTCATGATTATTCGGTTTAATCAGGAATGGATGAAGCGGAAGTACATTTGCCAGAAGTTCTCTGGTTGCATCTACAGCAATCATGACATCCTTTCCTTCCAGGTATTTCATGATATCCATATATATGGACTGTGGCATAACATCCGGTATGCTTCCTGCCAGTACCAGCACATCTCCGGTTTTTAAGGTATCTAATTTGGCATAAAGCTTCTCGATATCTGTGCTGCGGATCATCGGCCCCTGGCCATTGATTTCTGTCTCTTCTGTGGAACGAAGCTTCACATTAATTCTGGATATTCCTTTCTCTACCTGAATGAAATCGGTATTTACCCCCTCTTCATCCAGGCGTTTGCTGATTTCTTCTCCGGTAAAGCCTGCTAAGAAGCCCCATGCGGTACTCTTTAATCCCAGATGATTCAATACGATGGATACGTTGATTCCCTTTCCTCCCGGAAACATTTTCTCCTGTTCCGTCCGATTTACCTGACCGGTTTTGAAGGTTTTTACATCCACAACATAATCCAGTGACGGATTAAACGTTACGGTATAAATCATTCTTCCACCTCCTTTATATTTTTATACTTCCGATAAGATTCTAAGGTAAGACCTGTTGTAATCACATCTGCTGAAGCAAATGGTGCAAATGTCACACTGGATATCTGTGCAAATTTACTCTTATCTCCCAGGATATAACACTGTCTGCAATTTGCCATTGCTTTCTTCTTTACCATAGCCTCTTTCACATCCGGTGTGGTATATCCTTTTTCTACATTAATTCCATTGGTTCCGAAGAAGCCTTTTGTAAAGTTATATTTATCCAAGGACTCCACTGCCTCAGCACCTACCACAGCTTCTGTGGATGCCTTGAACTCTCCGCCGATGATATAAACCTCACATCCCAGTTCAGAGAGCCGTTTTGCATGGGCTACTGCGTTGGTTACCACACAGGATGGCTTCACATCCATAAAATCAATCATACAGTCTGTTGTGGTTCCCGCATCCAGATAAATAAAATCATCTGCTGTAATTAAGGATGCTGCATACTTCGCTATAGCTGCCTTCTCATCACGATGCATGTTTCTTCGAAGTGGCACATCATCATCCTGTGTATGAAAAACTGTTCCTCTTAAAATTGCACCGCCATGAACCTTCAAAAGCTTTCCATTTTCGTCTAAAGTATTCAAATCTCTTCGTACCGTTGACTCGGAAGCATCGAAAAGCTGCATCAGCTCAGTCACTTTAACACTGCCCTGTTCTTCCAGCAGGGAAAGGATTTTTCCATATCTTTCCTCTGTCAGCATATCATCCCTCCCATTCCTATTTTCTGCTTTCTATGGTTTTATTATACGTTCAAAAGCCGTCATAGTCAATCATATTCCGTCATTTTCATTCACAAAAATCCATTTTACAATTTGTGCAAAATATACAAAAAAGCCTGTAAAAGCATCACCTTTTACAGACCTCTTCTCGCCTTTTTAAACCGTTTTCCGGTTCTTATTCTTATTCTTATTCTTATTCTTATTATCTTTTAGAAGCTTCGGATTTTCTCGTTCTCTTCTCCGGTATTTTCAATTTTACGGATTATAACATCATAACTGTAATCGTCATTTACCTTCACACTGACACGGTCTCCTACCTTATGACCAAGCACTGCTTTCCCCATAGGAGATTCGATACTGATTAATCCTTTCAGCGAATTTCCACGCATGGTAGTCACCAATTTGAAGGATTCTTCCATATCATCTTCTTCAATATAAACCGTCACCGTATTATTGATACCTGCCTCGTCTTCCTTAGAGTCATCTGATACCACGACTGCAGTACGAATCATGCGCTCTAAATAACGAATTCTGCTTTCGTTTTTATTCTTATCTTTCTTGGCGGCATAATACTCGAAGTTTTCACTTAAGTCACCCTGTTCTCTTGCTTCCTGTACAGCACGGATTGCATTCTTTCGTACCACTAATTTCCGATATTCAATTTCTTCTTCCATCTTCTTGATATCACTTTGTGTTAATTCGTTATGCATACCGTCACCTTTTCATTCTAACAGCTTACGCTAATGCAGCTGTAATAATTGCCATGGAATATACTTCTGATGCATTACATCCACGGGATAAGTCATTGATTGGTGCATTTAATCCAAGAAGAATCGGACCATATGCATCAAAGTTACCAAGACGCTGCGCAATCTTATATCCAATATTTCCTGCATTGATATCCGGGAAAATAAATGTATTTGCATGTCCTGCCACTTTGGATTCCGGACATTTGGTACGTGCAACTCTTGGAGATACGGCTGCATCAAACTGAAGCTCTCCCTCGATTGGAAGCTCCGGATAT
Organism: Roseburia sp. AF12-17LB; assembly: GCF_003479605.1. GTDB lineage: Bacteria > Bacillota > Clostridia > Lachnospirales > Lachnospiraceae > Roseburia_C > Roseburia_C amylophila. The sequence goes on from NZ_QUHR01000008.1 coordinate 25,445, forward strand.
TTTTCTCTTGTCTTGTTTGCAGCATTACGCATCTTATCTACATCCTCGCCCTTTCCGGAGCCTAATGTAGAATAGCTTAAGAATGCCACCTTTGGATCTACACCGAATATCTTTGCACACTCTGCTGCTTCTCCGGCAATTTCAACCAGTTCATCTTCTGTCGGATGAATGTTGATTGCACAGTCAGCCATTGCCAGTACTTCATTCTCGCCGGTTGCAGAAGGACGTACCAGAATAAAGCAGGATGATACAATGCTGTTACCCGGTTTTGTCTTAATTAACTGTAATGCCGGACGAACAGTATCTGCTGTAGAATAGGTTGCTCCACCTAACAGTGCATCAGCATATCCCATTTTTACTAACATGGTTCCGAAATAATTAGCCTGTGAAAGAATTCCTTTTGCCTGCTCCGGTGTTACGCCTTTGCTCTTTCTTAAATCACAGAACATGGTAACCATTTCATCAAATTTTTCAAAATGTAATGGATCGATAATTTTGGCTCCACGAATATTAAATCCGCTCTCCTCTGCTGCTTTCTGAATCTCAGCCTCATTTCCAACCAGAATCGGGCTTAAGAAATTACTTGCCAGCAGGCGGGATGCTGCCTCTAAAATTCTTGGGTCATTTCCCTCTGTAAACACAATTTTCTTTGGGCTTTTCTTTAAAATATCAATCAGTTGACCAAAACCAAACATATCTTTCTCTCCTCTTTTTCTATGTATTATTTTAACTGCATATTATTGTACCCTCTTTTAAATAAAAATCAAGTTTTGAATTCAGTACAATTTCTCAAGAGTGCATTTTCTTCTATTACAAATATGCATCTCTGTTCAGGCAAAAATGATTCTTCCGGAAAGAAAGCCGTCCCTCATCTCTTAATTTTCCAAGCTCCGTTGACATCGCACTCCGTTCCACAGAAAGATAATCTGCTAACTGCTGTCTGGAAAATGGAATATCAAACTCTGATGTTCCATGCTTCTGTGCCTCTGCTGACAGATAGGACAATAACTTTTCCCTGGTATTGCGTTTTCCCATATGGGTTAATTTTTCATTAAAGCGAAGATTCTTTTCTGCCATATTCTCTAATAAATTCCGAAGCAGAACCAGCTTCCAGCCTTCCGTTTCTCCATCTGCATCCAATATATTCTGAACGTTCAGCCACAGCACATCTGCCGCCTCTTCTGCAATCACATTTACATTAATATTCCGCCTCTGCATACAGGCAAAGGTCTCTGCAAAAACATCCCCTGGACCTATCTTTGCAACCAGATTCCGGTTTCCCCAGAAATCCTCCTGCACAATCAAAAGTCCGCCAGAAACCAGCAGCCCCATTTCTTTTACCTGCTCTCCGCAGTGCAGAATATAATTTTCTTTATCATAAGTCATCTCATGGGCATCTAATCCCTTTAAGACTTTCTCCTCTTCTGTTTCCTCAATTCCTTCAAAAAAAGGTGAATTTTTCATTTCTGCAGGAAATTTTTTCATTTTATAACCTCCGTTGTTTTTCCAACCGATTATTTATTGCTATTATAGTATACTGACCATACAAAATCAACGAGGAGGAATCTAAAATGATTCGTAAAATAATTCATATTGATAAAGAAAAATGCAATGGATGCGGTTTATGTGCATCCGCCTGCCACGAAGGTGCCATCGGCATGGTCGATGGAAAAGCCCAGCTTTTAAGAGAGGATTACTGCGATGGGTTAGGTGACTGTCTTCCGGCATGTCCTACCGGTGCTATTACCTTTGTACAGAGGGAAGCCGCAGCTTATGACGAAGCCGCTGTAAAAGAGCACTTAAAGAACCGTGAAGCGGCTTCGGTAAAACCTGCAGTTTCAGCCAATCACGCAGCTCCGGTTTTCAGCGGATGTCCGGGCAGCCGGATGCGCTCCATGCAGCGTAAAAACACGGAAAATACTTCTGCAGGCTCTAATACCGCATCCGGTACTGCATCCAACGCAGTCACAGCAGGAAACGCACCGGAAAGCCAGCTTACCCAGTGGCCGGTTCAGATTAAATTAGCACCTACAAATGCTCCGTATTTTGACAATGCAAGACTGCTGATTGCTGCAGACTGTACAGCTTTTGCCTATGGCAATTTCCATGAAAAATTCATAAAAAACCACATCACCCTGATTGGATGTCCCAAACTGGATGATGTGGATTACAGTGAAAAGCTTACTGAAATTATCCGTAATAACAATATCAGAGATATCAGTATTGTGCGCATGGAGGTTCCGTGCTGCGGCGGCATTGTAATGGCTGTCCAGAATGCCTTAAAGCAAAGCGGGAAAATGATTCCATGGCAGGTTGTTACCATCTCTGTTGATGGCAAGATTATGGAATAAATTTCCAGATTAAATTGCTTCCACAAATCTTACTTTTCTAATTCTAAGACAACGGTTTCACAGCTGTCTAATGTAATTGTTCCATTTAAGGCTGCCTCAGCATTGATTGCTTCCTGGCGGCCTTCATTGGTTAACAATACCTTGGCAATTCTTTTCTCTAATGTGATGGTATGCTCTTCTGTTCCAAAGTTTGCAAGAATCAAAAGCTTCTGACCGCTTTCTTCATTTACCCGTTCAAAAGCAAATATGTCATCTGCATTTTCATACTTTGGTTTAAAAATACCATAAGTGAAAGTATCTTTGTATTCTTTTGCCTTACGCAGTGCAATTAATTTCCTATAATAAGCCAATACAGAATCTGCCTTATGTTCCTGGGCTGCTACATTGATTTCCATGTAATTCGGATTCATGGCAAGCCATGGAGTTCCATCGGTAAATCCGCCATTTTTTCCATCGGACCACTGCATTGGTGTTCTGGCATTATCACGGCTGTTCTCATAACAGCATTTCAGTGCTTCTTCTTCACTGAGTCCTGCACGCAACGCCTCCTGATACTGGTCGATGGTGCTGATGTCATCATATTCTGAAATATCATTTCGTTTGCAGTTGGTCATCCCGATTTCCTGTCCCTGATAGATAAATGGAATTCCACGCAAAAGAACGGATACGGTTCCAAGCATCTTCTTTCCTGCATCATTTCTGGCATGCTCCGGCAGATAATGAGTTGCTCCTCTTGGTTCATCATGATTTTCAATAATGTTTGCCTTAAAGCATTTTCCCTGTAATTCCTGCTGGGAATCGAAAATTACTTTCCGCCATTCCTCAAAACGTAATGGTTTCTGGTCGTACCAGCCATGCTCACCAAAAGTAAGCACATGGGCGCTGAAATCAAACATCGTAGAGAAATGTCCATCCTCTCCGATAAATTCCAAGAGTTCATCTTCCTTCATATTAAAGACTTCTCCTACTGTAAAGGCATCATACTTCTCAAAGGTCTCATGTTTTAATTCTTCGAGAAAATCTCCTACTCCATTTACCTCTTCTACCATCCTGATGCAGGTTACAAGTCCGTCCGGTCCATCCGGCTCAAAGGACGGGAAGTTAATATCTTTCTTGATATTGATAATTGCATCTATACGGAATCCTGCCACGCCTTTGTCTAACCACCAGTTCACCATTTCATAGATTTTCTGACGTACTACCGGATTCTCCCAGTTTAAATCCGGCTGCTCTTTGGCGAACATATGAAGATAGTATTTATCACTGTTTGGCACCTTCTCCCAGGTACTTCCGCCAAAATAGGAACGGTAATTACTTGGAGCCTTGCCATCTTTTCCTTTCACAAAATAGAAATAATCTGCATACTCTCCATCCGGGTCTGCCAGTGCTTTCCGGAACCACTCATGCTGGTCGGAGCAATGATTTACCACCAGATCCATTACGATATACATATCACGTTTCTTTGCTTCCGCAAGCAGCTCATCAAACTCTTCCATGGTTCCGAATTCTTCAGCAATATTATAATAATCTGAAATATCATATCCCTGGTCTACAAATGGGGATTTATAAATCGGTGAAAGCCATACGATATCGATACCCAGTTCCTTTAAATAATCCAGTCTGGATATGATTCCTCTCAAATCACCGATTCCATCTCCGTTGCTGTCCTGAAAGCTCTTTGGATAAATCTGATATGCCACCTTGTCATGCCACCATTTTTTCTTCATGTTCTCATCCTCCATATTTCCATTATTCCTGTATTTACACTTCGTTCTTTGTATGATACTGTTATTATATACGAAGTTTTAGGAAGTTTCTTCCGTGATATTTGCGTTTTTATTGCACAATCCTGCTCTTTTATGTAAAACAAAATAAACGATATGATTATGGATTTCAGATGCAGACGGTGGAAGGTAGGTTATAGGATACAAAATAGCAGCATTTCTTAGATACATTTTTTCTTGATTATAAACTGTCTTTCCGCTTGCTTTGACGAGGATATCTGCACCGTCTGTCGAGTGTGGATGCTGCATAAAGATAGTAAGGCGCACTAAGAATTTCAGTATTAATATTATTTTATCTGCCAACCGGCGCAAATTCACATCCATGTTCATATGCGCCTCGCCGGCACGTCCCGGTGCCAGCGTTGGCTATTGCTGTATAAAATTCTAAGTGCGCCTAACAATCCTTATCATAAATCAGGATAAATGCTGTTTAAATAAGCAACATTAAAAGGAGATTCCCATGAAAGATAAAAAACAACTCCCTCTGGAACAAAAAGAAAAGGCCGTTCATGGCGAACGAATTTTTCCATTAAAGAAATATCTTACTACGTTGCAGGAACGGTATCCCATTGTTACGCCACACTGGCATGAAGAGGCTGAATTTACCCTGATTACCAGCGGTGTCTGTACGTATCAGGTTGACCTTGAAAGCTTTCAGGCTATGCCTGGAGATTTCGTTTTCATTCCTCCTCTGGCTCTGCATTCCATTGCCATATTACCTGCCGGGCATATGCATTCGGAAACATATGTCTTTCACCTTGATTTCCTTGGTGCATCCTCTGCAGATATCTGTGCCATGCGATATCTGATGCCCCTTGCCAAGCAGCAGCTGATTCCCCCTTTTCATATAGTAAAAGAGCACCCGGTCTACCCGGATGCCCTCGCATTGTTCTATGAAATCAGCAGCTGTTATTCCGCTGCCCAGCCGGGATATGAACTAATGTTAAAATCCCTGCTGTTAAAGCTTCTTACCCTTCTACTTCCGTACTGCAGCAAAAGTTCTGAGCAGCCACAGCTTCAAAGCGAACATACCCAGAAGATTAAGGGTGTCTTAGAATATATCGGATTACATTATACCGAAAATATTTCTATTGAAAGCCTGGCATCCTCCTGCTATTTCAGCGAATACCATTTCATGCGCTTTTTTAAGAAATATGTCGGAATGTCATGCTTAGATTATATCAAGAGCCTGCGCCTGCAAAAGGCTGCCGACCTCTTAGAACAGCAGGAGCTTTCCATTACAGATGCCGCCATGACTGCCGGTTTCAGCAGCCTTTCCTACTTCTACCGGGAATTTAAAAAACGCTATGGCATGACACCACGCCAGTTTATCCATTCCCTTCCGGAACGTCAGCATACGAATCGTACCTCTACTCCAGGCAGTCCTTTTTCTCCACTTTGATTTCCCAGTGGATTAAGAAAGTCAGGTCTGCCCGGAGTGCAATATATAGGGGTTCTTTTCCATATTGTATCCTGCCTTTTATTAATTATCCACGAAAATCTACATTCCAGCCAACCTGTTTTTCCTGTGGTGTAAATACATAATCGCTCATGCTGTCATATAACATATCCTGGATTTTCTTTTCCAGTTCTTCCAACGAACCAGCAGTAACCGTTACAAGCTCTTCACTCTTACCAGTTTTATCCGTGCTGTCAGTCCTGTCCGATTTCTTAACGGAAGATGTATCTTCATCCTCCTTATTCATTCGTTTCTCATAAGCTTCCTTCTGAGCTTTCTTACGTTCTGCACGGTTTTCTTCCTGTTTCTTTTCGATACGTTTCTTCTGAAGAGATAAAGACTTATCTACAACTGCAAAAAATGATGCATTGCCGCCATCATTTACCTGAATGCCATATGCCTTCACACCACTCTGTCCATTAGCAAACCGACTCTGCATGGTTGCAAGCTGACTGGATGCATTGGCTATGATTCCCTCGTACTGTTTCCGGTAAGACTCATCTTCTGCCATCCGCTCAATCTTCTCTTCATCAATCAGGACCACCATTTTGTTGGCATTGGCATACTGTCCTGCATTGGCTTTTGCTGTCTCTTTCATATCCTTGGATACCAGAATGAAATCCATCGTGCTAAATTTCTTTTTCAGCTTCTCATAATACTCTTTCGCCTTATCCGAAAGCTTTGGCTCTCCAATGGTTTTTCCGGAGACTTTGCTGCTCTTTTCCGATTCCGTATAACCAGAAACGTTTTCTGCCACCTGATTTACTGCGTTTGTGTTCATAAAAATTCCTCCTTGAAAATATCTATAAGCAAATCCTTTTGCTTAAAACAATCTGTTCCATTCTTTATATCGGAAGAATCTCTCATTTTCTTAAGCGGTTCCTATAGTGCAAAATAGCCTAAAACAATGGCTCCAAGAATAATCCGGTACCAGCCAAATACTTTAAAATCGTGTTTTTTGATATAGCCCATCAGAAAACGAATGACTACTACAGATACCGCAAATGCTACCACGCAACCTAAGCCTAAGACACAAAGTTCCTGAGCAGAAAACGCAAAGCCGAACTTAATAAGTTTGATCAGGCTCCAGCCAAACATAACCGGCACAGCCAGGAAAAATGTAAACTCTGCTGCAGCCACACGGGATACTCCGATTAAAAGTGCTCCGATAATGGTTGCACCGGAACGGGAGGTTCCCGGAATAATTGCAAGTACCTGAAAAAGTCCGATAAAAAATGCTGTCTGATAAGTAATATCATTTAAGCTTTCCACCCTTACTTTCCGCTTTTTATTCCAGTTTTCAATCAGAATAAACGCAAAACCATAGAAAATCAATGCAGCAGCAATCACAAGCGGTGTATGAAAATGTGCATCCACATAATCATCAAACAAAAGCGTTACCACAGCTCCCGGTATGCAGGCAGCTACAACCTTAAACCATAAAGAAAAAATATCTTTCCGGATGACCGGCTGTGTCTTGTCTTTAAACTGAAACGGGAACATTTTCTTCCAGAACAAAAGCACTACCGCAAGAATAGCTCCCAACTGTATCACCACGAAAAACATCTCTTTGAATGAATCTGTCATATCAAGCCTGATAAATTCATCCACTAAAAGCATATGTCCTGTGCTGCTGATTGGAAGCCATTCTGTAATTCCTTCTACAATTCCAAGAAAAATAACCTTCAGCATTTCTACAAAATCCAATAACATTTCGTTGTCCTCTTTTCCTATTATTTCCGATTCCTCATTTTAACATACTATGCCGATAATATATATATTATTTTTCTTAAGATATTCTGTTTACTTGCGGAATGCTGAAAATAATCCCTTCTTCTCATATGGTTCTTTTGTTACTTCTAACGCATCATATCCACTGTTTTTAATCACTTCTTTGATTTTTTTCTCTGGAATATCGGTATCGGTAATAATTACGGTCTCTTTTTTACTGTGGGATGAAGTTACTTTCTTTACCGGAAATGCTGCCCGCACTGCATCATTTACATGTGCCTCACACATTCCACACTGCATACCATCTACTTTTACTGTTATTTTCTGCATAAATCCTTCCTCCTTCATTTCATTCCATCACATTATAATCTCTTTTTTTCTAAAAAAATATAGGATTAACGATATTTTTTCTCACTAATTTTTCGCTCTTCCTTTTCTGAAAAAATTATTGTAAAATACTTTACTGGGATTAAATTTTAAAAAGAAAGGATTTTATATATGAAAAAACCATTCCGTCTTCTTCTATGTCTTGCGCTGCTTTTTGTGAGTGGATGCAGTGGTTATCAGAAAACCATCCGCTTTGGTGCCGCTGACATAGGTGGAATCTACTATACCTTTGCCAATACCTTTACCGGGCTTGCCTCCTCGGAGGATGATACCTATCAGTTTGAAGTTAAGACAACCGCAGGCTCTGCTGCCAATCTAAGGCTGCTCTCCGGTGGATATATCGAACTTGGATTAGCCCAGTCTGACCTGATTGCCTCCGCCTATGAAGGCAGTGGAATTTTTGAGGGAGAGCCTTGTCAGGGATATTCCGCTATTGCCGGGCTTTATACGGAAGCCTGTCAGATTGTCGTCCGTGCAGACTCCAATATTCAGACGCTGGATGATTTACAGGGCAAAATCGTCAGCATCGGTGCGGAGGATTCCGGTACTGAACAGAACGCTAACCAGATTCTGACCATGAGCGGACTTACCACTGAGCTGGTGAAAACAGTAAACCTCGATTATACCGATGCTGCTGACCAGCTTATCAATGGAAAAATCGATGCATTTTTCTGTACTGCCGGTATCCAGACAACTGTAATCGAAGAATTAGCCAAAGAATGTGATATCCGTCTTTTGGATATTGATGAGAAATGCAGGAATAAATTGCTGTCTGCTTATCCATCCTATAGTGAATATACCATTCCTGCCAATACTTACACCGGACAGACGGAAGATATCCATACCCTTGGTGTCAAAGCGGTTCTCCTTGCTTCCGACAAGCTCTCTTCCGATACGGTAGAGCACTTGACGGAATGGCTTTTTTCCCATGCGAAGGATTTACAGTATGCAACTTCTTTAAACCTGCAATTAGATGAAACTTATGCTACTGATGGCATACCGATTCCATTCCATCCGGGTGCTGTTGCCTATTATGAGAAACAGGGCATTACGCTTTCTTCCGAAAGCAATACACCAAACTAGAAAGGAACACTATGAATATACATTTAGATATGTACCAGACCTTAGCTGTTGCTGTGCTGGTACTCATGCTAGGGAGTTTTTTACGAAAGAAAATACATTTTCTGGAAAAATTCTGTATTCCGGCACCCGTTATCGGCGGTCTGCTCTTTGCGATTTTCACCTGTATCTGTTACAGCACCGGAGTTGCAGAATTTTCCTTTGATGATACCCTGCGGGAAGTATGTATGGTATTCTTCTTTACTTCCGTAGGATTTCAGGCTAACTTAAAAGTCTTAAAAAGTGGTGGGAAATCCATGGCAGTATTTTTAGGACTGGTCATTACCCTTATTATTACCCAGAACTTTCTTGCCGTTGGATTATCCAAACTATTAGGATTAAATCCATTAATCGGTATGTGTACCGGTTCCATTCCAATGGTGGGCGGACATGGTACAGCAGGTGCTTTTGGACCGGTACTGGAGGATTTCAATATCCATGGTGCCACTACCATCTGTACCGCTGCTGCTACCTTCGGTCTGATTACAGGAAGCCTGATTGGCGGTCCTTTAGGAAAACGCCTGGTAGAAAAGAAAAATCTTCTCTCTACTGTTGCTTCCGAAGATGACAGCCTCTTAGTGGAAGATGAGAAAAAACACGAACGCCATACCAACATGTATGCTTCCGCTGTTTTCCAGCTTATCCTTGCCATTGGACTTGGTACTATTTTCTCCTATTTTCTGACAAAAACAGGACTGACTTTTCCAATTTATATTGGTGCCATGTTAGCAGCCGCACTGATTCGTAATATTGTGGAATACTCCCATGGCAATGCCACGATCCATATGGGAGAAATTAATGACCTGGGTGGTATTTCCCTGTCATTATTTCTTGGTATGGCTATGATTACTTTAAAATTATGGGAACTGGCTTCTCTGGCACTTCCGCTTATCATTTTATTAAGCTCACAGGTCATTCTGATTGCTGTATTTACTTACTTTATTGAGTTCAATATTATGGGGCGGGATTATGATGCAGCAGTCCTTGTTGCAGGTACCTGCGGATTCGGTATGGGTGCCACACCAAATGCCATGGCAAATATGCAGGCTCTCTGCGACCGCTATGTTCCATCCGTCAAAGCATACCTTCTGATTCCACTGGTGGGAAGTCTGTTTGCCGATTTCATCAACAGCCTTGTAATTACATTTTTTATTAATATTTTGTAAATAAAGGAGCACCTTATGTTTCATTTTAAAAATAAAATCAAGAATGCAAGAAAAGAACGTGAAAAGAAAAATTATGATCTGACTTATGATAATGTTGCCATTCCAGAGGTGCACAAGACATCTTCCACTCCGGATACAGCAGAAAATACCACTGCTGCCTTTCCATCTGAATCTTCCGATGAACAGACTTCCAGTGTCAGCTTTGATAATGTTGCGATTCCGGAAATTCATATACGAAAGAAAAACTAATTTCACTTTTGAATACAGACCGCCGGCAGGAAAAACACATTCCTTTCTTATGTGTTTTTCCTGCCGGCCGTTTTCAATCTTTCCTATTTTTTCAATTTTTCTGTTTCTTTCAATTTTTCTGTTTCTTCAATTTTTCTATTTTCAATCTCTTTCTATCTGCTCAGAATTTCCTTATAAATTTCTTCTGTCTGTGCATCATCCACTCCGCTCATATAATATTGTTTTCCATTTGCCGAAAAATGCAAAAATTTCTTATTCTGCGGATTTAAAAACTCCTGACATTCTCCCTGCTCATAAATCTTAAATGTTCCTTTCTCAAGATTATCCATTCCTGTTCCATTTATCTTAGACCTGCGCGGAAGTTCTGTCACCATTTCCACCTCTTCTATGGTATCCAGCGGAAGCTCATAATCGGTGCGGATATGCTCTGCACAAAGATTGCCATTTTCTATTTCCAGATGAATCGGTGTAAACTCTTCTGCAATCACCCAGGCACATAAAATTGGAATAGTAAGAAATACCAGTGCTGTAAATAGCATTGTTGCTTTTCCAGCTTTTGACGCCATATTTACAGTTGTTCCAATGCCGACTTTTTTATCTACCATCGTATGCGGATCATTAGGATTATAATAAAGAACACCGCCTATCCAGTTTCTATCATCTTCTGTTCCATTGCTTAAATCATGTTTGCCTGCATAAGCCTTTTCCACTTTTCCCAGTCTGATAAATACCGGAATGCATATCACCAGCAGGAGAACTGCATACACTATCATGGCAATAAGCATTATGCTTTCTACCTTCTTATCTACGAATGAAATTGCCAGAAGAAATAATATCAATATGGTATTCATCCAGATACAGCAAAGCCAGAAATTTTTCCAGATATTTTTCTTTGCCCTGCTATAATTGATATTAATGTCACTATCTGAACTGATGACCTGTATCGGCTGTCTGTCCATAATAACTGCGACTAGAAAATAAATGAATCCACAGGCAGCTCCAATCAGACAGGATATTCCAACCATTTTATAAACCGGCAGCGCTAAAGCTGCGCCTATAATGCCTATGGCAAGCGGAAGAAAGAATTGGAAAAAATGTATGCACCGAATGGCTCCCGCATTCTTTAGTTCCACATATCGCTCTGTTGACTGTGTCTCATAGTATCCCTTTTGCCGCTTCCATTCTTTCAGCCGGCTATTGGCAAAGACCAATAGCAGCATCAGTAATATAATTGCTCCAAACATCCATACCAGCCAGATCGTCATCTGGATGGAAAAATACGGTGTCAAAAGACTGCTAAAAGGAATTACCGCAAGCAGCAGCCCATACCATCTCATTTCTCTTTTAAACCGCTTCTGAATTGCCTTTACTTCATCCTCTTCGAACCATTCCGGTTTCATATTTACACCAAAAATACTTCCATTCTTCTGTCCGCTTTGCAGCGCCATTACCACATATACAATAAATAATACCGGATACAATGTTGCAAAAAATATAATATTAAGAAACATCTTCATCACCCCTTATACATATTCCTGCATAATGCTAAAAATTCTTCCTGCGTTATGCCACATATCTTTGCCTCGGAAATCACCTGTTGTAATATTATTTTGGATTTCTCCTGCAGTTCCTTTGTCTCAGTAAATTCATTCCGCACATGAGCGCCATTCCGCCGGTCGGTATAAATATATCCTTCCTGCTTTAATAATGCATATGCCTTATTTACTGTCATAGAATTGATTCCTATCTCTCCTGCCAAAGCCCGGACCGTTGGAAGCTGCTCACCTGGCTTTAACCTGCCATCCGAAATTCCCAGTACAATCTGATTACGAATCTGCTGGTAAATCGGCACTTCCGCTGTCTCATCAATCGATATGACCATCTGAAAACTTCCTTTCTAAACTTCCTTTCTAAATTTTCTTTCTAAAATTTTCTTTGTCTCATTTGTGTTATTAATTATAATACAAATGAGACAAAGATGCAAGGAATATATTCACATCATATATCCAATCTGACAGCATATTATTCTGTTTCATCAATCATCATATGTATCATCTTCTTTACACCTGAAATATCAAATGGACTTTCCGAAGATTCATAAGTAAAAATAACATCCCGCCCCGGCATAAGATAATTTTCTATATATAAATTCTGCTTTCGGATAAAATTTCCTACATAAGATATATTATCCATCATTCCCGCATGTTCCCAATAAAGAATCCGCCCGGTTTCCTTATTTAAAATTGTAAAATCCGGATATATTTCTATCTCTTTTCCTTTCTTTTTTAACTTTAATGGGCGTTCATACTTATATAGCAGAATGTCTTTTTTCTGATGCAGCATATTAGCTATAAGCACTTCTGACTTGGAACGCACCAGTTCCCCATGCTCCGTCTCATATCGTAAATTCTCCGGATATTCTATATTCTGCTCATATTTTTCCTCTTCCCATTCCTTCAAAACAACTTCTTCCGGTTTTAGATATGGTGTGATCAGCTTCTTCCTCTGGTATTCCTGCTCCTCATAAATCTCTCTCATCCATCCTATATCATAATCAGCCTCCACCTGCTGAAGTATTTTTAAATTTCTCTCTGCTTTGGTCTTAAGCTTTTTGCAATAGCTCTTCTGTGCCAGAATACGAATAAAATTCATTTCTCTTAGTGGAAGATATTGTTGTATCATCTTCCCTTCTTCATCTTTCATCTGCCTGTAATAATACGTTTTTCCATTTTTATTATGAATTCTCAGCGTACCACTTGGTGCTTTCTCTTCAAAATGCTTTATATCATTGAGTATCTTCTGCAATTCATTTATTTCATTTTGTATCCAATTTTTCATAAGCATTATTCCTTTCTTTTATAAGATTTAAAGTTCTTATATTCTTTACAGTTCTTGTATTCTTCACAGTTCTTATAGCTTTTACAATTCTTGTATTCTTTACAGCTCTTATAGTTTTTATAGCTCTTATATTTTCATATTTAAACAATGATTCCTATTGTCACATACTTCGCATGATAGTCTGCCTTATGCCATAATCATACTTCTTTTTCTTGCAGCATATATCTAGTATGATTTTTTCAACACTTTTTCAGCTTTCTTCATACTAAAAAACTAGATTCTACTGTTTAGTATGATTTTTTTCATTTTTCAGGGATTTTTTTGATATAAATGGAGATTTTTTCATACTAGAAACTTTAAAAGAACTGAATTAGTATGATTAGACTAAACAATATGATTTGACTATATAATATGATTAAACCAAACAATATGATTTGACTATATAATATGATTAAACCAAACAATATGATTTGACCATATAATATGATTAAACTAAATAATATAATTAAACTAAATGATATGATTACTTTCAAAATATAATTACTTGAATATTATGCCTTAACTGAATTTTGTAATTAAATGGAATTTGATAAAGAAACTTAAGATTTTTCAACAAATAAGCGAATGGATTCGTAATAAGAATATTCTGTTATCATCCTGCCAGAAGAATAAGAACCTGGCAGCAAGCGAAATATAAGGTCATATAACAATCATGCTGCACAAGCTAAAAAGCACTATGCAATATAAAAATGCTATGCAATACAAAAATACTATACAATATAAGTACCATTTCACAAGATAGATAAGCCTCACCATACGGTGAGGCTTATCCTGCATATACAGCATTCCCACGATATATGAGATATGCTGTATATTATATTGTTCCTGTCCAATAATTATTTGTTAGCGATTGCTGCCTGAGCTGCTGCTAATCTAGCGATTGGTACACGGAATGGTGAACATGATACATAGTCAAGACCAATCTTGTGGCAAAATTCAACAGATGAAGGATCTCCACCGTGCTCTCCACAGATACCAACGTGAAGGTTCGGATTAACTGGCTTACCAAGTTTCAGTGCCATATCCATAAGTTTACCAACACCAGTCTGGTCTAACTTAGCAAATGGATCGTTCTCGAAAATCTTCTTGTCATAGTAAGCATCTAAGAACTTACCAGCATCGTCACGGGAGAATCCAAATGTCATCTGAGTTAAGTCGTTAGTACCGAAGCAGAAGAAGTCAGCTTCTTTAGCGATTTCATCAGCTGTAAGAGCAGCTCTAGGAATCTCGATCATAGTACCAACTTCGTACTCTAATTTAACGCCTGCAGCTGCGATCTCAGCGTCTGCTGTCTCAACAACTACTTTCTTAACGTATTTAAGCTCTTCAACTTCACATACTAATGGAATCATGATTTCAGGTTTCACATTCCAATCTGCATGCTCTTTCTGAACTTCGATTGCTGCACGGATAACAGCTTTTGTCTGCATCTTAGCAATTTCAGGATATGTTACAGCAAGACGGCATCCTCTGTGACCCATCATTGGGTTGAACTCATGAAGTCCATCGATGATTGTCTTAATCTGCTCAACAGTTTTGCCCTGAGCATCTGCTAATTTCTTAATATCAGCTTCCTCTGTAGGAACGAACTCATGAAGAGGTGGATCCAGGAAACGAATAGTAACCGGGCATCCTTCCAGTGCTTCATAAAGAGCTTTGAAGTCTCCCTGCTGATATGGAAGAATCTTCTCAAGAGCTGCTTCTCTTTCTTCTACAGTGTCAGAACAGATCATCTCACGGAATGCTGCAATTCTGTCTTCTTCGAAGAACATATGCTCTGTACGGCAAAGTCCGATACCTTCTGCTCCAAGCTCACGAGCTTTCTTAGCATCTGCAGGAGTATCTGCATTAGTACGAACTTTAAGTTTTCTATATTTGTCAGCCCAAGCCATAACACGGCCGAACTCACCAGCGATGGTAGCGTCAACTGTCTTGATTTCGCCATCGTAGATGTTACCTGTTGTACCATCGATAGAGATGAAATCTCCCTCATGGAATTCTTTTCCAGCAAGAGTGAATTTCTTATTCTCTTCGTCCATAGCGATATCACCACATCCGGATACACAGCATGTACCCATACCACGGGCAACTACAGCTGCGTGAGATGTCATACCACCACGAACAGTTAAGATACCCTGGGAAGCTTTCATACCTGTGATGTCTTCCGGAGATGTCTCAAGACGAACAAGTACAACTTTCTCTCCGCGAGCGTTCCAAGCTTCTGCATCTTCTGCTGTAAATACGATCTTACCACAAGCTGCTCCAGGAGAAGCTCCTAAACCTTTTCCGATTGGTGTAGCTGCTTTTAATGCTGCTGCATCAAACTGTGGATGAAGAAGTGTATCTAAGTTACGAGGATCGATCATAGCTACTGCTTCTTCTTCTGTCTTATGTCCTTCATCAACAAGGTCACATGCAATCTTAAGAGCTGCTGGAGCAGTTCTCTTACCATTACGGCACTGAAGCATGTATAACTTCTTGTTCTCTACTGTAAACTCCATATCCTGCATGTCATGGTAGTGATTCTCAAGAGTCTCACAAACCTTGATGAACTCAGCATATGCTTCTGGGAATTCCTGCTCCATCTGAGCGATTGGCATAGGTGTACGAACACCAGCAACTACGTCCTCACCCTGAGCATTGATTAAGAACTCACCCATTAATTTCTTCTCGCCTGTAGCAGGATCACGGGTAAATGCAACACCTGTACCAGACTCATCATTTAAGTTACCGAATACCATAGGCATTACGTTAACAGCTGTTCCCCAGGAATATGGGATATCGTTATCACGACGATATACGTTTGCACGTGGGTTATCCCATGAACGGAATACAGCTTCGATAGCTAATTTTAACTGCTCTACAGGATCAGATGGGAAATCGGTTCCTAACTGGTTCTTGTACTCAGCTTTGAACTGCTCTGCTAATTCTTTTAAGTCAGCGGCTGTAAGTTCAACGTCGAACTTAACTCCTCTGTCTGCTTTCATCTTATCGATGAGCTGCTCGAAATATTTCTTACCAACTTCCATAACAACGTCAGAGAACATCTGGATAAAACGTCTGTAAGAATCATATACGAAACGCTCGAATTTAGGATCTGGGTTTCCAGCGATCATTGCTGCAACTACTTCGTCATTCAGTCCAAGGTTTAAGATGGTGTCCATCATACCTGGCATAGATGCTCTGGCACCGGAACGAACAGAAACAAGTAATGGATTCTTGAGGTCTCCGAATTTCTTTCCATTGATCTCTTCCATTTTCTTAACGCCTTCCATAGCCTGTGCCATGATTTCGTCGTTAATCTTGCGGCCATCCTCATAATACTGAGTACAAGCCTCTGTTGTGATTGTGAATCCCTGTGGTACTGGAAGACCGATATCAGTCATCTCGGCAAGGTTAGCACCTTTTCCACCAAGGAGATTACGCATGGACATGTTTCCTTCACTGAACATGTAAACCCATTTGTTTGCCATTTTGAATTCCTCCTAATAAATTTACTTTGGTTTATTGATATGCGAACATCGTCTGTTATCAACAACAATTGATATCCACAATGTCACCCATTATGCGTGCCACTTGTCCACAAGCGCACATATTTATTTTATCATAATTTTATAGTTTCGCAACCATTTTTTCGAAATCAGACCATTCAGTCATGTAAAAAATAAAGTGTTTGATTTAGAAAGTGAATTTTTCTGCAAAATATGTATCTAAATCTTCGATTTTGATACGCTCCTGCTCCATGGTATCACGGTCACGTACCGTAACTGCTCCGTCTGTTTCTGATTCAAAATCGTAAGTTACACAGAATGGAGTTCCGATTTCATCCTGACGACGATAGCGCTTACCGATATTTCCTCTGTCATCAAATTCGCAGTTGTATTTCTTGGAAAGCTGTGTAAATACTTTCTCTGCACCTTCATTTAATTTCTTGGAAAGCGGAAGCACACCAATCTTAACCGGTGCAAGTGCCGGATGGAAATGAAGAACGGTTCTCATATCCGGTTTCTCTTCTGTTCCGATGTTCTCTTCGTCATATGCTGCACAAAGGAATGCAAGTACCACACGGTCTGCTCCAAGAGACGGTTCAATAACGTATGGAATGTATTTTTCATTCTTGGTATCATCAAAGTAAGACATATCCTGACCGGATGTATTCTGATGCTGTGTCAGGTCATAGTCGGTACGGTCTGCAATTCCCCACAGCTCGCCCCATCCGAACGGGAATAAGAATTCAAAGTCGGTAGTTGCTTTACTGTAAAATGCAAGCTCTGCAGGATCATGGTCACGAAGACGTAATTCTTCATCTTTCATGCCAAGGCTTAACAGCCAGTTATGGCAGAAGGTTCTCCAGTACTGGAACCACTCAAGGTCGGTACCCGGCTCACAGAAGAACTCCAGCTCCATCTGTTCAAACTCTCTGGTACGGAAAGTAAAGTTACCAGGAGTGATCTCGTTACGGAAAGATTTTCCAATCTGTGCAATGCCGAAAGGCACTTTCTTACGGGATGTTCTCTGCACGTTTTTGAAGTTAACAAAAATACCCTGTGCTGTTTCCGGTCTTAAGTATACCGTATTCTTTGCATCTTCAGTTACACCCTGGAAAGTCTTGAACATCAGGTTGAACTGACGGATATCTGTAAAGTTATGTTTTCCGCAGGATGGACATGGAACACTGTTATCTTTGATGAAGTTCATCATTTCTTCCTGACTCCAGCCATCTACAGAAGTCTCTAATGTAATGCCATGCTCTTCTGCATAATCTTCAATAATCTTATCTGCACGGAAACGTTCATGACACTCTTTACAGTCCATAAGAGGGTCTGAAAATCCGCCTAAATGTCCGGAAGCTACCCATGTCTGCGGGTTCATAAGAATGGCACAGTCTACACCAACATTGTATGGATTTTCCTGTACGAATTTCTGCCACCAGGCACGTTTCACATTATTCTTTAATTCTACACCAAGGTTACCGTAATCCCATGTATTTGCCAGTCCACCGTAAATCTCGGAACCCGGATATACAAAACCTCTTGCCTTTGCTAAAGCTACAATTTTTTCCATTGATTTTTCCATAAAATTCTTCCTCGCATTCTATTTATAAATAATATATCTTGCTTCTGCTGTCTCACCAGCAGGAATTTCATCCACAGTTGCAGTGTTCTTATCCTTGACGATTACCCCGGATGAAACATACTGCAGTGTTCCATCAACCGTAACATCTACACCCTTGCTTAATACGATAACATGATAGTCATCATTTTTCATGACATCTTTGCTGTCCGCTGCATCTCCGGCAGCTCCATCTGTTACCGCTACGAAATCTGTATTAAAATCATATCCGGCAGCAATTGCCTGTACCACCGTTCCGGTAAATACGGTATCTCCCACAAATGCAGAATATGCTGTGCTGTCACTGTAATGCATACCAAGCTTTGCGACTCCGTCTTTTACGGAAAGATTTTTTAATTTTACTGTCCCGGCGCCATCATTGTCTTCATATTCTTTGATGGAATCCTTTACATACTGTTCTAACTCATTCTCATCATAATTGTCTTTGTCAAAGTCGCCTACTGCAACTTCTGTGATTCCACCCTTTTTCTCCGGAAAGAGTGTCGTGGTATCTGCATCTTTTGTAGCACCGCAGCCGCCAAATATTCCACAGACTAACAGCATTACAAGGAGTGCACTTATCTTTTTCTTCATACGAACCTCCAAATCCCTATATCTCATAATCTCAACAATTATACTATTTTCGGTTTGGTATTTCAAGCGTTACCTCAGGCAAAATGCCCGGCTTCTCCATAAATCAGAAAAGCCCTTCTAAAAATTGCTCTGATTTAAATGTATGGGGTGCATATTTTTCCCGAAATTCCTTCACCGTCCGAATCAGTTCAAACAACACTTTTTCTGATACTGCAAAATGAAAAAGCTTTGCTGATTCCGTGGTAATAATATACTGCATCGTATAAATGGTAGATGCATCTAACCGTCTGCCATGCTCGGTTTCGCTGCAGGAATCACAAAGAAGCCCGGCGCGCTGCACACTGAAAAACTGCATCGGTTCCTTTCTTCCACATTTCTGGCAGGAAAAAAGATTCGGATATACTCCGTTTAGCACCATCATTTTCAGTTCATAAATCACACGGACCAGCCGGTTATCAAAATTCTTCTTTCCAAGTGCCTTTAAGGACTGGTAAAGAAGCTTTAGCATTTCCCGGTCATCACTGTTTTCCTGGGCATAATATTCTGCCATCTCAAGAAAATAAAATCCATAGTATGTATCATTCAAGTCTGTGGTGAGTTCGGTAAAATAATTTTTAATTTCTGCCCGCACCACATTGTAGGAGGTACGGCCCTCATAGACTTCAAACTGTCCGAAGGAAAAGGGATTGCAGGCTGCCAGCAGTGTACTGTTCGGTCTTCTTGCACCTCTGGCAAACGCCGTAATCTTTCCCCTCTCCAGGGTCAGTATCGTAATTCGTTTGTCATATTCACTGATTGGCATTGCGGTAAGCACCATACCCGTAACCATCACGTTTGTGCCCACGGTCCTGTTCACCTCTTACTTTCTCTTTCAGGCTGCCCAATCCATCCTGTTCTTCTTTTTCCTGTTCCTTAAACTTAAGATAATCATCTACACTTCCGGTCAAAGTAAAATGATTCCAGCTTGCTCTTACCATATGCTTCCTTCCTGCCCTTTCTTCATACTTGTATGAAATTAGGTTTTCCAGAAGCACTTAAGATAATACTGTCAATATTTAGAATTCCTCTTCCCGGTATCCGAAGTTCTTAATCATATAATCGCTGTCACGCCAGTCTTTTTTCACTTTTACCCAAAGTTTCAAATTAACCTTGGCATCTAAGAGGTGTTCAATTTCATATCTGGCATTGGTACCAATCTTCTTTAACATGGCTCCCTGCTTGCCGATAATAATTCCCTTGTGGGAATCCCGCTCACAGATAATCGTAGCATCAATATCAAACATTTTCCTGCCTTTGCGTTTCTTCATCTGGTCAATAGAAACGGCAATTCCATGAGGAATTTCTTCATTTAAAGCATGTAAGGCTTTTTCACGAATCAGCTCTGCCACAATCTGACGCTCCGGCTGGTCAGTAATGGTATCCTCATCATAGAACATCGGACCATACGGCAGATATTTAAAAATCAAATCAATGATAACATCCGTATTTTCTCCCCGCAGTGCAGATGCCGGTACGATTTCCGCAAAGTCATAGACTTTACGATAAGTGTCAATGTACTCCAGCATTTTATCCTTGTTATCCAAGGTATCTAATTTATTGATAACCAGAATAACCGGTGTCTTTACAGTTTTTAACTTTTCAATAATATGCTGCTCTCCTGCGCCGATAAAATCACTCGGTTCCACCAGCCATAAAATGACATCCACTTCATTTAATGTGTGTTCTGCCACATTTACCATAAATTCGCCCAGCTTATTCTTTGCCTTATGGATACCAGGTGTATCCACAAAAATAATCTGTCCTCTGTTTTCATCCGTATAAATAGTCTGGATACGGTTTCTGGTAGTCTGCGGTTTATTGGATGTAATTGCAATCTTCTGTCCAATCAGATGATTCATCAAGGTGGACTTTCCTACATTCGGCCGTCCAATCAGTGTTACAAAGCCTGATTTAAAATTTTCCGTCATACTTACTCCTTCTTATGTATGCTGCGGGACTATTACCCACAGCTTTTAATAAAGATTCTTTACTTCTAAGAACATATCTTTTTCTGCTTCTACATTTTCCTCTGCACCGATGACACACAAGGCATCCTGTGCGAGTACCGCTTCAATAAGCACTGCGAGATTTTTAATGTTTTCCGGCTGTGCATCTAAAACTTCATTTCTCTCACGCTGTAATTCCTCATAAGAAATATTGGTAAGATAAGCACTTACGGAACGCATGCCCTTGGCAGCCGGATTCAACGGGGTATCCATATCACTTACTGTTCCGATGATATATTTTGTCATATCACGTTCATCTGCATCAAAGGCTCTTAAATATGCCGGGATACCTTCGTAAATCTCATTGGTGCTCTTAAGGTTCGGGTCACGGTAAGAAGTGAAATATGCATCTCCATTCCGCATAAATCCGCTCATGCAACCATATGCACCACCCTTTACCCGGACATTAATCCAAAGGTAATCATAGCTTAAAATTACTTTTAAGATACGAAGTGCTCCGGTATAGGAATATCCTTTCGATAAATAATTTCCGGCTCTGGATACATACTGTACTTTGGATGCATCTAAGAAACCTTCATTCTTTTTCTCACAATGGAAGGTAACTGCTTCTCCCTCTTTTGCTCCATCCGGTAAAACAGTTAAGAACTGCGGGAATTTTTCTTCTAACAGCTGATATCCTTCTGCGTCTGCCGTCAGGGAAATCAACAGTCTGTTCTTTACAAATATTTTCTCTGTAAGGCTTCTTAATTTATCCATTAAGAACTGCTTCTTTTCTTCAAAATGTTCTTCTAATTCTGCAATCGTCCGGTACAGTGCAATTCCGCCAACCAGGTCATTGAATCGGGCTACCGGTGAGAAATAAGACATTGCCCGCATGGCAGATACGGAATGTCCGGCAGAGCTTAAGGACATCTGCAGTCTCGATTTGATACGCGCTAAAATCTCATAGAGACGTTTTTCATCTGTAATCTGTGTGCCCATCAGAATCTCAGAAAGAAGTCTAAGCCCCTCTTCTAAATTCTGATAAAGAATCTTGGAACGTACTTCGTATTTTGCATGGAAACTGTCTTTTTTCTTAGTATCCGCATAAATATTAATCTGGGAAGAGATACCGCCGGTCATAAGATTAATCTCATTTGCTAAGTCTGCATAATTATAATGCTCTGTATCCATATAACCAAGTACAGCTTTTAACACCCCAAGGTATGGCAGTTCTTCTTCTGTAATATCACTGATATCAAACATCAGATTCAGATAATGAATGCCATTGGAATAAATGTTGGTATGAATGGTTTCGATGCCATTGCAGCTTACCTTTTCATATACCAGCGGCTGCGCTTCACGCTTCATGTCCTGCCGTTTTAACATCGGAATCTTCATCAGGTCTTCCTTTGGTGACGGCTCTTCCTGATACTGTTTTAAATGCTTTGTATCCTCTACTAACTTATCAATCTCTTCTTCTGATAAGTCTCTCTTATAAGCAGCCAGTTTCTCTTCTAATTCTTTTTCCAGCCTGGCATTTAAGCCTTTTTCCGGTTCAATGGATACATAGGATTTATGGCTGTTATCCAAAAGATATTTCTGAATCAGTTCTTCAAAATATCCTGTTTCAATCTTTTCCTTTAATGCTGCAAATACGTCTAATATTTTAAGATATAAGAATGGTTCGTCATCATCATAAAGCCAGCTGTCCATACAGGATAATCCATAAATTAATCCCTTCGGGAAATTACCGTAATCTGCTTCACGGAATTTGAATTCTTCACTGTTGATTCCTGCTAACAGGGATTTTCTATTGAGTCCATCTTTGACGATTTTCTTTAAAGTATCTTCGATAATTCCTACAAACTTCTCTTCGTCTTCTTTATTGGCATTCTTTGCCACCACAGAAAAAATTGGCTGTAAGGTGCTGTTATCAAATCCGCCCATGATATCTTTTCCGATTCCTGCATCAATAAGTGCCTGCTTCAACGGTGCTCCCGGTGCACTTAATAGTGCATAATCCAAGACATCAAATGCCAGAGTCAGTTCACTCTCAAGATTCGTTCCGATTGCCACATTATAGGAAAGATATGCATTATCCTCTAAACTTTCGGAAGATGCAATGGAATATGGCTTGCTGATGGTTACCGGCTTTTCAAAAGGAGCCTGCAACTGAATTGCAGAATCTACTTCGATTTTATCATAATGGCTTAAATATTCTTTATCGAGAAATTCCAGTTTTTCGCCCATATCCATATTTCCATAAAGGTAAATATAAGAATTACATGGATGATAGAATTTCCGGTGGAAATCAAGGTACTGCTCATAAGTAAGCTCTGGAATTACTTCCGGGTCACCGCCGGACTCATTACTGTATGTGGTATCCGGGAACAGGGAATTTAATACTACACGGTCTAAGACACCTTCTGGAGAAGAAAATGCGCCCTTCATCTCATTGTATACCACTCCATTGATGGTAACCGGTGCATCTTTATCCTCTAATTCATAGTGCCAGCCTTCCTGTTTGAAGATTTCTTCTTTCTTATAGATATTCGGATGGAACACAGCGTCTAAGTATACATCCATCAGATTAGCAAAATCTTTATCATTGCAGCTTGCCACCGGATAAACGGTCTTGTCCGGGTAAGTCATGGCATTTAAGAATGTATTTAAAGAACCCTTCACCAGTTCCACAAACGGATCCTTCACCGGAAACTTGTCCGAACCGCACAATACCGTATGCTCAATGATATGTGGTACGCCGGTGCTGTTCTCTACCGGAGTACGGAATCCAATATAAAAGACCTTATTTTCATCATCATTGGAAATAAGGCTGATTTTAGCTCCACTCTTTTTATGTCGAAGCAGATATCCCTTTGCATGGATGTCTGTCAGATTTTCTTCTTTGATTAATTCATATGCTGTTAACGCTGCTAAATTCAAATGTTTTATCCTCCATGTTCTCATAATCTGACTCACAGTCTTTATCAGTATAACACATTTTTTTTACATTTACACCTGATAAACCTAAAAACAGGAAGACGGATATCCATCTTCCTGCTCTGCGCTTATTTCATATTCAACTCTATACGAATTAACCTAAGCGAACTACGTTAGCTGCCTGAGGTCCTTTTTCTCCTTCTACTACCTCAAATTCAACTGCTTCTCCATCTTTAAGCTCTTTGAATCCATCCATATTTAATGCGGAGAAATGAACGAATACATCATTTCCTTCTGCATCTGAGATAAATCCATAACCCTTCTTTGCGTTAAACCATTTTACAGTTCCCTGCATTTCTTTTTCCTCCTAATACACAATAAATCTAAAAAGTTGCACAAAATTGTGCACGACTACATGGCTAACAGTAGCATATTTTCCAATATTTGTCAAACTTTTTCACTTTTTTGCCCGATTTTATACCGGATTCTTTACGTTGACATCAAGCTGCGGGAACGGAATTTCGATTCCATTTTCATCCAGAGCATTTTTCATCTCCTCAGTCAGTGCCCAGCGGATATCCCAGTATAAATCAGTCGGCACCCACACTCTTGCACCAATGGTAACACTGCTGTCTCCCAATTCCGATACAAAGACCTGCACCGCCTCGTCCTTAAGCCGGCGTTCTTCGGAAAGAAGCAACTGCTCTATCACAGCCTTCGTCTTCTTTAAATCCGCCGAATAGGACACCCCTACTTCCAGGTCAATCCTGCGTTTCTCACTGTAGGTTACATTGGTAAGGCTGCTGTTGGCTAAGATTCCATTTGGAATTACGATAATCTTATTGTCAACACTCTTTAACTTGGTGTAGAAAATCGAAATCTCTGTTACCGTTCCTTCGTTGCCATGGCTGTCTTCTACAATATAATCCCCCACTTTAAACGGTTTTAACATCAGTATTAATACGCCGCCGGCAAAGTTGGATAAGCTTCCCTGCAGTGCCAGGCCTACCGTCAGTCCTGCAGAACCTGCAATTGCCATTACAGATGTGGTTGCAATTCCAAAGAGCGAAAGAATGATTACAATCAAGAAGAAATATCCAATGCACTTGACCAGTGCATCCATAAACTGTTTTACACCCTTGTCAGCATCCTTTTTATCCAGCCATTTCCGGACGAGTTTCCGGAAAAGCTTGATTAACTTTACGCCAATGGCATATACCACGCAGGCAATCACCACCTGAAAGAGAAACGCCAGTAAATCCGGCACCAGCCCCTCCAGGTAAGTACGTACCACGCCCGGTTTCTTCATCTGTTCAATAGCATCGCTGACTTCTTCCGCTGTAATGCCCTCTGTGCTGGCTTCTAATGCGGTCAGATAAAATCCCATTTTAATATCCTCCAGTTATTTATGAAAGTTATTATGAAAGTGCATGAATAAATAATCCACTGCGAAGTTTTGGCTCAAACCAGGTGGATTTCGGCGGCATCAGTCTTCCGGCATCTGCTACTGCAAACAACTCTCCGATGCTGGTCGGATACATGGCAAATGCCACTTTACAGTCACTATGTACTCTGCGCTCCAATTCCTCCAGTCCACGAATTCCACCTACGAAATCAATCCGCTTATCGGTCTTCGGGTCTTCAATGCCAAGTACCGGATGCAGTAACACATTCTGTAAAATTGATACGTCCAGCCCATCTACCGGGTCACTGCTTAAATCCGCTTCTTTCATCCGGCAGGCATACCAGTTATCCCCAAGGTACATGCTGAAACTTCCTTTTTCAGCCGGATGAACCGCTTCCTTCTGTGGTGCTCCCACTTCAAACAGGTCGTTCATCTTTCCAAGGAATTCCTCTTCTGTCATTCCATTTAAGTCTTTTACCACACGGTTATAATCCATAATCATAAGCTGGTCATCCGGGAATAATACGGATAAGAAATAGTTAAATTCCTCAGTTCCGTCATAATCCGGATGCTCTGCTCTCCGCATCAGTCCTACCTTTACTGCGGATGCTGCACGGTGATGACCGTCTGCGATATAAATTTCTTTTATCTTTGCAAATGCTTCCTCGATAGCCGCAATATCTTCTGCCTCTGCAATTCTGTATACACGATGTCCGATTCCATCCTCTGCCACAAAATCATAAAGAGGTGCTGTCTTCTTTACCTTCTCTACCACTGCATTGATGGTATCATTGGAACGGTATGCTAAGAAAATCGGTCCGGTCTGTGCATCACAGATATTTACATGGTTGATTCTGTCCTGCTCTTTATCTGCTCTGGTATTCTCATGTTTTTTAATGACCTGATTCTGATAATCATCAATTGAAGCACAGGCTGTAATACCGGTCTGCACCCTTCCGTCCATGGTCAGTTCGTAAATATAATAGCACGGTTTCTCTTCTTTTACGAAATCACCTTCTGCTACCATATCCCAGAGCATGTCATGGGCTTTCTTATATACCTCCGGTGCATAAGTGTCTACGGAATCATCAAACTGTGTCTCGGCACGGTCAATGCGAAGAAAGCTTTTGTCATGTCCTTCTACCGCTTTCTTTGCTTCTTCTCTGTTATATACATCATACGGAAGTGCTGCAATCTCTGCCGCCTCATCCTCTCTTGGTCTGATACATAAAAATGGTCTGATATCTGCCATTATTTTCTCCTTCCTGCGTAATTGCGAAAAACACGCTTTGTGAGTTTCCTGCGTAAGAGAAATGGACTGTCGCGGCGTAACCGGGCAGTCCATATATTATCTTTTTCTCACCTGCATTTATTATTTTACAATACGAACCTTTAATACACCATCTAAGGTCTGAAGTTTCTCTTCTACTTCTTTGGTAACAGGTGCATCTACATCAAGCAATGTACATGCATAATCGCCACGGCTCTTATTGGTCATATCAGAAATGTTGATATTTGCATCTCCTAAAATAGAAGTATAGCTGCTGATCATTCCCTTTACGTTACGGTGTAACAGTAACAGTCTTCCTGCACTCTTGCACTCGCCCATATTGCAGTCCGGATAGTTTACAGAATGTGTAATATTTCCATTCTCTAAGAAATCACGAATCTCTTTTACTGCCATTACTGCACAGTTATCTTCGGATTCTTCGGTAGAAGCTCCAATATGAGGAGTTACGATACAGCCTTTCTTTCCAACTGTGGTTGGATTTGGGAAGTCGCTGACATATTTTGCAATCTTTCCTTCCTCTAATGCTGCTACCATTGCCTCTTCATCAACCAGTAAGTCTCTTGCAAAGTTCAATACTACAGTGGTAGGTTTCATCATTGCAATTGCTTCTGCATTAATCATTTTCTTGGTAGAATCTAAAAGCGGAACATGAATTGTGATATAATCACAGTTCTTGTAAATTTCTTCTACAGCATTTACATGATTTACATTGCGTGATAAGCTCCATGCAGCATTTACAGAAATGTATGGGTCATATCCGTATACTTCCATACCAAGATGTGTTGCAGCATTTGCTACTTTAACACCGATGGCACCAAGTCCGATAACGCCAAGCTTCTTTCCTGCAATTTCGCTTCCGGCAAAGTTCTTCTTCTGTTTCTCAGCAAGTTTTGCAACATCTGCATTGCCTTCCTCGCCTTTTACCCATTCGATTCCACCGACTACGTCACGGGCTGCCAATAACATTCCTGCAAATACCAGTTCCTTTACACCATTTGCGTTTGCACCCGGTGTATTGAATACTACGATACCTGCTTCTGCACATTTATCCAATGGGATATTATTTACACCTGCACCTGCTCTTGCAACAACTTCTAAAGTCTTTGGAAGTTCCATATCATGCATTGCTGCACTTCTTACCAGGACTGCCTGTGCATCTTTGATATCATCTACTTTGTTATATTCATCTGACAAAAGGTCTAAGCCTACACCAGCGATTGGATTTAAACATGTATAGTTAAACATTATGCGTTCTCCTCCTCAAACTTCTTCATAAATGCCACCAGCTTCTCAACGCCTTCTTTTGGCATTGCATTGTAAATGCTGGCACGCATACCGCCAACGGTTCTGTGTCCCTTTAAGTTTACAAAACCAGCTTCGGTTGCTTCTTTGACGAATTTTGCATCTAAGTCAGCATCACCGGTAACGAATGGTACGTTCATAAGAGAACGGTCTTTTGGAACTACAGTTCCCTTGAATAACTTGCTCTGATCTAAGAAATCATAAAGAATCTTAGCTTTCTCTTCGTTACGCTGTTTCATAACTTCAAGTCCGCCCATCTTCTTTAACCATTTGAATACTTTACCACAGATATAAATGCCGTAGCATGGTGGTGTATTGTAAAGAGAATCTGCATCTGCCTGAGTCTTGTATTTTAACATTGTAGGTGTTCCCGGAAGAACATCATCTGTAATTAAGTCTTCACGAATGATTACGATTACAACACCTGCAGGTCCAACGTTCTTCTGAACGCCGCCGTAGATTACTCCGTATTTGGTTACATCAACCGGTTCTGATAAGAAGCAGGAAGATACGTCTGCAACAAGTGTATGTCCTTTGGTATTTGGAAGTTCTTTGAACTTGGTTCCATAAATCGTATTGTTTTCACAGATATATACATAATCTGCATCTTCCGGAATATCCAGATCTGAACAATCCGGAATATAAGAGAAGGTCTTATCTGCTGAAGATGCTACTTCTACTGCATCCCCATACATTTTTGCTTCCTGGTAAGCTTTCTTAGCCCACTGTCCAGTTACAATATATGCAGCTTTCTTATTTTTCATCAGGTTCATTGGAATTGCAGCGAACTGCTGGGAAGCTCCACCCTGTAAGAATAATACCTTGTAATTATCCGGGATATTCATTAAGTCTCTTAAATCAGCTTCTGCCTCTTTGATGATGTTGTCATATACTTTGGAACGATGACTCATCTCCATTACGGACATTCCACATCCTCTGTAGTCTAACATCTCATCTGCTGCTTCCTGTAAAACTTCTTCCGGTAATACTGCCGGACCTGCAGAAAAATTATATA
Source organism: Roseburia sp. AF12-17LB (assembly GCF_003479605.1). Classification (GTDB taxonomy): domain Bacteria; phylum Bacillota; class Clostridia; order Lachnospirales; family Lachnospiraceae; genus Roseburia_C; species Roseburia_C amylophila. Next base: position 54,236 of record NZ_QUHR01000008.1, read on the forward strand.
CTCTGCTCATTTTCTAATTCCTCCTCACTTCTTACACATATCTTTCTATATGTAATGGCTTATTATTTTAAATCTTCCTCGGTAAACACCTCAGATATAGCTGCCCCCGGTGCTACCATTGGCCACACCTTATCATCACTATCAATTATACAGTCTATAACAACTGGTGTACTACTTGCAAGTGCTTTTTTCAAAATATCGACAAATTCTGCCTGACTGGTTGCCCGATATCCCGTTGCTCCCATGGCTTCTGCCAGTTTTACAAAATCTACTCCATCGTCTAAAACAGTTGCAGAATAATGCTTCTCATAGAAAAGTGTCTGCCACTGTCTTACCATTCCAAGCACATGGTTATTAATGATAACTTCGATTAACGGAAGCTTCTGACGGACTGCTGTTGCAATCTCATTCATATTCATACGGAAACATCCGTCACCGGCAATATTGATAACCTGTTTATCCGGATTTGCTATCTGCGCACCGATTGCTGCCCCCAGTCCATAACCCATGGTTCCAAGTCCGCCGGATGTCAGAAGTGTTCTCGGCTGTTTGTATTTATAATACTGTGCTGCCCACATCTGATGCTGTCCGACCTCCGTTACCATGATAGCATCTCCGTTGGTCTGACGATAGATTTCTTCGATTACGAACGGACCGCTTAATCCTTCCGGATGATAGCTCAATGGATATTCTTTCTTGTATTCCATGATGTGCTCCATCCACTCTTTATGCTCCATCGGAGATAACATCGGATTGATTCTTGCAAGAATCTTCTTTAAATCACCAATCACGCTGTTTGTTACCATGATATTTTTATTAATCTCTGCCGCATCCACATCAAACTGTAAGATTTTTGCATGATGGGCAAATTTCTTAGCATTTCCAAGCACACGGTCTGAGAAACGGACACCTACTGCAATCAGAAGATCGCACTCGCTGACTCCAAGATTGGAAGTCTTGGTTCCATGCATTCCAAGCATTCCGGTATAACGTTCATCCGTTCCGTTAAATGCACCTTTTCCCATCAGGGTATCACAAACCGGTGCATCCACCTTATCCACAAATTCTCTCAATTCATCCGAACAGTCGGAAATCACGGCACCGCCGCCCACAAAGATATATGGTTTTTTCGCTTTCTGAATCAAAGCAACTGCTTCTTCTAAATCTTCCTCCCGGATGGTTTCTGTCACACGCAGTACCGGTTCAATACGCTGTGCGTTATATTCTGCCCTGTTAGCAGTGACATCCTTTGGAATATCCACAAGAACAGGACCCGGTCTTCCTTTTTTTGCAATGCGGAATGCCCGGCGGATGGTATCTGCCAGATCATTGACATCTTTTACAATAAAGTTGTGCTTGGTAATCGGCATGGTAATTCCTGCAATATCAATTTCCTGGAAACTGTCTTTGCCAAGAAGCGGCACATTGACATTACAGGTAATTGCTACCATTGGAACAGAATCCATATATGCGGTTGCGATTCCGGTTACCAGATTAGTTGCACCCGGTCCGCTGGTGGCAAAGCACACACCAACTTTTCCGGTGCTTCTTGCATATCCGTCTGCCGCATGGGAAGCTCCCTGCTCATGGGAAGTTAAAATATGTTTTATTTCATTACTATGTTTATATAACTCATCATATACATTTAAAATTGCACCACCCGGATAACCAAATACCGTATCCACGCCCTGCTCTTTCAAACATTCTATTACGATTTCAGCACCTGTTAAGAGCATTGAAATTTCCTCTCTTTCCAACTTATCTTTCTGCTGTATATTTACAGATTACCGGTTCTTATTTTTCTTCCCCGGTACCTGGAATCTGTAAAATTGCACCGCGGTTTCCTGAAGTAACCATGGAAGCATAACGTGCCAGATATCCGGTTGTTACCTTCGGTTCTCTTGGCTGCCATTTTGCTTTACGGGCTGCCAGTTTTTCATCGGATACTGCAAGCTCTAACTTCATTTCCGGAATGTTAATCTTAATGATATCGCCTTCTTCTACCAATGCGATTGGTCCGCCTACGGCTGCTTCCGGTGAAACATGACCGATGGAAGCTCCACGGCTTGCGCCGGAGAAACGTCCGTCTGTAATCAATGCTACGGAAGAACCAAGTCCCATACCTGCGATTGCAGAAGTCGGATTTAACATCTCACGCATACCAGGGCCGCCTTTTGGTCCTTCGTAACGGATCACGACTACATCACCGGCAACAATTCTGCCACCCTTGATTGCTGCAATGGCATCTTCCTCACAGTCAAATACTCTTGCCGGTCCTTCATGAACCATCATCTCTTCTACGACTGCGGAACGTTTTACAACACCGCCGTCCGGAGCAAGATTTCCTTTTAATACGGCAAGACCACCGGTCTTACTATACGGATTATCCAGTGGACGGATAACTTCCGGATTCTTATTGACTGCATCTTTGATATTCTCGCCTACGGTCTTACCGGTTACGGTCATACAGTCTGTATGTAAAAGTCCTGCATCTGCTAATTCTTTCATGACAGCATAGACACCGCCGGCTTCATTTAAGTCTTCCATATAGGTCGGGCCTGCCGGTGCCAAATGGCAGAGGTTCGGAGTCTTCTCACTGATTGGATTTGCAAAGGAAATATCAAAATCAAATCCTACTTCATGTGCGATTGCAGGCAGGTGAAGCATACTGTTGGTAGAGCAGCCTAACGCCATATCTACGGTCAGTGCATTTAAAATAGCATCCTTTGTCATAATATCTCTTGGACGGATATCTTTCCGATACATATCCATAACTGCCATTCCGGCATGTTTTGCTAATTTGATACGCTCGGAATATACGGCAGGAATGGTTCCGTTTCCACGTAAGCCCATACCAAGTGCCTCGGTCAGACAGTTCATGGAGTTTGCGGTATACATACCGGAACAGGAACCACAGGTCGGACATACTTTCTCTTCGTATTCCCTTACTTCTTCCTCTGTCATTGTACCTGCTGCATAGGAGCCTACTGCCTCAAACATGGAAGATAAGCTTCTCTTACGTCCCTTTACATGACCTGCTAACATCGGACCACCGGAAACAAATACGGTAGGTACATTAATTCTTGCTGCTGCCATCAGAAGTCCCGGTACGTTCTTATCACAGTTTGGCACCATAACCAGTGCATCAAACTGATGGGCTAATGCCATACACTCTGTGGAATCTGCAATTAAGTCTCTTGTTACCAGGGAATATTTCATTCCGATATGTCCCATGGCAATTCCATCACAAACTGCAATTGCAGGGAATACAACCGGTACTCCACCTGCTTCTGCAACACCTAATTTTACAGCGTTTACAATTTTATCCAGATTCATATGGCCCGGTACGATTTCATTATAAGAACTTACGATACCAACCATTGGTTTCTTCATTTCTTCTTCGGTAAATCCCAAAGCGTTAAAAAGACTTCTGTGCGGAGCCTGCTGCATTCCGGCTTTTACATTATCACTCTTCATCTTCGTTCTTCCTCTCTTTTTTATTGTTCTGTCTGAAAATTTCTTATCTCTTACAGATTCTCTACGATTAAGTCACCCATTCTGGCTGTTCCTACCTGGGTTACGGTTGCTTTCTTTGCTTCTTCCTGTGGCATAATGTCAATGGTACGATAGCCTGCCTTTAATACCTTCTTTACGGCATTTTCAATGGCATCTGCTTCTTTATCGAGATCAAAGGAATATCTTAACATCATCGCTGCACTTAAAATGGTTGCAATCGGGTTTGCAATTCCTTTTCCTGCGATATCCGGTGCAGAACCACCGCTTGGCTCATAAAGACCGAATTTCGTATCATTTAAGCTTGCAGAGGATAACATTCCGATGGAACCGGTTACCATACTTGCTTCATCGGATAAAATATCTCCAAACATATTCTCAGTTAAAATTACATCGAACTGCTTCGGGTCTTTTACCAACTGCATGGCACAGTTATCTACCAGCATATGCTCATATGTTACTTCCGGATAATCCTTTGCTACTTCTTCTACAATCTTTCTCCAGAGTCTGGAGGAATCCAGTACGTTTGCCTTATCCACGCTGGTTACTTTCCTGCGGCGTTTCATGGCAATGTCAAATCCACGTTTTGCAATTCTGCGGATTTCATTTTCGTTATATGTCAAAGTATCGGTTGCCGTCATCACACCGTCCACTTCTTCTGTCTTTCTCTCGCCAAAATAAAGTCCGCCGGTCAGTTCACGCATAATCATCATGTCAAATCCGTCTCCGATAATATCATCACGCAGTGGACATGCTTCCTTTAATTCTTCATAAAGGTATGCCGGTCTTAAGTTAGCAAAAAGGTTCAATGCTTTTCTCAATTTCAAAAGGCCTGCCTCCGGGCGAAGGGATGGCTCTAATTTGTACCAAGGGGATGTTGCTGTATTTCCTCCGATGGAACCCATCAGAACTGCATCTGCCGCTTTTGCATGTGCAATGGCATCATCGGTCAGCGGTACACCGGTTGCATCGATAGAACAACCGCCCATCAGTATCTCGTCATATGTAAAGGTGTGTCCGAATTTTGCTCCAATGGCATCTAACACCTTTCTTGCTTCGCTTACAATCTCCGGTCCGATTCCGTCACCGGCAATTACTCCAACATTATAATTCATGGGTAAATCCTTCTTTCTTTTCCTATTGCATGCATCCCAATTTCATAACTACTGATTATGGTAATGCTCATTATCCTATATCATAGCTTATTTATCCGAAGAATTCAATAAATTTTACCATTATAGTTTCTCATAGTTTTTATAAACTGTGGTTATATTCTGTTCTTTTGATATGATTTGTTGTTATTATACAAATCTTTTTCTTGTCAGATGGGGACTGGTACAGTAGACTTGAGGTAGGTATTTTATAGGAATTGAGGAATACTCTATGATTCATCAGATATGGATGCGAGGCAAAACGGTAAGGGGCATCAGGCATTTCTACCGCAATACTAATACCGTACGGCAACCGGTGCAGATTCACATCCATGTTCAAGCTGCACCTCACCGTCACATCCATGTGCCGGTGTTGCCTGATATTGTACGAAATGCCAGGTGCCTCTAACCGTTTGCTTCAAGCATCCATATTCTGATGAATCATAGCTTTTTCACTCTCACCTATATAATGAACCAATTAACTTATCCATTTGTAAGGAGGACTAACAATGCCATTTATTAACATGAAAACTACTGCTACTTTAGATATTGCCAAAAAAGATGCCCTGTCCAAGGAGCTCTGCATCATCACCAGAGACTGTCTCGGCAAAGGTGAGAACTGGGTTATGACCGGGTTCGAGGGTAATGCTTCTCTTTGCTTTCTAGGAAGCACCAAAGACATTGCTTATGTAGAAGTGAAATGCTACGGCTATCCGACCAAGCCACAGATGAATCTTATGACAAGAAAAGTCTGTACGCTCTTAGAAAATGAGCTTGGCATTCCGAAGAAGCGAATCTATGTTGCTTACTTCCCGACCGAGGACTGGGGATGGAATGACAGTAATTTCTAGGGGACTAGAAAAGGCATATCACACTAATAGCTATACGTTGTGTGATATGCCTGTCTTTTTGTGTTTTATTCTATGGCAACCCTATCTTATGATTTCCAGTTCCAGTCCTCTAAAAAGCTCATCAGTTTATACCAGTTATCTACCGGTTCCCAGATTACAGAATCCTGATTATGAGGGTCTATACAACCTAAGCAAAACTCTTTTACTGGCTTTTCTTTCACTTTATAAAATTTCCATATGAGTCCATTTGTATAAATTACTTTTCCATAAGAATTAAGGTGTCCTTCTATCTGCTCTGTTATCTCCATATTATCATACGGTCGTTTTGCTTCTATGCACCCATATTTAGCTGCATCTCGACTTTTCTTCCTTTCCAGCACAACAAAATCAGGAAAACCTGCTTCCCCTTCTAAATTCTTTGATAATTTGCTGTCTGCTAATTTGTGGAATACTATGAAGTCCAAAAAGATATCCCAATACCAGCTTCTAAAGATGGGCATTGATAATAAAACTCTGGATGGATTAAAACACAACAAAAATATTACTGTACTCACCTTGGAAAAGCTCTGCACCATTATAGGCTGTACTCCAAATGATATTATTGAATTTAAATAGAGCGATACACCTTTGTCGATGTACCGCTCTATTTATGATATGAAACTATCTCATTTTCCTATATTTCATTTTACCACAAATCATATTTTTCCATGGTTTCTGCATTTCTGAATTCATGCTTCTCATAATAGCCAATCAGCTTTCCCTCGGCATCCCTTAAAGCAACCATATACACATCTTTATTCTGCTTCACGTTATGGGAGGTATAGATGAGATTGTGGCTTTCATCTGCAGAGAACCAGTCGATTACCTGCTGGATGCGTTTTTGCGATTCTTCATTATGGCAGTTTAAAAGGCTTCTTCCAACAAGGCTTTCACCGCCCCATTTCTCATAGCTTTTTACTGCAGTTGGATTCATATAAATGATTTCGTGCTTTAAATTGCATATCACAACGGAACAACGATCCTGGTCTATGATGCTTTTAAAATATGCTGCGTTAATGTCTGTCTGCATGGTTATGCTCCTTTTCCTTCTGTCTTGAATTTCTATTATGCTTTGCTTAATATTCCTTTTCTATTTTTCCCTCAATTCCATACATTTTCCGGAACGTATCAAGGTCTGCCTCATTTCTTATCAGCATTATTTCTTCTATCTTTCCTGTATGGATATCTTTAAAGCCTGCCACCTGTTCTCCATTGCAGATGCTGGCTTTAATAACAGGCTTCTTGTTCATTTTATCATAGGGCAATGGCGTGGATTTTTTCTTGAATATTCTCATATAACCTTACTCCCTCTTTTCAAAAAAATCCGTGGCTTGTACATTGCGCACACTCCACGGATTTTCTAAGGTCTTATCTTATTTCTTCTCTTTGGTTTCTTTTGCTTCTACTGCTTCTTCCGGTTTTTCGATTGCGGCAATTGCTGCTTTCTGCATTGGGATACGGCAGTTTCTGTTGCTGCCAAACTCAACGATAACAGTATCATCTTCAGATACATCAATTACGATTCCGTAGAAACCGCTGGTTGTCAGTACGGTATCACCTACTGCTAACTCCGACATCATCTGCTCTTTTTTCTTTGCTTCTTTCTTCTGTGGACGAATCATGAAGAAGTATACAAATACAACCATAATTACTACCCACATAATAATGCTTCCCCAGGCCTGTGCCTGCTGTGATGCTAAAATAGACATTTCTTTTCCTCCTGAATTACAAACTTAAGTTCATGAAAAACATTGTACACAAAAAGACTGCGTTTCACAAGTATTTTCCCGATATTTCATTCTTTTTTTAGATTTGTGCCTCTTTTTCCCTGTTTATCTGGTTCATACCATAGAGTTTTTCCTCTTTGTATGACTTATAATTGCCGGCATCAATGGCGTCTCTGATTTCTTCCATCATGGTATTGTAGAAATACAGATTGTGTAATACGCAAAGACGCATACCAAGCATTTCCTTTGCCTTTAATAAATGGCGGACATAGGCTCTGCTGTAGCGGCGGCAGGTCGGACACTGACAGCCTTCCTCGATTGGGCGCATATCCTTTTCATATTTCTTATTGAAAAGGTTAATCTTTCCCTGATTGGTATAAAGATGTCCGTGGCGGCCATTACGGGTCGGATATACACAGTCAAAGAAATCCACACCACGGTCTACTGCCTCTAAAATATTTGCCGGAGTTCCGACACCCATAAGATAGGTTGGTTTCTCAAGTGGCAGATATGGAACGGTCTGGTCTAAGATATCATACATCTCTTCGTGGGTCTCGCCTACTGCAAGTCCACCTACTGCATAGCCGTCTAAATCCAATTCACTGATTCGCTTTGCATGGTCAATCCGGATATCCGGATAAATGGCTCCCTGGTTAATTCCAAACAGCATCTGATTTTTATTAATGGTATCTTCCAACCCATTCAGTCTTGTCATTTCCGCCTTACAGCGTGCCAGCCAGCGGGTTGTTCTGGCTACGGATGCCTCTACATATCCACGGTCAGCCAGTGCCGGTGCACATTCATCAAATGCCATGGCAATGGTGGATGCCAGATTAGACTGTATCTGCATACTTTCTTCCGGTCCCATGAAAATTTTTGCTCCATCAATGTGGGAATGGAAATAGACTCCCTCTTCTTTGATTTTACGGAGTCCTGCCAGTGAAAATACCTGGAATCCACCGGAATCGGTAAGAATTGGTTTGTCCCACACCATGAACTTGTGCAGTCCGCCCAGCTCTTTGATTAATTTATCTCCCGGACGTACATGCAGATGATAGGTATTGGATAATTCCACCTGTGTCTTAATCTGCTCTAAGTCTTCGGTAGAAACAGCTCCCTTTATGGCAGCGACCGTTCCTACATTCATAAACACCGGGGTCTGTATATCACCATGTACGGTATGAAAAATGCCCCTCTTTGCTCTTCCATCCTGTTTTAATAATTCGTACATATAATCTCCTGTTTCTGTTCTTTTTACAAATACTATCCTAGCATACCTTGTTTTCGCACTTTTTGCAACTGTGGGATTGCCAGTATCTGAAAAATCTTCTATAATAGAGTCTGACTTTTTTACAAAAACAAATCAGGAGGATGCTATGGCAGGCTCAACTATTGGAACTAACTTTAAAATTACAACCTGGGGAGAATCACACGGAATAGGAATCGGTGTCGTAATTGACGGCTGTCCTGCCGGACTTTCCCTTTGTGAAGAAGATATACAGACCTATTTAAACCGGCGTAAACCGGGACAATCTGCTTTCTCTACCCCGCGAAAAGAGGATGATGCAGTACATATTCTTTCCGGTGTCTTTGAAGGCAGAACCACCGGAACTCCAATCTCACTGATTGTGGTAAATGAAAACCAGCATTCCAAAGACTACAGTGAGATTGCTTCCTACTATCGTCCGGGACATGCTGACTTTACCTTTGATGCCAAATACGGTTTCCGGGATTACCGTGGTGGCGGACGTTCTTCCGGTCGTGAAACTATCGGACGTGTGGCTGCCGGTGCGGTTGCCGCAAAGATTTTAAAGGAACTTGGCATTGAGATTCTCACCTACAGTAAGAGCATCGGTCCAGTTACCATTGACGAAACCAGATTTGATGCTGCAGAAATTACGAAGAATCCACTCTATATGCCGGATGCAGATGCTGCTGCAAAAGCTGCTTCCTATCTGGAAGAATGCAAAGCCATGCAGAACTCTGCCGGCGGTATTATCGAATGTGTTATTACCGGTGTTCCTGCCGGAATCGGTGACCCGGTATTCGAAAAAATCGATGCAAATTTAGCCAAAGCAATTTTCTCCATTGGTGCTGTAAAAGGCTTTGAAATCGGTGATGGATTTGCAGTTGCTGCTGCTACCGGACTTACCAACAACGATGCCTTTGTAACGGATGAAAACGGTTCTGTCACAAAAGAAACCAACCACGCCGGCGGTATCTTAGGCGGCATGAGTGATGGCTCGCCGATTGTATTCCGTGCTGCCATCAAGCCGACTCCTTCCGTTGCTTCCACCCAGAAGACCATAAATAAAAACGGCGAGGAAATCGAAATCAATATCAAGGGACGTCACGATCCGATTATCGTTCCAAGAGCTGTTGTGGTTGTCGAATCCATGGCTGCCATTACTATTTTCGATGCCATGCTTTCTAACATGAGTGCCCGGATGGATGGAATCAAAGATTTCTACAAGAAATAAAGGCTTCTATCAGAAATAGCAAAATCCCTGTCTGCTACAAGTCACAAACTCAGGTGACCTTCCGCTGACAGGGATTATTATTATTATTATTATTTTCTACGCCTGCATTTTGCTTAGAATCTCATCAAAGATAGCTGAGGCAACTTCATCCTTCGACATAATCGGAAACTCTTTTTCTTCTGATTCTGTAATCAAAGTTACCACATTGGTATCGGTACCAAATCCGGCTCCCGCTGTCTTAAGATTATTGGCAACAATCATATCAAGCTTCTTCTTTTCTAACTTGGCTTTGGAATTTTCTTTCAGATGCTGTGTCTCCATGGAAAATCCACACAGGAACTGGTTTTCCTTCCGGGCAGAAACTGTTCCTAAAATATCTTTCGTGCGTTCCATTTCCAACGTCAGTCCGCCATCGGCCTTTTTGATTTTTTCATCCGCAACGGTCTTTGGACGGTAGTCCGCTACTGCTGCCGCCATGACTACAATGTCCTGTTCTGCAAATGCATCTGTGACAGCCTGATACATTTCTTCTGCCGTAACAACCGGAATTGTATTTACAAAAAATGGCTCTTCAAGGCTGGTCGGTCCGGTGACCAGTGTTACCTCTGCCCCTCTTCTTGCCGCATTCTTTGCCAGTGCATAACCCATTTTTCCGGTGGAATGGTTGGTCACATAACGTACCGGGTCAATTGCCTCCCGGGTGGCTCCTGCTGTGATGAGAACCTTCTTTCCTGTCAGGTCTTTCTCACAGGCAGCTTCCTGCAGAATATATTCTAACAGTTCTTCCGGTTCCGGAAGTTTTCCCCTTCCGGTATCGCCACAGGCAAGATAGCCTGAGGATGGCTCAATAATGTGATAACCATATGTTCTTAGCTTCTTAAGATTATCCTGTGTTAACGGATTATCAAACATATGTGTATTCATTGCCGGGGCAAGATATATCGGAGCCTCACAGGCTAACATGGTAGAAGTGAGCATATCATCTGCAATTCCGTGTGCCAGCTTTGCAATGACATCTGCAGATGCCGGAGCAATCATCACCACATCTGCTTCCTGTGCCATAGCAATATGTGCCACATGATATCCGCTGTTGCGGTCAAAGGTGTCGTCAATTACCTTATTACCAGTCAGTGTCTCAAAGGTAACCGGTGATATAAACTGCTCTGCATTTTTCGTCATAATTACATGCACATCTGCGTGCTGCTTTACCAGCATACTGGCAAGTGATGCCGCCTTATATGCTGCAATGCTTCCTGTCACTGCCAGTAATATGTTCCTGCCCTTTAACATATGAATTACCTCCTGTGTACTTTATTCAATACCATTCCAATTGCTGCTACCAGAACGGCTGCTACAATTGCTTCTATAATTCCATTAAAGCTGATAACGCCAAGGATTACGCCCATAACTGCGCCCGGCTCAATGCTCAATGCATTGGCATATGCCTCTTTATAGAAAATATAAATCATCGGCATTACAAGCAGTGTATTGGTCAATGCACCAGTCACGCCGGCATAGACATAGCCCAAGAATCTGCCATCCTTCTTTCTCCCGGTCAGTTCCACTACAATAAAATAAATAACTGCTGCAGCTGCACCTGATATCCAGCCAATCATTTCCTTCGAATCTGTTGTCAGCATTTTAGCAAAGAACGCATGGATACCAACCAGTAAAAGTACACTGATTACAAGATTACTGATTACCTTTGCAGCCTTTGCATGGCTGGATGTGGTTAATTTTACAATTCCACGATATACGAAATATGGGATGATACCTACTAAAATTCGTGGTACAAAACAGATAATGGTACTCTTTACCACTCCTGCTGCGCCATCGATGCTGCTTGCCAGTATCGGTGAAAATACAAATGCTGACATAGAAGTTGGCATCAATGTATTTTTAATAAAACTGGTTAATCCAAATACAAATCCCAAAAAGGCACCTTTTTTCGGTCCGCAGAAAATTGCACCTAAAATAACCGGTATATGGATAATCGTTGCATTAATTACTACTAAAGGAATAAATCCTAACGGGGTAAAAGCCATTACGACGATAATGGCGGTAAATAAAGCTGTCAGAACCAGCTCATAAGATTTTGGGATACTTCTGTCCCTGGTAAAAGCTACGTTTTTTTCACTCATAGTCTCTTCCTCTTTTCTTAAATTTTCTTTTTTCTCCGCATTTTAAGGCTTTGCGGCCAAGCACTTCCATTGATAGCCTCCGGACCGGTAGGCTTCAACCGTGTTATTCTATCATAGTTTTTCCAAAAAAGAAAGATGTCGTCTGTTATTTTTTTAACAAATGACATCTTTTTTTACCCTTTTTACATGAATACCGAAAAATGCCTGGTTAAAGCATGTTTCCCGCAGTTCGCTTCTAACTTAGTTTATGGATGTAAATGCAATTCGGTTTATCTACCGGAATTGGTCTCTCTTCCATCAGAATGTATTTCTTCTCATAATCTACCTTAAACATGGTAATCTCATTGGTCTCATTATTAAGGCTCATGAAATGCATTCTGTCCGGACAGATACCAATCATTTTCGGATAATCACCACTGATTTTCGAATTACACATCATGGTAAGACATCCACTCTCTTTATCAATTTCATAAATCGATACGGAGTTTGCACCTGCATTACTGCAGAATAAATATTCACCATCCATTGTCACTTCCAGACCGGATGCAGCACAGACATCAGCTTCCTTCGGTATGGTCGTTGTAATGGTCTGAACCTTCTCGAAATGCGGCTGGTCATTTTCTAACGTATAGGAAAATACCTCTATCTGATTCAACAGCTCATAGAGAATATAAGCAAATCTTCCATCACGGCTGAAACGAATCATATGCGGTGCAGATTCCAACGGACAACGGATGATATCTGCAAGCTTCATCCTGCCATTCTCATAGTCAATCCGGTAAATCTTTACATGATCTAATCCATTATCCACTGCACACAAGAACTTCTCGTCCGGTGTCAGCTTCACGCAGTCTACATGTGGCTTGGAACTTCGCTCTGCAATGGTCCGTCCCATTCCCTTATGAAAGATACCGTCTGCGATTTCTCCGATGCTGCCATCTTCTTCCAACTTCATCATGGTCACTCTGCCATCATGATGACCGCCTACGAAAAGATAACGGTTCTTACTGTCCACTTCCACATAACAGCCACGCATACCGCCAATCCACTGCTTGTTCATTGGCTCAAGGTCTCCGTCCGGCAGAATGTGAAATGCTTCCACGCCTTCATCTGCGATGGAATATAAGAATCTGCCATCCTTCGATACCAGCAAATCGGAAGGATTATTGATGGGAACCACTTTCCGTTCCTTCATTTCTCCGCTTTTTGCATCCAAATCATATAAATGGATTCCGATACTGTTCTCATGGGTATACGTTCCGACATAAACAACATACTTTTCTTCCATAGGTCATTCCTCCTGTCTGCGTAAAATATCATACATCTCCAGTTCCTGTCCTAAATCAATGTAAAGCACCTGTTTTGGATGTGGTGCTGATTCCATTTCATTTCCATCTTCGTCCACAATCCGTTTTACGGTAACCGGAATATTTCTTCCATCCGGTTTCATGACTTCAATCTGTTCCCCTACGGAGAATTTATTTCTCTGTTCAATTTGATATAATCCCTCTTCGTTGCGTTCTCCTACAATTCCAAGGTAGGTATACTCTTTGATATAAGTGTTATTATCGTAAATCTGGCTCTCTTCCGAAGGCTTTCCAAAGAAAAAGCCGGTGGTAAACTGGCGATAAGTACAGTTAGAAATCTGTTCTAAATACCAGTCCATATTTTCTTTATATTTCTCCGGTGAGGTAAGATAATCATCAATGGCTTTCCGGTAAGTACGTGCTACAGTAGCAACATAAAGTGCTGTCTTCATACGTCCTTCTATCTTAAAGGAATCAATACCTGCCTCAATCAGTTCCGGGATGTGCTCAATCATGCACAAATCCTTGGAGTTAAAAATATAGGTACCACGTTCATTTTCATAAACCGGCAGATACTCTCCCGGACGTTTTTCCTCTACCACTGCATATTTCCAGCGGCACGGATGAGTGCAGGCTCCCTGGTTGGCATCTCTTCCGGTAAAATAATTACTTAAAAGACATCTTCCGGAATAGGAAATACACATTGCTCCATGCACAAATGTCTCGATTTCCATTTCATCCGGAATATTTTTGCGAATCTCAGCAATCTCATTTAAAGAAAGCTCTCTTGCTGTTACCACACGCTTTGCGCCCTGGTTCCACCAGAACTGATACGTTCCATAGTTGGTATTATTGGCCTGGGTACTGATATGACGCTCGATTTCCGGGCAGATTTCTTTTGCAATGGTATAAATACCCGGGTCGGAAATAATCAGGGCATCCGGCTTGATTTCCTTTAACTGGGTAAAGTACTCTCTTACACCTTCCAAATCCCCATTGTGAGCCAGTATATTTGCTGTTACATAAACTTTTACGCCATGCTCATGGGCAAACTGGATGCCCTCTGCCATATCCTCCATGGAAAAGTTTTTTGCCTTCGCACGAAGTCCAAATACTTCTCCGCCGATATATACGGCATCTGCTCCATAAATGACTGCAATTTTTAATACTTCCAGACTGCTGGCTGGAATCAGTAATTCTACCGGTCTCATTGATTTATTTCTCCTAATATTTCAATCTGTATCATCTATTTCTTAATGCTAATGGTAACACCGTCTCCAATCGGAAGCACCGATGTGGTAAGACTGTCATTGTGTGTCAGTTCATAAAGATATTCCCGCATTCTCTTATGAATGGTCCGGTTTCTTCTGGTTACTGCATAATGGGATTCGATAATATCTCCCTCCTGCAGCACATTGTCAGATACCAGTAATGCACCAGGCTTCATCAGCCGAAGAATATCCGGCAGGAAATTGATATACTGTCCCTTTGCCGCATCCATAAAAAGAAAATCATAAGGATCTTCTAACGTCTTTAACACCTCTGTGGCATCTCCCGGAATCAGTGTGATTTCTTTCTCTTTTCCGGCATGTTTGAAATTTTCCTGTGCAATAGGAATTCTTTTCTCGTAATTTTCTATAGTTGTAATCCGGCATGGCACCGGATTATATTCTTCCATCAGAAGTGCAGAAAATCCTACTGCAGTTCCCACTTCCAAAATCCGCTCCGGCCGCTTTAATGCCAGCATGGATTTTAAAAAACTCTGCATTTCCTTACGAATAACCGGCACATAATTCTTCTTTGCCTCTGCCTCAATTTCCTCTAAAAGCGGTGTATTTCCACTGTCTAAGGAATTGATATACGTTACTAATCGTTCCTCTACTATCACGTTGTACCCTCTGTATCTTTTTCCAAAACCGGTGACATGGCTTCCATCATTTCTTTCGCTGTCATGGAAGTATTCAGCGTATATATTCCCGGTTTGATTTTTTTAGAATACGCAGAAAGCTTTAACTGCACTGCAAAAAGCCTGGCATCACGGATAAGTCCTTTCTCCTCTAACATACTTCCAATATCACTACCGGACATTCCAGCCTCTATCTGAACCACAATATCCTTGCCATCACCGGATGACACCGGCTGCTCTGTATACACGCGATATCCGAAATCATATGCATAGCTTCCTGCCTTAAAAAGTACAAAAATCACCAGTACAACAACAAGAACAGAAAAACTGATTCGGACAATTTTCATCACAATCTTACTGGCACTCATCGCACAACCTCTCCATTATCTTTCGTTTACAAAACCTACTTCAAAATTCAGGCCGCCAACCAGTCTGAAATTAATTTTCTGCAGCAGACGGCAGAATGCAAGCTCTGCTGTCATAAATTCTTCTGCAACCGGATTCTTGCGGATATCTATATTTTCCCGCTCCAGCTGGTCTACTTCCCAGAACAGATCCACATTTTTACTGTTCTGGATCTGGTAATTCTTCTGGCGGAATGCAAATACAATCTGCTCTAATTCCGGATTCGCATGCAGCTTATTCTTTGCTTCCTGATAACGCTTATATTCATTGGTATCCTGAATTGCATTTACAAGTTCTGTTACCTTATCTTCTACTACGCTCATGTTCATCCACCCACATTAAACTTCCATAATAATTGGAATAATCATCGGTCTGCGCTTTGTCTCTTTCCAGACAAAATCACCTAAAGCATCTTTGATTTCTGTCTTAATCTTGCTCCAGTCTGTAATATTCTTATCCATGCAGTGTTCCATGGTTCCCTCTAATACATGACGAGCTTCCTCCATCAGGCTTTCTGCCCCACGTACATAGACAAATCCTCTGGATACGATGTCCGGTCCTGCCAGCACCATTCCGGAGCCACTTTCCAATGTCATTACAACAATAATGATTCCTTCTTCTGCCAGATGCTGTCTGTCACGCAATACAATATTTCCTACGTCACCAACACCAAGTCCGTCTACCATGACATCGCCTACCTGTACATGTCCGGTAACTGCTGCGCTTTCCTCATCCAGTTCTAATACATCACCGGAAGACAAGAGGAAAATATTTTCTTTATCAATGCCAAGTTCTTCTGCAATCTTAGCCTGGGCAACCAGATGACGGTATTCTCCATGAACCGGAATTGCATATTTCGGTTTTACCAGTGAGTAAATCAGTTTGATATCCTCCTGACAGGCATGACCGGAAACATGAACATCCTGGAAAATAACCTCTGCACCTTTCATGGTCAGTTCATTAATGACACCGGACACTGCTTTTTCATTACCCGGAATCGGGTTGGAACTAAAAATAATGGTATCCTTTGGTTTAATTGTTATCTTACGATGCATGCCGGATGCCATACGGGATAATGCCGCCATGGATTCTCCCTGGCTTCCTGTTGTAATGATAACCGTCTGCTCATCCGGATAATTCTTCAGCTGTTCAATATCAATCAGGGTCTGCTCCGGGATGGTAAGGTATCCCAGCTCAGACGCAATCGTAATGATATTTACCATGCTTCGTCCTTCAATCACTACTTTTCTGCCATACTTATTGGCAGAGTTCATAATCTGCTGTACACGGTCTACATTGGATGCAAAAGTTGCAATAATGATTCGTGTGTTCTTATGGTCAGCAAAAATATTATCAAAGGTCTTTCCTACGGTACGCTCCGACATGGTAAAGCCAGGACGCTCTGCATTGGTGGAGTCACACATCAATGCCAGTACACCCTTCTTACCAATCTCACCAAAACGCTGTAAATCGATAGCATCACCATATACCGGTGTATAATCCACTTTAAAGTCTCCGGTGTGGACAACTGTTCCTGCCGGTGAATAAATGGCAAGAGCTGCCGCATCCTGAATACTATGGTTGGTACGGATAAATTCCACGCGGAAGCAGCCTAAGTTAATATGCTGTCCGTATTTTACTACCTTACGTTTTACTTTCTTGAGCATATTATGCTCTTCTAACTTGTGTTCGATAATTGCAATCGTAAGCTTGGTTGCATAAATCGGCACATTGACTTCTTTTAAAATATAAGGGATTGCTCCGATATGGTCTTCGTGACCATGGGTAATAAAAAATCCCTTTACTTTGTCAATATTATCTTTTAAATAAGTCACATCCGGGATAACAAGGTCTACACCAAACATATCATCCTCCGGGAATGACAAACCGCAGTCCACAACAATAATACTGTCTTCGTATTCAAAGGCAGTTATGTTCATTCCAATCTGCTCTAATCCGCCTAATGGAATGATTTTCAATTTTGAGTTTGCTTCTTTTTTCAAAATATTACCTCCATAAATTCTTTCTTTTCGCGCTCATTGCATTTGTCCGCAATTACATAAGTTCTCCTAGAATTCAATGTCTACATCTTCCATTAATTCTGCGAAAATTTTTGCAAGTGCTTCTAACTCTTTATCATCTTCCACCATTTCATAGATGGTATTGTGATCATCTTCATTCTGTGTTTCTTTTAAAATAAATGCATCCGAATCACCCTCTTCGTCTACTGTGACAAGAAGGTAATTGATTCCCCGTATGGTTGTCTGCTCTAATACATAAAATTCTGCTGACTCATTGGTATCCGGGTCTGTAAAATTTACTTTTTCCATATTTACTCCTGATTCTTTTCATTCTGCAGATAGTCAAGGTATCCCTGTAAAATAAAGGATGCCGCTATCTGATCCACATATTCTTTGCGATTCTCTCTTCGGATTCCGGCTTCCATCATAAGATTATCCGCCGCAACAGTAGTAAGGCGTTCGTCCCACAGCTCTACTGTAAGTCCGGTACGCCTTTCTAACATTTCTTTAAATTCTAAGGTTTTTTCACAACGCTCGCCTTCACTATTATTCATATTTTTCGGAAAGCCGAGAACAATTTTCTCCACGTTATATTCTTTGATTAATTCTTCAATACGTGCCAATGTCTGACGCAGCTTATTTTCTGATTTTCTGCGCACAATCTCAATTCCCTGTGCAGTAATAAGCAGTTCATCGCTAACGGCAACTCCAACGGTTTTAGAACCGAAGTCAAGACCGATTATCCGCATCAACTGCCTCCTACTTCCATGAATTTGTATGGATATATTCCTTTAATATCTCTTCTACAAGTTCGTCACGTTCTACTTTCATAATCAGACTTCTTGCATTATTGTGACTGGTAATATAAGTCGGATCACCAGACATAATATATCCAACAATCTGATTGACCGGATTGTATCCTTTCTCGGATAATGCCTCGTATACAATCTTAAGTACATCATGTACCCTGATTTCCGGTTCTTTTTCAACTCTAAAATATTGTGTGTTATTCATGTTCTGCATTTTTTCACGCCCTTATTTTGCTCTTTTGTTCTTCCTAATGAAAAAGCATCGCTAAATCTATTCTAATATAAAGTACTGCAAAATTCAACCATTATTCAAAATACACTTCTCATACACTTATCTTTTCCCGATAATTCTACTCTGCTTTTTCAATATTTTCCATCCGGTATACATCTGCTGAAATCCGTCCGGTCACGATGCCTTTCACCAAAATATTTTCTTCCCCTTCTGCCTCCGGCACTGCTATCTTTACATATTCTTTGGTATATCCGGTAAAATATACATTTCCTGCGATTTCATCGGTTTCTTCTAATAATATTTCTTCCGGTCTGCCAACATAATACTCCCGGAATTCTTCTGACATTTCCTGTGCCAGTGCCAAAAGCACCTTACTGCGTTCTGTCTTCACCTGTTCTGGCACCTGATCCGGCATCACTGCTGCCTTCGTACCTTTGCGCTTGGAATACTTGAAAATATGCATCTCATAAAAATGAATCCGCTCTAAGAATTCCTTTGTTGCCTCAAATTCTTCCGCTGTTTCTCCCGGGAATCCTACGATAACATCTGTGGTAATTGCCGGATGGGTAAAATATTTCCGAATCAGCTTACAGCCTGCTTCATAAGTGGCTGTATCATATTTCCGGTTCATCCGCTTTAAGGTTGCATCGCATCCGCTCTGCAGGGACAGGTGAAAATGCGGACAGATTTTTTCTAATTTTGCCAGCTTTCTCACAAAATTCTCATCGATGATTCCAGGCTCCAAGGAACCCAGACGAATCCGGCGGATACCTTCTACTTTATGCACTTCCTGAATCAGATGTAAAAGATTATCTCCATGGTCTAATCCATAGGAACTTAAATGGATTCCGGTCAGTACCACTTCCTTACAGCCATTTGCTGCAAGTGTCTCCACTTCACGCACGACCTCTTCTGCCTTACGGCTTCTGATTCTACCTCTCGCATATGGAATAATACAATATGTGCAGAACTGGTTGCAGCCATCCTGCACCTTTAAGAAAGCTCTGGTATGTTCTTCCGTCCGGCTGATAGACAGTGCTTCATATGCTCTGCCTTTTTCATTAATATCGCAGATATTTTCCTTCCAGTCATCCACTCCTTCGGTTTCTTCGTTTGCATTTTTCTTCTGGTTCATACAGTTTTCAATAAGCTCCACCAGTTCATGTTTCTTGTCATTTCCGATAATGATATCCACGGATAAATCCCTTGCTGCTTCTTCCGATGAAGTCTGGACATAACAGCCGGCAGCGACAACGATACTGTCCGGATTTTCTTTTTTTGCTTTATGAAGCATCTGGCGGGATTTCCGGTCTGCCATGTTGGTTACCGAACAGGTGTTAATCACATAGACATCCGCCTGTTCCGTAAAAGGAACAATCTCATAACCTGCCTGTTCTAATAACTGCTGCATAGCCTCCGTCTCATATGCGTTCACCTTGCATCCCAAATTGTGCAATGCTGCTTTTTTCATTCGATTTTTTCCTCACTTCTAGTTGACTTTTACCTCCAAAGAAGTTACTATTAAGAAAAAGTATTTATAGCAACCAAGGAGGTCTTACTATGAAAACAGTTCAAATTTCATTAAACTCAATCGATAAGGTGAAATCCTTCGTAAACGCAATCACACAGTTCGAATTTGATTTCGACTTAATCTCTGGAAGATACGTTATCGATGCTAAATCTATCATGGGTATCTTCAGCTTAGATTTATCCAAACCAATCGACTTAGCAATTCATGCAGAGTCTAATCTGGATGAGATTATGGAAGCATTAAAACCTTATCTTGTATAATTGAATTGATGTAAATGAATTGGGGGGATTGCGAAAGCAATCCCTTTTTTTATTTGTGCAGGAACCCGCTACGCTGTGCGGGTCCCTTATTTAATTCCGTTTCTATATATTGCTCTGCTTTTATATATTATCTGTTTCTACGTAATATTCTGCTTCTAAACAGCATTCTATTTCTATTCACACTACTCTGCTTCTACGTGAATCACTTCTACCGTATCAATTGCAGTCTGCATCAGGTCATCAATCTTCTCTTCTAACTTTGTTTCAGATTTCTTGATGTATTCAATGTTCGGTTTGGTAACCGGATGCTTTGCCACAAAAATGGTACAGCAGTCTTCAAACGGCTGGATAGATGTCTCATAGGTATCAATTTTTTCTGACACTTCTACGATTTCCTGCTTGTCAAATCCAATCAATGGGCGGTATACCGGCATGGTACATACTTCATTGGTTGCCGCTAATGACTGCATAGTCTGGCTTGCAACCTGTCCGATACTCT
Organism: Roseburia sp. AF12-17LB; assembly: GCF_003479605.1. Taxonomy (GTDB): domain Bacteria; phylum Bacillota; class Clostridia; order Lachnospirales; family Lachnospiraceae; genus Roseburia_C; species Roseburia_C amylophila. The sequence goes on from NZ_QUHR01000008.1 coordinate 75,108, forward strand.
CTCCGGTAATCAGTCCTAAACAGCGGTTTTCTTTAGCAAAATGCTCTGCCAGTTTCATCATATAGCGGCGCATGATAATGGTAAGCTCCTCATGTGGACATTTCTCATAAATATAAAGCTGGATATCGGTAAAATTCACTACATGAAGATTGATAGGTCCGCTGTATCTTGCTACCAGTTTTGCCAGATCCACTACCTTCTGTTTTGCACGTTCTGAAGTATATGGCGGTGCATGAAAATAAGTTGCGTCCAACGCTACTCCACGTTTTGCAATCATATAACCTGCTACCGGACTGTCGATTCCGCCGGATAATAATAACATGGCTTTTCCGTTAGAACCTACCGGCATTCCACCCGGTCCCGGAATTTCCTTGGAATAAATATTGATAAGGCTTCTGATTTCAATGCAGACCATAACCTCCGGGTTATGCACATCTACCTTGCTCTCCGGGAACGCATCTAAGATTTTTCCACCCAGTTCAGCATTGATTTCCATGGAATCAAGAGGATAATTCTTTCTTGCTCTCCTTGCATTTACTTTAAAGGTAAAGTTCTTTTCCGGATATTCTTTACCCAGATAATCTACCACTGTCTCCGCTAATTTATCGAAGCCTTCATCCTCTACCTGAAGTAATGGACAGAATCCTACAATACCAAATACACGGCTTAATGCTTCTACGGTCTCGTCATAATCATAGTCATCAGATACTACATTGACATAGATTCTTCCCTGCTCTTTGGTTACTTCAAACTCGCCCTCTGCTGTCTTTAACGCATGGCGGATCTGCTCCATTAACATATTTTCAAAAATGTAGCGGTTCTTTCCCTTTACTCCGATTTCTCCATATTTTACCAGAAATGATTTATACATATGATTTCCTTTCTCTTTTAATGTCTTGTATATTTCTTCAGTACCGGAAGCAGTTCTCCCAGTACTTCTAATGTGTAATCAATCTCTTCTTCCGTTGTATGCACACTGAAGGAAAAACGCAGTGTGGAATCCAGAAGATTTTCCTTTAAATGAATGTTTCTAAGTGTCTTACTGCCCTTCTGCTTACCTGCATGATTGTTCGAAGAACAGGCAGAACCGGAAGATACATAAATCCCCCTGTCTTCCAGTGAATGTAATAATACTTCACTTCGGATTCCTTCAAAGCTGACGCTAACGATATGTGGTGCAGAATCCTCTCCGGTCTTTCCATTTACATGGGTTCCTTCCAGCCTTTCGATTCCGTTGATAAAACGCTGCTTTAATCCGTAAAGATGCGCTCTCTTTTCATCGAGATTCTCATAGATTTCTTCTGCTGCTTCTCCAAGACCTGCAATTGCCGGTACATTTTCCGTTCCGGAACGCATTCCCTTCTGCTGTCCACCGCCTAATATCAGCGGCTTTAATTTCGTCTTTTCCTTCACCCAGAGGAATCCGCTTCCCTTTGGCCCATGAATCTTATGTCCGCTGACGGAAAGCATGTCTATGCCAAGCTTCTTTGGATAGATATACATTTTTCCATAAGACTGGATTGCATCTACATGAATCAGTGTAGCCGGATTCTTTTTCTTAATAAGCTCTGCAGCTTCTGCAACCGGCTCGATGGCTCCGATTTCATTATTTACCTGCATCATGGAAACAAGAATAGTCTGTTCCGTTACTGCTTCTTCTAATTCTTCCAGTGAAATAATTCCATTCTCATCCACAGAAAGATAAGTAATGTCAAAGCCCTGCTCCTTTAAGAATTCCATTGGATTCTCTACGGATGCATGTTCAATGGATGTGGTTATAATATGATTTCCCGCTCTGCGGTTTGCCATTGCAGCACCGATAATCGCAAGGTTATTTGACTCCGTTCCACCGGATGTAAAGATGATTTCTTTTTCTGATACTCTTAATGTTTTTGCTATTTTCTTCTTTGCAGTCTCAACAAATCGTTCTGCCTCAATTCCTTTCATATGAAGGGAAGATGGATTGCCATAATCCTTCGTCAGAAGGTCTACCATTAACTGACACGCCCGGTCACTGCAGCGGGTGGTCGCAGAATTATCCAGATATGCTTCCATACTTTTCTACACTTTCTTACTGTTTTTTCGTTATATACGGCTCTCTAATTGCAGCATCAGCATGGACATCATGCAGATACCTGCTGTATCTGTCCGAAGTATTCTTCTTCCTAAGGAAATGGACTGCATGGTCTCTCTTGCTTTTGCAATCTCTTCCTCTGCAAATCCGCCTTCCGGTCCTATCATAATGCTGATACTCTTCCCCGGTTCGATTTGCTCTAATACTGTCCTGGTTCCTTCCATGCCATTTTCATTTTCATAAGGCACTAAGCGGATATCACAGTTTTCTGCCAGCTTTAAGGCTTCCTTGAAAGATACTACTTCATGAATCTTTGGAATGATACTGCGCTTTGACTGTTTTGCTGCAGTCTCTGCCTGCGCCTGCCATTTTTGTACCCGTTGTGCTGCCTTTTTTCCTTCCAGCTTTACCACACAGTATTTCATGTCTACCGGAATGATTTCATAGACACCAAGTTCTACTGCCTTTTCAATCACCGTTTCCATCCGATCTCCCTTCGGCAGTGCCTGAAATAAATAGATTTTAGACGGAAGCTCGGTTCCTTCTTCGTCCACAGATACTATGTCTGCCTGCACGAAATTTTCTCCGGTTTCTGCAATCTTACAAAAATAATTGCCACCTTCCCGGTCACTGATGCGAATCGTCTCTCCGATTTTCATACGCAGTACATTCCGGATATGATTTACATCGCTTCCGGTTATGGTAACATATTCTTTGCCCACCTGGCTTTTTTCAACAAAAAACTGATGCATCTATTTTACCTCTGATTTTTCCGTGCAGTTACATTGACCCATTCGCCCTGATGGTTGACTTCTAAGATTTCAAAGCCTGCCTGCTCTAAAGCTTCTTTTACTTCGTTTTCTTTAAAATCAATAATTCCGGAAGTAATAAGCACTCCCTGCTCTTTCGCACACTGATAAAGTGCCGGTGCCATCGGAATAATAATATCCGCTAAAATATTCGCTACGACCAGATCATAACCTGTGCCAATCTTTTCCTGAAATGCTTTATCGTCAATCAGGTTTCCAACATAAAATTCACCTGAATTTTCTGCCAGATGATTGACTGTCATATTTTCATGAGTTGATGTGATACAATCTCCATCCACATCCGTACCCACTACGCTGCCTGCACCAAGCTTTAATGCTGCAATGGATAAGATTCCGCTGCCGCATCCTACATCCAGAACACGCTCGCCCTCTTTTAAATATTTACGAATCTGGCGGATACAAAGCTGTGTTGTCTCATGCTTTCCGGTTCCAAAGGAAATACCCGGGTCAATCTCGATTAAGAATTTATTTTTATCCTCTTCCTTTAATGGTTCCCAGGTTGGTTTGATTAAAATATCATCGATATAAAAAGACTGAAAAAACTGTTTCCAGTTATTAATCCAGTCAATATCCTCGGTCTGGCTGGAGGTAATATCTCCGCTTCCGATTTCTACCATGCTTCTTAACTGCTCTAAACCAATGCGGACTGCCTTTAAAGTCTCGGTATGGTCTTCGCCTGCCTCTAAATAAAAGCTGACTTTGCTTTTTCCTTCGTCTGGTGGAAGCTCCGGCGGAAAATCAATAAACATTTCTCCTGTTTCTTCTTTCGTCAATGGTACATTATCTTCGATTTCAATTCCTTCAATGCCATTTTCTGATAACATCATGCTGATAAAATCCTCAGCTTCTGTTGTTGTATCTATTGTATATTTATCCCATTTCATAGTTTCTGCTCCTGTTCTTATCTTAACCTTCTATTATAAAAAGCAAACATTTTAATCTTAACATAGCTTTTTATTTTTCGCAACTGTAAGGGAATCAACGGCAACCAGCAGACAGCTTCTTTAGATACATAGCGACGCCTATGCATGTCTGGTAACACAAAAACAGCGGAACATATTTCTTCTGCCCGCTGATTTTCCTGTTTATTGCTATGTCATTGCTGTGCTATTATTGCAATCTTATTACTGATATTTTACTTCCAGTTTCTGCATCAGCACCTGATATTCCCGGTTAATTTCCTGAATGGTACCGGTGTCTCCATTGAGATTATCCGGATGATATATTTTAATCAAATCCTTATAACGCTTCCGCAATGATTTTTCATTGCCCACGCCCATAAAGAACATTTCTCCCTTCACCACATTGGATGATTGGTTTCTATTCTCCTGTTCAAATTCATGTACTCTGCTGTAAAAGTCTCTCTGACGCTCCATTTTCTGCTTTTCGGCAGCAAGTTTCTGAAGTTCACTTTCTAATATTTTCCACTTCATGTCAAAAAGATGCTGTTCCCGCTTCATCCGCTCCTGTTCAAGATTCTTCTCCATCTCGAATTTCCGCTTCTGACGTTCTAACTCCCTCTGATGGTGTTCCATCTCGCGTTTGGAATTTTCCAGTTCTCTCCTTGTATGTTCCAGTTCCACAGTCTGCTGAAAACACCATTTATCAAACTGTGCTGCATCCTTCTTAATCACAGCGCTGTTATGCTGCTTCATAAATCTCTCTCCTTGTCTCATAAACGGTTGCCTAAATCAACATATGGTTACAAAAAACTTATGAATCAGAAACAGTATACAATATGTTGTCACAAAATGCAACAACGAGAAACTCACTTTTGCAGTTTTCCCGAATTATCACAATACTCAACTACGAGAAACACGCTTTGCGAGTTTCTCGAGTTATCGCGGTGCTCGCCAAATCTGCAAGCATGCGATTTTTCTCGCTACTCGCGTAAAAAAAGCTGCCTCCATTTTTCAGGAAACAGCTTTATCATTTTTATAAATCATCGAAGGACTCTTTAATTTTTCCCATAAATCCCTTTTTCTTTTTCGTGCCTGCCGCACCATTCTGTGTCTTTAATGAATTACCGGTCTCTGCATCAAACTGGCGCAGTGCCTCTTTTGCAGCTTCATTTAATCCGGTCGGGACCTGAACCACAAGTGTAACATACTGGTCACCACGGACTGCCTTGTTACGCAGGGATGGGATTCCTTTTCCTTTCAGACGGATTCTGGTGTCGGTCTGTGTACCAGGTTTTACTTCGTAGACCACATCGCCGTCGATGGTTGTAATTCTTACTTCTCCGCCCAATGCTGCCTGTGCAAAACTGATTGGTGCTGTTGAATATACATCCATGCCCTGTCTCTGAAGGATTGGATGGCGGGATACTACTACTTCTACCAGAAGATCTCCTCTTGGTCCGCCATTTACCCCCGGCTCACCTTTTTCACGGATTCTTACACTCTGACCGTTATCAATTCCGGCAGGAATGCTGACCTTAATCTTCTTCCTGCTGGCAATGTAGCCGGTTCCACGACAGTCCGGACATTTGTCACGAACAATTTTACCGCTTCCGTTACATTCCGGACAGGTCTGTACATTCTGTACCATACCAAATAAGGACTGCTGGGTATATACCACTTTTCCTTTTCCCTGACATTTGCTACAGGTCTCCGGACTGGTTCCCGGCTTCGCTCCTGTACCATGACAGGTCTTACATTCATCCTTTAATACTAAATCAATTTCTTTCTCACAGCCAAATGCTGCCTCTTCAAATGTAATTCTGACACTGGCACGTACATTGGCTCCCTTCATCGGTCCGTTGCTGCTGCTGCGTCTTCCGCCGCCAAAGAAATCTCCGAAAATGTCTCCAAAGCTTCCAAAAATGTCTCCCATATCCATACCTGAGAAATCAAATCCGCCTGCTCCGCCGGCACCTCCATCAAAGGCTGCATGGCCAAACTGGTCATACTGTTTTCTCTTCTCCGGGTCGCTCAGTACTGCATATGCTTCAGATGCTTCCTTGAATTTCTTTTCTGCTTCTTTATCCCCCGGGTTCATATCCGGATGATATTTCTTGGCAAGGACACGATATGCTTTTTTTATTGCTGCGTCATCTGCGTTTTTATCAACGCCTAAGACCTCGTAATAGTCTCTTTTCTGTTCTGCCATAATCTATTCCCTCTTTACCGTTTGTAAGGGTTGACAGTAAAACTGCCAACCCTTTCTACTGCTTTTTATCTGTAGAATTATACTTCTTTGTAATCAGCATCTACCACATCATCATCTGCGGAACCTGCAGTTGCTCCACCGGCTGCACCTGCTCCCATATCAGGGCCTGCACCAGCGGCTCCCTGAGCTGCCTGAGCATTCTCATACATCTTAGCAAATACTTTCTGTGCACTTTCCATCAGTTTCTCTTTTGCTGCTTTCATCTCAGCAACCTGATCCTCTGTCATGTTTTCAGCCTGTGGATTTGCATCTACTAAAGCTTTCAGTGCATTTAAGTCAGCCTCTACTGCAGATTTATCTGCCGCATCAAGGTTATTTCCAACCTGGTCTAATGCCTGCTGTGTCTGGAATACGAAGGAATCTGCATCATTTCTGGTGTCAATTGCTTCTTTTCTCTTCTTGTCCTGTGCTTCAAATTCAGCTGCTTCTTTTACTGCTTTATCGATATCTGCATCAGACATGTTAGATCCGGCAGTAATTGTAATATGCTGTTCTTTTCCGGTTCCTAAGTCTTTTGCAGATACGTTTACAATACCGTTTGCATCGATATCGAAAGTAACTTCAATCTGAGGAACTCCACGACGTGCTGGTGGGATACCATCCAGACGGAACTGTCCAAGGGATTTGTTATCTCTTGCGAACTGACGCTCACCCTGCACTACGTTGATATCTACTGCTGTCTGGTTATCTGCTGCTGTTGAGAAAATCTGACTCTTTCTTGTAGGAATTGTTGTATTTCTCTCAATCAGTCTTGTTGCAACTCCACCCATGGTCTCGATAGACAGTGACAATGGAGTAACATCCAGAAGAAGGATATCACCTGCGCCGGCATCTCCTGCTAATTTACCACCCTGGATGCAGGCACCAAGTGCTACACACTCATCCGGGTTTAAGGATTTACTTGGCTCTTTGCCTGTTAACTGTCTTACTTTATCCTGAACAGCCGGGATACGTGTAGAACCACCAACCAATAATACCTGACCTAAGTCTGCATTGGTTACGCCTGCATCCTTCATAGCATTCTGTACCGGGATTGCTGTTCTTTCTACTAAGTCATGTGTCAACTCATCAAATTTTGCTCTTGTTAAGTTCATATCAAAATGCTTTGGTCCTTCTGCTGTTGCAGTAATGAATGGCAGGTTGATATTGGTTGTTGTTGCAGAAGATAACTCTTTCTTAGCTTTCTCTGCAGCTTCTTTTAATCTCTGAAGAGCCATCTTATCAGTAGATAAATCAACGCCTTCTGCTTTCTTGAATTCGTCAATCATCCACTGTGTAATCTTGTTATCGAAGTCATCTCCACCTAATCTGGTATCACCGTTTGTAGATAATACTTCGATGACTCCGTCACCAATTTCAATGATAGATACATCAAATGTACCACCACCTAAGTCGTATACCATAATTTTCTGTTCTTTTTCGTTGTCCAGTCCATAAGCAAGTGCTGCTGCTGTCGGCTCGTTGATGATACGTTTTACATCAAGTCCTGCAATCTTACCTGCATCCTTGGTTGCCTGACGCTGTGCATCATTGAAATATGCCGGTACAGTAATAACTGCTTCTGATACTTTCTCTCCTAAATATCCTTCTGCATCAGCTTTTAATTTCTGTAAAATCATTGCAGAAATCTGCTGTGGAGAATACTGTTTGTCATCAATGCTTACTTTGTAATCGGTTCCCATATGTCTCTTAATGGAAGAGATTGTTTTCTCTGCGTTGGTTACTGCCTGACGTTTTGCAGGTTCACCAATCAGACGCTCACCTGTTTTTGTAAATGCTACGATAGATGGTGTTGTTCTTGCACCTTCCTGGTTTGCTATAACGGTAGGTTTTCCACCTTCCATAACTGCCACACAACTGTTTGTTGTTCCTAAGTCAATACCAATAATTTTACTCATGTTCTTATCCTCCTATGCTTAATTCGCTACTTTTACCATGCTATGTCTGATTACATTTTCTTTGTACTTGTAACCTTTCTGTAACTCCTCGGCTACTACATTCTCACCGAGTTCTTCATCTTCCACATGCATTACTGCATTATGGAGATTCGGGTCAAACTCCTGACCGGCTGCTTCAATCGGTGTTACACCAACCTCTGTCAGCACTGTCATCATCTGCTTATAAATCTTATCCATACCTTCTACGAAGCCATTGTTTTTGTCTTCTTCCGGTACAGCTGCAAGCCCTCTTTCAAAATTGTCGATAACTGGAAGGATTTTCTCTAAGATTGCGCTGGCTCCCATGTCATACATCTGGCTCTTTTCCTTTTCCGTTCTCTTACGGAAGTTTTCAAATTCTGCCATCTGACGTTTCAGCCGGTCGGTTAAATCTTCAATCTGTTCGTCCTTCTTATCTTTCTTGTCTTTCTTTTTAAAGATACCTTTCTTTTTCTCCTCATCTTCTTTCTCTATTTCTTCCGGTTCAGATTCGGTATCTTCCGTTTTTTCTTCTGCCTCAACTTCTTTTTCTTCTGAGGCGGTATTCTGTGCTTCTTCCTGCTTTTTTGCATCCTCTGCTTCTAAGTCTTCTAATACTTCCTCAAGCACTTCTTCTTTCTTTTCTTCTGCCACTTCCTTACCACCTTTCTATGCTATTCTTTCTTCGGCTTATCAAATATGCCTTCTAGTTGTGATTTCAAATTTTTCAGATTATCCATGACGTTCTCATAATCCATACGCTTCGGTCCGATAATTCCTATCGTTCCCTTCACGCCTTTACCAAGTTCATAGGTAGCTGTTACCACACTGCAGTCCTTCATGGTCTGAATTGGAGATTCATCTCCTATATAAACCTGTATGCCGTTCTCCTCATTGCTGAGGTTATCCGTCACCAGACTTACTAACTGTTTCTTCTCTTCTAACGCATCTAAAAGCTCTCCTGCTTTCTGCGAATCCGATAACTCCGGATATTTTAAGATATTCGTTGCACCGCTGGTATATATCTCCAAATCCTCGTCTTCGCTGATTGCTTCTGCTACTGCATCCAATACATCACTGATGACTTTGGAATGGATACCGGCTTTCTCTTTCAACACTGCTATGGTGCCCAGATTAATCTGATCTAATGACAATCCATTTAAATGTGTATTCAAAAGCATGTTAAGTTTTAACATATGCTCATTATCTATCGGCTCTTCTATCGGAATCATCTTATTTTTCACAAGATTGCCTTCCAATACGACAACTGCCAGAATATGTTCATCATCCACATTGGATAACTGGATGAACTTCAGGCTGTTGTGGTGATACTGCGGTGCTGTTATCATGGTGGTGTAATTCGTGTTGTTCGCCAACAGCTTTGCCACCTGCTGCAATACCTGTTCCATCTTCTCCGTATGTTCAATTACGAACTCTTTCATATCGGATACTTCTTTGTCCTTCTCTGCAATCAGATTATCTACATAGAAGCGATATCCCTTATCGGATGGAATTCTTCCTGCCGATGTATGTGGCTGCAAAATATATCCCATCTCTTCCAAGTCCGACATCTCATTCCGGATTGTTGCGGAACTTAAGTTCAAATCCGTATACTTGGAAATGGTTCTTGAACCAACCGGCTCACCTGTTTCCAGATAGTTGCGAATGATTGCATTTAAGATTTTTGTTTTTCTTTCATCTAATTCGTTCTCGTTCATTCACGTTCTCCTGAAAATGAAACTTTTATAGGTATTTGAAAAAGCTTTTTGTACTGCTTTTTCTTAGTTGTTAGCACTCAACTTGAAAGAGTGCTAATTTCTATGTACTTAAGATAGCACCATTCGTTTTTTTTGTCAACAGCATTTTATAATTTTATATTTTCTTTAGATTTGTTCTGATTCAATGCGGTTCAACACCGCACTACTTAATCCAGTAAAAACTGGGCGAGTACATAGTTGCTGATGTCCATGCCATGGTCGCTGAGCTTTATTACACCGGCTTTTTTCTCGATTAAGTCCTCTTCCTGAAGCTGGTTTAAGACTTCGCCATATACTGCTTCTATTTCCACGCCAAAAGTCTCTTTGAATTCTGTTCTTGTAACTCCCTTTAACATACGCAGGCCTAAAAACATGAATTCTTCCATCTGGGCATGGCGGCTGATTGCATCTGCACTCTCATGGAGATTCAATGCCGGTACTCCATCTATTTCCTTCGCCGAAATATTACCACATGCTTTGATATACGCTTCAATCTCTCTTATATTACTGTAGCGTACTTCTCCAATCAGGGAAGCCGCCCCAAGTCCTACCCCAAGATACGGTACCCGCTTCCAGTATCCGATATTATGCCTTGCCTCTTTCCCCGGCTTTGCATAATTGGATACTTCATAATGCTCATAACCTGCCTCTGCAAGAATCTCCTGAGTCTTTTTATAAATTTCATACTCCGTCTCTTCAGATGGCAGATGTTCTGTCGGCTTTCCGGCTTCCCGGAGCACTGCCTCGAATTTATATTTCTCATAAAATGGTGTTCCCTTTTCGATAATCAGGGAATAGGCTGAAATATGCTCCGGTTTTAATGCTATGACACGCTTTAAGCTGGTGACAAATTTCTCCGTACTCTGATAAGGCAGGGCACTCATCAAATCAACGTTGATATTTTCAAATCCACATCTTCTGGCACATTCATAATTCTCCAAGAACTGCCGGTAAGTATGGATTCTTCCTAATATCTTTAATTCATCATCAAAGGCAGACTGTAACCCTATGCTGAGACGGTTAATGCCTGCTTCTTTATAGGTAAGAAGTTTTTCCTCATTTAAAGTTCCGGGATTACATTCTATGGTAATCTCTGCATCTGCTTCCACCTCAAAGCTTACCTGAATCTGTTTTAAAAGAAGTGCGATATATTCCGGTGCTAAAAGAGACGGTGTTCCGCCCCCTATATATATAGTAGAAAGAGCCGGACGTCCCATTGTCTGTCCGTAATATCTGATTTCATGCAAAAGAGCACCCACGTAGCGGTTTTGTAACCGCTCGTCCGCAGGTGCTGATAAGAAATCACAATATTCACATTTTCTTACACAAAAAGGAATATGCACATAAAGTTCCATCTATGTTCTCCTGTCATCTATTTCTCATCTAACTTCAGTACACTCATAAATGCTTCCTGTGGAATCTCTACATTTCCCACCTGACGCATACGTTTCTTACCTTCCTTCTGTTTCTCTAACAGTTTACGCTTACGGCTGATGTCACCGCCGTAACATTTTGCCAGCACATCTTTTCGCATTGCTTTTACTGTCTCACGGGCAATTACCTTGCTTCCAACGGCTGCCTGAATCGGGATTTCAAATAAATGTCTCGGAATCTCTTCCTTTAACTTCTCACACATCTTTCTTCCACGCTCATAGGCGGTATCCTTAAATACAATAAAGGAAAGAGCATCCACTTCTTCTTTATTAATAAGAATATCCAGCTTCACAAGCTCTGACTGCTCATAACCCTTCATCTCATAATCAAAGGACGCATATCCTTTAGAACGGGATTTCAATGCGTCAAAGAAATCATAAATAATTTCATTTAACGGAAGGTCATATTTAATAACTGCACGGGTCTGCTCAATATATTCCATACTCTTATAGATACCACGGCGTTCCTGGCACAAATCCATAATGGCACCTACATATTCGGATGTCACCATAATTTCTGCTGCAACCATCGGCTCTTCCATATATTCGATTTCGGATGGATCCGGAAGATTGGATGGGTTTGTCAATTCTATCATGGTACCATCAGTCTTATGTACCCGGTATACAACGCCTGGTGCTGTCGTTACTAAATCAAGATTAAATTCTCTCTCTAACCGCTCCTGAATTACCTCCAAATGAAGCAGTCCCAAGAAACCACAGCGGAAACCAAAGCCCAATGCAATGGAAGTCTCCGGTTCAAACTGTAAGGCTGCATCATTTAACTGTAATTTTTCCAAAGCGTCACGAAGATCCGGATATTTGGCTCCATCTGTTGGATATAATCCACAGTATACCATCGGATTAACTTTCTTATATCCCGGCAATGGTGCATCACAAGGACGCTTTGCTTCTGTTATGGTATCACCCACACGGGTTTCTTTCACATTCTTAAGGCTGGCAGTAATATAACCTACCATTCCGGCTTCTAACTCATCACATGGAATGAACTGTCCGGCTCCGAAATATCCTACTTCTACTACATCTGCTTCTGCTCCGGTTGCCATCATGCGGATGGTTGTCCCCGGTTTTACGGAACCTTCCCGGATTCTGCAGAATACAATAACACCTTTATAAGCATCATACACAGAATCAAAAATCAACGCCTGAAGAGGCGCTTTGGCGTCCCCTTTTGGTGCCGGTAATTTATGCACAATCTGCTCTAATACTTCTTCCACATTCAACCCTGTTTTGGCAGAAATCCGTGGTGCATCCTGTGCCTCAATTCCAATCACATCTTCAATTTCTTCTACTACTTCTTCCGGCCTTGCACTCGGCAGATCAATTTTATTAATGACTGGAATCACTTCCAGATCATGGTCTAATGCCAGATATACATTGGCAAGGGTCTGTGCCTCAATTCCCTGTGCCGCATCTACTACCAGCACTGCACCGTCACAGGCAGCAAGACTTCTTGATACTTCATAGGTAAAGTCCACATGTCCCGGTGTATCAATCAGATTGAAAATATATTCTTCTCCGTCTTTGGCATGATATATAGTACGGACTGCCTGGGACTTAATGGTAATTCCACGTTCCCGCTCCAAATCCATATTATCTAAAACCTGCGCCTGCATTTCGCGGCTGGTCAGAAGCCCTGTCATTTCGATAATACGGTCTGCAAGGGTTGATTTACCGTGGTCAATATGGGCAATGATACAAAAATTACGAATCTTACTCTGGTCGATTGACATATATTTACTCCTTCTTTATTCCATGTTTCAAAAGGAAATCCGTCCACAGGGAATAATATTTTCCCAGCAGGTGAATCTCATCATAAGTATATTCCGGATTCAGATTTCCTGTTTCGTCAGTCACTACTTCATTTACATCAATATAAAATATATCGTGATTATTTGCAAGCATTGCAATTCTGTCATTCCGTTCTTTGATTGCCGGATTATTAAAAATCGGGTCGGTCTCTGACTTTTCCTGTTTTACATACATAATGCCCTGTAAGAAAATCAGTGCATCCGGCTGTAATTCCCGGATATGATTGACAGCTTCTTCATATTTTTTCATAAAGCTGTCTACTGTACCGGTTCCCATTTCGTTGATTCCAATCATCAGATAGACTTTACCAAACTGATGCTCGCTTAATGCTTCTTCAACGGTAATCTTCGCGCCGTTTTCCTCGACAATCGGCGTATCAAACATATCATAGACCGTAAGTCCGATACTGGCATAATAAGTTGCATTATCCCAGCCGCCATAATCCCTTAATCCAACGGTTCTGGAATCTCCGATAAATACCGCATCATCAAAATAATCCTGGGTTACATCGGTAAAAGTATAAGTCTTATCCTCTTCTGCCTCCGTATCTGCAACTGCTTCTGTTGCTTCTTCCGTTGCCGGCTCCTCTTTGTCAGCATATACGCTTTCCAAATCCTCCTCCGGTTCTGCCTTATCCCATGGCAGAATGCCCTCTTTGGATGCCTGCATCATGCCAGCCACCGCCGGAACCTTCGGCCAGTCCTTATTATATTCTTTATATGCGCCCTTTGTTCCGGCTAATGCGACACCACTTACCAGTAGCATACTGATTGCCGTAACAATAAGAAGCGGACATTTCTTCCATTTCTTCATGGCAGCCTCCCATTAAAAACTAAAATACATAAACGGATTGTTCAGTCCATTTGCAATCTGATAAATACAAATCCATAATACAACAAACAAAATTGCTTTCATCCACCACTTCTTCCAGCATTTTTTTAATATCTTATCCATAAAAGGAAGTGATACCACGAATGCCAATAGGAAAAACACTCCATAGGTTCTGCCGTATTTCAGATAATCGCCTGCATTGACTGCGATTCCAGTTCCAAAGAACGGGAACAGTCTTGCAAAATATACTTTCAAATCAGATAACTTCGTAATTGCAAACACGACCCAGGTCAGAGGGATTACAAACCAGATGTAAAGGTGTGCCAGCCATCCATGTTTCTCTAAAAAATTTCTGATTACAAATCGTTCCAACGCAATAAATACAAATAAAATCAAGCCCCATAATGGAAAATTAATGGTAGAGCCATGCCACATTCCGGTTACAACCCAGACAATCAGCAGATTGAAAAATGTCCACGCATTTCCCTTCCGGTTGCCTCCCAAGGGAATATATAAATAATCACGGAACCATCTTCCCAGTGTAATGTGCCACCGGCGGTAAAACTCAGACACTGTCCTGGAACGATACGGATGGTCAAAGTTCTTCGGCAAATCAAACCCAAGCATCTCTCCGATTCCGATTGCCATCAGGGAATATCCCTGGAAATCAAAGAATAACTGTGCAGAATAACCGAATGCTCCCATCCACGCTAACGGTGTGGAAATACTCTCAAAGCCAATGCCCTGAATATCACGCCAGAGAATTGCCAGATGATTTGCAATAATTACTTTATATCCCAATCCTATGATAAAAAGAGTCAGACCATGTTCGATTTTCTCCAGACGGATTGGATGTTTCTTTAACTGCTCTGCCATATTGGCAAACTGGGCAATCGGTCCGGATATCAGCTTTGGGAACAAAAGGATATAAGTTCCATACTCCAGATAATCCCTCAACGCTGCTGTTTTCTTCTTATAGACATCCAGCACATAGGAAAGCATGGTAAAAGTATAAAAGCTGATTCCAAGCGGAAGCGACAATCTTGTATACTTAAATATACACAATAATCCGATATTATAGCAAAGCAAAATCACAAGCATGGTATTTCTGCTGCTCTTCCTTCTTATATGATCCATCAGTAATACCAGAATATAGTTCAGACTCATGGAAAACAGTAAAAGAAGTGCATCCTTCCAGCTTCCCATGGCATAAAATACCAGACTTCCAAAGAAAAGTACCGGATTTTTATACTTTACCGGTACCAGATAATATATAATAAGAAAAATCGGCAAAAACCGAAATAAAAATTCTAAGCTTGAAAATTCCATGATAACTCCATATCTTTCGTTTTATTTTACGCATCTCTTTTATTATATAAGAAATGCAAGTGATTTCAATGTGTTTTTCCAAAAAAGTTATTACATTTTCATTACGAAATATTTTTCTAATTTTCTCCATGCAGCACTCTGTTCAAAAGGTCTGCCAGTGGAACCATGGCATTGCGTGCCTCCTCCTGCGTGTTAGTATAGGAACCCATTTCGATCAAAAGATATTTCTCTTTAAAATGCATATTATACCGGTATCCTTTTAAATAAATCGGGCGGGTAAGATTCGGATAATACTCTGCCGCTGCAATCTGCATCTGCAGGGAAAAAGCAAGATTCCCGGTAAGGTTTGGATTATTGAGATAAGAAATATCTCCTAACGCTTTTGTCCGGCTCAGTCCGTTAAAGAACATAATCGGTGCCATCTGCACCCCGTTTACCTCCCGCACCATATGCTTATCCACTGCATCACGATGTAAATCTATTACCACTTCTATGCTCGGATTCTCTGTTAACAGTTGCTCAATGGGTCCCTCCGCATTGGCATAGGCGTGATCTCTGTCTCCCACATCATACTGTCCCATATGATGCATGACCTGAAATCCATATTTTTCCTGTAACAGGCTGGTAAGATATTCCCCTGTTCCCATAACGCCCGTCATTACATCATTTGGGTCGGAATCTGCAAACATTTCCTGGGAATGGGTATGGTAAATCAGAATCTGTGGCTGGTCTGCCGGCGTTTTTATGGTTAAATCCATATTTAACAATTCTTCTGCATTTAACTGACTGCTATTGATGGTTGTTGTATTGTCCACCTGATAAAAATTCTGAATCAGATAATCAAAATCATTTAATTTTTCTCTTGGAATCTCCACCAACGGCTGAGAGCTGACTGCTGTATGATCCGGGGCTGCCGGCTGCTCTGCCGCTTCTGCTGCCGCATCTGCTCCTGCCTGCGCATTTTCCTGCTCCATTTCTGCCACTATGCAGTCCTGATTCTCTCTGCTGGCTGCCTCCGCCATCTGCTTAGCCTCTACTTCCGCTTCATCTTTTCCTTCCAGTGCAACAATCTCTTCTTCTGAAAGGCTGCTCTCAATTGCCGTATCATAAGTCCTTATGGTATCTGCATATCCGATAAGTGGTATCTGGTCTGTCACTTTTTCCAGCAAAAAATCACTCAGTGTCTGTTCCTGCCTGCCCTCTGCCATATAGGCAACAGTCGGAATATACTGTCTGGTCATGGACATGGATATCTCATTTTGTATATAAGAAAAAAAACGTTTTGCCAGTGTTTCCCTTCCGGTTCCCGCTTTCACCATAAGAAAAAATGCATACAACAGAAAAAGTGCAATAGCAGACTGCCTGTACCATTTTTTTCGCTTCCTGACCAGTTCCGTTTTTCCCTGATATCTTTGCCCATAGACTCTCATGCTGCCAGCACCTCCTGTTCTGCCATAGCAAACACTATATTCTATGCAGCTTCTGTCCCTTTAGAACCGGGAGAATGCCAGATTCAGTCCCTCTGATATGGTATAGCTCAGCCTTTTTACCGCTTCATCAATATCTTTTGGGGTTACAAACATTGCATTCAAATGTGGAGATAAAAGTTCTCTTGCCAGCTCATGCTTTTCAATTTCATCCAGACCTGCCAGCCCATTTCCCACACTTTTTAGCTGCGCTGACTCCCGCATGGCTCCGATTAAGTCACTCATGGTATCTGAAACTATCGTTGCGGCATCTACTACGGTAGGAATTCCTATGGCAATTACCGGAATTCCCATGCTTTCTTTATTAATGGCGTGCCTGTGATTGCCCACACCGGAACCGGGATTGATTCCGGTATCCGTAATCTGGATGGTACGGTTCAGACGCTTCACGCTGCGGGCCGCCAGTGCATCCACCACAATTACAATATCCGGTTTCGTCTCTTCAATGACTCCCCGGACAATCTCTCCTGATTCCATGCCGGTCTGTGCCATTACGCCCGGCACAATTCCGCTTATCTGGCTCCTCACCTTATTTCCAAAGGCATATTGTCCATATTCCTTGATAATGTGCCTGGTAATCATCATATTATCTACTACATAAGGTCCTAATGCATCCGGTGTCACTTCCCGGTTACCAAGACCCACTACCAATATCTTGAGTTCTTCTTTTTTCCCCGGCAGCATGGTTTCAATCACTTTTGCCAGCTGCCCGGACACTTCTCTGTGATAATCCTCATCTTCTTCCATCATGTCCGAAGCCTCAATGGTAATATAGGTTCCCTTCGGTTTTTTCATTGCCTTTGCTCCGTTTTCTGTGTCAATGAACACTCTTGTAATCATGATTTCCGGTGAAATTCTCTCCTCATCTACCCGTACTCCCTTTACTTCAATATGATCTTCATCAAATTTTTCTCTCGTCTCTAATGCGAGGTCTGTTCTTATCTGAAACATAGCTTCACTTCCTGTAAACAATTTTTCCAAATAAATTTTCTTTATTATTTTTTACATTTTTTCTCCAAATATGTATTGACAGATGCAAATATGTGGGATAAACTAACATGGTATGTTTACATTAGAACGTCCGTGTCCGGCTTTAATGAAACAACCAAAAACAATAAAACAATCATATTGGAGGTGTACAGGTTGGCTAACATTAAATCTGCTAAGAAAAGAATTCTTGTAAATCAGACCAAAGCTGATAGAAACAAAGCTATTAGATCAAAAGTTAAAACATCTATTAAGAAAGTAGACGCTGCAATCGCTGCAAACGATAAAGAGGCTGCTGCTGCTGCATTAGTTGCTGCAACATCTGAAATCAACAAAGCTGCTACTAAGGGTGTTTATCACAAGAACACTTCTTCCAGAAAGATTTCACGCTTAAACAAAGCTGTGAACAAAATGGCATAATTGCCGGAAGAGCATAGATTATAAACGATTATAAAAAAGAACGTTTCGTACCGTCATTCGAAACGTTCTTTTTTTATGCACTGTATTTTACAATCAGAAGTTCTACGGCTAACTGATCTGCCATTCTTCCCGTCTTGACATCCTCTTCTGCCTGTCCGCAGTCTTCAATTGCTTCCTTTAACTGATTTATTTTAAAAGCTCCTGCCTGCCGAAGATTCTTCTGCACTGCAAAGCTTGGCATCCCTGCAGTCTTTGCAATACTGACAGCAGGATATCCTTTTGCTGACATGCTTTTTATCAAAAGCAGATTCTGGAACTGTCTTGCAATCAGGAACAAAATCCGCATGGGTGCTTCCTTTAATGCCAGTAAATCGTAATATAAGTCCAAAGCCTTCTTCTGATTCTTAGCAGAGATGGCATCAATCATTTCAAAGATTTTATTTTCCGTCTGTCCGGTACAGATTGCCTCTACATCTGCCGCAGCAATTTCCGTCTTATCCAATGTATAACAGATAAGCTTTTCTAATTCCTTATCAATATTTTCCATATCGGAACCGGTCTTTGACAGGAAAAGCTGCATCACGGACTGGGTAATTTTCTTCCCTTCCCTCTGGATTCTGCCCAGTATCCAGCGAATCAGCATATCTTCCTTCGGGGTCTCAAATTCTACGGCACTTCCAGCCCTGGATGCCGCTTTAAATAATTTGGAACGCTTATCCACTTCTTCTTCCACAAAAACAAAGCAGGTGGATTCCGGCACCTGGCTCATATATTCTGCCAGATCATCACAGCTGTTTTTAAAGAAGCCACTGTTTTCCACCAGAATCATACGCTTTTCTTTAAAGAATGGCAGTGTCTCCGATAAATCAATCAGTTCCTTTGGATTAATATCCTTTCCCTCATATGCCGAAAAATTCATCGTATCATCCGGCTCTACCAGTGCATGTTTTAGCTTATCACGATACTGCCGTTTCAGATAGTCTTCCGTTCCATATAAAAGATATACGTTTTTTAATTGTCCCATTTTAATGTCATTATCTATTGTTTTCATAAAGGATATTATACTATATTTTTACTTCTTTATCAAAGTATACTTACCGAAAGCTGTGAATTGTGATCCTTCCCTTTTCCTCTTCCAGCGAAATCTGACCGCCTTCCATCGTATCAAAAATTTCTGCCGAAGCTTCTTGTAATCGATTTATAGTCTCCTGATGAGGGTGTCCATATCGGTTGTTTTCCCCACAGGAAATCAATGCCAGTTCCGGCGAAAGTGCTTTTAAAAATTTTTCTGTCGAGGAATACTTTGAGCCATGATGTCCTACTTTAAGAAAATCTACTTTCCACAACCGCTGCTTTTCTAAGAGCCAATTTTCTTCTGCTTCTCCGGCATCTCCGGTAAATATCCCGGAAATATATTTCGTCTGATAGAGCAATATCATGGATTTTCCATTCTCATCCTCTGCCTGATACTCTCCGTCCGGAAGGAGGCAGCTTATGGTATCCTCGCCACTTCTTATGCAATCTCCTTCTTTCATATATACGATGGGAATGTTTCTCCGCTCTACCAGTGCACATATGCTCTGATAATTCTTTACATCCGGCTGTTTTCCAGGCAATATAATATTTTCAACAGAATACTCCGTCTCAAGAACTTCTAACAATCCGTTCACATGGTCTTCGTCATAATGGCTTATAAACCAATAATCTATCTTCGTGATTCCATTACTTTTTAGAAACGGCAAAATCCGATACGTTCCCACCTTAGACACATCAGTGCTTCCGCCATCCAGAAAAAGATTGGTATCTTCCCCCAGTCGTACATAGATGCCATCTCCCTGCCCCACATCAAGAACTGCCATAAGATGATTACTCTTTACCGGACGAAGAACCAGAAGTAACACCACGCTTCCAATCAAAACAATCGGAAACTTTCTAAGGAGTATATTTGTATTTCTATTCCCATCTCTGTTTCCGCTTTTCTTTGTCCGTTTTTTTATCAGCAAGCAGGTGGCTGCAAGCATCAGATAATAGAATATGATGCGCTGTATCGGCCACTGTCCTACTATCTTCGTAGCTCCCGGGAGCCGGCTGCACCAGCTGACTCCAACATAAATTCCGTCCAGCAATAATTCCAACATCATGATTACCGGTCCCGCAAACAGCCTTCCTACAACAATTTTTTCCATACACATGAGCAATGTTGCAGCTATCCCGTTTATTAAAACTGCGCTTAACAAGGAAACTATCAGTAGATTCAGAATCAAAGCATAGACCGGCACTTCATAATAATAGTATGCCACCAGTGGAAGTGTTGTAAGTTGAACGGAAAGCGAAACTAAAAAGTTCTGCCGGATTTGCCGTTTCCATATTTCCCGTATTTTATTTACCGCCTTATCGCCTGTTTTCCGTTCCTGTGTTTGCTGTTTTTGCTCCCTTGGAAACAACTGTCCAATACATTTTGCCACTACTACCACACCAAGAATTGCAGCTACCGAAAACTGGAGTCCTGCATTTTCAACCAGATACGGGTTTTTCCATAAAAGCACCAGCACTGCCACAGAAAGAGCGGTTCTGCTATCATAGCTTCGCCCGGACAGCTTGGCTGCCATAAGAAGTGCAAACATAATCCATGCCCGGATAGCAGATATTCCCATCCCGGTCATTTTCACATAACAGAACAAAAATACAACCGCTGCCGTACAGGCACAAAGAGAATTTCCTTTTTTTCTAAGAAGTCCATAACAGAACAGTCCAATGCAGGAAATATGCATTCCACTGATTACCAGCACATGGCTTGCTCCTGCCTGTTGAAAGACTGTTGAAACTTCCTTTTCCAAAAGTTCTTTATCTCCTAAAAGCATTGTTCCAAGAATCCCAGCATTTCTTTCCGATAAATCATTTATATAATCTTCTTTTAATTTTTCTTTTATCATAAATAATTTCTCTGCCAGTACATCTTCTCTTCCATATTCCCCACAAATCCTTTCGGCATCAAAATGATAATCCATATTCAGACTGTGATAATATTGAAATTCATCATAATTACCATCATTGGCAGCGCGATTCAGTTGTCGGATATTTCCTTCTAATACAATGGTTGTTCCAATACGACACGATTGGTCAGATGGTTCTTGCTTCAGTCGAACCAGGACAGAATTGGTTTTATAGGTTTTATCTCCAATCCGTAAGAAAACATGATTAAGATATAATCTTGTCTGATTGTTTTTTCGTTCTTTTTTCTCTATCTTCCCCTGTAAAATTGTCTTTTCATTTTCCGTCTGCCAGCCTCTGGAAGCATCTGTTTCTACAGAAAGGCTGGTCTCCTGCTCTTTTAAAATCGTCTCAATGGTATAGCTTTGCTGCTGCACATACCAGATTCTTGCAATTCCCAGCAGAAAAAATCCTATTCCAAGTACCGCTGTAAACCGGTATACCCTCCGTTTTCTTTGCCGCAGGGCATACAGCAGATACATCTGACACCCTGCCACAAAGCTGATAAGGATAACTTTTATGACCGTCGGAACAGATAGGCAGACAATAATACCACACAGGAACAATATCGTTCCATAGCATAAGGGGCGTTTTATAATTTCGATATAACCCCTCCTAAATATTTTTCTAAGATGTTTCTTCTTAATATGTTGCTTATAAGATATGTTACTTATAAGATACTTCTTCTTAAGACCTTCTACTAAGGTGTCTCTTCTGTTTGTGCTTCTGTAGATACCGTCTCGTTCTCATCTGCACTTACCACATAGTCAAGGTTCCGTTCATAAAGCTGGTCTAATGCAAAACTATCCCGGTAAACACCGCTGGTCTTTCCATTTACAGAAATCTGCACCTTACTAATGGTTGAAATCTCCGATAAAGAGTCTACAATAGAATAAATGACAATTGGCTCCTGTATTTCATAATTCTGATTCAGGAACGCCTCATCTAATGTAACATAGCAGATTCCATTGGTTGTCGTAACATTGACAAGATTTGTTCCTTCCGGAAGTGGTGCTTTCAAATTCTTATCATCCGGTCCCTTTAAAAGATTCTCCATAATCAGTTTTTCCAAGGAAATGTTACTGCTATACTGTACTTCTTTTTCGCATTCTACCAGTCCGTTTCCATCAGCATTTGCATAATATAAATGTAATGTTGTTGTCTGAATGGAATTAATCTGTTTTCCCGGATTCTCAACAAAGCTTTCTTCTGTCATCAGTCCGATTACATTATCCCGGCTGTCTGCCAACGGTGCATCTCCCACATAAAAAGATACATATTTTACATCCGGAAGCTGTACCAGTGTCTTTACCACTGCTGCCCGGCACAACACCTCATCCGTAGACTGCATTTTGGAATAATTATCATTAAAGTAAAGAAACAGCTGATTGCTTTCCAGTGACCAGTCTGTAATTGTAACATCACCAGGAACCGGTTTCTGATACTCCACGCTATCCGTATTGGTGCACAACGCATCTAAAAGAGTGGATATCATGTCCTCTGTCTTGCCCTCTTTTAAATCATATGGCTGCTCTACCACTTTTGTTTTTTCTT
The DNA here is from genome assembly GCF_003479605.1 of Roseburia sp. AF12-17LB. Taxonomy (GTDB): domain Bacteria; phylum Bacillota; class Clostridia; order Lachnospirales; family Lachnospiraceae; genus Roseburia_C; species Roseburia_C amylophila. The sequence continues at coordinate 97,718 of NZ_QUHR01000008.1, forward strand.
TATTCAGATAATAAATATAATACGCCGGGTCATCTGTCTCCTGTCTGCCACACCCTGTGAACAGCGATACCAGAAGGATAAAACTCAGCCATCCTGCAATTTTCTTCATGCCAGACCTCCTAGGCAATGTAATTCAGCGGAATCCGCACAGTAAAGAGCGTTCCCTCACCCTCTGTACTAAATACCTTAATTGCACCACGGTGCATTAATATTGCATTTCTTGTAATGGCAAGTCCAAGTCCGGTTCCACCTATTTCTCTGGAATGGGACTTGTCTACGCGATAGAATCTTTCATAAATATGCTCTAAGGAATCCTCCGGAATACCGATGCCGGAATCCTCTACCTTAAGATAGAAATACTGATAATCTGCATTCAGGGACACATGTACCCAACCGTCTTCCTTATTGTATTTGATTGCATTTTCCACCAGATTGGTAATGGCAAGCGTCAGCTTTACCTCATCAATTTCTGCTGTAACAGGCCGGAAACTTTCCAACACCAGATCTACATGCTGTTTTTCCGCAATCGGTTTTAATCTCTTTAAAATTAAATCCAGCATCTCATTGATGTTAACTGACGTGATATTCAAATCTGATGCAGACTTGTCCATCTTAACCAGCGAGAGCAAATCATTAATAATTTTATTTTCACGTTCAATTTCATTTCCAATGTCTAACATAAATTCACGATACAGTTCTACCGGAACATCTTCCTGTCCATTCAGTGAGTCTGCCAGTACCTTCATAGAAGTAAGCGGTGTTTTCAGCTCATGGGACACATTGGACACAAATTCCTGTCTGGAGTCATCCAGCATCTTCATTCTGCTATAAAGTTTATTAAATTTTTCCGAAATCTGAACTGTTTCAGAATAATCCTTAATCATCAGCTCCCCATCACTGGTTCCATATCCATTCTGAATCTCAGCAATAGAGGATGCCATATTCTTCAACGGGTTTGTCAGACGAACGGATAAAAATACGCTGACTGCAAACAGAAAAACTGCCCCGAAAATCTGAAGCACTAATGCAGCATTTCTCATATATTCCAGATTGGCAAGAATACTATCTGTCGAAACACTGATAAGAAGCACTCCGATAATACTCTTCTCCCCTGACTCTACGTTATCTGTAGTCAGCGGAATCGTCATTTCCACATAATGATTATCCACATCATAATTCATAGAATCCTCACCGCGGAATGACTTTATGACTTCTTCTGAAATAATTGTTTTATCGGTATCCAGATCATAAGTATCTTTTATAATATGAAAAGAAGAATCTATCACAAGAATTCTTCCATCATAAACACGTGACATCTGCTGCAGCTGTGAAGTGATGCTTTCCGACTCCGCTCCATTGATATAATCTGTGGAGACCATCTGGTTTGCAAGAATCTTTGCCTGACCAATTACATCTACACTCCGGTTAGAAACCGCATGTTTCTCATACGCAGTTAAAATTCCGGTCCGGATTAAAATTCCGGTCAAAATACCAATCAGCATAAAAAGACAAATCAGCCGGAATTTCATGCTTTTCAAAAAATTGCGAATACCTTTTTTTCTATTCATAAGTCTGTACCTTCATCCTCTGCTATATCGCTGTTATTTCTGATAGAAATAACCTACACCCCATTTCGTATGCACATATTTTGGCTCACTCGGATTCGGTTCAATCTTCTCACGCAGTCTACGCACATGAACATCCACCGTTCTGACATCGCCCGGATATTCATAACCCCATACCAGATTCAGCAGATTCTCACGGCTGTATACCTTATTCGGATTCATAACAAGAAGCTCTAACAAGTCAAATTCCTTGGCTGTCAGATTAATCTCTCTTCCCTGGACAAACAGTCTGCGGCTCTCACAGTCTAATTTTAAATCGCCGCTCTCTATCACTTTGGAATTTTCTTCCTTCGGTTCACTGGCAGCAGTTCTTCGCATAATTGCTTTGATTCTGGCTTTCACCTCAAGAATATTAAACGGCTTGGTGATATAATCATCTGCACCATATTCCAGTCCTAAGATTTTATCCATATCATCGCCTTTTGCTGTCAGCATGACGATTGGCATATTAGAAAACTCCCGGATTGCCTGACACACTTCAAATCCATCCATCTTCGGAAGCATGATATCCAGTAAAATCATATCAAACTTATTCTCCTGTGCCAGATGCAGTGCCTCTTCACCATCATACGCACAGGTTACTTCCATTCCATCCTGTTCCAATGAAAAACGGATTCCTTTCACTATTAATTTTTCGTCGTCCACAACCAGAACTTTTTTTGCCATTTTACACCTCAGTTAACCATTATATTATCTTTTATTTTTTCAAAAACGCCATTTTTAATTCCGGGAATATTCATTAAATCTTCAATGGTCTGAAATGCGCCATTCTTTTCCCGGTAAGAAATAATTGTCTCAGCTTTTGATTCTCCAATTCCGGAAAGTGTCATAAGCTGTTCCTTTGATGCAGTATTCAGATTAATTCTGCCATCCTCCGGCTCTGCTGCCGAATCAGCACTCCCTGTCTGCTGCAAAAGGTAAGTTTCCTGATCCGGCACCTTTATCATCTGTCCGTCAACAACCGGTTCTGCCTGATTGAGTGCCTCTTTTGCTGCAGCATCCTTTAAGCCTCCTGCCAGTTCTAATACATCGCAGACCCTGGCTCCTTCTGCCACTTCATATACCCCCGGGTGCACTACCTCACCACAGACATATACATAACAAGAAGCCGGCGGGCATAAGACAGCTTCTGTAACCTCTTCACTCTCCATTTGCGTATCCGGCTCAAAATATACGGTATCTTCTTTTCCACATGCCGTATATATAATCCCACAATATAAAGCCAGAGCTAATAACCCGACTTTTTTCATCCGTATCACTCCCTTACATAAATTCTGTTATGCAAGAAAGTCCCCTAATGCTTACTGTTTTCTATTTTAACGAAAATTTGCCCTTTATACAAGTAGTATTTTCAAATTATTCCTGCGGCAGGCTTCCACCATTCCACAGTGCCTTCATCTGCCTTGTAAATTCTGACCAGAACTCACCTGCATTTGCAGCATCCGGTACCAGCTGGCTGTTCTGATACTGCATAAAAGCTGCCTGTTCTGCTTCATCCCGGCTGGCACCTTCATCTGTAGAAATATGACCCGTCATTGCATGCAGGGTATCCACTTCTTCTTTTTCTATAAAAGCAGCAAAATCAGCCGCCATATCTTTTTCCCCCGAAAATTCATTTACCAAAAGGATCCCCGTTCTGGCAACCCCCTGCATCGGTGTGGTATCGTCTAACATCGGCAGCCCGCAAACGCCATAATTTTCTGCTGTCATCTTATTTAAATCATCAGAATCAATGATTGCACACAAAGATGCTCCCTGATTAAAATTCTCCACTACCTGATTTCTGTCAATTTCATCCGTATCAATCCCCACGGTTTCTGAAAGGTTTTTAAAGAAAGTTAATTCATCATTATATTTTTCTCCATATGTAGTCAAAAGGGCATAGTCCGTCTCATTCCATTCCACTTCAGTCCCCACAAATGGATAATCATAAAATCCATCTGCCACATTCCATTCCAGCAGATTTCCTACACCTTCTCCTAAAAGGTTATTCTGTCCATAGTCTAAAATTTCCGAAATGCTCTCCGGTGCTTCCGGAAAATTCTCTTTCTGATATACCATCACCAGTGTATCAAAAAACAATGGGTATTCTTCTTCCGTTGCAACACCATATAAATACGCCTTGTTTTTTGCATCATTCCAGGCAAGATACAAATCCGGATAGTCTTCTTCCGTCATCGTTGCATCATAAATCTGTTCAAGATAAGATTCCTCATCTACATAACGGATTCCCACTGCGATACCGGTTTTGGCATAGTAATCCACTGCACACTGTTCAAAATAATTCCTGCAGTCTGCATCGCTGTACCAAAAGGATAGCTCCTTTTGTGCTGCTTCATATGCTTCTTTTGTTTCCTGCTCAGATGTTATCTGCTCTTTTCTATCTGTTTTTAACTCTGTTTTGCCAGTTTCTTTGCTGCTGTAAAATGCAGCCGCTGACAGCAGGATAACTCCCACTGCCAGCGTTGTTGTTTCTATAATTTCCTTTGTTTTCTTTTTCATATACCCTGCCTATATACGATCCAGTACTTTTTTCAATTTCGATATCATTTCATCCACATGCTCTTTTTCAATCACAAGCGGCGGCACCATACGAATTACATCTGCGCCAGCGGTTATAATAATTAAGCCTTCTTTTAACGCATCTGTTGCGATGCTTCCAACCGGTTTTGTGCTTACGAGTCCCTGCATCAGTCCCATGCCACGGCGGGCTGTAATAAAATCATATTCTTCTACCAGCTTATCCAGTTCTGTCTCCAGATACTGTGCGATTTCTTTTACATGGTCTGTAAGCTTTAATTCTTCAAATAAGTCCATTACCTTACTGACCGCTGCTCCGACAAACGGATTACCTCCATATGTGGTTCCATGGTCACCCGGTGCAAGTGATTTTTCTGCCACATGTTCTGTCATGGCAAAAGCTCCTACCGGGACACCACATCCCAATGCCTTGGCACTGGTCATAATATCCGGTTTAATCCCATAATGCTGCCATGCAAACATTTCTCCGGTTCTTCCCATTCCACACTGGATTTCATCTAAAATAAGAAGAATATCTTTTTCTTTGCAGAGTGCAGAAATCTCTTTCATAAAGGATTCCTCTGCCGGATAAATACCGCCTTCTCCCTGCACGGTTTCAAAGATAATGGCACATGTTTTTTCCGTTACCTGTGCTTTCACACTTTCAATATCATTAAAATCTGCAAATTTCACACCACCACAGAGTGGCTCAAACGGTTCTCTGTAATGGGCATTTCCGGTTACTGATAATGCTCCCAGGGTTCTTCCATGGAAGGAATGGTTCATGGCAATAATCTCATGGTCTGCATGACCATCTCTGGTATAGGCATATTTTTTTGCTGCCTTAATTGCTCCCTCAATGGCTTCTGCTCCACTGTTGGTGAAGAAAACCCTGTCCATTTTGGAAACTTTTAAGAATTTTTCTGCAGCTTCCATAATCGGGACATTATAATAAAGATTTGAAGTATGTGTAATTTTATCAATCTGGTCTTTCAATGCCTGCTTATAAGCTTCATTGCTGTATCCTAACGCTTCTACCGCAATGCCTGCCGCAAAATCAAGATACTTCTTTCCATCGGTATCATAAAGATATACGCCCTCACCATGATCTAATACCAGTGGGAAACGATTATAAGTATGTAATAATGCTTTATCTTCACAATCCATATATTCCTGTTTATTCATGATAAAATTTTTCCTCCTCATCTCCTAAAATTGCTGTTCCGATTCCTCGGTTTGTAAAGATTTCCAGTAACAGACAATGTGCAATTCTACCATCTAAGATATGTACTCTGGACACACCATTTTCAATGGCATCGATACAGTTATTTAATTTTGGAAGCATTCCGCCGCCAATATAACCATCTTCAATCAGCTTGTGTGCATCTGAAATCTTAAGTTCGGAAATCAGTGTAGATTTATCATCCGGGTCTTTGTATACACCTTCAATATCTGTAAGGAATGCAAGTTTTTCCGCCTGTACGGCACGGGCAATTGCACACGCTGCATCATCCGCATTGATATTGTAAGTATCATAATTATCATCAAGACCTACCGGGCAGATAATCGGCAGGAAATCTTTTTCGAGAAGATCATATAAAATCTTTGGATTTACTTCCTTAACTTCACCCACATACCCGATATCCTGTCCATTGGATAATTTCTTATTTACCTTCAGCAGTCCACCATCTTTACCGCTGATACCTACTGCGTTCACGCCAAGCTTTTCTACCATCTGAACCAGTGATTTATTGACTTTTCCAAGAACCATTTCTGCAATTTCCATGGTAGGTGCATCGGTTTTACGAAGTCCATTGATAAATTCCGGCTCCATTCCGGCTTTTGCAACCCATTTGCTGATTTCCTTACCGCCACCATGAACGATAATCGGTTTGAAACCAACCAGTTTTAAAAGAGTTACATCCTGGATAACGCTCTGCTTTAACTCTTCATCTACCATTGCACTTCCGCCGTATTTTACTACGATAATTTTGCGGTTGAAACGCTGGATATATGGCAATGCCTCAATTAATACCTCAGCTTTTTTCAATATTTCCTGCATACTGTTTTCTTCCATCTGACCAATCCTCTTTCCTTTTCTTAAAAAATCTTTTTTCGTATATTTTTTCAATCAAATCTTTTTTAAGAACGATAATCCGCATTTATTTTAATATAATCATAGGTCAAATCACAGCCCCATGCTGTTGCACAGGCTTCACCCATCTTCATATCTGCAATGGCAGTTACTTCTTTTTCAGATAAAATCTTAGTTGCCTCTTCCTCGGAATAATCTACGGCAACACCATCTTTGATAATCATCAGCTTGCCGGCTGCACTTTCAAAGTAAAGGTCAACCTGCTCCGGATCAAATTCCACGCCGGAATAGCCCAATGCACATAGGATTCTTCCCCAGTTAGCATCATGTCCAAAGATTGCAGCCTTGGTAAGGCTTGATGTTACTACGGATTTGCTTAAGATAACCGCATCTTCTTTGGATGCCGCATGCACTACTTTTACTTCAAATAAAGCAGTTGCGCCTTCGCCATCTCCTGCCATCATCTTAGCCAGTGCTTCATTGACATAATAAAGTGCTTCACAGAATGTTTCGTAATCTTCATTCTTCTCTTTGATTTTTTCATTGCCTGCAAGGCCATTTGCCAGTACCAGGCAGGTGTCGTTGGTGGAAGTATCTCCATCTACGGAAATCATGTTATAAGTATCTGTTACGGTACTGCTCAGTGCTTCCTGCAACATTTCTTTTGAAATTGCCGCATCTGTTGTGATAAAGCTTAACATGGTACACATATTCGGATGAATCATGCCAGAGCCTTTACACATTCCACCGATGGTAACCTTCTTACCGAAAAGTTCTACCTCCACTGCAGCCTCTTTCTCATGGGTATCTGTTGTCATAATAGCAAGTGCTGCATTATGTCCACTAGTTAAATCACCACTTAATTTTTTACTCATCTGTTCCACACCGGCACAGATACGGTCAATCGGAAGCTGTTTTCCAATCACTCCTGTGGATGCCACAAGAACTGCATCCTCTGGGATATCCATTAACTCTGAAGTTTTCTTTGCGGTATCTTTGCAATATCCTAATCCTTCTGTTCCGGTACATGCATTGGCAATTCCGGCATTTACTACAACTGCCTGTGCAAATGCACTGTTCTTTACAATGTCCTTATCCCATTTTACCGGTGCTGCCTTTACGACATTTGTCGTAAATGTTCCGGCAACTGCACATGGCTCTGTGGAATAAATCATTGCCATATCTGTTCTGTCTTTATACTTAATACCTGCTGCTGTGGATGCAGCCTGAAAACCTTCTGCTGCGGTAACACCGCCTTCTACTTTTTTCATAATATGCCTCCTGTCCTGCTTTCCTCTGTCTTTTATCTTAAGCTGTCTGCTTTCCAAATTTATTTATGGATTAAATACAGTTACATTTTCTGGATTCAAATCAAATTCATAATAATTCATATCCTTCCGGAATGTCCAGCCCATATTCTTCCAGAATCCATTGCCCAGCTCATTACTGGTAAATGCCACCAGATTTACTTTGTTGATGCCCTCTTTTTTCAATGCTTCCATTGCCATCATTGCCATTGCTTTTCCAATACCATGTTTCCGGTAATCCTCATGGACGCATACATGATAAAAGCATCCTCTTCTTCCATCCTGTCCGCAAAGAATAGCTCCTACGATTTTTCCATCCATACATGCCACAATACTGGTGTCCGGATTTCTTCGGATAAAACGTTTCACATTTTCTTCCGAATCATCAATGCTCCGGATGCCAAATCCGTGAATGCTCATCCAGAGTGCATGGACTTCATTAAAATCGTCTTCTTTCATTGTTCTTAATATATATGTAGCTTCTGCCATATTCTCTCCTGCTTACGGGAACATCGGTACCAGTTCGAGACCTTCCGATTCCTTTAATCCAAATAATAAATTCATATTCTGAACCGCCTGACCGGCTGCTCCTTTTACCAGATTATCCAGCGCACCCATCATAATCACTCTTCCGGTACGCTCATCTACTACAAAGTTCACATCTACATAGTTGCTTCCTTCTACCCATTTGGTTTCCGGGCACACACCATCCTCTAATACCCTGACGAATTTCTCGTTCTTATAATATTTTTCATAAGCTGCACGAATCTCTTCTTTGGATGGATAACTTCCGTCTGCTTTCTTTACCAGTGATGCGTACTCTGTTGCTAAGATACCACGGTTCATCGGAACAAGATGTGGTGTAAAGCTGATGGTAATCTCTTTTCCGGCTGCATAACCTAACTGTTCTTCAATTTCCGGTGTGTGTCTGTGGGTTGCCACGCCATATGCCTTCATATTTTCATTTACTTCACAGAACAGATTATTGACCTTTGCTCCACGTCCTGCACCGGAAGTACCGCTCTTTGCATCCACAATCAATGTATTGGCATCAATCAGTCCCTCTTTTACCAACGGATATGCGGTTAAAATAGAACAGGTGGTATAGCATCCCGGGTTGGCTACCAGTCTTGCATTTTTCACCTTTTCACGATTGATTTCGCAAAGTCCGTAAACGGCTTCTTCAATAAACTGTGGACTCTTATGCTCAATTTTATACCATTTTTCATAAGTAGCCACATCTTTAATACGGTAATCTGCGCTCAAATCAATTACCTTTGTCTCGGATAAAATCTTCTCATTCAATACAGAGCCAAGGAAACCCTGCGGTGTTGCTGTAAAGATAACATCCACCTGCTTTGCCAGCTCTTCTATATTATCATCGAGGCAGGTATCCTCTACGATTTCAAACATATTACGGTAAACATCTGCATACTTCTTATCTATATAACTTCTGGAGCCATACCACTTAATCTCTACGGAAGGATGTCCCATAAGAATTCTTACCAGTTCTCCTCCTGCGTATCCGGTTGCTCCGATAATTCCTGCTTTAATCATTTTTACATCTTCTTTCTTCTTAAGATTATGGCACACATGGAATTTACATGCCATTTACAGTGCATAATTATACATTCGTTTTATTCATTATGCAAGTACTATTTTCTGTTTTCACGCTTTTTCAGTTAATTTATGATTCTATAAGTCTTCTTTTATTAATATATTATCCGTTTTTTATACATAAATATGTACCCTTTGTATATAATTATGCATTTTTATAAGCAGATTATGTATATTTTTTCGCTTGCGTATTTATTTTTTTTGTTGTATATTAGTCCTAGTTAAAAAACATCTGAAGAAAGGATACCTATTATTATGAAAGAAAAAGTTGTTTTAGCGTACTCTGGTGGACTTGATACAACCGCTATCATCCCATGGTTAAAAGAAAATTATGATTATGAAGTAATCTGCTGCTGCGTTGACTGCGGACAGGGTGAAGAGCTGGACGGTCTTGACGAAAGAGCAAAATTATCCGGTGCAACCAAATTATATATTGAAGATATTACAGATGAATTCTGTGATGACTATATTGTTCCATGTGTTCAGGCAGATGCCGTATATGAGAACAAATATCTCTTGGGAACTTCTATGGCTCGTCCTGGTATTGCCAAGAAGTTAGTTGAAATTGCACGAAAAGAAAATGCTGTTGCTATCTGCCACGGTGCAACCGGTAAGGGAAATGACCAGATTCGTTTCGAGCTTTCTATCAAGGCACTTGCTCCTGATATTAAAATTATTGCTCCTTGGCGTGATGACAAATGGAAAATGGATTCCCGTGAATCCGAAATTGAATACTGTAAAGCACATGGCATTCATCTTCCATTCTCTACTGACCAGAGCTACAGCCGCGACCGTAACTTATGGCACATCAGCCACGAAGGTCTTGAGTTAGAGGATCCTGCAAATGAGCCAAACTATGACCACCTTTTAGTTCTTGGTGTTTCTCCGGAAAAAGCTCCGGATGAGGGCGAATATGTAACCATGACCTTTGAAAAAGGTGTTCCTACTGCTGTTAACGGAAAGAAAATGAAAGTTTCCGATATCATCCGTGAATTAAACCGTTTAGGCGGCAAACATGGAATCGGTATCATCGATATCGTAGAAAACCGTGTTGTTGGCATGAAATCCCGTGGTGTATATGAAACTCCTGGCGGAACTATCCTGATGGAAGCACATCGTCAGTTAGAGGAACTCGTATTAGACCGTGCTACTATGGACGTAAAAAAAGATATGGGCAATCGTATGGCTCAGATTGTTTACGAAGGAAAATGGTTCACACCTTTACGTGAAGCAGTTCAGGCATTCGTTGAGTCTACCCAGGAATATGTAACCGGTGAAGTAAAATTCAAACTCTACAAAGGAAACATCATCAAAGCCGGAACAACTTCTCCATACTCTCTCTACAGTGAGTCACTGGCAAGCTTTACAACCGGAGACCTTTATGATCACCATGATGCAGATGGATTCATCACACTGTTTGGTCTTCCATTAAAAGTTCGTGCTATGAAAATGCAGGAATTAGAAAAAAATAACCAGAAATAGAATTTTCTAACGCAATATAGAATGTAAAAAAGGCATTACATTCGACAGCCGCCGATATGTAATGTCTTTTTTATTTATCCAGAATCTCTCTTAATACAGCAAGACCCTGTTCCATTTCATCTTCTGTCAGATTACCATATCCAAGCACCAGTGTCGGAACTTTCTTTTCCTTTGGCTTTTGAATCACATATTCACCCAGTCCATGAATTTCAATATGCTGCTCTCTCGCCTGCTCTACCACTTCTTCTTCCTTCCACTTCACATCCAGTTCTACCAATACATGCAGGCCGGCATTATCACCGTAAATGCGGCAGACCCAGTCTTCCTGCTTTAAAAGACGCATAAAAGTATCATGCTTATTCTTATAGTTATTACGCATACGGTTCAGATGCCGTTCAAAATGCCCTTCTTCCATAAAATGGCACAATACTTCCTGACTGTTCCGCGGCACCGTACAGGCATAGAAACCGCAGGAACTGTGGTACCGCTCCATCAGGGAATGGGGCAATACCATAAAACTGATTCGAAGAGAAGGTGCAATACTTTTTGAAAAAGTTCCTATATAAATCACATGCTCTCCGGTATCATTTCCCCACAAAGCCGGAATCGGCTTTCCTTTATAACGGAACTCACTATCGTGGTCATCTTCTATGATATAACGTTCTTCTCCTTCAGACGCCCACTGTAAAAGTTCCAGCCTTCTTCGCAGCGGCATGACATTTCCCAACGGGAACTGATGGGATGGCATGACATAAACCATATCCGGATTTTCTTTCCGGATAGCCTCCATACAAATTCCATCTTCATCAATTTCTTCTGCCAGCACCCGATATCCCATATTACAGAAAGTATAATATGCCTGCAAATAAGTATAATTCTCCATTGCCACTTTCTTATCCCGCCCCATAATCTGAGCTAACAATAACAGAAGATACTCATTACCGGCACCAATAAGAATCTGTTTTTCATCGCAGACTACCCCTCTCGCCTGATAGAGATAGCGGCTGATTGCCATTCTAAGATTCAGTTCTCCCTTTGGATTTCCCGAAAGCAATAAATCCGGGTTATCCTCCGGCACTACACTCTTATGCATCCGATACCATATTCCATAGGGAAAATGCTTCCGGTCAATCTCATAAGGAGAAAAACTGATTTCATACTGCTTTTTCTGCCGCTCCATGAGTCTTCCCTCTTCTGGCTTTTCCTGTCCACGGCTCAGCTGATACAGCATGCTGATATCGCATACAAAATAGCCTGCACAGGGTTTTGGTTCAATATAACCCTCTGCTGTAAGCTGTTCATATGCCAGTTCCACGGTACTCCTGCTGATTTGCAGATTTTTGGCCATAAAACGAGTAGACGGTAATTTTTCCCCCGGGAAAATCTTACCGTCTGCTATATCCTTACGAATATATTCGTAAATCTGCTCATAAAGTGCGCGTGGAGAATCCGGCTGTAAATCAATCCATAATTCCTTCATCCCGTTATCCACCTATCGGTTTTTCTTAAGCTCTTTTAAAATAATTTCTTTTAATTCCAAGGATTTATCCTTAATCTTACGATTTGCACTTGCGGAACTCAAAACACGGCTTAAGCATTTTGATGTTACATCATACTGCTTATAATGGAATGCCATATTTGCAAGAAGATAATCCATCGTACTCTGATCCATTCCACAAATCGGGAACATCTCTGTACTTACTGCCTTCATCATGCCATCATAGGCCTCTTTATAGAAAGATTCCTCTTCCTGTCTGCAGGCTGCTGCCTCTTCTTTTTTACCGGCAGTCTCTAATTCCTCTGCTTTGGTGCGAAGCAACCATGCAAGAATCAGACAGTTATATGCTTTTTCACTGGTTCTCGCTTTCTTTACCATCGAATTAAACAGGGATAACTTATGCATTTCAATTGCCTTATCATAATCCCATGTTGCATCGTCAGATGGTGCCTGCGGATGAAAATTCCGGCTAATCTGTTCCTTAATCAATTTAATCTGACCCATGGTAATATGTTCAAAATAACGATTCAGAGAAGTATATCCGCAATTCGGGCAGGATGCCACATCATATTTCAAAGAATCCACATACTGCTGTCTCGGTCTCAAATCTGCATCCGGCTCCAATCGCTTCACCTTACCGGCTTTTACCATTTTCGTCTTAAATTCTTTATCACATACCGGGCAGCGCACGGTCTTATCTAAAAGGAAATCCTCTTCCTTTGGCTGTGCTACGGCTGTTTCTACTTTTTCTTTTGTTTTCTTTTCTGTTGCTTTCTCATCGGCATAAAGGTCTGTACTGTCAGTTGCCTTTATTCCGAATTTTTCCAATCCAGCAAATAAATTCATATCTATTCCTCCACTCTACTGCTGAGCTGGCAGTTTATAAGAACTCTTTAGTGAAACGATGCGGTTAAATACCAGTGCATCTTCTTTTGAATCTTTCGCGTCTACGCAGAAATATCCCTGTCGTACAAACTGGAAGCTGTCATATCCTTTTGCATCTGCAAGACCTGGCTCTACATAGCACTCTTTTAATACGGTAAGAGAATTCGGATTTAAGTTCAGGCTTCCGTCTTCGTTATATACGCCCAACTCTTCGTCCACAATATTTTCGTATAATCTTACCTCTGCTTTCACTGCGGTTGGTGCTGCTACCCAGTGAATGGTTCCTTTTACCTTTCTTCCATCCGGGCTGTTTCCGCCTCTGGATTCCGGGTCATAGGTACAGTGAATCTCTGTCACTTTTCCGTTCTCGTCTTTTACAAAGCTGTTGCATTTCACAAAATATGCATGCATCAGACGCACTTCGTTACCCGGGAACATACGGAAATATTTTCTCGGCGGTTCTTCCATGAAATCTTCTCTGTCAATGTAAAGTTCTCTTGCAAACGGAACCTTACGGCTGCCTAGAGCTTCATTTTCCATATTATTGACCACATCAAAGTATTCTATCTGATCTTCCGGATAATTGTCAATAATAACCTTAATTGGATCTAATACTGCCATCACGCGGGAACGTTTTAATTTCAAATCCTCACGGATACAATATTCTAACATTGCATAATCTACCGAACTGTTTGCCTTGGAAACGCCGCACAGCTCTACGAACATTTTAATAGACTCCGGTGTAAAGCCTCTTCTTCTCAAAGCGGCAATGGATACCAGACGCGGGTCATCCCATCCATCTACAATATGTTCCTCTACCAGCTTCTTAATGTAACGCTTACCGGTTACCACATTGGTAAGATATAATTTTGCAAACTCAATCTGCTTTGGTGGATTCTCATACTCTAACTCACGGACAACCCAGTCATATAAAGGTCTGTGGTCTTCGAATTCCAGCGTACAGATAGAATGTGTAATTCCTTCAATGGCATCCTCGATTGGATGTGCAAAATCATACATCGGATAAATGCACCACTTATCTCCTGTATTCTGATGGGTCATATGTGCCACACGGTAAATAACCGGGTCACGCATATTCATATTTGGAGAAGCCATATCAATTCTGGCACGCAATACCTTCTCACCGTCTGCATACCTGCCATCTTTCATTGCTTCAAACAGTTCTAAGTTCTCTTCTACACTTCTACCGGCTGACGGATCTTCTTTTCCCGGCTCCTTTAAGGTTCCGCGGTACTCGCGCATCTCTTCTGCGCTTAAGTCAGAAACATATGCTTTCCCTTTCTTAATCAGTTTTACAGCTGCTTCATACATCTGATCAAAATAATTGGATGCGAAAAACAATCTGTCGCCCCAATCCGCACCCAGCCATTTAATATCCTCTTTGATTGACTCTACGAATTCGCTTCGCTCTTTGGTCGGATTGGTATCGTCAAAACGCATATTAAATAAGCCGTTATATTCCTGTGCAAGTCCATAATTTAAAAGAATAGATTTGGCATGTCCGATATGCAAATAGCCATTTGGCTCCGGTGGAAATCTGGTATGCACCGTTTTGCAATGTCCTTCTGCTAAATCTTTGTCAATAATCTGCTCAATAAAATTCTTGGAGACAGCTTCGTTTTCCATTTTGTCTTCCTCCTGGGTTCGTTTCTTCACTAATATATCTATTATAAAGTCAAACGTCCGCTAAATCAATAACGATTTTTGGAGTTCCGTCAAAATGTTCCGTCAAAATGTTGTCCGGTCGCATTTTCCTTTTCTAGCTGTGCTTAATATGCTGATGGGTAAACAGATGATCCTGACAATATTCGTAATTACCATCGCACTTGGAGCAGAAACGGAATTCCAGGTTTGGATCATCCAGTTCAGTCCTTCCGCAGACTGCACATTTATGCTTTGTCACCATGCCGCCTCTCCTCGGCTCCCGCATCTGAGCCTTAAATACCTGCTTCCGGTGAATTTCCTTCGGGGATACCCTTCTGTAATTTCTGGTAGACAGGAAGAAAATCAGGAAATTTAAAATAGACATAATGATAGCAATTCTTCCGCCCCAGCTGGTTAAAATCAGATTAATCGCAATCAGTACTGCATATACCACTGCCATCCACTTCATTTTTACCGGAATAATAAAGAACAGTAAAATCTGCATTTCCGGATACATGACCGCAAAGGCAAGGAATATGGTCAGATTGATATAATTCGTAGTGAAAGTAAGGCTTGAAATCAATGAAATTGTTTCTAAGCTTCCTGTTCCGGCTGCTGCATATATTCCATATAAAATAAACGCTCCGATTACGGTAAATAACATTCCGCCGAAAATATAAACATTAAAACGGAATGTGCCCCAGCTCCGTTCCAGTGCAGAACCAAGCTGATAATAAAGAAGCGCCATAATCAGCAGTGAGAATACTCTGGTGTCTGTCGGCATCAGAATCCAGGTAATCAGTCTCCACACCTGTCCATGCAGAATGTGATAAGGGCTTAAGGTCAGCATCAACATAAAGTTCGGATTTACCGTATAAATCACAAATCCGATGCAATATGCTGCAATCAGATAAATCATCAGATTCGGGATGGCGTATTTTCCAATTTTGCGCTCCATTTTATTCAAAAAATTCATATTACACCTCATATTTCATAAATTAGTTTATTGCAATCTGTCTACTATTATAGAAGTATCCCCAAAGATTTGTCAACGACACTAGGACTTCTTCATAAAAATTTCAGATTCACCACTATTTCTAAACAATCCATAAATTCTTTTATTAGGAATTGTTTTTTGAAAAATACTGTCGTATAATGGATTTTGTTTTGGAATTTATGAAACACATTATTAATATGAAGTAACAGACTAATACAGGGTGATTATTATGGAAAACAAAAATCTTAACAAACTGGGAATAGACATCGGTTCCACAACCGTTAAAATTGCTGTTCTTGGAAAAAATAACGAGCTGCTGTTTGCAGACTATGAAAGACATTTTGCCAATATCCGTGAAACCTTAACGGATTTATTAAAAAAGGCATTTGATAAGCTTGGGAATTTAAAGCTGGCACCGATGATTACCGGTTCCGGCGGACTTACCCTTGCCAAACATCTTGGCATTCCGTTTGTGCAGGAGGTTATTTCCGTATCTACTGCCTTACAGGACTATGCGCCACAGACTGACGTTGCCATTGAGCTTGGTGGTGAGGATGCCAAAATTATTTATTTTGAAGGTGGTAATGTGGAGCAGCGTATGAATGGTATCTGTGCCGGTGGTACCGGTTCCTTTATTGACCAGATGGCATCTTTGATCCAGACAGATGCATCCGGTCTGAATGAGTATGCCAAAAATTATGATGCCATCTATCCGATTGCTGCACGATGCGGTGTATTTGCAAAAACCGATATCCAGCCATTGATTAATGAAGGTGCTACCAGAGAGGACTTATCTGCTTCTATTTTCCAGGCAGTCGTAAACCAGACCATCAGTGGTCTTGCCTGTGGAAAACCAATCCGTGGTCACGTTGCTTTCTTAGGTGGACCACTACACTTCCTTTCTGAATTAAAGGAAGCTTTCATCCGTACCTTAAAACTGGATGATGAACACATTATTGCACCGGAAAATTCCCATCTGTTTGCAGCCATTGGTTCTGCATTAAATTATAAAGAAGATGTCACTTACGATTTATCCGATATTTTAGACAAATTGTCTTCTGATATTAAAATGGAATTTGAAGTAGCCCGTATGGAGCCTCTTTTTGCAACCCAGGCTGACTATGACGCCTTTACTGCCCGTCATAACGGACACAATGTAAAGACAGCGGACCTTTCTACTTACAAAGGAAACTGCTATCTTGGAATTGATGCCGGTTCCACCACAACCAAAATTGCACTGGCAGGAGAAGACGGTTCTCTTCTCTATTCTTTCTATAGCAGCAACAACGGAAGTCCTCTGGCTACTGCAATCAAATCCATCAAGGAAATCTATTCCTTATTACCGGCGGATGCACATATTGTACACTCCTGCTCCACCGGTTATGGAGAGGCTTTATTAAAAGCTGCCCTTATGTTGGATGATGGTGAGGTAGAAACCGTTGCCCACTACTATGCAGCGGCATTCTTTGACCCGGATGTAGACTGTATCTTAGACATCGGTGGTCAGGATATGAAATGCATCAAGATTAAGAACCAGACCGTTGACAGTGTTCAGTTAAATGAAGCCTGCTCTTCCGGATGCGGTTCCTTTATCGAGACTTTTGCAAAATCATTAAATTACAGTGTGCAGGATTTTGCCAAAGAAGCTTTATTTGCTGAAAACCCAATTGACCTTGGAACCCGTTGTACCGTATTTATGAATTCCAAGGTAAAACAGGCTCAGAAGGAAGGTGCAAGTGTTGCTGATATTTCCGCCGGTCTTGCTTATTCCGTTATCAAGAATGCTCTTTTCAAGGTTATCAAGCTTTCCGATGCAAAGGATTTAGGTGAGCATATCGTAGTTCAGGGTGGAACCTTCTACAATGATGCGGTACTCCGGAGCTTTGAAAAAATTTCCGGCTGTGAAGCAGTAAGACCTGATATTGCAGGAATCATGGGTGCTTTTGGTGCTGCTTTAATTGCAAGGGAGCGTCATGAGGAAGGTTACCAGACTTCCATGCTTTCCATTGATGAAATCAATGCACTGACCTTTGATACCAAGCTGACCCGCTGTCAGGGATGTACCAACCACTGTCTTTTAACCATCAACCGTTTCTCCGGCAACCGTTCCTACATTACCGGTAACCGTTGTGAACGTGGACTTGGCAAAGAAAAGAATAAAGAAAATATTCCAAACCTTTTTGAATATAAGAATGAACGGCTTTTTGCTTATCCTCCACTGAAGAAAGAAGAAGCCGCCCGCGGAACCGTAGGACTTCCGAGAGTATTAAATATGTATGAGAATTACCCATTCTGGGCAACCTTCTTTGCAGCTTTAAAATTTGAAGTAGTGCTCTCTCCACAGTCAACCAGAAAGATTTACGAGCTGGGTATTGATTCCATTCCAAGCGAGTCCGAATGTTATCCGGCCAAGCTTGCCCACGGTCATGTATCCTGGCTGATTCAGCATCAGGTAGATTTCATTTTCTACCCATGTATTCCTTATGAAAGAAATGAATTCCCGGATTCTAACAATCACTACAACTGCCCGATTGTTACATCCTATGCCGAAAATATCAAGAATAATGTAGATGAAATTACTTCAGGTCAGGTTCGTTTCTTAAATCCGTTTATGGCATTTACCAACCTTGACGTTCTGACCGAGCAGTTAGTACATACCTTTACCGAAGAGTTCTCCATTCCGGCAGAAGAAATCAAAGCTGCCGCGAAAACTGCATGGCAGGAGCTTTCCAATGCCAGAGAGGATATCAAGCACAAAGGAGAAGAAACTTTAGCATATTTAAAAGAGACTGGAAAACGTGGTATTGTACTTGCCGGCCGTCCATATCATGTAGATCCGGAAATCAACCATGGTATTCCGGAACTGATTAATTCCTATGGTCTAGCTGTACTTACAGAGGATTCCGTAGCACATCTCCATGAAGTAGAGCGTCCGCTTATTGTTATGGACCAGTGGATGTACCACTCCAGACTGTATGCTGCAGCAAACTTTGTAAAGACACGGGATAATCTTGATTTAATCCAGTTGAATTCCTTCGGTTGTGGATTAGATGCCGTTACAACAGACTGCGTCAATGACATTTTAAGCAAATCCGGCAAGATTTATACCTGCCTGAAAATCGATGAGGTAAATAACTTAGGGGCTGCAAGAATCCGTATCCGTTCTCTTCTTGCTGCTATCCGTGTCAAAGAAAAACGTCATGAAAAACGTACCATCGTTCCTGCTAACTTTAACCGTGTAGTATTTACCGAAGAAATGCGTGACAGTTACACAATTCTCTGTCCGCAGATGTCACCGATTCATTTCGAACTCTTAGAGCCTGCTTTCCAGGCTGCCGGATATCATCTGGTTGTACTTGATAATGATAACCGCGACTCTGTGGATGTGGGATTAAAATATGTAAATAACGACGCCTGCTACCCTTCCCTTATGGTTGTCGGTCAGATTATGAGTGCTGTTATGTCCGGAAAATATGACATGACAAAGACTGCAATTTTAATCTCCCAGACCGGTGGTGGATGTCGTGCCAGCAACTATATCGGTTTCATCCGCCGTGCCTTGGAAAAAGCCGGTTATAAAGACGTTCCGGTTATTTCCATCAACTTAAGCGGCTTAGAGAAGAACCCTGGCTTTAAATTTACACCACAGCTTATCCAGCACGGTCTTTATGCCTTAGAGTTTGGCGATATTTTCATGCGCTGTCTCTACCGCACCAGACCTTATGAGGAAGTACCTGGTTCTGCCAATGCACTTCATGAGAAATGGAAGGAACGTGTCATTGCATTTATTTCCAGGAAGGGCTTTGTCTCCCACCGGAAATACAAGAAGATGTGTCGTGAAATCATCCGTGACTTCGACCGTCTTCCGATGAAAGACATTAAGAAACCTAAAGTTGGTGTCGTTGGTGAGATTCTGGTTAAATTCCTTCCAGCCGCAAATAATTATCTGGTAGACTTACTGGAGTCCGAAGGTGCTGAGGCTGTTGTTCCTGACCTTACCGACTTCCTGCTCTACTGCTTCTATAACCAGAACTTTAAAGCAGAACACCTTGGCATGAGCAGGAAATCCGCAAGAGTCTCAAACCTCGGTATCAAATTCTTCGAATGGCTCCGTTCCGCTGCCCGTGACGAATTTGAAAAGAGTGAACACTTTGATCCACCTGCCCACATTGAAACACTGGCAAAATATGCTTCTGAGATTGTATCACAGGGTAACCAGACCGGTGAAGGCTGGTTCTTAACCGGCGAAATGTTAGAGCTGATTCATACCGGGACCAATAATATCGTATGTACACAGCCATTTGCCTGTCTGCCAAACCATGTGGTTGGTAAAGGTGTTATCAAGAAGCTGCGTCACCAGTACCCTCTTTCTAACATCGTGGCTATCGACTATGACCCGGGTGCCAGTGAGGTTAACCAGTTGAACCGTATCAAACTGATGCTCTCTACTGCCAACAAGAACCTTGCAAAGGATTGATTCTTTTATGCAAACAATGACGATTATTGTACCCTGCTATAACGAAGAAGAAGCACTTCCGTATTTTTACGAAGAGATTTCAAAAATCAGACAACAGCTTACAGAGATTTCTCTTAAGCTGCTGTTTGTCAATGATGGCTCAACGGACAATACTCTTACCATCCTAAAAAAGCTTGCTTCTTCCGATAACAGTGTATATTATATTTCCTTTTCCCGTAATTTTGGAAAAGAAGCGGCTATTTATGCCGGTCTGAAAAATTCAACCAGTGATTATACTGCCATTATGGATGCAGATTTACAGGATCCCCCATCCCTGCTTCCTTCGATGCTTCATGCCATCCGGGAAGAAGGCTATGATTCGGTTGCCACACGACGGGTAAACCGCAAAGGAGAACCGCCTGTCCGCTCTTTCTTTGCCCGGATGTTCTATAAGCTTATCCGCAAAATGTCCGATACAGATATCGTAGATGGTGCCAGAGATTTCCGGTTGATGAACCGTCCTTTTGTGGATGCGTTGTTAGAATTAAATGAATACAACCGCTTTTCCAAGGGGTTATTTGGCTGGGTCGGTTTCCGTACCAAATGGATTGAATTTGAAAATACAGAGCGGATTGCCGGAGAAACCAAATGGTCTTTCTTCCAGCTGGTCCGCTACTCCTTAGACGGAATGATATCCTTCTCTACCGCTCCGTTGAAGCTTGCATCCTTTACCGGAATGTTTATGTGTATCATTTCCTTCCTTGCCATTATCTTTATTATTGTAAGGCAGCTTTTATTCGGTGGCTCCGCTTTCGGCTGGCCATCCATGGCATGTATCGTTATCTTTATCGGAGGTATCCAGCTTCTGTGCATCGGAATCTTAGGTTCCTACCTTTCCCGCACTTATATGGAGGTCAAAAAACGGCCTATTTATATCTGCAAGGAAAGCAATTTAAGCCCAGATAAAGCTGTTAAATCTGAATGAAAAAATGATTAAAAAGAAAGTTTATAAACTTTTAAGAAATCCGCAACGTCCAATAAATACTGGTGTTGCGGATTTTTGTTAGCACTCTTTTTTAAAGAGTGCTAATTTTCTATTGACTTTTAAATTTGCAAAGTATAATATTTCTATTAGGATTTGTAGTCTGACACTACAAAATAAAACAAGAAATTATATAGAGAAAGAAAAGGAGTGTTTTAAATGAGTAATAAACATGGAAATTTATCAATTAGCAGCGATAACATTTTTCCGATTATAAAGAAATGGATGTATTCCGATCATGATATTTTCTATCGTGAACTGATTTCCAATGGCTGTGATGCCATTACCAAATTAAAGAAGCTGGAAATGATGGGAGAATATACCCTTCCAGCCGATTATAAGCCTGAAATCCACGTTATTGTCAACCCGGACGATAAAACCCTTACCTTCATTGATAACGGTCTTGGAATGACCGCTGATGAGGTAGAAGAATATATCAACCAGATTGCCTTCTCCGGTGCTACTGATTTTCTGGAGAAATACAAAGATAAAGCCAATGAAGACCAGATTATCGGTCATTTCGGACTGGGCTTCTATTCCGCTTTCATGGTTGCAGATGAGGTTCACATTGATACCCTTTCTTATAAAGATGGTGCTACTGCTGTTCACTGGGAATGCGATGGCGGCACAGAATTTGATATGAAAGACAGTGACCGTACCGAAGTCGGCACCAAAATTACTCTTTTCTTAAACGAAGATGCTTTGGAATTTGCCAACGAATATCGTGCAAGAGAAGTCATTGAGAAGTACTGCTCTTTCATGCCGGTACCAATCTATCTGACCAAGGCAAATGCCGAGCCACAGTATGAGACTATCCAACCGGAAGATAAATTAGATACCGATACTGTCATTGAAACAATCGTGGAAGAAGCAAAAACTGAAGAAAAAGAAAATGAAAATGGCGAAAAAGAAGTCGTAGAAGTATCTCCAAGAACCGAAAAGCTTAAGATTTTAAAACGTCCGGTTCCATTGAATGATACGAACCCACTGTGGACTAAGACTCCGAGCGAATGTACCGATGAAGAATACAAAGCTTTCTACCGTAAAGTATTTATGGATTATAAAGAGCCTTTATTCTGGATTCACCTGAATATGGACTATCCATTTAACTTAAAAGGTATTCTGTACTTCCCGAAGATTAATACGGAATACGATTCCATCGAAGGAACTATTAAATTATATAATAATCAGGTATTTATCGCAGATAATATTAAGGAAGTGATTCCGGAATTCTTAATGCTCTTAAAGGGCGTGATTGACTGTCCTGACCTTCCGCTTAATGTTTCCCGTAGTGCTCTGCAGAACGATGGCTTTGTAAAGAAGATTTCCGATTACATCAGCAAAAAAGTTGCAGATAAATTAATCGGTATGTGCAAGACCGAAAAAGAAAGCTACGAAAAATACTGGGATGACATCAGCCCATTTATCAAATTCGGCTGCTTAAAAGATACCAAGTTCTGTGACAAGATGAATGATTACATTCTCTTTAAGAACTTAGACGATAAGTACCTTACTCTTCCGGAGCTTCTGAAAGAAGACGAAAAAGCAGAAAAAAATACGGAAGGAAATACCGAAGATACAAAGGCTGAAGATACCGCTTCAGACAATGTGTCTGATGCTGATAAGACCGCTGATACTGCTTCTGACTCAGAAGAAAAGGATGAAAGAAAACCGATTTACTATGTTACCGATCCGGTTCAGCAGGGACAGTATATCAAGATGTTCAAGGAACAGGGCATGGATGCAGTTATCTTAAATCACAATATCGATACCTCCTTCATCAGCCAGTTAGAGCAGCGTAATGAGAAATTCAAATTCATGCGAATCGATGCAGACCTTACCGATTCCCTGAAAGAAGAAAATGCTGAAGAGACTAAAGAGACTGAAGAAACACTGTCCAAAGTATTCAAGGATACTTTAAAGAATGATAAGCTTACGATTAAAGCTGCCAAACTGAAAAATCCCGACATTGCTTCTGTTATTACTCTCTCCGAGGAAGGCAGACGTATGCAGGATATGATGAAAATGTATGCCATGAATGGCATGGGCGGTATGGATACTTCCATGTTTGCGGCAGACCAGACACTGACCTTAAATACCAGTCATCCTCTGGTCCAGTACATCTTAAATCACAAAGATTCCGAGCATGTACCAATGTTCTGTCAGCAGCTTTACGATTTAGCTGTTTTAAGCAACCAGCCATTATCCGTAGATGCTATGACAAAATTCATCCAGCGTAGCAACGATATCATGATGCTGTTGGCAAAATAAAAGTTCAAGAAGAACTACCCAAAAGGGAATCTGATTTTCATCAGATTCCCTTTTATAGTTGCCAGCGGCAGATTCTGTAGATTTTTTCTACTATTGTTCTACTATTGTTCTACTCTTCTAACTGGTAATATTTATCCAGCACTTCAAAAAAACTGTTGGTGGTTATGGTTCCGTCTGTTTTAAGTTCCAGTTCATCCCAGGCTTTTTCATTGAGGCTCGAAGATAAGTCTGCCACAAAAGCATCATATTCGTCATTAAACGCTTCTTTCTCACGCTTTTTAACAATCTTATCCTTATTTGCATCCGTCAGCTCCTGATTGAATTTATTGATGCACTTGATAAAATAATAACCATCCTCTGTCGCAATGCTTCCTGATATTTCATCATCATTTAAGTTAAATGCAATATCCTCTACTTCCTTTGGCATCTCATCTCTTCCAAAGGTAATATCAATCTGGGCAGCCTCATTATAATCTGCTGCTACTGTCCGGAAATCCTCTCCATTTGCCAGTCTGGATGCCACCTCTCCTGCACGGTTCTGATCCTTTACATAAATCTGCTGTGCTTCCATGACCCTTGCTTCATCATCACTGACTTCCTCATTGACACCGGTTGTTAAAGATGTATACACCTTGCTTGCCAGTGCATAATTCTCATAGAGTTTCTCTATGGTTGCCTCACTGACATCCATATAACTTTTTTCCTCTTCATTCAATGACTCATAATATTCTTTTGCAGCTAGCTTCAGATTGGTCTTTTCCTCTTTACTTAAAGTAATTTCCTTCTGCTCTGCCAGCTGGTCCATGCAGATTACCCGGGTCATTTCCGATAATGTAACGTCCTTCACATACTGCTCTAAATCATCGGTCTGATACTGCTGTTCCCACAAATCGATTCCATAGACATTTCCATATAGATTCTGGTAGTTACAAAGATATACCTTGGCTTCTGCCAAAGATACCTTTTCATGCTCTATCTTAAAAACTTCATTAGCAGATAATCCTGTTGTAAATACAATGTCAGTTTTTCCAAGACTGCATCCACCAAGCAATACGGAAATGCTTAAGACCACTGCGGCAATTTTACTCTTTCGTCCCATGAATTTTCTTCCTTTTCTTATTCGAAAACCAATTCTTTGGTATGCTTTTATGCTTCAAGACTCTTTAATATACTTCTTGCCACGCTGATTCCGTTTGCAGATGCCTGCTGTAATCCTCTGGTTACACTTGCACCATCACCAATGGCGCGCAGACCTTTAATGCTGGTTTCAAAATCTTTGTTGACAACAACTTTATTGGAATAGAATTTTACTTCTACACCATAAAGTAATGTTTCATCACTGGCAATACCAGGTGTAACCTTATCCAGTGCCTCTAACATTTCTTCGATATCTACCATAATACGATGTGGAAATACCAGTGATAAATCTCCCGGCACTGCATCCTTTAAGGTTGGAATCAGATTGTTTCTCGCCAGGCGTTCCTCTGTAGTTCTTCTGCCCCGCTTAAAGTCACCAAATGTCTGTACTAAAATTTTGCCATCACAAAGCATGTTGGAAAGCTGTGCAATCTGCTTACCATACTCAATCGGAGTCTTAAATGGCTTGGTAAAGTTCTTGGATACCAGCAATGCAAAGTTGGTATTATTTGTTTTCATATCTTTCGACTTGTAAGCATGTCCATTTACAACCGCAAGTCCGTCATCATAATATTCGGTTGCTACTTCACCGGATGGGTTTGTGCAGAAAGTACGCACTTTATCGTCAAAGGTTGGTGTATGATAAACCAGTTTTGCTTCATAAAGGTTTGTATTTAAGAAATCCATAACCTCATCACGCACTTCCACACGGACACCGATATCAACCGTACCTACCTTTGTTTCAATCTCTTTTTCCTTACAGATATGTGAGAACCAGTCTGCGCCTTCACGTCCTACTGCGGAAATGATTTCTTTCGCATAATATGTATCTCCCTTTTCTGTTACAGCACCGGTTACGGCATTGTTTTCTACCAGAATATCCGCTACCATGGTATTAAAGAGAATCTCCACACCAAGGTCTAATAAATGTTTCTGCAGACGGGCATAAATCTTATATCCTTCTTCTGTTCCAAGGTGTCGAATCGGACACTCGATTAATTTTAAATTGGCATTGATTGCTTTTCTACGAATCTCACGGATTTCTTTTTCCTTATCCACACCATAGACATTAGTGTCTGCACCGAATTTCAGATAAATATCATCCGATTCTTTAATTAAGGATAATGCTTCTTCATATCCTAAGATTTCCGGCAGATTGCCACCTACATCCGGTGATAATGATAATTTACCATCTGAGAATGCTCCCGCTCCGGCAAATCCTGTTGTAATCGAACACGGCTGACATCCTACGCAGACCTTTGTCTTACGCTTCGGGCACTGGCGTTTCTCAATGCTTCTTCCCTTTTCTATCATGAGAACCTTTAAATCCGGTCTCTTTTCCTTTAATTCATAGGCACAGAAAATTCCGGACGGACCTGCACCGATAATGATTACATCATAGTTATTGCTCATATTTAATACCCCTTTCGTTTACGCTTCTACCACCAGATATCTGCCATCTGGCAGTGAAAATACTTCTTCTGCTTCTTCAATTTCATGATTACTCATTCCGGATACATCCGCACCGCTTTCGTCTAAGAACTGTTTTACTTCTTTGATGCTGTCACAGATAACCGCCATACAGTCCTCTAAAAACGCTTCTGCCTCTTCTAAACTGTCTGCCACATTTTCATCAAATAACTGTGACTGATGCTCCAAAAAGTAATTCAGACATACCTCATCGTATTCCATTTATTCTTTCCTCCTGTTTTAAGAAAATTTATACACATCAATACCTAATTGTTTTAATTCCTGATAAATCCGGGCAATCGGCAGACCTACTACATTGTTGTAATCACCTTCAATTTTTTCGATAAATGCAGCTGCTTTTCCCTGAATTCCATATGCACCTGCTTTATCCATCGGTTCCCCGGTATCTATATAACGGTTCAGTTCCTCATCTGTAACCGGATACATGGTTACTTTCGTACATTCATAAAAACTGTATTGCACTTTCTTTCCATCCTCCCGCATCCAGAGCGAAACTCCGGTATAAACTTCATGGATACTTCCGGAAAGTCCTTTTAACATTGTAAATGCATCCTCCCGGTTCTTCGGTTTACCCAGCACTTTGCCATCCTTTACCACGACGGTATCTGCTCCGATTACCAGACTGTCCTGTTCTCCTACTTTGGCTTCTATCATCTTTTCATAAATTTCTCCCGCTTTCTGCTTCGCCAGATTCATGACAATCTCAGAAGGCGTATCTCCCACCTGCTTTTCTTCTCCCTGTGCCGGAAATACCAGAAAGGTAAGTCCAAGCTGCTCTAAGAGTTCTTTTCTTCGTGGGGAAGCTGATGCTAAAATTATTTTCACGTTTTTTCTCCTTGTGTTCCGGTATATTATAAGTGAGTGGATGAAACGGTTAATAGAAAAGTTTTTACGTCTAAAGGCATTTGCTTTAACCTTTGAAATGCCGAAGTTCTAAGGCATATGTTTTCCTTTTTTCTATAAATACAGTCTTTCCAATGTTTGACAGACACATTGCACGGTTCGCTGCCTGCGGATACATGAATAGGCTTGTTAGGGGCACTTAGAATTTCGTCTGCAACCAGGCAACGCTGGTACAGGGATGTACCAGCGAGGCACAGATGAACACGGATGTGAATTTGTGCCGGTTGCCAGACGAAGTTCATATATTAGCCGAAATTCTTAGTGCCCCTTACAGGCGTATGCGGTATCCGCAGACAACGGACAGTGCGACGTGTCAGTCCAAGCGACGGAAAGACAGTTTATCATCAAGGAAAACATACGCCTAAGAACTGCTGGTATTTCAAAGAAACTAAAACAAATGCTCTTCATACGCAAAAACTTTTCCTATTAACACTTTCCCTCCCATCACTTATGACACCTTATACTTCAATTGCCTGATTCAGCCGGAAGGAATAAAGATACTTCTCCTTCACCGGAAGCGGGAATATCCGTTCTAACGCTTCTGCATATAAATCCAGCTGTTCTTTATACATATCCCGCAGCCTTGTGGCACTATCTACCCGGTCTGTCTTATAATCAAGCAGTACAATTCCATCTTCTTCCACCCAGAAAACATCTATGATTCCCTGGATTAAAACCATCTCTTCTTCCATCTCATGATTTCCCATGACAAACGGCTTCTCGCGGAACAAATCATCCCGCATTGCAGCTGCTTTCATACGGGGTGCAAGCTGCGATTTTAAGAATAATTCCACGGATGGTATACGGATTAATTTTTGCATATCCTCAGATACTTTACCCATTTGTACCAGTCCTGTCAACTGCTTTTTTATATTTTCTGCAAATTCATCGGAACGATCCGGCATTTTCGTAAAATCATAACATTCCATCAGACGATGCATGGCTGTTCCACGCAGTGCTCCCTGATTTACTTCTGCTTTTCCTTCCATAAATGCCGGGACATATGGGGTAGATACTTCTTCTAAGAATTTCGGTGTAACATCCTCTTCTTCCTTTGCTGCAAGCTCCCTCATTGCCCGGTGTTTTAATTCCGATACAGAATATTTTGTCACCAGATGAATGGCATCCGGGTGCGGATACTGATAGGATAACTGTTCCTTTATCTTTTCATACAGAGTATCCGAAACTTCCTTCGCCTGCTGCACACGCTGCCTCAATGACACATGCTCTGTAATCTGATGAGCCGCCTCGTCCTCTAACATGCTCCATGGTGTCACATAGGAAACTTTATCCCAGTTGCCGCTGGCGGCTGCCGATGGAAGAATCCACTCCAGAAAGGTCTTTGCTTCTGCCCGCTCCTTAAAATTAAGAGCTTTTCGGTTACTTCCGCAATAAATTTCTCTTATCTGCTGCAGCATTTCTTCATCCTTGATATAACCGGTTATAATTAATTTTTCTTTGGCTCTTGTAAATGCCACATATAAGACACGAAGCTCCTCGCCAAGGCTTTCTAATTCTGTCTGCCTTGCAATTACCTTCTTAAAAAATGCAGGTACTTTTATCCGCCGGTCTTCCTCAATAATATCAAGTCCAACTCCAAGGTTCGGATGCAGTATCATCTTGCTGCGGCTGTCCTGCTTATTAAAGGATTTGCCCATTCCACTGACAAAGCAGACCGGAAATTCCAATCCCTTACTCTTGTGTATACTCATTATATTTACTGCATCTTCATTTTCACCCACAAGTTCTGCTTCCCCAAAGTCCACATCATACTTCTGCAGCTCATCAATGTATCTTATAAAATGATAAAGTCCGCGATAACTGGTTTTCTCATATGCAATAGCTTTCTCTGACAGCATATGAAGATTTGCAAGTCTCTGTCTGCCCGCCGGCAATGCCGATGCATATCTGGCATATCCCGTTTCCTTCAATACCTTCTGCAGCAGTTCGTGCATTGGTATATCCATGGTCTGTCTACGAAGTTTTTTATATGTTTCGGAAAAACGTTTTAATTTTGCCCGCATGTCTTCATCCGCTGTTGATTCTTTTTCTGTCAGCTCTTCTTCCGCTTCCAAAAACATCTTTACGCACTGATGATACGGCTTGTCCTCTGCCAGTAACCGGAGTCTTGCAAGCTGCTCATCGGAAAGACCTGCCATTGGGGATTTTAATACTGCTGCCAGTGGAATATCCTGTCTTGGATTATCTAATATCCTAAGATAATTTAATACCGTCCTGATTTCTAATGTGGAAAAATATCCGGTTCTTGAAACCGTATGTGCCGGAATTCCATTGGCATTTAAAACCTCTGCAAAAAGGTCCGCCCATTCACTTAAACTACGCAGTAAAATTACAATATCGCCATAGCGGACTTTCCGGAATTCTCCGGTTTCTTCGTCTACCACTTCTTCTTTGCCTACCATCTTCCGAATCCGGTCTGCAATTAATTTTGCTTCCAGTTCCTGCTTTGAAATCCGCTGTTTTGTTCCCTCTTCCAGTTCCTGTGTAGTTGTAAGAAGAATCTCACTGTCAAAAGCATCCTCTTTCTCGCCCGCCGGATAATCTGCACCACAATACAATGCCGCCTCATCGGTATAATCCACACCACCAAGATTCCGTTTCATAATCTGATAGAAAATATCATTGGTAAAAGTAAGCACCGTATCTCTGCTTCGGAAGTTCTTATGCAGATCAATCCGCTGGCAGGGTGCATCTGTTGTCTCATAAGTATCAAACTTTTCCATGAAAAGCTCCGGTCTCGCCAGACGAAAACGGTAAATACTCTGTTTTACATCTCCTACCATAAAGAGGTTATTCTGTCCCACAGCCTCTCTTGAAATTGCCCGGAGAATCGTCTCCTGCACATAGTTGCTGTCCTGATACTCATCAATCATAATTTCTTCATAGGCATTCTGAAATTCTTTTGCTGTCTCCGTTGGTTTCCCGGTCTCCTCCTCCACCAATATCTCTAATGCAAAATGCTCAAGGTCTGAGAAATCCACCAGATTCTTATCCTGCTTTCTTTCTGTGAAAGCATCGATAAAACGCTCCGTCACTTCAGCTAACGCTTCTGCTGATGGATGCACCAGAGTGAGCTGCTCTAAAATTTCCTGAAAAGTAAGGGCAAAGCAGTCACTTTTTAACTTTCCGATTCCATCCTTAAGCTTCTTACGTTCTGTCTTTACCTGCTCCTGCTTTTCCGGACTTCCGATATAATCCTTTGCTCTTCCTAATGTTGCAAATTTACATTTTCCTAATTCTTCATAAAAAGCCTGATAAGTATCGCAGGAAAGCAATTCTTCCATCAGCTTTGCATCCTGCTCACAGGCGTCCTCATACATGTAAGGACCGTCTGCATCCTGACAAAGTTCATGATAATGCTCTGCCTGCTCTAAATAGCCCTTTACCATCTGCTTCCCATATTCTACCGTCATTTCAATAAAAGGCGCCTGTTCTAATTCCTGCTCTGTTTTTATCTCATAGCAGCTTAACGCTTCCCGAAGCCACTGCTTCGGCCATGGATAACTCTGTGCATAGGAATAAAGTTTAAAAATCATATCCCGCACCGGTGCATCACTTCTACTGGTTCCATAACAGGAAATGAGATGCAAAAAACCCGGATGTTTTCCTTCATAACACTGTTCAAACAATCCGGTCATTACATCTTCCCGAAGAAGCTTTAACTCGCCTTCATCTCCAATCCTGAAATTCGGCTCCAGACCGATTTCATGAAAATGATTCCGAAGCACATAAAGGCAGAAACTGTCTATGGTAGTAATCTGCGCATTCTGCACCAGTGCAGCCTGCTGCTGTAATCTCACATCGGAAGGATTCTCCTGCAATGCCTTTTCCAAGGCTTTTGCTACACGCTCTTTCATCTGGGCTGCCGCCGCATTGGTGAAGGTTACCACCAGAAGATGGTCAATATCTACCGGATGCTTCTTATCCAATACCAGCTCTTTGATTCTCTCTACCAGTACGGCTGTCTTTCCGGAACCTGCTGCCGCAGACACTAAGATATTACGGTTTCTTAAATCAATGACCTGCTGCTGTTCTTTTGTCCATGTCATTCCCATTTCTTAAAAAACCTCCTTCATGCGTTCATAGATTTCCTCGGAAGATAATTCTTCCAACCGCCTTACTTCATATCCCGGAATCTTTTTATCAAATCCACAGACCGCAGCATATGGACAATAATCACAGCTGCTCCGGTTCTTTAATAGATACGGATTCACCTCTGTATTTCCCTTTAAAATAGCATTTCCAGCTTCTGCAATCCGATAGCTGGCATAATCCGCAATCAGCCTAAATTCTTCCTTGTCCACAGCCTTATCGCTCTTTCGCACCGTTCCGTCCTTATTTACAGAAATCGGAAGGACATTGGATTTACCGGAAAGTTCCACATCCATGGCACGGTAAATATCATCCTCTGTATTTACCACTCCATCCAGACGTAAATTTTCCAATATCTTTCTTCGAATCTCTTCTTCAGATTCACTACCGGTTCCTTCCACCATCGGATCATCAATATGATAGTAGAACATACCTGCCGGCACTATCTCTTTTGCCGGATTTTGCTTTGCAAATAATTCCATGGCTGCATTCATATAAACCACAAGCTGAAGCTTCAGGCCATGGTACAGAGATAGCAGTTCAAAACCGGTATTACCGGATTTATAATCAATAATCTTTACATATAACTTATCTTTGTCTTCATAAGTATCAATACGGTCAATTCTTCCCTGGAGCCGCATATGCTCTTCTTCACTGAGTTTAAAATTCACTGCATTTAAATCATCCGCATAGGAAAATCCCACCTCAAACTGCGATGGTTCAAATTTTCCCTGACGAATCTGGCTGGTCAGTGCCCAGATGGTCCGTGCAAAAATCTTTTTCATCTTTGCTACCTGATAACGGTTTGCCGCTGTATCTGCCATGGCTGCATTTCCACTGGAAGCAATTGCTTCTTCCATTGCCCGCTCCATAAGCTGTTTTTGTGCTTCTTCTGTAATATCAAACCAGCTATAGGATGATTCTTTCAGATACCGGCTATAATTTTCCAATGCCTGATGATAGATATTTCCCATATCCGCCATACGGAATTCAAAGAGTTCCCGTTCCTGTAAACGCAGTCCATAAGTCAGGAAATGGGCACAGGCACAGGCTGCATACTGT
The DNA here is from genome assembly GCF_003479605.1 of Roseburia sp. AF12-17LB. Lineage (GTDB taxonomy): Bacteria > Bacillota > Clostridia > Lachnospirales > Lachnospiraceae > Roseburia_C > Roseburia_C amylophila. The sequence goes on from NZ_QUHR01000008.1 coordinate 129,884, forward strand.
TCCAACCGCGTAACACTGTTCTTTAACTCATTTCCATAAAGAGCCTTTGCCACAGTTCGGCTGATTGGCTCTGCATGATATTTAAGCTCTGCTGCATCAAGAATAGCTTTTACCTGCTCCCGATATGCCGGTTCCTCTTCATACCAGTGCAGCAAAGCCTGCCAGAGTACTTCCTTCTCATCATTCCACCCGGCATCTTCCTGATACAGTCCCTCTAACAGAAATGCCATGCTGCTCTCCGGTGTTACCAGTGTTTCATCAACCTGTTCTCCCGTTATCAGCTCTGCTTTTAACCCCGGGAACAGTCCCTCAATCATATGAATAAAATAGGACGGGCGCTTTGCACTTCCATCACTGCCTACCCTTGCATAGGTAAGATAAAGTTTTTTCGATGGCTTTGTCACTGCAAGATAAAGGTAAAAACGCTGGATAAAAACACGTTCCCTTGCTGTAGGAGCCAGTTCCATATGATTTTTCGCAAGTTCTTCTCTTTCCAGCTGGGAAATGATGCCGCCACGATTATCGGATTTTGGCACAATACCATCATTGACTCCCACGATAAATAATACTTTTATATCATCAAGACGGGTTCTTTCGATATCACCAATCATCACGCAGTCATAGCCACCCGGAATCACGCCTACTTTGGCAGCTTCAAAGCCAGCCTCTAAGACCTTGGCATATTCGGATATGTCCATGACTTCATCACCCAGAAGCGTTGCCATCTTATCCAAAATATCCATTACAATGCGATAAATCTGTGCATATTCCTTTGCCTTGGCTAAGTCCTTCGCCTCTTTATACTGATTCTCCCGGTATTTTAACTGCTGCTCTATCTGTAAGGACACAATAAACTGATAGAGTGCTGTCGTGCATTCCCGTACGGTAGCACCTTTTTTATGAAATACAGCCGCCAATTCCGAAAATGGCTCCATTACACGGATCCGGAGTTCATTTAAAGCTTCTAAATCTTCTTCCGCAACCTCATGGGTGGTATAAATAAATCTTGCCTCCCATTTTTTCTTTCCACGGATGCCTGCTGCCAGTACATAATTTTCCAACAGGTCAATCTCATCCTCACTGATTTGGGATAATCCACAGCGCAGATAACGGAACATTGCTTCCTCCGAAAAATTGTCCTCGATTACCTGCAAAAGAGACCGGACAAATTCCAAAAATGGATGCAGTAAAATATTTTTCGTTGTATCTAAGAAAAACGGAATGCCAAACTCCTCCATAATCTGCGGCACATAGCTTCCATACTCTTCTATGGCACCGGAAATAATGGCAAAATCCCGGTAGCGGTATGCTCCGGTATGCACCAGCCTTGCAATCTCTTCTGCTGCATACTGCAGTTCTCTTCTTGGATTTGGCAGGGATAAAATCTCTATGCCTTCTTTGATTTCTTTCTCATCCTTCTTTTCGTAGCTATGATGTCTGGTACGAAACAGATTCTGCTCTAAGAACCGTAGTACCGGTGCCTCCCGGAACCGGTCAGCTTTGGGATTCTTTAATACCACCGGCTCTGTTACTTCAAAATGCTTCTCTTCCGCCATTTTCATTAGGCTGGCTACCGTCTTCTTACTCATGGCAAACAGCTCCTGCATATCATGATAAGAATAAATATCCTCTGCCGGGTCAATGGTTACTGTCACATATATATCTGATACAATTCCCATCAGGCGGTACAGCACGTTATTCTGAATCGGTGTAAATCCGGTAAATCCATCGAAAACCAGCACGGCATCCTGTAAAAGCTTTGATTCCTCTGCCATATCACAGAAGGCTTCTAAAACTTCTTCAGCAGTAATATACATCCCGGAAATTGCACTTCGAAAACCCCGGTACATGGTCAGGATATCCTGCAGTTTATAGGAAAATGCCGGTGGCATATTCTGTTCTTCAATAAATGTTTCCAAAGTATCCGGATCGATATTATACTGTGTCAGCTCTGATATCAGGGACTTCACTTCACTGATATATCCCATCTTTTTCATATTTCCCTGCATGACACATAAATCATCCATCCGCTCTTCGGCAACCTTACGCAATACAAGGTTTTTCCCGGTCTCCTCTAAAACTGCCATATTCGTCTTTCCTAATTCGTCGAAAATACGATATGCCAGTCGCTGGAAGCTGACCACATCTATATTCATAATACTGTTTTTTTCCTGTAACCGAACAAGTTCACGCTGCGTCTGCATCGTGAACTGTTCCGGTACTACTACATAATAATTTTTCTTTAAATTCTTCTGAGCTTCTTTGACTGTTTTGCGGAATACATAGCCTGACTTTCCGCTTCCAGCACTGCCCAGCACAAATTGCAGTGCCATATCAGATTCCTCCTACTGATTCTCCTACCAAAAGTTCCCCATTGATAATCACACGCTCCACCAGCGTTGTCTTAGGCTGCTCGATTCTCTGTACCAGACGTTTTACGGCCTCTTCCCCAATCTTTCTGGTATTCTGCCGTATAGTCGTAATCTTTGGACTCATCATCTGGGATACTTTTGTTCCATCAAAACCTGCAATAGAAATATCATCCGGTACTTTAAGTCCCATTTCATCAATTACATTAATCCCACCAATTAATGCTGTATCATCCGGGTAGAGAATACAGGTCGGCGGGTCAGGCAGATTTAAAAGTTCCCTGGTTGCCTTTGCCACAAGCCTGGTATCTAAATATTCTCCTTCCTTTAAGTAGTCATCCGGAACATTCAGATTAAAGCTCTCCATTGTCTGGAAAAAGCTGGTCAGACGATCTCTGGTAACAGCCGAATGTTTTTCCCCATAAATGTATGCAATTTTCCGGTGTCCCTTGGAATAAATATAACGTACCAGTTCATTCATCCCTTTTACATTATTAGAAGAAACAACCGTGCAGTTGTGATATACATAATCCACAGTAACAATCGGAATATTACTCTGCAAAAGTTCCTGTACCTCCGGTTCATCAAACCTGGCACACACAATTCCAACTCCGTCAAAATTCCGGTATTTGCAGTGTTCAAGATATGACATCTTATGATTCACATGCTCATTATTAATAAAAGTGATATCATAGCCTAATTCTTCCGCCTTTTCTTTAAATCCATTTAAGATGCCAGAGAAATATTCATGGGTAAGCCCTCTTCCGGCCTCCTCTTTAAAAAGTACTCCTAAGTTATAAGAACGGTTCGTCTTTAATGCCCTTGCTGCCGCATTCGGAAAATACCCCATCTCCTGTGCTGCTTCTTTAATCCGTATCCTGGTCTTCTCTCCAATATCGCTATGTCCATTCAACGCTTTACTTACTGTTGCCGTTGAGACACCACAACGCTTCGCTACGTCCTTTAATGAAACCATTTCTTTCCTCCTGTTTTATCCCCGTATCCACTCTTCTGCAGATACTATAGCTCAATTCCGACTGCCTCTTTTGCCAGCCGGTCTGCTTCTTCATTTCCTTCTACTCCTGAGTGCCCTTTTACTTTTACAAAATGAAGTGTAATTTTATCCTTTATGCCCTGAATATAGTCATAATAAGCAATGGTCCCTTTCTTATTCCGTTTCCATGCTCCTGTTGCCCACATTTCAATACCCATATAGTCATAATATATCGTAAGCTCTGCCAGTCCAAGTTCCACTGCCTTCTCAATGGCAGCCATGCTTCCTAATACTTCTCCTGCCACATTATGCATGGATACCATTTCTTCTTCCGATCCTGAGCCCTGCAGCACTTCTTTTTTCCCATCTGCCATCAGAAAGCCGCCATATCCGTATACCTTAGTTGCAATATTATAAGAGCCATCCACAAAGGCATAATTTTCCGGCTCTTTTTCTACTGTCTGCTGCTTCTGACCGATATATTCTTCTGCCGCTTCCCTTGTTGGAAAGCTTTTAAATTCTGCTCCCGGAAAACCATCGGTCTGCTGCTTACACATATCCCAGCTCATATAAATACCCGGTTTCTTTCCTTTTCGGACTGCATAAAACTTTGCTGCCATTCTTCTTCCTCTTACTATCTTTTATTTCTGTGAATTTTCTTCTTTTCTTAACTTACATCATTAGCTCTATTTTACCATTTTTCCCTTCGAATGGCTAGGACAAGCTTAGGATTCGTAACGATATTTTCCAAAGAAATGATTGTATACTGCAATTACTCTTCCCACTCCAAGTACTGACAATAGTGTACCGGCTCCAATCCCGATAATTTCTCCCTTTATAATAAGTCCAGCGATACAGGTTATCGTAACGTTACACACATCAAAGCAGTTTTTGGTAAACCCTACCGACTTTCCGGTAAAGTCTGCAATTGCCTGTACAATTCCATCTCCCGGATTTGGTATGATACGCATATTTAAAGACATTGCGGCTCCTACACCTGTCAATATGATTGCCAGTATCAAAAGCATCAAACGTGCCGGAATGCTGCCCCAGAATGTACCTGCACAGTCTTTGGCATATTCAGGAACGAATCTTGCAAAAAGGTTCATAAACCGGGTAAATACAATACTAAGTGGTATCTGCAGAATATCCAAAAACAGGCGTTTTACATATTCTCCTTTTTTGCGCCGGATGGTATGTAATATCATTTCTATCAATACAAAAATGCTATATAAAATCAGCGTCATATTGCCCAAATTCATTCCACTGATTACCGATACACTGTATGCTACCGAAATAATCGGAGATACGCCAAGTCCCGTCTTGGTATTTAATATAATTCCCATGGCAAGTAACAGTAATCCTGCCACATATACGATTCCTCTGTTTATTTTCTTTTGCAACTTCTCTTCCTCTTTTCTTTTATCATAAAATAGTTCTTACTCTACACTTTCAGAAAACAAATCCCGGTAATCCTCCGGCATAAAACGATGATAGATGATATGGCAGCCTTCGTCCTTAAAGCAATAATAATAGGAATCCTCTCCGCTTTCAAAATAAATGAGATAGTCAAAATCCTCTGTCTCAATTTTCTCAAAATGTATCTTCTCGCCGGTTCCTAAGAACAGCTTATGGATGTCCTCTATGGTGCAAGGATGTGTCTGCAGCAGAGCCACCAGCTTTTTAATAAAAGAATTTCCACTTCTTTTTTCATGCACATATTCTGCACCTTCTTCCGGCACTACAAAACAAAAGCGGTCCTTGTTTCTGCTGATTTCTACTCTGCCAAGCCGTATTCCTGCTGCTTCATAAAATTCTTTTTCCAATTCTTCCGTTGATTTTCCACCCACTTCTTCTCCTAAGAAATGTTTTAAGGAACTTAAAGGATAATATAACCGGATTTTTTCTTTCCGGTATCCAAGCTTTACCTGCTCCTCCTGTATGAAATCCATAATTCCTTTTTCTAATCTGCTATAATCCATTGTATGCTCCTTTAAACGTGGAAAAACAGAACCACCTTTCGACGATTCTGTTTCATGCTGATACAAAGTAAGCTTTGCCCACTTTGCTCAGTTTCTATTCTGCATTGATATACTCATAATCCCGGTCTAACTCAATTGCCACACTTCCATCATTGATTGTGCCATCATATGTATGTGCTTCATCTGTTCCAAGACCCTTTACAATTCCATTTTCATATTCTTCTGCGGTACGCTGTGTCTGTAATACGAACAGCAGTCCCTTATATTCTGCCGGTGCTGTTACTTTATAAGTCTCTTTTATTTCATAGTAAGTCACCATCGGATACTCACTGCCATCCTCTACCATCCAGTCACCAAATGTTGTCTCTGTATCTTCTGTGGCTGCCACCTGATATGTTGTGCCGGCACAAGCCACTTCTGCCATCATAGCCATGGAACTGTCTGTTGCAGCTACATGCTGCGGCAACACCATTCCGGTAGTTGCATCCACGAGGCTGATGTCTTCATATTCGATATAAGCTTCTGCATCCGTCTGTATGCCATTCCACGGAATCTTTGCAGATAAAGTAACCGTATAAACTGTATTTCCTTCTTCGTCTGCCTCAGTACGATTCCAGCTTATCTCATACTCCGCCTGATTTAAATGATTGGTAAAATCAGATGCCTGCACAAAGGTCTCACCATCCATGGTTCCTGCCATATTGTATACATTGACATTTTTTATCACAGCGGTATTCTCTTCGGTTTCCATTTTGTGCTGATACATACCGGATAAAACATACCAGGTATCTTCCTTAAGATTTCCCTGTGCCTCTGTCTCCGTCTCTGTGGCATGGAGCCCTTCCACTGCTTCTGTTTCTGTATTTCCTGCTGCTTCCTTGTCTGTATCTTTCTCCTTTGGTCCGCATCCATCCAGCATTCCTAATACGACAATGCAAATCAAAGCTGCCGCCCATATTTTCTTCTTCATTTCCTGCTCCTTCACTCTATCCATAACACAATATATTCATTCTTATCCCCGCATGCGATTGGTTGCACACGGACTTTACGATTATACCGTAGATGAAGGGGAAGTGCAAGGAGTTAATAGAAAGATAATTGTGGTATATACTCTGTAGTTATATTTAGCAAAAAACAGCCACCAATCGTTAGATTTGAAACCTAACTTTTGGTGGTGGCACACAATAACCTCTCCTGTATTACTTTTATATTATTCTTTATAAATTATTCCAATATATTCCCATAATAATTTTGGGCTAACTTAAAAATCGTATTGAGATGATTCTTTCCCTTCATAACTACCATTTGGGATTGTTTTCTTAAATGCAACTCCAATCGGCAAAATCCCCCTTATTATTCCCTGCCGAATAAACTGCTGGTCTTTTCCCATTAGTTTAGCAACTTCTATAATAGGAACATTCTTACCTGAAAACTCTGGAAGAATATAATAGATTTTATTATTAAACTTATTAGTTTGCTCCTGTGTTTCCTGTTCCATATGTGCTCACCTCATCTATATATTCTACTTCTTCAAATAGTATTTCCAATTGAATTTCTCCCTTTTTACAAAAGTGTGTCTGATGCATACTAACTCATTTTTATTCGCTTTCCCACACTTTTATTCATTTTCTATTCATTTCTTACTAATGGGTATTCTTTTTTACTCTAAGTTGTCGTGCAATTTATTAAATTTGAATTTTGAAAAAGCCAGCACCTTGAATGGACTGGCTCTTTCAATGTCTCCTGTAATTGACAAACTTGAATTTATCTATTAACTCTCTTAACTTTCCCCTATTTTCAAGGCTT
>NZ_QUHR01000009.1 GCF_003479605.1 Roseburia sp. AF12-17LB
TATTTTCAAGGCTTGAAAGCGGTTTTCATCAACACATTTTGTCCTATAACTCGTCAATAAAGAGAAGTCAAACTTATGCCTTTTTTCTGGAAACAGAAGTTCTGATAAGATAGCATATGGTTCCAACTACAAATCCAATGCTGAGCCACTGGGAGGTGGATAAGGCAAAGAGATGACCGCGGACGGCATCGTAGCGCACATATTCTAACAGGAACCGCAGAATACCATAGACGATGAAATAAATGGCAATGGTATGGGGATAAGATTTCTTTAAATCCAGTATTGCAAGTACAATCGCAAGAATCAGAAGACAGATTGCTTCTGCTAATTGGACCGGAAACAGTGTCGTATCCGATGGTGCCAGAGAGCCCACTGGAAACTGTACGGCAAAGGGACCGTCATATGGAATACCATAACAGCAGCCGGCAAGAAAACAGCCGATGCGTCCGAAACCGTGAATCCATGGAATCAGATAAATCAGGTGAATGATAAAAGGCTTCCAGTCAATATGATGTATTTTTCCGGCCAGCAGAAAAAGAAGCAGTCCTCCAATCAGTCCGCCATAAAATACAAAGCCACTCTGCATAATGTAATTAAAATACTGGGGTTCTAACATACGGGACCAGTCAATGTCCCGGTAAGAAATGAATAGATACAAAAGCTTGGCGCCTAAGAAGGCGCCAAGTAATGTGTAAGCTTCTAATATAAGCATATCATCGAAGTTAAGCTTATATTTTCTGAGCGGATACAGGGCAAAAAGATTTGCCGTAATCACTCCAAGTGTGATCATAAATCCATAAGATGGGATATGAAATCCCAGAATATTCAGATAAAGTGCCATCTTTTTCCATGTATCCTTTCAAAAAACAAATATTAGAATGCGCTTGCAACAGATGCAACACATGCAACACATGCGATGTAAAGCAGTAAGCCTAATACTAATCCGATGATAGAGCATACAAGACCACCTGTAGCACATTTAGCCTGATTCTTATGTCCAACAGCGCCTAAGATAGTACCGATAAGACCTAAGATTGCTCCGATCCAGCCATAAACACCTACTGTAACTACGTCAACAACGATGGAAATAATTCCTAAAACTAATGCTGCGACACCCTTTTTCATGTCCTCCTTGGTTTATAAAAATCTAATAAATTACATTGAAAGTTTAGCATTTAATAGGGAGACTGTCAAATATTGGTTGCAAATTTTGAAAAATAGTAAAAAATATCAGGTTCTGTCATATATGAAGATTTTATAAAATTATGGCTGCGAAGGTTGAGATTAAAACCGGCTTGAATTATAATAAAAGCAATGTTTTAGAATCTTAAAACAGATTTGAGAGAATAGGAGAATCAGATATGACAGAGAATGAAGACAAGAGAGAACTTGAAAATATAGATACTGTAGAAGAGACAAAGAAAGAGACCACAGATGAGAAGAAGGATGAATACGAAGAAATCTGTTACATCTGCCGCAGACCGGAAAGTGTTGCCGGTAAGATGATAAAGATTCCGAATAATATCTGCATTTGTAAAGACTGTATGCAGAGAACCTTCGACAGCATGAATAACTCTGGATTTCCAATGGGTGATTTTATACCAAATGGTCAGATGCCCAATATCAGCATGATTAATCTTTCAGATTTGCAGGGCTTTATGCCGCAGAGCCAGAAGATTAAGAAAAAGAAAACCAAAGAGGAGAAAGCAGAAGCTCCGAAATTAGATATAAAGAAGATTCCGGCACCACATAAGATTAAAGCAAGCCTGGATGAATATGTGGTTGGACAGGAATATGCCAAGAAGGTAATGTCTGTGGCAGTTTACAATCACTATAAACGTGTGGCAACCGATACGATGGATGATATTGAAATCGAGAAATCCAATATGTTAATGATTGGACCGACCGGAAGTGGTAAGACTTATCTGGTGAAGACACTGGCAAGACTTCTGGATGTGCCGCTGGCAATTACAGATGCGACTTCCTTAACTGAGGCAGGTTATATCGGAGACGATATCGAAAGCGTTGTCAGTAAATTGCTTGCAGCTGCAGATAATGATGTAGAGCGGGCAGAGCATGGCATTATTTTCATTGATGAGATTGATAAAATTGCCAAGAAGAAGAACACCAACCAGCGTGATGTCAGCGGAGAATCCGTACAGCAGGGAATGTTAAAGCTTCTTGAAGGAGCAGAAGTGGAAGTGCCGGTGGGAGCCAGCAGCAAGAATGCCATGGTTCCGATGGTTACCGTTAACACTAAGAATATTCTTTTTATCTGTGGCGGAGCTTTCCCGGATATTGAAGAGATTATCAAAGAACGTCTCAATAAGCAGGCATCCATTGGATTCCAGGCAGATTTAAAGGATAAATATGATAATGATGAGAATCTGTTACAGAAAGTAACGGTAGAAGATGTAAAGAAGTTTGGAATGATACCGGAATTTATCGGAAGACTTCCGATTCTCTTTACCCTGGAATCACTTACTGTTGATATGCTGGTCCGTATTCTAAAGGAGCCGAAAAATGCTATCATCAGGCAGTATCAGAAGCTTCTGGCATTAGACGAAGTCAATCTGGTATTTGAAGAGGATGCACTGCGGGCAATTGCAGAGAAAGCAAAGGAGAAGAAGGTCGGAGCAAGAGCACTTCGTTCCATTATCGAAGAATTTATGTTAGATATCATGTATGAGATTCCAAAGGACGAAAACATCGGCCAGGTAACGATTACAAGAGATTATATTGAAAAAAAGGGCGGACCGCTTATTACTATGCGTGGAGTGGCAGCATTACCGGTAAACGAATAAAATAAAAGAAAATAAGTGCCGGAGCTTATATGGAAGATTGTAAAGACGCACCATACTCGGAAGAATATTACGACCTTCTGGTTTCCTATCTGAGCCTTGAAAATGAATATCTTCCGGGAGGCTGTATCCAGAATATTGATAAAGATTTTAATGTAGTCTATTTGCAGAGTGCAGGCTTGCCGAAGCTGGATATTGACCAGTATACCTATTCGGCAATTCCAAAATGTTTTACCACATTAGACGAAGAGGCATTGCAGGCAGGCGGAATCATAAGGGTACAGAGTCAGCCAAATCTTGCTTTGAGAGGGCAGGGTGTTCTGATTGGATTTGTGGATACCGGAATTGATTATCAGAATGAAGTATTCCGTAATTCCGATGGCAGCAGCCGTATATTAAGAATCTGGGATCAGAGCATTCGAAGTGAAGATACACCAGAGGGATTCCTCTATGGAACGGAATATACAAAAGAACAGATCGATATGGCATTGTTAACAGATGCACCTCTTCGGGTAGTACCTCACCGGGATGAAGAAGGACATGGTACCTTTATGGCAGGTCTTGCGGCAGGAAGCGAAAAACTTTCGGAGAAATTTGCCGGAGTAGCACCCTATGCACAGATTGCCATGGTAAAGCTGAAGCCGGCAAAGAAATATTTAAGGCGTTTTTATTATATTCCGGAAGGTGCAAAGGCTTATCAGGAAAATGATATTATGGCGGGGGTGGCATATCTGACCAGACTGGCGGAACGATATCGCCGCCCTCTGGTGATTTATCTTGGGCTTGGAAGCAATTCCGGGGATCACAGTGGAAACAGTGTGATTTCGTATTATCTTAATTATGTTTCCTTCAAGCGGAATACGGCAGTTGTGGTAGCAGCAGGGAATGAAGCTACTGCCAGACATCATTATTACGGAGAAGTTGCATTCGGGCAGCAGAGTGATGTGGTAGAAGTAGATGTGGAAGATGCAGTGGCGGGTTTCCATATTGAAATGTGGGCAAAGGCTCCGGAGCTTTATTCGGTGCGGATTATATCGCCAACGGGAGAGCGGACGGCAGGTGTCCGGGTGCAGCAGGATGGCAGAGAGGTATACCGTTTTGTATTTGAAAATACACAGGTTATCATTGATTACCACATTGTTGGCACTGCCACAGGAGATCAGCTTATTTATATCCGGTTTGACCGGCCCACCAGAGGCATCTGGACGATTGAGGTAAATGGCGATTACAGTATAGAAGGAAGATATCACATGTGGCTTCCGATTACCGGACTGATTGCCGGTGATATTTCTTTTATTCGTTCTAATCCGGATACGACAATTACCATGCCGGGAAATGCAGCTGCACCGATGACAGTAGGTGGATACAATGCAGGAAATGACAGTATTTATCTGAATTCCAGCAGAGGATACACTGCATCGGGACTGGTAAAGCCGGATTTTGCAGCACCGGGTGTCAATGTGATTGGACCGGCACCGGGCAACCGTTTTGAGGCAAGAAGTGGTACCAGCATTGCAGCGGCAATTACTGCAGGAGCTGCAGCACTGTATCTGGAATGGGCAGTAGAGCGTGGTTATAATACTGATATTACAAATGCAGAAATTAAAAATGATTTTATCCGCGGTGCGGTGCGGTTAGAAAGCAGAGTTTATCCGAACCGGGAATGGGGATATGGAACCTTAAATCTCTATCAGACCTTCGAACAGTTGCGCCGGACATAGGAGGTTCTTATTTGCATAGAATAACTGCTTCTGTGGGATTCTATATAGAAAACACGAAGCAGGAGGGTAAAGATGAAGCAGGAACATGCAATTGATTTACGAAAGGCAGCCATTATCGGATGTGGGTTTGTCGGCTCTGCCACTGCATTTACACTGATGCAGAGCAAGCTCTTTTCCGAACTGGTTCTAATTGATGTGGATAAAGCAAGAGCGGAAGGAGAGGCCATGGATATCAGCCATGGAATGCCATTTGCCGCACCGATGAAAATATATGCCGGCAGTTATGATGACATTGTGGATGCCGACATTATTATCATTACGGCGGGAGCAAACCAGAAACCGGGAGAAACAAGGCTTGAGCTGGTAAAGAAAAATGTAGCCATTTACAAAAATATTATCCCGGAAATTGCTAACAGAAGGTGTCGTGGCATATTACTCATCGTATCGAATCCGGTGGATATACTGACGCTGGCAGCATTGAAATTATCCGGTTTTCCGGAAAACCGGGTAATCGGTTCCGGAACAGTATTAGATACTGCCCGGTTAAAAAATATGCTGGGAAAACAGCTTGGCATCGACAATCGTGGTGTGCATGCATTTATTGTAGGAGAGCATGGAGACAGTGAGGTGGCGGTATTCAGTTCTGCCAATGTATCCGGCATTCCGTTGGAACAGATTTATAAGCTGCGTGGCTATGAGGAATATGAAAGTCATACGAAGCGTATATATGAAGAAGTAAAGAACAGTGCTTATGAAATTATAGAGCGTAAGCAGGCAACCTATTATGGAATTGCAATGGCGATTAAGCGGATTTGTGAATGTATTGTCAGGGATGAACATTCGGTGCTTCCGGTGTCCAGTCTGATGCATGGGCAATATGGCATTTCTGATATCGTGCTGAGCATGCCGGCAGTGGTGGATGCCGGTGGCGTGGAGCAGATTCTTCCTGTGTCATTAGACGAAGAAGAGCGGGCAAGGCTTCATGCGTCAGCAAAAGCACTGCGGGATGTGATTGCTGACATAGAATTATAGAGCAGGCGGAGCAGAAAGAGAGAAAGAAAAGGACAGAAGGAATCAGGTAGAACAAAAGAAGGAGGAGTTTCCATGAAATATTTATTACTGGTGGCATCCATTTTCGGGCTGGATGAAGGAATCAAGCAGCGGGTTGATAAGAAGGAGCCGTTGGGAAAAGAAAAAAGAGTTCCAAAGCTTCCGGTTGTAATTGAAAAATATTATAACAATGGAGCTGCATTGAACTTTCTGGCGAAGAAACCGAAAATTATGCTGGGGTTACACAGTGCATGCATGGCAGGACTGATGACCATATATGGGTTTGTATTAAGAAGAGGAAATACAGGACTGAAAACCGGTATGAGTATGATGGTTGGCGGCGGATTAAGCAATCTCTGGGACAGAATTCATAAGAAGCATGTGGTGGATTATATCCGCTTTGATACACCGTGGAAACGCTTTTCAAGAATTGTATTTAATATTTCCGATTTCTTTATTTTTATCGGAGCAGCAGTTTCTATGTTGTTTGCATACAGGTAAGAAAACGGGATTGCAGCCAACGGTAGTAATACCGAAGGGAGCAATCCCATTTTTCTTAATCAAATTCGTTCGTTATATCTTAATCAACATAAAAAATCATTATTAAAAATCAAATTCTATATCTGAGAAAGGTACATTGAAAAACCTTGATTATTGCAACTATTTAATTACTGTTACGTTAGTTGCCTGAGGACCCTTGGCGCCTTCTGTTACGTCAAATTCTACTGCTGCGCCTTCTTCTAAGGATTTGTAACCATCCATGTTAAGTCCTGAGTAGTGTACGAATACATCATTACCTTCTGCATCAGAGATGAATCCGTAACCTTTCTGGTTATTAAACCATTTAACTGTACCGTTCATTATAGTACCTCCACAAAAATTATCTAGCCATATGGCTATGCTTAGAATAGCATAATTTATTTTAAAAGTAAAGAAAATTAGTTGATATCGGTATAGGGGATATCATGCCCGGCAAAAAATTTGCGTATCAGCATATCCCATTCCTGGTCGAAGGTGTGGTCTAAGGTAAAACTGCGGTAAGATACGCCATTGGTACAGGAAAGAATACCATCCTGAAATTTGATGTTTAAGAAAACTCCGTTCAAATCCTGGGTGGTCAGACCACTTTTGCTTACTTCCAGAGTATTTTTAAGATTCTTTGGAGAAAGCTGAAAGATAAAGCGGAAATAGGAGGGGGTATGTTTTCCCTTGATCAGGGCGAAGCAGTTTTCACGCAGCATGCCAAAAGGCAGGCAGCTTAAACCGGTTAGTTCCAGTTCATCCAGTTCTTCCGGACTGTAGAAATCCGGTACAAGATGTCCGTCGATTTCATAGGAACCTTTTCCACGGATGGTAGCTTCTGATAATAAGAAGTGGTCAAATAAATCCGTGCGAAGTAATTTATTCATAAAATCCTTTACCTGTAAAAGTTGTATTGCAATCATAGTATCCTCCTCATTTTTAAAGTGTAACACAAACCGGATAGAAAAAACAGAGAAAGTATTGTAGAATGTCTATGAAAAAAAGCAGATCGAAAGGAAATGATATGAGAAAACAAAGATTATTAACCGGTATTGCAGGAATACTTATGGCGTTTCTGTTTACCGGCTGTAATACGTCATCCGTTGAAGAATGGGTAGATGAAGTAGTAGAAGATATCAATGGACAGATACCGGATAATACCTTGCTTCCGGTAGAGTCTGTTTCAGAGGAAAAATATGTATATGGCCAGCTTACGGAAGAAGAACAGCTTGTTTATGATGAGATGCTGGATGCTATTTTAAATCATCGGGAAGAGGTGGCAGTTGCTACATTAGATAAAGACGTACTGGCAAAAATGTATGAAGCAATTATGGCAGACTATGGCGGACTCTTCTGGGTGGATGGCTATTCCTATACGGAATATTCCCGTGCGGGTGTACTGACCGGGCTTAAGTTTGCACCGAAGTATACAATGGATGAAGCTGCAAGACAGGAGACACAGGCGGCAATTGATGAAAAGGTCGATGTACTGCTTGGCGGCATTTCATCCGAGGACAGTGATTACCAGAAAGCGCGGTTTATATTTGATACGCTGGTGCGTACGGTAAATTATGACCTTAATGCAGAGAATAATCAGAATATCATCAGTGTATTTCTAGAGGGAAGAACGGTGTGCCAGGGCTATGCCTGTGCCACAAAATATCTGATGGATTTATTAAATATTCCATGTACGATAGTGACAGGAACTGCCAATGGAGAACCACATGCATGGAATCTCATCGAACTGGATGGAGCCTATTATTATATGGATACTACCTGGGGTAATCCAACTTCCAACAGTCCGGATGACTTCGGAGATGTAGCTGAAGTGGTAGATTATTGCTTTTTTACTGCAACTACAGAAGAGTTATTTCAGACCCACAGCCCCAATGTGAATTTTTCATTGCCGGAATGCAATTGCCTGGATGACAGTTATTTTGTGCAGGAAAATTGTTATTTTAAGGACTGGTATCCGGAAGACATCGGAGCATTATTTACAGAGCTTGACAGCCACCCTGTACAGATGAAGTTTGAGGATGAGGCAGTTTATGGGCAGGCACAGCAGTTTTTCATTGAAGAAGGGCATATCGGGGATTATTATACCGTGGATAGTTCCTTATTTTATATGAAAAATGAGACAATGCGGGTACTTACTTTCCTGAAAAAATAAAATATTTGTGAAATATTATAAAAATTTAAATATCCTCTTTTCAAAACGTAATATTTATGATAATATGACATAGTAATGAAAACTACTTGTTATTACAAAGAAAAACATAACATATAATTTTAAACATTGCGTACATACTATAAGAGAGATGACTACGCAATCAGGAGGATAGAAAATGAGCTACAAAATCATAGTAGACAGCTGTGGAGAGTTATTTGATGATATGAAAGCAGATGGAAGATTCCAGTCTGTTCCGTTAGAGCTTGAGGTAGATGGATACCATGTGGTGGATGATGAATCCTTTGATCAACTGGAGTTTATTCGCAGGGTAAAGGAAAGCAGGCATAGCCCGAAGTCATCCTGCCCATCTCCACAGAGATATGTGGAAGCATATTTAGGAGAAGCAGAGCATGTATATGTAGTAACACTTTCCGGTAAATTAAGCGGTTCTTATAACAGTGCAGAGCTGGCAAAGAAGCTTTATTTAGAAGAACATATGGCAAAACAGATTCATGTATTTGATTCCTGTTCCGCATCCATTGGAGAGACTCTGATTGCAGAAAAGATACAGGAATCAGAGGAAGCCGGAAAGAGCTTTGAAGAAGTGGTTGCTGAGACAGAAAAATATATTAAAGACCAGCAGACCTTCTTTGTATTAGAGACTTTAGAGACTCTGCGTAAAAACGGCAGACTCAGTAACCTGAAAGCCTGGGTTGCCGGGGCATTAAATATCAAGCCGGTAATGGGGGCCACGCCCGAGGGTACAATCTGTCAGCTGGGACAGGCAAGAGGAATGGCAAAGGCATTGGACTATATGGTTAATGAAATTGTAAAGAGAACGAAAGAGTGTGAAAAGAAGATTTTATCCATCGCGCATTGCAATTGTCCGGAACGTGCAAAACAGGTAAAAGAAAAATTGGAAAAGCTGGCAAAATTTAAAGATATCAGAATTGTAAATACTGCAGGAGTCAGCACCATGTATGCCAATAATGGCGGTGTTATTGTAGCAGTTTAAAAAATAGCAGATAAAAAGAAAACAGATAAAGGAAAACAGAATCGGTGCAAACCGGTTCTGTTTTCTTTTGCTGTCGGTAACAAAATGGAGCATCCGCATATAGTAATAACAGACGATTGCAAGGCAAGGAGGGATGAAATGCAAATCGCAATCATTGGAGCAGATGAAAGAACACCGGCATTGAAACGTTGTCTGACGGAATCAGGAATTGGAATCATAGAAATAACGGAGCAGAATATCCGGCGACTGATGCAGAGTCAGATTATTGTATTACCGTTGCGGGCACTGGAGGAGGATGGCAGAATCAGAGGAAGCAGGGTAAAAATAGGAATGGTATTATCCTATGCAGCGGAGAGAAGTGTTATTTATGGAGGTTGTTTCCCGGAGGTTCTGACACGAAGACCATCAGGGCGGCGGATACGGCTGGTTGATTATATGGAAGATGAAGTCTTTAGAAATGAGAATGCCGGACTGACAGCAGAAGGCTGCCTTGTAGAAGCAATGACAAAGAGCAGGTGCTGTGTGAAAGGAAGAAACTGTCTGGTGGCAGGTTTTGGTTATTGTGGAAGAGCCATGGCAAAGCTGCTTTTATCTTTGGAAGCGGAAGTAACTGTTTATGATATAAAGGAAGATTGCCAGCGGGTGGCAATGGAAATGGGGTGTAGCTTGTGGCAGGAGAATGCAGAGGAGCAGAACTTTGAGTGGATTTTTCATATGGCAGATAAACCATGCCCAATAGACACAGTCTTAAAATGGTGCGATGAGAAAACATATCTATGGGATATTACAACTGGTGGCGGACTTCCGGCAGAGGAGTTAGAAGAAAAAGGTATTCATGTGGAACATCTTACTGCCGTTCCTGGAAGAATACTGACAGAAAGTGCAGGAATCATTCTTGCACGGATGATAGAAAGAGGAGCAGCAGATTATGGAAGAGTATAAGCTTACATTAGGACTTGGAATTACCGGCTCTTTCTGTACTTTTGGGAAGATACTCCGGACGACAGAAGCACTGGTGCAAAAAGGAATAAAAGTTATTCCGGTATACTCCAGACATGCAGGAACTTTGGATACCAGATTTATGACAGCGGAAGTATTTCAAAACAGAATGCAGGAGATTACAGGAGAAAGGGGAATTCAAAGTATCGTGCAGGCAGAAACCATCGGTCCGTCAGGACTTTTTGATGTGATGGCAATTGCACCATGTACCGGAAATACCATGGCAAAGCTGCAGCAGGGCATTGTAGATACCACAGTGCTTATGGCAGCCAAAGCGCATCTTAGAAATGAAAAACCGTTGGTGCTGGCAATTTCTACCAATGATGCTTTGTCCATGAATCTTAGAAATATCGGACTGCTGATGAATATGAAGCATATCTATTTTGTGCCTTTCCGGCAGGATGATTATCAGAAGAAACCCCATTCTCTGGTGGCGGATTTTAACCGGTTAGAGGAGACTATTGCTGCAGCAATGAAAGAAAAACAGCTGCAGCCGGTGGTGCTGTCTCCGATGCCGGTAGATTATAAATGAAGGTCAATCTTATATTCACTGAGCCAGTAATGAATCTGCAGGAGATAAGCAATCATCTGAGGACCTGCCATAAGCTGGCCATACCATGGTTTGCCATAGTCTCCTTCCTGATTTAAGAATTGCATAGTCTTTTCTTTATCAATCAGTGCAAGAAGGGGACTTTCCCCGGTGGTCAGCAGTGCACTCAGACGCTGACGCAGGAGCTGTTCATAGTAAGGATGGTAGGACTTAGGATAAGGACTTTTCTTGCGGAAAGTAATGGTGTCCGGAAGATAGTCTTTCGCACACTGCCGCAAAAGGTTTTTCACAAGACCATCTTTGGCTTTCATTTCCCATGGCACATTAAAGACATAGGAAACCAGGTTTTTATCTGCAAAAGGAACGCGGGCTTCCAGACCGGAGAACATACTGGTGCGGTCCATGCGGTTTAGCAGAGTCTGCATAAAGTAGCGGATGTTAAGATAGGAAATACGCCGGCGGCTGCATTCCGTATCATTGTCCGATGGCAGAATATCGACCTCTGCAATGGCATTTTCATAAGAACTTTGCACATAGGAATCTAAGGACAGTGCATCTGCAATTTCGTCTTTTAAGAAAGACTTGCGGAAAGACAAATCCGGTGTCCATGGAAACGTGTTGCAGGAAAGAAAATTCTTCCGGTGAAACCACGGATAGCCGCCGAAAACTTCATCGGCACATTCTCCGGTCAGGACTACCTTATGCTGCTTACTGACTTCCCGGCAGAAGAAGAGCAGGGATGAGTCAACGTCAGCCATACATGGAAGGTCATGGGCTTTCATGGAAGCAAAGAGTAAGTCAGCCTGGGAGCGGTTGTCACAGGTCAGATATTGATGCTCACTCTTAAGATAGTTTTTCATAATATCCACAAAGGGACGGTCTTCGGAGGGCTGAAAATCATTTGCCTTAAAGTAACGGGAATTATCTGTAAAGTCAAAGGAATAGGTAGAAAGAGTCTGCCCTTCTTTTCTTAATTCTTCCGCACAGACCGAAGAGACAAGACTGGAATCCAACCCGCCGGAAAGAAAGGTGCAGATAGGAACATCGGAAACCATCTGCCGGCGGATGGACTGTAACAGCAGCTCTTTTGTGTGGACAACGGTTTCTTCATAGCTGTCTGTATGTGGATGGCTTTCTAATCGGAAGTAACAGTAATCTTTCAGTCCGGAACCACTGAAAGTGAGGTAATGTCCCGGCAGACATTCTGCCATATGCTCATAAACTGCGTTGCCGGGGTTCCTGGCAGGACCAAGACCAAAGATTTCGGAGAGTCCTGTTTTATTTACCGAAGGGATGCAGCCGGGATAACAGAAGATTCCCTTCGGCTCGGAAGAAAAGATAAGTGTATCATGAAAAAGCCGGTAAAAGAGCGGCTTTACACCAAAGGCATCCCGGAAGAGATAGAGAAGCTGATGAGCCTCATCATAAATGGCAAAAGCGAAAATACCATTCATTTTCCGGACAAAGGACGGTCCTTCAAAAAGAAATCCATTTAAAATGACTTCTGTATCGGAATGAGTACGAAAGGTCATGCCATGGGAAACCAGTTCCTCACGGAGTTCTTTCGTATTATAAAGTTCTCCATTATAGACGATGGTGAAGTCTGCGTCACAATAATGTCTGGTCATAGGCTGAAGTCCACCATGAGGATCAATAATGGCAAGCCGGGTGTGGGAAAACCCTGTATGAGAGGTTAAATAAATACCATGGGAGTCCGGCCCGCGGTGATAAAGTGCGTCACTCATATCAGATAGAATGTTACGATAATAAGGCTCCCTTTCTAAAAAATCAGTATGTAAATTACAAAAACCGGAAATACCGCACATAGCAATTCTCAATTCATTTTTGTAGTAATCTATGCATTTCCCTAAATAAAAAGTACAAAAAGAAGAGAGATTTATGAAAGAGAGGAAGCATTTTCTGGGTGCAAAGCACAGGTAAGGAGTTGCCGGCAGTAAGTTGTGCGGGTTATAATAAAAAAGATGAAACTATTTTTCCGGCTGGAACGTCTAATTTACAGAAAGCAAAGGTTGAAAGGCTTTCTGTGCATATGCAGGTTTTCGGAAAGAGAAGAGGAAACAGGAATGAAGAAAAGAGGAATCGCAAAAGCGGTGGAGCAGGAAATCCTTGCATCCTATGAGCAGCTTTACCGGCTGGCAATTACCTATGTAAAGAACGAACAGGACGCAATGGATGTAGTGCAGGAAAGTGCATATAAGGCAATGAAAAATGCCGGTCAGGTGAAGGAAGAAACCTATATTAAGACCTGGCTCTGGCGGATTGTTATAAATACGTCACTGGATATGTGCAAGAAACAGAAGCGTATCGTAAGTGGAGTATTTATCCCGGAAGAAGCAAAAGAAGATGTATACAAAGACTGGGATATGCTGGCAGCGTTGGAAGAATTAGAAGAACGGGAAAGAACCATTGTGATATTAAAATATTTTGAAGAATGGAAAATAGATGATATTGCAGATCTTCTGAAAGAAAATCCAAACACCGTAAAATCAATCCTGTATCGCAGCTTAAAGAAATTAAAGATAAAGATGTCCAGGGAGGAAATAGCATGAACCATGAGAAAATAGACAGGATGAAGCAGGAATATGAGCAGATAGAAGTCCCGGAAGCATTGAAAACGCAGGTGGAAGCCGGAATCAGAAAAGGAAAGAGGGATACCCAGAAAGGCAGTATCCGCTTTTTAAAAGGAGCAGCAACGGTAGCGGCAGCTATGGTTGCACTGGTGATTTCGGTAAATGTAAGCCCGACAATAGCCCATGCCATGGAAGAGGTTCCATTACTTGGCGCAATTGTAAAGGTAGTGAACTTTTCTACATATTCTGATGTACAGGATGATAAGAATATGGAAGCAAATGTAGACATTCCCCAGGTGGCAGTGACAAATCAGGATGGGGAAGTATTATCGGATGAGACGGACGAGCTGAATCAGGAAGTGAAAAAGTATGCCGGTGGTATTATTAAGTCTTATCAGTCTGATGTAGCTTCCATTGAAGATGGTGAGAATGGTAATGAGGCAGTGAATTCGTCTTATCAGGTAGTGACAGATAACGACCGGCTGTTTGCTTTAAGAATTGATACTTCCATTGTAATGGCAGGATCGAACCAGTATACGAAAATCTATAATGTAGATAAGAAAACCGGAAATACCATTACATTAAATGATTTATTTCAGAAGGATTCCGATTATCTGGACCGGATTTCAGAGGAAATAGAAAAGCAGATGAAGGAAAATATGGAAAAAGACAGTAACCTGCAATACTTCTTAGACAAGGATGTAGATGGCTACAGCTTTGATGGAATTAAGAATGATGTAAATTTCTATGTCAACAAAGAAGGAGAGTTGACCATTGTTTTTGATAAATATGAAGTAGCACCGGGTTATATGGGAATTGTAGAATTTACGATTCCGACCAGTGTGGTTTCTGATATTATAAAGGACGGATATCTGCAATAATATGACAAAGATGGTGCGTACTAGGCATTTCTAGTAATCGAAAACTCCCCCGGATATTGGAAGAAATTTCAATATCCGGGGGAGTTCTTATGCTATATCATGAGATACTTTTATTTCTTGAAGTTAGCTCTCTTTCTTAAGGTCGGGTCAAGAATACGTTTACGGATACGTAAGGATTCCGGAGTAACCTCTAAGAGCTCGTCAACATCGATAAAGTCTAATGCCTGCTCTAAGGAAAGTATCTTTGGTGGAACAAGGGTCAGCGCTTCGTCTGCGGAAGAAGAACGTGTATTGGTTAAGTGTTTCTTCTTACATACGTTTAATTCAATGTCTTCCGGTTTAGAGGAAGAACCGATAACCATACCGGAGTAAACCTTTACACCAGCTCCAATGAAGAGAGTACCACGCTCCTGAGCGGAGAACAGACCGTAAGTTACGGATTCGCCGGATTCGAAAGCAATCAGGGAACCAAGTTTACGATAAGCAATATCTCCCTTGTATGGAGCATAGCCATTGAAAATGGTATTGATGATACCATTTCCTTTGGTGTCAGTTAAGAAG
The DNA here is from genome assembly GCF_003479605.1 of Roseburia sp. AF12-17LB. Classification (GTDB taxonomy): domain Bacteria; phylum Bacillota; class Clostridia; order Lachnospirales; family Lachnospiraceae; genus Roseburia_C; species Roseburia_C amylophila. The sequence goes on from NZ_QUHR01000009.1 coordinate 14,862, forward strand.
TCTCCACGGTAACCGATAAGACCACGGGATGGAATGTTAAATTCCATACGGGTATAGCCGCCGCTGATTGGACGCATATCAACCATCTCACCTTTACGCTGGCTTAATTTATCAATAACAGTACCGGTGAATTCATCCGGAACGTCAACATAAGCTAATTCCATAGGCTCTAATTTCTTGCCGTTTTCATCAGTGTGGTAAAGAACTTCAGCCTTGCTGACTGCAAATTCATAACCTTCACGACGCATATTTTCGATTAATACGGAAAGATGTAACTCACCACGTCCGGAAACCTTGAAGCAGTCTGCACTGTCGGTTTCTTCTACACGAAGGCTGACATCGGTATTTAACTCACGGAACAGTCTGTCTCTTAAGTGACGGGAAGTAATGAATTTACCTTCCTGTCCTGCAAGCGGGCTGTCGTTGACCATGAAATTCATGGAAAGAGTAGGCTCGGAAATCTTCTGGAAAGGAATGGCAACCGGGTTGTCTGTTGCACAGATGGTATCACCGATATGGATGTCTGCAATACCGGAAATAGCAACGATAGAACCGATTTTCGCTTCCTTTACTTCTACTTTATTCAGACCATCAAATTCGTATAATTTGCTGATTTTGACTTTTTTCTGTTTGTCAGGCTCGTGGTGGTTTACTACGATAGCATCCTGATTTACCTTTAAGACACCGTTGTCTACTTTACCAACACCGATTCGTCCAACGTATTCATTATAATCAATGGTACTGATAAGAACCTGGGTGTTTGCATCCGGGTCACCGGTAGGTGCCGGAATGTAGTCGATAATGGTTTCGAATAAAGGAGTCATATCCTTGCGCTCATCATTTAAATCTCTCATGGCGTATCCATCTCTTGCAGAAGCGAAGATGAATGGGCAGTCTAACTGTTCGTCAGAAGCGTCTAAATCCATGAAAAGCTCTAATACTTCATCAATAACTTCTTCCGGTCTTGCTTCTGGACGGTCAATTTTATTGATACATACGATAACCGGCAGATTCAGTTCCAGTGCTTTCATAAGAACGAATTTGGTCTGTGGCATAGCACCTTCAAATGCATCTACTACAAGAATAACACCGTTTACCATTTTCAGAACTCGCTCAACCTCGCCACCGAAGTCGGCATGGCCAGGAGTATCAATGATATTGATTTTTACATCTTTGTAGAATACAGCGGTATTCTTAGAAAGAATGGTAATACCACGTTCACGCTCAATATCATTGGAATCCATGACACGTTCCTGGACTTCCTGATTGGCACGGAATACACCACTCTGTTTCAACAGCTCATCGACCAGAGTAGTTTTACCGTGGTCAACGTGGGCGATGATAGCTATGTTTCTAATATCGTCTCTTGTTGTTTTCATATAAAATCCTTCCTTCTATCAGTGTATAAAATTCAGTTTCTTCTTATATATAATGCCTGTCTGTAAATGACCGGCGTTCTTATTCTATCACATATTGAAAAATACGCAAGTATTTCTTTCTTTACAGGAAATTGCTTTCCTGTAAAGAAAAAACGCTCCGCGAGGATGCGCACTGCGGTGTATAAGGTAGATGTCGCAAGCGACCGCCGCAGGCGCAAGAATGTGCCAAGGCACATTCTTTGTTCAAGGACACAGCACATATGCATGGAAAAGTGGCTTTATGCATAATATATCCAAAATGTTATCGACAGATTTTGATGAGTTTCATCTCATTGGAATGATACTGTAAAAACGTTCGAAAACACACTAAATAAAGGAGAAAGATTCATGGCAGATAAGATTTTAGAAAACAACCAGGTATCCATTGTAGGGGAGATTATTTCCGATTTCCAATACAGTCATGAAGTGTATGGGGAAGGCTTTTATATGGTAGAGGTAGCGGTCAGCAGATTAAGTAATTTTTCCGACTACATTCCATTGATGATTTCAGAGCGTCTGATTGACACTTCGCAGAGTTACATAGGACAGAAGGTATATGTGACCGGACAGTTCCGTTCCTATAACAGACATGAGGAACTTAAGAACCGGCTGGTTCTCTCCGTATTCGTCCGGGAGATTGAGTTTATTGAAGAAGAGACAGAGGAGATGAAGAGCAACCAGATTCTTCTTGATGGCTATATCTGTAAAGACCCGATTTACCGTAAGACTCCTCTTGGAAGAGAAATTGCAGACCTGTTGGTGGCGGTAAACCGTTCCTATGGAAAATCTGATTATATCCCATGCATCTGCTGGGGAAGAAATGCAAGATTTGCCGCAAGATTTGAGGTGGGTGTGCATGTGCAGATCTGGGGCAGAATCCAGAGCAGGGAGTATGTCAAACGCTTAAATGAGGATGAGGTAGAGAAGCGTACCGCCTATGAAGTATCCGTGAGCAAAATTGAATATATGGAATAAAATAGTAGAAATAAAGAATAATTGAGAAAGCATGAAACATACAGACATTGCTTTTTATTGGAAATTGTGGTATCGTAAGTAAATCTGGGATAAAGAGTCCCTGTAAGAATTGGCATGGAGGTTTGTCATGGAAAAGGGTTCCGTACAGATTTATTATGGTGCAGGTCGTGGAAAGACCAATGCTGCACTGGGCAATGCGTTGCGGGCAGCCGGAGAGAATAAGAGTGTAATTATTATCCAGTTTTTAAAAGGAAAAACAGATGATCAGATTGCTTATATGAAGCAGTTAGAGCCGGAAATCAAGGTATTCCGTTTTGAAAAATCAGAAGAGAATTATGATGAACTGCCGGAAGAAAGACAGGCAGAAGAGAAACTCAATATGAAAAACGGACTGAATTTTGCCAAGAAAGTGCTGGTTACCGGTGAATGCAATGTACTGATTCTGGATGAAGTTCTGGGCCTTATTGATGCAGGAGTAATATCTTCGGAAGAATTAGAAGCTGTTTTAAAAGCAAAGATGGATGAAACAGAGATTATTATGACCGGAAGGGTATTAGAAGAATCCATTCGCAGCTATGCTGACGAGATTTATAAGATTACTGCGGAAAAATAAGGAAGAAAATGTAAAATGTCCGCACAGGACGTTGACAGATAGTATCAGCGGTGCTATATTGAGGTAAGAAATTTAATATATGAAGGTAGAGGTTGCGTGAGACAAGAGTACTTGGTCGGATATGGCAGACATAGAAGAAGACATAAGGAAAGGGGAACACGCCGAAAGGTTATTTTTCCTGCAAAGAATAATCTTGGGCATGGATTGAAGAAGTTCATGACTGTCATCTTGTAATAAGATGGGGCGCTATCGGTATGATCCATAATAATTTAAGTGGAATATCAACCGGCTCCCTGTGAGCCGGTTTTTTTATGCTGGTAATAAAAGCAAAACAAACGATATCTTCATACAATAAATAAGATACTTATAAAGTGGAGGAAAAAGAACATGTCTATTTACAAAGGTTCCGGAGTTGCAATTGTAACCCCGATGAAAGCAAATGAAGAAGTTAACTATGACAAATTAGCAGAATTAATTGAAGAACAGATTTCTGAAGGTACAGACTGTATCGTAATTGCAGGAACAACAGGAGAGAGTTCTACCTTATCCATGGAAGAACATCACAAAGTAATCTGTGCAGCAGTAGAATTTGCAAAACACAGAGTTCCGGTAGTAGCAGGAACCGGTTCTAACTCAACGGAGACAGCAATCCAGTTGACCCAAGAAGCAGAAGAAGCAGGAGCAGACGGAGCACTTATCGTAACTCCATATTATAATAAGGCAACACAGAAAGGTTTAATCGGACATTATTCTAAGATTGCACAGGAAACAAGACTTCCGATTATCATGTATAATGTACCGGGAAGAACCGGATGTAACCTTCTGCCGGAGACAGTTGCAGAATTATTCCGCACCCAGGAAAATATTGTTGGATTAAAAGAAGCAACCGGTAACCTTGCACAGGCATCTAAGACCATGTACTTAACCGATGGAAAGCTTGATTTATATTCCGGAGAAGACGGACTGGTTGTACCACTTATGTCCATTGGCGGAATCGGAGTAATTTCCGTATGGGCAAACCTTGCTCCGGCAAAAGTGCATAATATGTGTGAAAGCTTCTTCAAAGGAGACCTTGCAACAGCAAATCAGTTACAGAGAGAAGCCCTTCCATTGATTGATGCATTATTCTGTGAAGTAAACCCGATTCCGGTAAAAGAAGCATTAAATCTTATGGGCAAGAACGTCGGACCGCTTCGTTCCCCGCTTTGCGAGATGGAGCCAGCCAATAAGGAGAGACTGATTCAGGCAATGCGTACATATGGATTAAAATTAGTATAAGAAACTGGAGATGATAGAGATGACAAAAGTAATCATGCATGGCTGTAATGGAAAAATGGGTCAGGTAATAACCGGCCTGATTGCACAGGACGAAGATGTGGAGATTGTAGCCGGAATTGATACCTATGATGAGAAGAAAAATGATTATCCGGTATATAAGACCATCCGGGAATGCCAGATTACAGCAGATGTTGTGATTGATTTTTCCAATGCCAAGGCAGTTGATGAACTGTTAAATTACTGTGGAGAGAAGAAGCTTCCGCTGGTACTTTGCACCACCGGTTTATCCGAGGACCAGCTGGCGAAAGTTACTGAGACCAGCAAAGAGACTGCAATTTTAAAATCTGCCAATATGTCACTTGGAATCAATACCTTAATGGATTTATTGCAGACTGCTATAAAGAAGCTTGCACCTGCCGGCTTTGATGTGGAAATCGTAGAGAAACATCATAACCAGAAGCTGGATGCGCCGAGTGGAACTGCTCTTGCATTAGCAGATGCCATGAATGAAGCTATGGACAATACCTATTCCTATAAATTAGACAGGAGCAGTGAGCGGAAGAAGAGAGATGCAAAAGAAATCGGTATTCAGGCAGTCCGTGGAGGAAGCATTGTTGGTGAACATGAAGTAATCTTCGCAGGAACTGATGAAGTGATTGAATTTAAGCATACGGCATATTCTAAGGCAATCTTTGGGAAAGGAGCTGTAGAAGCAGCAAAGTTCTTAAAGGGAAAACCTGCCGGAATGTATGATATGCATGATGTAATCCGTGCAGAGTAGAGTTGGGCACGCATATAATTACAAAATAAGAAATCCCCGGTATCATATCCGAAAAAGATATGATACCGGGGATTTAATATTTACGCATAGTTCGTTTTACAATAACTGGATACCTGCATCTGCTGCAGCCTTGCACATGTCTTCCGGCCAGAGAGAAGACTGGACTTCTCCGATATGGGCCTTACGAAGGAAGAACATACAGATACGGGACTGTCCGATTCCTCCACCGATGGTATATGGAAGTTTGCCATCAATGATTGCTTTCTGGAAAGGAAGCTTAGCACGTTCCGGGCAGCCTGCTTTATCAAGCTGTGAGAGCAGTGCAGCCTTGTCTACACGGATTCCCATGGAAGATAATTCCAGTGCAATATCAAGGACAGGATAGTATACTAAGATGTCGGCATTTAAAGACCAGTCATCGTAGTCCGGGGCACGTCCGTCATGACGCTCGCCGGATTCTAAGACATCACCAATCTGTAAGATGCAGACAGCACCCTTTGCCTTGGTTATGTAATATTCACGCTCCTTTGGAGTATTTTCAGGGAACATATCCTCTAATTCCTGAGTGGTAATGAAGAAGATATCATGCGGAAGAATCTCTTCAATATAATCGTACTGGATAGCCATATATTTTTCTGTTTTACGAAGACATTTGTATACAGTACGGACAGTATCTTTTAAAGTTTCCATGCTGCGGTCTTTCTTTGCAATGACTTTTTCCCAGTCCCACTGGTCTACGAAGATAGAGTGGATATTATCTGCGATTTCATCGCGGCGGATAGCATTCATATCGGTGTAAAGACCTTCGCCCTCTTTGAAATCATAATGCTTTAAGGCATAACGTTTCCATTTAGCAAGAGAGTGAACAACTTCTGCTTTACGCTCATTCTGTTCTTTGATGGTGAACGTAACCGGACGCTCCACACCATTTAAGTTATCATTTAATCCGGAATCAGGGTCAACGAAAAGTGGTGCTGAAACACGGGAAAGGTTTAAACGCAGGGAAAGCAGATTCTGGAAGAAATCTTTCACTGTTTTAATCGCAATCTGTGTATCATGCAGGTTAAGTTGAGACTGATAATTTTTTGGTATAATCAGATGTTCCATAATAGCTCCTTTTTCATTTTAGTCTGCAATTATTATAGCACAGCAATTCGAGTTTGCAATGGATTATTTGTTTAAAAAAGAGTACAGAAGCGGATATAATTTATCACTGTGTTCAATATAACTTCCATGACCTTCTCCCGGAACAATAACCAGAGTGGCATGCTCAATATTTTCTGCAATCTTTTTTGTAACCTTTTTCTTGATTAAATCTTTTTCGCCGGCTAAGACAAGGGTTGGAATCTTGATTTTATGTAAGTCCACCGGCTGGATATCTGGCTCATTGAGCATCATTGTGGAAAAAGGATTCGGATTCTTTTTGCATTCCCTGCGGATGCGGCGGTAGTCTCTTCCTTTGATGTCCTTTGGCGTCAGGTTTGCACCGCTGATCATAAGCTTGGAGAGCTTATCCGGGTATTTCGAAGCTAAGAGAAGTCCGACGATACCGCCGTCACTGAAGCCATAAAAGAGAGGGGCCTTTAATTCTAAGGCATCAATAAAAGCTGCCATGTCGTCTGCCATATCCATGTAATGAAGTTCTTTTGGAGAAGCAGAAAGACCGTGACCTCTGGAATCGATGGCATAAACGGTATAATGTTCGGCAAGCTCCGGAATCAGTACATCAAAAATTTCGTGGGTTTCGCCATTTCCATGCACTAGCAGGAAAGGCTGCCCTTCGCCATATTTTTCATAATAGAGAATCTGACCATTTAATTGAATATACATAATGATTATCGTCCTTTAAAATTGATTATTTTGTCATTCTATTTTATAGTAAAGGTAATTCAACTTTTTTAGTGTAGCATTTTATAAAGGAGAAAACAAGATGGAGACAGAACATGTTATGCATACTTTTGCCCCGGTATACGATAAAAAATCCAGAGTATTAATCTTAGGCACGTTCCCGTCGGTCAAGTCGAGAGAGAACCGGTTTTACTACGGCCATCCGAGAAACCGCTTCTGGAAAGTAACGGCGGCAGTATGCGGCTGTGAGGTCCCAGAGACGATAGAAGAAAAGAAGGCATTTCTTCTTGAAAATCATATTGCTATCTGGGATGTTATTGCATCCTGCGACATAGCAGGATCTTCAGACAGCAGCATAACAAATGTTGTGGCGAATGATATTGAACGGCTGTTAACGGAGGCTCCCATCGAGGCTGTTTTCCTAAATGGCGCAAAAGCCTACGAATTATTTATGAAATACTGTTCCTGTAAGGATAAGGCAGAAATCTGCAAGCTGCCGTCCACCAGTCCTGCCAATGCTGCATGGAGTCTGGAGCGGCTGATAGAAGAATGGAAGAAAATCAGGAGATAGGATGAAATGTATACAGACAGACAGTTAAAGATTATAGCGGTCTTAAAAAGTGCAGATGGCTGGATGAGTGGTTCCCTTCTGCGGGAAAATATCGGGGTGAGCAGCAGGACACTGCAGATGGATATTAAGGCAATCAATGAGAAACAGTCAGGAGAGCCTCTGATACAGTCTAATAACCGGCTGGGGTATCTTTTGAAAAATAAGATTGCATTAGAGCAGGAACAGAAAAGTTGCGGACAGGAGAACTATGTGCATTCCAAGCAGATTATTACTTTGCTGCTGTTTGAAAAGGAGTATACCAGTATTGGAACGATTTCTGAGCGATTATTCCTTTCCCGGTCATCTGTAACTTCTGACCTGCCGCAGGTAAAGCGGATTATAAGCCGCACGCCGGGGGCAGATCTTTTGGTATCCGGACAATATGGACTTAAGATTCAGGCATCGGAGAATGTAAAGAGAATCATGTGCATGAAGACCATGCAGAGCAGACAGGATTATCATATGTTGTTTTCGGAAGAAGAGATGGAGCAGTTTGCAGAAAATCAGAAAAAGTTACAGGCTGTTCTGGCAGAAGTATTTACCAGAAACCAGTTTATCGTATCGGGAGAAGCCTATCATGATTTTGCACGTTATCTTGCGGTCTGCATGATGCGAAGCCAGATGGGATTTCCAGTAACAGAAGGAGAGGACAGCATCAACCGTCCGGGCAGACTGGCAATGGAGCTGGTGGAAGAGATAGAGAAAGTCTGCGGATATCATTTTCCGGAAATGGAAATGCAGAATGTAGAGGCACGGTTAAAGGAATTGAATATGGTCTGTAAGGAGACGGACATTCAACTGGATATGCTGCAGAAATTAGAAGTATTTATCCAGCGGGTGCAGGAGGAAACCGGACTTAAATTGCAGGTGGAGCGGGATCTTTTAGAGGTTTTATCAGACCATGTGTCAAGAATGGAACTCCGGATTCAGAACGGTCGTAATAATATCGGAAATCATACCAAAGAAATGGCGAAGCGGTATCCGCTGGAAATGCATCTTTTAAGAACCTGTTTAAGTCCTGTTTTAAATACAGAGATTCCGGATGCGGAAATGGGCTATCTGGTGCTTTATTTTGCATCAGCCATTGAACGTAACAGAAGAAAGCCGGATATTTTATTTATCAGTGACCAGAGTGCCAGCAGCATTTATAATGTACAGAATAAATTAAAAAGCTTCTTAGGGGAGCGAATCAGTGAAATAACAGTTATCCCGGAATATTTATTTGAACAGAGAAAAGAACGGTATTGCCGGAATTACCAGCTTCGGATTACATCGGAAAAGGAGCTGGTATTAAAGGATGCTTCCTTTACTTATCTCGACCTTTTTGCAGACAATGAGCAGATTATGCGGCTGGGGAGAAATGTTGATAAGCTTGAAAATAACTACTGGAAGGAAACGGAAGAAAAGCTCCGGAAAAAATATGGCACAAAGGACAGTCTGTATCTGATAGAAGAAGTGGCAGACTTTGAAGATTTAAAGAAAAGAATCGGCTATGGATATCCGGAACGGAAGGTGTCGGAGGAGACCATCGGAAGCAGCCGTCTTTCTATGATTGACCATGAGCAGGATGGAAGAAATAAGATTTATCGTATTTATCTTAAAAAGCCATTTGCTTATGGCGGTAAGCAGATTACAGAAGTTATTGCAGCACATTATGGCGGAGAAGGGGATATGATAGAATTCTTTGACTATGTAAAAGAGCTGTTAGGTGGACAGAGCTAGGCAGAGGATTTCGCTATTAATGACGCAAAAGTATAAATTTCCTGAAACATAAAAGCATGGTATAATAAGCTTAACAAAATAAATGCGGGTCATTTATGAAAGGAGAATGTTTATGGGAAAAAATTATGAGAAGCTGGGAGATGAAATTATTACCCGGCTGGGAGGAGAACAAAATATTACCAAGCTGTTTCACTGTGCTACAAGACTTCGTTTTCAGCTTGCAGATATGTCTAAGGTAGACCTGGAAGGAATCAAGAAGCTGCCGGATGTCATGGGCGTAGTAGAAAGTGTTGGCGGTGTTCAGGTTATCATTGGAAATGATGTAGCATCCGCTTATGCTGCAATTGTAGCAAAGCATAAGATTGAAAACAGCAGTGATGGCAAGAAGGTTGAAAAAGCAGATGCAGCACCGGAGAAAAATGGAATTGTATCAAAAATTCTCAATGTGCTTTCTGCCATTTTAGGACCGGCAATTCCACTGATTATGTGTAGTGGATTGATTTCAGCATTACTGATTATTTTAACCAAGTGCGGACTGAGTACAGAAGGCACAACCTATACCATCATCAGCATGGTTGGAAATGCAGCATTATATTTCCTGCCGGTATTACTGGCATATACTTCTGCCAAGAAATTCGGCTGTGATATTATGACCAGTGTTTTCCTTGGTGCAATTATGATTAGTCCGACATTGATTGGATTAACGGAGCAGGGAAGCTTTGTATCACTTTTCGGACTGCCGGTGAAAACAGTAAATTACAGCTCTACCGTAATTCCGATTATTTTAACTATCTGGATCTTCAGCTATGTAGAGAAGCTGGTAGTTAAAATTGTTCCAGCAGCAGTTAAATTTGTATTTAAACCGTTACTGTCTGTTATTATCATGATTCCAGTTATGTTATGTATTACCGGACCAATCGGAAGCTATTGTGGAGACCTTTTATGCAAAGCACTGACCGCAATCAATAACGTAGCACCTTGGTCTTCTGTATTAATTGTTGGCTGTCTTGCACCACTTTTAGTATTAACCGGAATGCATCTTGCATTGATTCCGCTTGTAATGTCCATGTTTGCAACAGCAGGATATGATAATATGTTATTCGTTGCATTTATCGGAATGAACTTCTCACAGTTCGGTGTAGCATTAGCTTGTATGTTAAAAACTAAAAATAAAAACCTTCGTACACTGGCATCTTCCTGTGCAATTACAGCATTCCTGGCAGGAGTTACAGAGCCTACCCTTTATGGAATCTGTGTACGAATGAAGAAACCTTTGATTGCTACCTGGATTGCATGTATCGTAAACGCAATCTTCTGTGCAATCTTCAGCGTAAGAGTATACAGCTTCGGTGCTCCATCCTTCTTTACAATGCCGATTTTCTTAAATCCGGATGGAACGATGAGTAACTTCTATTTTGCAATTGCTGCAGCAGCAATTACCATTGTAGTAAGCTTTGTATCAACCTGGGTGTTAGGATTTGATGACAGCATTTATGGAGAGGAAGCAGCTTAATGGAAAAAAGTCTGAATGTAGTGGAAAAAATATCGGATCAGCTTTATGTGATTACGGAGACAGAGAGTGTGCATTGTTATCTTGTTATAGGAAGTGATAAGGCAATGCTCTTTGACATTGGTTATGGCTATGAAAATATCATGCCACTGGTTCGTACAATTACAGATTTGCCGGTTATGCTGGTGTTAAGCCACGGTGACCCGGATCATGGTCTTGGAAGCAAATGGTTTGATGAAGTGTGGATACATCCGCTGGACTGGGGAAAGCTTCTTTGGAATGACACTACAGAGATGCGTAAAAAAGCAATGGATTACAGGGTAAATAAAATGCCCTGGACAAAAGAACTGATACCGGAAGAGTTCCCGGAGTGGAGAATCAGCAGTAGGACGAAACCTCATTTTCTCTGTCATGGGGACAAGATTTCGCTGGGAGATATTGAATTTACGGTATTACATACGCCGGGACACAGCTATGGACATATTATGCTTCTGGAAGAGGAGAAAAAATGGCTCTTTTCCGGAGACCAGATATCTGCACATAACATCTGGCATTTTCAGGGAAATGATGTGCAGGCTCCCTTCCAGAGCACACTTCACAGCTTGAAGGAGCTGGCATTAAAAGTAACAGAGGATTATAAAATTTATCCGGCACATGACATTATTCCGATTCAGAAAAATTATCTGACAGATTTGATAGACTGTTTCGAATGGGAACTGCAGGAGAATTATAAAAAGGATGCACCATTCCATTCTTTTGCAGGAGACGGTTATCAGCATTTTTATCAGACTGTAAATCTCATATATTCTGATGAGCGGCTGGGTGAATTCCTCGGAAGGAAAATAGAGCGATAGGGGGAGTGTAAGTGGAATTTAAAGAAAATTTCTTATGGGGCGTAGCCACTGCTGCGAACCAGTGCGAAGGAGGATATTTAGAAGGAGGAAAGGGACTTACCATACAGGACTATATAAAAGGTGGCGGAATCGGAAAACCACGGATGTTTCGCAGTACCATGGAAGAAGGAGCATTCTATCCGAGCCATGATGCGGTAGACCATTATCATCATTATGAGGAAGATATCCGCCTTTTGGCGGAGATGGGCTGCAAATGTTATCGCATGAGTATCAGCTGGGCAAGAATTTTTCCAACCGGATGCAAAGAGGAGCCAAATCAGGAAGGACTTTCTTTTTATAAAAACATCTTTACCCTGTGCAAATCCCATGGCATAGAGCCAGTGGTGACCTTAAGCCACTTTGAAATGCCATGGTATCTGGTAAAAGAAAAGGGCGGTTTTGCAAACCGGGAAGTAATTGATGATTTTGTTCGTTATGCCTGTTGTGTAATGAATTATTTTAAAGAGGAGGTACATTACTGGCTTCTATTTAACGAGATTAACTTTGGCGTAATGCCAATGGGTGCTTATAAGTCGTTGGGGCTGCTTGATGGAAAATATCTTGGTGGGGAAGCATTTATTTCTCTTAAATCCATGACCGTAGACGAAAAAGTAAGATTCCAGGCATTACATCACCAGTTTGTTGCCGGAGCAAAAACGGTGATAGAAGCAAGGAAAATCAGCCCGGAAATAAAAGTGGGCTGTATGATTGGACACATTACGCAGTATCCGCTGACCTGCCGGCCGGAAGATATGTTAGAGTGCCAGCACAAAGACCGGCTATTAAATAAATTTGCCGGAGATGTAGCCGTGTTCGGCAGTTATCCGTCTTATATGAACCGTTATTTTAAAGAACATCAAATTACGATTCAGAAGGAGCCGGAGGATGATGGAATTTTAAAAGCAGGCTGTGTGGACTTCTATACCTTCAGCTATTATATGACAAACTGTGCCACGATAGATGATGCAGCAGAGCAGACCGATGGAAATCTTTTAGAGGGAGCCAAGAATCCGTATCTGACCGCCAGTGAGTGGGGCTGGCAGATAGACCCAAAGGGACTGCGCTATACATTAAATGAACTTTGGGACCGCTATCATCTTCCGATGATGGTGGTGGAAAATGGATTTGGTGCACCGGATGAAGTCGATGCAGATGGAAGCATCCACGATGATTACCGTATTTCCTATCTCAATGACCATATCGCAGCAATGGGCGAGGCAATCGAGGACGGTGTAGACCTGTTCGGCTATACCATCTGGTCAGCCATGGATCTTGTCAGTGCCGGAACCGGCGAAATGAAGAAACGTTACGGGCTCATTTATGTGGACAGACATGATGATGGCAGCGGAGATTTTAAGAGAATCCCAAAAGACAGCTATTACTGGTATGCAAAGTGCATTCAGGAAAATGGAAAAAATATTACCGCATAAAGGATGGCGGAGATAAAGAGTAAGATGCGTACAGCAGGTATCGGGTATGCATCTTACTTTTTTACTTTACAGGAAATTGCTTTCCTGTAAAGTAAAAAACGCTCCGCGGGGATGCACACTGCAGCTGTAATATTTGACACAAAAGAAAATGCATGATAAATTTACTCTGAAAAAAGAGAAAGAAGGAAGAAACACATGGAGAAAATAGCAAGCTTTACAATCGACCATATAAAACTGCAGCCGGGTGTCTATGTATCAAGAAAGGATGCAGTAGGAGACAGTACAGTAACAACCTTTGATTTAAGAATGACATCACCAAATGATGAACCGGTTATGAATACCGCAGAGGTGCATACCATAGAGCATCTTGGCGCAACCTTTTTAAGAAATGACGCAGAGTATGCCAGCAAGACCGTATACTTTGGACCAATGGGCTGCCGGACAGGCTTTTATTTATTGCTGGCGGGAGACTATACATCCAAAGATATCGTGCCACTGATGATTCGCATGTTTGAATTCATCCGTGACTTTAAAGGTGAGGTACCGGGCGCAAGTCCAAAAGACTGCGGCAACTATCTTGATATGAACCTTGGTATGGCAAACTATCTGGCAGACCGCTATTTAAATAATGTGCTCTATCATATTGATGATGCACACCTGAATTATCCGGCGTAGAGGATGTTTGGAAAATTTGTTTTAAAGCAGATATGAAAAATGTATTGCGTAATGCATAAGTAGGAAATCAGCAGAAAGAGGAAAGAAAGCATGAGTAAAATCGGAATTATCGGAGCTATGGAATTAGAAGTAGCAACATTAAAGAAAAATATGGATACAGACCAGATTACAAAAAAAGCCGGCATGGAATTTCATGAGGGTAATTTAAAAGGAATGCCGGTAGTAGTGGTACAGTGCGGTGTAGGAAAAGTAAATGCAGCAATGTGCGTGCAGATTCTTGCAGATTTATATGATGTAACACATATTATCAATACCGGTGTAGCAGGCTCTTTGAATCCTGCATTGGATATCGGAGATATTTTAGTATCTAAGGATGCTATTCAACATGACATGGATGTGACACCATTAGGCTATGCAAAAGGACAGATTCCGGGATTAGAGCAGCTTGCTTTTGTGGCAGATGAAAAGTTGTGTAAGACTGCTGTAGAGGTATGTAAAAAAGTAAATCCGGATATTCATGTAACAGAAGGCCGCGTAGTAAGTGGAGACCAGTTTATTTCCAGCAAAGAGATAAAGGATGCATTGATTGCAGAATTTCATCCGGACTGCACGGAAATGGAGGGAGCTTCCATCGCGCAGGCAGCAACTTTAAATAACATCCCATATGTAGTCATTCGTGCAATTTCAGATAAAGCAGATGGCTCTGCACAGGAGGATTATCCAACTTTTGAAAAGAAAGCAGCAGAGCATTGTGCAAAGTTAGTACAGGAAATGATGAAGGAGCTGTAAGAATCTTTGAATTGGGTAAAAAACCGCAGAAATGCCAGCCTTTTACCCTGACAAGAGTCAGCGAAGCCAGAATTCCCAGCTCATCCAGGAATCCGCAAAAAAAAATACAACCCGGATATTTGTAATGCCCCTAAAACTATGCTTTTTAGGAAGCAACAAATATCCGGGTTGAATTTTTGCAGTCATCTTACATAAATTTCATAAACATATTCAAAAACCGTAAATAGTCATCATAATTAAAGAAGCGGTCAAGAATATCCTGCAGGGCATCCTGTTCAAGGGAATCCCACTGGCTGACAGAAAGGGAATTATCTGCAGTGCCTGCATTGTAGGCAGCATTGCTGTTTGCACTTGCAGCAACGGCTGTTCCGTCCGGAAGAGTGACACCTTCCTGCATATAGCCGGTGATTTTGGCTACATAATTCTGGGTTTCTTTAAATGGAGGAATTCCACCGTATTTTGCTACGTTGCCGCTGCCTGCATTGTAGGCAGCAAGAGCAAGGGAGGTATCTCCGTTGTATTTATTTAAAAGCTCGCTGATATATTTGGCACCTGCCATGATATTTTGTTCCGGGTCATAAGGGTCAGTACAGCCAAAATAAGAAGCAGTGGAAGGCATTAGCTGCATGATGCCCATGGCTCCTGATTTGGAAGTGGCATTTGCCTGAAAATTGGATTCCTGCTTTGCCATGGCGGTCAGAAGAGAAACAGAGACACCATAGGTATCGGCGGCTTTCTGAAAAATAGATGCAAGGGAATTGTTGCCTGCATTATTTAAATAGGATTCAAAATTATTTACACCGTTTACAGAGGTTGTAGAAGCAGTGGTACTTCCAAGCGCAGCGGTAATCGGATCAATCTGCATGAATAGAACTCCTTTCATAATCTGAAATTCTTCTTTCTCATTAAGATGCGAATTCCAGGCTGTGTATTAAAATTACAATTTATTCTAGTATAGCATAAAAAACTTGTTTTTTGAAGTCTCATATTGTAGAGTTATTGTGTTTGATGTAGAAAGGGCGAATTAGAAAGAAGGATTACTGAATGAAACAAAATGGCTATGTCAAAGCAGTGAAAGCAGCATTTCCGTATACGATACCGGTATTGACAGGTTATCTTTTTATAGGAATTGCATTTGGTGTGATGTATCAGGAAAAAGGCTACAATTTTCTTTGGGCAATCCTGATGAGTATCTTGGTGTACGCCGGAAGCGGACAGTATCTGGCTGTTAATTTCTTTGCACCGGGAGTCAGCTTCCTGCAGATTATATTCTTAGAATTTATGGTAAATATCCGGCATGTCTTTTATGGACTGTCTTTAATAGAAAAATTCCGTGATATGGGAAAAAAGAAATTATATATGATTTTTTCCCTGACAGATGAGACCTATTCCTTATTCTTTATTACAAAAGTGCCGGAGGGCGTGGATGAGCA
Source organism: Roseburia sp. AF12-17LB (assembly GCF_003479605.1). Classification (GTDB taxonomy): domain Bacteria; phylum Bacillota; class Clostridia; order Lachnospirales; family Lachnospiraceae; genus Roseburia_C; species Roseburia_C amylophila. The sequence continues at coordinate 30,837 of NZ_QUHR01000009.1, forward strand.
CAAATTCCTGTTTTCCATTGCGTTGTTAGACCAGCTTTACTGGATTATTGGTTCTGCCATCGGAGCCATTGCCGGAACGCTGATTCCGTTTGACACAACGGGTATTGATTTTGCTATGACAGCATTGTTTGTCGTAATTTTTGTGGAGCAGTGGCTGACCAGCAGGAATCATTTGCCGGCGCTGACCGGAATTGCAGCATCTCTTATCTGCCTGCTTATCTTTGGCAGTGATAATTTCATTCTGCCATCCATGATTTGTATTATGATAATTCTGTTATCCGGTCGTAAGGTGATGGAAGAAAAGGAGGTAGTGGAAAATGCCGATTAGTGTGGAACGGTCATTATTAATTATTGTGGTTTGCGGATTGGTTGTATTTACAACAAGGGCAATTCCGTTTGTCTTATTCAGCGGGAAAAAAGAAATTCCGGAAATCGTAAAATATCTTGGAAAAGTGCTGCCGCCTGCAGTTGTGGGAATGCTTGTTATTTACTGCTTAAAGGCAGTAAATGTAGTGAAGTTTCCCTTTGGTCTGCCGGAATTTATTGCAATTTTCGTAGTAGTTGTTTTACATGTGTGGAAAAGAAATAATTTACTGAGCATCGGTGTGGGAACCGTGCTTTATATGGTGTTGATACAGACAGTATTTGCGTGATGTTAAAGAAATCTTAAAGACTTGGTGCCTTGGTTCTTAAAGGTTCATTCGATACAATAATGGTGTACTTGGAAAGGGGAAAAGAAAATGTATAACATATTGATATGTGATGATGAACCGGATATCGTGTCCGCGTTAAAAATCTATCTTGCATCGGATGGCTATGGAATTTACGAGGCTTATAACGGTCGGGAAGCAATTGAAATGATGCAGAAAACAGAGATACATCTTGTGCTCATGGATATTATGATGCCGGAAATGGACGGCATCCAGACCATGGTGAAGATTCGTGAGAACAGCAATGTCCCTGTGATTTTCCTGACTGCAAAAAGTGAAGACAACGATAAGGTTTTAGGACTTATGGTGGGAGCAGATGATTATATTACCAAGCCATTTAATCCGGTGGAGGTCCAGGCAAGAGTAAAATCCCAGCTGCGCCGTTATATGCAGCTGGGAGGTGGAAACATGACAAAGAAGAATCTTGCCATCGGTGGCATTGAATTAGATGACAGTGCCAAGGTTGTGACGCTGGACGGAGATGCGGTGAGTCTTACCCCTACAGAGTATGATATTTTGAAACTGTTTATGGAACAGCCCGGAGTTGTATTTTCTCCAAAGGATATCTATCGCAAAGTATGGAAAGATGCGCCGTTTGGTTCAGAAAGTACAGTGGCAGTGCATATTCGCCATCTTCGGGAAAAATTAGAGTATGACCCTGCAAATCCACGATATTTAAAAGTGGTGTGGGGACAGGGCTATAAGATGGAAAGAGGAAACACACCATGAAAAAGAAAAAAAGAGGCATCAGAAGAGCAAGCGCAGTCATTGCATTTATTTTACTGACTTCAATTGCATTTTTATCTGCAGTATTTACGCTGGAAATGATAGACAGCCAGATCTATCGAAACAGCCAGGAGGAAACAGCGGCAGACTTTCAGGAGCAGATTGGTTCCTATCTGGCAGCAGAAATTTTTTCAGACTTTGTAAATTATGATACAGAGGATGCGCGGTCTTGTGCATACAGCCTGGCTGATGAGACGAACTTTAATTTTTATGTATTTAAAAAGAGTGTAGATACTTCCGTGGAACGAATCTGTACCATAGAAAACGGAAATCTGGGAAGCGTCATTCCGGAATACATGGCAATCGTGGGAAATTATGACAGTTATTGCTATCCGGGAATTTCCATAGATGTTTTAAACAGTCCGGAGCAGATATTTACGGAAGTAGAAGAACAGGATGCAAATCTTTCAAGAGGTGATATTTATGCAGTGGCATTCTTCCCGCTGGGGGATTTGACTTATCATGATGATTTGTATTTTAAAATGAAATATATTGATTTTGCTTATAAGACCCGCTATGCAATCTTTGCGGTACTTGCAGGAAGTACAATTGGAGCAGTTATTTTACTGGTTACGCTGGTACGGACTGCCGGAAAGAAGGATGAAGAGGGCAGAATACAGAGAAGTTTTATCGATAAGATTCCATTGGAACTTTATGGACTGATGCTTTATATTGTTGAAGCCTGTGTGGCAGGATTTTTGGGAAACATATGGGGATTTTACGGAACGAACATAGGCTCCCTTGCTGCCATTGTGATACTGGCAGTATTGACAGCGACCCTGCTTTTAGCATTTCTCATGAGCTGCTCAGTAAGGCATAAGACAAAGACGCTGTGGAGCAACACGCTGTTATGCCGGTTTGTAAAATGGCTGAAACAGGCATTGTCTTATATTAAAAAGCATATGCCGTTTATTTATAAAGGTGTAGTGATTGCACTGGGTATTACTTTCATAGAATTTATCGGTGTTCTGATGCTGGAAGACAGTTACAACTGGGAGTGGATTTTTCTGGTATTTCTGGTAGAAAAGGCAGCACTTTTCCTGATATTCTGCATCATACTGGCAAATCTCAATCAGTTGAAGCAGGGTGGTGAGAAGATTGCAGAGGGTGACTATGATTATCAGATGGACACCAGCCATATGCGTGGAGAATTTAAAAATTATGCAGAGCATCTGAATCAGATTGGAAGCGGAATGCAGACAGCACTGGATGAGCGGATGAAGAGCGAGCATTTTAAAACAGAGCTGATTACCAATGTATCCCATGACATTAAAACACCGCTTACTTCTATTATTAATTATGTGGATTTGCTGACTAAAGAGGATGTGGAAAATCCGAAGGTGCAGGAATACTTAGAAGTGCTGACACGACAGTCTGCCCGCCTGAAGAAATTGATTGAAGATCTGATTGAGGCATCCAAAGCTTCATCCGGAGTGCTGAAGGTGAACTGGGAGAAATGTGTACCGGAGGTATTGCTGACACAGGCAGCGGGCGAATATGAGGAACGGCTGCAGGCAAAGAATTTAGAGCTTGTGATTCATCATCCCGAAGAAGAACTTTCTGTTCTGGCAGATGGAAGACATCTGTGGAGAGTTTTTGATAATCTGTTGAATAATATTTATAAATATGCACAGCCGGGAACCAGAGTATATCTTGACCTGGAGCAGGATGAGAAAAATGTTTCCATCATATTCCGTAATGTTTCTAAGAATCCTTTGCATATGAGCGGAGAGGAATTACAGGAACGCTTTGTCCGGGGAGACAGCTCAAGAAATACGGAAGGAAGCGGACTTGGATTATCTATCGCACGGAGCCTGACAGAACTTATGAATGGAACGTTCGGGCTGCTTATCGATGGGGATTTCTTTAAAGTGACGCTGACATTTCCACATCATGTGGGAAATGAATCATAATTGAGAAAAAGTCTTAAGATACAATATAAAAATGATAATGACGGGTTGACAAGTCACAATGGGAATTTTAGAATACTACTTAGCTGAGGCAAGAGGTCTGCGGCGGGAAGCCTGCAGGCGAGAAGGAGACTAACTATTATGAAGAAAGAACCATTTGTGACAAAAGAACAGATTGAAGAAATTGTAAAAACATATCCGACACCGTTTCACCTTTATGATGAAAAAGGCATCCGTGAAAATGCAAAGGCAGTAAAAGAAGCATTTGCATGGAATCCGGGATTCCGTGAGTATTTTGCAGTAAAAGCAACCCCGAACCCATTTATCTTAAATATTTTAAAAGAGTATGACTGCGGCTGCGACTGTGCATCCCAGACAGAGCTGATGTTAGCTGATTCCCAGGGATTTGACGGAAAGCATATTATGTTTTCTTCCAATGATACCCCTGCATATGAATATAAATTTGCAGACAAGATTGGCGCAATCATCAACCTGGATGACTTTACCCATATCGACTTCTTAGAGAAGACAATCGGTAAGATTCCGGAGACCATCAGCTGCAGATATAATCCGGGCGGAGTGTTCAAAATGAGCAACGGTATCATGGATAACCCGGGAGATGCAAAATACGGATTTACAACAGAGCAGTTATTTGAAGGCTTTAAGATTTTAAAAGAAAAAGGTGCAAAGAATTTTGGTATTCATGCATTCTTAGCAAGCAATACCGTAACCAACGAGTATTATCCGATGCTTGCAAAACAGCTTTTTGAAGTAGCTGTTAAATTAAAAGAAGAAGTAGGCTGCCATATCAGCTTTATCAACCTTTCCGGTGGAGTTGGTGTGAACTATACACCAGACCAGGAACCAAACGACATCCGTGTTATCGGCGAAGGCGTACACAAGGTTTATGATGAAATTTTAGTTCCGGCAGGTATGGGTGATGTAGCTATCTATACTGAGATGGGGCGTTTTATGTTAGCACCTTATGGATGCCTTGTGACGCAGGCAATTCATGAGAAACATACACACAAGGAATACATTGGTGTGGATGCCTGTGCGGTAAACCTGATGCGTCCTGCAATGTATGGTGCATATCATCACATTACCGTGCTGGGCAAGGATAACAGCGTATGCGACCACAAATATGATGTAACCGGTTCTCTTTGTGAGAACAATGATAAATTTGCCGTGGACCGTATGCTGCCGAAGATTGACATGGGCGATTATCTGGTAATTCATGATACCGGAGCACATGGTTATTCCATGGGTTATAACTACAATGGTAAATTAAAATCCGCTGAGTTACTTCTGAAGGAAGATGGTTCCGTACAGCTTATCCGTCGTGCAGAGACACCGAAGGATTATTTTGCAACATTTGACTGCTTTGATATTTTGAAAAATATGAAAGACCCGGAAAAATAAACTTGCAATCTATTAGAAAATATGATAAACTTTCATTTGTTCGGTTCGACTGAACCGAATAAATGCCGGCGTGTCGGAATGGCAGACGAGGCAGACTCAAAATCTGTTGTGGGCAACCACGTGCGGGTTCAAGTCCCGCTGCCGGCATTAATATTTTGGAAAAGAATCGACTACTGGTCGGTTCTTTTTTTACGCGAGTAGCGAGAAAAATCTGGGAGAAAAGAAGGAGCCAAGCTCGCTTTGGCGAACTTCTTTTCTGTTCAGATTTGGCGAGCACCGCGATAACTCGAGAAACTCGCTAAGCGTGTTTCCCGTAGTTACGCGAGTAGAAGGTAAGGAGGATTACATGGAACAGACCAATGACAGAACATTTTTAGAAACAGAACCGGTAGGAAAGCTGTTATTAAAACTGGCATTGCCTACCGTTGCAGCCCAGTTGATTAATATGATGTATAACATAGTAGACCGTATGTACATCGGCCATATTCCGGGGGATGGTGCAATGGCACTGACCGGAGTTGGTGTATGCATGCCGCTTATTATGGTAGTATCTGCGTTTGCAGCACTGATTAGCAATGGCGGTGCTCCACGGGCAACCATATTTATGGGAAAAGGAGAGAAGGACAAGGCGGAAAAAACGCTGGGGAACTGTTTTGGCACCCAGATTATTGTATCGCTGATACTGACTGCATTTCTGCTGGCTGGAAACAGAGGCTTTCTTCTGGCATTTGGAGCCAGCGAAAATACAATTTCTTTTGCTGCTGATTATATGAATATTTATGCTATAGGAACGATTTTTGTGCAGTTGACCCTGGGGATGAATGCATTTATTACGGCGCAGGGATTTGCCAGAACCAGTATGCTGTCGGTACTGATTGGTGCAGTGATTAACATTGTGCTGGATCCGGTATTTATCTTTGGATTTGGAATGGGTGTAAAAGGAGCAGCGCTGGCAACGGTTCTTTCCCAGGCATGTTCCTGTATCTGGGTGCTGGCTTTCTTATGCGGAAAGAAAACGCATCTTCGCCTGAAAGGAAAAAATATGGTTTTGCAGGCAAATATTATTTGGCCGAGTATTGCACTTGGAACAGCAATGTTTATTATGCAGGCAAGCGAGAGCGTGATTTCAGTCTGCTTTAATTCTTCGTTATTACGATATGGCGGAGATATGGCAGTAGGAGCCATGACCATATTAACCAGTGTCATGCAGTTTGCACTACTTCCGTTACAGGGATTGGGTCAGGGAGCGCAGCCGATTATCAGCTATAATTATGGAGCCAAAAGAGCAGACAGGGTAAAAGAAGCCTATTTCTTATTATTGAAAATTGATGTTGGATTTTCCTTTGTTTTGTGGGCACTGGTGATGGCATTTCCAAGAGCATTTGCAGCCATGTTTACCTCAGATGCGGCACTGATTGCGTATACTGGAAATGCACTCCGGATTTATCTTATGGCAATTATGATATTCGGAATCCAGATGGCGTGTCAGATGGCATTTACATCACTGGGAAAAGCAGTATCTTCTATTATTGTAGCGGTCATGCGTAAATTCGTATTATTACTGCCGCTTATTTATATTATGCCACACATTTTTACCGGCAATCAGGCAATGGCAGTTTATATGGCAGAGCCGGTAGCGGATGTGCTGGCGGTAAGCTTTACGTCTGTACTGTTCTATTTCCAGTTCCGCAAGGTGCTGCGTCAGATAGAAGAATAGTTCAAAAAGAGCCTTTTTTGAGGCTCTTTTTCGTTGACAATAAGTTATCATATATGATAACATAGAGACAGTTGTTGAGGTGAGAAATGGAGAAGAATAAGAGCAGGGAGCAGTCGACGCGTTCGGATGTGGTGCGTCAGTTGAAGGCGGTGCGCAAGGAACAGCATATTACCCAGGAAGTGCTTGCAGAGCGGGCAGGCACGAAGAAATCCAATATTTCCAGATTGGAGAGCGGAAGATATAATCCAAGTCTGGATTTTCTGGTGAAGGTAGCAGGCTGTCTGGGGAAGACCGTAGAGATTCAGATTATGGACAAATAGAAGGAGACAGGGTATTATTATGAAGAAGAGCAAACCGAAGACCATGGGGAAAAATATTGACCGGGATGTGGAATTATGCAGAACTACCAATGCCAGAGTCAGCAGTCAGATGATGCGGACACTGGTAAGCCATGAGATTCCGTTTACACAGAACTGGGTGAGAGTTCCATTTTATAAGAGAGTTGCTTATAATGGGGCGAAGGAAGTCTGCGTTATCAGCACACATTATAACCAGTATCAGCGGGCGAGAAGAGTATTAGACCATATGGAAGTGGTATATCGGGAACGCATGATTTTGCATGCGGTATAAGACAGGAGGAAAAAGAGATGGAGAGCTTAACAAAGCAGTTTCCGGATAAGGAGACATTTGACAAATTCTTTGTAGAGAATTTCAAGACCATGACTTACGAAGATGTAAAAGAAGGCTTAGAGGAATTAGTCAAGGCAGAAGGATTAAATATATTTCAGGATGATTATGTGAAAAATGTACGGAAAGAGGATTTTAAAGAGCATCTTTCCAAGGGCGCACGATTTGAATTTGAAAATGCCATGACAGAAGCATTTTACGATAAGAATCCGGAAGTATATGAGGCGGCATTTGGACTTTACGAAGAAGTACCAAAGCAGGCAATGGCAATTACTGAGACTTTTCACCGCACGTATCAGGAGATATATGAAGAAAGTTTAAATTGTATGTTTGATGCAGTGATAGCTCCGTTGTTATAAGAAAAAATTTTTCGGATATTTGAATGTATAATCCACTTTTTTAGAATAGCAGATTCTGACTGTGATTCTAAGAAAGTGGATTTTTTCGTTGTCAGGCATTCATAAGAAAATGCTGGTGGCAGGTTTTGTAGGTGTAATTTGGAAAGCGTACTTCCTGACTTTAGAAAAATTTAATTTCAAAAAGTGAAAAGATTGTGCTACCATTACAATAAGCAGGTAACAGGTGGTTATGAAGGAGATAGATTTTGGTCTGAAAATATTACGGGATGCACAGAGGAATTATCTTTATTCGGTATGAAATGCCAATCGTTCTTAGAATGCGTGTTTTTCTTGTTTGTAAACTGTCTTTCCGGTTGCTTTGGCGGAATAGCTGCACTGTCCGTCGAAGGCAGATGCCACATAATGCCTGCAAGGGACACTGGGAATTTCGATATTATATGTAATCGCATCTGGCAACCGGCACAAATTCACATCCTTGTTCAGTTGTGCCTCGCTGGTGCATCCGTGCACTAGCGTTGCCTGTTGCCAGACGAAATTCCAAGTGTCCCTAAACAGCCCTTATCAGGCATCTGTATTTCGACGAACCGTGTAGCTCTTCTGACAAACATTGGAAAGACGGTTTTTATAACAACAAGGAAAACACGTATTTTAGAACCATGGCATTTCATAGCGGAAGATAATCCCCTGCGCATCAGCGTAATATAATTGGAACAAAGTTCGCTATCCCGTTTGCACAATCACTTGAATAACCAGAATAAAAGGAGGAAGCTATCAAATGGCATTTGTATCCTTTCAGAATGTAAGTAAAGTATATAAAACCGGAGAAGTTACGATAGAAGCATTACATGATGTGAATTTTGAAATAGAAAAGGGAGAATTCTGCGTTATCGTAGGAGCGTCCGGAGCAGGAAAGACAACAATATTAAATATATTGGGAGGAATGGATTATCTGACCACCGGAAAAGTATATCTGGATGGAGAAGAAGTCTCAGCATATAATAAGCGGCAGCTTACCAGTTACCGGAGATATGATGTGGGATTTGTATTTCAGTTTTATAATCTGGTGCAGAATCTTACAGCATTGGAAAATGTTGAACTTGCAGCACAGATTTGCAAGGAACCGTTAGATGCAGCAACAGTTTTAGATGAGGTGGGCTTAAGTGAACGGAAAGCCAATTTCCCTGCACAGCTATCCGGTGGAGAACAGCAGAGAGTGGCAATTGCAAGAGCACTGGCAAAGAATCCGAAGGTGCTGCTTTGTGATGAACCGACAGGCGCACTGGATTATAATACCGGAAAAGCCGTTTTAAAACTGCTGCAGAATACCTGCAGAAAACAGGGCAAAACAGTCATTGTAATTACACATAATCAGGCACTGACTGCAATGGCAGACCGTGTCATTACCGTAAAGAGCGGAACCATTCAAAAGATAGAGAAAAATGAACATATCGTGGATGTCGATGAGATTGAATGGTAGTCCATGTGGAAAAGAAAGGGTTTGAAATATGAAATCCATGATGAAGAGAAATACATTTCGTGAGATAAAGAAAAGCTTTGGAAGATATTTTGCTATCCTTGCCATTATTGCACTGGGTGTTGCATTTTTTTCCGGCCTTAAGATTACCCAGTCGGTCATGGTGCATTCTGCGGATGTCTATTTAAAGGATTTGCAATTCTATGATTATCGTCTGGTATCCACACTTGGCTTTACAGAAGAAAATGTAGAAGCACTGGCAGAAAAAGAAGATGTCCGGGCGGCAGAGGGTGCCATATCGGCAGAGGTTCTTTATAAGGATGCCGGAGAAAATGAGCGCGTTATCAAGATGCATTCCATCACAGAGAAGGTCAATAAACTGAAGCTGGTTGCCGGAGAAATGCCGCAGTCCGCTGATGAATGTGTGGTAGATTCCGCGCTTTTTTCAGAAGATGCCATTGGAAGCAAGCTGGTTCTTTCGGAAAATAATACAACAGATGATTTAGATAAATTTGCATACAAAGAATATACGATTACCGGACTGGTACAGTCACCGTGCTATATCCAGTTTGAACGTGGCAATACATCCATTGGAAATGGCAGAATCAGCGGATTTGCCTATATATTAAAAGATGGATTTGCAGTAGATTATGACACAGAAATCTATATTAAATTTGATGAAGATTATGACATCTATTCCGATGAGTATGATTCCTATATGGACGCAAAGGAAGCAGACTGGGAGGCCTATACAAAGGAACAGGCAGATATCCGTTATGAAAAGATTGTAAAAGACGCACAGGACGAACTGGATGAGAAGAAGGAAGAGTTAGAGGAAAAGCGGGCAGAAGCGGAAGCGGAATTAGAATCGGCAAAGCAGCAGCTTACGGATGGAGAAACAGAGATCTCCGATGGAAAAAATCAGATTGCTTCTGCAAAGACCGAGCTTTCTGCTAAAGCATCGGAGCTGCAGTCCGGGAAGGATGCATTGTCTTCTAAGGCGGCAGAATTAGAGAGCGCATCGCAGCAGATTTCCGGGCAGGAAAGTGCACTGGCAGCAAAAAAGGCAGAGTATGAGCAGGGATTGAATGCTTATTTGGCAGCAAAGCAGCAGGTGACAGATCAGAGAAACAGCCTTGAGACCGCAAAAGCACAGTTGACAGAAAATACTCCGGGCTATGAAGAGATGCTGGCACAGATTGAGGCCGGTTTAACGGAGGTTGCCGGTGCAGAAGCAGAATTAAATGCAAAGAATGCGGAATTAGAAGCAGCCGCAGGTCAGCTTTCTTCTGCGGAAAGCCAGCTGGCAGCCGCAAAGCAGCAGATAGAAGATGGAAAAAATGCACTGGCAGCTGCCGAGGCAGAGCTTACGGATGGGGAGAAGCAGCTTGCGGCAGCAAAAGAACAGATAGAAGAAAAAGAAGATCAGCTTGAGGCTGCAGAAACAGAGCTGGCAGACGGCTTATTGCAGTATCAGGAGAATCAGAGTGAATTTGATGAGCAGATGCAGGATGCGGATGACCAGATAGCAGATGCACAGAGTAAGATAGATGAAATCGAGAAACCAGAGACTTATGTACTGGACCGGAATACCAATGTGGGTTATGTGTGCCTGAAAAATGATTCCGGTGTAGTAAAAGGAATTGCCAATGTATTTCCGGTATTCTTCTTTCTGGTGGCAGCGTTAATCTGCATGACGACCATGAATCGTATGGTAGAAGAACAGCGGACACAGATTGGAGTATTAAAGGCACTGGGTTTTAGTGAAGGAAAGATAATGGGAAAATATCTTTTCTATTCCGGCTCTGCAGCCATCAGCGGAACGTTAATCGGCTATGTGCTGGGAATCCATTTCTTCCCGTTAGTCATCATAACCGCCTATGGAATTGTCTATAAAATGGGTGGGATTTATTATGTGTCTGACCTGCCACTGGCACTGGTTTCACTTACCGTTGCAGTACTTTGCTCCGTTGGGACGACCTGGCTGTCCTGCCATAAAGAGTTAAAAGAAGTGGCGGCAGATTTGATGCGGCCGAAAGCACCAAAAGCCGGAAAACGTGTATTCTTAGAGCATGTACCATTTATCTGGAAGAGACTTAAATTCTTGCAGAAGGTATCCGTAAGAAATATTGTCCGCTATAAGAAGCGTTTCTTTATGATGGTAATCGGAATCAGCGGCTGTACGGCATTGTTGGTGATGGGCTTTGGTGTAAGGGATTCTGTAGTGGCAGTGGCAGACCAGCAGTATGAAGAAATCCAGCTTTACGACATTGGAGTTACATTAAAAGATGGAAAGATGCCGGGAGAGGCTGACCTTAAATCTTTAGATTCTGTATTGGAAAAGGAAAATGCAGCAGGCATGTATGCCATGGAAAAGACCATTGACCTGGTGACAGATAAAGGAACTAAGTCGATTCATATGGTGGCAGTGGAAAATCCGGATGAAGTAGGAGACTTTATTTCGCTGCATACAAAGAAACAGGAGCCGATTGCTTATCCAAAAGAAGAAGAAGCAGTACTTTCAAAGAAAGTAGCAGAAACCTATGCAGTCAAAAAAGGCGATACGATTCTGCTGCGTGACAGTGACAACAATGAGATGCACTTAAAAGTCACCGGAATCTGTGAGAATCATATTTATAATTATGTATACATTGCACCGGAATCCTATGAAAAACAGATTGGGGATGTGGTATTTAAAAACGTGTATGTGAGACTGCCGGATGCGTCAGATATTCATGAAGTGAGTGCGGCACTGATGAAAGCAGATGGTGTGACGGCAGTAACCGTTAATTCCGATATGTTAAGCCGGATTTCACAGATGATGTCCTGTATGAATTATATTGTCATTATCATTATTATCTGTGCCGGAGCACTGGCATTTATCGTATTATATAATCTTAATAATATCAATATTACGGAACGGGTGAGGGAGATAGCTACCATTAAAGTATTGGGCTTCTATCCAAAGGAAACGGCATCTTATGTGTTTCGGGAGAATATGGTCTTAACTGCTATCGGCTGCGGACTGGGACTGATTTTAGGAAAATGGTTCCATCGTTTTGTAATGGGTGAGATACAGATTGATATGGTATCCTTTAATGTACAGATTAATGCAGTAAGTTATCTCTTTAGTGTTTTGCTGACGATGGGCTTTGCATGGATTGTAAACTGTATGATGACAGGCAAATTAGAACGTATCAACATGGCAGAATCCTTAAAATCAATAGACTAAAGCAGACTGTTTTTTTGCAATTTTTTTCTGGCAAACCGAAGGAGCGCAAGAAAGGATAAAAAAGTAGTCAGCAGTTCGCCTGCAAGCATGCCATAGAGGTAGCAGCGGATGCCATATGTTGGAATCAGTGCATAGATAAAGAAAATGCGTAAAGTGCAGCCGCTCATATTAATGTAGAACGCACGCCCCGGTTTCCCTAGACCGTGAAGAACGGAAGTAAGGGTGGTGGACAGATAGAGGAAAGGGCAGATCCAGCTTAATATGAGTATGAAACTGCCGGCTAATGTGTTCTGGAAAACGAATTGTCCAATCCATTTCCCAGTCAGAAGAAAACCGAAGGTACAGGAAAAGCCAAGAAGCAGACAATAAAACACCGTTTTTTTAATAGTACGGCGGATTAAGTGAAAATCCTTTCTTGCATAGGCTTCTGAAATAGCAGGCATCAGCAGCACCGAGACAGAATTTACAAGGACATTGGGAAAAAGAATCATTGGCATTGCCATTCCGGTAAAAATGCCGAAGACGCTCAAGGCATCCTGATTGCTGTAGCCATATTTTTTTAAGCAGATGGGAATCAGAATGGCTTCGATACTGGAAAATAAGTGATATGTTACATGATTGGCGGTAAGGGGCAGTGCAAAGAGGGAAAGCTCCTTAAAAATTCTTTTCATATGCCTGCTGCACTTTTTGAAATGAAGGCAGCTTACGGAAAAGAGTGAAGAAGCCAGTTCACCGCAGACAATACCCCAGACAGCAATGGATGGCGTGATGGGATAACTTTTTTCCAGGCAGATAAGATAAAGTGTATAGACACTTAAGACCCGGACAACCTGCTCCATAAGCTGGCTTACGGATGGCACCAGAGTTTTCTTCTTCCCATAATAATAACCATTGATACAGGCATGGACACTGGCAGGAATCAGGCAGTAGGAAAGAATAACAAGGAGTGGAGCACAACGGGCTTCATCTAAAATATGAATGGCAATAAAATCAGAATAAGAAATCAGAATAATAGTAAGTGAGAGTGCAATTCCCACAGAAAGAACCAGGCCGGCATAGAGGTAACTCATGCCGGTATTTTTATGGTCGGCTGCAGCAACAAAGCGGGAGACAGCGGTCTGGATGCCGGAGGCACTGAAGGCAATACAGAGGGCAAAAACCGGAAAAATAAGCTGATAAATTCCAAGACCTTCTGCACCAATTATGCGGGAGAGGAATATTCTATAGAAGAAACCGATTACTCTGCTGGAAAGTCCGGTCACAGTAAGCAGGAGAGTACCGGTAATCAGTGGATTTGAAATGGATTTCAACGGTTTCAATTGGAGCCTCCATGAAAAACCAGATTTGTCAAAAGTATATGATAAATCAGAGGCAGAAAGAACTATTCTCAGAGGGAAAGAAGCATGAAGAAAATGATTTATCTTGATAATGCAGCAACAACACCGACAGCACCGGAAGTAATCGAAGCAATGCTGCCCTTTTATGAGCGTCGTTATGGAAACCCATCTGCCCTGTATGATCTGGGGCAAAAAAGTCATGATGCCATAGAAGAAAGCCGGCAGATCATTGCGCAGAGCATCGGGGCGCAGCCGGAGGAAATATATTTCACAGCCGGAGGAAGTGAATCTGATAACTGGGCATTGAAATGTACCGCAGAAAGTATGGTTATGCGAGGCCGGCATATCATTACCACGAAAATAGAGCATCATGCTATTTTAAGAACCTGCGGATATCTGGAACAGAATGGTTATGAGATTACTTACCTTCCGGTAGATGACAAGGGAACGGTTTCCTTGGAGCAGGTGCGGCGGGCAATCCGGCCGGATACCATATTGATTTCTGTTATGATGGCAAATAATGAAATTGGCACCATAGAACCTATAGCAAGAATCGGTATGCTTGCCAGGAGATATGGAATCTGTTTTCATACGGATGCCGTACAGGCATATGGACATATTCCCATTGATGTCAACAGAATGAATATTGATATGATGAGTGCCAGCGCACATAAATTCAACGGACCTAAGGGAACCGGATTTTTATATGTGCGAAAGAAAAAGAGGATACCTCCTTTTATCCATGGAGGAGGCCAGGAAAGCGGTGTCCGGGCGGGAACTGAGAATGTGCCGGGAATTGTAGGCATGGGAAAAGCGGCAGCCATGGCGATGGAAAGCTTAAAAGAGCGGATGGAAATCGAGACAAGGATGCGGGATTACTTGATTTATTCAGTATTAAAGCAGGTGCCGAAGGTAAGGCTGAATGGGGAATGGAACAACCGCCTTCCGAATAATGTGGACTTTTGTTTTGATGAGTTAGAAGGTGGGAATCTTTTGGTTATGCTGGATATGGATGGAATCTGTGCATCGGCAGGTTCAGCGTGTTCTTCCGGAGAACATGAGCCATCCCATGTGTTAACAGCCATCGGTGTACCGCCGGAAATTGCAAGGGGAGCATTGCGGCTTACTTTAAATGAAAAAATTACGGCAGAGCAGATTGATTATGTGACTGCCTGCATCAAAAAGAATGTCACAATCCTAAGGGGACAGAAGGAAACCGTAAAATTCACTTGACGGATGCTGACAGTGTGGGTAAACTGTGAGTGCAGCTAAAAATTTGCCTGTAGGATAGGATTAAATATATGAAGGAAAAAGTAGTAGTTGGAATGTCCGGCGGAGTGGATTCTTCCGTTGCGGCATATCTTTTAAAGGAACAGGGCTATGATGTGATTGGTGTAACCATGCAGATCTGGCAGGATGAGGAAGAGACACAGCAGCAGGAAAATGGCGGCTGCTGTGGCCTAAGTGCCGTGGATGATGCCAGAAGAGTGGCTGACCGGTTGGAAATACCATATTATGTGATGAACTTTAAGCAGGAATTTAAACAGTATGTAATGGATTATTTTGTGGCAGAATATTTGGCAGGAAGAACGCCGAATCCATGTATTGCCTGTAACCGTTATGTGAAATGGGAGTCACTTCTTGCCAGAAGCTTAAGCATCGGAGCAGATTATATTGCAACCGGACATTATGCAAGAATTGCAAAATGTGACAACGGACGTTTCGCAGTGGCAAAATCTGTAACAGCAGCCAAGGATCAGACCTATGCATTATATAACCTGACACAGGAGCAGTTATCCCATACATTGATGCCGGTAGGTGCTTATCATAAAGATGAAATCCGCAAAATCGCAGAAGAGGTGGGACTTCCGGTGGCTCATAAGAGAGACAGCCAGGAAATCTGCTTTATCCCGGATAATGACTATGCAGGTTTTATTGACCGTGAGGTTGGAGATGCAGTTCCGGGAGAGGGAAACTTTGTGACAAAAGATGGTGAAATTATCGGACGGCACAAAGGAATTACCCACTATACCGTAGGACAGCGCCGTGGCTTGAATATACCATATGGCAAACGGATTTTTGTAACAGAAATAAGACCGGAAACCAATGAAGTAGTGGTAGGTTCGCCAGAGGATGTATTTACGGATACACTGGTTGCAGACCATGTCAATTATATGGGACTTACCGATTTTGATGGCAGACGTCTCTTAGGTAAAATCCGTTATGGACATGCAGGAGCCATGTGTACCGTGGAAAATATCGGAGAGGGCAGGATCCGCTGTCATTTTGAAGAACCGGTCCGTGCTGTGACACCGGGTCAGGCGGTGGTATTTTATGATGGGGATTTTGTCGCAGGTGGTGGAATTATCATAAGAAAATAGTGAATTGTGCACAAAAATAGAGTGATAAAATTATATATTATATACGAAGTTTACATTCCGGACTTGACGTTTCTGATAAAATATAGTACATTTGTAATGTAATAAGCAGGGACGCAAACCGGATTGTTACTAGAGATAGGCAAGACTGGATTGCACTTTAAGATAATTGTTAGGTCGGATTATTTAGAGTGTAATGCAGCTTTTTTTATATCATAAACAGGTGAAACGTAATGCAGATTATCAAAGTAATTAACAATAATGTGATCAGTTCCGAGGACGATAAAGGTAAAGAAATCGTTGTTATGGGAAAGGGCATAGGCTTCGGAAAGAAAGCCGGAGAAGAAATAGAAGAGACAAAGATAGAAAAAGTATTCTCCCTTCCGGACGAAAGTACCAGCCAGTTCATGCAGGTGGTAAAGGACATGTCGTATGAATATATCCGGACAGCCGAGCTGGTTATCGCATATGCCAGAGAAACATTAGGTTATCATTTAAGTAAAAATATTTATGTGACATTAACAGACCACTTGGGATACGCCATAGAGAGAAAGCGGCAGGGCATCGTTGTTGCGAATGAGCTTTCCTGGGAGATGAAGAAATTCTACAATGCAGAATTTCAGGTGGGATTGAAAGCCTTAGATATTGTAAAACAGGAATTAGACGTGGAGCTGCCGGAGGATGAAGCTGGATTTATTGCGATGCATCTGGTAAATGCACAGATGGGCGGTCAGATGAACCAGTCCAGGAACATGCCGGCAATGATAAAGGATATACTCAATATAGTCAGATATACCTTTCAGGTGGAATTGGATGAAAAGAGCCTGTCCTATGAGCGTTTTGTAACGCATTTAAGATTCTTTGTACAGCGGGTAATCAGTCGGGAAGACAGTGAACGTAATGATGAAGAATTTGACCAGTTGATTGCGGATCGTTTCCCGCGTTCCTACGAATGTGCACAGAAGATAAAGAGTTACATGAAGAAGAAGCTTGATTATGAAGTCTCGGATGTAGAGATTTCCTATCTGGCAGTACACATTCATCGTGTGATTCACAGTATGAATAAGTAAATACCCTTTCGGCAAGGGATTGTTACGTTAAGACGGCAAAACCCAGACGAATAAGACTCATAGGAAGAGTTTTATTTGTTTGGGCTTTTTTAATTTACAGGAAATTGCTTTCCTGTAAATTAAAAAACGCTCCGCGAGGATGCACACTGCGGCGTATAAGGTAGATGTCGCAAGCGACCGCCGCAGGCGCGAGAATGTGCCAAGGCACATTCGTTGTTTTTAACAAAATGAATAAAACACAAGAGTGTTTTAGATAAAAATGAACATGCTATAAAAAAATAAAAATGGAGGGATTGTTATGGCAAGTAAGTATGATGGACTGGCAAGAATTATTATCCAGAACGTAGGCGGCAGGGAGAATATCATAAGCCTTGCGCACTGTGTTACCAGACTTCGTTTTAAATTAAAAGACGAGTCCAAGGCTAACACCGAAGTATTAAAAGCAACGGAAGGAATTGTGACAGTAATGAAATCCGGCGGACAGTATCAGATAGTAATCGGAAATCATGTACCGGATGTCTATGATGTGGTTTGTGAACATGCACATCTGGCCGGAAATGGAGCTGTTTCCGAGGATGCAGAAGACGGCGGAGAGAAGATGGGGCTTGGCGCAAGACTCATTGATTTGATTTCCGGTGTATTCCAGCCATTCCTTGGTGTGCTTTGTGCAGCAGGTATTATCAAAGGTCTTTTGGCGCTGTGGTCTTTTATCGCAAGTCAGTCAGGAATTGATGTTACCACAAGCGGAGCATATCAGCTCTGGTATTCCATTGGAGACGGATTCTTCTATTTCCTGCCGATTATCTTAGGATACACTGCAGCAAAGAAATTTAAGATGAATGAATTTATCGGAATGGCACTTGGTATATCACTTACCTATCCGGCACTGGTTAATCTGACTTCAGGAGAACTGATAGGTTCCCTGTTTGCAGGAACTTCCTTTGAAATGAATTATTATACAACCTTTTTTGGAATTCCTGTTATTATGCCATCCAGTGGTTA
Organism: Roseburia sp. AF12-17LB; assembly: GCF_003479605.1. GTDB lineage: Bacteria > Bacillota > Clostridia > Lachnospirales > Lachnospiraceae > Roseburia_C > Roseburia_C amylophila. Next base: position 48,921 of record NZ_QUHR01000009.1, read on the forward strand.
TACTTCTTCAGTAGTACCAATTGTTATTGCAGTGGCTTGTGCTGCCTGGCTGGAAAAGAGATTAAAGAAAGTAATTCCGGACGTTATTAAAACATTTATCGTTCCGGTTGTAACTTTGGCAGTAATGGTTCCACTTACCTATCTGGTAATCGGACCGGTATCTACTTTCCTTTGCAACATTATCGGTATTATTTTCGGAGCAATCTATAACCTTCCGGTTGTAGGAGGTCTTGTAGCAGGTATCTTAGTCGGAGCATTCTGGCAGGTACTGGTAATCTTCGGATTACATTGGGGACTTGTTCCACTGGCAATGATTAATTATGGAACTTTAGGATATGACTTCATCCTTTCTCCATATTTCGCAGCATCTTTTGCGCAGTCCATGGTTGTACTGGCAATTGTATTAAAGACAAAAGATAAGAAACTTAGAAATATTGCATTACCGGCGTTTATCTCAGGACTCTTTGGTGTAACAGAGCCATGTATTTATGGTATTACACTTCCAAAGAAAAAACCATTCGTAATTTCCTGTATTGCATCCGCTATTGGTGGTGGAATCATAGGATTTGCCGGAGTTAAAACTTATATGATGGGTGGTCTTGGATTCTTCGGACTTCCGGCATTCATCGATGGTGAGTCAAAGAGCGTTTACAGTTTGATCTGGGTATTAATCGGTATGGCAGTAGCTATGGTAGTTGCATTCGTAGCAACTTACATTACCTATCATGATGATGCTCCACAGAATGATGAAGCAAAAATAGAAAAGAAAGGCACAAAAACCGCAGCAAACCAGGTAATTGCATCTCCTCTTACCGGAGAAGTAAAAGCCTTGGAAGAAGTAGAAGATGAAGCATTTTCAAGCGGAGCATTAGGTCAGGGTGTTGCTATTCTCCCGTCCGAAGGCAAATTATATGCACCATGTGATGGCGAAGTAGTAACCTTCTTCCCAACCGGTCATGCCATTGGAATAGTATCCGATGGCGGAGCAGAAATCCTGATTCATGTGGGCATGGATACCGTGAAATTAGATGGAGAAGGATTTGCACCGAAGGTAGCGCAGGGAGCCAAAGTAAAGAAAGGTGACCTTTTATTGGAATTTGATATTGCAAAGATTACAGGAGCAGGATATTCTGTTCTGACTCCGGTTATCATCAGCAACACAGCAGATTACGCAGATGTAGTTCCGACAGATGCAAAGAAAGTTGCAGCGTTGGACGCATTGATTACCGTTTTATAAATTAGTTTTCCATAGTTTTTTATACCTAAGGGTGCGGGCTCTGATAAAGGGCTCGTGCTCTATCCAACAAAATCAGAAGCCTTATTGCAGGGCAGAATGAGAAAAGAAAAATATAAAAACAGAAATTATAAATTTTTACAAATAAAAATAATAAGAAGCAGGAGGAAAAAGCAATGAAGACATTTCGTAAAGATTTTCTCTGGGGCGGTGCAACCGCAGCCAATCAGTTTGAGGGAGCATGGGATGTAGATGGAAAAGGAGCATCTGTTTCTGATATGTGTACGAATGGTTCCCATACCGAGCCGAAAAAGGTAACAAGAACCATTCATCCGGAATATCTCTATCCGAGCCACGAAGCAATTGATTTCTATCATCATTACAAAGAGGATATTGCATTATTTGCAGAAATGGGATTTAAAGTATTCCGTTTATCCATTGCATGGACAAGAATTTTCCCGACCGGAATGGAGAATGAACCAAACGAAGCAGGACTGGCATTCTACGATAAAGTATTTGATGAATGTTTAAAATATGGCATTGAGCCGCTGGTAACCATTTCCCATTATGAAATGCCATATGCACTGATTGAAAAATACAATGGCTGGGAAGCCAGAGAATGTATTGATTATTTCTTGAATTACTGCAAGGCAATTTTCGAAAGATATCAGGGCAAAGTAAAATACTGGCTGACCTTCAATGAAATCAATGGTGGAACCACACCGCTTGGCAACCTGCTTTCCCTTGGAACTGTAAAAGGCTATGAGGGAAAAATTACTGAGATTCCGGATGACCCGAAGGTTCGTTTCCAGGCATTGCATCATCAGTTTGTTGCCAGCGCAAAAGCAGTAAAATTAGCACATGAAAAATATCCGGAATATCTTATCGGTGATATGAATGTCTTTATGACCAAGTATCCATTTACCTGCAATCCGGAGGATGTGTTAGCAACACAGAAGGAAATGCGGATTATGAACTGGTTCTGTTCCGATGTGCAGGTAAGAGGAGAATATCCGGCGTATATGGAGCGGTATTTTGAAGAAAATAATATTCATGTTAAAATGGAACCGGGCGATGAAGAAATTCTGCGGGAAGGCTGTGTGGATTTCTATACCCTCAGCTATTATATGAGCAGTTGTGTATCAAAAGATCCAAATGGCGAGCAGACGGATGGAAACCTGATTGCCGGTCTTAAGAATCCATATCTTAAGGCAAGCGACTGGGGCTGGCAGATTGACCCACAGGGCTTACATTATTCCTTAAATGAAATTTATGACCGTTATCAGATTCCGGTTATGGTAGTAGAAAATGGCCTTGGCGCTTATGACAAATTAGAAGAAGATGGAAGCATTCAGGATGATTACCGTATCGATTATCTGCGGGATCATATCAAAGAGATGAAAGAAGCGGTAAAAGATGGCGTTGACCTGATGGGATATACACCATGGGGCTGCATTGATTTAGTAAGTGCATCCACCGGAGAAATGGCAAAGAGATATGGCTTCATCTATGTAGAAAAATATGATGATGGAACCGGAACTCTTGCAAGAAGAAAGAAAAAATCCTTCGACTGGTATAAAGAAGTAATTGCTTCAAATGGAGAAAACTTATAAAAGAAAGAAGGTATGGACTATGGAAAAGTTTAATGGAAAAAAGGTATTCAGCGGTATTGCAATTGGAAAGGTAAAACTCCTTTTAAAAGCTGAAAATCAGGTGGTAAGAAAGAGAATAGAAGACCCGGCAGCAGAGATTGCCCGCTATGAAGCAGCAAAGCAGACTGCAATTGAACAGCTCCACAAGCTTTACAAGAAAGCATTAAAAGAAGTGGGTGAAGTAAATGCACAGATTTTTGATGTGCATGCCATGATGTTAGAGGATGGAGATTATAATGATTCCGTTCACAATCTTATTGAGAGCCAGAGCGTAAATGCAGAGTATGCGGTAGGTGTTACCGGAGATAACTTTGCAGAAGTATTTGCAAATATGGATGACGAGTATTTCAAAGCCCGTTCCATTGATATGAAGGATATTTCTGAGCGTGTCATCAATGTATTATGTGGAAATGATATGGGAAGCGACCTTGGAGATGAGCCGGTTATTATCGTAGCAAAGGATTTAGCTCCGAGTGAAACCGTACAGATGGATAAAAGTAAGCTGCTGGCATTTGTAACACAGCTGGGCTCTACGAATTCACATACTGCAATTTTAGCAAGAACTATGGGCATCCCGGCACTGATTGGTGTGGAAATCAAGGAAGAGTGGAACGGAAAACAGGCAATTGTGGATGGCTATACCGGAACTCTTATCATTGAACCGGATGAAGTAGCTTTGGCAGAATATAAGAAAAAAGCAGAAGAGGATGCAAAGCAGAAGGAATTACTGCTGACTTTAAAGGGAAAGGAAAATGTGACAAAGAGTGGTCAGAAAATCAATCTTTATGCCAACATCGGAAATGTCTCTGACTTAGCGGCAGTACTTAAAAATGATGCCGGTGGAATCGGACTTTTCCGTAGTGAATTTCTTTATCTTGAAAAAGATACTTTCCCAACAGAAGAAGAACAGTTTGCGGCTTATAAGCAGGTCGCAGAGACCATGGCAGGAAAGAAGGTTATTATCCGTACCCTGGATATCGGAGCCGATAAGCAGGTGGACTACTTTAACCTCGACAAAGAAGACAATCCGGCAATGGGATATCGTGCCATCCGGATCTGCCTGACCCAGCCGGAAATTTTTAAGACCCAGCTTCGTGCTTTATTCCGCGCAAGCAATTACGGAAATATTGCAATTATGTATCCGATGATTATTTCGGTAGATGAAGTGCGTAAGATTAAAGCAATTTCAGAAGAAGTGAAAGAAGAACTTACAAAGGAAGGGATTCCTTTTGGAAATGTGGAGCAGGGTATCATGATTGAAACTCCTGCAGCAGCAGTAATGAGTGATGAACTGGCAAAAGAGGTTGATTTCTTCAGTATCGGAACCAACGACCTGACCCAGTATACACTGGCAATTGACCGTCAGAATGCAAAGCTTGACAGCTTCTATAATCCGCATCATGAAGCAGTGCTCCGGCTGATTCAGATGACCGTGGAAAATGCACACAAGGCGGGCATCTGGGCAGGAATATGTGGAGAACTTGGGGCAGATACAACTCTGACCCAGCGTTTCTTAGAGATGGGGGTAGATGAATTATCTGTTTCTCCTGGCTGTGTTCTTCCGGTTCGAAAAGCGATTCGGGATGCAGAATAATGAGCCGTAAACTGATTTTTTTGGATGTAGACGGAACCCTGGTGGATTTCACCATGCACATGCCGGAATCTGCCAGGGAAGCATTAAGCATGGCCAGAAAGCGGGGACATCTGATTTCGTTATGTACCGGAAGAACTGTAACGAATGTGTATCCATGGCTTTTAGAGTTTGGATTTGATGCCATTGTGGCTTCGGCAGGTGCTTATGTGTCTGCAAATGATAAGGTGATTTACCATAGCGTTCTGGCAAATGATAAGGTGCAGGATATGGTAGAGGTGCTGAAGGAGCACGGTGCATGCTTTATGCTGCAGGGAATCAACGGACGTTATGTGGATGAAGAGAATGCAAAGAAAATGAGAGAACGCTGTATGCGGCTTGGACTTGATATTGACGGTGCTCTAAACGGATTGACGCTTGTTGAACATCCGGAACAGATGCCGGCTCTTGAAAGTGGAATGTATTTTGATGCCGATATTCCGGTGGATGTGATGCAGAAGGAAGTCGGAAATTATATCAAGATAACCGGAGCAAGCTTTGGCAAGGATCGTCAGATGTCCGGTGAAATGACGAAGATGGGAGTCAACAAGGCAACCGGAATGCAGCGGCTTATGGATGAGTTAAAGATAGGCAGGGAAGATACCATTGCTTTTGGTGATGGACCAAATGATGTGGAAATGCTGCAATTTGCAGGAACAGGAGTGGCAATGGGAAATGCGATTCCGGCAGTAAAACAGTATGCGGATATGGTTACAGATAAGATTGATGAAGACGGACTGTATCATGCATTCGAACGGCTGCATCTGCTGGGGTAGGATTTGAAGTAAAAACAATTTTCTTATGATAGAAAAAGGCGGCGTGGTTTGTCAACTTAGGAGACATGATAAGTGCCCTTTACTGTATTTATGTTGTTTCCGCAGTTGACGAACCGCGCCGTTACTTTTGCATACACAGGAAAAATCGCATGCCTGCATACAGATTTGGTGAACACCGCAATAAGAAGAGAAATTCGTAAAGCGTGATTCCCATAGTTTACAACGGAAGAAAAGCCGGTTTTCTCTTTTCGAATACAGTAAAATACTGAAAGCCCGCTGCCTTTAAAATGTCCGGTACTTTTGCAAAATCAAATGCAACATGCTCCGGTTTGTGGGCGTCGGCACCGATGGTAATGATTTCACCGCCTAGTTCGTGATAACGTTTTATAATATCTTCTGTTGGATTCGGATGTCCCAGACCATATTTGAAACCACCGGTATTGATTTCAATTCCTTTTCCCATATCAATGAGCTTTTCTAAAATCGCATCAATGACATCGGCATATTTCTGATAAGAATATTCAAGGTTCCGGTTTGGACCGTAGCGTACCACATAATCGATATGTCCATATACATCAAAATGATCAAATACCGCAAGATTTTCCAGGATAGATTCAAAATATTCCTGGTAAGCCTGCTGTTCGGTTTTTCCTTCAAAAAAGCGGGAGTAGTAAGGGTCTTTGCCGTGGATTACATGGGAAGAGCCGATGACAAAATCAAAGTCATATCGGCTTATCAGTTCCTGATGTTTCGCTGCAAGATGAGGCTGCAATCCAAGCTCAATGCCGGTCAGCACTTTTATTTTATCTTTGTATTGCTGGCCCAGCTTCTGGATAGTTGGGAAGTAGACCGGAGTGTCTAAGATAAATTCCGGTTCATCCTCCGGATGTTCTTTTGGATAATCATAATCCATATGGTCGGTAATGCAGATTCCGCCAAGTCCCAGTTCGATAGAGGCTTTAATCATGGATTCTGGTGAGGTCTCACTGTCGGTAGAAAAAGCAGTGTGCATATGTGTGTCCCAAAGCATAGTGTACTCCTTTCTGTGGGGTGTATGGCGGGTAAGGTTGTGCAGGTGGGGAACTGGATGAGAAAGCTTCTTCCCAAAAGCACCGGAACGTTTGTATGTAAGAAGCCGGCACTTCAACCTGCAGTATTTTTCTTTCTTTTATAATAAGCAGTCTTTCCAATGTTTGACAGTATACTGCATTTTGTCTGCCGGCATGCGGATACCGTGAACAGCGTCTGTTAGGGACTCGTAGAATTCCTTTTGCAACCCGGCAACGCTGGTACATGGATGTACCAGCGAGGCACAATCTGAATATGGATATGAATTTGTGCCGGTTGCCGCAAATCAAATATCTTTGCAGGAATTCTTAGAGTCCCTTCAGACAAAGTGTGGTATCCGCTGCTGGCAGACAAAAGCAGTATCCGGTCAAAGCAGCCGGAAAGACAGCCTGATTTCAAGAAAAATACTGCCCGTGAAGTGCTGCGGATTCTCACATCATAACCGCTCCAGTGTTTTCGGGAAGAAGCTTTCCTATTCCTTTCCCCTACATATTGCACAAACCTTACCCGGTGTTTACACATTTCTACTAAGAAAAATGTTACATTTTCACAAGTATAGTAAAATCTTTGTATATAATACACAGAATACTATAATAGAAATTTGACAATCTGTCAAAAGACAGTATGAAAAATGGAAAAGCTATTGTAACATTTGTTTGAAAATGAGAAAGAAGAAATAAAAATAGTGAAAAAATTAACAAAGTGATGGGAACTACTTGAACTTTCGACAAAAATTGGTTAGAATAATACCAGATTGGGTACAATCCCAAATAAAGATATTTTATATTAAATTTCTAGGAGGAATTAATAATGGCAGTAAGAGTAGCAATTAATGGATTCGGCCGTATTGGTCGTCTGGCATTCAGACAGATGTTTGGTGCTGAAGGATACGAAGTAGTAGCAATCAACGATTTAACAAGCCCTAAAATGTTAGCACACTTGTTAAAATATGATTCTTCTCAGGGTAAATATGAGCATGCTGATGAAGTATCCTGCACAGATGATTCTATCATCGTATGTGGAAAAGAAATCAAAATCTATGCATTCCCAGATGCAAACAACTGCCCATGGGGTGAATTAAAAGTTGACGTTGTATTAGAGTGTTCAGGTTTCTATACAAGCAAAGAAAAAGCACAGGCACACATCAATGCAGGTGCTCGTAAAGTTGTTATTTCTGCTCCAGCAGGTAATGACCTTCCTACAATCGTATACAACACAAACCATGAGACATTAAAAGCATCTGATACAATCATTTCAGCAGCTTCTTGTACAACAAACTGCTTAGCACCTATGGCTGATGCATTAAATAAATATGCTCCAATCCAGTCTGGTATCATGGTAACAATCCATGCTTACACAGGTGATCAGATGACTCTTGATGGACCACAGAGAAAAGGTGATTTAAGAAGATCTCGTGCAGCAGCAGTTAACATCGTTCCAAACAGCACTGGTGCAGCAAAAGCTATCGGACTTGTTATCCCAGAACTGAACGGAAAATTAATCGGATCTGCTCAGCGTGTTCCAACCCCTACAGGATCTACAACAATCTTAACAGCAGTTGTTAAGAAAGCTGGCGTTACAAAAGAAGATATCAATGCAGCTATGAAAGCAGCAGCTAATGAGTCCTTCGGATACAACGAAGACGAAATCGTATCTTCTGATATCGTTGGAATGAGATTCGGTTCTCTGTTCGATGCAACACAGACCATGGTTAACCAGGTATCTGATGATCTGTACGAAGTACAGGTTGTTTCTTGGTATGATAACGAGAACAGCTACACATCTCAGATGGTTCGTACAATCAAATACTTCAGCGAGTTAGCATAATTTACGAGAGAAACCCGCAAAGCGTGTTTCCCGTAGTTTAACGAACAATCACTGCACGGTAGACTACTTTTTTAAGCGACAGGCTGCCAGAGTGCAGATAAGACTCAGGAAAAGGGTCCGGTCTTTTAGGACCGGGCTCTTTCTTGCTATTAGAAATAAAATTTAAAGGAGACTACTTAATATGTCATTAAATAAAAAATCTATAGATGATATTAATGTAAAAGGACTTCGCGTTCTTTGCAGATGTGATTTCAACGTACCATTAAAAGAAGGAAAGATTACAGACGAGAACCGTCTGGTTGCAGCGCTTCCTACAATCAAGAAATTAATCGCTGATGGTGGAAAGGTTATCCTTTGCTCCCATTTAGGAAAAGTAAAAACAGAAGAAGACAAACAGACCAAAACTCTTGCACCAGTAGCAGCAAGACTTACAGAGTTATTAGGACAGGAAGTTAAATTCGTTGTTGACCCTGAAGTTGTTGGTGAGAACGTAAGAGCAGCAGTAGCAGCTATGAACGATGGCGATGTTATCTTACTTGAGAATACACGTTTCAGACCAGAAGAGACAAAGAACGGAGAAGCTTTCTCTAAAGACCTTGCTTCTATCTGTGATGTATTTGTAAATGATGCATTCGGAACAGCTCACAGAGCACATTGTTCTAACGTAGGTGTTGCACAGTTAGTTGACACTGCAGTAGTTGGATACTTAATGCAGAAAGAAATCGACTTCCTTGGAAATGCAGTAGAGAATCCGGTAAGACCATTCGTTGCAATCCTTGGTGGTGCAAAAGTTGCTGATAAATTAAATGTAATCAACAACTTACTTGAGAAATGTGATACCTTAATCATCGGTGGTGGTATGGCTTACACATTCTTAAAAGCAAAAGGATATGAAATCGGAATCTCTTTAGTAGATGATACTAAGATCGATTATTGTAAAGAAATGATGGCAAAGGCAGAGAAACTTGGAAAGAAACTTCTTCTTCCGGTAGATGCTGTAACGATCAAAGATTTCCCAAATCCTATCGATGCTCCAGTTGAAGTAGAAACTTATGATGCAGACAAGATGCCGGCAGACAGAGAAGGCTGTGATATCGGACCTAAGACACAGACACTTTTCGCAGATGCTGTTAAGACTGCTAAGACTGTTGTTTGGAACGGACCTATGGGTGTATTCGAGAACCCAACTCTTGCAGCAGGTACTATCGCTGTAGCAAAAGCTTTAGCTGATACAGATGCAACAACCATCATCGGTGGTGGAGATTCTGCAGCAGCAGTTAACCAGCTTGGATTCGGTGACAAGATGAGCCACATCTCAACAGGTGGTGGAGCATCCTTAGAGTTCTTAGAGGGTAAAGAGCTTCCAGGCGTTGCAGCAGCAAATGATAAATAAGTAATCAAAGCACATGCCTGTATGCAGGCAAAAGCTTATATATTTAAGAAAGAAGGACATTTTAAAATGGCAAGAAAAAAAATTATTGCCGGCAACTGGAAAATGAACAAAACTCCTAGCGAGGCAGTTGCACTGGTAAATGAATTAAAACCATTAGTAGCAAACGAAGACGTAGATGTAGTATTCTGCGTACCAGCAATTGATATTATTCCAGCAATGGAAGCAGCAAAAGGTTCTAACATCTGCATCGGTGCAGAGAACATGTATTTTGAAGAGAGCGGAGCATACACAGGAGAAATCTCTCCGGCAATGCTTACAGACGCTGGCGTAAAATACGTTGTATTAGGACATTCTGAGAGAAGAGAATACTTCGCAGAGACAGATGAGACTGTAAATAAGAAAGTATTAAAAGCTTTCGAACATGGTATTACACCAATCATCTGCTGTGGAGAGACTTTAACACAGAGAAAACAGGGTATTTACCTTGACTGGATCCGTATGCAGATTAAGATTGCATTCCAGAACGTAACAGCAGAGCAGGCTGCAACAGCAGTTATTGCTTACGAGCCAATCTGGGCAATCGGAACCGGTGAAACAGCTACTTCTGATCAGGCAGAAGAAGTTTGTGGCGCAATCCGTGCCTGCATCCGTGAAGTATATGATGAAGCAACAGCTGAGTCTATCCGTATCCAGTACGGTGGATCTGTAAATGCAGGAAATGCAGCAGAGCTGTTCGCAAAAGCTGATATCGATGGTGGTCTGGTAGGAGGAGCTTCCTTAAAGGCTGACTTCGGAAAGATTGTAAACTACAATAAATAAGCTTTTCGGAAAATAGAATATTTTCATAAGAAACGTCACGAAATGCATTATGGCATTGGTAAAATTTACCGGTGAAATGCATTTGGTGGCGTTTTTTTTAATTCAAGTTGACTTTTGCAGTTATACTATTTATAATAAAGGTATCAATTGATACTATAAACAGGAGGAGTTATGAATGATTCAAAAGATAATACAAAGACCAGAATCGAATCAAAGCTTGAAGTGAATACTTATCTGCAAAAGCTTAAATATGCATTAGACCATGATGCACAGATTACATTTCAGGCGAGACGGCTAGTGGATAAAAAGAGAGATGAAAAATATACCAATCAGTATACAGTAGATACATTATTTCCGGATGAAAATCCGGTGGATGCATTGAAACGGGAATTAAAAACGCTGACTGTAGAAGAGTATATGAAAACGGTTCAGGATCTTAGATTTCCCAAAAGAAGTGAAATGCGGGAATTTGGAAAAGTTTATAATGGTATGCAGGATGTATATATTAAAATAAGAGTGGAACTATTAGGATTAGATGGAAATACCACAACGTTTGTGATGTCATTTCATTTTGCAGAGAAACCGTTTACTACAGATATGTTTCCGTATAAAGAAAACTAGGAGGTGTTTTCATGGATATAAAGATTGTAAAAAGTGAAAAACGGTTATGTCCGTGTTGTATGGAAGAACATGAAGTGAAAACAGTTCTGGTAGAGGAGACGGCTACATTTAAAAACAGTAAGGTTGGTTATGAAGCATCCTATCTGCTTTGCGAGAATGCAGAGGAACTGTATATGGAAGAATCACAGATACAGGAAAATGATATTCGATTAAAAAATGCATACCGAAGAAAACAGGGACTTTTGACATCGGAAGAGATAGTGGCAATCCGCCTGAAATATGGAATCACCCAGAGTGATTTATGTGTTTTACTGGGATGGGGAGCTAAGACAATCACCCGTTATGAAAGTCATCAGGTGCAGGATCGGGCACACGATACGATTTTAAGAAAAATCGGACAGGATCCGGAATGGTTTCTGGTATTGTTGGCGGATGCAAAGGAACATTTTCCTGAGACTGCTTATAAGAAATATTTTGAAGCAGCAACACAGTTATATGAGAAGAACAAGGACATTTATTTGAAAAAAGCCATTGAGGCAGATTATGCCGGATATGCTGGAAATAAGATGCTTCATGGAAATGTAGAATTATCATTGGATAAAGTGGTGGATGTTATCCGCTATTTTGCAGCATCTTCAAAAATCAGAAATCTTTACAAAGTAAAACTTATGAAGCTTTTATGGTATGCAGATGCTCTTTCTTATAAAAGAAGAGACTTTGCAATGACAGGACTGGTGTATCAGGCTCTTCCGATGGGAGCGGTGCCGGTGGGACATAATGCTATTATTGATTTGAAAGATGTGCCATGTGAAGAAGTAGACATGGGAGAAGGAAACGGATATTATTTTTCCTTATCAGAGCCAACGACATATAAGACGCTTACAGAAGATGATGTGAAGATTCTTGATGCGGTAATAGAAAAGTTAGGAAGTATGTCGAAGACAGAAATTGTTGCATTTATGTATAAAGAAGAAGCATATGAGAAGACTACATTTAAAGATATAATATCTTTTGAATATGCAAAGCATCTGCAAATAGAATAAAGAGTAATTAGAATAGAATAATTAAAAGAGTGAAAAGATGAAATGAGCACATCCGATAAAATTTGCGGAGTATTCCATAGATTTTATTGGGTGTGCTTCTTTTTTTTACGATAACTCGAGAAAATCGCCAAGTGTATTTCTCGTAGTATGTTTGTTCCCCGAAAAGAACAAACGAAAACTGATTCACCCATTGACATAGTAGGCGAATGGGTATATGATGCGAATGAACCAGAAAAGGAGGAATGCAGAGCATGATTTCAACTAAAGGAAGGTATGCATTAAAGGTCATGGTCGAGCTGGCGGAGCATGATGCGGAAGAATATATTCCGTTAAAAGGAATTGCCGAGAAACTGAATATTTCCCAGAAATATTTAGAGAGTATTTCGGCCATTCTTTCCAAGGGACATATGATAGAAGGTGTCAGCGGCAAGAAGGGCGGTTATCGTCTGAAGCGGAAACCGGAAGAATACAGGGTTGGTGATATCCTGCGGCTGACAGAAGGAACGCTTGCACCGGTATCCTGCTTGAGAGAAGACCAGGAGCCATGTGAGAAATCAGATTCCTGCTGTACACTTCCAATCTGGAAGGGACTGGCAGATTTGATAGATAAATATTTTGATGAAATGACGCTGGCGGATGTTCTGCAGTCGAAGCAGGAAGCGGAGAAGAAAGCAGCGAAGAAGAAACAATAGATGCAGGAGGAAGAAAAATGAGCAAAGAATTACTTTTAGAGGTTAAAAATCTGAACGTCAGTGTAGAAGAAAAACATATTTTACATGACGTAAATCTTGAAATAGGAAGACATGAGACACACGTACTGATGGGACCAAACGGAACCGGTAAATCTACACTGGGTTATACACTGGTTGGTAATCCACGTTATCAGGTAGAGAGCGGAGAGATCTTTTTCCAGGGAAAAAATATTACCGGAGAGCCGGTGAATGAACGCGCAAAGAGCGGCATGTTCTTATCTTTCCAGAACCCACTGGAAGTACCAGGCGTTACCTTAAGTTCCTTTATCCGTAGTGCATTGGAACAGAAGACTGGAAAGAGAGTCCGTTTCTATGATTTTAAGAAAGAACTGGCAGAGAAAATGAAACTTTTACAGATGGATCCGTCTTATGCAGAACGTGATTTGAATGTAGGATTTTCCGGCGGCGAAAAAAAGAAAGCTGAAATTTTACAGATGTTGATGTTAAAGCCGGAGCTTGCGATTCTGGATGAAACCGATTCCGGACTGGATGTAGATGCAGTAAGAACCGTATCAAAGGGAATCGAAGAATACCAGAAGAGCAGTAAGGGAAGCCTTTTGATTATTACACACAGCACCAAGATTTTAGAGGCATTACACGTAGATTTCACACACATCATGGTGGAAGGACACATTGTTAAGACCGCAGATGCATCCCTGATTAATGAAGTAAACGAGAATGGTTTTGCAAAATACGAGTAAGGAGTGTAAGGAATGGAAGAGAAAAGCTATGTAGAAGATATCGACAGAAGCATATATGATATCCGGGACGATGAGAAGGATGCTTATAAGCTGAAAGAAGGTCTTACTCCTGAAATCGTAGAGCAGATATCAAAAGAGAAAAATGACCCCGTCTGGATGCAGAATTTCCGTTTACAGTCTTTACAGATTTACAATGAAATGGAAGTGCCAGACTGGGGACCATCGATTGAAGGACTGGATATGGACCATATCGTAACCTATGTCCGCCCAAACACAAGGATGAAGGGAAAATGGTCTGAGGTGCCAAAGGACATTAAAGATACCTTTGAACGTCTTGGAATCCCACAGGCAGAAAGAAAGTCACTGGCAGGTGTTGGCGCACAGTATGATTCCGAACTGGTTTATCATAATGTAAGAGAAGAAGTTGCCGCACAGGGCGTTATTTATACGGATTTGGAAAGTGCAATGCATGGTGAACATGCAGATATGATACAGAAGCACTTTATGAAGCTGGTAAAACCAAATGACCACAAATTTGCAGCATTGCACGGTGCAGTCTGGTCCGGTGGTTCTTTCGTTTATGTGCCAAAGGGTGTGGACGTAGAGATTCCGCTGCAGTCCTATTTCAGACTGAATGCAAAAGGTGCCGGACAGTTTGAACACACATTGATTATCGTAGATGAGGGAGCATCTCTTCATTTCATCGAAGGATGTTCTGCACCAAAATATAATGTGGCCAATCTGCATGCAGGATGCGTGGAATTGTATGTTGGCAAGAATGCAAAACTTCGTTATTCCACCATCGAGAACTGGTCAAAGAATATGTATAACTTAAATACCAAGCGGGCACTGGTAGAAGAGGGCGGAACCATTGAATGGGTATCCGGTTCCTTCGGTTCCCATGTATCTTATCTGTATCCGATGAGCGTCTTAAAAGGAAAGGGCGCCCGCATGGAATTTACCGGTGTAACTTTTGCAGGAAAAGGACAGAACCTTGATACCGGAGCCAAAGTGGTACACTGCGCACCGGACACCAGCTCCTATATGAATACCCGTTCCATTTCCAAGGATGGTGGTATCAGTACTTTCCGTAGTTCCGTTGTGGTAACGAAGGAAGCGAAAGGCACGAAGTCAGCAGTATCCTGTCAGTCTCTGATGTTAGATTCTGAGTCCCGTTCCGATACCATTCCGGCAATGGACATCCGTACCAAGGATGCTAATGTGGGACATGAAGCCCAGATTGGAAACATCAGTGATGAAGCAATTTTTTATCTGATGTCAAGGGGCATGAGCGAAGAGGACGCAAGAGCCTGCATCGTCAGCGGATTTGCGGATAATGTTTCCAAGGAACTGCCTTTAGAGTACGCATTGGAAATGAACAATTTGATTCGCCTTGAGATGAAGGGCAGCATAGGATAGCAGAAGGGATGTGGAAAGAGCATGGAACAAAATGTAAGTATGAAAATCAATGAATTGCCTTCTCCTACCTGGAACTGGCTGAAGGTAAATGAAACTCCGATAAAATGGAGCAATAAGATAGAACCTTGTGAGATTGCAACAGAGGGAGATGTAGTAGCTGCTGAAACAGAGCAGCTTTCGGACATTGAAACCGGTGCCGGAAGAGAAGCAGATGCAATCTTTGCAACAGAAAATACTGCAAAATATCAGATTCTTGCAGATAATGCAGGACAGGATAAAACCGTAAGACTGCACGTTTCCGGTAAAAAAGATGCACATACGGCAGGCTGTGTAGAGATAGTTGCAAAAGAAAACAGTACACTTACTGTTGTGATGGACAGCCGTGTGGCTCCGGATGCCACAAAAGAGGAAGACAGCACTGCAGAAGCATCTCTGGCAGTCCGTGTCAGAATGAAAGTCGAAAGCGGTGCATCTGTAAGATTAGTTCAGGTTCAGATGCCGCAGGAGCATGAGACTTTATTAAGTGATATAGGCGGCAATTTAATTGGCGAGGGAGCAAAGGTGGAGTATATCCAGTTATTCCTTGGAAAAGGGAATCTCTATTCCGGATGCCGCATGGATTTGAATGGAAAAGAAAGCAATTTTGCTACAGAGACCGGATATCTTGGTCAGGCACAGCAGATTTTAGACTATAATATGGTAGCTAATCATTTTGGCGAGAAAACCATGAGCTATATTAATTCTGACGGAGCTCTTCGCGGACAGGCACATAAGGTTTTCCGCGGAACTATTGATTTTAAACGTGGTTCCTCCGGCGCAGAAGGACAGGAAGAGGAAAGCGTACTTCTGCTGGGTGATGATGTGGAAAATAAGACCATTCCGCTGATTTTATGTGCACAGGAAGACGTAAAGGGAAATCACGGAGCAACCATTGGAGAATTAGATGAAGATACCATGTTCTATTTTGGAGCAAGAGGTATTGATAAAGAAGCTGCAGAACGTATTGTGACAGGTGCAAAATTGGAGCATATCTGTGATTTGATGAAGGATGAAGCAGCAGAAAAAATTGCGAAGGAAGCGCTGGAAGAGGTGATTTAGAATGTACGATTTTAAGAAGGATTTTCCTCTTTTTAAAGACCGGGATGTCATCTATCTTGACAATGCGGCAACCGCACAGAAGCCGGCATGCGTCATTGAAGCGGAAAAGGAATTTTATGAAAAACATAATGCCAATCCGCTGCGTGGATTCTATCCTTTGAGTCTGGAAGCAACCGATGCCTATGAGGCAGCGAGAAAAACAGTTCAGCAGTTTATCCATGCTGCCTCTGAGACAGAA
Source organism: Roseburia sp. AF12-17LB (assembly GCF_003479605.1). Classification (GTDB taxonomy): domain Bacteria; phylum Bacillota; class Clostridia; order Lachnospirales; family Lachnospiraceae; genus Roseburia_C; species Roseburia_C amylophila. The sequence goes on from NZ_QUHR01000009.1 coordinate 65,192, forward strand.
ATTATATTTACCAGAAATACCACAGAGAGCCTGAATTTAGTAGCGTACAGCTATGGCTTAAATAATCTTTGCCCGGAGGATGAAATCGTGGTTTCCATTATGGAACATCACAGCAATATGCTGCCGTGGCAGATGGTAGCAAGACAGACCGGAGCGAAGCTTATTTATCTGGAATGCGAAAAAGACGGTAGTTTAAGCGAAGCAAAGTTAGATGAAGCTTTCTCCGATAAAACAAGACTGGTGGCAATCACACAGGTGTCCAATGTGTTGGGACGTCCAACACCGGTAGAGGAAATTGTGCGAAGAGCAAGAAAGAGCAATGCAGTAGTCGTGCTGGATGCAGCCCAGAGTTCCCCACATATGCCGATTGATGTGCAGAAGCTGGATGTGGATTTCCTGGCATTTTCCGGTCACAAGTTAATGGGACCGATGGGAATTGGTGTCTTATATGGAAAGAAAAAACTTTTAAAGGCAATGCCGCCATTCCTTACCGGTGGAGAAATGATAGATTCTGTAACAAGAGACGGTGCAAAATATGCAGAGCTTCCGCACAAGTTTGAGGCAGGAACCGTCAATGCAGCAGGCGCAGTGGGACTGGCTGCCGCCATTGATTATATTAACAAAATCGGTTTTGAAACCATGCAGGAGCGGGAACTTACACTTACGAAAAGAGCCTTGGAAGGACTGAAAGCAATTCCAAAGGTTCATGTGCTGGGTTCGGAACTGGCAGAAGAGCATACCGGAATCCTGACATTTACCATTGAAGACGTGCATCCGCATGATGTCAGTGCGGTATTGGAATCCGACGGTGTGGCTGTCCGTGCAGGTCATCATTGTGCACAGCCATTGTTAGAGTATCTGGGCGTCCGCTCCGCTACAAGAGCAAGCCTGATGTTCTACAATACAGAAGAAGAAGTCGATGCGCTGGTAAAAAGCGTGGCAGGAGTCAGAAGGAGAATGGGATATGGAGAGTAGAAGTTTTTATAATGAAATCCTTACCGAACACAATATTCACCCGGAGTTCAAGCATGACCTTCCGGATGCCGACCTGGTATTAGAGGGCGTGAATCCAAACTGCGGAGATGATATCTTTTTAAAATTAAAATTAGATGGCGATGAAATCGTAGATGGTGCATTTGTAGGAGATGGCTGCGCTATTTCCCAGGCATCTGCCGATATTATGCTGGGCATGATTGTCGGAAAGAAGAAAGAGGAAGCACTGCATTTAGGAGAATTATTCTTAAAAATGATTAAAGGAGAAGCTTCGGATGAAGAAATCGACGAGCTGGAAGAAGCTTCGGCATTAAAGGATATTTCCCATATGCCTGCCCGGGTAAAATGTGCCGTATTAGGCTGGCATACCTTAGAAGAAATGTTAAATGATGAGGTTTGATATAAAAGAATACGCTTGCAAAATAAGGATTGTTAGAAAAAGAAAGATAGTGTATAATGTTATCGGCAATAAAGCAGGACACAAGAGACGAAAGAGGAGTTGAGCGAGGATACCGATTTGAGAAGAAAAGCTTTGCAGATGGCAGGGATAGGAATATTGTTGTTTGGAATGGTTTGCAGTGGATGTGACAGGAAAGCGCAGGTAAATGCAGAACCGGAAAGCAGCGAGAAAATAGAATATGCAGTGACGGAAACGGAAGAAGTCTCTACAGAGACGAAGAAGCTGGTGATAGAAGATTTGGATGATGCATACGAAGCACTGCTGGATTCCTGCAGCAAAGAATTTATCGGGGATTATCGGATTGACGAAAGTTTCTTAAACTGGGTTTATGCCAATTACGGAAAAGAAGCAGTATTAAATATTGCACAGGAGTCTCAGGAAGACCAGAATGTAAATGTCTGGTACGAAGAGACCGGAAATTCCATACATGTGCTGTGGCTTCTTTATTGTCAGGACACCGGCATGAATGAAGAGGATTTGCAGCAGGTTTACTGGAAGACATGCAGCTCTGAGGATGAGATGGTGCTGGATTTTACCGGCGATATTAATTTTGCAGAAGGCTGGGGCACAACGGAACACATGGATGGACAGCCAAATGGAATCAATGACTGCTTTTCCAAAGATTTATTGCAGGAAATGAATAATGCAGACATTATGATGATAAACAATGAGTTCACCTACAGTACAAGAGGGGAACCTTTAGCTGGCAAGGATTATACTTTCCGGGCAGATCCAAAGCGTGTCGCATTATTGGAAACATTTGGAACAGATATTGTCAGTCTTGCCAATAATCATGTCTATGACTATGGCGAAGCTGCATTGATTGATACCATAGATACACTGGAAGAAGCAGGAATTCCGTATGTAGGAGCAGGAAAAGATTTAAAGGATGCCATGCGTCCGGTATATTTTGTGGCAAATGGAAAGAAAATAGCAATTGTATCAGCTACACAGATTGAACGCTCTTTAAATTATACGAAGGAAGCAACTGAGACGACACCGGGCGTGTTAAAGACCTTAAATCCGGACAAGTTTCTGAAAGTAATAGAAGAAGCAAGAGACAACAGCGATTATGTGATTGCTTTTGTACACTGGGGAACAGAAGGAAATAACTATTTTGGTTCCGACCAGGTGGCTCTTGCAAAACAGTTTGTGGAAGCCGGTGTGGATGTCATTATCGGCGGACATACCCATTGCCTGCAGGGCATGGAATATATGGATGGCGTGCCGATTATCTACAGTCTTGGCAATTTCTGGTTTTCGGCTTCAACATTAGATACCGGTTTATCCCAGGTAATCATCCGGGATGACGGAACTATTGATTTCCGATTTCTGCCGTGTATACAGAAAAATTATAAGACTTCGCTGGTGACAGATGAAAGTGAGAAAAGACGTATTTTTGATTTTATGGAATCCCTCTCCGTGGAAATTACCATAGATGATGATGGTTATGTGACAGCAACGGAGTAATCCGTTTCAATAGAAGATTTTAAAGAAAAGAGGAAAAAACATGAGTAAAAAACCAACCGTATTGATGATTTTAGATGGTTTTGGTCTGAATGACAAAACTGAGGGTAATGCAGTAGCCCAGGCAAACAAGCCAAACATTGATGCACTGATGAAAGATTATCCATGGGTAAAAGGAAATGCCAGTGGACTTGCCGTAGGACTTCCGGACGGACAGATGGGTAACTCCGAAGTAGGACATATGAACATGGGTGCAGGAAGAATTGTATACCAGGAATTAACCAGAATTACCAAAGAAATCGAAGATGGAGATTTCTTTAAAAACGAAGCATTGCTTGCCGGCATGAAAAATGTAAAAGACAACGGTTCTGCACTTCATTTATATGGATTATTATCCGATGGTGGAGTTCACAGCCACATTACACATTTATTCGGACTTCTGGAAATGGCAAAAAAAGAGGGCTTAGACAAAGTATATGTACATTGCTTCTTAGACGGCCGTGATACCGCACCTACTTCCGGAAAAGGATTTATCGAAGAACTGGAAGCAAAAATGAAAGAAATCGGTGTTGGTGAAATCGCAACCATCAACGGACGTTACTATGCAATGGACCGTGACAACCGTTGGGATCGTGTAGAAAAAGCATATAAAGCAATTACAGAAGGTGTTGGCGAGACAGCAGACAGCGCTGTTGCAGCAATTGATGCATCTTATGCAAAAGATGTAACAGACGAGTTCGTAGTTCCGACTGTAATTATGAAAAATGGTGCTCCAACTGCAACCGTACAGGATAACGATACCATTATCTTCTTTAACTTCCGTCCTGACCGTGCAAGAGAGATTACCAGAGCATTCTGTGCAGATGAGTTCGACGGATTTGACAGAGGCGCAAGAAAGAACGTAACTTATGTATGTTTCACAGAATACGATGGAACCATTCCAAACAAAACCGTTGCATTCCACAAGGTAGAACTTACCAATACATTTGGACAGTTCCTTGCAGACAATGGCAAGACTCAGGCAAGAATCGCTGAGACTGAGAAATATGCTCATGTAACCTTTTTCTTCAACGGTGGTGTAGAGGAGCCAAACAAAGGCGAAGAAAGAATTCTGGTAAAATCTCCAAAGGTAGCAACCTATGATTTGAAACCGGAAATGAGTGCATACGAAGTATGTGATAAATTAGTAGATGCCATCAAATCTGAAAAATATGATGTAATCGTAATCAACTTTGCTAACCCGGATATGGTTGGACATACCGGAGTTCAGGCTGCAGCAATCAAGGCAGTAGAAGCAGTTGATGAGTGCGTAGGCAAAGCTGTTGCAGCATTAAAGGAGGTTGACGGACAGATGTTCATCTGCGCAGACCACGGAAATGCAGAGCAGTTAATCGATTATGAAACAGGCGAACCATTTACAGCACATACTACCAATCCGGTACCATTCATTCTGGTAAATGCAGACCCTGCATACGGTTTAAGAGAGGGTGGATGTCTTGCAGATATCGCTCCTACATTAATCGAGCTGATGGGAATGGAACAGCCAAAAGAAATGACAGGGAAATCTTTATTAATCAAAAAATAAGACCGTAAGGGCGAAATGCAAACTACGAGAAACACGCTTTGCGAGTTTCTCAAGTTATCGCAGTGCTTGGCAAATCTGCATGCAAGCATGCAATTTATCTCGCTACTCGCGTAAATAAAAAGATTCTGTATCTCAAGTGTAAGGTACAGAATCTTTTGCTATAGATAAGTATTTTCCAACACATATATTAATAATACTTATAAATAGAAAATATTAGACAAAAAAACTAATAAATTTCGCTCATTTTTCTATATGGGGCAAAAGGCGCACTTCGCCCAAATTCATTGACTTTCTAAAAGGCACTGTATTATAATTTTCCAGTAGTGTTTTTTATTACAACAAAAATTTGCGAAAGCATAAAATGGAGGACAAAAGCAGTATGCAGGAATTTAAACCATTTAAAGAAGGAAAAGTAAGAGAAGTATATGATAATGGAGAAAGCCTTATCATTGTTGCAACAGACAGAATTTCAGCGTTTGACCATATTTTAAAGAATAAGGTTACCAATAAGGGCGCAATTCTGACACAGATGTCCAGATTCTGGTTCGATTTTACAAAGGATATCGTGCCAAACCATATGCTTTCCGTTGATGTAAAAGATATGCCGGAATTTTTCCAGAATGAGAAATATGATGGCAACAGCATGATGTGCAAGAAACTGGAAATGATTCCAATCGAATGTATCGTTCGTGGATATATTACCGGAAGTGGCTGGGCAAGCTACAAAGAGAACGGAACCGTCTGCGGAATCAAATTACCGGAAGGACTTGTAGAATCCGATAAATTACCTGAGCCGATTTACACACCAAGTACCAAAGCTGAGATTGGTGACCATGACGAGAATATTTCTTTTGAACAGAGTATTGACGTATTAGAGAAAGCATTCCCGGGCAAGGGTGCTGAGTACGCAGAAAAGATTAAAGAATATACCATCGCACTTTACAAGAAATGTGCAGAATACGCATTAAGCAAAGGAATCATCATTGCAGATACCAAGTTTGAATTTGGTCTCGATGAGAATGGAAATGTAGTTTTAGGTGATGAGATGCTGACACCGGACAGCTCCCGTTTCTGGCCATTAGAAGGATATAAACCGGGACAGGGACAGCCTTCTTATGACAAACAGTTTGTAAGAGACTGGTTAAAAGCAAATCCAGACAGTGATTATCTCCTTCCGGATGAAGTAATTAAGAAGACAATTGAGAAATACGAAGAAGCATTTGAATTACTGACCGGTAAGAAATTTGCTTAAAAATATAGTCAGGAGAACCCTATGAATAACAATGAATTAAAGGAAAGCCCATGGGACGGCCTGCATGAAGAATGTGGAGTCTTCGGCATGTATGATTTTGACGGAAATGATGTGGCTTCCAGTATTTATTATGGTCTGTTTGCATTACAGCACAGAGGACAGGAGAGCTGTGGTATTGCAGTAAGTGAGACAAACGGACCGAAGGGAAAAGTTACTTCCTATAAAGATATGGGACTGGTAAACGAAGTATTTACCGGAAAACAGTTAGAAGCAATGAAAGGTGATATCGGAGTCGGTCATGTCCGCTATTCCACTGCAGGTTCTTCCACCCGTGAGAATGCACAGCCGCTGGTATTGAATTATGTAAAAGGTACGCTGGCATTGGCACACAACGGAAACCTCATCAATGCGAAGGAGCTTCGCAAAGATTTGGAATATACCGGAGCAATTTTCCAGACCACCATTGATTCTGAGGTAATTGCTTACCACATTGCAAGAGAGCGTCTGAATTCCAAGACAGCCGAGGAAGCAGTACGCAGAGCCTGCCAGAAGTTAAAAGGAGCTTATGCTTTGGTTGTAGCCAGCCCTCGTAAGCTGATTGGCGCAAGAGACCCATATGGCTTCAAACCCCTTGTAATCGGAAAACGTGACAATGCTTATATCATTACTTCTGAGACCTGTGCCTTGGAGACCATTGATGCAGAGTATGTCAGAGACGTATTGCCGGGAGAAGTGGTAACAATTTCACCGGAAGGCGGCATTCAGTCTGATATGACCATGTGTCTTCCAAAAGAACAGGAAGCACGTTGTATTTTTGAATACATATATTTTGCGAGACCGGACAGCCATATTGACGGGGTCAGCGTTTATGCATCCCGTATCCAGGCAGGACGTTTCCTTGCAATGGATTCACCGGTAGATGCAGACCTGGTAGTAGGAGTACCGGAGTCCGGAAATGCAGCAGCTCAGGGTTATGCCCTGCAGTCCGGAATTCCATATGGAACTGCTTTTGTAAAAAATGGTTATGTGGGACGAACCTTCATCAAACCAAAGCAGAGCAGCAGAGAATCCAGCGTAAGAGTAAAATTAAATGTACTGGCAGAATCAGTCCGTGGCAAGCGTGTCATTATGATTGACGATTCCATCGTGCGTGGAACCACATCTGACCGTATTGTAAATATGTTAAAAGAAGCCGGTGCCACAGAAGTGCATGTAAGAATCAGTTCCCCGCCATTCTTATGGCCATGTTACTTTGGAACCGATATTCCGGAGCGGGAACAGTTGATTGCCTATAACAGAACCATCGAAGATATCCGGAAAATAATCGGTGCAGATTCTTTGGGATACTTAAAGATAGAGCGTCTGGAGCAGCTGGTAGGAGGACTTCCAATCTGTAAAGGATGCTTTACCGGAAAATATCCGATGGAGCCGCCAAAAGAGGATATCCGTGGCGAATATGAGCGATAAGCAGACTGACACAGCGGCTAATCCTTATAACCGTACCGGCTGTCATGCTTGCATGAACCAGCCGGTATGGTTGTAAGGATTGTACGGTGCACGAAGGTGCAACGGACAACGAGGAAGCGAAGCTTCCGAGTGGAGCGAAACTTTTGAGTGGAGCTGAGTCTGAAATTATGAATATAAAAAATAAAAAGGAGCACACATATGAGTACCGATAGATATAACAGCCCATTATCAGAGCGTTATGCCAGCAAAGAAATGCAGTACATCTTTTCCCCGGATATGAAATTCCGTACCTGGAGAAGACTTTGGATTGCACTGGCAGAAACCGAGAAAGAACTTGGACTTGATATTACACAGGAACAGATTGATGAATTAAAGGCACACAAGGATGACATCAACTATGATGTGGCAAAGGCAAGAGAAAAAGAAGTCCGTCATGATGTTATGTCCCATGTATATGCTTATGGTGTACAGTGTCCGAAAGCAAAAGGAATCATCCATTTAGGAGCAACCTCCTGCTACGTTGGAGATAATACCGATATCATTATTATGTCAGAGGCATTAAAACTGGTTCGTAAGAAATTAGTAAATGTCATTGCAGAACTGGCAAAATTTGCAGATAAATATAAGAATCAGCCGACACTGGCATTTACCCATTTCCAGCCGGCACAGCCAACTACCGTTGGAAAACGTGCAACACTGTGGTGCCAGGAATTTATTATGGATTTGGAAGACTTAGATTATGTATTAGGCAGCCTGAAACTTTTAGGTTCCAAGGGAACCACAGGAACACAGGCAAGCTTTCAGGAGCTTTTTGACGGAGATCAGGAAACCATCGATAAGATTGATCCGATGATTGCACAGAAAATGGGCTTCAAGGAGTGCTATGCAGTATCCGGACAGACTTATTCCAGAAAAGTAGATACCAGAGTTGCCAACATTTTAGCAGGCATCGCAGCAAGTGCACATAAGATGTCCAATGACATCCGTCTTCTGCAGCACCTGAAAGAAGTGGAAGAACCGTTTGAGAAGAGCCAGATTGGTTCCTCTGCAATGGCATATAAGAGAAATCCAATGCGTAGTGAACGTATTGCATCCCTTTCCCGCTATGTCATGATTGATGCATTAAACCCGGCAATTACATCCGCAACCCAGTGGTTTGAGAGAACTCTTGATGACTCTGCAAACAAGCGTCTTTCCATTCCGGAAGGCTTCCTTGCGATCGACGGAATCTTAGACCTTTGCTTAAATGTAGTAGACGGACTTGTTGTATATGAAAAAGTTATTTACAAACATATGATGAGCGAGCTTCCATTTATGGCAACCGAAAATATTATGATGGATGCTGTAAAAGCTGGTGGTGACCGTCAGGAATTACATGAGAAGATTCGTGTACTTTCCATGGAAGCAGGCAAAAATGTAAAACAGGAGGGTAAAGAGAACAACCTTCTTGAGCTGATTGCAGCAGAACCTGCATTCCATACAACCTTAGAAGAGCTGAAGCAGAATATGGACCCTGCAAAATATGTAGGAAGAGCACCAATTCAGGTAGATGCCTTCTTAAAGAATGTGGTACAGCCGATTTTGGATGACAACAAAGAGATTCTTGGTATGACAGCCGAGATTAACGTATAATCGAAAGCATATCATAGCAATAAAGATAATATTTCAAGAACGCACATATCAAAAAAGCCCATTTTTGTTAAGCTTTCAAGGAAAAATATTAATACAAGAAGTTTTGGAAAGTTGTCAGGTGTGCTGGAATTTACATCAAATGCAACAAATATATTGATATGTATAGGACATTTTTCAGTAGTGATACTGAAGAATGTTCTTTCTTTGTTAACTCTTTATTAATCGCATCTACAAACTTCTTAATATCAAAGAGAATATAGGCTTCCTCGGTGAGTGTCACAGCACAGGAATGTTTCACGATTTTTTTGATAATCATCTGATTCACATCAGCTACTGTTAACATAGATATGAGGATGTGTCAGCAGCAGTGTGGAGTGCGGTTAATTTTTAATTGTTCAACTAATAGTTTAAAATAGCTAGGGGTTATCATCTATGGCAGAGCCAAGATGACAAATGAACTGCTTCGATAGAAATATAGTACAGATAAGGAGATACAAATGGAAGATATTTCATATACAGTTCATGTCAGTAATAAGAAAAGTGATATTACATCGAAAATTAAGCTGGCTACAGTTACAAAGCATACTCTGAGAAAATATAGGCCATCAGATTACAGCAAAGATAATATATTTATTATTTACGGAATATCAAATCTGATGGATAATGTAAAGACAGGATATCACAAAGAAGTAGATGAGGCATTAGAAGAATATAATAAAAAGCAGATACGATTAGAACGTCGGATAGATGATTATTTTGAACATGTAGTTGGCTAGAAACAGGGTATGGCAGTTAGAGATAATCATTCAGATAGGCAATAGGGAGTTTTGGAAATAATATGATGATATGAAGCCATATATAAAGCTTATCATACGAGATAATATTGGGAGAACTTATAAAGAGACTTCCGCAATTTGTAGTTGTAAATGTAGTGGTTCATCTTGATGAGGATAGCCCGCATATATAATGGGGGAGTTCCTGTGGCAGATGGTTACAAAAAGGGACTTCGTAAACAGGTGTCAAAGAGAGATGTATTTACTAAAAAAGTTCTGTTACGCGTGCCGCAGGATGAGCTAAGGAAGGTTGCTAATAAAGTGGTCAATGATTGGGCTGGAGAACAGATAAAGGGAAAGTCAAAAAGATGCAATCGTGCTCTGACAGTTGTGGAATCTAAGGTGGCTTAGGAGACAGGACATTTGGAGAAGATACAGGAACAGGTGCATGGTGTGGATATTGAGTTGAGTGCTTCGCAAATTGCTTATAAAGAATTGTAGCGGAGCAGAAGAGGTTGTGGGTGGAGTATGATAGAACTTGCGTTCGAACACTGCCGGTGGTATAATATAGGGAGTCAAACACAAGTTCCGTTGCGATTATTCGATATATCAAATATAATATAAAAGTTAAATTAAGAGGCATATAAGATAGCAATTTAAGCTGTGAAAAATGGATATTTGGCAAAGAATGATACAAATCTTGTGTTTGGAAAACAGAATAGATGTAGTATTTACATTTGATGGAATCAAACAGTATCAGATAATGTAGAAAATCTAAGAAATAGAAAAGGGAGATATGAAATGTTTGAAAAGCTTATAAAAGAAATTAAAGAACTTTCTACAGTAGATTTTAAGGAAGCAACTGAGAAAATAAGAAAATATATTGATGAAATATCAGAGAAAGATTTCAAAGAAATCGTAAAGCAGATAGGAACTATTCCTGAAAACATTGAACATGATTCTACAGAAGAAAAATTATATTCAAAGGCTTCGGATATAGTTTTAGCAAGATGTTTTAGATTGTTAGGATTGGCATCGAGAGCTTTGGATGAAAGAGCAGATAGTGCAGATATATTGGCAGAAAGTATTTCGGGATATAAATATAGTTTAGTTGCGGATGCAAAATGTTTTAGATTGAGTAGAACGGCAAAGAATCAGAAAGACTTTAAAGTTAGTAACTTGAGTGATTGGCGTGGCTCGGAGAATGAGTATGCTGTTTTGGTGGCACCATATTTTCAATATCCACAATCTACTAGTCAAATATATTCAAAAGCTCTCGATAATAATGTATGTTTGTTGGCTTGGGAGCATATATCTATTTTACTTGAAGAAAATGTGAAAGAAACAGAATCATTATCTTTGGAATCGTTATGGAATGCCTCCCAAATGATAGCAAGAGATAAATCATTAAGTTTCGCTAACGCTAAATGTTGTTTTTTGCCCAAAATGGATGTTTATGTTGCAAAGAAAATAGGTTTGCCAGAAGCACAGTATAGAAGTATGCTAAATGATTACAAAAGATTAATTAAGTATAGGGGAAAAACAGAAATAGCATATTGGACTGGTTGCATAGAGGAAATAAGGAAATATACCAAAGAAAAAGCAATAGAAGAATTGATTAAGGCAAAGAAGTTACAGGAAAAAATAAATGTTATTTCGCAGTATATAGATAAATTAAACAGGTAGGTGAATATTGATGGGCAGAGTTGAATTGGGAGATTCAATACAATTAATAAAGAGTGTAGATACAGAATCTGTGCATTTGATATTGTCTGATATTCCATATGGAATAAATTATGATAAATGGGATGTTATACATAATAATACCAATAGTTCGCTATTGGGAAAAAGCCCAGCTCAAGAAAAAAGCGGAACAATTTTTAAGACTAGAGGCAAACCATTAAATGGATGGGCTCAATCAGATAAGAATATCCCAATTGAATATTATCAATGGTGCTCATCATGGGCAGAAGATTGGTTGAGAGTATTAAAACCAGGTGCAAGTTGTTTTATATTTGCAGGACGGAGAATGGCTCATAGATGTATTTGTGCAATGGAAGATGCGGGTTTTATTTTTAAAGACATGATTGCGTGGGAGAAGGACTCAGCGGCATACAGAGCACAGAGAGTTAGTTGTGTTTTTGATAGAAGAAATGATGAACAGAACAGTTTGGCGTGGGAAGGGTGGAAGATAGGAAATCTTCGTCCGCTATTTGAACCAATACTTTGGTTTATGAAACCTTATCCACAGGGAACTACTTTGACAGATAACATCACTAAATATGAAGTCGGTGCTTTTAATGAAAATAAGTTAAAAGAATTAACTACTTTGAATGAAGGTATTGAAGTATGTTCTAATATCTTAAAAGTAAAGACTCAAAAAACTGATAGAGGATTGCATCCGACACAAAAAGCTGTGGAATTAATGGAAATACTTATTTCGTTAGTTACTAAAGAAGGGCAGACAGTATTAGATCCGTTTTGTGGATGTGGTACAACTTTAGTCGCTGCAAAAAGGCTAAAAAGAGAATATATCGGTTTTGAGATAAATGAGGAATATTATAACAATATATTACTAAGGATGGATGATAATGAATAAAATGCAGGTTGGGTTTTCCGAACCATTAAATGATGGAAATACAGAAAATACTACATTAGGATGCAGACATACAAATCCTGACATTTGCGGAAGTAATGGTATACCTGGAAAATGTGTTTTCATATCTGAAGATTGTATATGTGGATAATCCTATTATATTTATTGGTTATAATATTGGAGACGATAATATAAAACAAATACTAAAGACGATATTTATATATGTGGATCCTTCATCAGATGTTGCTGAAAAGGTTTGGTCACAGTTTTTGTTGGTAGAGTATGGAAAAGATTCTGATATAGAAGAAAATAATCAGATTTTGGAGTTTGTTGATAAAATTATGATTCAATCTTCTCAGTATTTACCTATCTATAGTTTCTCGTTAATTGCTCTGAAAATTAAAAGAATTGAGCAGTTGAAAAAGCAACCGAATGAAAAATTAAAAGCAATTTATGATTTGGTTAAGACAAGATATAAGGTCAGAAAATTCACTTGATGATATCCTACAGATGACAACTATGCAATGACTTATAAAAACGAAGTCATTGCATTGCATCATCACACACTTGCAATATGCAATCAAGAGCAAGTGCAGCGTATGATATTGTCAATATTGGTTTACACTTTATTCTCAAGAATGTTCGACCTTATGCAGCCTCCTGTAGTGAAGCATAGTATTGCTGTCGCTTAACCATCGGAGGTACCCCTCCATTAGCAGAGCAAATCCTCCGGTTATTCCAATAGCTGATGAAGTATCTCCAGCTGAGGGTTTTTAACTGTTCTACAGTCATTGTGGTGGTGTCATAACGCCCATAAAGTAATTCCTCTTTGAAGCGTGCCCACATGCTTTCACATCTGGCATTGTCATGGCATCTGCCACCGGCACTGTTCATGCTCTGAAGAATACCATATTTATTGATTGCTTTACGATATAACTCGCTTGTGTACTGTGTGCCTCTGTCACTGTGAAGAACAGCTCCACGAAGCATAGGATATGCCTTGTAAGCATTATCTAAAGTTTGCTCACAAAGGGTAGCCTTCATATTTGTATCCATAGCAAGCCCCAGCACTGCCAGATCGTAGCAGTCAAAGATAGCTGAAACATACAGTTTTCCATCGGAAGCTTTTATTTCGGTCATGTCTGTAATACATTTTTCAAGAGGTTTTTGGGCTGAGAAATCTTGTTTGATTAAATTATCTGATTTACGGGCTTCTTTATCAGCTTTTGTAATGCCGTTGGGCTTGCGTTTCAGCTTATGATTAAGACCAAGTTCTTCCATGACACGATAAACAGTTCTTTCACCGGGAATGTGTACATCTTCAGGATGTTTTAGCTGTAATGCCTGATACATACGGATTCTTCCATACGTGTCGTTGCATTCATCCTCACTATATATATCAATCATGGCATCTGCCAGTGCCTGATATTTCCAAGGAGCATCTTTTGTTTTTAGGTATTTGTTAAATGCCTGTCTGGAAACATGAAGCACTTTACAATAAAAAGAAATTTTGCCCTTAATCCTGCCGTCATCCGTTTTAATTGCAATAAACATTAATCTCTGTTTTTTGCTGACTTACGACGGCTGGCTGCGAAAAAAGCACTTGCTTCCTCAAGAAATTCGTTTTCTTCCTTTAAACGGCGTATTTCCTTATCCTGCTCTTTAACATGTTTCCTGAGTTCGATAAGCTCATCATTAAGGGATAAAGCATTCTTGGGGGTATGAACTGCTTCATTTGCACTGAGGCGGCCTTCCTTAAATGCTTTGATTCATGTGTACATAGTACCTTTAGGGATACCTAATTCGTTAGCTGCTTTATGCCCGCTAATTTCCTGTGCAAGCTTTACCGCCTGTGCTTTAAATTCGTTGTCATAAGATTTTTGGTTCTGTGCCATAGGTTGTTTCTCCTGTTCTCGTATTGATTATGATTATATATCAAATCCTTGAGAATAGGCTGTCAACTTTTATGATACAACATCAGTATTTGAGTGGTTCATCAATTGCAAGATTATGAATAAGCCTTTGAGAGTTAGTTAGGCGTGGTAGGTAGCCCTTTTTCGGCATCAGCGCATGCGAGGAACAAAAGCACATTGTCGTCAAAGCAATGTCGATTTCGCATTTGTATTGGTTATAGTAAGCAAAATATTTTTCATAATGATAGTCCTTTCTTTGATAGAGTAATGAGCAACCCTGAAATGTGTGGGCAGTCCTATGCATACAACAGATATGTAATATTACTCAGCAAAAATCCAAAATCTATGTTTTATCAAGATATGCAAACGTTAGTTTTGCTTCTCAAAGAGAATAAAAAATCTTCTTTTGGAGATACTGAACTATTAATTCAGAATATTTTCAAAAGGAGATTTTTTTTATGGCTGTAAAAATGACGATTACACGAATTCATGCAAGAGAAATATTAGATTCCAGAGGAAATCCCACAATAGAAACAGAAGTAACTGTGGAGACAGAGACAACCGGAAAGAAGTCGACTGCCCGGGCGGCAGCACCTTCCGGAGCCAGTACAGGAGAATTTGAAGCCATTGAATTAAGAGACGGCGGCGAGCGTTATGGTGGAAATGGTGTGCAGCAGGCGGTGGAAAATGTAAACACAAGAATTGCAAAAGCACTGTTAGGCAGAAACGTATTGCGGCAGGAAAATTTAGATGCGCTGATGCTGGAACTGGATGGAACAGAAAATAAAGGAAAGCTTGGTGCCAATGCAATCTTAAGTGTGTCCTTAGCTTGTGCCAAAGCAGCAGCAAAAGCATTGCAGATGCCGCTTTACCGCTATGTGGGCGGCGTAAATGCAGTAACAATTCCGGTGCCGATGATGAATATTTTAAATGGCGGTGCACATTCCGATAACAATCTGGATGTTCAGGAATTTATGATACTTCCAATTGGTGCTGACAGCATTACCGAAGGAATCCGCTGGTGTGCAGAAGTCTATCATCATTTGAAAAAATTATTAAAGAACCGTGGGTTGTCTGTGGCAGTGGGAGATGAAGGCGGTTTTGCCCCAAACGTTGCAAATGAGGAAGAAGCCATCCAGCTTATCATGGAAGCCATTACCAAAGCAGGGTACAGCTGTGGCAGAGGCAAACAGTTTATGATTTCTCTGGATGCGGCTGCCAGCGAATGGAAAGGTAATGCACCGGGAGAATATTATCTGCCAAAATCCGGCAAACGTTATACCACGGATGAACTGATTGTGCACTGGGAAAAGATGCTTCGCCGTTTTCCGATTTATTCCATTGAAGACCCGCTGGACGAAGAGGATTGGGATGGCTGGAAACGTCTGACAGAAAAAGTGGGAGATAAAGTGATTCTGGTAGGCGATGATTTATTTGCCACGAATCCGGTGCGCCTGAATAAAGGAATTTCCATGGGATGCGGTAATGCGATTCTGATTAAGCCAAACCAGATTGGAACGCTCTCAGAAACTATGGAAGCCATCCGCATGGCAAAAGAACATGGTTATGAGACCATCATGTCCCACCGGAGCGGCGAGACCGAGGATACGACCATAGCGGATTTGTCAGTAGGGCTTGGCAGTGACCTGATTAAAACCGGAGCACCGTGCCGTGGCGAGCGGACGGCAAAATATAATCGTCTGATTCGGATCGAAGAATCGTAATAGATTTTAGCAAAATTACCTACCCAAAATTTCAATATAAATACAAAATAAGTGGTTGTAATTTATCCCGGTGTATGATATACTGTCAAAGTTACGAGTATTATAAATCCACAGGAGGTGTCATTCGTGGCAGTTTTAAAAACGGTTTTAACAGTTGTATTTATTATTATATCTATCGCATTGACAGTAATTATTCTTCTTCAGGAAGGTAAGTCTGCAGGACTTGGAGCAATCAGCGGAGCAGCTGATACTTATTGGGGCAAGAATAAAGGTCGTTCTATGGAAGGAATGTTGGTAAAGGTAACCAGAGTACTGGTAATCTTATTCCTGTTAATTTCCATCGTACTGAATATTGGAAGTTTCTAAGAACCAAAGAGCTGTCGTGTGAACGACAGCTTTTTTTACTTTACAGGAATTGCTTTCCTGTAAAGTAAAAAAGCTCCGCGAGGATGCACACTGCGGTGTATAAGGTAGATGCCGCAGGCGACCGCCGCAAGTGACCGCCGCAGGCGCAAGAAAAGTGTAAAGCAGTTTCTTGAAGTTATGTGAGCAGCAAGAAAAAATAGGAAAGAAAAGAATGGATAGAGAAGCACTGGAAAAAAGAAAGAAAATTGTATATGAGTTTATCTGTGATGACTTATATGTCCCGATGAAAGCCAAAGAGATTGCAATGATTCTGCAGGTATCCAAAGAGCAGCGGGAAGAGTTGCATGCGGTTTTGGATGCTTTGCTGGAAGAAGGCAAGGTAGAGCTGACCCAGAAGGGCAAATATGTAAAGGCTTCCGGAAGATTCTTAACCGGTGTTTATACCGGAAACAGCAGAGGCTTTGGCTTTGTGACGGTAGAGGGTGAAGAGGAAGATATCTATATCCCGGAGGAGAATACCAACGGAGCCATGCATATGGACACTGTATCTGTTGCAGTAAATCCGCAGAAGACCGGAAAACGCCGGGAAGGCAGAATTATAAAAATTATATCCAGAGGTCTGCATCAGATTGTCGGAACTTATCAGAGCAGTAAGAACTTCGGATTTGTGGTGCCGGATAATCAGAAGCTGGCGCAGGATATTTTTATTCCAATCGAACGCTCCAAAGGAGCAGTAGATGGACACAAAGTTGTCGTTGAGATTACTGATTATGGTAAAAACGGTAAGAAACCGGAAGGAAAAATTGTTGAAATACTTGGTCATATCAATGACCCGGGAACAGATATTTTATCCATTGTAAGAGGCTTTGACCTGCCGACAGAATTTGCACCGAAGATTATGAAACAGGTGGAAAATGTAGCCAAAGAAGTCAGTGAGGCTGATATGGCAGGCAGGGAAGATTTGCGGGACTGGCAGATGGTGACAATCGACGGAGAAGACTCCAAAGATTTGGATGATGCGGTATCCCTTACTATGGATGGAGAAAATTATATTCTGGGTGTGCATATTGCAGATGTGTCCAACTATGTGCAGGAGCACAGTGCACTGGATGTGGAGGCATTGAACCGCGGAACCAGTGTATATCTCGTTGACCGCGTGATTCCTATGCTGCCCCATGCATTGTCCAATGGAATCTGTTCCCTGAATGCAGGAGAGAACCGGCTGGCATTGAGCTGCATCATGACCATTAACCCGAAGGGCAAGGTCATTGACCATAAAATTGTAGAGTCTGTGGTAAAAATTGACCGCAGAATGACTTATACAGCGGTAAAAGAAATTTTAGAAGACCATAACGAAGAAACAATTGCAGAGTATCGGGAACTGGTTCCGATGTTTGAAAAAATGGGAGAGCTGGCAGCACTGCTTCGAGGAAATCGTATGAAACGCGGCTCGATTGATTTTGATTTCCCGGAAACGAAAATCCTTTTGGATAAAAATGGAAGACCATTGGAAATCAAGCCATACGACAGAAATACAGCTACAAAATTAATTGAAGATTTCATGCTGATTGCCAATGAGACGGTGGCGCAGGAATTTTTCTGGCAGGAGATACCATTTCTCTATCGTACCCATGAGACACCGGACGAAGAAAAAATCCGAAAACTTGCAACACTAATTGGAAATTTCGGATATACACTGCATATCAGCCAGGAGGAAATTCACCCGAAGGAATTGCAGAAGCTGTTAGGAAAAATCGAAGGAACACCGGAGGAAGCATTAATCAGCCGGCTGACCCTCCGTTCCATGAAACAGGCAAAATATACCACAGAAAACACCGGACATTTCGGACTGGCAGCAAGCTGCTATTGTCATTTTACTTCACCAATCCGTCGTTATCCGGATTTGCAGATACACCGCATTATCAAAGAAACCTTGCGGGGCAGGATGAATCATAAGCGGATGACACATTACGAAACGATTCTGCCGGAAGTAGCCAAGCATTCCAGCGAGACAGAACGTCGGGCAGATGAGGCAGAGCGTGAGACTGAGAAGCTGAAAAAAGCACAGTATATGGCAGAGCATATCGGAGAAGTCTATGAAGGCGTTATTTCCGGGGTGGCATCCTATGGAATATATGTCGAGCTGCCAAATACGGTAGAGGGTCTTGTGCATGTAACCAGTCTTACCGATGATTACTATCAGTATTTTGAAGACACTTTTGAACTGGTGGGCGAAGTAACGAACCGCCATTATAAGCTGGGACAGAAGGTATATATCCGGGTAATCGGTGTGGATGAGATTGTAAGAACCATCGATTTTGAATTGACAGAGGCAACAGGAACAGGAGAAATGAAGAATGGGAAAAGAATCGATTAAGATGATTGCCAATAATAAGAAGGCAAGACATGATTATTTCTTGGAAGAACTTTATGAGGCAGGAATCAGCCTGCATGGAACAGAAGTAAAATCACTCCGTATGGGAAAATGCAGTATCAAGGAGTCTTTCATACACATTGAACATGGGGAAGTCATCATATATGGTATGCATATCAGCCCATATGAAAAGGGAAACATTTTTAACCGTGATCCGCTTCGTCCGAAGAAGCTTCTGATGCACAAAAACGAGATTCGTAAATTAGAGCAGAAGATTAAGGAAAAAGGTTATACCATTGTTCCGGTGGAAGTATATTTCAAGGGAAGTCTGGTAAAAGTCCAGATTGCGCTTGCAAAAGGTAAGAAGCTTTATGATAAGCGGAATGATATTGCAAAGAAGGATATGCGCCGTGAAGCAGAGCGGGATTTCAAAGTAAGAAATCTTGGTTAATAGGCGGATAAAAATTGTCAGTTAATGGCAATACAAACAGTGGTTCTATCTTTGCCTCTTGCAGGAATAGCGGAGGCAGGTTATAATAGAATAAATATATAAGGGCTAGTAAAGGTTTCGACAGGGATTATGAAGCTGGAGAAGCGAGCCGCAGGGTGATGCGTTAAATTCCAAACTTAAAATTAAACGCTAACGATAATAAATTAGCTTACGCTGCCTAATGGCAGCAGTCTGACCTAGAGCACTCACACTTTAGGACCCAGGCTTCGACTATGTGAGAAACGACACGGGCAAAGCTTTGAACCCGTGGGCGTATGATGAAGCTACTGAAACAGTTACGGTGTTCATACCGGAATTGCAGAGGGAATGTCAAATTATGAACTACGCTCGTAGAAGGACAGGGGATTGGTTTTTGGACACGGGTTCGACTCCCGTCTAGTCCACTAAAGCTGAACAAGTCGAATTCTGTATATGATATTATCGTATACAGGAATATGTTTGGTTTGGTGTATCGAAGAAAATAAAAGTAACGGCATTGTATGGTTGCGAAAGTGATATATAATGCCGTTATTTTTAAGATATAATGCGGATTTGAATTTGACAAATCGGTATTTGTGGAGAGATTTCCTGAACTTTCCTTATTTTTCAAGGCTTACAGCCTCTTAGATAGTGAAATGATATGTATTTTCCCTTATCTTTGCCCTTATGCGGAATCCGCAAGGGAAATAAGGGAAATTTTTAGTTAAGCATTGCTCACTACTTTATCAAGAAGTCTTGCGGAATCCCGTTTTGCTTTTCTTGTTGAGTGAGCGTAAATATTCATTGTGGTACTGACATCAGAGTGTCCTAACAGTTCCTGTACATCTTTCGGTGCAGCCCCATTGGAAAGCAGATTGCTGGTGTAGGTGTGACGTAACTGGTGGAAATGGAAATCTTCAAATCCTTCCAGTTTCTTTGACACTGATCTGCATACAATGCTGAGTGTACTCGGCAGTTCCAAAGAGCCATCCGGTCTTAAGCAGACAAAGGAGATTTCTTTGTAATCTGCCGGGACTTCCTGCGTTCCGTCAAGGTGATAGTATTCATAATAGACTCTGTTTTTCACATGAACTTCTTTGTAGTAATTGCGGTGATATAATTCGCCATACTGCATCCGGTTTTTGAGTTGTTCCTTTCTGGCAGCTTTCAGTATTTCAGTCAGGGTATCGCCAAAATCAACAATCCTAACTTTTTTCCGCTTCGTTGGTCCAATAATGTTTTTGTGTTTCATGCCGTCGTAGCGGATACTGCGTTTTATGGTCAGGCATTGTTCCTCAAGGTTAATGTCCTGCCATGTAAGACCACAGGTTTCTCCGATACGGAGCCCGGCATAATACGCAATCTGAATCGGTAGAATGGCAGGTGGGTTTTTCTTTTCCAGATACTTGATAAGTTGCTCGTAATCATCATGCGAAATCGGTTGTGTGCCTTCTTCCACTTCATCATCGGAAAAGAGGTCAACTTCCTCTGCCTGTCGTTTCAGTTTGATATATTGCATCGGATTGAAACTGATTAGTTGTTTTGGAAATACTGCAAAACGGAATGACTGCTGTAACACTGCGGAAAAAGAATGGATATAATCTTTGCTGTATCCCTTTCTTACTTTCCCGTCTGGAAACTCACCACCGAATGTAAGCAGATCAAGAAATGCCTGTAAATGTTCGGCAGTAACTGTTTTCAGTTTGCGGTCTGCAATCGGGTGTTTTTTGATACAGCGGATTGCACCAAGATAATTTTCCACTGTGCCGTTGCTGAGTGTCCCGGTTTTCAGTTCTTCTTCCGCCCACATATCCAGAAGCTCTCCTACCGTAAGGCTGTCTGCCTTTGCGACAAACTTCTTATTTTCGTAATCTTCCAGTGCTTTGCGGAGAAGTTTTTCCGTCTCACTTTTACTTTCGGTTCCAGCATATTCTTTCTGAACCATTTTACCGCTTGCATCTTCTACATAGAAGCGATAGTACCATTTTTTTCCTTTTTTTCTAACAGATCCTTTTGCCATAATTGTATTTCTCCTTTCGATATCAGACAATCGGAACTGTTGAAATGCTTCTTGCGTGTAAGTATATCACAACTCCGGTTGTCTTACTATACCGATTCAGAATCCTCATACATAACTTCGGATAAAAGATTGGCAAGTCTTTGTTCGGCTGCTTCCGGTTTCTTTGAATAGAGCCTTATCACATCTGCCATATCGTTAAATGCGTTGACAGTATGTGTGATCTCTCTGAGAAACATAATCTCATTATATTCATCTTTCGATTCGAATCCCATTACTTTGGCAATGTCCGCATCTTTGGTACTGCCTTTGTAATTTTTACAGGCGAACTGAAACGAATCCAGAAACAGTTCATATTGCTTTAACATTAACAGCAGTAAGTCTTTAGAAAAAGCGTCTTCTGTTTTATTAAGATCAAGAGGTAACTGTTTGAGAATATCGCCCATCACATCACGAATCTGCAATTCCTTCTTATCCGTAATATCAGTTTCATATTCATCGGTTTCCCCTTTGAGCCATTCAATCGATACATGAAGTGCTTCCGAAAGACCTTCCAGTACCATCTTTTTGGTATTGTCAATCGAACCATTCTCATAACGCAGGATTGTGGAAGCGGTAACTCCCATCTTCTCTGCGACATAAGGCTGTGTCAGATTTAATTCGAGACGGCGCTGTTTTGCCCTGCTGCCGATCAGCTTGCGTAGTTCTTTATCTTTCATGCTGATGTGCCTCCTTTTTCGGTATGTCATTACTATACCACGCAACAAAATATATTGCAATATGCAATTTATAGAAAACGAATGAAATTTCATAATGCTTGACAAAGCAATATAAACACGCTATACTGACAGCACAAATGAAATTGCATAATGCAATTTAAAAGGAGGTGGTCATATGACACAAAGAAAGATTGCCTTATCTATTGAAGAAGCTGCTGATTATACGGGAATCGGCAGGAACACCCTGAGAAAACTGGTGGAATGGAAGAAACTTCCGGTATTAAAGGTTGGGAGAAAAGTCCTGATCAAAACGGATATGCTGGAACTTTTTATGGAAGCCAACGAGGGCAGAGACTTGAGGGATAAGGGAAATGTGAAAGCAGTCACAAGAAACGGTTCAACTTAAAAAAGCGGTTCCCGAAGAAACCGCCAAAGGTTCTATCAGACCGGAGTCATGATATACCTACACGCAAACAGATTATACCATGTACTTCGTCTGACAGACAACAGGAAACTTATGTTTGGAAGAAAAAGAAAGGACGATGATATTTATGGCAAGATCAACAAAGAGTTATGAGGAGCGTATGCTCCAGTTGGAAAAGAAAGAACAGGAAAGCCTTGAGAAAGCAAAACAGTATGCAGCACAGAAACGGGAACTGAAGAAACGTCAGAAAGATGTGGAAACTAAAAAGCGGACACACAGGCTCTGCCAGATTGGTGGTGCGGTGGAATCGGTGCTGGGTTCTGCGATTGAGGAAGATGATATCCCAAAGCTGATCGGCTTCTTAAAAAGGCAGGAAGCAAATGGGAAATTCTTCTCAAAGGCAATGCAGAAAGAGCCAGTTGCGAATACGGAGGAAGTGTAATGCCGGAGGGAGTGGATTTTCCATTCCCTTCATTGCTTTTTCATGAAGGGCGCACTTATGGACAACCAGAGGTCGTCCGTATAAGTTTGCCACAGGTGGCAACCGGTCTGCGCTTATGCTTGCCGGGCTCGTTCCGTCGGCGGGGCTTTCAGCCAGACCTGCTCATGCCGCAGGAGGCACTCTTCGCCAGAGGGGCGCATTCCATGCAGGCTGTTATGCACAGGGCACTCTTACGCAGAGGGCGTTCCGGCAGATACCATTTTCTTTTTGGGAAAACGTTACCTGCCGGAAATCAAAGCCGGATACGGCAGAAAGGGGGAAACGGAGCATGGCGATTTTTCATTATACAGTAAAGATTGTTGGACGCAGCAAAGGGAAATCCATCATATCAGCATCTGCGTATCTCAATGGTGATGTGATGAAAAATGAAGAAACAGGCAGGATCAGCTACTACACTGCCAAAAAAGAAGTCGTTTATACCAGCCTGTTGATGTGTGAAAATGCACCACAGGAATGGCTGAACGTACCTGCTGAAAATATCAGACGGTTTCAGAAATCTGCCCGATATAAAAGAGCAGATAACAAAGATGCTGCACTGGGAAAATTTAAACTTACTTTTCAGAAACAGCGTTTATGGAATGAAGTTTTGAAGATTGAGAAGACCTCGGATGCACAACTCGGCAGGTCATTTGAATTTTCGCTTCCGAAAGAATGGAGCCGACAGGAACAGATTGATTATACAACTGAATATATTCAAAAGACCTTTGTAGATAAGGGAATGTGTGCGGACTGGAGTATCCACGATAAAGGAGATGGAAATCCCCATGTGCATTTACTTGTGACGATGCGACCATTCAATCCAGACCACTCATGGGGGAACAAAGAAATCAAGGATTGGGAGTTTGTCAGAGATGAAAATGGAAATATTGTGGTGGATGAATCCCATCCGGACTGGTGGCAGGATAAAAAGAACCCTGACCGTCATGGAATCCGAATCCCCGTACTTGATGAAAATGGAGTCCAGAAAGTCGGGACAAGGAACCGCAAACAGTGGAAACGTGTATTAACCGATGCTACCGGGTGGAACAATCCGAAAAATTGTGAGCTATGGCGGAGCGAATGGGCAAACGTCTGTAATGCACATTTGAAAACGGAAAATCACATTGACCACCGTTCTTATGCAAGGCAGGGAAAATTAGAGATACCGACGATCCATGAGGGCGCAGATGCCAGAAAAATTGACGAGAAATTTCAAAACGGACAGACATCCTCTACTTCATGGAAAGTAGAGGAAAACCAGATCATAAAAAGACAAAATGCACTGCTGGATAAAATACAGATTTCTTTTGGAAAAGTATCCAGTGCATTAACACAATGGAAGGAGCGATTGCGTGACATTAGAAGAAAGCCGGGAAGTCATTCCCATGATGGAGACAATGATAAACCAGATCGAGGAACAGCAGAATCTTATGGCAGAGATGGTACAGGAATTGCAGGAACGGGACAGGCAGCTCCTGTCTTTTCAGGAGCAGAACCAGAGTTTAAAAAGCTTAAACAGCGAATTATCCAGGCTGCTAAATCTTTTGCCAGATACAGAAGAACTGCTCTCACAGATCGAGCAACAGAAAACCAGAATCGAACAGTTGGAAAACGAGAATCAGCAATGGCAGGAATTAACGCAGAAGCTGAACAACGAGAACAGCTTATTGCAGAAACAGAACAGCGAATTGCTGACCTTAAACAGCAGATAGAGAAAGCGAGGGAGATCGATGAGCGAATGCAGAAACTTAGAGAACGTCGGGCAGGTGGAAGAACTTCTGCTGATGACCGAACAGATGCAGGACGAACTGGATCAGAAAGACCAGACAATCCAGGAACTAAACAGGCAGCTAAGCGAATCGCTGACCTTGAACGAGAAATTGAACAGCGAAAACAGAGCCGAGAATATCGAAGCATTGCGGACAAGATTAAGGCAAACAGAGGAACGATTGACCAGCGAGACAGACAGCAGGAAAAGAGCCGACGCAGAAGCCGTGGCATGGAAATTTAAGTATGAAAAAGCAGAGCAGGAAAAACTTTATGCACAGACACACCAAAAGACGGTAGAGGTAGCTGTTGAGAAAAAAGTGCCTTATGAGAAATGTGAAAAATGTGACCGTACTGCTTACCGGAAAGCAAAAGAAAAATGCGATAGCCGTAAAAGCCAGTTAGAAAAGAAATATAAAAATATGACGATTGGTTATGAAAGTATCTTGTTTCTACTGGCATGGTACAGCATAACAACAACACTGTTTACTGCGATTCTTTCGCCGGTTTTCCTTAACGACTGTATCGTCTTTTTCGGTGCGTTAGGAAAAGGAATGGGAAGTTTATTTCGGGAGTTTGTGACAGGTGCAGACTCTTTCGGACAATTAAGCAGTGGAATACCTAACAGTATTCTTTCCGGGATTGTGTACTGGCTGATTGCCGGTACTGTCATGGCAATTTTATTCGTAATAACCGGGTGGCTGATAATCGGGATTGGTTATCAGGTAGGAAAAATCTACCGGAAATATTGTTGGGATATCATCAGTATCGTGGTAGCGATAACGAGTACAGCTGTTGTAATTTACTTTGGAGAATGGATTAAAAACGCTAATCCGATAAATCTTATTGTATTGCTATTACTGTCGCATATTATTTATATTGGAATCAGATGTTATGTGAAAGACTGGATGGAAGAACGAGGATATTATTAAAAGAGGACAGGGAAATTTCATAATCTTCCTGTCCTTAGTAAGGGACTATTGATTGTTTATATAAAGAAAAAGTATATAAATAAATCTTGACAATTAGTACGAACTCGGACTATACTATAAAAGTCCGGATTCGTACTAATTTAAGGAGAAAAAAGATGAGAAAAGATAATAATATGATAATACAGTTGCAACGATATTATGCTTTATGGAAAGAATGTACAGCAATGTATGAGGAATGGTCAAAGGATCAGGGACTGTCTTCAAATGGAGTTTTTGCTTTGTATTCATTTTATGAAAGTAATGGAAGATGCACGCAGAAAATGATAAGTGAAAAATGGAATATACCTAAGCAAACGGTAAATACGATACTAAAAGATTTTCAGAAAAAAGGATACATCAATATGGTATCTGATGATTCAGACAAGAGAAATAAGCTGATATGCCTCACAGAATCAGGAATGGAATATACGAAAGATATCATAGAAAAACTGCACTCAAAAGAAATATATGTAATCGAAAAAATGGGATTAGAGAATATAGAAAGTCTTAATGATAATACAGAGCTGTTTATCAGACTTTTCAAGGAAGGAGATTGTAAGAAAAATGAATCATAAATCATTATTTTTTAAATATGTTATTCCATCTATTATAGCATTTGCATTATCAGGAATATATGCGATAGTGGATGGATATTTTGTAGGCAATACCATAGGAGATGCTGGACTTTCGGCTATTAATATTGCATATCCGATTGTGGCTTTGATTCAGGCTCTTGGAACAGGAATTGGTATGGGAGGAGCTGTTTATTACTCAATTAATGCAGCAGAAAAGAAAGGAAAACGGGCAGAAGAATTTATTGCTACAAGCTGGTGGCTTCTTGTAATAGTAAGTGTTATCAGTACCATAATTATTTACTCCTTTTCGTCTAAAATTTTAGGATTGCTTGGAGCAGATGGAATTATATTAACAAATGCGACAGATTATATCAAAATTATAGCACTTGGAGCAATATTGCAGATTCTTGGAACTGGAATGATGCCATTCATTAGAAATTATGGAAACTCTTTCTGGTCAATGTTTGCGATGGTTGGTGGATTCATAACCAATATTGTTCTGGATTTTATCTTTGTATGGATATATGAAATGGGCATGAAAGGTGCAGCCACAGCTACAATAGCCGGACAGGGTGTGACTGCAGCAATTGCAATCATATACGCATTATATAATAAAAAGTTTTATGTGTATGTATCCTTAAAAAATGTAAAAGAAATGTGTGGCGCTATATTCAGAGTAGGTCTTGCACCATTTGGGCTAGCATTGACTCCTAATATTTCATTGGTGTTTATAAACCGATTCTCCGCTTCTTATGGGGGAGAAAAAGCTATTGCAACTTATGCATGTGTATCCTATATTATCTGTATCATATATCTCATATTGCAGGGCGTAGGTGATGGAAGTCAACCTTTAATGAGCCGTTTTTATGGTGAGAAGGATCAAGAAAGCCTGAGAGGAGTTCAGAGAATGGCATACATTTTTGCAATAATTCTTGCTGTTTGTGGTGGAATTATCATGTATGTAAACAGAGCAAATATTGGAGGGGTTTTCGGAGCTTCTTATGAAGTAAGTATTGAGATTTCTAAAATTGTACCTATATTTTTAGTGTCATTACCATTTGTTGCGATTACCAGAATAGCGACAGCTGGATTTTATGCTACTGAAAAAAGTGGATTGTCATACATTCTTACATTCATTGAACCAGTATTGATGCTGATATTTATGCTTGTTTTACCACCTTTATTTGGTGGACAGATTATGATATGGTGGAGTACGGTATTGGCACGTGTTTTTTCAGCGATTCTGGCATTTATACTAATAAAATATTGCGAAAAGGGAGATTTGCAATATGGAATACAGAAAATTTAACAATCAGATAGTAGCAAGAATAATCTAGGTTTATCTATTGTATTTTTAAGGACAGCCTCATAGCAATAGGGCTGTCCTTTTAAAATTATGAAGCTAATTTTTAATAAATTCTAGTAGATTTTGATTGGAATAATCATAACTCTAATGAATCTTCAGCATCTACCCACATCTGTAAATTCCCATCAAGATATAACCTTGCATATTCTAATGGCTCATCGATTGCAAGCGATGTCAAAGCACAATCAGATCCAGGTGTGGTTCTTAAATTTTTTTCTGCTTCCCAACAATCAATACGGAGTATATAGCCCGTATTAGTATATACATCAATGCTGTTGCACTGTGGATTGTATTCTGCAAATATTGTTCTCATCGTATCCCATCTCCTTATCATTTAATCAATCAGTAGTAGCAAAAATTAAGAAGCATTTCAATCAGTTCACCATGTCACTTTTATTTTGTGTTATACTGTCTTATAGATTTTTCTTGCCCTTGTATTTGCCCTTATCAGAGTGCATAAACACTGATGGGACGATATAACACAAGGGAAATAATAAGGGAAAGCTCACCTGCGACAAATCCAGTGTTTTCAAGGGGGTGCGAAGAATTTAATAATAAAATATAACAGTTATTAAATTTCTTAAAACAGGTGAAATCTCAATCGGGATTTGTGAGGGTAATTATGATAAAGTTTTTGAATGATATCAGGAATGCAGAAAAACCAATATCTAATAATAGAAAAATTATAAATACTATAGCTGTATTGTTCCTTGGAATAGCTTTGGGGACTTTTTCAAAATTTTTGGATTTTCGTCAAGCTGAACTTCCCAGTGTGCTTATGGCAATAGATGGAGCATTAGATGTTCATAATTTCCTTGGACGTTTTGCAATCTGGGTATTGATTGCACTGTGTATTTCTATTTATAGCAATTCTGCAATAAGAGCAAGCATTAATGTTTTTGCATTCTTTATTGGTATGGTTGCAAGTTACTATTTGTATTCAAACTATATTGCAGGATTTTTTCCAAGAAGTTATGCGGTGATTTGGTTTGGATTTACAGCTGTTTCTCCATTATTGTCTTTTGCCTGCTGGTATGCAAGGGGGGAAAGCAAACTGGCACTTATACTATCGGCGCTGATTTTGGCAGTATTGTTCAATATGTGCTTTGTATATGGATGCTGGTATTTTAATGCAAAATCTGTTTTGGAAGTGATAGTCTTTATTATTGGACTTATTGTTTTGAGGAGAGACACATTGAGGAGTTCTGCGCTAATGGGAACGATTAGTATAGTTCTTGCAGTTTTACTTGATATGGTTATTCCATTTCATTTTGGATAAACAACTTCAAGTTTGCAGAACTGACTCAAAAGAGCTCGAAGGAGCTCTTTTTCCTTTTTTATAATAGTATCATTATGGTATAATAGAGACATTAGAATCGGAAGTTTACAGCGAGGTGAAAGAGGTTGAATTATGTAGAATATGGAAAAGAAAACAGCGATGTAATTATCCTCTTACACGGAGGCGGTTTATCATGGTGGAATTACAAAGAGGTTGCTGAAAGACTTCAAACAGATTATCATGTGGTTTTGCCTATATTAGATGGTCATGCAGGATGTGATAAGCAGTTTACAACGATAGAGAATAATGCTTTGGATATTATAGAATTTGTAAATAGCAAATTGGGCGGTTCTGTTTTAATGATGGGAGGACTATCGCTTGGAGGGCAGATTTTGCTTGAAATTTTATCTCAACGCAAAGATATATGTAAGTATGCAATAGTGGAAAGTGTACTTGTGATACCTTCAAAATTTACATATTCTATGATTAAACCGGCGTTTGGAAGTTGCTATGGCTTAATAAAGTATAAGTGGTTTTCAAAATTGCAATTCAAATCACTACGAATAAAGTCGAATTTGTTTGATGAATATTACAAAGATACTTGTGCTATTAGAAAGAGTGATATGATTGCCTTTTTACAGGAAAACTCAGTATATTCACTAAAAGATGGCATTGGAGAGTGTGAAGCAACCGTTCAAATTTATGTTGGAGAAAAAGAAAAGCAATTAATGAAAAAATCTGCTAAAATCATTCATGAAAAATTGCAGGATAGTTTTATACAAGTTCTTCCTAATATGTATCATGGAGAGTTTTCAATAAACCACGCAGATGATTATGTGAGAAAACTATTAGAAATAGTAAAGCGAAGGTAACTTTCAGTCTTCAGCAGAGGCTGAAAGCAATAGAAGATTTGAATTGACCGAGCTCTTTGAGCGGGGGATACTTCTTGTCCGAAGGGCAAGAAGGTGGAACTGAGAAGAATTAAAACAATTGGAAGTTGGAGGATACACGTATGAAAATTGTAATCATTAATGGAAGTGCCAGAAAAGGAAACACGCTGACAGCAATCAATGCATTTATAAAAGGAGCATCAGAAAAGAATGAAATTGAAATCATTGAACCTGACAAACTCAACATTGCACCATGCAAGGGATGTGGTGTCTGTCAATGCTCTAAGGGATGCGTCGATAAGGATGATACAAATCCTACAATTGATAAAATTGCTGCCGCAGATATGATTCTTTTTGCTACACCAGTTTATTGGTGGGGAATGTCAGCACAATTGAAACTTATCATTGATAAGTGCTACTGTCGTGGATTGCAGTTAAAAAATAAAAAAGTTGGCACGATTATTGTAGGCGGTTCTCCCGTAGACAGTATCCAGTATGAGCTGATTGATAAGCAGTTTGACTGTATGGCAAAATATCTTTCATGGGATATGCTTTTCAAAAAATCATATTACGCAACAGCCAGAGATGAACTTGAAAAAAACAAGGATTCCATGAACGAACTTGAGGGGATCGGAAAAAATTTATAAAGCACGTTCCAGATTCGGATTTGCAGAGATAGAGAATTTGTGCTGAGAAGTGTTAATTTATAATGTGTTAAGGAAAGCTAATATTAGATGAGAATTCTGTCGGTATATTCGACAAATGTACAAGTAGAAATATTTGCAGAATACGAAAGCGTATTCGCAATATCCGGATTGTGAGAAATCATCATCGGTGCTGGAAAAGTGGAGGGCGAATTAATATGAAGTATGCCGGAACTGCCGGAGGTTGAATCTGCAACGGAATATTACAAGCAATCCATGATGACGGGATTTATGCAGTGGTTTTGCCGGACAGGTGGAAAGAAAAAATTCTCAGAATCAGATATCGAAGCAAAGAAAGAGATTGCAAAATTCAAAGCAGGTGACAGAAATCCTTATTCCTGGAATATGGAATTTTATGAGTATGAGGATGGCAGCGGATACGAAGCGAGATTTACAACTTGTGGAATCTGCACACTGATGAATGAACTGGGACTGACTAAGCTGATACCTGCAATGTGCCGCCTTGACTATACAATGAGTGAAGCAGATTGTGTCAGTAATTTTGCCAAGGAATATACAATCGCTTCGGGTGGACCGTATTGCGACTGCGGTTATACGAAAAGAAGTGCAAAATAAAATGTTATAGAAATAAGAGTAGTTTCACAGACTGCTCTTATTTTTTTGAAAAATTTAAATCTTTTTTCCAATCCCTCCTGTCTTACTTAATAGAAGGGAGGAAGGACAGATGAAAAATATAATAAAATGGTTTGTGCTGCTGATGCATAAGGACATGCAGAATTTTGAAATGAACGAGGATACGGATTGCTCGGTTCGCAAACAGATTATGAACAGAACAAATCGCAAAAAGGAAGGTGAAAGATTATGATGAAAATGAGAAAACCTGGATATATTGCACTTGCTGTCCTGATGGTAGCAACAATCGCTTTAACAGGATGTAGCAATGTAACAGAAGCAAAGGGAAGTCCGACTACGGAAAAAGAAAAAGTAGCAGAGAAAACACCACAGAAGAGGGTGAAAGTTATAGTAGAAAATGCTGCAGAAACAGCTATTGAAACAGTCAGATTGGCGCAGAAAACAGAAGGAACTGAAAATTTAGAACCGGAACCTGGGGCAGAAGAAGATACAGCGGGAGAAAATACAGAGGGAGAAAATGAGACGGGAACAAAGCAAGGAAAGACAGAGGAGACAGACCAGTCAGATAAAAATAAAAGCGGTAAGAAAAAGAATACAACAGTAGCAGATACAACCGATTCAAATAAGCCGCCACATGACGGAATGATATATGATGTCAATGAAGGAACATGGATTGATATGCCGGAGGTTCATCCGGATGGTTTTGACAGAAGTGCGGCCGAAGAGGTGTGGTCTTATGTGAATGCAGAGAGAACAGCAGCAGGCCTCAATGCACTTACCTGGGATGAGGACATATACAATTTTGCATGTCAGAGAGCACAAGCAATTGTATCAGATTTTTCCCATAATGGCTGTGGCAATTATGGAGAAAACATAGCATTAAATTCTGCGGGAAGCGCATATAGAATCCACATGCAGTGGAAAATTTTGCACTGGAAGAAAGTGAAAACAGTGGTGGAAACACAACAAGAGAATTCAACGGACAGACACTTGACCTTACACAGGCGCAGGCAGAAGCTTTTGATAATGGAAATATATGGATAGCGGGCAACGGCATCATCATTTATGAACACAGCGATGGAACGTTATCCTGCAATGCCTATGGACCGGAGGCAGAAGCAGCTTTAAATGAGTATATTGACAGCCATGACTGGTGAGAATAGAAGATGGAAATGTGCTTGCGGTGGAAGAACTGTTTCTGTTAAAATTTTAAGAAATCAGGCGTTATAGGAAAAATACATGAGAAATAAGGAAGAAAGAAGGAAAAGAAAATGACATATACACAGGCAGTTGAAAAAGCATGTAATGGAGATTCGACGGGATTTGAATTTCTTTATGATACAACAAAAAATAATAAATATTATCTGGCTTTAAAATATGTGAAAGATGAAGAGGCAGCAAAAGATGTTCTGCAGGAAGCATACATACGGGCGTGGAAAAATCTGGATAAACTAAAAGAACCGGAAAAATTTGATTCCTGGTTAGCACAGATTGTGGTAAATACAGCAAAAAATGAACTGGAAAAACGCAATCATACACCGCTTGATTTACGCATGGAAAGTGGTGAGGAAGAAGATGCAGAAATCATGGATCAGGCAGTAAGCGTCTGGGAAAATGAGCCGGAATTAGAATATACGAAAGAAGAGACCAGACAGCTGGTGCATGAGCTGATCGATGCATTGTCTGACGAGCAGCGTCTGGTGGTAATTGCCTTTGAATTAGAGGGACTTACCACAAAAGAAATTGCAGAACAGCTGGGCTGCCCGGAAGCTACAGTGAAATCAAGACTGCGTTATGGCAGGAATAATATCAAGACAAAGGCAGAGGAACTGCAGAAGAAGGGATACAAGCTTTACAGTATTGCACCAATGCCGTTACTGCTGTATCTGTTGAAAAAGGAAATGGTTGTATCTGCGGCGGAGCCATCCACCCAGCTTTTATTAAGTGAATGTAGAAAAAGTATAGCAAAGAGTACATATGGTGCAGGAAAAACTGCAGCCTCAACAGCGGTAAAAGCCGCAGGCACAGCAAGAAAGATATCATTTTTGTCAACTGCAGCTGGAAAAGCGGTAATTGGAATCGTGGCAACGGCATCTATAGCAAGTGCAGTGACAGTTGGTGTCATCAGCTACAATAAATCAAATGATAAAAATACGACCGCACAGGAAAATGTTCCGGCAGTAGAAGAAGTTCCGGTAAATGCAGACCAGCCAATAGATGGCGTGGGTGAGGATACAGAGACAACGGATGCACCAGAGGATGAAAATGGAAGTGAAAAATATGCTGATATTCCGGAATCTGTGCTTCCAAGTTCCGTGCGTAATGATAAAGACTATTTTGAATTCTGGGACGAGCCGGTAAAGGCAACCTGCTGGATTGACGGTGTCAAGGGAACGATTTATGCAGACTGGGATATGACACAGATTATTAAAGAAGTTACCTATGATGTAGATGGTTATGAGGATGAGCTTCTTATCATTGGCTCTACACTGGATGGCGGTACCCATGCCATTGCAATTTATAACGGACAGTATGTTGTGGTAAATGATGCCATGTGGGATCATTGGTATAATGGAAAGAGTTCTGCTTTTGATTAATACGAAAACTTAAGATTTCGTTAAATTTATGGAACTGATTCTTAAGGTTGTCTGTGAGACATTGACCAACCAATTCCAGTAAGATATATTTGAATTAATAGGCTGCGGAAAAACAGTCCGGATTAAGGAGTATAAGTATATCAAAGTAAGGAGGAACTATGGGCATGGAAAAGCAGAAGGCGAAGACTGGTCCGAAAAAGAAGGTTGGAAAAAAGCAGAGAAGAAAGAGAAAACTGATACTTTTTATTGTAGAAGTATTAGTGATACTCATTTTGCTGGTAGTATTTTATGTAATGAGTAAGCTGAATAAAATCAATAATACCGGTTCCTTAGATGCGAAGAAGCTGAATATTAATATAGACAGCGAGACCCAGGAAGTGTTAGATAATTATACCAATATAGCTATCTTTGGAATTGACAACCGGAGCAGTGGAAATTATGAAAGCGGAAACAGCGACTGTATCATGATTGCCAGTATCAATGATGATACCAAGGAAGTGAAGCTTGTATCCGTATACCGGGATTCCTTTCTGGCAGTAGATGATAAAGACAGCCTGCGGAAACTGAATGCAGCTTATGCCAAGGGAGGACCGACCGGTGCAGTAGCGGCGTTAAATAAGAATCTGGATTTGAATATTACCGAATATGTATCCGTAGACTTCAATGCGGTAATGGAAGTTGTGGATGCATTAGGTGGAATAGAGTTGGATATTACCAGGGAAGAAGCCAGCAATATGCACATCTGGATTGATGAAATGAATGAAGTCATGGGAACCCATGGCAAGCCGGTTTCCGGACCGGGCGTGCAGCAGGTCAATGGAATACAGGCACTTGCCTATTGCCGTGACCGAATGAGTGGCGGAGACGATTTCCGCCGGACCGAGCGCCAGCGTATTGTAGTAGGAAAGATTGTAGAAAAAGCAAAGCAGGCAGACATCCTTACTTTAAATGATTTGGTAGACAAGCTGTTTCCGGACATTTCTACCAGCCTTTCTACCACAGAAATATTGGGACTTGCAGCCCATGTCAAAGAGTATGAGCTTGCAGATACCCAGGGCTGGCCATTCCAGTTAGACACCAAGATGATGGAAAAATCCATCGGAGCAGTAGTTGTACCAACGGATTTGGAGACTAATGTAGATTTGCTGCACCGCTATTTATTTGATGTAGAGGATTATGAAACGACAGATAAGGTGAAAGAAATCAGCAAGGCAGTAAGCAACAGGACAGGAAAGACGGCAGCAGATACCACCCGGGATACGAATCCGCTGGTGCAGGATGCAGCTGCTGCTGAAACAACAGAGTAAGAGGAAAATCCAACCAAATTTTATAAAAATTTCACAAAAAATAAGAAAAATCCAGTTACCTTTTGTATATTATTATGTTATGATAAAAATATATCAGTAAACATACAATGATTATCAAGGAGGTATTACGAATGCAGAGATTTACATTACCAAGAGATTTATACCACGGCAAAGGTGCATTGGAGGCACTGAAGAACTTCGAAGGAAAGCGCGCAATGATCTGTGTTGGTGGAGGCTCCATGAAACGGTTTGGTTTCCTGGATAAAGCAGAGGCATATCTGAAAGAAGCAGGTATGGAAGTGGAACTGTTTGAAGGAATTGAACCGGATCCATCTGTTGAGACCGTGATGAAGGGTGCTGCCGCTATGGAGAAGTTTCAGCCGGACTGGATTGTAGCAATCGGTGGTGGTTCTCCAATTGATGCTGCGAAAGCAATGTGGATTAAATATGAATATCCAGATATTACCTTTGAAGATATGTGTAAGGTATTTGGAATTCCGAAATTAAGAAAGAAAGCACATTTTTGTGCAATTTCTTCTACCTCAGGAACAGCAACAGAAGTAACTGCATTTTCCATTATTACGGATTATGAGAAGGGAATCAAATATCCGATTGCGGATTTTGAGATTACACCGGACGTAGCAATCGTTGACCCGGAACTGGCAGAGACCATGCCGCAGAAACTGGTAGCCCATACTGGAATGGATGCGATGACACATGCCATTGAAGCGTATGTTTCAACTGCCAACAGTGATTTTACAGACCCGCTGGCACTCCATGCCATTGAGATGATTCAGCATGATCTGATTGATTCCTATAACGGAGATATGGCAAAACGTGATGCCATGCACAATGCCCAGTGTCTGGCTGGAATGGCATTTTCCAATGCACTGCTTGGAATCGTACATTCTATGGCACATAAGACCGGTGCCGCATTTGCCGACTACGGTGCACATATTATTCATGGCGCAGCTAATGCCATGTATCTGCCGAAGGTTATTGCATTTAATGCAAAGGATGAGACTGCAAAGAAACGTTATGGCGTGATTGCAGACTTTATGAAGCTTGGCGGAGAGACACTGGACGAGAAAGTCGCACTTTTAATCCAGTACCTGCGTAAGATGAATGATGACTTGAATATTCCGCACTGTATTAAGAACTACGGACCGGACAGCTATCCGGCTGAGCAGGGCTTTGTACCGGAAGAAGTATTCTTAGAGAGACTGCCTGAGATTGCAGCCAATGCAATTTTGGATGCCTGCACCGGCTCCAACCCAAGACAGCCAAGTCAGGAAGAAATGGAAAAACTGCTGAAATGCTGTTACTATGACACAGAAGTAGATTTCTAAAAAATAGATTAAAAATGAAGTAAGCCCCGTTTCGATATCGCATTGATATTTGAGACGGGGTTTTTACAGTCTGAAAAATGGTTTTACAAAGGTAATACCCCCACAGCACTGCGGGGGTACAAAGGGGAGTTATGAAAATTTATGAAAAAAGTTTTATCAAATAGAGAGACAAGACATTGGGGGATGAACCTGTTCTCTATTGATATTTGTAGTATACCCGGATTTTGTGAAAAATAATTGTCCAGATTATGAAAAAAGCGTTAAATTCTAAAAAAATTTTTCTGAAAAAAATTCACGAATCTTGTATATCCCCCTTGCGTAAAACACAAGATATGGTATACTGTATATGCGTTGAAGAGATTCGACACAAAATCTAGTACAGTTTTGTGCCGATTTTATGCGAATAGACTATTTTTTTATGGGAGAGGATTTCAATGAAAATCATTAAAAGAAGCGGCGCAGAGGCTGTTTTTGACATTTCAAAAATTATTATTGCAATCAATAAAGCGAACCATGAGGTGGTGGAAGCGGAACGATTGACTGCAGACCAGATTAAGGAGATTGCACAATATATAGAGGATTCCTGTAAGGATGCCAACCATGCCCTGAATGTAGAAGATATTCAGGACTTAGTGGAGGATCAGTTAATGGACAAGAGGGCTTTTTCTGTTGCCCGGAAATACATTACTTACCGCTATAAACGTGCCCTGGTACGTAAATCCAACTCTACGGATGAACAGATTTTAAGTCTGATTGAATGTAATAATGAAGAAGTAAAACAGGAGAATTCCAATAAGGATTCAACCGTAAACAGCGTGCAGCGTGACTATATGGCTGGTGAGGTGAGTAAGGATATTACCAGAAGATTCCTTCTCCCGGAGGATATTGTAGAGGCACATGAACAGGGAATTATCCATTTCCATGATGCAGATTATTTTGCACAGCATATGCATAACTGTGATCTGGTAAATTTAGAGGATATGTTACAGAACGGAACCGTTATCAGCGGAACCAGAATTGACAAGCCACATTCGTTCTCTACAGCATGTAATATTGCAACCCAGATTATTGCTCAGGTGGCAAGCTCCCAGTATGGCGGACAGAGTATTTCACTGGCACATTTAGTACCATTTGTCCAGATCAGCCGCGAGAAAATTCATGCAGAGCTGGTGCAGACATTAAAAGAGAGCGATGTGGAACTGAGCGAAGAGAAGATTAACAGCATTGTGGAAAGAAGACTTCATGCGGAAATCGAGCGGGGCGTACAGGTTATCCAGTATCAGGTAGTAACCCTGATGACTACCAACGGACAGTCCCCATTCGTAACCGTGTTCATGTATCTGAACGAAGCAAAGAATGAGCAGGAGAAAAAAGACCTTGCCATGATTATAGAGGAAGTGCTAGACCAGCGTTATCAGGGTGTTAAGAATGAGGATGGCGTATGGATTACACCGGCATTTCCAAAGTTGATTTATGTATTGGAAGAGGATAATATCCATGAGGATTCGGAATACTATTATCTGACCAAGAAAGCAGCAAAATGTACTGCAAAGCGTATGGTTCCGGATTATATTTCTGAGAAGAAAATGAAGGAATTAAAAGATGGCAACTGCTATACCTGTATGGGCTGCCGTTCCTTCCTTACCGTATATCATGATGAAGATGGCAAGCCAAAGTTCTATGGTCGTTTCAATCAAGGCGTGGTAACCTTGAATCTGGTAGATCTGGCATGCTCTTCCGGCGGAGATTTTGAAAAATTCTGGAAGCTATTTGATGAGCGTTTGGACCTTTGCTACCGTGCATTGATGGCACGTCATAACCGCCTGAAGGGAACACCTTCTGATGTGGCACCGATTCTCTGGCAGTATGGAGCACTTGCCCGTCTGAAAAAAGGCGAGACCATAGACAAGCTTTTATATGGTGGATATTCTACTATTTCACTGGGTTATGCAGGACTTTGCGAATGTACCAGATATATGACTGGAAAACCACATACCGACCCGGCAGCAACACCATTTGCCTTAAAGGTAATGCAGCGGTTAAATGATGCCTGCAAGGAGTGGAAAGAGAAAGAAAATATTGATTTCTCCGTATATGGAACACCGCTTGAGTCTACCACCTATAAATTTGCAAAATGTTTACAGAAACGTTTCGGAGTTATTCCGGGTGTTACCGATAAGAATTACATTACCAACAGCTATCATGTGCATGTAACCGAAAATATCGATGCATTTACCAAACTGAAATTCGAATCCCAGTTCCAGGCACTTTCGCCGGGTGGAGCAATCAGCTATGTGGAAGTTCCGAACATGCAGGATAATCTGGATGCTGTTTTATCTGTAATGAAATTCATCTATGAGAATATCATGTATGCAGAGTTAAATACCAAGAGCGATTACTGCCAGGTATGTGGCTATGATGGTGAGATTCAGATTGTAAAAGATGATGATGGAAAATTAGTATGGGAGTGCCCGCATTGCCACAACCGTGATCAGGATAAGATGAACGTGGCAAGACGTACCTGTGGTTATATTGGTTCCCAGTTCTGGAATCAGGGAAGAACCCAGGAAATCAAGGAGCGTGTACTTCACTTATAAAAAGAAAGTGAAAAGAAAATGCATTATTCAGCGATTAAATATAATGATATTGCGAACGGCACCGGTGTAAGAACGGTGCTGTTTGTATCCGGCTGCCGGAACCACTGTAAAGAGTGTTTTCAGCCGGAAACATGGGACTTTAAAAATGGAGAAGAATTTACAAAAGAAGTAGAAGATGAAATTCTTGCATCTTTGGAATCTCCCTATATCAAGGGACTGACTCTTTTGGGAGGAGACCCTTTTGAACCGGAAAACCAGCATGCACTGCTTCCATTTATCAAGCGGGTGCGGACGGAACATCCGGAAAAAGACATATGGGCATATACCGGATATGTACTGGATAAGGATTTGGTACCGGAGGGAAGAAGATATACCGAGGATACGAAAGAATTATTATCCTTAATCGATGTGCTGGTGGATGGCCCTTATGTGGCAGAGCTATATGATATTACATTAAAATTCAAAGGTTCTTCCAATCAGCGTGTCATTGACTGCAGAAAATACAATGAAACAGGAGTCATTGAAGAACTGATGTAAACTGCGTGAAAGATAAAGTAGAATCCGGAAGGATTCTATTTTACTTTATGGCATTTTTATATTAAAATAGAAATAACGTGATTGTTTTAAGGAAAGATATAGGAGAAGAACATGGAAATTAGTAAAGAGCGTAAAGAAGAATTATTAGAGACCCATCTTTTGAATTATGAAATGCCGGATGAACAGGAACTTGCAAAGCTTACTTTAGAGGAACTGGAATTTCTGATTCGTTCTGCAGAAGTACATCATAAGAAGAAAACCTTTGTGGCAGATAACTTTTTAAAGAAGATAGAAGTGTTTAACAAGATTCTGGCAGATAAAATAAAGGGATGCAAAGAGCTTTACTGCGCATGGGACAGGCACACCGGTTACCCGCGTGTTATGGGGGACGGAAGTGTATTAATCTTTTCAACGAAAGAATTTGCCCAAAAGGCAATAGAACATTATAAAGAGCAGAATGTAGAACTGGAATTAAAAGGAATCAGAGGAGACAAGCAGATGTTCTTCTGGGCAAACCTCCACTGGTGGGGTATGGAAGATCTGATACTGGATGTGGGAAGCTATTCCTGCAGATTAAAAAGAGATGACTTGCTTCCACCACCGGATTTTTCCGAGCTTTCCAAAGCACAGATTCCGGTTGTAAATCCGGCTCTGATTCTTGCAATGGCAAGACACAGACAGATTTTATTTGAAGAAAAGAAAGATGAACAGTGGAAACGTGCGGAGCAGTTCTTATGTGACCGTATGTTAAAAGAGGTAGTCCGCGGGGAATTCTTATGTCCGGTAAAAGTGGTAGAGGACCCGAAGGAAGAAAAGGATGCAGACGGAAAAAAGGGAACAGCCCTTCAGTTTGCATTGTTACAGGATAGCAATGGAGCACAGTGGATGCCGGTGTATACAGACTGGCAGAGTTTTCAGAAGATTTATAATGTAAAGGAATGGAAGGGACAGAAAGTCAGTTTTGACCAGCTGATGAAGATTGCAGGAGAGCGAGATTTTGTAATCAATCCGGGCAGTATGGAACTTCGGGTAGAAGAGAACCGGAAGAAAATTATTATAGGTTATTTCAAACGCTATAAGAGGCAGGAAGCTGAGATGGCATCTGGCAATCTTGTTGAAAAGAAAACGGGTGTATTTGTTGGTGAGCCAATTGCAGAGGCGGATGAACTGAAACAGATACTCAGTGAATATATGAAGAAACAGAAGAATATCAAGAAAGCATATCTGGTAACGAAAATTGAACGTAAGGATGACATTAGTTATTTGCTGGTTGTAGAGTTTAAGGGTGAGAGAAAGAGCGTCTTTGAAGGAATTGCTGAAGCTGTAAAGCCGTCCCTTGGCTATATGCGTCTTGATATGCATGAAGCAGACGAAAAGGCAATGGAGCTGATTGGTGAGGTTGCACCATTTTATAAAAAGACTTTTCTGGGATTGTAAATTGCAGGAGGAAATATGGAACAAAAAGAATTAGATGGCAAAGTCTGGGAAGTAAGTGGATTCGTATTTGAAAATGAAGAACAGGCAAAATTGGCAAAAAAGGAAGTGGAAGGAATCCAGTACATACATGATAATATGAACATGGATAATCCACAGATGGTACAGGAAATCTACCAGAGAATCATGGCTCAGGAATTGTTCCATACACCGATAGGATATGCCTATCTAAAAGAACTGCAGGATTATCTGAAAGGACTGCCCGGGGTGGATGCATCCGAAATACCAGGTATTCCTGTGAAAGATATGGGCTTAGACCTTGACCATGTAGCTGGCAAAGAAAAATCTGGTGAGCACCAGAATGAAAATGCTGATAAAAATTCAGAGGAACAACAGGAAACGAAATTACAGAAGCGCTGCCGCATCTTACTTTCTGTGAATATTGTGCTGATTATTATTGTTATTGCCATGTTTGCCATCAGCCTTACCAGTGGCAGTACCACAATCTTAAATTATGAGACGAAAATCATTAATAAATATGAAGAGTGGGAACAGGAGCTGGATGAAAGAGAAGCGGCACTGGATGCTTTGGAAAAGCAGAATTAAATCGCAGAAGAACACAAATTTGACATATTTATCCGTTAAACTATAGAAAAAAGAAGAGGGAAGCAAATATGGAAAAACGTAAAATTCTGGTGGTAGACGATGAAAGCCGTATGCGTAAGCTGGTGAGGGATTTCCTGGTAAAACAGAACTTTGAAGTGTTAGAGGCAGGAGACGGAGAAGAAGCCTTAGACGTATTTTATAAAAATAAAGATATTGCATTGATCATTCTGGATGTTATGATGCCGAAGATGAACGGCTGGGATGTATGCCGGGAAATCAGGGAAAGTTCCAAGACACCGATTATCATGCTGACAGCCAAGAGTGAAGAAAGTGATGAACTTTTAGGATTTGAACTTGGTGTGGATGAATATATCAGTAAACCATTCAGCCCGAAGATCCTGGTGGCAAGGGTAGAGGCAATTTTGCGGAGAACCGGCAATTATACGGAAGATGATGTGCTGGAAGTAGGTGGCATTGTAATGGACAAGGCTGCCCATATGGTAACAATTGACGGCAAAAATATTGATTTGAGCTATAAAGAATTTGAGCTTCTGGCATATTTCATGGAGAATAAGGGAATTGCTTTATCCCGTGAGAAAATTCTGAATCATGTATGGAATTATGATTATTTCGGTGATGCCAGAACTATCGATACCCATGTGAAAAAGCTGCGTAGCAAGATGGGCGAAAAAGGGGATTATATCAAGACAATCTGGGGTATGGGCTATAAGCTGGACATTGATGCACCGCAATAGAATGTGATAAGGTGGAAGATATATGGCAAAGAATAAGAAAAAGCAGCATTCCATTACAACGCAGATTACATTGACTATCG
Organism: Roseburia sp. AF12-17LB; assembly: GCF_003479605.1. Taxonomy (GTDB): domain Bacteria; phylum Bacillota; class Clostridia; order Lachnospirales; family Lachnospiraceae; genus Roseburia_C; species Roseburia_C amylophila. Next base: position 107,312 of record NZ_QUHR01000009.1, read on the forward strand.
TTGGGTTAGTGGCCGGCACGGTATTACTGTGCTGGCTTCTTAATGTTACCCTGCTGGAAGGCTATTATACCCGCTATAAGCAGGAAGTGCTGGAAAATGGGTTCCAGCAGATTAATGCGGCAAGTGAACAGGGAATCTTAAATACATCAGATTATGATATAGATTTTGAAAAAATCTGTTCCAATGGTAACCTGACGATTTTAATTATTACATCCGATGGTACAGTAGTGCGTTCTTCTACCAATGGTGTGGAAAATCTCAGGATGCAGTTTATGGAAATTATCATGGCAAGTGTGCAGAATGATGATATGCATCTTAATATGAAAGTACTGAAAGCAAACGACAATTATGTCATGGGAGAAAAAGAGGATACCAGGCTGGAATCGGATTATCTGATTCTCTGGGGAACCCTGGCAGATGGTAATCTTTTGCTGGCGAGAACTCCATTGGAAAGTATCAAGGAAAGTGCGCAGGTGTCTAATCGTCTGCTGATGGATGTAGGAGTTGTTGCGGTAATAGTGAGTGGTATTATCATTTTTTTTGTTACCCGCCGTATTACTAACCCAATTCTGCGGCTTACAGATATATCCAAGAAAATGGCAGAATTCGACTTTGATGCCAAGTATGAGGTCAAGGGAGATAATGAGATTGAACAGTTGGGCGAGCATATGAACCAGCTATCGGAAATCTTAGAGCGGACCATATCGGAATTAAAGAGTGCTAATAATGAATTGAAGATAGATATCGAAAAGAAGGAACAGATTGACGAGATGAGAAAAGATTTCCTGTCAAATGTTTCCCATGAGCTAAAGACACCGCTGGCACTGATTCAGGGTTATGCAGAAGGCTTACAGGAATGTGTGCAGGACGATCCGGAGAGCAGAAATTTCTATTGTGAGGTCATTACAGATGAAGCAGAGAAGATGAACCGCATGGTAAAGAAACTTCTTACTTTGAATCAGCTGGAATTTGGGAATGATGCTATTGTGATGGAACGGTTTGATATCACCGAACTGATCCGTGGAGTAGCTGCCAGTAATGCCATTATCTTAGAACAGAAAGGAGCTATTCTGGAATTTGACGAGCAGCCGCTTTTTGTGTGGGCGGATGAATTTAAGATAGAAGAGGTTATAACCAATTATCTGAGCAATGCAATCAACCATTTGGAAGGTGAAAACCGGATTAAAATTTCTTATGAATGTAAGCAGGATGTAGTAAGAGTCAGCGTGTTTAATACCGGAAAGCCGATTCCGGAAGAAGACATTGATAATATCTGGATTAAATTCTATAAGGTAGATAAAGCAAGAACCAGAGCTTATGGAGGCAGCGGAATTGGTCTGTCCATTGTAAAAGCAATTATGGATTCCATGCATCAGCAGTGCGGAGTCATTAACCATGAGGATGGTGTGGAATTCTGGATAGAATTAGACACCAGCAATCGCGATGATAACGAGGAAGAACGTGAAATAACTATTGCCTGAAAGCCGGAAAAATGCTAACATGGAAATAGATTGATAAGTTAAGGAGTGCCTATGATGGACAGAAAGATAAAAACAACGGCATGTGTGCTGTTGGCTGCGTTATTCTTAGGCGGATGCGGAGAGCAGCCGATTGAATTAACGGAGCAGGAAGAACAGACAATTGTAGATTATGCAGCACATGTAGTATCAAAGTATAATATAAAGCAACAGGATGGAATTGTAAGGCTGTCAAAGAGTGAAGAGACAACAGAGACTACAGATACCGAGGCTGTGGAACAGCCGGATTCCACTGAGCAGATGCCATCAGAAGGTGGAGATGCAACAGGAACTCCGGAGAATGCGGCATCGGACAACAGTGTGTCCTTAAACGATGCAGTGGCAATACCGGGCATTGATGTGCAGTATACTGGGGCAGAATTTGCTTCCGTCTATCAGCAGGATTCGTCTTATATCGTAGAGCCGACCGCTGGAAATAAGTATCTGGTTTTACATTTTCATTTAAACAATGCCGGAACCGAAGCAGTTGATTGTGATATGTTAAGCCGCAAGGTGTCATTCCGCATGACATTAAATGACAGCGTGGAAGCTGTTGCACAGGTCTCAATTCTGTTAAATGACCTTGGCACATATCAGGGGACTATTGAAGCAGGAAGTGGCACAGATACGGTTTTACTCTTTGAGGTGCCGGAAGGTACACCGGAAGATTTGAGTAAAATCTCTCTGGAAGTAGTCGAAAACACGGTACATAAGACCTGTAATCTATAAAATAGTAAAAATATCTAAAGAATTGTAAAAAAACGGTGCATTTTTATGTAATATTATGTTATAATTTGAAATAGAAATATTCTAAGAAATGACCTTGGGAGGAAAACATAAATGGAGACAAATATTCTGTTAGAAAATGGTACGAACGAACTGGAAGTGCTGGAGTTTACTTTAGGGGATAATCATTACGGAATTAACGTAGCGAAGATTCGTGAGATTTTATCCTATCAGCCGGTAACCCCGGTACCAAATGCACATCCGAGTGTGGAAGGAATCTTTATGCCACGAGATACCATGCTGACGGTAATCAGCCTGAGAAGATGTCTGGGTATGCAGGATGAAGAAGGAAAAGGTTTGTTTATTATCACAAACTTTAATAAATTAAATATTGCATTCCATGTAGATCAGGTTATTGGAATTCATCGTGTCTCCTGGTCAGAGATTATCAAACCAGATGCAACGATTAATGTCCAGGACAAGGGTGTATCAACCGGAGTCATTAAACTGGATGGACAGTTGATTGTTATTCTTGACTTTGAAAAAATTATTTCTGATATCAGCCCGGAAACAGGACTTAAGGTATCTGATGTAGAGCATCTGGAAAATCGTAACCGTAATGATTCCCCGATTATGATTGCAGAGGATTCCCCATTATTAAGTAAATTGATTACAGATTGTCTGAAGAAAGCAGGTTATACCAACCTGAATGTCAATATGAACGGACAGGAAGCATGGGACAAGCTTTGTGCTTATGAGAAAGCTGGCAATGTAAAAGATAAAGTACATTGTATTATTACCGATATCGAGATGCCATTGATGGACGGACACCGGTTAACAAAACTGGTAAAAGAGAACGATAATATGCATGATATTCCGGTAATCATTTTCTCTTCCCTGGTAAATGATGAAATGAGAAGAAAAGGTGAATCACTCGGAGCAGACGCCCAATTGACTAAACCGGAGATTGGAAGTCTGGTACAGGCTATCGACAGACTGATTGACCAGACTGGAAAGTAAGGAAAGAACGCAGACAAAGGGGTGTGATGTTACATCACATCCCTTTCCTTTACGCTGTCCGGCATCTGCTGGGAGATGTTGTGGCAGACCCTGTAAGCAGATATACAGGCAACTTGGATACATGGAGGTATAAATTTGAGTAAGAGTGAAGATTATCTGGACGATTTGCTGAATTCAGTTTCAGATGCTAACAGAAGAAATAATAAGAAGGATATCGAGAATCTGATTCAATCAATGAATGAAGAAGCTGCAAAGCCAAGAGAACGGGAGAAAAAGCCGGTGGAAAAGAAGCACGAGGACTACTCCGGCACAGGATTCCAGCGTGAATTTGAACAGGAGCTGGCAACAGGAGCAGCAGATGATTTCCTGCAGGAATTCGAAATGGAATTAGACGAAGAGGCATCAAATCAGGCAGATATTGATGTCAATGAAGACAAGACATCCGATGTCGAGGAAGCTTCGGAGTCAATCTCATCAGGAACCACAGATATGGCAACAGATGAGTCTGCAGCATCAGATATGATGGAAGATGTGAATGATATCATGGATGCGGTCCGGAAGAAGGTTGGAGATTCCGGAGAGGAAGAACACCCGGATACGTCGAAAACACCAGAAGATGATGCTTCCGGGGAAGAAGAGACGCTGGGCTTCTTTGATACGCCGGATGAAGATTCGGCGGCGGAGATACCGGAAGCATCAAAGACAGAATCTGAGGAAGAGGAACCACTTCTTTCAGAAGATGATGATGCCATTAATCTTATGGATATGTTATCTGGAGATGCTGACTTATCCGATATCGGCGATTTGCTGAAAGCAGATGAAAATGGAGAAGAATTAGAGCATTCAGAAGATGAGGACAGTGAGGTCCAGGATGAATTTGAACGCCTTGGAAGTATCGAAGAATTAAAGGATTTAAAGGAAGCAAAGGAAAAGAGAAAAAAACAGGGATTCTTCAGTAAAATTATGTCCGTTTTATTTGGACCGGATGAAGAAGAGGATGATACAAAGATTGCAGAAGATGACAGCCTTGGCAGCATTTCATCTGAGAACAGAGAAATCTTAAAAGAGATGGATGCAGACGAGGGAGCCGGTAAGAAGGGCAAGAAAGAGAAGAAAAAGAAAGAGAAAAAAGAAAAGAAGGAAAAGGCGAAGAAGGAGAAGGCGCCAAAGGTAAAGAAAGAGAAGCCTCCAAAAGAAATAGACCGTACGCCACCTCTTCCGAAGAAGCCGGTTATTCTGATTTTTATTATGGCACTTTCCCTTCTAATCTTGATTTTGCTGGGAAGCTCCAATTTACAGTATGGGCAGGACATGCAGCAGGCAAAGGATGATTTTGCAAGCGGCTCCTATGTAACAGCATTCCAGACCGTAGCCGGTTCTTATGTAAAGGGAAAAGACGAGAATTTCTATAAGAAGGCACAGGTGCTGGCTTCCATACAGAGCGAATATCAGTCTTATGAGAGCTTAAGCGGAATCAATGAAAATGAAATGGCTTTGGATGCGTTGATTCGTGGATATGGCAGATGCGTAGATGGCGCAGACCTGGCTCAGGAATATGAGATAACAGACGAAATGGCAGGACTGAAGAATCAGATTTTGCAGCAGTTATCAGACCATTTTGGTGTATCAGAGGAAAAGGCAGCAGAATTGCATGCGATGACAAAGAGAACAGATTATACAAAGGCAATTCAGGGGATACTTGCAGCAGCAGGACTGGAATAGGAGAACATTATGATAGCAATTATTGACTATGATGCAGGAAACTTAAAGAGTGTGGAAAAAGCATTGGCATATCTGGGTGAGGAAAGCGTAATTACAAGAGATTTTCATACCATTGAACAGGCAGATAAGGTGATTTTACCGGGCGTTGGTTCTTTTGGTGTGGCAATGGATAATCTGAAACGCTATGAACTGGACAAGGTCATCCATGAAGTCTGTGAAAGAAAAGTGCCATTCCTTGGAATCTGCCTCGGACTTCAGTTAATGTTTGAAGGAAGCGAAGAGTCAGAAGGAGTAGAGGGACTTGGGCTTTTAGAGGGAAAAATTGTGCGGATCCCAGATACCTATGGGCTGAAAATTCCGCATATCGGTTGGAATTCCCTGCATTTACAGAATAATGGAAGACTGTTTCAGGATGTGCCGATGGATGCCTATGTATATTTCGTGCATTCTTATTATTTACAGGCAAAGCATGAAGAAATCGTAAAAGCAACTACAGAATATGGAGTCACTATTCATGCATCTGTGGAGCAGGACAACATCTTTGCCTGCCAGTTCCACCCGGAGAAGAGCAGCTCCGTTGGACTGAAGATACTTAAGAACTTTGCGTCATTACAGGGAGGTGTGAAATAATGTTTACCAAGAGAATTATTCCATGTCTGGATGTCAATGATGGAAGAGTTGTAAAAGGTGTGAACTTTGTGAATTTAAGAGATGCCGGTGACCCGGTGGAAATTGCGGCAGCCTATGATAAAGCCGGAGCAGATGAAGTGGTATTTCTGGATATTACAGCATCTTCGGATAACCGTAATACAGTAGTAGATATGGTAAGACGTGTAGCGGAAAATGTATTTATTCCATTTACCGTAGGCGGAGGAATCCGCTGTGTAGAAGATTTTAAAGTGCTGCTTAGGGAAGGTGCAGACAAGATTTCTATTAATTCTTCTGCAATTAATACACCACAGTTAATCAGTGATGCGGCAGACAAATTCGGAAGTCAGTGTGTGGTTGTTGCCATTGATGCGAGAAGAAGAGAAGATGGCAGCGGTTGGAACATTTATAAAAATGGCGGAAGAATTGATGTAGGTATTGATGCGGTAGAATGGGCAATGAAAGTCGAGAAGCTTGGAGCCGGAGAAATTCTTTTGACCAGTATGGACTGTGATGGCACGAAAGCCGGTTACGATTTGGAACTGACCAGACAGATTGCAGAAAATGTATCTATCCCGGTCATTGCTTCCGGTGGAGCCGGAACGAAAGAACATTTCTATGAAGCGTTGACAGAAGGTAAAGCAGATGCAGCACTGGCAGCATCATTATTCCATTATAAAGAACTTGAAATTATGGACCTTAAGAATTATCTTGCAGGTCGCGGGGTATCAGTAAGGAGATAAAACTATGGCAATGATTACCAATGACTGGCTGGACAGTGTATCTGCCGAGTTTAAAAAGCCATATTACAGAGATTTATATGATTTTGTAAAAAAAGAATACAGCACCCATGTGGTATATCCACCGGCAGATGATATCTTTAATGCCTTGCACTTAACACCGCTTTCAGAAGTAAAGGTGCTGATTTTGGGACAGGATCCATACCATAATGAACATCAGGCACATGGCCTTAGTTTTTCCGTACTGCCGGATCAGAAAGAGATTCCACCATCTTTACAGAACATCTATAAAGAACTACAGGATGACCTTGGCTGCTATATCCCTGACAATGGTTATCTGGAAAAATGGGCAAAGCAGGGTGTATTATTATTGAACACGGTTCTGACCGTCCGTGCACATCAGGCGAACTCCCATCAGGGCAAAGGATGGGAGCATTTTACGGATGCCATTATCCAGGCGGTCAATGCCCAGGATCGACCAGTTGTCTATATGCTGTGGGGCAGACCGGCACAGAGCAAAATTCCGATGCTTACCAATCCGAAGCATCTGATATTAAAAGCACCTCATCCAAGCCCGCTTTCGGCATACCGTGGTTTCTTCGGATGCAAACATTTCTCACAGGCGAATGCATTTTTAGAAGAGCATGGAGTAGCACCGATAGACTGGCAGATTGAGAATTTGTAGGATGGATTTTAATGTTGACTTGATACCAATAATGTTGAATAACAAAGCATTGCAGGATTTAATAGGTTTCTATGTTAATTGGCATGGAATATCTGCAGTTCTTAGCACATATTTTTTCTTGATTACAAAATGTCTTTCCGTTGCTTTGACTGACTATCCGCACTGTCCGTCAAAGACGGATGTTACACAAAAGTTTATAAGGGGCACTAAGAATTTCGAAACATATTGTGTTTTGCCCGGCAACCGGTGCAAATTCACATCCATGTTCAGATTGCACCTCGCCGGCACATCCTGTGCCGGCGTTGCCGGTTGCTATACGAAATTCTAAGTGCCCCTAATAAATTTTGTCAAACATCCGTCCTTTTGACGAACCGTGCTGATAGTTTGTCAAACATTGGAAAGACACTTTATATTGTAAAAAGAAAAATATGTGTTCTAGAACTGCGGTATTTTATGCCTGACATAGAAACCTGTTAAATCCTGTAATTTATGTTATCAAATATATTGGTATCCAGCCAACATAAAAAATTATTCCTAAAATGAGGAGTGCCCCGACATCTTTCGGATGCCGAGGCTATTATGAAAAAATATATCTAAAAACATGAGTTTCTTTTGATGGTTCTATAGTATGCTATAAATATGACAAAACTATGAACAAACCATAAAAACTTTGTGAAAAGTTACAATAGATGAAAAAAATCACATAAAAAGTTGTGGATTTTACACAATATTGCAATCCTGTGCCTAAAATGCTATAATAGACTTAACAATAGGCAGACGTGGGACAAGGATGTTACACATCAGATATCAAAGGAGTGATTATATGATAGGCATTTCAAATTATGATTTGAATTCAATTAACACATTGTTTTCCGGATTATCAAATGGAAGCAGAACTTCAAACAGCGGTTTGTTAGGAATTAATATTGCTGATTATTCTGCAATTCGTACCGGTTCCTATTTTAAACTGATGAAGGCATATTATGGTGGAAATGATTCTGCCAGCAAGATTGTAGAGACAAACAAGAAGACTTCAACGTCTACTGCAAAGGATGATACTAAGACATTAGCAAAAATTGAAGATGCTGCGGAAGAGTTGAAGGGTGCATCCGATGCTTTACTGGATAAGACCAAGAAGTCTGTATTTAACAAAGTAACAACAACCGATGCAAAGGGTAATACCACAACAGATTATGATAAAGACGCAATTTATAAGAAAGTAAGTGCTTTTGTAGACAGCTACAATAACCTGCTGAAGAAATCAGAAGATTCCAATACCAATGGAATTCTCAATGCAGTTTCTTCCATGGTTCGGACTACAGATTCCAATGAAAAGTTACTTTCTAAGGTTGGAATTACCGTTGGTGTAGATAACAAACTCAGTATTGATGAGGATACCTTTAAGAAGGCAGATATGTCTTTGGTAAAATCTTTGTTCAATGGAAATGGTTCCTATGGATATCAGGTATCTGCAAAAGCATCTTTGGCAGATTATTATGCAGAACGGGAAGCATCCAAGGGCAATACATATGGTAATACAGGTACATATACCTACAATTATAATACCGGAGAGATTTATAATACGACAACCTAAGTGACCGGTTAATAATTATGATTCGCATAATGACGGTGTAAATGTCAGGTATAAATAATATATGCAAATAACAAGAAATGTGTGTTACAGGAAAGCAATTTTCGGTAAAGCAAAAAAGCAGGTGTTCTGATTGGAACACCTGCTTTCTAGGGTTATAGGACAAAACGTGTTGATGGCTAATCCCATTCTGTAAAAGATTT